>CAVTWK010000001.1:0-1343573 GCA_963738485.1 uncultured Acidobacteriota bacterium
ATGGTGAGCCCGGGTGGAATCGAACCACCAACCAACAGATTAAGAGTCTGCTGCTCTGCCAATTGAGCTACGGGCCCACGAAGTGGTGGGGACGAACTTGATCGCGCCCGACGTCGCGGCCTTGCATACACGCGTGCTCGCCGAGCGAGCGAAGGCTGGTGCGCCCGGCAGGATTCGAACCTGCGACCTTTGGCTCCGGAGGCCGACGCTCTATCCAGCTGAGCTACGGGCGCATACTCCGGTCTCGATCCTGCTTCGCCGTCCGCACGCCGCCGACGTGGTGCGCCCGGAGGGACTTGAACCCCCAACCTACGGGTTCGAAGCCCGGCGCTCTATCCAATTGAGCTACGGGCGCACAGCCACCAAATCTATCACAGCTCCCGCACCGGAGGACTGGCCATCATCGCCGCGGCCGCCGGTTCTCCACGCAGCTTCCGCATCCCCCGCCCGACCGCGAATGAGCCCTTGAAGATCGTCCGCAACGGCAGGACCCCGGCCATCTTGTAGTCCCCGAGCGCTCCGAGGCCCACCGACGCCAGGCAGCCACACTGCGTGCAATCCGGATCGCCGCCGTACTGACACGGCGTCACCACCCGCTTCAGATCCGCCGACAGGCACTCGGTGGTCTTCGAGAAGATGCACTCCTCGGGATTCTGCGGCGGATGCAGATACCCCTGCACCACGGAGGGAATCATGTCGTGCAGCTTCGGCTCCGTCGCGTGGAGCCTGGACAACTCAGCCACGATGCGCTCGCGATCCTCGCGCCGTAGCATCTCGGGCGAGTCCTCGCCCTTCTGCGGCGTGTAGAGACTGAACCAGATGCGCTTGACGTCGGCCTGGGGCGCCCAGAACTTGGTGAACTCCGTGACGTAGCCCGCCCGCGTCTGCTGGCGCGTGATCGTGCAGTGCACGGTGATGTGCTGCCCTTTGATGTGCTTCAGAATGCGCTCGTAGGTCGCCGGCGCGCGACGCACGTCGTGTTCCGGCTGCAGGCCGTCGATCGAGACGACCACCTGCAGGTTCCGCATGTTCGCCCACGCCTCGGGAATCGGACGCACCGCGCTCGTCACGACCTGCGTGTGCACGCCCATCCCCGTGAGCGTCGGCAGGAGCACTTCCAGTTCGCGGAACCGGACCAGCGGCTCGCCACCCACGATCGAGACGTGCAGCGGCTTGCGGCGCGCCACGAGCTCGAGCACGCCGTCGATCAGCGCCTGGCCCTTGAAATCGGCCAGCTCCCGCAGCACGACATCGCCCCCGAGGTGCGTGTCGCCATAGGCGTAGCAGCCCGGACAACGCAACGGACATTCCCGCGTGATTTCGATGGAGAGATTCGGTTGGTGCCCGGAAAGAATGCGGCCCCAGGCCTTGACGATCGCGCCGGCTTCCATCCTCAGATCTTACTTGGTCCGTCGTCGGACGGAAACAACGGATTGGTCGCAAAGCACAGATCCGAGACAATCCGGCCACGGCCGATGTGCTCGTCGATGATTCGATCCGCGTTCTCCGGCGTGACGTGGCGATACCACGTGCCTTCCGGATAGACGAGCGCGATCGGACCTTCCGTGCAGATGCGCAGGCACTTGACCTTCGTGCGATACGCCGGGCCGTCGGGTCCGGTGAGACCGAGGTCCTTCATGCGGCGCTTGACGAAGTCCCACGTCTCGTCGCCGTCGTCGGTGCGACAGCAGTCGGGACCGCCGCACACGAACAGATGCCGGCGGATGCGACCGACGCCAAACGACGCGGCGGCTTCTTCGGGTGTGCCGCGATCCTTGCCCATCAGGTCTCCACGGGCATGCCAGCCCGAACCCAGGCGGACAGGCCCCCGGCGAAGTTCAGGACGACCTGGACGCCGCGCGCGCGCAGCAGGCTGGCCGCAATCGCGGAGCGTCCGCCGCTCTGACACTGCACGACCACGGGCCGGTTCGTCGGGAGTTCGGCGAGGCGCGACGAGAGATGGCCAAGCGGGACATGTCGCGCGCCGTGAATGTGACCCGCCGCAAATTCCTGATCATGACGGACGTCCACAAGGGTCACGCCGCCGTGACGGAGCGACTCGGCCAGGTCCGCGGCGCCGATCTGCGGCACGCTCTGCCGCGCGTGCCCGGCGGCCAGCCACGCGTCGAGGGCCGGCTCGTCCACGTAGCCGTCCACGTGGTCGAGGCCAATGAGCGCGAGCGTGCGCGCGAGGTCGGCGGCGTGGCGTTCCGCCGCGACGCCCGCGCCGGACACGATCAGCCGGATCGGCCGATCGTACGGCAGCAGCCAGCCCGCCCAGGTCGCGAACGTCGCCGTGGCGGGCAGATTCAACGACCCCGGCACCGACCCCGTCGCGAAGTCGGCTGGCGGTCGCGTGTCCACGAGGAGGGCGCGCCGCTCGCGCACGAGGTCATCGTGCGACGGGGTCGCGACCGGTGAGGCCGGAACGGGCCAGTCAGCGCCCGCCAGTTCCGCGAGCGACGCGCCCTCGAGCGCCAGCGGGTGCGGCAGTGCGCCGAGGACGCGCGGTCCCGCCTGGTTCACACGCTTCATCTGCGCGAAGTAGAGCGGCGGATCCGGTTGTCCCTCGAGCACTTGATCCACGAACTCGGCTTCGCTGTGCACCTGGAACGCCCAGTTGAATCGTCGCTCGTACCCGAGCGTGCTGGACGGGATGGCGCTGATGCCTTTGCCGCACGCCGATCCGGCGCCGTGCCCCGGCCAGATCTGCAGCCAGTCCGGACGGGCCGCAAAACGCTGCAGGCTCGCATACAACGTCCGTGCGCCGGCGCGCATCGTGCCTTCCATGTGCACGGCCCGCTCGAGCAGGTCCGGCCGTCCGACGTCGCCGACGAACAGAAAGTCCCCAGTCGCCGCGGCGATCGGCTCGTCCGCGGCCGCGGTGTCCGTCACGAGAAACGTCAGATGCTCCGGCGTGTGTCCGGGCGTATGGACGACGTCGATGCGCACGCGTCCGATGTCGATCCGATCGCCATCGCGCAGGATGACGACGTCGGGGCGATCGGCAAACGCGTAGTGCCAGCCGTCGCCCCCCTCGCCCGACACGCAGATGCGCGCGCCGGTGCGCGCGGCCAGTTCCAGCGAGCCGGACACGAAGTCCGCGTGAATATGCGTCTCGGTGACGTGGGTGATCCGGACGCCTTCGTCCTCGGCCGCCTGCAGGTAGGGCTCGGGGTCACGGACGGGATCGATGACGATCGCCTGCCCGGCCGAGGGACAGCCGATCAGATAGCTCGATTGGGCCAGCGACGACTCGAAAAAGCGTCGAACGAACACAACGATTATTCTAGTGCACCGGCCGACGCCGTCCTGATGCCCCGCTACCGCCTCACGCTCGAATACGCTGGCACGCGCTACCACGGCTGGCAGATCCAGCAGAACGCCCGCACCGTGCAGGGGGAACTGCACGAAGCGGTCCGCAAGGCCCTCGGTCCGGGACGCTTTGAAAGCTACGGGTCGGGGCGGACCGATGCCGGCGTCCACGCCCTCGCGCAAGTCGCGCATCTCGACCTCGGCCAGACGCTCGCGCCCGCCACCCTGATCAACCGCTTGAACGAGGCCCTGCCGTCTGACATCAACGTGCTGGAGGCCGAGCGGGTGCCCGCGCGCTTTCACGCCCGCCACAGCGCCGTGGCGCGGTCCTACGTGTACCAGGTCGCGACCAGACGGACGGCGTTCGCCAAACCGTATGTCTGGTGGGTGCGCGATCCGCTCGACGTCGCCCGCATGCGCGAGGCGGCGTCCGCGTTGACCGGGTTCTCCGACTTCCGCGCGTTCACCGACGACGACCCTGAGGAGAAGTCGATGCAGGTGCTGGTCGATCGCCTGCAGATCGTCGAGATCGACCACTTGCTGGTCATCCGGGTGGTCGGGTCGCATTTCCTCTGGAAGATGGTGCGCCGGCTGGTCGGCGTGCTGGTCGAGGTGGGCCGAGGCGGCCTCGATCCACGGACGGTCGGCGATCTGCTGGCGAAGGACTCGCCTATTCCCGCCCGCGTGGCCGCACCCGCGTCTGGGCTGTTCCTCGAGCGCGTGTTCTACGAGCCCGTGCCGACGGACTGGCCGCTCGAGCCCCCAATCCTGCGGCTGCCGTAGGTGGTGGGGTCAGACCGGGGTCAAACCGGGGTCAAACCTCGGTCTGACCCCCGTCTGACCCCCGTCTGACCCCGGTCGCTGGGCCGACGCCTCGCGGTCAGGGTTGTGGCGTCGGCCGGCACTTCTGTCGGTGGACCGACCGTCCCCCGAGCGGCCTGGCCGAAAAGTGCCGGAATTGGCCGCGTTCTGACGTATCCGGCACGCGGCACGAGCCTTGCGTTGCAGGAATATGCTCACGAGCGCGGCCAATTTCAAAGGCGCTCACACAGGCTGGCCCATGGCACCCGTTCTCAAGTTCCCTCATCTGCGCTGTCACGCGGGACGCATCAGCGCCCCCGGACGCCCCAGCGCGGCGCGTACGCCCGTGTGGGTGTGTGAGTACCCGTACCGCAGCATTCGGGCCACGGGACCGTCGGCCGACTGCGAGGGCTGCCCGGTGTGGTCTCAACTGGCCGGGACATTCCATCAGCCCGACGGCACGTCGCCTCACCCGCCGCAGGCAGCCTGACAGGCGTCCAGGCTCAGGACGCCGACGAATCCCGTTTGGTCCAGCCGTACTTCTCGATCCGATAGCGGATCTGGTCGCGGTGCAGCCCCAGCAGGGCACCCGCCCGGGTCTGATTCCCGCCCGTTCGTTCCAGCGCCTGCCGCAGCAGATCCTTCTCCAACGCCTCGAGGTCGAGACCGGCTGGCGGCAGCAGCACACCGCCTGACAGGGGGCCGCGCGTCGCGCGCATGCTGTCGAAATCGGTGGGCGTCAGCTCGTCGGATTCTGAGAGCAGGACCGCGCGTTCGACCAGGTTCCGCAGCTCGCGCACGTTGCCCGGCCAGCTGTACGACGACAGCATCTCTTCGGCCGCCGCGCTCCATCCCCGCACTGATCGGTTGAACTCGCGACAGAACGTCTCGACGAAGTGTCGCGCGAGCAGCATCACGTCGTGCCCGCGGGCGCGCAACGGCGGCAGCTCCACCCGGAGCACGTTGAGCCGGTAGTAGAGGTCGTCGCGGAACTTCCCTTCCGCGACCAGCGCCTCGAGGTCGCGGTGCGTGGCCGCTACCACGCGCACGTCCACGCGGATGTCCCCGCTGCCGCCCACGCGGCGGAACGCCTTGTCCTCGAGCACGCGCAGCAGCTTGGCCTGGAGCGTCGGCGTCATCTCGCCGATCTCGTCGAGAAAGACCGTGCCCTCGTCCGCCTGTTCGAACAGGCCACGCTTCTGCTGACGCGCATCGGTGAACGCGCCGCGCTCGTGACCGAACATCTCGGACTCGAGCAGGGCCTCGGGCAGCGCCGAGCAGGTCACGTTGAGGAACGGCCGCGCCGCGCGGCTGCTGGCGTAGTGAATGACCTTGGCGAGCAGGTCCTTGCCGGTACCGCTCTCGCCGGTGATGAGCACGGTCGATCCCGGGCTCGAGGCGACCTTGCGCGCGAGGATCTTGACGCGCTCCATCACCTCCGACTCACCGATGATCGAGCCGGGCCCAAACGGACGCGCCAGCGTGTCGCGCAATGTCCGCAGTTCTCGCCGCATGCGCGTGGTCTCGAGCGCGCGGGCCACGCGGACGGCGATGTCGTCGAGGTCGAACGGCTTGACCGCGTAGTCGAAGGCGCCCGACCGGACGGACTCGACCACGGTCTCGATGCTGGTGCGGGCCGTAATCATCATGACCGGCGTGTCGGGATCGACCTCGCGCAGGCGTCGCAGGACGGAGATGCCGTCGCCGTCGGGCAGGGTGTAGTCGAGCAGCGCCAGATCCACACCCTCGGCCGCCAGTTCCAGCGCCTCGGCCGCGGTGGACGCTTCGACGACCTGGAGTCCGTCGGCGATCAGCCGTTCGCGCAGGGACCAGCGAATCAGCGGCTCGTCGTCAACGATCAGCACGCGGCGCGCGGACATCGGCGGGAGTATTATGCCGGAGGATTCATGCCTCGCCTGAGCCCGCACGCCTCGGTCGTCGCCCTGCTGCTGACGGTCGCGCTGTTCGGCGCGAATCTGCTGCTCGGCCCCGGCTACACCCTCAACGGCCTGTACACCGTCCCGGTGCTGCTCACCGTCCTTTCGACACAACGTCACAGCTCGTTTGTGGTGGCCGGCGCGGCGACGACGGCGATGGTCGTCCAGAGCCTGGTGACCACCGCCCCGGTCCCCATGACGGCCGTCGTCTTCACGCGCGGGGCGATTGCGGTCAATTGCTTCCTGACCGCCTACCTGGTCCAGCGATTCCGACGCAGCGAGGTCGAGCGCGCGCGATCGGCGGCGGCGCTGCGCGATCAATCCGCGCTGGCCCAGCTCGGCCAGATGACGGCCGTCGTCGCCCACGAGGTGCGGAATCCGCTGGCCGGGATTCGCGGCGCGGTCCAGATGATGGGGCGGCGCTTCCCGGCCGGTTCGGACGAGCAGCGGATCGCGGCCGAGGTGGTGGCGCGTGTCGATGACCTTGGGGCGATCGTGCGCGACCTGCTCTTGTCGGTGCGCCCCATCCAGCCGAGTCTGGCGGCCGTCCGCGTCGCGTCCCTGATCGATGAAACCGTCCTGCTCCTCAAGCAGGACCCGACGGTCGCCGCGGTCAGGATCGACGTGGCGCCAACCTCGGCGGTCGTGACCGCCGATTCCGCACAACTGAAGCTGGTGCTGCTCAACCTGCTGATGAACGGGGCGCAGGCGATGGGTGGGCGCGGGCGCCTGTCGATCTCAACCCGTTCGGACGAGGGCTGGCATGAGGTCCGGATCGCTGACCACGGGCCGGGCCTGCCGCCTGGGGATCGCGAGCAGCTGTTCGAGCCGTTCTACACGACGCGTCCGACGGGCACGGGCCTCGGACTGGCCACCGCGCGCCGCATCCTCGAAGCGCACGGCGGTCACGTGGACCTGGAGTCGCCCGAGCACGGCGGCACCGTGGCGGTGGTGCGACTGCCGGCGGCGGCCGCAACGACCTCGGAGGTATTTCCTACGAAAACTGTCAGCCGACGTGCGGGCTGACAGTTTTCGTAGGAAATACCTCCGAGGTCGTTTCAGAACTTCCGCGTGATGGACTCGCCGAGCCACCACTGCGGCCGCCAGGGCACCTTCTTCAACCCGAACGACCCGATCGCTTCAGCCTCCAGGTACGCCATCGCCTCATCGAGGTCGTCGGTGACCTTGAGGAGGTCGAGGTCGTGTTCACTGACGGCGCCGAGCGCGATCATCTCGCGCAGCAGGCTCACGAACGGCTTCCAGTACTCCGTGCCGATCAGGATGACGGGAAACCCCTGAATCTTCTTGGTCTGGATCAGCGTCAGGGCTTCGGTCAGTTCGTCCAGGGTGCCGAGTCCGCCAGGGAGCACGACGAACGCGTACCAGTACTTGAACAGCAGCACCTTGCGCACGAAGAAGTAGTGGCAGGTGATCCAGCGGTCCAGGTACTTGTTCGGCTCCTGCTCGAACGGCAGCTCGATGTTGCAGCCCACCGACAGCCCGCCGGCGTCACGCGCGCCGCGGTTGGCTGCTTCCATCACACCCGGACCGCCGCCGGTCATGACGGTGAAGCCCATCTTGCTGACGCGTCGGCCCACCTCGCGCGCCAGGATGTAGTACGGGTGCGTCTCGGGAAACCGCGCGGATCCGAAGATCGTCACGCACGGCCCGACGAAATGCAGCACACGGAAGCCGCGCACGAAGTCCCACACGGCGCGCCAGAGCAGCAGGAACTCGCGGACGCGCGAGTGCGGGCCTTCGAGCAGGTAGCGATCGGACGATCCGGCTTCTGCCGGCGTCGTCGTGTCGGCGCCAGGACCGTCCGGCGCCTTCTGTCCTACCGGATTCGGCAGCGCTTCAACGGGCGGGAGGGAGGGGCTCGGTGTGCTCATGGAAACAGCAGCTGCGCGCGCCACCCGGACGCGTCGCGGTCGAACACCTCGCGCTCGTGGAGCCGGCCCGCGTGTCCCGTCCAGAATTCGATCCGGGACGGCACGACGATGAAGCCTGACCAGAAGGGCGGGCGGGGCACGGGGCTGCCCTCGAACCGGGTGCTCATCTCGTGCACGCGGGCCTCGAGGAGGTCACGAGAAGCGAGGGTTTCGCTCTGACGCGAGGCCCACGCCCCGATCTGACTTTCCCGAGGGCGCGTCGCGAAGTAGCGGTCCGCTTCGTCGTCCGAGACAGGCGTGATGGCGCCTTCGACGCGCACCTGTCGCTCGAGTGCAGGCCAATGCGTGCACAGGGCGGCATGCGGCTGGCTCGCCAGGTCGCGGGCCTTGCGGCTGCCGAGGTTGGTGAAGAAGACGAAGCCGCGGTCGTCAACGTATTGGAGGAGGACCATGCGGCTCGACGGGCGGCCATCCGGCGCCACGGTCGAGAGACACGTGGCCTTCGGATCGCCGCCCCCCAGGGCCGCCGCTTCCGCGAACCAGTCGCGGTAGCGGGCAAGAGGATCGATCACTACTTCACTTTCTTGACGTTCAGCTCGCCGAGCTTGGCCGCCAGGTCGATGCCCGCCGAGGCCGGCTTGACGTCCTTGTCGATGAAGAGGATCTTGCGATCGGGGCCGATGTAGAACGTCCAGCGGAGCGCGAGGCCACGCGGGCCCAGCACACCGTACGCGGCGGCCGTCTGCTTGCCGGGATCGGAGAGCAGCGGGAAGTTGGCGTTCTCCATCTTGGCGAACTCGGCGTTCTTCTCGGGTGTGTCCACGCTCGCCATGAAGTAGGCCACGTCGAACGCCTTGATGGCGGGCATGCTCTCGGTGAACTGCTTGCATTCGGCCGTGCAGCCGCCGGTGAACGCCGCCGGGTACCAGGCGACGACAACGGTCTTGCCCTTGTAGTCGGACAGCTTGTGGGTCTTGCCGTCGGTGCCGGGCAGGGTGAAGTCCGGCGCGGTATCGCCGACCTTGAGGTCAGCGACCTTAACTTCAGCGGGCGTCTGAGCCGCCGCAGGTGCCGCGATCGCGACAACCAGGGCAAGGGCGAACAGGGTCTTCGACATGGGTCTCCTTCAACTTGACGGCAGATACGGACACGGACGGGAACAGAGACATTCTACATGTGGTGATGTGGTGATGTCAGATGTGGTGATGTCAGATTGGGTGATGTCAGATTGGGTGATGGCCGAGCCCTTCACATCACCACATCACCACATCACCACATCACCACATCGTCACATGTAGATGCGCCCAGTGTCCAACTTCTACGACCGGATTGCCGAGGCCGCTTCGCGGTTTCCGGATCGGCCGGCGATCGAGCGGATCGGGGCGGCAGGCGTCGAGACGACCACCTATCGGGCCCTCTTGGACGAGGCCGGACGGGTCGCCGCCTGGCTGGGGGTCGTGGGGGTGGGCGCCGGCGATCGGGTCGCCATCCTGGGCGACAACAGCGCCCGGTGGATCGCGGTGTATCTGGGCATCCTCCGGCATGGCGCCGTCGCCGTCCCGCTCGACACCGCCTACAAACCTGCCCAGGTCCAGACCATCCTGGCCGACAGCGGCGCCCTGGTGCTATTCGCGGACAGGGGGTCGTACCGGTTTTCCACAGATCCGGCCTCGCCGGTGCCAGGCCTCGGGGCCGTCCTGGTCCCGAGGCCTGGCACCGAATCCCCCGGATCTGTGGAAAACAGGTACGACCCCGCCGTCATCCTCTACACCTCCGGCACCACCGCGGACCCCAAGGGGGTCGTGCTCTCGCACGACAACCTCGATGCCGAGCGCATCGGGGCGCTCGGCATCGTCCGCGCCGACGAGCACGACGTCATCCTCGGCGTCCTGCCGCTCTTCCACGCGCTGGCCCAGATGGCCAACCTGCTGCTGCCGCTCTCAATCGGCGCGCGCGTCGTCTTTCTGGAAACCGTCAGCTCCACTTCCCTGCTCGCGGCCCTCGACTCGCGCGGCGTGACGATCTTCGCGTGCGTGCCGCAGTTCTTCTACCTGATTCATCAGCGCGTGCTCGCCGAGGTCAGCCGCGGCGGCCGCCTGTCGCGCGCCGCGTTCCGCCTGCTCGTCAGCGCGAACGTCTGGCTGCGCGATCACATCGGCTGGAATCCCGGGCCGCCGCGTGTTCGCGCGCGTCCATCGCACCCTCGGTCCGTCGATGCGGGTGCTCATCACCGGTGGCTCGCGTGTCGACCCCGCGATCGCCCGCGACCTCTACGGCATGGGCTTCACCCTGCTCAACGCGTATGGCCTGACCGAGACGTCCGGCGGCGCGACGATCATGCGGCCCGGCGACCGCTTCACGACGTCGGTCGGACAGCCCTTCGAGGGCGTCCAGATCCGCATCGCCCCGCAGGGAGGCGCCGGCCTCGCCCGATGACGACGCGAACGACGACGGCGAGGTGCTGATTCGGGGACCGATCGTGATGCAGGGCTACTTCAATCGCGCGGACGCGACGACAGGCCGCCCTGATCGACGGCTGGCTCTACACGGGCGACCTCGGTCGGCTCGACGGCGAGGGCCGCCTCTATATCACCGGCCGCAAGAAGGAGATCATCGTCCTCAGTTCAGGCAAGAACCTGTATCCGGAAGAGATCGAAGCCCACTATCGGCAGTCGCCCTTCGTCAAGGAACTCTGCGTGCTCGGACTGACGCGTCCGGGCGAACCATCGGCCGAGCGCCTGCACGGCGTGATCGTGCCCGACGATACGGCGCTGCGCGAACGCGGCGTCGTGAACATCCGCGAGCTCATCCGCTTCGAACTCGAGGGACTCGCGGTCCAGCTGCCCGCGCACAAGCGCATCCTCAGCTACGACGTCGTCCTCGATCCGCTGCCCCGCACCAGCACGGGCAAGCTCCGGCGTCACGAGATCGAACGCCAGGCGCGCGAGCGGGCCGACCGCCCCGCCGCGGCCGCCCGAACCATGACCGACGAGGAACGCGCGTGGCTCGAGGGTACGTCCCACGGGGGCACCCTGGCCGCGATCGCGGAGCGACTCCACCTGCCGGCCGTGACGCCGCACGCCAACCTGGAGCTCGATCTCGGCCTCGATTCGATGGAACGCGTCGAGTTGCTGACGTGGCTCGAAGGCCGGGCGGGTACGCACGTCGCGGCCGACGTGCGTGCGACGATCTTCACGGTCCGACAGCTGGTCGAGGCCGTCGCCGCGGCACCGGCATCAACGACGCCGGCGGCCGCGGCTGCGGATGGCGGCGTACGCGGCGCGACGGGAGCGTCGGCCTCGTCCAACGCTGCGATGGCCTGGGACCGGGTCCTCGCCGACGCGCCGGATCCCGCGCTGACGTCGGAGCTGACGCGCCCGAAGGTCGTCCGGGCGCTGGTCTTGTTCCTGATCATCCGCGCGCTGGCCCTCGCCGTGCGCCTGTTGCTCCGCTTCCGTGTGCGGGGCCAGTCTCACCTGCCGCGAGGCGGGCCCGCGATCATCACGCCGAATCATCAATCGTACCTGGATGCGTTCTTCGTGGCGGCGGCTCTGCCGTTCCAGATCTTCCGCCGGCTCTTCTTCGTCGGCGCGGCCGAGTATTTTCAGACGCCGTTCATGAAGTGGGCCGCGCGGTCCATCAACATCGTGCCGGTCGATCCGGATGCCAACCTGGTGAACGCCATGCGCGCGGGCGCGTCGGGTCTGAAGCTCGGCAAGGTCCTGATGCTGTTCCCGGAGGGCGAACGGTCGATCGACGGCACACTGCGCCCCTTCCGCAAGGGCGCCGCGATCCTCTCGTCGCAGACCGGCGCGCCGATGGTGCCCGTCGCGCTGGATGGCCTCTTCGCGCTGTGGCCGCGAGGCCGCGCGTTCCGCTGGTCCGCCCTCCAACCGTGGCGCGGCACGGTGGTGACGATGGCGATCGGTGCGCCCATCGTGCCGGGCGGAGCGTCCCAGGGCGACGCGACGGCCACCCTGCAATCGGCGGTGGCTGGCTTGCTCGACGGGCGGCCGGGCGCGCCACACGTGCCGCCGTAGCGCGCGAGCCGGTCACCTGCATGGACGCCGGCACTGCGACAAAGCGTGCAGCGGACGTCCCGGCCGGCCGGGCAGAGACTCTGGTCTGGCCCTCGTCAGTGACCGATAGCGTTGTAGTCCCCGCCTTCGCGCTCCGCGCTCGGGCGGGCAAACCCGCATACTCCGTTCGTTGCCGTCTCGAGGGTGCCCATGTCCAGCATGTTCGACTTCGTCAATCAGTACTTCGACCACGCGGCGGCCGGCAGCGGTCACCCGCAGGGCCTGCTCGACATCATCAAAGCCTGCCACAGCATCTACCGGTTCAGCTTCCCCTTCCGTCGGTCGGACGGGTCCATCGAGACGATTCAGGCGTGGCGTGTCGAACACAGCCATCACAAGATGCCGACCAAGGGCGGCATCCGCTACGCGTCGTTCGTGGACGAAGAGGAAGTGAAGGCGCTGGCGGCGCTGATGACCTACAAGTGCGCCATCGTGGACGTGCCGTTCGGCGGCGCCAAAGGCGCCGTGCAGATCGATCCGAAGAAGTACACCGTCGAACAGCTCGAGCGCATCACGCGTCGCTATACGCACGAGCTGGTGAAGAAGAACTTCATCGGGCCCGGCATCGACGTCCCCGCGCCGGACTACGGCACGGGTGAGCGTGAGATGGCGTGGATCGTGGACACGTTTCTGGCGATGCACCCGGGCTCGCTCGACGGGTCGGCCTGTGTCACCGGCAAGCCGATCACACAGGGGGGCGTGCGGGGCCGTCGCGAAGCCACGGGACGCGGGCTCTACTTCGCGCTGCGTGAGGCCTGCGGCTACGCGGAGGACATGCAGGCGCTCGGCCTGTCAGCCGGCATCGAGGGCAAGCGCCTCGTCGTCCAGGGGCTCGGCAACGTCGGCTTCCACGTGGCGAAATTCTGCCGTGAGGGAGGCGCCACCATCGTAGCCATCGCCGAGTATGACGGCGCGATCGCCGACCCCCAGGGCCTCGATCCCGTGGCGGTGGACGCCCACCGGAAGGCGACCGGCTCGATTCGTCACTTCCCGGGCGCGACCGATCTGTCGATCGCGGCCGCACTCGAACTGGACTGCGACGTGCTGGTGCCGGCGGCCCTCGAGAACGTGCTGACGGGCGAGAACGCGGCTCGCATCAAGGCCAAGATCATTCTCGAAGGCGCCAATGGACCGACGACGCCCGAGGCCGAGGCCATTTTCCGCCGGCGCGGGATGATGGTCATCCCCGACGTCTACGCGAACGCCGGTGGCGTGACCGTGTCGTACTTCGAATGGCTGAAGAACCTGTCGCACGTCCGGTTCGGCCGGCTCGAGAAGCGGCTCGAGGAACGCGGCGAAGACTCGTTCGTCAAGGCGCTCGAGTCGTTGACGGGGAAAAAGGTCTCCGACGAGCAGCGCCGAGTGCTGGTGCACGGATCGGACGAGCAGGACATCGTCAGCTCCGGCCTCGAGGAGACGATGGTCGTCGCCTACGAGAGCATTCGGACGACGTTCAAGGAGCATCCGGAGCTCGGCGACCTGCGAGCCGCGGCGTTCCGGATCGCCATCGACAAGGTCGCGCGGTCGTACGGCGAGCTGGGCGTGTTCCCGTAGGCAGCGACCCCTGGTCCGTCCAGGGGTCGGAGCTGGCCGGCGCCCTCAAGACCACAGACCTGACGCCCGTCTAGGGGGTCGGGTCTGGCTTACGCCCTCAAGACCTCAGACCTGACGCCCGTCTAGGGGGTCGGGTCTGGCTTACGCCATCAAGACCTCAGACCTGACGCCCGTCTAGGGGGTCGGGTCTGGCTTACGCCATCAAGACCCGACCCCTGTACGGTCCTCGATGATGCGGCGGGCGGCGATCTGGGCGCGGCGGCGCCGGCGCGTCAGTTCCACGTAGACGTCCTGGCGGATCAGGCGCAGGCGCGTCGGGGACACCTGGCGCTGGCCATCCGGCAGCAGTTCACGTTCCACGTCGATCAGCTCGAGTTGCAGGGCCCCGGTGCCCTCGAAACGGCTTGTCGCGTTCATCACGTGCCTCCTCATGTCTGTGAGGATAGGCGGGGGGTGTGACAGGCGAGGACACAGCGAAAACCCCCTCAGGTCTTCGGTCCGGGTAAGATGTCGCGCATGCCTGCCCGGCAACACGAAGTGACTCGGCTGGAAGGGTTTAGCGACGCCGTCTTCGGCTTCGCCCTGACCCTGCTCGTCGTGACGCTCGAAACGCCGTCCACCCGGACGAGCTCCGGCAGCTGGTCCGCGGGTCGGTCCCCTTCGCGCTGATGTTCGCGATGGTCTGTTACATCTGGTGGGAGCACCACAAGTTCTTCCGCCAGCACGGGCTGCAGGACGCCCCCGCACCGACAGCCTGAGGCACCGATCCCGCATGCGCAACGCAGAAGTCATCCGGCAATGGCAGATCCTCCGCGAACTCGAGACGCGCCGCGGCGTGACGATCCACGACCTGGCGGCCCTCGTGCACGTCTCGACGCGGACGATTCGTCGCGACCTGGAGGCGCTGCAGTATGCGGGATTCGCCCTCTACGACGAGGGCGAGGAAAACGCGACGAAGCTGTGGAAGCTCGATCTCCAGCCGTTCAAGGGCGTGCAGGATGGCCTGTCCGTGTCGGACGTCGCAGCGTTGTTCCTGAGCCGATCGGTCTTCGAAAGCCTGTCGGGCTGGCCGCTCGCTGGCGAACTCCGCGCGGCGTTCGAGAAGATCGAACGCGGCCTCAACCCCCGGATGCGCGAGTTCCTGGCGGCGCTCCCCGACGTCATCTTTGCCAAGGCGGGCCCCAAGTCGCGTCAGGCCTCGGGCACTCTGGTGGACATCACGCGACGCCTCTTCGACGCCGTTCACGATCGGCGCCTCGTCGAGATGCAGTACCTCTCAGCGACGAGCAACCGCGCGAAGTCCTATCGTCTCCATCCCTATCGTCTCGCACTCGCCAACGGCGGTCTGTATCTGGTGGCCTGGGTGCCGGCCTACGACGCGTTTCGGACGTTTGCCGTCGAACGCATCGAGACGCTGTCGGTGGGCGAGGAGACGTTCAAGCCGACGCGCAAACTGCCCGCCGATCTGTTCGGCGCGTCGATGGGCGTCTTCGTCGGGACGCCGGAACCCGTCGAAGTGGAATTCGAGGCGGGCGTGGCGCCCTTCGTGCGGAGCCGCGTCTGGCACGACTCGCAGCAGCTTCACGATCTGCCCGCAGGCCGGCTGCGGATGACCCTGCACGTCTCCAACGACTCGGCCCTGCTCAGCTGGATCCTCGGCTTCGGCAGTGGTGTGCGCGTGATCGCCCCCAGGTCGCTGCGCGCGGCGGTCACGGACGAATGGCGGCGCGCGCTCGCGCAGAGTGAGTAATGGCGCGTCGCCGCCCAGGTAGGCCGTGGGCCGTGCCCCGTCGGCTGTCCAAGGTAGGCCGTCTGCCGTCGGCCGTAGGCCGATGTCATTCCGCCCGCCCCAACTGTTTCAGCAGCGTCCGAATCGCGGCGTCGAGCTGCGAGTCCTTCGCTGGCGCCACGAGTGACTCCCCGATCGGACGCGTGGTGGGGACATCGACGGAGCGCGGCCGATTCTCCATGTCGGTGCCGTCGGCGCCGCGGACGCGCATGCGCGGCAGCCGGAACGTCGATCCATCGACCAGCGTCGTGTTCCAGGTGTAGATGATCCAGCCCGCGGTGGGCTCGCCCACCACGGAGCCGAGCTTGAGCGCGCGATAGCCTTCCGTGAAGTCCTCGGCGTCTGAGAGCGAGTGCTGATTGGTCACGAGGATCGTCGGCAGTTCGAGTGCGCGCTGCCCCAGCACCGCGCGCGCCGGCGCTTCCGGCGTGTCGCGTGTGGCCATGCGCATGTAAGGACGCCGGCTGAAGACGTCGATCGCGTAGGCGTTGACGAAGCCGCCCTGGTTGTTGCGCAGGTCGATGACCACGCCGTCGCGCTCGTGGTTCTCCGTGTCCAGGTCGATGTGCAGCTGATCCAGCGCGGCCTGACTCATGTTGATCATGTGCACGTAGCCGAGGCGCCCGCCGCTCGCGCGCAGGACGTAGGCCCGATTGGCCTCGACCCACTCGCGGTACAGCAGCCCCTTCTCGGTCGCCTGCGTCGTCGGCTGCACCACGACCTGGCGTGGCGCACCGGCCGCGCCGTCGGTGACCGTCAGCGTGACGCGACGACTCGCGGTGTTCTGGAGCACCTCGTCCAGATTCGTCCGCGCCTCGATCGGGCGACCGTCGATCGCCGTCACCACGTCGCCGGCCTTGATGCCTCGCGCGAGGGCCGCCGGCCCGAGCGGCGTCACGGCGCTGACCCGGAAACGACCCGCCGACTCGTAGTCGCGCCGATCGAACCGCAGACCGAGTCGTCCAGCCACCGCGCCTCCGCCGCCTGGCCCGGTGATCCCGAGATGCGACGCATTGAGGTCCCCGATCATCAGGCTGATGAGCCGACGGAGTTCATCGGGCGTGCCGGCGCCGGCCGCGCGCGCCCCGTACACCTCGCGCGACGCTTCCCAGTTGACGCCGTTGAAGGACGTGTCGAAGAAGTTGTCGCGCAGCAGCGTCCAGGCTTGACGGAAGACCTGCAGCTTCTCCGACGCGAAGTCCACCGTCAGCTCCGCGGCGATCGCGAGGGGCCGTGACTCGCGCCGCTCCACCGTCACGATCTGCACCCGCCCCGCGTCCAGGTAGTAGACCTCGCGGCTGTCCGGCGTGAACTGCGCGTGCGACTTGCCGCCCGTCGTCGTCGTGAGCTGCCGCGCCACGGCGCGCTCCGTCGCGAGCTCGTCGAGCGACCACGCGTAGAGGTTCTCCTGACCAGCCGATGAAGCGGTGACGACGGCGGTCTTGCCGTCAGGACTGACGATCACGTCGCTGACATCGAGCCCGAGCGGAAGTACGGACAACCGCTGCCGGATGTCGGTGAAGTCCGGTGCGATCGGCGTGATCGGCGCGTCGGGGGCTGCGGCGGATCCGGCGGCGGCCGGCGCGGGCGGCGGCGCGGCGGGGGTCGGTGGGGTCGTGGGCGCGGCGGGCGGCGTCGCGGGCGCCGGCGCGGGCGTCACAGGGTCGCCGGGCCGCGCCGGGGATCCGGGGCTACGCACGGGCGCACTGAACAGGTCGCGGAACAGATCCTCGCGGAACTTCGGCGTGCGCGGGACCAGATCCACGCGCACCAGCGCGCCTGGCTCGGTCCGTTGCCGGCTGTCGAAGAGCAGATAGGTGCCGTCCCGGCCCCACGCAATCGCATTGGTGTAGACGTTGGAGAGGAAGCTCACCGGGCGGCGAACGCCACCGTCGAGCGGCACGAGCTCGACATTGGTGAAGGACTTCACGCCAATCGCGAACAGCGCGATCCATCGGCCGTCGGGCGACCAGACGGGCCGAGGGCTGTCGATGGTATCGGCGAACATGCCAGTCGAAAGGACGCGATCCTGCTTCGTCTCCAGCGTGAGCACCCGAAGCTCGCGGCGATTCCGCAGGTACGCCATCGACTTGCCGTCGGGCGAGAAGACCGGCGAGAGATCCGTCGCGTTGCCCGAGGTGAGCGGCGTCTCCGTGCTGCTCACGAAGTCGTAGAGATAGATCTGTGCGCCCGCACCGCGCGCCGAGACGTAGGCCAGGCGACGGCTGTCGGGTGCCCACACCGGCTGCGACTCGAGGTCGGGCGTCGTCGTCACGCGCGTCGCGTCGCCGGCATCCTTCGCCGAGGCGGCAAAGACCTCGCCGCGCGCCACGAACGCAACCTTGCGCCCGTCGGGCGCCAGCGCGAGGTCGGTGAATCCGGTGGTCAGCCGAAGGCGCTCAGGTGTGGGCGTCGTCGGCGCGCCGCGCCGCGACACCTTCACTTCCCGTGTCTGCCCGGTGGACGTGTCCAGCGTCCACAGGCCGAACCCGCGCTCGAACGCCACCGTGCGCCCATCGCGGCTGATCGACGGCCAGAGCACGCGTCCGTCCTTGAAGCTGGTGAGACGCCGATCGCGGGCGCCAGGCGTGGCCGGCCGCTGCCACAGGTTCTCGGCCCCGTCGCGATCCGACACATACACCAGCGAGTCCGCGCCCGCCCACATCGGCCATTGCTGCCGTCCGTCGCGCGGCGTGAGGTTCGCGTAGGCGGCCTCCCCGTCGATCGCACGCACCCACAGCTCCGACTGATCGATGTGACTGCTGCCCTTTCGCCACCACTGGCTCGACGAAGTGCCGCGCGCGACGAACGCGAGGCGGCGCCCGTCCGGCGACGGCGCCGCGCTGAACTCGTTCGTATAGCGATCGTCGCTCACGGCCATCGGGGTGCCGCCCGTCAGGCGGACGCGGTAGACGTCGTTCATGCCGGCGATGTCGCGGCTCGTCGAGCTGAAGTAGATCCACGCCGAGTCCGCTGACCAGTTGTCCAGCTGCTCTGCGCCGTCGTCCCATGTCAGACGCCGGAGCTGCCCCGTCGCCAGGGCGAGCACGTAGATGTCGCCCCCGCCGGTGCGCGTGGAGAGGAACGCCAGCGACGAGCCATCTGGTGAGAACAGCGGACGACGCTCCGTCGCTTCGTGCGCGACGAGGAGCCGCGCCTCACCGCCTGCAGCCGGCACCGACCAGACGTCGCCACCAGAGGTGAACGCGATCTCACGTCCGTCGGCTGAAATGCCCGGCTCCCCGTAGGCGAAGAGGCCCGGGATCTCCGCCTCGCTCGCCTGTCGGGCCGATTGGGCGCGTGCGCCGACGAAGGCGGCGAGGCCAAGGACGAGGGCGACGACGCCCGTGACACGGCGGGTGGCAATCGACATGGCGACATTGTAGGGGCGGCCGCCAAGGGTCGTACCTGCCGTACGGCAATCAGCGTACAACCGCGCTAGGGCCTCCCGTCACGCAGGAGCGTCCGTTCGTAACCGAACACTTCACAGCCGCGGTAAACCCGGCGGAGCATCGTCCCGTCTAAGCCGACGACCCTGTCCCTGCCGGGGCTGGAGGAGCGATGCGCCTGAGAGATCTCCTGATGGCGGCCACCGTGATGGTCGCGAGCGTGACGGTCGGCGCGAGTGACCGCAGCCCGGTGTCCTCGCCGCTGCGATCGGATGCGCCCACGATCGACGCCGTCGCGATTCCCGCCGGCAGCGACCCGATCAGGGTGGACGGCGACCTCGGTGAGGCGGCGTGGTCGCGCGCGCGCGCCGTCACCGAGTTCCAGCAACGCGATCCGGACGAGGGCGCCGCGCCGACCCATGCCACCCAGGTGCGCGTGCTCTTCGACGCCACGTCGCTGTACGTCGCGATCGAGGCGCATGATCCCGAGCCGGAGAAGATCGCGGGCCTGCTCACCCGGCGCGACGAGTCGTCTCCCTCCGACTGGGTCTCGATTCTGGTGGACTCGTATCACGACCGTCGCACGGCGTACGAGTTCGGCGTCAATCCGGTCGGCGTCAAGTACGACCGCTACTGGTTCAACGACACCAACAACGATCGTGGGTGGGACGCGGTGTGGGACGTCGCGGCCACGCGCGGGCCGCAGGGCTGGCGCGCAGAGTTCCGGGTGCCGTTCTCGCAGCTGCGATTCAAGGCGGGCGACCTCGAGACCGTGGGCTTCGCCGTCGTCCGCACGGTGGCCCACACCAACGAGATCTCGACCTGGCCGCTGCTGGCCCGCAGCGCCAGCGGATATGTCTCGTCGTTCGGTGCGCTGCGCGGCGTGGTCCTGGGCGGCACGCAGAAGAAGCTCGAACTGGCGCCGTACCTGCTCGGCCAGATGACGACGGCGCCGGTGGCGTCGAACGATCCCCTTCGCAGCTCGCCGGACCCGGCCGCGTCGCTTGGCGTGGACCTCAAGTACCAGGTCGCCCCGGGCTTCACGCTGACGGGCACGATCAACCCCGATTTCGGTCAGGTCGAAGCCGACCCGGCCGTCGTCAACCTCGGCGCCTTCGAGACGTTCTTCGCCGAACGCCGACCGTTCTTCGTGGAGGGATCGGGCAACTTCTCGTTCAACGTCGATTGCAGCGACGGCGCCTGCACGGGCCTCTTCTACTCGCGGCGGATCGGGCGCGCGCCGCGTGGCTTCGCCTCCGCACCGGATGGGGGATTCGCCGAGCAGCCATCCCAGTCCACGATTCTCGGTGCGGCCAAGCTGACGGGGCGGGCCGGGGCCTTCTCGATCGGCATCCTCAACGCCGTGACGGCGCGCGAGGAAGCGCAGGTCATCGAGCGCCCTGGCAGCCCGATTGCCCGAACCGGCGTCGAACCAGCGACCAGCTACACGATCGGCCGCGCGAGCCGCGAGTTTGCGAACAGCTCGCGGCTGGGATTCATGGTCACCAGCACGAACCGCCGCCTGACCGACGAGCTGGCATTCGTGCCCAACACGGCGGTGACCGGCGGCGTGGACGCGGATTGGCGGCTCGGCAAGGGCACCTACAGCGTCACCGGCTTCTGGTCGGGCAGCACGGTCCGCGGCAGCGCCGATGCGATCGACCGGCTGCAGCGCAGCACGGTCCACAGCTTTCAGCGGCCGGATGCCGACCATGTGGTCTACGACCCGACGCGGCGGGCGCTCAACGGGCACGCCGGCGCGCTGAACCTCAACAAGATCAGTGGACAGGCCTCGCGCTTCAGTTCCAACTTCTCCTACAAGTCGCCCGGGTTCGAGATCAACGACCTGGGCTTCCTCTCGCGCGCCGATGACGTGTCGATGAGCAACTGGTATCAGGTCCGGAACGATCGACCTGGCCGGATCGTCCGCAACGTCCGGCTCAACTTCAACCAGTGGGCCGGGTGGAACTTCGCGGGGGATCGCCGCTTCTCGGGTGTGAACGTCAACGCGCACTGGGTGTTCATGAACAACTGGAGCGTGGGGACGGGGGTCAACGTCAACACCCGCGGGTTCAACGACCGCCTCACACGCGGCGGGCCCGGTGGCTACGTGAACGGCAACCTCAACCAGTGGGGCTACTTCAGCACCGACAGCCGGCGGACGGTGTCGAGCGGCGTGGACTTCAACTGGTTCAACGACCGGCAGGGATCGTCGAACGTCGGACTCAGCCCGTCGGTGACCTGGCGGCCCAACACGTCGCTGCAGGTCCAGACCGCGTTCAACGTCAGCGCCAACGTCTCGGACGCCCAGTGGGTGACCAACCTCGACACGGCTGCGGGGCCGCGATACGTCTTCGGGCGCATCGATCAGAAGACGGTGGGCATCACGGCGCGCGTCAACTACACGCTCGGCCCGACGCTCACGCTGCAGATCTATGCGCGACCGTTCGTCTCCGCCGGGGTGTACACCAACTTCAAGGCGCTGGCCGACGGCCGCGCCGCCTCGTACGCCGATCGCTACGCCCCGTATGCGCACACGGCCAATCCGAACTTCAATTTCCTGTCGTTCAGGACGACCAATGTCCTGCGCTGGGAGTACCGCCCGGGCTCGGCCCTCTTCGTCGTCTGGCAGCAGGGCCGCGAGGACGTGACGGCCCAGGGCAACTTCCAGCTCGGCCGGGATCTGGGGGATGCCTTCGCGGCGCCAGCGACCAACGTGCTGCTCGTCAAGTTCAGCCGCTGGGTGAACTGGTAAGGTCCTTCGTCCGTGTCCAAGGGGTCGTACCCTCCCCTGTGGAAAACTCAAGGGACTGGGCGAGGGGTGTCCCGATGAGTTTTCCACAGGGGAGGTACGACCCCCTGAGTCCCTTACACTGTCCCCGTGCGCAGGGTCGCCGCCGTGCTCGGGATCATCGTCGCGGTGACCGCGGTGGGGCTCTCCGGCCAGCGCGACCCGCCCCGCGCGACCTTCCAGGCCATCTACGACGCCTACGTCGCCGGTGACACGGCGGTCGTCCTCAACACCATTCGGCGCCCCGAGGATCTCGCGGCGATTCGCGGCGACCTGTACAACGCCATCGGCCGATGGAAGCGCGACTGGCATCCCCGTCATGTGGTGTTCGTGATCGAGGTCGCGACGCTCGGACTCCGGTATCCCTGGGCGGCGCCGGTCGATGCCCTCAAGTCGGCGCGCGAGCTGCTGGTCGCGCGTCCCTCCCCCGTGGGCATCCGACCGGACGAGGACGAGTTCGAACTGCTGGCCCACCACGCGGCCGTCGCGCTCCTCCTTGGCGCTGGCCTCCCTGCCGAGGTGGACCGCTATCTGGGGGCTCTGGTTGAACGGGTGGGGCCGACACCGGACGCCAGGCGCCCCCGCCTCGTCGCACCACGATTCCTGCTGTATTCCGCCCTGGCCGCGGAAAGCCGCGCTCGCCCCCAGGGTACGGCGGTGCCGAACGAGCGTGCCACGCTGACCCGGGCGGCCGACCTCTTCGACCGCGCGATGGCCATTCCGGACAACGTCGCGGAAGCGCGCGTGCGCCAGGCGTTTCTCTGGCATCGCCTGGGACAGCCGGCAGAAGCACTCACGCGACTCGGTCCGCTTCCTGGACCCGCCGCCGATCGCCTCGTCGAATTCTGGCGGCTGATGGTGCGGGGCAAGGCGCAGGAGGCGCTTGGCGCCCGCGCGCCGGCTGACGCGGAGTACCGCGCCGCCGCGGCTCTCTATCCGAGCGCGCAGACGCCGCTCGTCTCGCTCGCTGCGCTCTTCCTGGCGGAAGGACGCACAACAGAGGCCTACGAGATCGCGGCCGCGGCGCGACGCCAGCCCGCGGGCGCGTACGACCCGTGGTGGGACTACTGGTCGAGCGACATGCGGTTCTTCAACAGATGGATGCAGGAGCTTCGCGGCGGGCCGCGCCATGACGACGCGCGTCGCGGGCACACTGGCGCTGGCCTTGCTCCTCGTGCGTGGCACCTCGTCGCACGCGCCGCAGGATCACGGTGTTCCGGTCCACCACCGAGTCGGTCGTCGTGGAAGTCGCAGTCCAGCAGCGAGGCCGGCCGGTCACCAGCCTCCGCGCCGCGGACTTCGAACTGCGCGACAACGGCGTCGTGCAGACGATTGCCGACCTCAGCCAGGAGACGTTGCCGATTGACGTCACGCTCGTCGTGGACACGAGCGGGAGCGTGCAAGGCGCGATGCTGGATGCGTTGCGCCGCGCGCTGGGAGCGGTCGGCGGCCAGCTGCGCCCGACGGACCGCGCCAAGGTCATCACCTTCAACCAGCGCGTGCACGAGGCCAGTGACTTCACAGAGGGACGCCTGCCGCCCATGCCTGCCGCGCTCGCGGCACCGGCCGGCCAGACGTCTGTCTTCGACGCCATCGCGCTGTCCGTAATTGCCCCGCCGCAGACGGGCCGGCGCGCGATGGCGATCGTCTTCACGGACGGGGCCGACACGGTGAGCGTGCTGGACGCGAGCCAGGTCCTCGCCGCGGCCACGCGCAGCGGAACGGCCGTGTTCGTCGTGGCGGCCGCGTCCGGCACGGCCGCTGTGCCGCAGCGGCCGGCGCACGACAGCTTCTTCCTGCGACTGGCGGAGACCACCGGCGGCGACGTCGCCGTGCTGCAGCGCGGGCAGGATCTCGACGCGGCATTCGTGCGGGCCTTCAACGACTTCCGCGCCAGCTACGTCCTGCGCTACACCCCAACAACATCTGCCGCGGGGTGGCACGATCTCCAGGTCCGCATCACCCGCAGCGGTGATTACGACGTCCGGGCGCGCAAGGGATACACCAAATAAGAGCCAGGTCAGAGGGGTACACGGGCACGCCAGGTACAACGGGTACGCCAGGTACGCGGGTACGTCAGGTACACAGGTACGTCAGGTACGCGTCAGAAGCGCCAGGCGAGGCCGATGCGCAGCGGAAGCAGGACGAGCGTGCCGTCGTTGCCCTCCGAGCCGCCCTGGAGCCGGCCGTCGGCCACGAGGCTGAGTCGATCGGCCAGCGAGACGCGGATGCCTCCGCCGAAGAAGATGAAGCGCGCGTCGTTGGTGACCGGGTCCGGAAACTCCGCGTTGACGGTGGGCCGCGAGACCCCGGCACCGGCGCCCGCCACCACGTACGGCGTGACGCGGCGATCAGGCCAGAAGCCCACGCGCACCCCACCGCTGACCGCCATCAGGGTTCCGCCGCGGAACGCGCTGTACCCGTTCTCATAGCGGGTGATCCGGCTGAGAAGCTGCGTGCGTTCGACATCGACGACCAGGGTCAGGCGCGACGTCGTCGCAAAGCCTGCGCCTGCGCAAAACGTCCCCTCTGGGTGAATGCGAAAACCAGGCAGGAGGAGGCTCAGGACACCACTCCACTCAGCCGCCTGACGAAGCCTGCCACGAGCGAGGCGACGTGTCCGTGTGAGCGTCGAAGTGCCTGCCCTGAGCGAGCCCTTCGGCTCGCTTCGCTCGCTCAGGGCGAGTCGAAGTGCGAAAGGGGGGAGTCGAACCCCCAAGGCCTTGCGGCCACCGGATCCTAAGTCCGGCGCGTCTGCCAGTTCCGCCACTCTCGCTCGTCCTCAGCCTAACGCGATTTCCCGCCGACGGCGGCCCACGGTGCAGGGCCGGGCGGGGGTACCGGCCCGTCAGCAGCCTTGCCGGGCGAAAGCGGGCCTGCCCGCCGTAGCGTTGGCGGAGGTGGGGCGAGAACGGGCCTGCCCGCCATAGCCTTGGTGGAGGCGGGGCGAAGGCGGGCCTGCCCGCCGTAGCCTCGCCGTAGGTGTGGCGAGAAGGGCCGCCCGCATAGCGGCGAAGGCGGGACATAATAGGAGGGATGAAGACCGAGTTCACGGACGTCTCTGAGACCCGCAAGCACCTGTCCATCGAAGTGCCCCCCGAGGTCGTTGACGCGGAAATTGCGCGGATGGCCAAGGGCTACACCAAGTCCGCCCGGGTGCCGGGGTTCCGGCCCGGCAAGGTGCCGACCGCCGTGGTGCGGCAGCGCTACAAGGATCAGATCCTGAACGACGTGGCGCACGACCTGATTCCACGTCTGGTCGGGACGGCGCTCAAGGAACGCGGGCTCCAGCCCGTCGTCGCGCCCGACATCAAGGACGTCGTCCTCGAAGAAGGCCGGCCGATGACCTTCGTGGCGGACTTCGAGACCCTGCCGCCCATCGATCCCGGCGAGTACGCCGGCGTGACGTTGCGCCGGCAGCCGGCGGTCCTCGACGTCGGCGCGGTGGACGAGGGTCTCGAGCACCTGCGTCAGCGTCACGCGCGCTGGCTGCCCGTCGAAGGCCGGGCGGCCGAGTCGGGCGACACGCTGCTGCTCGACCTCACCCGGACGCGGCGGACGAGCGTCATCGAGATTCCCGGCGAGGGGCCGGCCCGTGGCGGCGCCGACGACAAACCGGAGACTCTGCAGAACATCTCGATCGAGCTGGGCGCGACGGCGAACCCGCCGGGCTTCGACGCCCACCTCATCGGCACGCGCGAGGGCGACCGGCGCGACTTCACGGTCACCTACCCGGCCGACTACGAGATCGACGACCTCAAGGGCGCGACGGTGGACTACGACGTCACGGTCAAGGGCCTGCGGCGCCGCGAGCTCCTGGCGCTCGACGACGAGTTCGCCAAGGAAGTGAGCGACGTGGACACGCTCGAGGCCCTGCGCGCGCGCGTGCGAGAGGACCTGCAGCGGGGCGCCGAGCAGGAATCGGCGCACAAGCTGCGGCACGACCTGCTGCACGAACTCTCACACCGCGTGAAGGTGGTACCCGAGGTGCTGGTCGAGCACGAGGTGGACCGGCGGCTCGAGGAATTCCTGCGACGGCTGATGGAGCAGGGCATCGACCCGATGAAGGCCGACATCAACTGGCAGGAGTTCCGCACGCGGCAGCACGACGCCGCGCTCGAGACGGTCAAGAGCACCCTGATCATCGACGAGATCGCGCGGCGCGAGCAGATTGACGCCACCGACGAGGACGTCGATGCCGAAGTGGCGCGATTCGCCGAGCGCGCCGGCCGTCCCGACAGCGACGTGCGCGCGCGGCTGGAGCAGGACGACGCGCTCGATCGGATTCAGGCGGGCATTCGGCGTGAAAAAACGATGAACTGGCTCATCGAAAAGGCGAATGTGATCGCCTGATCGACCGATACCTATAGAATCAACCTATGGCCGAGACTCGCTCCCAGCTCATCCCGATGGTGGTCGAACAGACCAACCGCGGGGAACGCGCGTACGACATCTTCTCGCGCCTGCTCAAAGACAGCATCATCTTCATCGGGACCCCGATCGATGATCAGATTGCCAACCTGGTGATCGCGCAGATGCTCTTCCTCGAGGCCGAGGATCCGGAACGGGACATCCTGCTGTACATCAACTCGCCTGGGGGGTCGATCACCGCCGGCCTGGCGATCTACGACACGATGCAGTTCATCAAGCCCGACGTGCAGACGTACTGCATCGGTCAGGCGGCCTCGATGGCCGCGACGCTGCTGGCGGCCGGCGCCAAGGGCAAGCGCTTCTCCCTGCCCAACTCGCGCATCCTGATCCACCAGCCGCTCATGTCGGGCCTGTCCGGGCAGGCCAGCGACATCGACATCCATGCCAGGGAAATCCTGCGCATGCGCGCGCGGCTGAATGAAATCATGGCCGAACACTCCGGCCAGCCGTTGACCAAGATCCAGGACGACACGGACCGCGACTACATCATGGGAGCGGCTCAGGCGAAGGAATACGGTATTATTGATGACGTTCTGAGCCGCCGAGCCTGAATTTTCGCGCCTGCTGTATAACGGCCCTGTGACGGTCGCCGATAAGTAGGGACGCGGGAAGGGTGCATGACCACGAAGAAGACCGGCGAGACTGAAGTCCTCCGTTGCTCGTTCTGCAACAAAGACCAGAATGACGTCCGCAAGCTCATCGCGGGTCCCACGGTCTTCATCTGCGACGAGTGTGTCGAAGTCTGCAACGACATCATTGCGGACGACAACAAGTTCGATCGCGGGACGCGGTCGTCGCTGCCGCTGCCGGTCGAGATCAAGAAGTTCCTCGACGAGTACGTCATCGGCCAGGAGCAGACCAAGAAGAAGCTGGCGGTAGCGGTCTACAACCACTACAAGCGGCTGGAGATCCAGAAGCAGTCGCGCGGCCGGCACGACATCGAGCT
The DNA here is from genome assembly GCA_963738485.1 of uncultured Acidobacteriota bacterium. Taxonomy (GTDB): domain Bacteria; phylum Acidobacteriota; class Vicinamibacteria; order Vicinamibacterales; family SCN-69-37; genus CAVTWK01. Next base: position 26,925 of record CAVTWK010000001.1, read on the forward strand.
GATGAAGTCGAACATCCTGCTCATCGGCCCGACCGGCACGGGCAAGACGCTGCTGGCCCAGACGCTGGCGCGCCTGCTCTCGGTCCCCTTCACCATCGTTGACGCCACGACGCTCACCGAAGCCGGCTACGTCGGGGAGGATGTCGAGAACATCATCCTGAAACTGCTGCAAGCGGCCGGGGGCGACATCGAGAAGGCCCAGCAGGGCATCATCTACATCGACGAAGTGGACAAGATCTGCCGCAAGGACGAGAACCCGTCGATCACCCGTGACGTCTCGGGCGAAGGCGTCCAGCAGGCGCTGCTCAAGATCCTCGAGGGGACCGTGGCCAACGTGCCCCCCCAGGGCGGACGCAAGCATCCCCACCAGGAGTTCTTCCAGGTGGACACGACCAACATCCTGTTCATCTGCGGCGGCGCGTTCGTCGGGATGGACAAGCAGATCTCGCGCCGGCTCGGCAAGAAGACGATGGGCTTCAAGTCCGACGTCAAGAACGCCATCCGCGACACGCCGAACCTGACGGACCTGCTCGAGCCGGAAGACCTGATCCGCTACGGCCTGATTCCCGAGTTCGTGGGCCGGTTGCCGGTGGTCGGCACCCTGCACGAACTGGACAAGCCGGCGCTCGTCCAGATCCTCACGCAGCCGCGCAACGCGATCACCCGGCAGTACCAGCGGCTGTTCGAGTACGAGAACGTCAAGCTCCGGTTCACGGACGACGCCCTCGAAGCGATTGCGGAGAAGGCCCTGAAACGGAAGATCGGCGCGCGCGGCCTCCGGATGATCATCGAGGACATCATGCTCGACCTGATGTACACCCTGCCGGGCCAGAAGAAGATCCGCGAGTGCGTCATCACCCGCGAGGTGGTAGAGTCGAAAGAGAAGCCGATCACCGTCATTGAGAAGGCAGGCTAGGCGAACGGCATTTGGGGGATGTGGCGCTTCGGAGATCGGGGTAACAATCGATCTTCGGGCCGTCAGATCCCTTTTTCGATAAATGGCCACACCACACATGGATCAATACGAAACGCTTCCGGTCGTCCCCCTCCGGGACGTCGTGGTCTTCCCGCACATGATGATGCCGTTCGTCATCGGACGGCCGTCATCGACCCGCGCGCTCGAACACGCGCTGGCCACCGACAAGAAGATCTTCCTGGCGGCCCAGCACGACGCGTCCACCGATGACCCGCAGCCGGCCGACATCTACACGATGGGCTGCGTGGCCAACATCGTGCAGTCCCTGAAGCTGCCCGACGGGAACATCAAGGTGCTGGTCGAGGGCGTCGAGCGCGCCCGCGCCGTGGAGTGGAAGGAAGACAAGGGCTTCTTCCGCGTCACGGTCAAGATGATCCCCAAGAAGACCGAAGCGCCGGCCGACGCCGAAGCCGTGATGACCCGCGTCGTCTCGCTCTTCGAGCAGTACATCAAGCTCTCGAACAACCTGCAGTACGACGCCATGGTCGCCGCCGTCCGCGTGGACGACCCGTCGCGCCTGGCCGACACGATCGCCGCGCACCTCCAGGTGGGCGTCGAGGAGAAGCAGAACCTGCTCGAGATCGTCGCGCCCGTCGAGCGCCTGTCGCGCATCATCACGGTGCTCGAGGCCGAAGTGGACAAGCTCCAGGTGGACCGCCGCATCCAGTCTCGCGTCAAGAAGCAGATGGAGAAGGCGCAGAAAGAGTACTACCTGAACGAGAAGATGAAGGCGATCCAGCGCGAACTGGGCCGCAAGGACGAGAAGGGCAACGAGGCCGACGACCTGCGCAAGAAGATCGAGCAGGCGCGGATGCCCAAGGAAGTCGAGAAGAAGGCGATCGACGAGCTGAAGCGGCTCGAAGCGATGCCGCCGATGTCGGCCGAGGCCACCGTCTCGCGCAACTACCTCGACTGGCTCATCGCGGTCCCGTGGCACAAGAAATCGAAGGAGAGCCGCGACCTGAAGGAAGCCGAGCGCGTGCTGAACGAGGACCACTTCGGCCTCGAGAAGATCAAGGAACGCATCATCGAGTTCCTGGCCGTGCGCGTCCTCGTCAAGAAGCCGAAGGCGACCATCCTCACGCTGGCAGGCCCTCCGGGCGTCGGCAAGACCTCGCTCGCCAAGTCCATCGCCCGCGCGATGAACCGCAAATTCGTGCGGCTGTCGCTCGGCGGTGTGCGTGACGAAGCCGAGATCCGCGGCCACCGCCGCACCTACATCGGCGCGTTCCCGGGCCAGATCATCCAGATGATGAAGAAGGCCGGGACGATGAACCCGATCTTCCTGCTCGACGAAGTGGACAAGATGTCGATGGACTTCCGGGGCGACCCCTCGGCGGCCCTGCTCGAGGTGCTCGACCCCGAGCAGAACTCGACCTTCCTCGACCACTACCTGGACGTCGAGTACGACCTGTCGAACGTGATGTTCATCTGCACGGCCAACGTGCTCCACTCGATCCCCCAGGCGCTGCGCGACCGCATGGAAGTGCTGCAATTGGCCGGCTACACCGAGCAGGAGAAGATCCAGATCGCCAGCCGGTTCCTGTCGCCGAAGGCCATCGAGGGTGCGGGCCTGACTGAGAAGAACCTCACGATCCTGGAGGAAGCGTTCCAGACGATCGTCCAGCGCTACACGCGCGAGGCGGGCGTCCGTAACCTCGAGCGCGAAATCGCCTCCATCTGCCGCAAGGTCGCGCGCAAGGTCGTCGTCGAGGGCCCCGGGGTCAGCGAAGAAATCAACGCGGCCAAGGTGACTGAGTATCTCGGCGTGCCGCGCTTCCGGCCGTCGATGGCCGAGGAGAAGAACGAAGTCGGCATCGCCACCGGCCTGGCCTGGACGGAAGTGGGCGGCGAGTTGCTCGTCACCGAAGCGACGCTGATGCCTGGGCGCGGCAAGCTGACGCTCACCGGCAAGCTCGGCGACGTGATGCAGGAGTCCGCGCAGGCGGCCATGAGCTGGGTGCGGTCGAAGACGGCCGAACTCGGCATCGCGGCCGACTTCAACCGCCGGACCGACGTGCATGTGCACATCCCGGAGGGCGCGATTCCGAAGGACGGCCCCTCGGCGGGCATCACCCTCGCGACCGCGCTCGTCTCTGCGCTGGCTGGCGTCCCCACGCGACGTGACGTCGCGATGACGGGCGAGATCACGCTGCGCGGCAAGGTCCTCCCGATCGGTGGCGTGAAGGAAAAGCTGCTGGCCGCGCACCGCGCCGGCCTGCGGAACATCGTCATGCCGAAGGACAACGAGAAGGACTTGGCGGACATCCCGAAGAACGTCCTGGACGTCATGAACGTCAACCTCGTCGAGACGATGGACGAGGTGCTGAAGATCGTGCTCGCCGGTCCGCTGCCGGCGACCCCTCCCCCACCCGCCGCCGAAGGCGTCGAGTTGCCGGAGCTGGGCAGCACCAGACACTGGTACGGGCTACGGGCTACGGGCTACGGGCTACGGGCTACGGGCTACGGGCTACGGGCTACGAAAGACGATGACGGGTTCGGGGCCCGGCGGGTTTACCGCCGGGCCCTTTTTCGTGTGGCCCGGCCGCCCGTAAGGTGTGGCCGTTGGCCGTGGCCCGTCCACCGTAGCCCGTGAGCCGTCGGCCGTGGACTGTCTGCCGTAGGCCGTCAGCCGTCTGCCGTAGCCCGTTGGCCGTGAGCCGTCCGCCGTGGCCCGTCCGGCGTCTCTCGTCGGCCGTGGACTGTCTGCCGTAGGCGGTGAGCCGTCCGCCGTGGGCCGTGGGCCGTCTCCCGTAGGCCGGTGAGCCGTTGGCCGTGGCCCGTCTGCCGTGGCCCGTAGGCCGTGAGCCGCCTGCCGTAGCCCGTGAACCGTGGGCCTCTTATAATGCGCGTATGCGCGCATCGTCCCTCGTTGCTGCCCTTGCGTTGGTCTGTGTGGTGCCGTTCGACGCGTCGGTCGGGGCGCAGGCCGAACAGCGGCAGATCGGGGGCGGCGCCGGACTTACAATCTTCGAGGACGACAACTTCGGCGGCCGCGCCACCACGCTGAGAAGCGCGACGCCTGACCTCAGGGTCACGGGCCTCGACGGCAAGGCGTCGAGCCTCCGGGTCGGGCGCGACGAGTTCTGGGAGGTCTGCTCGAACCGCAACTACGGCGGATCGTGCGTCGTCGTGTCGGGGGCGGAGTCGAGTCTCCGCCGCAGCGGCTGGAACGACCGCATCGAGTCGGCGCGACCGGTGCGCGGGGGCGGCGGGCCTGGTCCAGGGTTCCCGCGGCCGCCCGCCTTCAATCGCGGCATCGAGCTCTACGCCGGACAGGACTACTCCGGCCAGCGCATCCTGATCGATGCGGCCACCGCGGATCTTCGCCGCGTCGGCTTCGCCGACCGCGCCGCGAGCCTGCGCGTGGCGCGCGGCGAAGAGTGGGAAGTGTGCGTCAACGCCAACTACGATGACTGCCGCGTTGTCAGCGGCGACGTCCCGGATCTCGGCACGATGGGATTCTCGCGCATCATCTCGTCGGTCCGGCCGCGCACCTTGGGCGGGGGCAGCGGCTGGGGCGGAGGCGGCCGCGGAGGACGCGGCAATGAGCGCGCGCGCCTCACCGTTTTCGAGGAACCCGGGTTCCGCGGGCGGTCCATCGACGTCGTTGACGCGATCGCGTCGTTCCCCATGAACAGCGCGGGCAGCATCGACGTGGCGGGCGGCCGGTGGGAGATCTGCGACCGCACCGGCTTCCGCGGCAACTGCCGCATCATCTCGTCCACGATCCGCGACCTCGGCACGATCGGCATGCGCGACCGCATCGAGTCGATCCGTCCGCGCTGAGCCGATCACCTCGGAGGTATTTCATACGATTTTCGTAAGCGGGCCTCTGATCACCTCCGAGGTGCCCATCGAGCTGACCCACTCTGGATGGCCAAAGGGTCTGCCACGAAGCAAGCAGGCCCTCAGGCGGTGGACGCCGAGAGGATCCTCGGGCCTGTCGAGCAGCGCTTCCCAGTCCTGAGGTGGCAATAACGGCCACACGTGGAGTTGGGGCTCATCGCAGTTTCTGCTACGTTGCGAGAAGCTCGACCACGGCCAGAGGCGAGCTCGCGCCACGAGGCCGGCGCGCAACGGATTCCGCTCCACGTAGCGGCATACCGTCAGGAAGTGGTCATCCGACTGGACGGCAAAGGCCTTGAACCGTCCTTGGTAGACACTGCCGGTCCCATGGGTACCCCGGTGCCCGTGCCAGCGCTTGCTGTGGGTAGCGGTGAGCCACTGCATGAAGCGGGATAGCTGGCCTTCGTGCGTTGGCCAGAGCACGAGATGAAAGTGATTCGGCATGACGCAGTACGCAAGCAGCCGGACTGGATGCCGGCTGTGGGCCTCGACGAGCGTCGCCATGAACGCCTGATAGTCATCCGCCTCCTCGAAAAGAGCTGCTCGGCGAACCGCCCGGTTGACGACGTGGAGGACCATGCCGGCGGTTCCGATGCGTTTGCGGCTCGGCATGAGGAAGTGCACAATCAACTTTCTTGCCAAGAGGGATAGCGAGAGGTCGATTACACTTTTCGTAGCAATTACCTCCGAGGTGATCACCCCGTGCTGCATACCGAGTTCATCCGCGCTGCGCGATCACGTTGGGACTGGTTCGCGGTCGCCGACACCACGGGCCAGCATCTGACCTACGGGCGACTGCTCGTCGGCGCCATCGCGTTTGCCAAGCTGCTCGGCCCCCGCACGGCGGGCCAGGAAATGGTCGGCATCCTGCTCCCCGCGACCGCGGGCGCGGCGCTGACTAATCTGGCGCTGCTCTTCGCCGGACGCATCCCCGTCAACCTGAACTTCACCATCGGCCAGACCGCGATGGACGCCGCCGTGGCACAAGCGGGCATCACCACGATCATCACTTCGCGGGTCTTCCTGGAGAAGGCCGGGCTGCCCACGCTGCCGTCGATGCTCTTCCTCGAAGACCTCCGCAAGGAGGTCGGCGGGCCGCAGAAGATCGCCGCGTTGCTGCTCGCCAAACTCGCGCCGGTCTCATGGCTCGTCTCGCGCTTCTCCGGACGCGGGCGCACCGCGGACTCCCTGGCGACCGTCATCTTCTCGAGCGGCAGCACCGGCGAGCCGAAGGGCGTGATGCTCACGCACGCCGCCATCCTCGCCAACGTGGCGTCTCTCTCCGCGCTCTTCCCGATGGGCGGGCGCGACGTGTTCCTCGGCGTCCTGCCGCTCTTCCATTCGTTCGGCTTCACGGGGACGTTTTGGTTCCCGCTGCTGCAGGGCTCCGGCATCGCCTTCCATCCGAACCCGACCGATGCGAAGACCGTCGGCGAGGTCGTCGAACGGCATCGTGTGACGATGCTGATTGCGACGCCGACGTTCTGCGCCGGCTACCTACGGCGTTGCACACCCGAGCAGTTCGCCTCGCTCAAGTACGCGATCGTCGGCGCCGAGAAGCTGCGGCTCACGCTGGCCACGGACTTCGAGGCGAAGTACGGCCTGCCCCTGCTCGAGGGCTACGGCATGACCGAGATGGCGCCGGTCGTTGCCGTCAATCGGCCCGACGGCTCGATCCCCGATGCCCCGCACGTCGGCTATCGCTTCGGATCGGTGGGCCGCGCCATTCCTGGCGTCGAGGTCAAGGTCGTGGACCTCGAGACTGGCGCCGATCTGCCCGTGGGCCGGGAGGGACTGCTGCTCGTGAGGGGGCCCAACATGATGCGCGGCTACCTGCACCAGCCGGAGCGGACCGCGGAGGCGATGCGTGACGGCTGGTATGCCTCGGGCGACCTGGCGCGCCTCGATGAGGACGGATTCATCTTCCTCACCGATCGCCTGTCACGCTTCAGCAAGGTCGCCGGCGAGATGGTCCCGCACATGCGCATCGAGGAAGCCATCAACGCCGTGCTGGCCGAGGCCTGCTCCGTGGTGACCTCGGTGCCCGACGCGGGCAAAGGCGAGCGGATCGTCGCGTTCTACACGCGTCAGGACGTCGCGCCCGAGGACCTCTGGGAGCGGCTGAGCAGCTTCGACCTCCCGCGGCTCTGGCTGCCTCGTCGCGACTCGCTCGTGCCCATCGACGCCATCCCCATGCTCGGCACCGGCAAGGTGGATCTGCGCCGCGTGCGCGAGCTCGCGCTCGAGCGCGCCGGCCTGTCGCGCGAGGTCACTCGCGATGCGGCGCCGGGGGCGTCACCGACGCGAGCGCAAAGCACATCGTGAACAACGCCAGGCACATCGTCGGAATGATGAAGAAGTAGACGAGCGACAACGTCATCATCGCCGCACCCACGACGGCAAACGTCCGCGCCACGCCGAACAGCACAGCGTCGAGGGTGGCCGCGCGACGCGCGACCATCAGGCCCGCCACACCCAGTCCCGCCATCAGCACGGAGAACGTCAGGCCGAAGCCCGTCGCGAGATCCTGGGGCGAACGCGCCGTTCCGCCTGGAAACGCGAACTGAACCGTCGTGGACAGCGTCCGCCACTGACGCTCGGCGTCGCTGGCCGGTTCAGGCTGGCCCGCGAACTGCCCGACCAGGTGCAACGCGGCGGTGGCAATCGCGACCCAGCAGCCGACCGTGAACAGCCAGTGCTGTCGCGGATACATTCAGCGGCCTGCCACTATTGTCCGCCGCCCGCGGCGGCCACCGTGGGCTTGCGCGGCAGGGGCTCGGCGCGGTTGGCCGCCTGCCACGCGAACACGGCGGCGACCGTGGCCATCTGCTTCATGTCCTCAGGCTGGACGCGGTCCAGGAAGTCCATGTTCGTGTGGTGCGTGCGCGAGTTGTACTCGTAGCGCTCCTGCACGAACTGGAACGCCGGCACGCCCAGGCTGTCGAACGACGAGTGATCGGTCGAGGCGACCGACCGCGGCCCGAGGATCTCGACGCCAAGATCCTTCAGCGGCGCGATCCAGGCCTGGAAGATGGGCTGGACGGCAGGATTGCTCTGCATCCAGATGCCGCGAATCTTCCCGGTGCCGTTGTCGAGGTTGAAATAGGCCACGGTCTTGGCCAAGCCCGGCTTCGGCTCCTGCAGCGTGCCCATCTGCTCCCGCGCGTACGTCCGCGATCCGACGAGCCCGCCTTCTTCCGCGCCCCACAGGGCGATCCGAATCGTGCGGCGCGGCCGCAGACCCGCCGCCTTGATGATGCGAATCGCCTCCATCATCGCCGCCGATCCGCTCGCGTTGTCGGTGGCGCCCGTCGCGCCGTGCCATGAGTCGAAGTGCGCGCCAATCAGGACGATCTCGTCGGCCTTGTCCGTCCCGGGAATCTCGGCCACGACGTTGAAGCCGCTCGGCTGCGATGGCGACTCTTCGTTGTAGCGGGCATCGATGTTGAGCTCGACCTTCACCGGCACCTTGTGCTCGATGAGGCGCACCATCCGGTTGTAGTGCTCGACCGCGAGCGTGACCTGCGGGACCAGCGTGTTGACATCGGCCGTCGCAGATCCGCCCGACTGGACGACGAACGTGCCGCCGTCCACGCGCTGCTGCTGCCACGTGAGGTCGCTGCCGCCGGCGGTCATGTCCGCGTTGCCGCCGCGGTCGAACAGGGCGACGACGCCCTCGGCCCTGTAGAACGCGTTGACGTTGAAGCCCCCGCCGCGGCCACCGCGACCCGCTGCCGCGCCACCGGCGCGGCTGCCGCGCCAGCGCCGCCACCCGCGCGTCCGGCACCAGCCGCACCAGCACCCGCCGCCGCGCCTGCGGCAGCCGCGGCACCGGCACCTGCGCCCGCGGCACCGCCAGCGCCCGCGCCCGCCGCGGCACCTCGCCCGCCGCCGCCCGCGCGCCCGGCGCCGCCGCCGCGCGGGGCCGGCGTGGCCAGCGCTTCCTTCAGCCACTTGCCGTCCTGATCGGTGTAGCGCAATACGGTCCCGTCGCCCTGGTCGAGCATCCGGACCTCGCGCGTCGGCTGCGTGAGGACGATCTTGCCCGCCAGCTGGCCCTTGTACTTTGCGGCGTCCGCCTCATTGGCGATGTCCACGCGCACGACTTCGGCGGTCACCGTCCCCTTGGTCCCCGGCGACCACGCCTTCGGCATCCCGATGATGGGCATCGCGCGCGGCTCGGTCATCGTCGCGTGGAAATTCGCGAGGATCCAGCCGCGCCCGTAGGCGAAGCGCTCCTTGCGCGCGTTCACGGCCCCGTAGCTCTGCAGCTGCTTGATCGCCCAGTCCCCAGCTTCCTCGAACCAGGGGGACCCGGTGAGCCTGGGCCCGTAGCGATCCGTCAGCCAGAACATCGTCTCCATGACCTGGGACTTCTCGAGTCCCTCGGCGCGGATCTTCTGGATGGCGGCGGTATCGACGACCTCCGTGCCCTGCCGGGCGAGCGTCGAGACTGAGAGTGTGGCAAGGGCGAGGAAGGCGACCAGCGCGCGTTTCATTCGCTGATCATAGACCGTCTCAGCCAGCTTTCGGACCGGGGGACGCCACGACATGGATGCAACCAGCGGATTCGGCCCGGGAGCGCACCCTCGCCCGAACAGAAAGACGTGAAGCCCGCTCCCGGATGACCAGGAGCGGGCCGCTGCCACCCGTCGTCGTCATGCCGCTCATAGCCGCACACCGCGGGTGAGCGCCGCGGCTCGGCGGTGACCGACGCGCGCGTGCGATTGCAGTGACCACCACGCTGGGCTCGGAGCTGTTCAGACGTGCTGCACGTCGAGCCCCTCGATCTTCGGGAAGCTCCGCCGGTCGCGCGTGATCACGCGGTAGTCGTTGGCCAGCGCTGTCGCGGCAATCAGCAGGTCGTGCGCGCCGACCGCCACGCCCCGGGCCTGGAGGTCGGCCGACAGCCGCGCGTGGGTCCGCGCCTCGGTGACATCGAACGCCAGCACCGGCAGGAGGGACAGCAGCCCCTCGACGAACGCCTCGGCACGGGCCGCGCGCGCGCCGCCGGCGACGCGGTGCACGCCGTGGAGCAGCTCAGACGCGGTGATGGCCGAGATCGCCACCTCCTCGTCCTCGTGCGCGGCCGCCAGCGCCTGCAGCGACAGACGCCCGCGCTCGACGTCGATGAGCACGCTCGTGTCGATCAGGGCTGCCATCGCGCCGCCGGGACACGGGGACGGTTCGCCCCCTTCACGTGCGCCTTGACGGCACCGACGTAATCGTCCGGCAAGCGCGCGACGCGTCTCGAACCAGCCCGCCAGCTCGCCCATCGTGCAGCGATGGGTCGCCACGGGCGCGATGCGCGCGATGGGACGCCCCTTGCGCTCGACGACGTAGGCCACACCGGCCTCGTTGACGCGGTCGACCAATTCGCCGAAGTTCTTGGCGGCCTCGGTGGCCGTCACGGTCGCCGAACGGCGCCGACGACCGTACGCAGGGCGCGTCTTCCATGATACGGATTTTACGCAGATGGGAGACAACAGACAAGGGCCGGCCCGGGCTCAGGGCCTACCGCCGCATGCACCGGGCAGCCTCCTGCCACCGCGCCCCTCCGCCGTTCAGCGCCAGTCGGCCGGATAGCGGCGAACCGGGAATTTCTCGCGCAGCCGCTGCTGCTCGAGTTCGTAGACGGCCCGCTGCCGCGCGGCGCCGACGCGGGTGAAGCTGCCGGTGGGCGTTCGCAGCAGGATGAGCGACAGGAGGGCTGTGAGCCAGAAGACTTCGCCCCCTGGGTCCACCATGAAGACACTGACCATGGCCGCGATCGCACCGCATCGCCAGCCCCAAACCTCGGCCTGGTACACACCCATCCACGTCCGCGGCGTCGCCACGCTCCGAATGCCGCAGTAGATCAGCCGAGCCAGACCGGTCAACGCGAAGACCAGGAGTGCGACCTCGACCCTGGGTGACGGCGGAACCGGAACACCCATGGCGATCGCGACACGTGCCAGCCAGCCAGAGACTACCGGCGAAGGCCGCTCCCTCCACGAACCGGTAGTAGCTCCAGCCCACGCGTTCGGCGCGACTCGCGGACGGAAGGTAGACGCGACTAGAGGTCGGTGGTCCGGAGAACATGCAGAACCACCACGACCACTCGTGGCCATGCCACACCGGCAGCCGCGAGCACGCCGACCGTCGTCAGGATGAGCGCGCCGAACGCGATCGCGTCAAGAGCAGACTCGCGTCCTGGTCCAGACGCAAGGACGCGCGCCTGCACGACCGGATCGAGCGGCGGATTCCTCCACGCCACGAGTGCGCGCACGCGCTCGACCACGGCGCCCGCGGCGACGTCGGCGACGATGCGCCACGAGAGTCCGGCGTCGTCAATCAGGCCGAGGAGTTCGTCGCCATATCTTGCGCGCCAGGCGCGCGGATAGAGACGGAGGAGGGCGAGGGCGAGGCGGCGCGAGTCCATCGTCCTGGCTCAGGCGTCGGACAGGCTCGCCTGCCCGATGCGCGTCATCGCACGCAAGCTGTCGAGCCGCGCCTTGAGCACGATCTGTCCGGCGCCGGTGAGCTTGTACGGCCGTCGGCGATCGTCGGCCGGCAGCGGCTCGATCCACTTCTTCTCTTCGAGCCGCGCGATGGCGCCGTAGAGCGTGCCTGGGCCGAGTTTCTGTCCCGACACGCGCTCGATGTCCTGCGTCATCGCATAGCCGTGCTTCGGCCCTTCGGCCAGTGAGATGAGCACCAGCAGGGCGGGCTCGGAGAAGCGGCCGAGATCAGCGAGCGAGTCGTGGAGCTTCATAAGACCTCGGAGGTATTTCCTACGAAAAACGTAATCGCCTGAGTCGTTGGTCCACGATTACGTTTTTCGTAGGAAATACCTCCGAGGTCGTCACGCTACTACGCGCGACGTAGTAGCGTCAAGGTCTTGCTACCCGCCGCACGCGCGAGGCGCCGGCGCGGCCGCAGGCGGGACGAGTTGCACGTTCAGGTACTGCACCTTCGGCGGCATCGTCGGCGCGAGCGTGATCGCGACCCGCAGGTCGCCGCGCTCGCAGGCCATCGTCCACTGCCCCCGCAGCGCGTTCTCGACGTCCATGCGGCCGTCCGTCCGGCAGGCGCCGACCTTCTCGCGTAGCCCGACGATCTGCCGGCGACGACGGTCCTTGGCCTCGTCAAGATAGAGGTTCACCGCGGCGATCCGGTCGGCCAACGCGTCGTCCCAGTTGACGATCAGCCGTGAGACCTCGGCCTGCGCCGAGCGGAGCGCGACGCTCGGCTCGATCGGCCGCCGCGTCAATGCGCCAGCTTTCGCCAGGATGTCGGTCGCCTGATCGAGCACGGTGCCCCATCCGGTGTAGGTGAGGTTGCCCATCGCGATGAAGCCCACGCCTTCGTCGGACAGCCAGCGCATCTGCGACCCGAAGCCAGGCAGGCCACCGCTGTGTGACACGACCGATCGGTACTCGCAGGTCTGGCGTATCCCGAGGCCGTAGCCATACGCGAGCGCATTCAAGCGCACGGGCGCACTGCCGCCTCCCCCGTCACCGTGGCGGGTCGGGTCCGGGCTACCTGCTGCATCTCGCGCAGCGACGACCGCTTCACCGGGCCGCGGTCGTCCTCGTCGCGCGGAGGCCATGCGCTCATGAGGAAGCCGACGTAGCGCGCCAGGTCACGCGTGGACGTGAGCATGCCGCCCATCGCCCCGAACGCGCCGTCGGGCAGGGGCGGCTCTTCTTTCCACTGCGCGTCCTCCCAGCGATAGCCCTTCGCGAGGCGCGCGGCCGGCACCGCGGCCGCCTCGAGCGTGGTCGCCGTCATCCCAAGTGGCCGCAGGATGTTCGCCGCGACGTAGTCCGCGTACGTCATGCCGGAGACGCGCGCGACGATCCGGCCGAGAATCGCGAAGCCGTAGTTGGAGTACTCGTAGGCGACGCCAGGCGCATTGGAGAACGGGATGCCGCCGGCGAGCATCCTGGTGAACTCGGCTTCGGTGACCGCGAGTTGCTGGTCGCCCCAGGGGTTGTCTTCAGGGAACCCCTCGCTGTGCGAGAGCAGATGGCGAATCGTGATCTTCGGCGAGTCCCGCGTCGGATAGACGAGCCGCGCGAGTTCCGGGATGTACCGCTCCGCCGGATCATCGAGCGAGAGCTTTCCCTCATCGCGCAGCTTGAGGATGCCGAGCGCAGTGAAGCTCTTCGTCATCGAGGCGATGCGAAACACGGTGTCGGCATCCACCGCGGACTTCCCCGCCAGTTCGCGCACGCCGAAGAACGCCCGTGTGGACGAGCGTGCCGTCCACCAACACGCCATAAGCCACACCGGGGACGTGCGAACGCTCTGCGAACGCGCGCACCAGCTGGTCGATCTCCGCCGCAGCCGCCCGGACGCGGGCCACGCGGTCGATCGCGGCTGACCTGTGAGGCGGCGTGCTCACCGCATGGCCGACCGGACTCGTCCCGACTCGACAGGGCAAGCGACGATGGCGAGCAGAACGAGCCGGGTTCGGTGAGGGTGTCATGCGCGGCTCCTCGGTGGAAGCTGCCATTGTCGCGCCGATCGCCAGAGGGCCCTGGGATGGCGTGCTGGCGGCACCGGCGCGTCCCAGCCTGGGCGGGCGAGACCTGCCGCAGCAGCTCGCCGATGGCGCCGAAGTAGACCGGGCCGTCGATCCGGAATGCGTTGTCATGTCCGCCCTTCACCTCGACGAAGCCGCTTCGGCTCTCGGGCGGCGGCGAAGAGCCGGCGGCCCTGCGCGAGTCGGGATGATCGTGTCTTCGGGCGAATGGAGAAAGAGCTTCGGCATGCCGATCGAGCCGATGCGGTCGATCGAAGGGAATCGCTGAGTCGCGATCAGCCGCACGGGAAACAGCGGGTACAGCTCCTGGGCGCGATCGACGATCGGACGTGTACGGGCGCATCCAGCGACCAGCGCGGCCGCCGCTACCTTCGACGCCAGCTGGATCGCCACACCAGTCCCCAGCGAATGCCCGAAGATCACGATGCGATCCGGCGCGATACCGCGCGTGCGCGTGAGGTACGTGTAGGACGCCATGGCATCGGCATACACGCCCTGTTCATCGGGCGCGCCGGTGCTGTCGCCAAATCCGCGATAGTCGAAGGCCAGCAGGTTCACACCAAGGTCGCGCATGCCGGCGTAGAACCGGGGCCGTGCGCCGAAGCCGATGCTGCCGTAGTTACCGTGGCAGATGAGCATCCACAGATCGGACACGGCTGCAGGCGCCGCCGGGACGACCCAGGCCGCGATCGTCACGCCATCGCTCGACGGATAAGTCACACGCTGCTCTCGGAGGGCAAACTCCGGCGAGGGTGCGGGGACATGCCGGTCAGCCGGCAGGAAGATATACGCCCGTTCATTCAGCCTGAGGTAGCCGAGGGCCCCTCCGTACGCCAGGAACATCACGCCTGCGAAGAGCACCGCCACCCGGACGAATCCTCGCCGGGGTCGGCGACCGGGACGCGGCGGGTGTGGGCGGACTGTCGGTCATCGGGTAGGAGGGAACCGATCGAGAGGATATCGAAGAACGCGCCAACTGCGGCCGTATATGATCGCCGGATGCAGTCACGCCCCTTCCCTCGCCTGAAGCAGTCCGTGTCCGAAGTCGGCTATGGCCTCTGGGGCATGGGCGGCTGGTCTGGGTCGAACGACGATGAGTCGATCGCGGCCCTGGATCGGGCCGTCGAACTCGGCTGCACGTTCTTCGACACGGCGCTGGCCTACGGCAACGGCAAGAGCGAGCAGCTGCTTGCGCCGGTCCTCAAGCGCCATCGCGACAAGTCGCTCGTCGTCGCCACCAAGATCCCCGGCAAGAACCTCAAGTGGCCGGCGCTTGCCGAGCTACTCACTCGATGAGGTCTTCCCCGCCGATCACATCCGCGCGTGCACCGAGACCAGCCTGAGGAACCTCGATGTCGAGACGATCGACGTCCAGCAGTTCCACGTCTGGACGGACGCATGGGCCGACGACGACCGCTGGCAGCGCGCGGTGGACGACCTCAAACGCGAGAAGCTCGTGCGCGCGTTCGGCATCAGCGTCAATCGCTGGGAGCCGGCCAACGTGCTCAAGGCTCTCGAGACCGGACTCATCGACAGCGTGCAGGTGGTCTACAACCTGTTCGACCAGAATCCCGAGGACGAGTTGTTCCCGATGTGCCGCGAACACGGCGTGGCCGTCATCGCGCGCGTGCCGTTCGACGAAGGCAGCCTCACGGGCACGCTCACGCCGCAGACCACGTTTCCCGAGGGCGACTGGCGCAACCTCTACTTCACGCCCGAGAACCTGCGGGACACGCTTGCGCGGGTCGATGCCGCGAAGGCTGATGTGCCGCCAGGGATGACCCTGGCCGAGCTGGCGCTGCGCTTCATCCTGGCCTCGCCGGACGTCACCACCGTGATTCCCGGCATGCGCAAGATCCGGAACGTCGAGGCGAACATCGCGGCGTCGGACGGCGTGCCCCTCGCCGCCGACCAGCTGGCGCGGCTGCGGCGGCACCGCTGGGTGCGCACGCACGTGATTGCTTGACAGCCTACGGCAGACGGCCTAACAGCGAACGGGCTACGGACGACGGCCTACGGCAGACGGCCTACGGGGGACGGGCTACGGCAGACGGCAGACGGCAGACGGCCTGCGGTTCGCACGCGGGTGACGCCAAACGGGGCGCCCCGCGCGGCGCGGAGCCGCTTCCCCGTTTGGGTGTCCTTGTCGGCGAGCACCGCGTGGGGCTGTTTGGCGGCAGGACCCGCGGGCGCACAACGGGAGACGGGCAGACGGGCGACGGTAGAGGCAGACGGCAGACGGGCTACGGACGACGGCCTACGGCAGACGGCCTACGGGGGACGGGCGACGTCAGACGGTCTACGGGCTACGGCAAACGGCAGACAGTCTACGGCAGACGGGCTACCGGCTGCGGCAAACGGCAAACAGTCTGCGGCAGACAGCCCACGGCAGACGGGCGACGGGAGAGGGCTACAGCAAACGGCAGACAGCATACGGCCTACGGGCGGCAATTTGGCGATTGAGGCGGCCTGTCCACGCGGCCTTGATGCAACGTAACTGTATCCATTTCATAGGCTTACGGTGACCGCAGGCCGTGGGCCGTGGACCGTAGACCGTCGTCCGTGGACCGTCGTCCGTAGACCGTCTCCCGTCCTCGGTAGCCCGTCCGCCATAGCCTGTCGTATACTGGTCGTTCGATCTTTCGAGCAAGGAGCAGCCTGTGAAGCCCGGTATTCATCCGAAGTACGAAGAAGTGAACGTCCGCTGCGCGTGCGGTCACACGTTCACGACGAAGTCCACCAAGTCCGACCTGCATCTCGACATCTGCAGCAACTGCCACCCGTTCTTCACGGGCCGGCAGAAGTTGATCGACACCGAGGGCCGCGTCGAGCGCTTCACGAAGCGGTTTGGCACGCAGACGTCCGAGTCGCGCAAGGCCGCGACGAAGGCCGCCAAGGACGCCGCGGCGGCAGCCAAGAAGACCAAGCCCCAGGCGACCGCCTAGGCGAGACGCGTCTTACGACTGGAACAACCGGGCGGCCTTCGGGCCGCCCGTTGTTTTTTCAGCGGCCGCTTCGATCTTGCGATCCAGCCTGGCCAGGCGGTGCCTGACGTCGGCGGCCACCGTCGGCCGCGCCACGGCCCCGGACACCCCGGTTGCGGTCCCCAGCAACTGGGCATAGCGCCGTGCCGCGTGCGGATCACGCGCGCGGTGCTCATGATGAATCGCCAGCGCCTCGGCCGCGCGCCGCTCGAGGGCCGACCAACGCCGCCGATCCGGCGACGCCGTGACCATGACCGCCTCCCAGGCCTGGGCGGCCTCCTCGTAGCACCCCGCGCGGCGTCGCAACGTCGCCAGCCGCGCCAGCGCGTGGCGCCGCGCCTCTCCGCGATCCGTCGCAATCGCGTGCTCGTACGCGCGAACCGCGCGGTCGGGGTCCGAGGCTCGCTCGTAGAGGCGGCCGAGCGCGATGCACTCGTGGCCGTCGCGGCACGCCTCGGGGCCCTCGCGCACCAGCCAGAACGCGTGGGCGGTGAGCACGGCGAGCGAGACGAGATCATGGCGGTTGTGGTCGAGCACGCCTTCGACCAGTCGCGTGTCCCCCGATCGCAAGTAGTCGAAGTACCGCAGGGGGATCTCAAACCCCGGCACGTCGCCCTGTCGGTGAAAGTCGAGCACCGCGCGCTCGAGCGACGACAGGCTGCAACTGACGCGCGGTGACTCCGCGTCGAACTCGCCGCGATCGGGCTCGCGCTGTCCCCAGAGCCGGCGCGACGGCGGCAGCATGTCGAAGTGAGGCAGGTCGTCGGTGGGTGCGGGCGAGCGATGAAACGCCCAGCGCGTCTCCATCAGCGGCACGTCGAACGTCCGACCGTTGAACGTCACCAGCAGCGTCGTCTCGTCGAACACGCGGGCCAAAGCGCCGAGCAGGGCTCGCTCCCCCGCCGGGCCGTTCAGGAAGAACTGGCGCACGCGCAGGCCGGTCTCGTCGAACCAGGCGCAGCCCGCCAGGAACGCGAGCGTGCCGGCGCCACCGCTGAGTCCCGTGGTCTCGATGTCGAAGAAGACCACCCGGCGCCACCAGTCCTCGTGCGCGGCCAGGCGCGGGTCGAACAGGCCCATCGGCGCGTCGGCATCGATCTGACAGGACTCGACGCGGCGACGTCCGTGCGACCGGTCGAACGTCCAGACGCGATCGATCTGCAGGCACGAGCCCGCGTCATCGACGGGCGTGCCGCCGAGCGTCGCGCGCCGCGTGTTCATGGGGGCGAGCCGGATCCACGTCCGGCACGTAGGTCAGCTCGCGTGGCGCAGCCGGACCCGGCGCGGGCGAGGGGTGCTCGCGCTCCCGCCGGACAATTTCGCGAAGGCGTGAGGCCAGGTCGCGCATCAGGTCACGCCGCCGCCTGTGCGGGCGTCAGCAGCTGCAGCAGCCGCAGCGCGACGGCCTTGGCGAGGGGGCCGGTGCCGCCTTCGGGCCCGACACACGACGGGCAGCCGGATTCGCACGGACAGCCGTCGATCAGCTCGCGCGTCCGCGCGACGAGGGACTCGTGCATGGCGAACAGCGGCTCGCTGAAGCCGATGCCGCCCGGATAGTTGTCGTACAGGAAGATCGTCGGCTCAGCCGCCAGTTCCTGGGGCGCCTGCCCGCGCGACGATCCCCCCAGGCGCGTCGCGCCCTCCACGCTCAGTCCGTCCACCGACACACCCAGGTCGTGGCTGTCGCACATGAGCAGCAGCGGCGCGACGTTCTGCATCGCGAATGCCAGGCCCAGCACGCCGTCGCGGCGATCGGCGGTCCCGAACGGCAGCGAGTCCATCAGGCCCTTCGACAGCGTCAGCCAGTAGGACGTCGTGTGCATCTGCTGCTCGGGCAGGTCGAGCTCGCCCGATCCGACGTTCTCGTTCGTGTAGAACTTGATCTTCTTGAACCCCACCACGCGCGAGACCACGTGGACTTCGCCGTGCGAACACGCACCGGCGGCCAGATCGACGGCAGGCGAGGCCACCGGCGCGCCGAGGGCCTCGATCCACGTCTCCGCGCCTCGGGTTTCGGCCTCGACCTGCTCGCGGTCGTCGTCAATGCCCGCGGCGAGCGCGGCGACATCATGGCGTGCCGTACGCTGATGTCGACCCCGTGTACCGGGGTCTGACACCTCGGCGCACCTGGCGTACCCGCGAACGTATCCAGAATCGTGACCTTCGTGTACGTGATCGCGTCGGTGTAGTAGTCGCACTCGACTTCGCGGACGAACGCCTTGCGATTGTCGTAATCGAAGCGCTCCACCTGGAAGAGCTGCCCTTCCATGATGTAAATCGCCTTCTCGTGCAGCGTGGACGGGCCGCTGGTGAAGTCCGTCTCCCCGATCACCCGCTCCTCGCGCGTCGTGTCCACGATGACGAAGTTGTCCGACGTCACCGAGCGCAGGCTCACGGCATCGGCCGGATAGGACTCCTGCGTCCACTGCCACTGGTCGTCCACCCGATGGACGAAGCCCTCTTCAGACAACAGGGTCAACACCTGCTGCACATCCACGCCACCGAAGACGTCGTCGGACGCAAACGGCAGCTCGAACGCCGCGCACTTCACGTGATCGATGAGGATGTGCAGGTTGTCCGGGTTGACCAGCGCGTGCTCAGGCGACCCACCGAAGAAGTAGTCGGGATTGCGCACCACGAACTGATCGATCGGCGCACTCGACGCCACGAGCACGGCCGCGGATCGCCCCGACCGCCGTCCGGCCCGCCCCGCCCGCTGCCAGGTCGAGGCAATCGAGCCCGGATAGCCCGCCATCACCGCCACGTCGAGCGCCCCGATGTCGATGCCCAGCTCGAGCGCATTGGTGGAGATCACGCAACGCACGTCACCGCTGCGGAGGCCGCGCTCGATCTCGCGCCGCCGGAGCGGCAGGTATCCGCCCCGATATCCCCGGATCACGTCGTCGGCGCCGGGCGGTCCCTGAAAGGCCGCCTTGAGGTACGTGGTCAGGATCTCGGTGGACAGCCGGCTCTGCGCGAAGACGATGAGCTGCAGGCCCCGCTTGAGGAACTCGATGGCGACGCGCCGCGTTTCGGCCAGGTACGACCGCCGGATGCCCAGTTCCTTGTTGATGACCGGCGGATTGACGAAGAGAAAGAACTTCTCGCCGCGCGGCGCGCCGTTCTTCTCGACGAGCTCGAAGGAGGAGCCGACCAGCCGCTCGGCCAGCTCGCGCGGGTTCGCGATGGTCGCCGACGAGCAGATGAACGTCGGATCCGATCCGTAGTGCCGGCACACGCGCTGCAGGCGCCGCATGATGTTGCCCAGGTGGCTGCCGAAGACACCGCGATAGGCGTGCAGTTCATCGATGACGACGAACCGCAGGTTCTCGAAGAGCTTCGCCCATCGCGGGTGATGCGGCAGGATGCCGGAATGCAGCATGTCGGGGTTGCTCAGCACGACGTGCGCGCGCCCGCGGATCGCGCGGCGCGCGTCCTGCGGCGTATCGCCGTCGTAGGTGAACACGCCGATCTCGCCGCCGCCCTCGGCCCCGACCAGCTGGGCCATCTGGTGCAGTTCCGCCAGCTGGTCCTGCGCGAGCGCCTTGGTCGGAAACAGGTACAGCGCCCGGGACGACGGATCGGTGAGGATCGCATCGAGCACGGGCACGTTGTAGCAGAGGGTCTTGCCCGACGCCGTCGGCGTGATGACGACGACGTTGCGACCGCCGAGCGCATGGGTCACGGCCTCGGCCTGATGGGTATAGAGCTGCTCGATGCCGCGCTGCCGTAGGGCGCCGACGAGTCGAGGGTCCAGCGCGGCGGGGAATGGCGCGTAGGCGGCCTCCACAGGCGGCAGGCGCCGCACCGCGGTCACGTGCGGGTCATCGTCGCCCGTCCGCCCGGCGACGTCGTGGGCGGCCAGCATGCGCGAGAGCGCCGCCTCGAGTGATTGTTCCTTGTTCCCGGTGAGGGCGGGGAGCGACGACATGCTTCGAGCGATGGTACTGTCGCCGCGCGGGGCGATCAAGTGGCGAAAGCGGGACTCAGGCCCGCGTCGAGTCTACGCGGGTCCAGGCGAACTTCGCGACGATGCCGCTGAGCCCGATGAGACCGATGACGTTGGGGAACACCTGGAGGGCGTTCATCAGGTCGCCCCAGGCCCACACGACTTCCGGGCGCAGCACCGCGCCGATCGGGATGAGCAGGCAGTAGATCCAGCGGTACGGGAGCGTGACCTTGCGCCCGAGGATGTATTCCAGGAACTGCTCGCCGTAGTAGGCCCAGCCGACCAGGGTCGTGTATCCAAACAGGAACGCACAGAGCGCGACCGTCCACCCGCCGACGGTCGGCATCGCCGCGTTGAAGGCCGTCGCCACGGCTGCCGTGCTCGTGACGAATGGCAGCGCGGCCTGCTTCGCGGTAATCGACGCTTCGGCGACACCCGTCACCAGGATCGTCATCGCGCTGATCGTGGCTGTCACGAACGAGACGATGAACACTTCCATCACGGCCTGGAGCCCCTGCTGCGCGGGCTGGGTGGACTTCGCCGTGCCGTAGGCCACCGCGGCCGTGCCGTAGCCGGCTTCGTTCGCATAGACGCCGCGCGCGATGCCGTACCGCATCGCGACGAACACGCCGAAGCCCATCGCCGACCGTGTGGTCAGCGCCTCGCGGAACACCATCGAGAAGACGTACGGCAGCCGGTCGGCGAAGCTGATGATGACGATGAGACCGCCAATCAGGTAGAGCGAGACCTTGAGCGGCGCGAGCTTTTCCGCGGCGCGGCCGATTGAAGAGATGCCGCCGATGATGACGGCCCACGTCAGGACCGCGACGACGATACCGGTGAACAGCGCCGTGCGGTTGACAGCGCCGAGGAGCGGCACGACGATGTCACCGCTCGGGATGACGTGCCCCACGGCGATCGCGATCGAGTTCGGCTGCGAGAACGGCGTCGTCGTGAGCGCCGCGACACCGGCCACGAGTGCGTAGGTCCAGGCCAACCCGGGCGACTTCAACCCGTCGCGCAGGTAGTACATCGGACCCGACTGCGTCACGCCGTTCGTCGTCTGCCGGAACCGGACGCCGAGCGACGCTTCCGAGAACTTGATGGCGGTGGCCAGCAATCCGTAGACCCAGATCCAGAACAGCGCACCGGGGCCGCCGGAGATGATCGCCGTCGCGACGCCCGCGATGTTGCCGGTGCCGACCGATGCGGCCAGCGCCGTCATGAACGCCTGAAACGGCGACAACGCGCCGACGGCCTCACCTGTCTGGCGCGCGCGCATCGCACGCAGGGCGTCGGGCAGGCGGCGCAACTGCACGACACCCAGCCGGATCGTGAGAAACAGTCCCGCGCCGAGCAGGACGACCACGACGTAGGGCATGAATAGCTCGTCAGCGAGCCACTGAATGGTGTCGGCCATGTCCGGGGCATCTTACAGGTAAGGGCACTGAGGTGCTGCGGCGGAAGTGCACCTGAGGTGCTGGACGAGAAAACACGGGAGGTGCTTGAGCGAAAGGGGCCGAGGTGCACCAGGGCAGGACCCTCGAGGTGCTGCGCGGACGTGCTCGGGATGTGCTGGAGCCAAAAGCGCCGAGGTGCGGCAGGGCGGCGGCACTGACACGCTCGGCGCGTGCGGCTCACGACCTGCTGGTGGGCCGCCCCGCGATGTGCGCCCCCGTCAGCACCTCGAGCGCGAGTCAGCGCAGCACATCATCTGACCTTCAGTCCTGCACTTCGTCGTCAGCGCCAGCACATGACCGCCTGGCCCAGCACTTCGCCGTGAGGTCCAGTACGTCTGCGTCTGCGCCAGCACTTCACCGTCAGCCCCAGCACTTCACGTCAGCCCCAGCACCTCTGCGTGAGCGCCAGCACTTCACCGTCAGTACCAGCACTTCCGTGCTCTATCGGCCCCGCACCTCCCGTGCCCTTCACTCCCTAGAACGCCCTGCTCTGTCCCCCATCGACCGTGATGCAGGTGCCCGTGATCCAGCTCGCGCGGGGCGAGGCGAGGAAAGCGACGACGTTGCCGAGTTCTTCGGGTCGGCCGAAACGGCCCGACGGGATCTCGCGCTTGACGAACTCGGCCATGCCGACCGGGTCCTCCTGCGTTCGCTTCCACCAGCTGCCGCCCTCGAACGACATCGACCCCGGCGCGATGCTGTTGACCCGGATGCCCTCGTGCGCCAGTTGATGGGCCATCGCCTTGGCCAGGCTGATCTCGGCCGCCTTGACTGCGTTGTACGTCATGCGGCCACCGGACTCGCGTCCCCAAATCGACGCGATCATCAGGATGACTCCACCGCCGGTCTGCCGCATCACCGGCACGACGAGGCGCGACATGCGGATGGCGGGAAAGAGCGTCTGGTCGAGCGCGCTCTGCCACTCGTCGTCCGGCGTGGCGACGATGTCACCGCCGCCGGCCTTGCCGACGTTGTTGACCAGGATGTCGATGCGGCCGAAGCGCTCGCGTGTCTGCGCGACGAGGTCGGCGGCGCCGTCTGGCGTTGACACATCCGCCTTGATCGCCAGGATCCGCCCGGGCGCGCCGGCCGTCGCGGCGAGCGCGGCGGCTGCCTGGTCGAGCGCCTGCTGGCCGCGCGCACAGATGGCGACGCGCGCGCCCTCGGCGACCAGCGCATGGGCGGAGGCGAGGCCGAGGCCCTTGCTCGACCCGGTGATGATGGCGACCTTATCCGTGAGTTGGAGGTCCATGCGGGCGTCTATCGTCCTGTCAGATCGTTGAGGGTCCAGTCGAACGGGCCGTACGTCATCTGGAACTTGTCGTCGGCGAGGAAGTCGCGCTCGCTGGGGAAGAGGTGCGGCATGAGCATCGTCAGCACCGCCCGTTCGATGTTGCTGCGCGTGCGCCAGCGACCGGCCGTGTCCGGAAACGTGCGTTCGAAGGCGGCGGCCTGCCAACCGACGAGCGGCGTCATCGTCAGGGTGTTCGCGGCCCGATCGAGTGTGGCGCAGCGGCGTCGCTCGGCGCATTCCTTGACGACCGCATCGAGTTGCGCGCCGAGCGTGTCCGCGCGATAGACCTCGCTGCGCAGTCGGGGGCTGCCGAGGGCGCCCCGGCCAAGGGCCAGGATCAGTCGGGCATCGCCGAAGGCGGAGGCGATCTTCGCTTCGATCTGATCGAGCGTGAGGCGCTCACCGCCGATGGCGTGCGGCGCGCGCTCGAACGCCCCCGGTATCTGCCGGATGCTCTTGGCCGGATACGCGGACGCCGTCCCCTGAATCGGATAGGCGTCGATCACGGTGCGCAAGACCAAGGCGTTGTAGCCGTTGACCCAGAAGACCTGCTGATCGGCGACCGGCCACGTGGCGCGAACCGCGGCCGGCACATCGAGCGATCGGATGAACCCGTCGAGCCCGGCCCGCTCCGCCTTGAGGGCGCGGTAATAGACCAGCCCCTCGCGGACGTAGGTGTCGAGGATCCGATCGAGGGGGTCGTACCTGTTTTCCACAGTCTGGGGCGCGGTGGCGCCAGGGGTCATGGGGCTGGCGGCCAAAGCCGCCAGCCAGACCCCTGGCACCAGCAGCCCCAGAACTGTGGAAAACAGGTACGACCCCCTCATAGCGCCGCGTTGAAGCCGAGGGGGTGTTCGAGGTTCGAGAGGTGGCCGGCGCCCGGGAGGCGCACGAGTCGCGCGCCGGGAATCGCGGCCGCCATCGCCTCGCTGTCGGCCATCGGCGTCAGCACGTCGTCCTCGCCGCAGATAACCACCGTCGGACACGCAATCGACGCGAGCAGATCCGTCGAATCGGGCCGCTCCTTGAGCGCGTGGATCGCCGCGGCAATCGCCTCCGTCGTGTTCAACCCGATCAACCGGCGCACGACGTCGGCCAGGTCGGGCTGCTCCCGCTGGGTGGATTCGCTGAGCAGCTTCGGCAGCATCTCGCGCGCCACGCCCGACGGTCCCTCACGCTCGACGAGCGCGAGCATCCGGTCCCGACCGGCGCGGGCTTCGGCGGTGTCGGCGGTCGCCCGCGTATCGGCCAGCACGAGTCCCGAGACGCGCGAGGGCGCCTGGCGCACCATCGCGAGCGCGACGTAGCCGCCCATCGACAACCCGCCGATGGTCGCCTCAGGGATGTCGAGATGTGTCATCAGCTCGAACACGTCGGCCGCGTAGTCAGCCATCGTGGTACCTGGCAGGTTCAGCGCCTCGAACGCCGGGCCATCGCCGCGGAAGCCGCGCAGGTCGGGGGCCACGAACCGCCACCCGGGCCGCACGCGCTGCAATTGCGGGATCCACTGGTCCGCGCTCAGCGGAAATGCGTGGAGCCAGACGAGGGTCCGGCCGCTGCCCGCCTCCAGATAGCGGACCGACCTCGAGGACAACTGAGCCACTCGCGTGCGCACGTGTCCATAGTACCTCCGCGCTTGATCTTCCCGACCGTCTCGCCGACGATGGTGGGATGATTCGACGCGCGTCCGTCCTGTTGCTGCTTTGCGCCGTGGTCGCGGGCGGTTGCCGGCTCAAAGAAGAAACGACTGCAGGGGGCAACACCGTGATTCCAGCACCACCCGACGTGGCGGCCGCGCCCGCCGACGCCATCCGCACGCCATCCGGCCTGGCCTCGAAGGTCCTGCAGGTCGGCGTCAGCAACGCGCGTCCGAGCGCCGCGTCCACCGTGAGCGTGCACTACACAGGCTGGACGACCGACGGTCAGATGTTCGACAGCTCGGTGGTGCGCGACGAGCCCACGTCCTTTCCGCTCAATCAGGTGATCCCAGGCTGGACCGAAGGCCTGCAGCTGATGGTCGTCGGCGAAAAGCGCCGCTTCTGGATTCCCGGGCCGCTCGCCTACGACTACCCCGGCGCACGACCAGACGCCCCCAAGGGCATGCTGGTCTTCGACATCGAACTGCTGAACGTGCGATAGCGCCGCAGACGCGCCGCCCGGGCCCTGGCGTGGACAGGCCGCGCGGCTATTTGAAGCGCGCCAAGGTCGCGAGCAGTTCCGCGGCCGCCGGAGGCGGTGGCATCGTGCCGCGCACGATCTCGCGATTGGTGAGTTCCTTGCCGTAGAGTTCCTTGTTCTCGCCGCTGTCGTCGCGCAACGTGGATCCCTGCAGCGACACCCCGGCAAAGACGCCGCGCGCTCGCGACCAGGCCAGCATCTCAGCCATCATCGTCGCATCGGTCTGGGCCGAAGCCTGGCGGCCCACCGGCCCGGCGGCGACCGACGCGTCAGCGCCGACCGTGAACCGGCTCGACAGCAGGCGATCGACCCCGCGCTCGTTCATGATCAGCAGGATCATGTCCGTCTCGGCGCCGCCGATCTGGAAGCCGATGCTCCCGCCCTCGATCCGAATGCCGGCCGGCGCGCTCCATCCCGAAGGGCTGCCTGGCTGTCGGCACAGGAAATAGCCCCGCCCGTACTGCCCGCCGAAGCCCAGCGCCGCCTTTTTCACGCCGGGCACGATGACCGCGCACGTGGCCTTGGCCAGCAGGTTCTGTGGAATGCTCGTGTCGCTCGTACCTGCCATCTCCTGCAGCACGAGCGCCGCGGCCTTGAGCCGCTCGTCGTCGGCGGCGAGCGCGGTTGGCGAGACGAGCGCGAGTGCGAGCGTGGTGGCGGCGGCGTGCGTGAAGGTCATGTGAGCTCCCGTGTGTGATCGCCCGGATCCCCATCTTATCGAGCCCCGGGCCTGACGCAATGCCCCGCGCCAGGCAACGTGACGCTATGATGACGCCGGGACTCTCGTGAAGCGCGTCGTCACCGTTCTGCTCCTGGTCGCGGCGGTGCTGACGGCCGTCGTCGTGCTGCGGACGGCGCGCCTGACCAGCCGGCAGCAGTCCCCTGCCTCGCTCCCGTCACTCGCGTTCGACCGCGCCGCAGCCGCAGCGCGCTTGGCCGGAGCCTTGCGCGTGCCCACGATATCGACCGGTGTCGCCGGGCAGCGCGACGTCGGCGCGTTCCTCGCCTTGCACGACTACCTCGCAGTGCAGTTCCCGCGCACGTCGGCCGCGCTCACGCGGGAGGTCGTCGCCGACCTGTCGCTGCTCTACACCTGGAGGGGCTCGAGACCAGACCTGCCGCCGCTCATCCTCCTCGGCCACCTCGACGTGGTGCCTGCGGGTCAGGACCTCGACCGCTGGACCCATCCGCCCTTCTCGGGCACCGTGGACGACACGGCGGTCTGGGGGCGAGGGTCCCTCGACAACAAGGCCTCCGTCGTCGGGATGCTCGAGGCCGTCGAGGGTCTGCTGACCTCGGGGTTCGCGCCGACGCGCACCACCTACCTCGCGTTCGGGCACAACGAGGAGGACGGCGCGGATTCCAGCGGTGCGGCGGCGATTGCGGCACTGCTCGCTGGCCGCGGCGTGCGGGACGCCTGGCTCCTCGACGAGGGCGGCATCGTCTACGACGGGATGATCGGTGTCCGGCAGCCGGTCGCGCTCATCGGCATCGGCGAAAAAGGGGTCGCGTCACTCACCCTTGTAGTGGCCTCGGCCGGCGGCCACGCGTCGATGCCCCCGGCGGAGAGTGCGGTCGGCATCCTGGCGCGCGCGGTGGATCGGGTCGAGCGGTCCCCGATGCCAGCACGGCTGGATGGCGCCTTGGCGGAGACCTTCGCGACCCTCGCGCCGGAGATGACGTGGCCGATGCGCATGGCGTTCGCGAACCTCTGGCTGACACGACCGCTCCTGATGCGGCAGCTCGCGGCACAGCCTCGCACCAACGCGCTGGTCCGCACGACGCTGGCGCCGACGATGCTGAGCGCGGGGGAGAAATCGAACGTGCTGGCGACGTCGGCGCGCGCGACGATGAACGTGCGGCTGCTGCCGGGCGACACGCGCGCGTCGGTGCTCGCGCACGTGTCGAGCGCGATCGCCGACCCCCGGGTCCAGGTTGCGATCGAGCCAGGAGCGAGCTGGGATCCGCCGGCGCTCTCCGCCACCGACACACCCGGGTATCGGGCGGTGTCAGGGCTGGTCCGCGCGGTCTTCCCGGAGGCGGTCGTCGCGCCGTTCCTGACGGTGGTCGCGACCGACGCGCGCCACTACACGGCGGTGGCGCCGCACATCTACCGGTTCCTGCCGGTCCATCAGCCCGGCAGCCTGGACCTCATCCACGCCCCAAACGAGCACATCCGCCTCGACGTCTACGAGCGGCTGGTCGCGTTTTATAGGGGGTCATATCTCTTTTCCACAGATCCGGGCCAGTAGGTGCCAGATCTCGGTTCGGGAATCGGGCGATCGACCCTCGCGTGACCACCGAGATCTGGCACCCACGGGCCCGGATCTGTGGAAAAGAGATCTGACCCCCTAAAACTGAAAGTAAATGAACTGCGCGCCTTCGAAGTCGCCGAAGAGGAGGGTCAGGTACAGCACGGCGCCGTAGAGTGCGTAGCGCCACACCAGCGGCAGCTGGCGAACGGACAACTCGCTGCCCTTCGCGAACTGATACAGGTGCACGACCAGCAGCGGGGTGACGAAGGCCAGAAACGGCACGACCAGGTCGCGCATCGTGCCCGATGAGACGTGGGGATCCGTCACCGCCAGCGTCACCATCTGCCAGAACACCGCCATCGTCGGCGCCCGGAAGATCATCATGCCCACCGCCGTGACGTGGAACATGAAGAGCACGAGCACGACGCGCGAGACGGTCAGCCCTTTCGGCAGTGACCAGCCGAATCGTCGCCCCAGTTGCCCGATCTGGTGATCGATCACCAGGATGACGCCCTGATACACGCCCCACAGCACGTACGTCCAGCCGGCACCGTGCCAGAGGCCGCCGAGCGTCATCGTGACCATCAGGTTGCGGTAAGTTCGCGCGACCGACCCGCGACTTCCGCCCAGCGGGATGTACAGGTAGTCGCGCAGCCAGGTCGAGAGGCTGATGTGCCAGTGTCGCCAGAACTCACGCGGCGAGACGACGAGATAGGGAAACAGGAAGTTGACGTTCAGCTCGATGCCCATCAGCTTCGAGACCCCACGCGCGATATTCGAGTACCCCGCGAAGTCCCCGTACGCCTGGAACGGAAACGCGTAGATCGCCAGAAGCGCATCGCCACCGCGCACCGACGCGGACGGGTCGAGCACCGCGTCCACGAGTCCGGCGAGGTTGTCCGCCACGAAGATCTTCTGGAAGTAGCCCCACGCGACGAGCCACAGACCATCGAACACCTGGTCGCGCGTGATGACGCGTGGCAGCTTGATCTGCGGAATCAGCAGTGACGCCCGGAGCACGGGACCGGCGACGAGATGCGGAAAGTACGCAACGAACAGCGCGAAGTCGATGAGGTTGCGCTCAGCCGGGATCTCGCGCCGGTACACATCGATGACGTAGCTGACCGTCATGAACGTGTAGAACGAGATGCCCATCGGCAGGATCACCTTGAGCGTGATCACGTCGGCCTGCATGCCGAAGAAGGCGAGCAGGCGCGTCAGGTTCTCGTCGAAGAAGTTGAAGTACTTGAAGAACCCCAGCATCCCGAGGTTGAACACCAGGCTGAGCACGAGGGCCGCGCGGCGCCGACGCTGGTCCCCGGTTCCATCGAGATACTTCGCGACGCTGTAGTCGATGACGGTGGACCCGATGAGCAGGCCCAGAAATCGCCAGTCCCACGCCGCGTAGAAGTAGTAGCTCGCGGCGACGAGCATCCAGTTCTGCGCGCGATGCGGCAGGGCCCGGTAGAGCGGATAGACGACGGCGATGAACGCGACGAAGTGGAGCGAGTTGAAGACCATCTAGCGCGCCACGTCCGCGGCCAGGCCACTCGACGTCAGGAACCGGAAGATGGCATCAGCCGCCACGACATGGCCGCGCCGCGTGAAGTGCACGTTGCGCTGGAAGAACAGCTCGCCGCGGTTGGGCTCGGCGCTGAGGACCGGCAGCAGGTCGAACATCGGTAGCCCGAGCGGTGCGAGCGCCGCCCGATACCGATCGGTCGCCGCGTGCCGGTCGAGTTCGCCCCCCGCCTCCGCGACAGCCGCCGCCAGCCGGCCGAAGTCCGGGTCATCAGTCTGGAACCGCGCGGTCATGAGCACAACGGCGGTTCGCGCGCCCACGCGCGCGGCCCGCTCCGCGATCATGCCGGTCGCCCGTTGCGCAACCGCCAGGCCCTGCGCCAGCTGGGGTGTCGGCTCCTTCAGGAACGCTGCCAGCGGCCGCTCTGGGGTCGGCGCCAGGATCCTCGCCTTGAGTTGGTCGTATCTGAGGCGCGCCTGCTGGAGCACCATGCTCGATCGGACGATGCGACGCAGCCCGGAGACCGTCGTGGTCGCCGCACCCGCCACGGGGCCGTCGTTGTCCAGCCAGGCGGCCTTGTCCGCCGCGGACGCGGCGTTGCCGGGGAAGGCGGCGATCAGGACCAGGTCAGGCTCGAACTGCTCCGCGACGTGACGGAACAGCAGGTATTCATCGACCACGCCGTACCCCTGCACGCCGGCGTTGATGACGCGCCAGCGGACGCCGCCGACCCGGGCCAGGTTGAGTTCGGTCTCGAGCAGGTGGCAGAACGTCTGCTCGAACGGCACCTGGACCGACAGCACGAGCGAGTCGCCCAGCACGACAATGCGCCGTTCGCCCGGCGGCTTGGGCCCGATCACCTCGTCGTCGCGGACACCCTGCGCGTTGATCGCGAGGTCCGTGCTGAACTCAGGCGTGGTGTAGCGGGCGGTCGCGCCCGGCTGCAGCCGATAGCCGACGCGCGGGTCCTGCATGAACAGGGCCTGGAACGCCGGCCCGGACTCGCCACCGCGGAATGTGCGAAAGGCCCCCTCGAGCAGGGCGAACTGCGCCGCGAGAATGACTACCGCCAGACCAATCCGGCCCCGCGCGGCCCAGATCAGCGACCCCACCGACGACATGCGCCCAGCATTGTACCTGTGGCGCCGAGGTACCCGTCGTACCGGGGCACCTGCCGTACCCGGGTACCTGCCGCACCCGCGTACCTGGCGTACCTGCCGTACCCGGCGCGCCCGAACCTAGATCATGTGCTCGAACTCCTCGAGATGGTTGGCGCGCACGGCCGCCTCGGCCCGGTCGAGCGTGCCGGCCTTCACGAGCCGGGCCAGCGTCTCCTCCAGCGTGAACGAGCCGTGCTTGCGGCTCATCGTGATCTCCTGATGCAGCTGGTGGAGCGTGTTCCGTCGGATGTGCTGTCGCGCCCCGGTCCCGACGACCAGCATCTCGCCGGCGGCCACACGCCCGCCTCCCACCCTCGGCGCCAGCAACTGGACGAACACCACCGCCAGCGCGGCCGCGATCTCCTGGCGGATCGTCGGCTGACGTTCCGGGGGAAACGAGTCGGTCATCCGCGCAATGGTCGCCGGCACGTCGGTCGTGTGCAGCGTGCTGAGCACCAGATGCCCCGTCTCGCCCGCGGCCAGCGCAATGCGCATCGTCTCCGGGTCGCGCATCTCGCCAATCACGATCACATCGGGCGCCTGCCGAAGCGCCGACCGCAGGGCGGTCGGGAAATCAGGCGCGTCGATGCCGATCTCGACCTGCTGAATGATCGACTTCTGGCTGACGTGCTCGTACTCGACCGGATCTTCGATCGTGATGATGTGCTTCGCGTCCCGTCGATTGATCTGATCGATGAGCGCCGCCATCGTCGTGGTCTTGCCCGACCCGGTGGCGCCGCCGACGATGACCAGTCCGCGGTTCAGCCGCGAGATGAGGTCCACGCCGGCTGGCAGGTCGAGCGAGGCGAACAGCGGCACGCGGCTCGGCAGCATCCGGATGGTGGCCGCCGCGCGCCCACGTTCCCGATGCAGGTTGATCCGGAAGCGCCCGGTGCCCGGCACGCGCCGCGAGGCGTCGGCAATTCCCGTACTCGCGATAGGCCCGCTGCGCGTGCGCGGGCAGGCTCGGCAAGACCAGCTCTTCGATCTCGACGCCATCGAGCAGCGGGGCCTCGGTCCGGCTGATGCGGCCGTGGATGCGCAGCGTGGGCGGCTCACCGGCGACCAGCAGGAGATCGCTCGCCCCACGGGCGGCGACCAGCTGGAGCCATGCCTCGAGTTGCGAGGCATCCACCGGGGCACCGACGCGGCCCGAGTCCAGCTCGGCGACGAGGCGGTCGAGGTCATCATCGTGCTCGGCCATGGTCCGGCCATTCTGCCCCAGAGTGCGCCCGGCCGATCACTGCGGCGTCAGAGCCACCGGCGAACCCGCTGGCAGTACCCGTCGTAGGCGTCGCCGAAGCTGAGGTGCAGATGCCGTTCTTCGCGGTTGATGACCGCCAGGGAGAGGACCGCGAGCACGAGCGGCAGCATCACCACCGGCCACGCCTGGTTGAAGACAAGAGCCAGGCCGAAGTAGATCGCGGTGAATCCCAGGTAGATCGGATTGCGCGTGAACCGGTACGGGCCCGTGATCACCAGGGCGCGCGCGGCCTTGTGCGGCACGATGGGCGTGCCGGCGCGGGCGAACGTCGTGATGCCTGAGACCATCAGCGTCACCCCGGTCACGACCGAGACGAGCCCCAGCACCAGTTGCGGCCACGAGACGCCTGCCGCGTCGATCTCGAAGGAGAGCCGCCGATCGAGCAGCCAGGCCAGCCCCCAACCCGCCAGGTAGATCAGCGGTGGCGGGATGCGAATGCCGGGCCCACGCGCCGCCAGTGGCGGCGTCACGTTCGCGTTCATACGGAAGCCCGGATGGCGTCCAGAATGACCTCGCCCAGGTCGTCCGCCTTACGCGCGCCGACCCCGTACACGTGGCGAAGCGCGTCGAGCGAGTCGGGCTTGAGCCGCGCCAGTTCGCGCAGCGTGGTGTCGTGGAAGATGACGTACGGCGGGACCTTGCGGTCGCGCGCGATCTCGAGCCGCACCGCGCGCAGGCGCTCGAAGAGGTCGCGGTCCACACCTTCCCAGGATGCCGTGTCCGTCCGCGATCGCCGCGGCGCCTTGCCCTTCTCGGGCTTCTTCTGCCGAGCCAGTGAGAGACCCGGTGCCGTCGCCGGGTCCTTCAGCAGCGCCACGCCGGTCGCCGTCAGTTGCAGCACCGGATAGGCGTCTTCCGTCTGCTTCAGGAAGCCGTCGGCCATGAGTTGATCGATGTAGCCACGCACTTCATCCACCGAGGCGTCGGCGAGCAGGCCGAAGACGCTGAGGGACGCATGGCCGCGCGCGGCCACCAGCTCCGTCTGGCCGCCGCGCAGGACGTTGGTCACGTGCGCGATGCCGAACGCCTGCCCGACCCGCGCCACCGCCGAGAGAATCTTGCGCGCGAGGGTGACGCTGTCACCCACCTGCTCGAGTTCGCCGAGGCAGAAGTCACACGACCCGCAGTCCTCCTTGTCGTAGACCTCGCCGAAGTACCCCACGAGCCGACGATGGCGGCACCCGACGCTGGCGGCGTAGCGCTCGATGTCGCGAAGCAGGTTGCGCCGCTCAGGCGACATCTCGCCGTTCTGCTCCAG
Source organism: uncultured Acidobacteriota bacterium (assembly GCA_963738485.1). GTDB lineage: Bacteria > Acidobacteriota > Vicinamibacteria > Vicinamibacterales > SCN-69-37 > CAVTWK01. Next base: position 59,604 of record CAVTWK010000001.1, read on the forward strand.
CATCGACCTCCACTTCAGGAAATCGGCCGCCGAGTAGAACAGCACGCACTCGGCTTCGAGGCCATCGCGACCCGCGCGGCCCGCCTCCTGCTGGTAGTGCTCGAGCGACTGCGGCGCACCGGCGTGGACGACGAACCGCACATCCGACCGATCGATGCCCATGCCGAACGCGACCGTGGCCACAACGACGTCGATGTCCTCGTTGAGGAAGGCGTCCTGGTTGCGGTGCCGCTCGTCGTCGGCCAGGCCGGCATGGTAGGGGCGCGCACGCACACCCGATTCGGCGAGCCAGGCCGCGAGCGCATCGACCTCGCGCCGTGATTGGCAATAGATGATGCCCGCCTCCCGGCGGTGGCGCCCGAGGACGTCCTGCAACTGCCGCTTGAGATTTGAGCGGCCGACAACCCGGTACACGAGGTTGGGCCGATCGAACGACCCCACCAGCTCGACGACATCGCGAAGCTCGAGCTGGGCGACGATGTCGCGGCGCACGCGTGTCGTGGCCGTGGCGGTAAACGCATGGAGGCTGACGTCGGGCCAGCGGTCACGCAGCCGCGCCATCTGGCGGTACTCCGGACGGAAGTCGTGGCCCCACTGGCTGATGCAGTGCGCCTCGTCCACGGCGATGAAGCTGGGCGGCCGCCCGATGAGGCCGTCGATGCCCGCGCTGCCCTCGCCCACCAGCCGTTCGGGGGCGACGTAGAGCAGGCGGAATCGCTGCTCGCGCAAACCGGCGATGACCTTCTGCCGGGCGTCAGGCGAGAGCGAGCTGTGGTACGCGGCCGCGGGCACACCGTTGCCGACGAGCGTGTCCACCTGGTCCTTCATGAGCGCGATCAGGGGCGAGACGACGATCGCCAGTCCTTCGCGCACGAGCGCGGGCGCCTGAAAGCAGAGGGACTTTCCGCCTCCGGTCGGGAGGACGACCAGCGAGTCCCTGGACGCCAGCGTGGCTTCCATCGCCTCGCGCTGCAGCGGCCGGAACGACGTGTAGCCCCAGTAGCGTTCGAGGATCTCGGCGAGCGCGTCGGGCACGTGCTGATCGTAACTCGGTTTGCCGGTGAGACTGGATCAGCGGCTCACGCGGAGTCAGGACCAACGGATTCACCGCGAAGCCACGTAGCTGACCGCGCGCGGCGAGCGGGGATGCGGCGCCGCGGGTCCACATGAGCGAGGAGCGCCAGTCGCTCATGTGAGCCCGCGGCGCCGCATCCCCGCCAGGCCTCTGGCCGCCACGCTGGCGCGCCAGCGTGGCGCCACGCGCGGGAACCTCAAGGAAGACCTCGCACGGGGAAGACCCGGGCGCTCGGCCCACGGGGCCGACTGCGCGCATCCCTCCGTGTCCTCCGTGTCTCCGTGGTGTATTCGCCCTTGCTCTCCGCCTGTTACTGCGCGCGTCGCGGGAACTTGTCGGGGTTGTCGGTGAACACGGCGTCCACACCCAGGTCGAAGAGGAAGAAGCGCATCTCGGCGGTGACGTCCGCGAAGCGCCCGGTCGATGACGCACGGAACGTGTAGGGCGTCACGGTGAGACCCGCGTCGTGCGCGAGCCGGACGATCTCGGGCCGCGCGTCGAGGATCCGCTTCGACGGAGCGAAGTCGGTCGCAAACGACGCCAGCTCCTTGGCCGCCGCCGGAGAGGTGAACCAGCGAGCGGCGTTTTCGGGCGTATCGACCAGCATGCTGCGTGGCACCTCGGGCATCACGCGCGCGAGGTCACGCACGGTCTGCTCGTCGAACGACTGCAGCGCGAGCGGCGCGCGGCCGCCGGCTGGCGCCGTGGTCTTCAACCCCCGCCGGCGCACGGCGTCCGCGAAGAGGGTGACCATGTCCACGCCCCGGTCGCGATAGAGCGCGGGCGTCTTCAGCTCGGGGTACATGCCCGCCTTGCCCCAGACGAGATCGACCGCCTCGTCCCAGGTGAGGATGCGCTCGCCCGCGAACGTCGGCGAGAACCACGACCCGGCATCGAGACGCTTGATCTCCGCCAGGGTGAAGTCGGCAGCCATCCAGCGCTTGCGGCCCTGGGCATCCGTGATGAACCGATCCGGAAAGAGCGCTTCGACGTCGGTGGTCCGCTCGAGGCTGTCGTCGTGGAGGCAGATCAGCTGGTTGTCCCGCGTGACCGCGAGGTCCTGCTCGACGTAGTCGGCGCCCTGCTCGAGGGCCAGCTGGTAGGCCGCGCGGGTGTGCTCGGGCGCGTACGACGACGCGCCACGGTGGGCGACCAGGATCTTGGCGGTCGCAGGCATCTGCGCCTCAGGGGATGACGACATGAGCACTCCCATCGCGAGCGCGACACCGACCGCATAGACGGACATCAGGTTCATGGCGTGAGTCTAGCCAGCGGATGCAACACATCCGTGACGGCATGTTACGCGATCGTCGCGCCAACCTTACAGCCGGGTGAAACCGGGTTGCTACTGTGCGCGAAGGAGTGCATGAATGAGATCTGTCCGGTGGTACCTTCTGATCGTCGTCCTGTTCGTCGGCGCGTGGCCTGCCCTCGCGTCTGCCCAGTTCGAGACGTCCTCTGTCGTCGGCAGCGTGCGTGACAAGTCCGGCGCGGCGGTCGGCGGGGCGAAAGTGACATTGACCAATGTCGGCACGGGCGTCTCGGTGACGAGCACGACCGACACGACCGGCAACTTCGAGTTCTTCACGGTGCGCATCGGCACCTACCTGGTCACCGCCGAGAAGACCGGGTTCTCGATCGCGCTGGCCGACAACGTGTCGGTGGCAATCGGCACGCGGCAGCGCGTGGACATGACGCTCGAGATCGGCCAGATCACCGAGAAGATCGAGGTGACCGCGGCCGCCGCCCGGCTCGAGACCGATACCAGCCAGCGTGGCCAGACGATTCGCCGCGAGGCGCTCCAGGCCCTGCCCCTGCTCAACCGCGAGTACTCGTCGCTCGCCCTCCTGACGACCGGCGTGCGACAGTCGGCGCTCAGCGGCTCGCGCGAGGGGTCGTTCAACGTCAACGGCCTGCGCAGCACGTTCAACAATTTCCTGATCGACGGCGTGGACAACAACGCGTACGGCACGAGCAACCAGGGGTTCTCGAACCAGGTGATGCAGCCCCCGCCTGATGCGGTGGACCAGTTCCAGGTGGTCACCAACAACATGAGCGCCGAGTACGGGCGGTCGGGCGGCGCCACGGTGAACGTGTCGTACCGCAGCGGGGCCAACGCGTTCTCCGGCGCGCTCTGGGAATACTTCCGCGACACGTCGCTGACGTCCACGGGCTACTTCGTGCCCGCCACGGGCAAGCCGCCTTTCGAGCGCAATCAGTTCGGGGGCGTCCTCGGAGGCCCGATCGTGCGGAACCGCGCGTTCTTCTTCTTCGACTACGAGGGCCTGCGCCAGACGCGCGGGTCACTGGCGACCTCGAGCATCCCGACGGCCACACAGCGCCAGGGCATCCTGTCGGTGGACGTGCGCAATCCGATCACCGGTCTCGTGTATCCGGCGGGATCGCCGATTCCGATGACGGCCTTCGCGAGCAAGGTGCTGAACGAGCTCCCTGCCACGACCGAGGCCGGCAACGCCAACAACTTCCGCCGGCTCACGGAGTCAACCACGGACACGGGCAAGGGCGGCATCAAGCTCGACGGCACCGTCAACAGCCGGCTCACCGTCTTCGGCCGGTTTGGGTGGCGCGACTTCGACGTCCAGGACGAGTCCGGGCTCCCGCTGCCGACCGGTGGCAACAGCAACGGCCAGACGTACTCGCGCAGCAAGCAGCTCGCCTTCGGCGCCACGTACATGCCGTCGGTGTCGTCACTGCTCGAAATCCGGTTCGGCTGGTCGCAGACCGAAGCCGGCAAGAACCCGCTGGCCCTGGGCACCCCGGGCGCGCTCGAGGCGTACGGCATCTCCGGCCTGCCCACCGACCCGCGCGTGGCTGGTGGCCTGCCGACGCAGAGCATCACGGGCTACACGGCGTTCGGGCGTCAGTCCACCAACCCGCAGTGGCAGTGGCCGACGGTCTACAACCCGAAGCTCAACTACAGCTGGCTGCGCGGCCGCCAGTCGCTGAAGGTCGGCTACGAGTTCCAGCACATCGCGACCCAGGTGCAGGACGTCAACCCCCTCTACGGCGCCGACGCCTATGCCGGTCAATTCACGCGGCCCACGGGCGCGGCTTCGAACAACCTCTACAACCTGGCCGACTTCATGTTCGGGCTGCGCAGTCAGTTCGGACTGAGCAACATCCTCGTCGCGGACATCCGACAGCAGATGCACTTCCTCTACCTGCAGGACGACATCCGCGTGAACCGGCGCCTGACGCTCAATCTCGGCCTGCGCTACGAGTACGCGACACCGCAGTGGGAAGCGAACAACGTCCTCTCGAACTTCGATCCCACCGCGCTGACCATGGTGCTCGCGAAGGACGGCTCGGTCGAGGATCGGTCCACGATCAGGCCCGACCGCAACAATGTCGGGCCCCGCGTCGGCCTCGCCTACACGCTCACGCCGCGCACGGTGCTCCGGGCGGGCTACGGCATCAGCTTCGTGCACTTCCACCGCGCGGGTGGTGGCAACCTGCTGCCGATCAACGGACCGCAGGTCATCAACGCCGTGGTCGTCCAGGGCAATCCCACGCTGCCGACGTTCCGTCCGACGCAGGACGGCTACCCGGCGGACATCACCGACCCGAGCCGGTTCAACCCGCTCGTGGCCAACATCACCTACATGCCCAATGACTTCCGGTCGGCGAGCGTGCAGAGCTGGCACGTCTCGATGCAGCGCGAGGTCACCGCGCGCATCATCCTGGACGTCGCCTACGTCGGCAACACGCAGGACGGGTCGCTGCTCTTCGCCAACTACAACCAGGCGGCGCCGAACAACGCGGCCGGCACCATCCCGCTCCAGCAGCGGCGACCGATCGCGCAGTTCGCCGACATCACCTATGCGTTCAACGGCGGACGGTCGGCGTACCATGCGCTGCAGGCGAAGCTCGACTGGCGCCTGCAGGGCGGCTTCTCGCTGCTGAATTCGCTGACGCTTTCGCAGGCGAAGGACAACGGCGCCGGCTCGCTCGAGAACTCGAACGGCAACGCGCCCTCCCCGCAGAACTACTACGACTTGGATGCGGACTGGGGCCTGTCCGGCTACCACCAGCCCTACAACAACACCACCAGCTTCGTGTGGAACGTTCCGTTCGGACGCGGCCGGCGCTTCGGCGCCGACGCCTCGACGTGGCTCGACCTGCTGGCGGGCGGCTGGCAGGTCGCCGGCATCAACAGCGTCTACGCCGGGGATCCGGTGACCTTCACCTACACGCCGACCACGGCCGCGCAGGTGTCGGGCATCACCCAGGACTTCCGCGGCGCGAACATCTACCGGCCGAACGTCGTCGGCAATCCGCTGGTGCCGAAGAGCGAACGGACGAATGCCAACTACTTCAATCGCGACGCGGTGGTCATTCCGACCGACATCACGCAGCCGTTCGGCAACGCCGAGCGCAACAGCGTGAGGGGCCCGCTGTTCTGGCAGGTCGATCTGGCGCTCAGCAAGGCCGTGTCGTTCGGGGGCGGACGCCGCGCCGAGGTCCGGATCGAGGCGTTCAACCTGTTCGATCGCGCGAACTTCCGCGCGCCGAATGGCAACCGCAGCGCCGCCGGGTTCGGCACCATCACGAGCACCTACGACGCCCGGTCGATCCAGCTGGGCGTGAAGTTCAATTTCTAGACACCGGGGACGGGTCTTGCCAGCGTGAGCGAGACCCGTCCCCCTCGTGCCGGCCGGCGTCAGCGAGACCCGTCCCCATTGCGTGTCGCGCGTCTTCAGTATCAAATAGCGCCACCATGAACGGCGCCTTCATTCCCTCGACCGAAGCCCAGCGCGACGATCTGCCGTGGGGCTTCTCACGCTGGTTCAGCCGCCCGTCGGCCACCGGCACCCGCCAGCTCGTCGTGGTCGAGGTCGAGATCGAGCCGGGCTCGGGCCACGCCTTCCATCACCATCCGGATCAGGAGGAAGTGCTCTACGTCCTCGACGGCCAGGTGGAACAATGGCTCGAGAAGGACCACCGCACCCTTCACCCGGGCGACGCCATCTTCATTCACAAGGGCGTGGTGCACGCCTCGTTCAACGTGTCTTCTCGACCGGCCAAGTTCCTCGCCATCCTCGGCCCATCCGTGGGCACGGACGGCTACGCGACCGTGGACGTGAGCCGCGACGCGCCGTGGAAGGACTTGCGGTAGAGGACGACCTCGGAGGTAATTCCTACGAAAACTGTCAGCGCGTCTGAGAGTGCTAAAGGGCGCTGACAGTTTTCGTAGGAATTACCTCCGAGGTCGTCATCACCGCCGCATGATCGCGATGAGCTCGTTGCCGCCCATCGCGGTCTTGCCGACCGTCAGGCCCACGATCTGATAGCCCTCGACGCCGGCCTGGCGCATTTCTTTCTCCAACGTGGAGGTCCGCGTCGTCGCCAGCAGCCGGTACGATCCGCCCGGCACTTTGCTGGCACTGTCGCGCTCGAGGATGCAGACCACCTCACGGCCGCCGAACGTCGTCTCGAACACCGTCTGTCCCCGGTACTGGTACCCCGCCTCGGCAGCCTCGCGGAGCTCGCGTTCCATCGTGGACGTGCGGTTCGTCGCCAGCAAACGGTACTGGAACCGCGCCGATCCCCCGGGTACCCGCGACAGGGCGATGACGACCTCCTTGCCGCCGACGGCGGTCTCGCCCCCCATCACGGCCTGGAAGCGATAGCCGGCCTGCGCCGCCTCGTTCAGTTCCTTGTCCATCGTCGAGGTTCTGGACGTCGCGAGCACACGGAACTCGAAGCCCTCGGAGGCTTGCGCCCGGGCCGGTGCGGGCACCAGGACGCCAGTGAGCGTGAGCGCGGACACGAACAGGGGGATCAGACGCCAGGGACGCAGCATGTTGCCTCCAGGAAACATCGATAGGCTACCGTAGAATGCAACCCGAAGCCGATCGGATGCGTCGAATCAACAGTCACGGCCCTGTGCCGGAAGAGAGGACAATCATGCGTGCTGCCATCCTCGGAGTCGCCGCGATCTGGGTGTTGGGCTCCCTGCCCGGCCGCGCCCAGACACCAGCCCCGACCTACGACGTCACCTTCACCGTGCTCAGCAACCAGGCGGTCTACTCGGGCCCGACGACCTTCGGCGTCGATGCGAAGGGCGAGGTGACGGGCACGATGACGCTGACGGCCCCCACTCGCGTGAATGCCACGTTGGGCGGCACCGTGAAGGACGGCACCTGGACCTTCAGCTACCCGTTCACCATGCCCGACAACAACAACTGCACCGGCACGGTGAAAGGCACGGGTAAAGTCGGGGCGAAGGCTGAGTCGGTCACCGGCACGGTCAACGTGTCCGGCGAGTGCCTGGAGGCACCAGAGGACGCGACATTCGTGTTCACGCGGCGCGCGAAGTAGGTCGTCAGTCGCTCGTGGCGGGCCGGTCCGACCACAGGGTCCGCACGACCGACAGCAGCACCGCTCCACTCACGAGGAAGACCCCCGTGAGCAGCCAGGCCGGCGTGGTGCGGCCGTAAAGAAAATTGCCGACGGCGAACAGCGACGACCAGATCGCCGTGCAGCCGGCCAGCCAGCCCAGCAGCGCGCGCGGAATGTTGTCGCCCGCGCCCTGCTGCACGTCCATCACACCCGCCTCTCGACGGATCGGCTCCCAGCCGGGGCCGAACGGCCGGACCTTGCGATAGAAGGCCACAAGGACGCGCCGGTCCGTCGGCGGGGCCAGGTAGGCGGCGAGCAGCCAGCACACGGTCGTCGCGGCCACCGTCACCATCAGCGCGACGTGAGTGCTGACCGGTGACCCGGACTTGGCCAGCACCAGCAACAGCACGGAAATGGCCAGCGAACTGACCATCGCGACGACCTCGCACCACGCATTCACCCGCCACCAGAACCAACGCACCAGGTACAGCAGCCCCGTGCCCGCCCCGACCTGCAGGATCACGTCGAAGGCGTCCTTCGCGGTGTCCATCAAGTAGACGATGCCCGACGAACACAGAAAGAGGACGACGGTCGCGAGCCGACCCGCCTGGACGTAGTGCCGCTCGTCGGCGTCGCTGCGAATGAACCGGCGATAGAAGTCGTGAACCAGATACGACGCGCCCCAGTTCAGGTGCGTCAGGATCGTCGAGGAACTGGCGGCAATGAGGCCGCCGACCATCAGCCCGACAAATCCCACCGGCAGGAACTTGAGCATCGCCGGATAGGCGATGTCGTCGCCGATCAGGCTCGGGTCGAGGTCGGGAAACGCCGCCTGGATGTCCGACAACTGCGGATACACGACGATCGAGGCCAGCGCCACGAGGATCCAGGGCCACGGCCGCAGCACGTAGTGGGCGATGTTGAAGAACAGCACGGCGCCGAGCGAGTCACGCTCGGACTTGGACGCCAGCATCCGCTGCGCGATGTAGCTGCCGCCGCCGGGCTCCGCCCCCGGATACCAGACGGCCCACGACTGCACCGCGATCGGCATGATGAAAACCGCGACCGCCAGGTCCCAGTTGTTCGCGAAGTCCGGCAGGATGTTCAGGTAGTTGATGCCGTTGGGCCCCGGTGTCGCCGACAGCTTGTCGATGAGCGCGGTCAGGCCGCCCACCTCTGGCGCGTTCACCGCGAAGTAGGCGGCGGCGACCACGGCCGACATCTTGATGAAGAACTGCACCATGTCGATGACGAGCACGCCCCAGAGGCCCGCGTGGGCGGCGAACACGATGTTGAGCAGCCCGATGAACGTGAGCGTCTGCCACCGGTCGAGGCCGAAGAGGATCCCGGCGATCTTGCAGCCCGCCAGGTTCACGACGGCCATGATCATGCAATTGAAGAACAGCCCGAGGTAGACCGCGCGAAAGCCACGCACCACCGACGCGGCCTTGCCCGAGTAGCGGATCTCGTAGAACTCCAGGTCGGTGAGCACACCTGAGCGGCGCCACAGGCGGGCGTAGAAGAACACCGTGGAGACGCCCGTCAGCACGAACGCCCACCAGACCCAGTTCCCGGCGACGCCGTTCTTGCGGACGATGTCGGTCACCAGGTTCGGCGTGTCGCTGCTGAACGTCGTCGCCACCATCGACAGGCCGCCGAGCCACCAGGGCACCGCGCGTCCGGAGGCGAAGAACTCGGAGGTGCTCCGTCCCGCGCGCCGCCCGAAGAACAGCGCGGGGCCGAAGCACACCACCAGCGTGGCGGCGACGATGATCCAGTCCAGGGGTTGAAGGTGCATAACAGGCTACGGCCTACAGGCGACAGGCTGCGAAGGATGACGAGCCACAGACCGGCGCATGGTATCCCAGAGCGTTGCCTCCCCCAGGGTCGTTCACGCCAGCGACACAGGTTGGTGTCGGGCCGGCCGCTGCAGTAGTGTTCCGGTCCATGAGCCTGGCTTCCCCTCCCCTGGTTCCCCAGCCGGCACAGGCCTCGCCCTCGGCGCACAAGCGGTCGATCGACCTGCGTCGCCAGTTGGTGTCGCGCACGGTGCTGGCGTTCCTCATGATCGTGGTCGCGGCCCTGGGCGCGGCGGTCGCCTACTGGATCGCGAGGGCCGAACAGGGTTCGGCCCGGCTGCATCGCCAGCTCACCCACGGCCAGATGATCGAGATCTCCCTCCGCCAGGGCATCGCCAGCGATTGGGGCTTCCGGTCCGGGCTCGAGGAACGGCAGCGCGCGAACCGCACGCGCGCCGCAGGCCTGCGCGACACCGCCGACCGCATCCGGGCCGAGGACCCCGATCAAGCCGGGCAGCTGGATATCGCGGCGCAGCAGGAACTGGTGATGTCGCGGCTGACCGGCACGCTGTTGACGGCGTTTCGCGGGTGGGGCACCGGCAAGGACACGAAGTCGTCGCTCGATGCCATCGTCACCGCTGAACTGGCCCGTCTCGGTCTGGTCGCCTCGCGGCCGCCGACGCCCGCGCCCGTGGCTGCGACGCCGGCGACACCCACCACACCGACGACCACCACGTCTCCGCCAGATCCGCTGTCGTACGAGTCCGCCGTGGCGCGGTCGCAGTTGCCGGTGTGGCGCGAACTAGCGGGCCGCATCCACGCCCTGCACCATCACGTGCCCCTGCTGGCCCTCGGCGTCGTGCTGTTCGTCGCCGCCCTGGTGTGTCTGACCGTCGCAGACCTGACAATCGCCCGTCCGTTCGCGTCCAATCTCTCGCTCATCGGCGGCATGCTGCTGTCGCTCGGCGCGCTGGGCGCCGTGCTGGTGTGGGACTCCAGCGTCGCCTGGCCGCTGCTCGTCGTGAGCGGTGCCTGCGTGCTGGTCGGTCTCGCGTTCTGGAAGGCTGGGCTCTTCTCGCTGGCCGCCGAGGGCGAGACTCCCCACCCGCCCGAGCTCGAGCCCCGCCAGTTCCTGGGCGGTCACCTCGTCCTCCGCCACGCGCACGGCTGGCGCGAGCGCACCGTCGTCATGGTCATCGCCGTGACCGTGCTGTTGAGCTCGGTGGTCGGCTTCTGGTACGCGCAGGCGCAGACGGGCGCCAACGAGGCGACCCACTCGGCCTTTGCGAGCGAGGTGGCGCTCAACACGCTCAACGGCGAGCGATGGGTGCTGGCCAGCGTCGGCGGCATCACGCCCACGCTCGAGCTGTTCGCCGCCCGCCTGCGGTGTGCCTTCGCCACGCAGCGGCTGGGCGCCGTGCCATTCGGTCCGCTGACCGTGGCGCAGCGCATGCTGGAACGCGACCGTGACCGCGAGTGCGAGGCCCTCGAGACCGAGAAGTTCAAGAACGCCGCGCTGCTCGTCAGCGAGCGCTTCGATTTCGATTCGGGCGACCAGCCCGCGCCCACATTGATGGCGGACCTGCACGATCGCGGCGCGGTCAACCCCTGGCATCTGTACGCGCTGGCTGACGGGTATATTGGCCTCGCCGAGCGCTGGGAGAGCAAAGCCGCGTTCTTCATCCTCGGCTTGACCCTGTTCGCCATCGCGCTCTATCTGCTGGGCCAGTCGGTCGGCATGGGCACGGGCACGCCCGCACTCGTCCTCGCCGTGTGCGGGTGCGGCCTGGCCCTCGCGACCTTCGGCTTCGCGATGTACGTGCACGGGCAGCCTGCCCTGGCCACACCGGTCCTGTCCGAAGCCTGCAAGGCGACGGGCACACCGGTCGAGGCCGCCGCGCACTTCTACGGGCAAGGCCGCGCCATGCTCGATGCGTCGTCCACCGGCGCCGGGTATCAGAAGGCGGCGGACCTGCTGGGCTGCGCCGTCGAAGCCCGGCCGGACTTCGCCCGGGCGCAGTACGACCGATCGCGGGCGCTGGCGAGCATCACTGAGAACGAGGTGGACAGCACCTACACCAGCTTCCCCACCCGCGCCGCGCTGGGCTCGATCACCGAGTCCCTGGCCCAGATGCATCAGTCCCTCGCCGCGAGCGGATGGGTCGTAACCCCGCGCATGCTGAACAGCCGCGGGTTCGATCAGGTCCTGACGGCGCTGACGAGCGGGAACCGGCCCCTGATGGCCGAAGCGATTGCCGCATTCCGCCGCGCCATCGTTGACGGCGGACTGGCCGGCCCGGACAGCACGTTGAACCCGGAACGGGTCAAGACCGCATCAGAGGCCGACCTCTCGCTCTATCGCATGCTCTTCACGAACCTGGCGCTCGCCCACCTCGCCGAGGGCCAGCTGACCGAGGCCCGGTCGGCGTACACGACGGCGATTGCCGACCTGCGGGTGACCGAGGATCGCGAGCTGCTCGCCTCGACCTTGAGCGACCTGAACATCCTCGAGGGCACGTGTGCCGGATTTCGCAAGGCGGACAATCCGAAGGCCTGCGAGACCATCGCACCGGCCATTGCCGATACGCGCCGCATGCTGCTCATCGGCCGCGCGGGCATGGCGGCCGGCTCGACGCCTGCGCGCGTCAGCGGGATCGCCGTCTGGGCCCGGCCCTCGCGCGTCGGGTGGAGCGCCCGCGTGGACGGATTCGACGCGCGCAAGGACTCGCTGGCGGTGGTCTGGTCCGCCTACTCGAAGGACTGGGGGGTCTGGCGAGTCGTGCAGCCGCTATTCAAGGAGGTGGACACGCGTTCGCTTCAGACCTCCAACCGGGCACAGGCCACCCTCCTGTACGACAGCTCGCCCTCCTACTGCCTGCCCGGCGGCACCTACCGGGCCGAGTTCTACCTGAACGGCGTGCGCGTGGGCGACGAGGCATCGTCGGTGGTCGAGGTGCCGCGCTACAGCAACTATCGATCGCGGGAGATGGACGTCGCGCTGTGCCACCCGGCCGATTGGACGCTCTCAGGGTTCCGGCAAAACGCCGAGGGACGCCATCTGGTGCGCGCGTTCACGACACCGGCCGGCAAGTCCGCGGCCTACCTCTTCACCTTCTTCGCGCCGCGAAGCCGCGCCGAGGCGGACACGAAGCTGGATCACATCGTGCGGGCCTGGAACCTGCTCAAACGCTCGACGCAGACGGCGCCGAGCGATGAGCAGTTCGGCAACGCGCTGCGCCAATTCCGCGGGTGCCAGGAAGCGATTCCGGGCGGCACCGTCCTGCATCGCGCGTGGGTGGATCCGGACGGGATGGTCCACGTGGCCTTCGTGATGGGAGACTTCGCGCCGAACGGTCAGGCGTGCAGCGTGCTCGAGTCGATCGGGAACTACTACGATCGCCGGCCGGCGCAACTGCTCGAGCGCTAGAGCATTTTCGAAATGCGTGTAGCGCCGCTCCGCGCTACCCGCGCAGGCCCGCGCGCCTTCCGTGCGAGCGCTGCGCGGAAGTCGCGCGTCGCGCCGCTACACGCATTCCGAAAACGCCGTAGTCAGGCCGACCCGAGATCGTCGAGTCGCTCCTCGAGCGCCGCACGCTTCTGAGCCTGCGCCGCCGCCTGCTGCTCGTCGCGAGCCAGCGCGGCGTGCAGATCCCGGACACGCTCGGACGCGTCGGCCAGCTCCGACTCGATCCGGGCCTGCTCCGCCCTGGCCGCGGTGAGCGCCGCTTTCGCCTTGGCCGCGGCAGCCAGCGCGGCACGTTCGGCGGTGCGCACGTCCTCGAGTTCCGCATGCACCAGCGCCCGTCGCGCGTCGCGCTCCTTCTGACGGGCCAGCTCGGCGCGCGTCGCCTCGTCCGCGTCGCGCTTCGCGTTCGCGGCAGCCGGTGCGCCGGCCTTGGGGGGCGGCAAGGCGCCGCTCGCGGACTTGAGCCTGGCGCCGCCCGGCCCGCCCATCATCAGGCCGATGAGCGCCTGGAACCCCAGCGGCTTCAGGGGGCGCGTCAGCCGCCCGACCCGCTCTTCTCCGGGCAGCGCCATCAAGGTCTCGCTGATCCCGGTCATGGTCGCCGGCGACGCCGTATCGCCGGCCAGCCGCATCACGTCCCGCACGAGGTCCATCACCGCACGCCGCGCGTCGTCGTGCGCGGCTTCTGCGGTCGGGACGTCCGCGTTGCCGCCCGCCAGTTGTCGGCTCTGCGCTGCGCGCAAGCGGCCGGAGGCCACGATCAACCGATCGTAGTCACGACGATGCCGCCAGTAGATCTGGTTGACCACCCAGGCCGCCAGCGCGGGCTTCTCCAGCTGCCTGATGGCAGAGCCGGCAGGCCCCACCTGTTTCGCCAGCGCGTTGCGCGCCGCCGTGAACTCGGCGAGCGGCAGCTGGTAGAGCTGGTCGATCTGGTCGTCGAGCGAGGGCATGTCCGAGAGGCCATCTTAGCGGCTTTCGCCGCGAGGCCCTACCAGTTGGCGATCCGGAAGCCGGCCGTGAACCACCGCACGCGGAAACGGTCGGTGGGATATGCGTCGATGCGCCGCTCGTAGCCGGCGAAGAGCTCGAGCACCGCCCTCGCTCCCGCGATGCGCACGGCGCCCTCGATGCGCCCGCCACAGACTCGCGTGCGACCTCGGATGGCCTCGTCCACGCGGATGACGTCTCCTGTCGCCTCCACGACCACGGCCAGTCTGGGCGACACCGGCCGCGTCATGCGCGCGCGGGCGTGGCTCAGCCAGCGATAGTCCACGAAGGCCTGCTGCATCGCTCGTGAGATCTCGATGTCGCCTTCGACGCGCGTCGCCGCCCACCCCGTACCGCGGCGTCGGCCCCAGGTCTGGCGAGCCCGGACGCCATAGGTGTTCCACGAGATGGCCTGTGCGTTCTCGCGGTCCACGACGTGACGCGAAACGTGCTGGAGAAAAACGACGACTTCAGCCGGCTTCGTGCGGACCGAACCGGACGCCTCGAAGAAGTAGTTGCCTTGACTGAGGTCGTAGCGCCGACGCTCTCGACCGAGGACGGCCTCGTACTTGCTGACGAAGGCCGCGCGTCCGACGCCGTAGTCCACGACGTCGAAGTCCACGACGACCTCCCCGCGCCAGTCGAAGCGCCGATCGTTGGCGACCAGCGCGCCCCACCCGAAGCTCGCGTCGAACCGCGGGAGGAATCGGCTCGAAGCCGAGGCCGGCGGCCCTTGTGGCGCCTCGAAGGCCGCTGGCACGACATCGGCCGCCGCCGACGCGTCGGGTCCGGGCTGCGCCGAGGCCGGCGTGATCGCCGACCCGAAGGCGGCGAGGGCCAGCGCCAGGCTGCGCGCGGCGCGGACCAGGCGCCGATCAGAACTCAAACAGCAACCCCGCGGAGGGCACGCGTGGAAACAGCCGCTCGGCGTAGCCGGTGACTTCGAGCGTGCTCCGCACGGACAGGCCGGCCTGCCCCACGTTCTCGCGGCCGAGGACGTTCATCACCTCGGCGAACAGCGTCAATCGGCGGCGCTCGAACGTGAACGTGCGCGTGAGCCGGAGGTCGAGCCGGGCGTACAGCGGCAACCGCACACGGTTGCGCTCACGCGACAGGCGCAACGTATCGGCGAAGGACTCGAAGTAGCCGAAGAGCGGCGTGTTGCTCCCGACCCGCAGCTTCGCCCCGACCGACACACGATAGGACAGCCGCTGTGAGGCCACGGCGTTGAGCGTGTGCCGTTGATCGAAGTCCGCATCGAACCGCTCACCGGTTCGCGTGTCCCGCATGCGGGTATGCGCCCAGGTGTAGGCCGCCCAGCCGGTGAGGCCACGTCCGGTCCTCCTGGCCACCACGAAGTCCAGACCGCGTGTCGCCCCGTCGAGCGTTCCGGTGAAATAGGGAAACGTGGCTGCGGCGATCCGGGTGCCGGTCAACGGGTCGAGCCTGTTCTCGCCGACGAGACGCAGCAAATCGCGCTCGCGCCGGTGGAAGGCCGCCAGGGACCACTCGACGCCGGCACCCGCGCGATGGACCAGACCGACCTCTGCGGACCGGGCGCGCTCCGGGCCGATCACCTCGCCTGGCGTCTCGACGAACAGCGGGTCGGCATACTGCGTCAGCACGGACGCCCCGGCGCGCACGCGGAACGGCCCGACGGCGCGTTCGACGACCACCCACGGCGACGCGCCCGTCCCGGTGGCCAGCGTCCGCGTGGACCAGCGCAGGCCGGCCGTGATCGAGCCCGACGCCGAACTGCGGCTCACCTGCGCCCAGCCCGAGAGCAGCGTCGTCCGCGGCTGCACCTCCCGCACGGTGCGCACGCGCAGTTGACCCGCGGCAACGACGAAGTCCCGCAGGATCTGATCGGTGCGCCGGCGCTCGCGCGCGGCCCCGGCCTCGAGGGCCCAGCCCCGTCCGAGCTGACCCACCAGGTCGGCGCGCCAGAACAGCGCCTGCGAGTAGCCACGCGCCAGCTCCTGCCCGCTTACGCCCGTGTTCCTGAAACGGTTGCCGAGAAACGACGCGCGCTGCGAGACCACCCAGCGCGGCGTCGCGTACCGCCACCCAATCGACGCCAGCGTGCTGCCGGAGGCGGCGCGCGACAGCCCGTTCGCGGCCGACGCCTCGCGCTCGCGATAGAGGGCATCGCCGCCGACGACGGTGAGCGAGACCTGCTGGCGCGACGTGAGGTCGTACGCCATCTTGACGTGACCGTCCCAGAACCCGAACGTGCTGTCGAGGTCGGGCGCGACCTTGCGCAGGAGCCAGTCCACGTAGCTGCGGCGCAGCGACACCAGCCACGACCCACGGCGCGCCCGATCCGTCGGTCCTTCCACGATGACCGACGCGCTCGTCCCGCTGATCGCGGCGCGCAGCTGCGTGCGGTCACGGGACCCGTCGCGCAGATCGAACTCGAGGGTCGCGCCCAGCCAGTCGCCGTGCCGGGCCGGGCGCGGGCCGGCCGACAGCGCGGCCCGTCCCACCACGTCGGTGTTCACCATGGCGATCGATCCCGTGTTCGCCTCGGCCTGCACCGAGTGCAGGAGGATGGGCGCGGGCGTCCCGTCGATGACGAGCCCGACGTGCCGGAACGCCGAACCCCTGACCGAGAACTCCGCCTGAAAATCGTCGCCCGTCACCACGCCCGGCAGGGTCTGCGCGGCCCGCATCGGATCGTCGGTCGCGACGCCCCGCAGGTCCTGCAGCGCGGCCGATCCGAGCTCGGCCGAGGCCATCGCGCCCGGATCGCCTCCCCGCGTGGCCGCTGCGCTGACGTCCACGGTTTCCGTGTAGGTGCCCGTACCTTCCGTGAGCGGCACGGTGAGATCGGTGACCTGTCCGGCCTCGACCTCCACATCGCGGGTGACGAAGATGTAGCCCACCGTCGATATCGACAGGCGATACCGGCGGGCCGCCAGCGTCCCGAACACGGCGTAGCCGGCCTGGTTGGTCTGGAGCGCCAAGGCCGCCCCGGCGGCGTCCTGTGCGGGACGCACCTGCACGTTCGCATCCTCGAGGGGCGACCGGGATCGCGCGTTGATCACCCTGACGCGCAGCGCCGTCTGTCCGGCGGCCAGTTCGGGAGGCGCCGCGGATTGAGCGCTCGCCGCGCCGCGACCCGCGAGGCACGCCAGGCCCAGCCACAGGAGGACCAGTCCGCGTGCGCGCACGGCCATCGGACGAGGTCGCATGGCTGTGATCGGACCGGCTCGCGGGTCAGCGGTGGACGCGGCGGCGGGCCCCGGTGCCGCGCGTTCGGGTGGCCACGGTCACCCGCGCTGGACGACCCGGTTGGGCCACGCGCACCCCGTGAGTGCGGGCAGCCTCGGCCAGCCGGTCGTCGTAGGTCACCAGTTCCAGACCGTCGGGCCCGACGGCCAGGGCGGTGGCCAGGTGCAGGGCGTCGAGCAATCGCAACGTCGCAGGTTCGAGCGCCGCGGCCGTGGCCCGCACGCGCTCATCGACCGCCACCAGAATGAACCCCCGCATCGCGTCGGCCACGTCGGCCGCCGGGACGTGGTGACGGGCGAGCGCGCGGATGACCTCGATCTCTGACACGACCGACGTGGTGGCCTCCATCGGCTCCTCGAGATAGTCCACCAGGGCTGAGGATTCCACCTCCTCCCGGACGAGCTTGGCGATAGCCGACGAGTCGAAATACGCACGCCTCACGACTAACGCTCTTCACGCATCTCGGAGATGACTGCCTCACTTGGTCGCGACTCACCCCGCGTGCGCCGCGGCGGCGGCAGCGATCGCAGCGATCGCGACGCCGGTGTCGCACGCCCCTCGGCAATCAGTTGCTCGACCGGCGACAATGCCCGAGACGACGGCGCGAGCACGGCGACGACCTGTCCGTGCTCGGTGACGGTGAGTGCCTCGCCGCGCTTGACTCGGTCGAGATAGATGGAGAGGTTCTGCCGCAGTTCACGCACGCCTACTCGAGCGCCGGACGCAGGCGACGACAGGAGGGCGGAAGCGATCGACGTCATGTAGCACACGATAGCACAATCACGGCGGCGCGGTCGCTGACGCCGATCCAGCCGTGCGCTTGCTGCCATCGCCATGGCTCTTTCCTTTTGTCCGCGGAGTAGGACTCCGCGAAACGATCGTCAGTCCCATAAAAAAAGGGGCGGAAGGATTGCTCCTTCCACCCGGCGTTCTTCAACTTCTCAGGCCGTCTGCGCGCAGCTGCCCTTCGACAGGCTCAGGGCGTCACGCGCAGCCGCTCGTCGTGCCGCAGTTGCTGCACTTGTAGCAGGCGCCCGAGCGCACCATGATCGAACCGCAGGTCGAGCACGGGGGTGCGTCTTCCTGGTTCTGGATCGCGGCGAACTGGGAAGGCCTGGGGTTGCCCGTCGATGCGAACGCGGCGCCCGCCTTGGCCTTCGCCACCGACGCGGCGTCTGTTGCCGCGAAGGTGGCCGTGACGTCGAGCACGAGCTGCTC
Organism: uncultured Acidobacteriota bacterium; assembly: GCA_963738485.1. Classification (GTDB taxonomy): domain Bacteria; phylum Acidobacteriota; class Vicinamibacteria; order Vicinamibacterales; family SCN-69-37; genus CAVTWK01. Next base: position 77,749 of record CAVTWK010000001.1, read on the forward strand.
GGGCGTCGTCGTCTCCTCGCGGTTGTTGACGCCGGCGCGGTACTGCGCCTCGGTGGACAGGAACTTCGCGGCCATCCAACGGAAGATGTAATCCACGATCGACTTCGCGAACCGGATGTCGGCGTTCCTGGTCATGCCCGCCGGTTCGAACCGGACGTGGCTGAACTTGTCCACCAGGTCCTGCAGCGGCACGCCGTACTGGAGCGCGTAGCTGATGGCCTGGGCGAACGCGTCGGCGAACCCGGAGATCGTCGAGCCCTCCTTCGCCATCGTCAGGAAGAGCTCACCGGGCAGGCCGTCTTCATAGAGGCCCACCGTGATGTAGCCTTCGTGCCCCGCGATGTCGAACTTGTGCGTGATCGACTGCCGCTCGTCGGGCAGGCGGCGGCGATTCGGACCGGCCGCGGCGGGGGCGTCGGGCGAGAGCACGCCGGCCGCCATGATCTTCTCTTTCGAGGTGTTGAGCGGCTGCGTGCGCTTGCTGCCGTCCCGGTAGATCGACACGGCCTTGGCGCCGATGCGCCACGAGTCGATGTAGGCCTGCTCGATGTCCTCGACGGTCGCCGACTTCGGCACGTTGACGGTCTTGCTGATGGCGCCCGAGATGAACGGCTGGACGGCGCCCATCATCTTGACGTGGCCCATGTAGTGGATCGACCGCATGCCGCGCATCGGCTTGAACGCGCAGTCGAACACCGGCAGGTCCTTGTCCTTCAGGTGCGGCGCGCCCTCGATCGTCTCGTTCTCGTCGATGTAGCCGATGATGTCCTTGACCTGCGCCTGCGTGTAGCCGAGCTTGGTCAACGCCATGGGGACCGTGTTGTTCACGATCTTCATCATGCCGCCGCCGACCATCTTCTTGTACTTGACGAGCGCGATGTCCGGCTCGACGCCCGTCGTGTCGCAGTCCATCATGAAGCCGATGGTGCCGGTCGGCGCGAGCACGGTGACCTGCGCGTTGCGATAGCCGTGCTGCTCGCCGAGTTCGACGCACTCGTCCCAGATCTGCCGGGCGGTGGCGAACAGCGGCTTGGGGACGTTGCTCTTGTCGATGTCCTTGAGCGCCGCGCGGTGCTTGCGCATCACGCGCAGCATCGGCTCGCGGTTCTTGTCGTAGCCGGGGAAGGGCCCGCCATGGTCGCGCGCCACCCGCGCCGACTGCGCGTAGGCCGCGCCGTGCATGACGGCCGTGATCGCCGCGGCGTAATCGCGTCCCTCGTCGCTGTCGTACGGCAGCCCGCGCGACATCAGCAGCGCACCGAGGTTGGCATAGCCCAGCCCGAGCGGCCGGTAGTCGTGGCTGTTCCGCTCGATGGCCTTGGTCGGGTAGCTCGCGTTATCGACCAGGATCTCCTGCGCCATGATGAACGTCTCGCAGGCGCGGGCGAACTTCTCGGATTCGAACTCGCCGTCCGCGTCCACGAACTTCATCAGGTTGATCGACGCCAGGTTGCACGCCGAGTCATCGAGGAACATGTACTCCGAGCACGGGTTGCTCGCGTTGATGCGCGCCGTGTTCGATGAGGTGTGCCAGTCGTTGACCGTCGTGTCGAACTGCATGCCGGGGTCGCCGCACACCCAGGTGGCCTCGGCGATCTGGCGCATGAGATCGCGGGCCTTGTAGGTGTCCATCACCTGGCCGTTGGTCACGCTCCGCGTCTGCCACTCGCCGTCGTCGAGCACCGCGCGCATGAACTCATCGGGCACGCGTACCGAGTTGTTCGAGTTCTGGAAGAACACCGAGCCGTACGCCGTGCCCGTGAACGAGCCGTCGTACCCGGCGTCGATGAGCGCCCAGGCCTTCTTCTCTTCCTCGACCTTGCAGTTGATGAACTCGACGATGTCCGGATGCTCGGCGTTGAGGATCACCATCTTGGCCGCGCGCCGCGTCTTGCCGCCCGACTTGATGACGCCCGCAAACGCGTCGAAGCCCTTCATGAACGAGACCGGGCCGGAGGCCGTGCCGCCGCCAGCGAGCACTTCGCGCGACGACCGGATGGCCGACAGGTTCGATCCCGTCCCGGACCCGAACTTGAACAGCATGCCCTCGGTACGGGCCAGCGTCAGGATCGAGTCCATCGTGTCCTGCACCGAGTTGATGAAGCAGGCCGAGCACTGCGGCGCCTTCTCGAACCCGCAGTTGAACCACACCGGGCTGTTGAACGAGCCCTTCTGATAGACGAGCAGATGCTTCAGGTCGTCGCTGAAGGCCTGCAGGTCGTCCTCGGAGGCGAAGTACTCCTCCTCGCGCGCCCAGCGCGTGATCGTCTCGACGACCCGTCCGATGAGCTGCTTGACGCTGCGCTCCCGCTCGGGCATCCCGATCTGGCCGCGGAAGTACTTCGAGACGACGATGTTGGTGGCCTGTTGCGACCAGAACTTCGGGAACTCGACGTCGCGCTGCTCGAAGACGAGCTCACCGCGTTCGTTGGCGATGACCGCGGAGCGCAAGTCCCACTCGATTTCGTCGAACGGGTCAACCCCGTCGGTGGCAAACTGCCTCTCGTACTCGAGCCCCGTCACCGACCGCCCCGGCCCGAACGGCCGTCCCATCGGCTGCGTCGTGTCCCCCACCTGCTGAGCCCGCTCCATGCCCCCTCCGAACTTGCGCGTCAAGACCGATCCGCCGACGTCCTGCCGGCTGGATCCCATTTGCTATTTCCGTACACAGCGCCGCGCCTCCGAATAGATCCCGGCTGCCCGCCTGTGCGAGTGCTACGCGAGTCTGGCGCGTCCCCTCGGTGTCTTACGGGGACGAAATGTCCTGCGGCGAATCAAGCTGCAAGGTTCACGAATATGCGCCTCGTTTACGCGGATGTCAAGACTGAAACCCACTCCATATTGTGTCGAACCCTTGACCGCCACGCCAGATATTGACATTCGGCCCGTCAGTGGGTCAGTTTCTGCAACTGCCCAAATTTTCGGCGCTGCGCCCGGTCCCCGCCTGCGCTGATACAGTCATCCCGTGGACGACAGTCCGGCCATCGCGCCCCTGGGCGCGCCCCCTACCCCGGCACCCGCTGGACTGCTACCCGTCGGCGTCCCCGTGCCCCCCTGGTTCAATCCAGCCACGGCCCTGGTGCAGGTGGTCCTGGCCTGCGCGCTGATCCCGACCCAGCTGGTGGCCGCCCTGGTCGTCTACCTCGGCTTCGGCGTCGAGATGCTGGACGCCAACAACGAGATCTCGCTCCAGTTCGTCGCGATGGCGAGCCTGATCGACACCGCGGTCGTCGCGATCCTCATCCGGGTGTTCCTCGCGCTCAGCGGCGAGACCTCGCGCGAGGTGTTCGTCGGCCCTCGCCGGCCGGCGCGCGAGATCGGTCTCGGCCTGGCGCTCGTGCCGGTGACGTTCCTGGGCCTCTCCCTGCTCGTCCTGCTCATCCGCACGGCGATGCCTTGGATGCACAACGTGCAGACCAGCCCGTTCGAGAGCTTCATGAGCACGCCCCTCGACGCGGCGATCTTCCTGGTCGTGGCCGTGCTGGCTGGTGGCGTGCGCGAGGAGCTGCAGCGCGGGTTTCTACTCCACCGGTTCGGCCAGCACCTCGGCGGCATGCCGCTCGGCCTGGCCATCTACTCGCTCGTCTTCGGCATCGCCCACTACGACCAGGGCTGGGACGTCGCGCTGTCGGTGGGCGTGCTCGGCCTGATCTGGGGCGTGACCTACATGAAGCGCCGGTCCTCGATTCTCGCCATGGCCAACCACGCCGGCTTCAACGGGCTGCAGGTTCTCTGGGCGGCGACGGCCCGCTCGCTCGGCATCCAGTGAATGCCGCGCCGCGGTGAACTCGTCGCCGTCGCGCTGGCCTTCCTGCTGACGGTGCCGGCTGTCACCAGCCGCTTCTACGCGTCGGACGAAGTCCAGTTCTTCGCCTGGCTCCACTCCTGGACATTCGACCGCGACGTCGATTTCGAGAACGAGTACCGCCACTTCTACGACGCCGGCACCGTCCGGACCGACGGATTCAGGGAGACCTTCCTCGAGCGCACCAACGAGGCGGGCCGCCGCTTCAACTTCGCGCCCATCGGCTCGGCGCTGCTCTGGTTCCCCTTCTACGGGGCCGGGCACGTCGCGGCCGGTCTCACGGGTGCGCCCCAGGATGGCTACAGCCGGCCCTACATCACGGCCGTGGCCATCGGCTCGGCCCTGTACGGCGCCTGCGCGCTTCTGCTGTCGCTGGCGATCGCCCGGCGGCTCACGGGCACAGGCGGAGCTGCCACGCTGTGGGTGCTGGCCGGCACGCCGCTCGCGTTCTACATGTACGTCGCGCCGGGGTTCTCGCACGCCTGCTCGACGTTCGCGGTCGCGCTGTTTCTCTGGACGTGGTTGCGCGTGCGCGCCGACTGGACGCCCGCCGGCGCCGTCCGGCTCGGCCTGGCCGGAGCCCTGATGGCGATGATCCGCGAACAGGACGTGTTCTTCCTGCTGGGACCGGCCGCCGACTTCCTCTGGCACGCCTGGCAGTGGCGCCACACGCGCTCGCCCGCCGCGACGCTGCGCACGGCCCTCGCCGGCGCCATCGCCTGCGTGGCGGCCTACACGCCGCAGTTGGCCGCCTACCAGGCGCTCAATGGGCATCCGTCACAGACGACGGCCGTGGGCCGCAAGATGATCTGGAGTTCGCCGCACGCCGGGCAGGTGCTCTTCTCGCCGGAGCACGGCTTCTTCTTCTGGACGCCCCTGGCGCTCATCGCCGTCGCGGGCCTCGTCGCGTTCGCCGCACACGTGCCCCCGGCCGCGGACGGGCGCACCCGATCGGGGCCGGGCCTGGTGCCCGCGCTGCTCGTCCTGATGTTGGCGCTACAGGTCTACGTGAGCGGCGCCGTCGATTCGTGGAGCGTGGCCGGCTCGTTTGGCCAACGCCGCTTCATCGCGACGACGCCGCTGCTCGTCGTCGGCCTGGCGTGGCTCACGACGCGGACGACCGCGCCGGCATGGACCTGGGTTCGTCGCGGTGTCCTCATCCTCTGCGTGTGGTGGCAGATCGGCCTGATGGCCCAGTTCGCGCTGCACACGATGGATCGCCAGCGGCTCACGCTGGCCGACAACGCGCGGTGGACGTTCGTCACGTTCCCGCGCCTGCTGCCGACGCTGGCGTGGCGGTATGTGTTCGATCGGGCGTCGTTCTACGGGGCGCGCCGCGAGTAGTTCACTGCGGTGCGGCGGAGACGTACCACGCCATCACCGCGGAGTGACGGAGGACAACGCGAGCGGGGATTCACCGCGGAGTGAACGGAGGGCCACGCAATCACCACGGAGCCACGCCAATCGACACCACCTCCTGGGATTCACCACAGAGCGACGGAGGCCGACGCTAAGGCCACGGTTCACCACGGAGAAACGGAGGCTGACGCCAAGACCGGGGATTCACCGCGGAGATACGGAGGCCGACACGCCGACACACGCACCGCGACGCGGCAGAAGCTGACTTCAGGGACGGGCGATTCACCACGGAGTGACGGAGGCCGCGACATCGACGCCTCACCGCAAGCCGACGCAGGCGCGCCCACCCGCGTGTGCGCGGTCGGCGGGCCGGCCGGCGTGGGAGTGGCCCGATGAGCGACAGGTTGACCGCGCGCTGTAGGGAGCGAGCGGTTCGAGCCGCCTACGCCAAGGCTGCGGCGGGCCCGCCGAAGCTGAGCGAAGGCGGGGCATGCGGCTTCTTGGGCTTCGCAGCCGCGCAAGCGTCAGACGACGATGGGTGCTGGGGGAACCACGACCGGACGAGCGCGCCAAGGTGGTCACTGCTGCCGCAGCGTCGTCGTGGGATCGAGACGCGCGGCCCGTCGCGCGGGAATCGAGGCCGCCAGCAGACACGCGGCCAGCACGACCACGACACCGCCGGCATACGCCACGGGATCGAGCACGTGCACGATCTCCCCGATCGTCGCGGCGCCCTCGGTGGCCAACAACAGGCGCGCCAGCAGCGCCACCGCGCCCGCGCCCACGAGCAAACCGAGCGCCACCGGCCGGATCGACTGCACGATCACCCACCGCGCCACGTCCTGCGTCGTCGCCCCCAGGGCGATCCGCACGCCAATCTCACGCGTTCGCTGCTCGACGAGGTACGAGAGCACGCTGTAGAGACCCGACAGCGTCAGCGCCAGAGCCACGACGCCGAGCCCCACCGTCGCCCAGAACCCGAGGCCCAGCAGATAGGTCTCGACCCTCGCCATCCAGCGGAGCGTGCTGACCTCTTCGATCGCGGGATCGATCGCCGCCAGTCTGTCGATCAAAGCTTGCCGCTGCTCGTCGGGGTCGCCGCTCACCCGCGCGACCAGTCCGGCGTCGGCCATCGAGAGGCTGCCAGGCAGATAGATGGCCGCCCTTGGCAATGGCGCGATCCTGAATCCCTCGGCGTCCTTCGCAACGCCGATGACCGTAACCACGCGCGACGAGAACGGCGCGAGCACGCCGCGGTCCTCCGGTCCGGTCGCCGGATCGATCCGCAGGACCTTCCCTAGCGCCTCGCCCTCCGGCCACAAGGCGCGGGCCGCTGACTCGGACACGATGGCCACACCCACCGCCGCTGTCTGTTCAACGGGCGCGAACGGTCGCCCACGCTGGATGGCGATGCCCAGCACCTCGAAATACCCGGCCGACACGAGCCGGTACCCGGCCTGCGTGGTGGTGCCGCCGCTCGACGCGCTGGCTCGCGCGGCAGACAGCGGGCTTGGCCACGCCGCGGCCACCGCCTGGACGGACGGCTCGTCGGCCAACGCGCGAAGCATCGCGGTCCTCATCGCCTCCTCGCGAACGCCGACGAGAATCGTGTCGGCCGTGCGTACCCCCGGATCCGCGACGGCAGCGGCCAGCGCGCTGCGCAGGAACACGGCGGCACAAATCAACAGCAGCGCGGAGACCCCAACCTGGATGCCAACCAGGACGTTGCGCGCACGCCCAGGTCTACCGTGCCGCATCACCACGCCGCGCATGGTCGTAAGCGGATCGAGTCGTGTCGCCTGAAGCGCGGGCAACAGCCCGAACGACACGGTCGAGACCAACGCGCCGACGAGCAGGAACAGACCCACGCGCCAGTCGGCGGCCGGCACGACCAGTTGCAGATCGCCGATCTCCGACGGCCAACTCGCCGTCAGCAGATGCACCAACCCAGACAGCACCACTCGTGAGATCACGAACCCGACGGCGGCCGACAGCAACGCGAGCAGGAAGCTCTCGGTCAGCAGTTGACGAATGATCCGCCCGCGGCCGGCGCCAAGCGAGAGTCTGATCCCGATCTCGCGCTGCCTCGCGACGGCCCGGGCGAGGAGCAGGTTCGTGACGTTGGCGTACGCGATCACAAGGATGAGACCGAACGCAAAGAACAGCGGCGACGTGACGAGCAACGCCTCCTGCGGCTGAGGCACCGTGCCTCGTCTCGGCACGAGCGTCACGCCCGAGACCCGGCGCGACGTGACATCGCGACTCGAGGAAGCCACCCACGCCGACAGCGCCGCCGCCGCAGCCTCTGTCGAGCGGTCCGACCGCAGCCGTCCGACGATTTCGACGCCGAGGTCGGGATCGCCGCTGCGGCTGCCCGGGCGGAGGCGGCCGGCCACCGAGAGCGGCGCCCAGAAATCTGGCGGCACCACCTCGAGGCCGCGAAACTCCTCCCGCATCACACCGACGATGCCGAAGGTGACGCCGTTGACGATCAGCGCGCGCTCGAGGACAGCCGGATCGTACGCGAACAGACGGCCCCAGCCGCGATGACTCAGCACCGCGACCGGCCGGGGGGCCGAGAGCGCGTCATCTGCCGGCGTGAGCGTACGCCCCATCGCGGCGCCCACGCGCACGACCTGGAAGAAGTTGCCGCTGACAAGCGTCGCCACGCGCCGGCCACCTGCGACCCGGGTGTCGAGTTGCGGCACCTGTGCATAGACCGCGGAGAAGACGTCGGTCTCGCGCGCGAGGCTGTCGAACTCCGCCCGCGTGAACGATGGTGGTGTCCCGTCGGTCTCCGGACGCTGCACGGCGAACATCTCGTGCACGGCAGGCACCGCGTCCACGGCGAACAGGAACCGGTTCAGGAAGGTGAACGCCACGACAACCAGGCCGAGGCCGACCGCGACGGTCATCACAATGGTGAGCGCCACCAGCGGGGTCCGCCTGAGCCCACGTGTGGCGTAGTGCACGTCGCGGACGAGGTCGTCCACGGCGCCGGTGCCGCGCGCATCACGGCACTCCTCCTTGATGGGCTCGAGTCCGCCAAAGGCCTGCTGCGCCAGACGCCGGGCCTCTTCGGACGGAACCCCGGCGGCCCGCAGCCGCGCGGCCTCCTGATCGAGATGGAACTGCAGTTCCTCGCGCAGGTCCGCCTCACGCCGATCGCGGAACACCAACGACCGGAACCGGCTTCGCAGGATCGACCACAAGCGCATGATCAGGCCCTCTGCAGGACCAGGTTCACGCCCGACGACAGCCGGGCCCACTTCGACACCTCGAGGGCGAGTTGCTTACGGCCAGCTCTCGTGAGCGAGTAGAAGCGGGCCCGCCGGTTGTTCTCGGACGTCCCCCAATCGGCCGCGATCCACCCCTGATGTTCGAGGCGATGCAACGCGGGATACAGCGAGCCCTGCTGTACGCGCAGCAGGTCATCGGACACCTGCTGGATGCGCTGGGCGATCGCCCAGCCGTGCATCGGCTCAAACGCGATCGTCTTCAGAATCAGCAGATCGAGTGTGCCCTGCAGGACGTCGGTCTGGTCGCTCACACGCCCCCCTTGTAGATTGACATAGGGAGAAGACGGACGCGGCGCCGGAAGGTTCCGGAACCGGGATCGCCGCTGGCCAGCCGCGCACGATACACTAGCGGCATACCTGCGACGCCCATTCGCTGTGACCGTCCTGTACTTTGCTGACACCCGATTCCCGATCGAGCGCGCCAACGGCGTCCAGACCATGGCCACCTGTGTCGCCGTGGCCTCGCGCGGGCACGCGGTGAGGCTCGTGGTGCGGCCCGACTCGGCCGTGACGCCACGCGACCCCTACGCGTTCTACGACCAGCCCCGTGTCCCGACGCTCGAGATCAGCACGATTCCAGGCGCGAGCGACCCGCGGGCCCGCCGCGCCCGGTTCCTGATTTCGGCCGCGCTTCTGGTGGCGACCCACCGCGACGCGGTCGTGTTCACGCGCGACCTGGGACTCGCCGCGTTCCTGCTCCAGGTCCCGCTCCTGCGCCGCGCACGCGTCGTCTATGAATCGCATGGCCTCGCGCCCGTCGTCACTGCAGAGATGCCGCGCCTGCTGGGGCAGCCGCAACTGGCCCCCTCAGCCGCCAAGCTGCGCCGACTCGATCGCCGCGAACGCCGCGTGTGGAACCGCGCCCGCGCCTACGTGACGCTGACGCGCGCGCTGGCCGACGAACTGGCCGCGCGCTACGGACCGCGCGACCACGTCTTCGTGGTGCCGGACGGGGCGCGCGAGACTGCGACTCGCCCGGCGATCGCCACGACGACGCCGCGTGCGTCCGACGTCGGTGGCCCGCTCGTCGTCTACGCGGGCCACCTGTATCCGTGGAAGGGCGTGGACGTCCTGCTCGACGCCCTCGCGCGGACACCCGCCTGTCGCGCCCTCATCGTCGGCGGGCATCCGGCCGAAGCCGACCAGACCCGCGTCCTCGCGCGGATCACGGAGCTGGGCCTCGGCGATCGTGTGACGATGACGGGTCTGGTGGCGCCCGGCGACGTGCGGGCGCACCTCGAACGGGCCAGCGTCCTCGTGCTGCCGAACACGAGCTCGGCGATCTCCGAGCGCTACACGTCGCCGCTCAAGCTGTTCGAGTATCTTGCCGTCGGACGGCCCATCGTGGCCTCCGATCTGCCGGCCCTGCGTGAGGTCCTGACGGACGGCGAGACGGCGCTCCTGGTGGCTCCGGGCGATGCCGACGCGCTCGCGGCGGCACTCTCCCGGCTTACCGCCGACGCGGCGCTGGCCGGTCGCCTCGCCGCGGCCGCACAGGCCCTCGCACCGACGTATTCCTGGGCCCGGCGCGCCGAGCGGCTCGAAGCGGCCCTTCTCGCGGCGGCCGCATGATCTCGGCGCGCCTGGTTGACGTCGCCTGGTGCCCCGAATGCCGCGTGTCGATCGCTCCGGTGCCCGGGGCGGCACGGCTCCGTTGTCCGCACTGCGCGCGGGAGTTCGCCGCCGATCACGGCTTCCTGGACCTGCGACCGGTGACGGCGTTCGCCGAGCAGACGAAGTACCTCGACGAGGCGCTGCACAGCGACGCGCGGCACGAAGCCATCGCGCCGCCGCTGCTCGGCTCGAAGGTGCGCAACGACATGCTGCGCCGGTTCCTCGCGCTCACGCCCGCGGACCGCGTCATCGATCTCGGATGCGGCAACGGCCGCGCGCTCGCGTGGAACGCGGACACGGGCGCGTCGCTGGCCGGCATCGACATCAGTCCCTATTTCGCCGAGGAGGCGCGCGAGCGGTCCGACCTGCTGCTCGGCGATCTCCGGCGGCTGCCGCTGCGGGATGGTGCCTTCACCCGCGCGTGGTCGCTCGACGTGCTCGAGCATCTGTCTCCTGAAGCGCTGCGCGACATGCTGTCGGAAGCCAATCGCGTGCTGGCCGACAACGGCACCATGTTCGTGTACACGCATGTGCGGAAGAACGGATGGGTCGCCGGCGGCACGCGCCTGGTCAACCGGCTCGCCCGGTGGTGCGAACACCTGGGCCTGCTGGACCTGCGGCAGGAGCGGCTGCGCAAATCGGATCACCTGAACCCCATCGCGGATCACGACGACCTGCGTCGGGTCCTGGCCGAGTGCGGGTTTCGACTCGAACGCGTGACGTACTACACGCCGATCATCGGCGCGTTCACCGAGAACATCCTCGCGCGCATCGTCGAGCAGCGGCTCGCGCGACGGGCGAGGCGTCGCGACGCCAGCGTCACGGATGGGGCAACCGCCGTCCGTCACGCGCGCCGCTCAGCTCAGGCCGTCGTCGGCCGTCGTGGCTGGACGTATCGCGCGTTGCGTGTCGCGTCCGCGCTGATGATGCTGGACGTCGTCCTCTTCGGCCGGATCCAGTCGGGCCCGTTCTTCGCGCTCTTGCGGAAGATCGGTCCGGCGCCGCACGCGGCCGCGACCGCTCCAGGCGCGGCCGCGACGAGTCCTGCTGCGTCAGCGCCGGGAGCCCGCTGACGTGCGCATCCTCTACAGCGCACTGGATCAGACGGTGCCGGGCACGCTCGGCGGATCGGTGCACGTGCAGGCGGTGGCCGAGGGGCTCGCGGCCCTGGGCCACGACGTCCACGTCGTGACGCAGCCAGGCGGCGCATGGCCGACGGGCGCCTGGCCGGACGGCTCGGTCACGTGGCACCCGATGGGACCGCCGTTCGGACGGCCGGCGCTGCGGTGGGCCCGCGCCTCGGCCGTCACGGCGCTGGCCCGTCGCGTGGGCGCCGAGGTGGTCATCGAGCGCTACTACAACTTTGGCGGCGAGGGCGTGGTGGCGGCTCGTCGGCTCGGCGTCCCGTCCGTCCTCGAGGTCAACGCCCCCGTGATCGACCATGCCGGGTCGGGCAAGTCGCGTGTCGATCGCCTGCTGCTGGTTGAGCCGATGCGCCGCTGGCGCGAGTGGATGTGCCGGCAGGCGTCGCTGTTCGTCACGACGACCGCGGCGATTCTGCCGCCCTGGGTCGATCGCGCGCGGGTGCTCGAGGTCGAGTGGGGCGCCGACGTGCACCACTTCCATCCCGCGGCCCCCCATGCGCCGGCGCCATTCGCGAAGGACCCGGCGCGGATCTGGTGCGTGTTCGCCGGGGCCTTCCGGTCGTGGCACGGCGCGGTGCACCTGGCCGCGGCGCTCGCGCGCCTGCACAACGCGGGTGACCACCGATTCGGCGCGGTGTTCATCGGGGACGGTCCCGAGCGCGGGTCGGTCGAACAGGCCGCGCGCGGGGTGCCGGGCGTGGTCTTTACGGGTGCCCTGCCCCACGCGGCTCTGCCCGCGGCGCTGGCGGCCGCCGACATCGGCGTGGCTCCGTTCGACGCCTCCCGCCACGCCCCGCTCCGGCTGGGGTTCTACTGGTCCCCGCTCAAGGTGTTCGAGTACATGGCCGTCGGCCTGCCGGTGGTCGCGCCGGCGCTGCCGCGCCTCGGCCGGCTCGTCGAACACGGCCACGAGGGTCTGCTCTACAATCCCGATGAAGCGCGGGCCCTCGATCGGGCGATCACGGCGCTGGCCGATGCCGACCTGCGGGCACGGATGGGCCAGGCCGCCCGGGCACGCGTCGTGCGCGACTTCAGCTGGGACGCGCACTGCACCACCCTCGAGGCCCGGCTGCGCGCCCTGGTCCGCCGATGAGCACGCCGCTGCGCGTCCTGATCGTCACCGATTCGTTTCCGCCCCGGTGCGGCGGCAGCGGGTGGAGCACGTTCGAGCTCTCGCGCGGGCTGATGGCCCGTGGCCATCACGTCGAGGTGATCAAGATCGAACCCGGCAGCGCCTCGGGCCTGGAGGAGCGCACCTACGAGTCGATTCGGGTCACTGCATTCCGGATCAACGCCCCGGGCACGCCGTTCCTGCGCAACATGGTCAAGAACGAACGGCTGTGGTCGCAGTTGACCGATCACCTGGTCGATGAGCGCCTGCGCACGCAGCCGGTGGACATCATCCACGCCCAGCACGTGATGTCCACGGTGCCGGCCGTGCGCGCCGGCCAGGCCACCGGCATCCCGGTGGTGGCCACGGTGCGCGACTACTGGCCGGTTTGCTACTGGTCAGACCTGATCTACGACCCGTCGCAGCCCAAGCTCTGCCCGGCCTGCACGCCGATGATGATGACGCGCTGCCTGCGGCCGCGGGCCGGCGCCGCCACACCCGCGGCCTGGCCGCTCGTGCCGTACATGCGCAGCAACCTGCGCACCAAGCGCCGCACCCTCGCCCAGGCCAACGCGGTCATCGCCGTGAGCACGACGATTGCCGACGATCTGCGGGCGCGTGCCCCCGAGCTTTCCGGGACCTCGCTTTACACGATTCCGAATCCGGTGGACATGATGGCGCTCGACCGGGCGCACGCGCAGGCGCGACGGACGCTCGACGGTCCGTATGTGCTCTACGCCGGGAAGCTCGCCACCAACAAGGGCGTGCAGTATCTGCTGCCCGCGCTCGACGAGGCGCAGATCGACCTGCCGCTCGTCATCGTCGGCGAAGGGCCGCTCGCCGCCACGCTGGCCGCCGAAGCCCGGACCCGAGGCCGGGCCCTGACCATGCTGGGCTGGCAGGATCGTGATGCGGTGTGGGCGCTCATGCGCCACGCTCACCTGCTGGCGTTCCCGTCGTACGGGCCCGAGTCGCTCAGCCGCGTCCTGATCGAGGCCTCGGCCCTCGGCGTGCCCATCGCCGCGATGAACACGGGCGGCACGCGCGACATCCTGCAGCATCAGGTCACGGGGCTGCTATCGGACGACGCGGCCGGCTTCGCGCGCGACCTGGCCGCGCTGGCGTCGGACGACCGGCTGCGCGCCGCCCTCGGGGCCGCGGCCCGCACGCACGCCCACACGCACTTTGCCGCGCCGTCGGTGGTCGCGCGCGTCGAGCACGTGTACCGGCAACTGCTCGTGCCGCAGGCGGCCTGAGATGACGCGTCCCCTGCGCGTGGCGGTCCTGGCCCGGGCGGTGATGCCGCTCCATGGGATCGGCGGCCTCGAGCGCTCGGTCCACGATCTGGTCCGGCACCTCGCCGCACGCCAGGTGGACGTCACGCTCATCGTGCCGCCGGCCCGGACGCCGCATCATGCCAGCGCGGATCCCTTTGCCTCGCCGCACATCCAGCTGGTGCACGTGCCGTATCGCACCTTTCCCTTCGCCAACCGGCCCGGCACGACGATCCTCGATCGCAGCACCGCGTACCTGCTCTACGGGTGGCGAGCCGGGCGGGTGGCTCGCACCTTGGTCGCCCGCGGGCAGATCGACATCGTGCATGCCTTTGGCGCCAGCGGCCTCGGCTACCGCGGCCGCGCGGCGACGGCGCCACTGGTCCTCAATCCGCAGGGCCTCGAGGAGTTCGGGGCGAGCGGCGATCGCCTGCCCGTTGGCAAGCGCGTGGGCTACGGTCCGCTCCGGGCGGCCGTCCGGAGCGTCGCGCGACGTGCGCGCGCGATCCTCGCGACCGACGAATCGCTCGAACCGGTCGTCCGGCGGCACCTGCATCCTCGCGCCGGCCAGCTCTACACGATCCCCAACGGCATCGACCTCGTGCAGCTCAGCGGCCAAGCTGGGCCGGCCGACGGCGCGCTGATCAGGCGCCGGCACGACATCGGCGCCGGCGAAGCGGTGCTGCTCAGCGTCGGCCGGATCGAACACAACAAGGGGTTCGACGTGCTGGCCGCCGCGCTGGCGCCGGCGACCCGGCCGGCCGGGCCGATGGCGGCGACAGGATGGCGGTGGGTGATCGTCGGCGCGGGGCCCTACCGGGCGGCGCTCGAACGCGCGGTCGCGCACCACGGCCTCGACCGCCACGTCATCTTCGCCGGACGCGCCCTCGATGCCGACCTGCACGCCTGGTACGAGGCGGCAACCGTCTTCGTCCATCCCACACGCTATGAAGGCTCTTCACTCGTGACGCTCGAGGCCATGGCCCATCGGCGGCCGGTCATCGCCACACGGGCCGGGGGCCTGCCCGACAAGGTTCGGCCCGGCGTGAACGGCTGGCTCGTCGAACCCGGCGACGTCCTCGCGCTCACGGCCGCGATCGAGAGCGCGGTGTCGGACCCGGGCGCGCTCGTGGCGATGGGACATCGCAGCCGCGAGATCGTCGAAGCCGAGTTCTGCTGGCCCGTGCTGGCCGAGCGACATCGTCTCGCTCTACCGGTCGCTCCTCGGTCCGCGCGATCACCTCGGCTCGGAGCCGGCCGACGCCGGGGATAGAATCACCCGGTGAATGCTCCCACGGTGTCCGCAGGGCCGTCACGCCTCGAACTGACGGCTCTCACGGCCATCCTCGTCCTGGGCGCCTGGTTCCGATTCACCGGGCTGTCGCAGGGCATCCCGTTCTCGCCGGGGGTGGACGAGCCCGAGATCATCGAGCGCGCCGTCCTCATGATGCGGACGGGCAGCTTCAATCCGGCGCCCTTCTTCGACTATCCCTCGCTCTACATCTACGTCCAGACGGTCGTCGCGGTCGCGCGCTTTCTCACGGGCGCCATGACCGGCGCGTGGGAGACGCTCGATCAGGCGCACGCGGCCAGCTTCTACCTGTGGGGACGCGCGGTCACGGCCGCGCTCGGGACGGCGACCATCTTCCTGGTCTATCGCGTCGGGCGCCGCCTGAGCGTCGCGGCAGGCCTGCTGGCGGCCCTGCTGCTGGCCACCCAGTCGCTGCACGTGCGGGAGTCGCACTTCGTGCTGACCGACGTGCCGATGACGTTCTTCGTGACCCTCACGCTGCTGTTGTCGGTGCGTGCGGTCGAGCGCGGCACGGTCGCCGCGTTCCTGATCGCGGGCGTCGCGGCGGGCCTCGCCGCGGCGACGAAATACAACGGCGGGCTGGCGATCCTGATGCCGATGGTCGCCGTGCTGCTCGCCGGAGCCCACGGTTCGCGCCTCCGCGCGCTCGCCGCCGTGCCGGTCGGGGCGGCCGCGGCGTTCCTGCTGGCCGCACCCTACACGGTGCTCGAGCTGCCCACGTTCCTCGACGCGTTTGGCCGGCTCAGCAACCACTACGCACGCGGCGCCCGGCTACCCGAGGCGGCCTCGGTGACCTATCTCAAGCACCTGCGCAACAGCATGGGCACGCCCGGCCTCGTGCTGGCCATCGCCAGTCTGGCGATCATGGCCTGGCAGTTCACACGCGCGACGGCACTCGGGCGGTCCGTGATCGCCATGCTGCTGGTCTTCGTGACGGCCTGGTTCACGATGACGGCCGACCAGGGAGGCATCCGTTACGCGCGCTATCTGCTGCCGCTCCTGCCGGGCCTGGCGCTGCTGATGGGGGCCTCGATCGCCGTGATGATCGACGGCGCGGCGCGGTGGAGGCCTCGCCCGCTGGTCCGGGCCGGCGTCATCAGCGTCATCCTGCTGGTCGCGGTCGGCAGACCGACATACGCGTCGTGGCAGTTCGCGCGTGACAGTTCCCGAACCTGGACGACCGCGCTGGTCTACGACTGGCTGCTGGGCAACGTCCCGGCCGGCTCGCACGTGGTGGTCGAGACGCGGCAGATCCTGCTCCCCGCCGAACGGTTCGTCTCGACCAATGTCCCGCGGCTGATTGAGCGAACCGCGGACGAATACGTCGAGGCGGGCGTGCAGTATCTGGTCGCCTCGTCGCAGTCGTTCGGTCCGTTCATCGAGGGCGACGCGCAGAGCAGCCCCGAAGGCCAGGCATACCGCGCGCTGTTCCGTCGCCTCCAGCTGGTCCACCACGTCTCGCCCAGCGCCGACCATCCGGGCGCCGAGCTGCGCGTCTACCGCCTCGTGCCCTGACCCGATGTTCCACCGGCTCGCATGGATTCGCCCGGTCACGCTGACGGGCGCCTGGATCGCAGCCGTGGCGGCCGGCGTCGAGATCGTCTCGCGACAACTGACGCGCACGCGGCTCTTGCGCGTGCTGCCGGCCGAACCCGGATGGGTGGCCGTGCTCCCGCTGGCCGCCCTCGCCCTCTGGCTCACGGCCCGATGGCTCTGGCCGGTTCGCCCCGCGGGCCGTCCCGCGCTCACCACCGCGACCGTGTTCGTGGCCCTGTTCGCCTCCGGCCTGGCGATGCAGCTGCAGTTCGGCGCGCGCCTGCAGAGCGACGGCTTCTACTACTTCGCCTACCTGCGGTCGCTGGCCTTCGATCGCGACGTGAACTTCATGAACGACTACCGGCTGATCGGGCTGGGCGACAAGCCGCACCTGTTCGAGCCCACGGTGACCGGCCACGCGCACTCGGCCTGGACCATCGGTCCGGCGATCGTGTGGGCGCCGTTTTACGGCGCCGGCCACCTCAGTGCCAGGAGTCTGCACGCGCGCGGCCGCGCGGTCGAGGTCGATGGCGCATCGTATCCGTATCGCCAGGCCATCTGCATCGCGGGCCTCGTGTACGCGCTGCTCGGCATCTGGATGGCGATCCGCGCCACGCAGCATTTCTTCCCGCCATCCATCGCCGTCACCGCAGCGGCCCTCACCATCGGCGGCTCGTTCATGCTGTGGTACTCGCTGGCCGAACCGACGATGACGCACGCGCCGGCCATGGCCAGCGTCGCGGGCTTCGTGTGGTACTGGGTGGCGACACACGGCCGACGATCGCTCGCACACTGGATCGGACTCGGCGCGCTGGCCGGATTTATGACGATGATCCGGTGGCAGAGTGCGATCTTCGCCGTGCTGCCGGCCTGGGAGGCCGCGTCGATGCTCTGGCGCGCCTGGCGTGTCCGTGACGCCGCCGTCATGCGCACGGTGCTGATCGGTGGATTGGCGTTCACGGCGGCCGCGACCTTGGCCTTCGTGCCCCAGATGCTGGCCTGGAAGGCCATCTACGGCCAGTACCTGGCGGTCTCGCCCGTCGGCCCGCAGATTCGCTGGTGGGATCCGCACCTGATGGACGTCCTGTTCTCGTCGCGCAACGGCCTGGTCGCGATGTCACCGATTCTCTACGTCGCCAGCCTGGGCCTCGTCGCGTTCGCCTGGCGGCGGCCGGCCTTTGGCGTGCCGTCGCTGGTGGCGTGCGCCGCGATGGTCTATTTCAACGCGTCGATTCAGGACTGGTGGGGCAGCGCCGGCTACGGCGGACGCCGCTTCGACGGCGTCATCGTCCTTATGGTGATCGGGCTGGCCGCCGCGATCGACGGCGTCGTCGGCGTGGTCGCCCGCCGACCGCGACTGGTGGCCGCCACGGTGTTCGGCCTCGCCGCGGTCTGGAACCTGACGTTCGTCGCCGCCGCGCGACGTGGCGACGTGACAACAGCCGCCGCCATGTCTTTCGGGGACGCCGGCGCCGCGCAGGCGCGTGTCCTGCACGATTGGGTGGGCCACCCGTTCTCGTTCCCGGCCAATGCGTTGTTCGCGGCTCGGAACGGCGTAAGCCTGGGCGCGTACCGATCTGCTGGCGCCACTCTCATTCCTCGGGGATCCCATCCGCCCCTACGGCCGCGTGGACATCGGCACAGCCGACGAGCCCTTCCTGCTCGAGGGCTGGTATCCGTCCGAGCGCGACGGCGACATCTCATTTCGGTGGGCGTCGCAGCGCGCGGGCGTGATCGTGCCCTTGAACTTCCCGGACGATCTCGACCTGCAGATTCGCCTGCGTGGCTTTCGCGCCGTCGGGGCGAGTCCGCAGACCGTCGTCATCGACACGGGGCAACAGCGATTCGGACCGCTACCGGTGGACACCGAATGGCAGACGCTCGTCATCGCGACCACGCGCACGGCGTGGCGCACGGGCGTCAACCGCGTGTCTCTGACCTTCTCGAGCACGGGGCGGCCCGCCGATGGCCGCGACACCCGTGACCTCGGGGCGGCCGTGGACTACGTGCGCGTGCAGATTCGGCCGCAGGGGGCACGGTGACCAGCGTTTTCGTGCCGATCGCCATCCTCGCCGCGCTGGCGCTCTGCTACTGGCTGGCGCGCGAACGCTTCGACGCGGTCACGTCGGCGTTGGCGGTGGGCGGAGTCGCCGTTGGCGGTCCGATCGCCTGGCACGCCCTGGGCCCGGTGGACGCGGATTTCACGATCAGGCTGATCCTCGGAACCGTCGCTGTCGTCCTTTGGTCGCGCCTGCAAACGCGACTCGCCGATCTCCCCGCCGCCGCGCTCGCGGTCGCACTCGGCCTCGCCGCCATGCTGCCGTGGACCGACGGCCCGGTGTCGGTCGCCGGACTGACGCCGGCGGAGGGCCTCTGGTCCTCGCGCGCGGGTTTGCTGGCGACGTCGCCCGCGCTGTACCTGGGCGTGCTCGGATGGCTCCCGCTCCGCCGCTCGCACGTCCGCCTCGCGCTCGCTGGCGCCGTGCTCCTGATCGCGGTCGCGACGTTCGTCACGGCACACGCGGCGTGGTGGTCGCGGGCGTGGCCCTCCCCAGCCGCCTTCGCCGTGCTCACGCCGTACATCGTGTTCGGCGCCGCCGCCCTGATCGATCGACTGAGTCCGTTCGCGACGCGTCACCCTTTGGCCATGGTCAGCGCCGGGCTCGGCCTGCTGGTCGCCTGGAACATCACCTTGATGGGCGTGACGCGTGAGGGTGGGCATCGCATCGGGGAGCCGGTCTCGTTCCGACAGCTCGGCGAGCGACAGGCGCGCGTGCTGCACGGCTGGATCGGGCACCCCGCCAGCTATCCCACCAACCTGGTCTACGCCGCGCGCAATCGCGTCTCTCCTGCGGCGTACGACGTGCTGGCCCCGCTGGCGTGGCTCGGCGGCACGGACCGCCGGGGAGGGACAGACCTGGGCGGAGACGACAGTCTGTTCATCGACAGTGGGTGGCACGCCCGCGAGATGGACGGCGATCGATCGTTCCGATGGGCCACCGACACGGCCATCCTGCGCCTGCCGCTCGCCAGGACGACGGACGTGGCTCTGGCCATCACGCTCCGACCCTTCGAAGCCCCGGGTTCGGCGCCACAGCAGCTGACGATCATCGTGAATAACCGCCCGCAGGCGCCCGTCACGCTCGCGCCCGGATGGCAGACGGTCTCGATGCCCGTTCCGAGTGCTGCCTGGCGCCCGGGCATCAACCGCGTGACGCTGCGCTTCGCCATCCAGACCCGCCCCCGCGATATCGGGGCCGCTGACACCCGCTGGCTTTCGGCTGCGGTGGACACGGTGACAGTTGAGATCAGGTGATTCACGGCCTCTCAGCAACGCTCGATTGAGGCCTGTCAGAACACGCTCGATTGAGGATTGACGGATCGCATCATTGACAGATTGATTGATGGATTGGCGAATTGATGACTGGCGGATTGCCCGTCGTCGCGACGCGCCGCTCAATCGGCCAATCCAACAACCCGGCAATCGAGCAATCAATGCCTCAATGATCCGATCCGTCAATCCGTCGATTCACGGACCTTCTCAGAGCACGCTCGCTTGAGGAGTGACGGATCGCACCACAGCGCCACATTGACTGTCAGCGCAGCCCCGCGCGCTGGCGTAATCGCTCGATCCAGCTGCCCAGGGCCTTCGCGCGATTCGGATCGCCGGCGTCGCCAAACTGATGGCGCAGGAACGCCTCGATGCGCGCGTCATCGCGCAGCCAGGCGGTGAGGACGCCCTCGGGCATGCCGTGCCGGGCCAGCAGCGTGGGGGCGTCGCCGCCGATCGCCTGCTCCCACGTGCGACGCCGCGCGGCGATCGCCTCGTCCGTGGCGGCCGCCGCGGGCGGGGCCGTCGTCAGCTCGCGCAGCAGCAGCAGCCGGTTCTCGAGCGCGCGCTGCACGGCCTCGTCGGAGCTGACATCCGGCACGAGCTTCAAGGCTCGCGCCTGACGGACATCCGACTGGGTAATCACGGCGCCGTACACGCGAACCAGCAACCGATCGATCTCGGTCTGCGCCGCTGCGGGAGGCGCGGCCGCCAGACTGACGAACACGAATAGCCACAACATGCGTCGCATCAGAACGCCTCCCCGATGCTCAGGTGGTATTCCCAGCCGCGCTCGCGTGCGCCGTTGCGGAACACCAGACGGTTGGTCTTGAATCCGAAGTCGAGCCGCAGCGGGCCAATCGGCGAGTCGTAGCGCACGCCGAAGCCCACCGTCGTCCGAAGGTCGTTCAGCTTGAGGTCGAGCACCCGGCGGAACACGTTGCCGGTGTCCACGAACGCCACCGCGGCCATGCTGCGGCCGAAGACCTGACGGACGATGCGCCGGACCTCCAGATTGAAAATCAACAGCGCGTTGCCGCCGTTCGACAGGCCCTCCGGCGACAGGACCTGCTCGGCGCCCAGGCGATCGAGCTGGAACCCACGCACGGTGGTGCCGCCACCCGCGAAGAACCGCTGACTCGCCGGGATGTCGGCGACGGTATCGAGGACGACCTCTCCGGCGGGTCCCACCACCGGCTCGCCATTCGCGTCCACCCGTCTGACCGTGCGTTCGAAGCCGCGGGCGATGCCGATTTGCCCGCGCACGGCCAGCACCGTTCGGCGCGAGGCGGTGAGGGGCCGTTGGGCCGAGATCTGCATGAACGACTTGAGGTACCCCACCTCCGAGCCGACACTGCGAGCCGCGACTTCGAGGTCCGCGCTCATCAGCGTGCCGAGGCTCGGCGCGAACGGATTGTTGCGGCGATCCCAGCTCACCCCGCCGCCGAACAGCGACAGGCGCACCTGGGGAAAGAGCCGGTCGATCTCGAACTGGTCGTCCTCCGGAATCTTCTCGTCGAACAGCTCGGTCACGTCGAGGACGTAGCGCCCGACGAGGCTGAGCGCCGGCGTGAGGTGACGCAGCACTTCGGCGTTGGCCGACTGGCGTTGGAAGTTGAAGTTCGTCCGAATGGCCTGCTCACTCGTGATGCCGAAGAGCACGTCCGTATCGGAGCGGAAGGCGCGCCGCTCGCGATAGGTGCCCGTCAGGCGGTACTCGCTGAAGCCGTACCCGGTGTCCTCGCGCGACTCGACGTCCGAGAGGTTCGGACGCTTGAGGGCCACACGTGTGAACAGGTTGATCGAGCGGTTCCGTCCACCGAGGCCCCGCCGGCTGATCTCGAAGAACCCGCGCGGCGCGAGGTCGAGTGCGTCGCCCGACACGCCCTCGGCGCTTTCCGTGGGCCGGCGTCCGGCCTCGAGACCGCCGCCCACGCCGGCCGTGGTCCGCGGCAACTCGGTCACCGACACGACGACCGACGCGGCGGCCTCGCCGCGCAGACGCGCCTCCTCTTCGATGCGGACCGTGCCGAAGACACCCATCTGCTGCAGCCGGCCGATGCTCTCGATGCGGGCGGCCTCGCCGAAGGGCTGCCCCTCGCGCAGCGTGATCTCCTCACGAATCGTGGACTCGGAGACGCGCTGGTTGCCGACGACCACGATCGAGCCAACCATCACCTGCACGCCCTGGTCCACTCGCACCACCACATCGACCGTGACGACGCCGTCCTTCTCCGTGAACACCGGTGGCGGGATCTCGACGACAGCCGAGCGGAATCCCCGGCCTCGCAGATGGTCTTCGAGTGTCTGCTGATCCTGGCGGAGTATCGATGCCACATACGGACCGCCCGCGCGCAGGCCCATCAGTCCGATCAATTCGGCATCGGCGACGGCGTCGGCGCCGGCGGCCGGTCCCCCCGGCCGCTCGACCCGGATGCTGCCGATCTGATGACGCGCGTCCTGCTCCACCACCAGGTTGACGGTCACGCGCGCGGTCTGGTCGGACTGCGGCTGTTCGACGGCCGCATAGACCGGCGTGACCGCGGCGCGCGCGTAGCCGAGCTGCTGGTAGTCCACGATGAGCCGCGTGACGCCCGCCGTGATCCGGGCCTCGCTGAAGGGCGCGCCATCCGGGATGTCGAGGCGGTCGCGCACCTGCTCGCGCGGGATGACCAGCCCGTCCGGCACGACGACGCGATCGATGCGGTAGCGGGGGCCGCGCATGAAGGTGAAGGTGATGAGGCGCTCCCCGCCCGCGCCGGCGGACTCGCCGAACGTCACCTTCGCGTCCTTGTAGCCCGCGTTGCGCAGCCGCGCCTCGATGTTGCGCTGCGAGTCCTCGAGCAGCGACAGGTCCACCGAGCCGAACCGTTTGACCGGGACGAGGTCATCGAGCCGGCCGATGGACGATGGTAGCGAATCGCCCTGGAATCGCAGTTCCACCCGTCGGCCGGAGTCCACGACGATGGTGACGGTCAGGTCGTCACGTCCCACCGGCCGCTCATCGGACGAGGCCGCGATGGCCTCGTAGTAGCCCTGCTGGCGCAAACGGTCCTGCAGCGCCACCATCGCGGTCTGCAGCGCGCGTCGCCGGTACGGCTGGCCTTCGGCGACCCCCGCGTCCTTGAGGACGGACTCGCGGGTGAGGGGGGCCGTGCCGGTCAGTCGGAGCTCGATCCGGCCCACGCGGGCCAGTTCTCCCGGCGTGATGTCGAAGCGCAGCGTGGACCGATCCGGGTTATGCGTCGTGATCGTCGAGCTCGTCACCTGGGCGTCGATGAACCCCTGGTCCACCATCAGCCGCCGCGCCGTCTCCTCGGCCGCGGGCACCCGGGCCGCCGTCGGCAGGCCGCCGAACTGACGTCGGAAGTCGGCCTCGAGGTCCGGCACGGACACGGTGACGGGCGCGGTGAACGCGAAGGCCACGCGACTGATCGGATGGCGGGGCATGAGCCGGAACACCACGCGGACGCCGCCCGGCGCGGTTTCGGCGAGCACGGCCACTTCTTCGTACCGCAGACTCAGCCGGACGATGCTCGAGCGGACGTCCTCGAGCCGCAGGGGTTGGCCGACGCGGACGAGCACGTTGTCCACCAGCACGGGACTTGTCTGGATGTCGCCCTCGACCTCGAACCGCAGGTCGGCGACGGTCTGCCCCTGCACCTGATCGAACGTGATCTCCTGCCGTGCGTGGGCGAGGCCGGCGGCAGGGCCGAGCAGGCAGCTCGCGACGGCGAGGGGCACAACGAAGCGTGTCATCGGAAGACGAACCGCAGGCGGAAATCGAGTGCGAACGTCCGGTCTTCGTTGCGCGACAGGACCCACGACACGCGATCGCTCTGATCGTACTCGAGCAGGATGATCTCGTTCTGCGCGCCGGCGATGGACCTCGAATAGGTGAGGTAGATGCGGCTCGAGATGCGCTGGCCGATGGTCACGCGCGCGCTGGGGTTGAGATTTTGAAACGCCGTCTCGTTGCTCAACACCGGCGTGATCTGGACCGTGTCGATCGGCAGGGCATCGGTGACCACGTTGCCCACGCGGCCCGTCAGCGGGCTGGTGAGGAGCTGCGCACCGAGCGTCTGGAGGAGGCGCGCCTGCGACTGCTGGGGCGTGAGCCGAGCCAGCTCGCGATCGAGGTTCGGCGACGCGCCGAGGAGGAGCGCGACCGCGTCCGCCTCCGAGAGCCACGGTTCAGATGTCAGCGACTGCGTGAAGGAGTTGAACGTCCCGGTCAGGCGAACGGTCACGCGGAACGTCTGCCCCGCCGCACGCGGATTGGTCTCGGCCTCGAGATCGAACACGGGCTCGATGCGCGTCAGGCTCGAGAACTCGATGCTCCCTGGCCGCACCAGATACCGGTTGCCGCTGAAGTAGAACTGGCCGCCCTCGATGTTCACACGCCCGAGCAAGCTCGGCCGATCGAAGGTGCCCGCGAGCGTCAGGTCCCCGCTCGCCTCGACCCGTGTCGTGCCCTTCTGGATGATGTTGGTGGACGGGATGTGGACGTCCACGCCCATCGTCAGCGGAATGCCGGTCGTCGGCGCGGTCGCCACCGGCGTCGGCAGCGCGTCGCCCCCACCCATCGCTCCGCCGGCCGCCAGACCGAGCAGGCCGTTGTTGCTCTCGAGCGTCCCTTCATAGCGCGTGGCGATGACATCGACGTTGCCCCCCAGATGCATCGCGTCGAGCGTGCCCGTGAGAGACAGGTCGGCGTTGACCGTGGAGGTGAAGCCCACCGGGTAGCGCAGCTGCATGAGCTGGCCGTTCGCCGTCAGGCTGAACTGGGTGAACTGCATGTTCGACATGCCGATCGTCCCGCCGAAGAGGATCGGCCCCCCGCCCATCCGGGCCCGCAGGCCGTCCACGTTGATGCCGGCCCCGTCGAAGCGGATCGGGCCGTTGATCTCGTCCAGGCTGTGCTGCAACGCGTACATTCGCAGGCGGCCGTTGTCGATCGTGGCTTCCCCGCTGATCTGCTGGCGATCGAACGGACCGGTGAGCTGCGCCTTGACGGTGGCACCGCCCGACGCGGTCAGGTCCGGATAGCGCAGCTGCAGGATCGCCAGGCTCACGTCTCCGGTGGCCGAGAGGTTGTAGCGCGACTGCCCGATGTCCACGCTGCCGCCGAGTTGGAGGTCGGTGTCGAGTCCACGGAGCCGGAGGCGGCCGACCGTGAAGACCTGGCTGTCGTAGACGAGCTGCACGGGCCCGTCGTTGGTCAGCTCGTAGTCGAAGAGCGTGAGCTGGCTGCTGTCGATGGTCATCGTCGCGCGGACCTTCGACACGTCGCTGAGCGGGCCGCGCGCCTCGAGCGATCCGCTGACGATCGCGCGGGTGTACGGCGAATAGGCCGGCGCCAGGAGTCGTAGGTACGGGTCGATCGAGGTCTGCTGGAACCGGAACTGCAGGTCGGCGTCCGACGCGTCGTTGAGCTGGATGCTGCCGGACCCCGACACCTGCAGGCGGTTGGATGCGGCCGTCAGGCGCTCGAACGTCAGGACCTTGTTCCTGATGGTGAATCGGCCAGTCACCTGTCCGATGCCTTCGTCGGCGACGAAGAGGTCGGCGACCGTCGCCTCGACTTCGTAGGACGGGGACTCGAACAGCCCCGCGCCCGTCGCGCGGAACCGCATCACGCCCGAGAGCGGCGCCTTCTCGAACTTGAAGTTCTCGAGCGACTCGACCGCGACACGCTCGCCGTCGGCATTGAAGGCGTAGGTGCCGTCGCGCCAGCCGAGACGCGCCGCGCCCCGCACCAGGCCCGGCCCCTTGCGCATCTCGATGCGATTGACCCGCATGCCCGAGCCTTCGAGTTCGATGTCGGCCGTGGCCGTGTCGAAGGGCTCGTCCCAGGCCCGACCACGGTCGATGCGCATGCGCCCTGACCCGAACATGTTCTTGTACCGGCCAGACAGATCCAGCGACAGGGCGCCGACGGTGCCATCCATCGGCCACTCGTCGAGCACGAAGGCGTGCCGCAGGTCCGCGATTGGCCAGCCCGTCATGTTCACGGTCGCCCGGATCTCCTCGGCCGTATCCGATCGGAATCCCAGCGCATACCGACCGTCCGCGGTGATCTGCGCGTCCGGTCCCTTGGTTATGCGGCTGTTGGCGATGACCACATACCCGCCTTCGATCACCAGATCCGCGATGCCCTGTCCCCAGAGCACATCCCAGGCGCGCATCTGGTCACCGGTGAACCGGCCTTCAACCCGTGGCGCCGAGAAGCTGCCAGTCATCTTGCCGGCGAAGGTCCCGCGCCCGCCTACTGCGACGGCACCGCTAGGACGGCCCGTGACCGCGCTCATGATGACGGCGAGCAGCCGGTCGCTCTCCTGCCAGTCGTGGCTGGTGACCTCGAAGGGGAATTCAGAGCGCCCGCCATACTCCGTGCGCCCGCCGAACCGGATGTTGGTCCACTCGGTGGACGCCACACCCTGATCGAACGTGATGCCCGCCGGGTCGAACGTGTAGTGGACATCGACCGCCATCGGCAGCGACGGCAGGCCCGAGTACCGAGTCGAACGGCAGGGGCTCCAGGCGCGCAGCAATGGGCTGGACCGGCAGCGCAGCCGAGGCCAGGGCGGTTCCCTCGGGGGCGCGCACGGTGGTCTGGCCGCTGCCGCGCATCTGGTCCAGGTGCCCATTGGGCCACTGCAAGTCGATGCGGCCATCGGCACGGCCGAGCAGCTTGAGGTCGGTCAACCGAAGCAGCGGGCCGATGCCGGACGCGTCCAGGTCCGCGTAGTCGGCCTTGAACGTGACCGTCGCGGGCCGCGGTGTGCCGAACGGCGTCATGCCGTAGCGCAGGCGCACGTCGCCGCCCAGAAACTGCATGTCGGCGTGCGGCACCTCGAAGCGCTCGTTGGTCCAGAGCAGGTTGCCGTGCAACTGCTGGAACGCCATCGAGTTGACGCCCGCCAGATCGCTCGTGAACTCCCCGCGCAGGTCCCGCCGCAACTGCGTGCCCTGGGGTGTGGCCACCTTGAACAGCTGGAACGTGCCCGAGAAGTCCGACTCGCCTGACACGCGAAAGTCCTGCGAGGCGAAGAAGATCTCCTTCATCGTCGCGAAGTCCACGCGCGAGTTGATCTGGTAGGACTGCTCGGGCCACTTGCCAAAGTCCAGGTTGCCCGTGACGTGCGACTCGGCGCCCTCGGTGATCAGATCGATGTGACGCAGTTGCACCTTGGATCCGTCCAGGGCAAACCGCACGGACATGTCCGTCCGCATCGGTCGGTAGGCCAGGATCTGGACAAGACCGTCGCTGAACGAGGAGGTGCCGACGTACGTCTTGCGCCCCTCGTCCCTGACGAGCGCGAATTCCAGGTTGGGCGCCACGACCCGCCAGGGGGTGACGTGATCCTCGTAGGTGAAGGTCCCGCGATGCGCGAACGACATCGTGGTCGTCGTGAACCGGGGTGGCCCTGGCGGCTGGGTCCGCTTCGGCATGAGCTTGGGCATGTTGTGTCCGTCGGCCCACTGCTCCACGACGATCTGCCAGTCGTTGACCACGACCTCCACGAAGAGCTGCTTGCTGAACAGTCCCCACCACGGGACATTGAAGTAGATCTTCTTCGCGGTGAGGAACGGTCGATCGCCGGGCTTCCTGCCGTCGATCACGACGTCGGTGAGGACGAACCGTCCCGGCGTGAGGAGCGCCGAGATGCCGCCGATGTGCAGCGGACGCTCGAGGTACTTGGTGCCTTCGCGCTCGGCCAGTTCCTTGAGCTGCGGGAAGCGGCCCAGGTCGATCGTGAAGATCGACACGAACGTGGCGGCGATGACGGCGACGAGCACCGCCAGCACCCGCCGTGTCCAGCGGCTGGTGACGAGTCGCATCCGCGTGAAGCGGCCCGGAAGGCGCGCACTCGGCGCGGCGGTGGCAGGCTCCACCACCGGCTCGGCAACCGGATCGGGCGCCGGGGCATCGGCGGGCGCGGAATCCGGAATCTCGTCGGCCACTGAATCCAGCTTACCGTAGCGCCCGGCCGCGTCCGTTCATTCGATCGTCACCAGCAGCCGGCCCGCCTCGACCGACGTGCCCTCAGCCACGGCCACGTCCTTGACCCGACCGGGTCGCGGTGCGGTCAACTCGTTCTCCATCTTCATGGCTTCGACGACGACCAGGCCCTGCCGGGCGGCAACCTGATCTCCGGGTTGGACGAGGACGCGCACGACGCGGCCGGGCATCGGAGCCAGGATGCGCTGCTCCCCGGTGCCCGCGGCCCCATCGGCCGCAGCCCGCCGGAAGCGACGGCCGTCCACGATCGGCGTCAGGCCCACGTGCGGCAGCTGGACGAACCACTCACCGCCGGCGCCCGCCGTGGCGGCCACGTCGAGCGTGCGCCCGGACTCCCGAAAGATCAGGGAGAAGCCCAGATCGGTTCGGCGGACATCGACAGCCCCTGGCTGGCCGTCCACGACGACACGGAACTGGCCGCCGTCGGCCTCGGCCGCGCCGACCAGGTCGAGGGAGACCTGCCGCACCCGGCCGTCGATCTCCACTTCGAAGGTCACGACCGCAGGCTCCCGGTCCTGGCGGCTCGCCGCCAGGCGCCGGCATCGGATCCTGGCCGCCGCCGCACCGTGGGCCGCGAACCAGGTCGCGAGGGCCGCCGCCAGGGCGGCGTCCTGCTCGTCGCGCGCCGTCGGTGCGACGAAGGGCTGTCCCTTGCGGGCGGCCAGCAGTTCGTCGAGATAGGTCGTGCTGAAGGCCCCGCTCTGGAACTCGGGTTGACGGACGAGCCACTGGAAGAACGGCACGGTCGTCCGGACGCCGATCACTCGGTATTCGTCGAGTACGCGTCGCAGCCGCGCAATCGCGACGTCCCGGGAGTCGGCCCAGACGACGAGCTTGGCGATCATCGAGTCGTAGAAGACCGGGATGGCGAAGCCGGGTGCGACGCCGCGGTCGTCGCGGACGCCGGGACCGCCGGGCACCTGAATCGCGCGCACGAGCCCTGGGGCGGGCATGAAGCCGCGGTCCGGGTCCTCGGCGTAGATCCGGCACTCGATGGCGTGTGCGCGCGGCGTCAGCGCCTGCTCCGGCGTGACGGTCAGCCGCTCCCCGAGCGCGATCCGCAGTTGCCACTGCACCAGGTCCACGCCCGTCACCTGCTCGGTGATGGCGTGCTCGACCTGCAGGCGCGTGTTCATCTCGAGGAAGTAGAAGGCCCCGGACTGGTCGAGCAGGAACTCGATGGTGCCCGCGCCGGTGTAGTGCACCGCGCGTGCGATACCGGCCGCGCACTCGGCCATGGCGTGGCGCGTGGCCTGGTCGAGGACCGGCGACGGCGATTCCTCGACGACCTTCTGGTGGCGCCGCTGGATCGAGCATTCGCGCTCGACGAACGGCAGCACGGTGCCGTGGGTATCGCCGAGCAACTGGATCTCGATGTGCCGCGGGTTGATCAGGCGGCGCTCGAGGTAGACGGCCGGATCGCCAAACGCAGACTCGGCTTCGGAGCGGGCGGTCCGAATCGCCGCGAGGAGATCGGCGGCAGACGCGACCGTGCGCATGCCCTTGCCGCCGCCCCCGGCGACGGCCTTGACGACCAACGGATAGCCGACCCGCGCCGCCTCGGCGAGCATGTGGTCATCGGTCGCGTCCGCGTCGAAGGGCACGCGTGTGCCGGGCACCACCGGGGCGCCGGCGCGCACCGCGACGTCGCGGGCGCCGGTCTTGCTGCCCATCTGCGCGATCACCTCCGGCGTCGGGCCGACGAACGTCAACCCGGCGTCGAGACACGCCTGCGCGAAGTCCTCGTTCTCGGCGAGGAAGCCGTAGCCTGGATGCACGAGCCTTGCGCCCGACCGTCGAGCCACGTCCACGATCTTGGCGAATCGCGAGGTAGCTCTCGCTGGCCGGGCTCGCGCCAATCGCGTAGGCCTCGTCGGCCAGGCGCACGTGCAGGGCGCGGCGGTCGCATTCGGAATAGACGGCGACGGTGCCGAAGCCCAGGTCCCGGCACGCACGGATGACGCGCACGGCGATCTCGCCGCGGTTGGCGACCAGAACCTTCATCAGAGTGGGATGTTCCCGTGCTTCTTCGGCGGCAGCCGGTCCCGCTTGCCGTCGCAGCTCGAGAGCGCCGCGATCAGCTTCGTGCGCGTCTGGCGCGGCTGGATGATCTCGTCCACGAAGCCGCGCTCGGCGGCGATGAAGGGATTGGCGAGCTTGTCGCGGAGCTCGGTGACGCGCCTGGCGCGCTCGGCGACGGGATCGGCGGCCTCCGCGAGTTCGCGGCGGTACAGGATGTTGACCGCGCCTTCCGGGCCCATCACCGCGATTTCGGCCGTCGGGTACGCGTAGTTGAAGTCGGTGCGCAGGTGCTTGCTGGCCATCACGCAGTAGGCGCCGCCGTAGGCCTTGCGCGTGATGACGGTGATCTTCGGCACCGTCGCTTCGGCGAACGCGTAGAGCAGCTTCGCGCCCGCGCGGATGATGCCGCCGTGCTCCTGGCGCACGCCCGGCAGGAAGCCGGGCACGTCCTCGAAGGTAATGAGCGGGATGTTGAACGCGTCGCAGAAGCGCACGAATCGCGCGGCCTTCTCCGACGCGTCGATGTCGAGGCATCCGGCCAGCACCGCTGGCTGGTTGGCGACGATGCCGACGGAGCGCCCGCCCAGCCGCGCGAAGCCCACGAGGATGTTCTTCGCGAAGTGCTGGTGCACTTCGAGAAACGCGCCGTCATCCACGACGAAGCGGATGAGGTCGTGCATGTCGTACGGCTGATTCGGCTGGGCGGGGACCAGCGTGTCGAGCGCGGCATCCTCACGGTCCACCGGATCGGCGGTCGCGTGGCGCGGCGGATCGTCGAGGTTGTTCGACGGCAGGTAGCCGAGGAGCTCGCGCAGCAGCTGGATGCACTCGCGGTCGTTCGCCGCGGCGAAGTGGGCCACGCCGCTCGTCGCGTTGTGGGTCATCGCGCCGCCGAGTGCCTCCTTGGTGACGTCCTCGTGCGTCACGGTCTTGATGACGTCAGGCCCGGTGACGAACATGTAGCTCGACCCGTCCACCATCACGATGAAGTCGGTGATCGCCGGCGAATACACGGCACCGCCCGCGCACGGCCCCATGATCGCGGAGAGCTGCGGGACCACGCCAGACGCCAGCGTATTGCGCAGGAAGATGTCGGCGTAGCCGCCGAGGGAGACCACGCCCTCCTGGATGCGGGCGCCACCCGAGTCGTTCAGCCCGACGATCGGCGCGCCCATCTTCACCGCCAGGTCCATGACCTTGGTGATCTTGGCCGCGTTGGTCTCCGACAGCGACCCGCCGAAGACGGTGAAGTCCTGCGCGAAGGCGTAGACGGGCCGCCCATCGACCCGGCCATGGCCGGAGACGACGCCGTCACCCGGGATGAGTTCCTCGTCCATCCCGAAGTCGCGGCACCGGTGCGTGACGAGCTTGTCGAGCTCCTCGAACGTGCCCGGATCGAACAGCAGCTCGACCCGTTCGCGCGCCGTGAGCTTGCCGGCCTCGTGCTGCCGGCGCAGGCGTGCTTCCCCGCCCCCGAGCTCGGCGCGGCGCTCGAGATCGGCGAGACAATCCGCGGCGTTCATCTGTGACCTCGGTCCCCCGGGGGCGGCTACTTCTTCCCCGCCTGCGACTTCTCCCAGTCCTCGAGGAACTTCTTGAGGCCGATGTCGGTCAGCGGATGCTTGAGGCTGGCTTCGTAGACGGACGCCGGCGCGGTGCACACGTGGGCGCCCATCTGCGCCGCCTCGAGGATGTGCATCGGCCCGCGCACGCTGGCGACGAGGATCTCGGTCGCGAAGTCGTAGTTGTCGAAGACTTCGACAATCTGCTCGAATCAATCCCATGCCGTCCGACGCGATGTCGTCGAGCCGACCGACGAACGGGCTCACATAGGACGCGCCGACCTTGGCAGCGATGAGGGCCTGCACGGCGGTGAAGATGAGCGTGACGTTGACGCGGATGCCCTCGCTCGTCAGCGTCTTGATTGCCTTGACGCCGTCACGCGTGAACGGGATCTTCACCACGATGTGCTCGTCGATCGTGGCCAGGTCGCGGCCCTCGGCGATCATCGCGGAGGCCTCGGTCGAGACCACCTCGGCACTCACCGGCCCCTTCACGATCTGGCAGATCTGCTTGACGATCTGCCGGGGATCGCCGCCCTCCTTGGCCATCAGCGACGGGTTGGTGGTCACCCCGTCGATGATGCCGAGCGGAACGAGCGATTCGATTTCCTTGATGTTGCCGCTGTCGATGAAGAACTTCATGAAAGGACCTCGGAGGTAATTGCTACCAAAATTGTCATCAAGCCCGGCCGACCACGGGATTGGTCAAGGCGCCCACACCCTCGACGTGGATCGTCACCTGGTCTCCGGGCCGGATGGGCCCGATGCCCGACGGTGTGCCCGTGGAGATGATATCGCCGGGCTCGAGCGTCATGACCGCCGAAATGAACTCGACGAGCTCGGGGATGGTGAAGATCAGCTCGCGCGTCCGCGAGTCCTGGCGCAGGTCGCCGTTGACATAGCCGCGCACCTGCAGGTCCCGGCTCTCGAGACCGACGGCGATACACGGACCAATCGGCGCGAACGTGTCGAAGCCCTTGCAACGCGTGTAGTGGCCGTCCTTCTTCTGCAGGTCGCGCGCCGTGACGTCGTTGACCGCGATCACGCCCAGGATGTGCTCGTGCGCCCGGGCCGCCTTGACGTCCCGCGCGCGGCGCCCGATCACGATGCCGAGTTCGGCTTCGTGGTCCACCCGACCCGCCCAGGCCGGCACCTCGATGGCCACGCCCGGCCCGATGACCGACGTGGACGGCTTGAGGAACAACACCGGCTCGACGGGCAGCGGCTTCTTCTGCTCGGCCGCATGGTCCTTGTAGTTCAGGCCCACGCAGACGATCTTCGACGGAGCCACCGGCGCGAGCAGCCGCAGGTCCTCGGACGAAATCTCTGGCCCTTCGGTAAAGCGGCCGAAGATGTCGCCGTCAACCAGGCGCCACGTGCCGGCCCGCTCGGCCGCGTAGAGCGGCTGCCCCCCGTGCTCGATTCGATACAGTCGCACCATCGCGTCCTACCTCACCGTCACCGTCTGCCGATTCGACTGCGTGCTCAGGTTGCCCGCCTTGTCCACGGCGACGACCGAGTAGGTGTACGTCGCCCCTGGCCTGGCCGTCGCGTCCGTGTAGGTGGCCACCGTCACCGGGTCAGCGGTGAGCTGCCGCAAGACCCCTTCGGCGCCGTCGCCACGCAGCACCCGGTAGCCGACCAGGTCGGCCGCCTCGACCGTGGACCAGATCAAGGTGATCGACGCGCCCTCCTGCACCACCCGCAACTCGGCGGGCCCGGCCGGGGGGAAGGTATCGGCTGGCGTCGCGCACACCGGCGAGGAGAGAGACCCGTCCACCATGACGTTGCCGGTGACACGCACCGGGCGCACGACGAAACAGCGCGCGCGACCGAACTCCACCGGCGTCTTGAACTCGGTGGCCGGGACGGGCGCCGGCGTGAGCCGCGTGGGCGCGGACGCGGCACCCGCGGCCGCCTCGGCTGACGTGACCTCGAACACGCGATAGGACAGGCCCTCGGCCGGCGCCGTCCAGGACAACGTCAGGGTCGTCTCGTCATGCGCCAGGCGCGGCGAGACGGCGCCCACGGCCAGCGCCCCCACCGGCACGCTGAGCACGGCCGACCACGGCCCGGGCCGTCCACGGCCGCTGCCCGTGACGCCACGGACGACGTAGTGCATGAAGGTGACGCCAGCGGTCGTGAGCGCGGCCCGGTCCAGCCGGTCCACCATCGTGGCCGCGCTCCCGGCCTCGGGCCGGACGTCAGCCGCCGGGGCCGCAGCGCCCGCGACGCCGGCAGGCGGCGGCGCGACGGGCGGCGCGGCTGGCGCTGGCGCCGCGGCCTCGCGACGCACCGCCAGTTGCAGGCGCAGGTTCTTCGGGTCAGCGGCAATCTGATCCGCCGTGGGCACCGTGACGCCCGCCGCCGTACCCAGGCCGAAGACCTCGACCCGGTCCACCGCGGGGGGCGTGGACCCATCAAGGTTGGCGGCCGGGATCGTCAGCCGCAGCTCGACGCGATCATCGACGCTGGCCGCCGTCACCTCCGTGACGCGCGCAGGAACCGGACGCAGGGGCGGCAGCGGTTCGCCGCGCTTGCCGCACGCGCCCGACCCGGCAGACGCCACGGCCGTCAGACACAGCACACCCAGCCAGCGCCGCGTCACAGGATGTACCGCGAGAGGTCGTCGCTGCGCGCGATGTCTTCGAGCATGCGATCGACATACGCGCCGTCGATGAGGATCGATCGGCCGCCGAGCTCAGGCGCGTGGAAGGACACCTCGTCGAGCAGTCGCTCCATCACCGTGTGCAGTCGTCGCGCACCGATGTTCTCGGTGCGCTCGTTGACGAGCGTCGCCAGCTCGGCGAGCCGCAGGATCGCGTCGGGCGTGAAGTCCAGCGTCACGCCTTCGGTGGCCATCAGCGCCGTGTACTGCTTGATCAGCGCGCCGCGCGGCTCGGTGAGAATCCGCACGAACTCGTCGCGTCCGAGGGCCTCGAGCTCCACGCGGATCGGGAACCGGCCCTGCAGCTCGGGGATCAAATCCGACGGCTTCGACACATGGAAGGCACCGGCCGCGATGAACAGGATGTGATCGGTCTGCACCATGCCGTACTTCGTGTTGACCGTCGTGCCTTCGACGATGGGCAGGATGTCGCGCTGGACGCCTTCGCGGCTGATGTCGGGCCCATGCGCGCCCTCGCGCCCCGCGATCTTGTCGATCTCGTCCACGAAGATGATGCCGGCCTGTTCGACGCGCTCGATCGCCGCCCGGGCCACGCCGTCCATGTCGATCAGTTTCTGCGCTTCCTCCTGCGTGAGGTGGTCGAGCGCTTCGGGCACCGCCAGCTTGCGCCGCTTCGTGCGTCCCTGGAACATGCCCGGCAGCATGTCCCGCAGATTGACGCCGATCTCCTCGACCGACGACCCCTGGATCAACTCGAACGACGAGGTTGACTTCTCGCGCACGTCCACTTCGACGGTCTTCGTGTCGAGCCGCCCGGCCCGCAGTTGCTCGCGCAGCCGCTCGCGGGTGCCCGAGGCGTGGTCGCGCGTCATCTGCGCCTCGGTGGACTGCTCGCCGAACGTCGAGGGTGTTGACGGCGGCAGCAGCAGGTCGAGGATCCGTTCTTCGGCCGCCTGCCGCGCGCGCTCGCGCACCTCGAGTTCGCGCTCCTCACGGAGCATCTTGACCGCGATCTCCACCAGGTCGCGGACCATCGACTCGACGTCACGCCCGACGTAGCCGACCTCCGTGAACTTCGAGGCTTCGACCTTGATGAACGGCGACTGGGTGAGGCGCGCCAGCCGGCGCGCGATCTCGGTCTTGCCGACCCCGGTGGGCCCGATCATCAGGATGTTCTTCGGCGCGACCTCGGCGGCCATGTCCGCCGGCAGACGCTGCCGGCGATAGCGGTTGCGCAGCGCGATCGCGACCGCGCGCTTGGCCTTGGCCTGGCCGACGACGTACTTGTCCAGCTCGGCGACGATCTCACGCGGGGTGAGCGAGTCGGCCCCGAGCGGGGTCCGTTCAGGGAGCGGAATGGGCGACATGCTCAGAGTTCTTCCAGGACGATGCGGCCGTTGGTGTAGATGCAGATCTCGGACGCGATCGTCATCGCCTGCTCGACAATGGCCTTCGCGTCGAGCGTGCTGTGCCGACTGAGGGCGCGTGCGGCCGCCATCGCGAACGGCCCGCCCGACCCAATCCCGCAGACGCCATCGTCCGGCTCGATGAGGTCACCCGTGCCCGACAGCAGGTACATGGCTCTCGCGTCGGCGACAAGCATCATGGCTTCGAGGCGCCGCAGGGCACGGTCCGTGCGCCAGTCGCGCGCCAGTTCAACGGCCGCCCGCTCGAGGTTGCCGCGATGCTCGTCGAGCTTGGCTTCGAACCGCGAGAACAGAGCAAAGCCGTCGGCCGCCGCACCGGCGAAGCCGGCCAGCACCTTGCCGTGGTGCAGGCGCCGGACCTTGCGCGCGTGGTGCTTCACGACCGTTTGTCCGAGGGTCACCTGGCCATCGCTGGCCATCACGAGCTTGCCCTGATGTCTGACGGCGAGCACCGTCGTGGCGTGAATTTGCAGAGGCACTCCAATCGGCATCGTAGTGCGTCCCTCGGGACGGGGCAACTCTGACGTCTCCGGAGGACGCCCGGAGGCCCGGGGTGGGCTCTGGAGGCGACACCCGCCCGGGCGGCCCCCCGGGGAGGGTCGGCCGACATTGGGGTTTACGCCCGCCGAGGGTGGCAGTAGAGTTGCAGAGAAACGAGGTGCGGGCGCACCCGCCCCAAGGGACAATTGAGGAGAACCACGATGACTACGTCATCCAGGATGGCTCGCTCGTTCGTCGTCGCGGTCGCGCTGGCCCTTCCGGCCGCAGCGGTCGCGCAGACGGCGGTGCCGCGCAACGGCGGCAATCCGCCGAGCAGTTCAGGCTCCTCGGGCTCGTCCGGGTCATCCGGCTCTTCGAGCTCGAGCGGGTCGTCGAGTTCGGGTGGTTCCACGACGTCGTCGTCTTCGAGCTCCGGCGGCGGATATTCGGCCCCGAGCCGCATTCCCGAAGGCTACCGCCCCCCCTCGGCCCGGTCGGGGGACAGCAGCACCGCGCGATCCGCGCCGCTGCCGGGTGGCGTGGCCGTCCGTTCGGCGGGCGTCTCGGGCACCGGTGGGTCCACAGCGGGCGCCGCCACGCCGGGCGCCGCCACACCGGCCCTCGATCAGTTCGGCACCGGCGGCCGGCAGCGCAACGGACGTCCGGCGTCCGGCGTGGCTGTGCCGCGCAGCGAACTGGACGGCGACGCGATCGCGTTCCCGTTCTACGGCCCGTGGGGCAGCTACTATCCGTGGTTTGGACGCGGCGGGTACGGCCTGGGCTACGTGACGTACGACCCGTGGCGCTACGGCGCGACGCAGTGGATCTGGGGCCGGTACGGTCTCTGGTACGACCCGTTCGCCTATGATCCGTTCTGGTTCGGCGGTATGGGCGGCGGGTACTCCGGGCGCTACGAAGAGGAAGAAGAACGCGAGCCGGAGCGCCGCGTCGGATCCATCCGTCTCCGGGCGGAGCCCAAACAGGCCAAGGTCTACATCGACGGCGCGCTTGTCGGCACGGTCGATGAGTTCGACGGCCTGACCGGACACCTCAGCCTGGACGCGGGTCCGCATGAACTCGAACTGCGCGCCGATGGCTATGTGACCTACAAGGGCACCGTGAACGTGCCGGCCGGCAAGACCGTGACCGAGCGCGTCAAGATGCAGAAGCAGTAAGCCGCCAGCGTTTCGAACGATGTATGCCGCCGATGGGGGAAGACCCCGTCGGCGGCATTTTGCTTGTTAGCGGCGCGCTTCGATCTTCGCACCTAGAGCATTTTCGAAATGCGTGTAGCGCCGCTCCGCGCTCCCCGCGCAGGCCCGCGCGCCTTCCGTGCGAGCGCTGCGCGGAAGTCGCGCGTCGCGCCGCTACACGCATTCCGAAAACGCTGTAGATCTTCGATCTCACACGTAGATCGCGTAGCTCACGTAGGTTGATCGCGCGCGGCGCCAAGCGGCGGGCCGCTTGGCGGCCCGAAGGGCCTGGTGACCGAGTCGACTCGGCCGACCGCCGCGCGCTCGTCTACGTGGCGACGTGTGAACCAATGGCTCTCGATGGTGATCAGATCCGCGATCTGGCGACGGACGACTAGGCGTCGATGTGGGGGGTGTTCCGCTTGAAGAGGAAGTAGAGCGGGACGCCGGCGGCGATGACCGCGAGTCCCCAGAGTGACGGCACAGGCGCGCTCCAGATCTGGTAGGTCACCATCGCCAGGCTGACGAGCACGAAGAAGGCCGGTGCGTAGGGATAGCCGACGGCCTTGAACGGCCGGTGCGTGTCGGGCTCGCGGTGGCGCAGGACGAACACGGCCAGCACGGCCACCGCCGAGAACAACACGACGGCAAAGCCGGTGTAGTTCACGAGTTGAGCCAGCGACCCTGACCAGAGCACCAGCAGGCTGCTCCAGATCGCCTGCGCCGCGATGGCGAGCACGGGTGTCTTGTGCTTGGGATGCACACGGCTGGCCGCCGCCAGGAAGACCCGGTCGCGGGCCATGGCGAAGTAGACGCGCGGCCCGGCCAGCACCATCGCGCTGATGCTGGCCGCGAGACTGACGATCGTGAAGATCGCCAGCAGGTTGCCGGCCACGAATCCGAACAGGCGTTCGGCGACGATGTCGGTCAGGCGCCCGTCGAGGGCCGCCATGTCGGCGATCGGCATCGCGTAGAAGTAGAGGATGTTGAGCGCGAGGTAGATGCCGACGACCGCCAGCGTCCCGATGGCCAGGGCCTTTGGCACGTTGCGGCCGGGGTCCTTGATCTCTTCGGCCACATAGGCCGCGGCATTCCAGCCCGAGTAGGTAAACATCACCGGAATCAGCGCGAGCAGCCAGCCGGTGGACGGCGCGGGCACGACGTGCGTGCTGGCGACGTTGGCGTACGACCCGTCGCCCAGCGACAAGCCGATGGCGATGAAGACCAGCAGCGCCGAGACCTTCATGCCCGCCAGCATGTTGTGGACGAGCCGGCCCGACCCGTGCAGATGCACGAAGGACAGGGCGATGATGGCGCTGATGGCGATGAGCCCCTGGCTGGTGAACACCAGCGGCGCGTAGGGAATCGGAATCGTCAGGAGCGGCGTCGTGCTGGCGCCGGCCGGCACGAAGCGGCCGATGTAGTCGGCCAACGCCACGGAGCTGGCGGCAATCGCACCCGAGAAGCCTGCGACAAATGACGTCCAGCCCGTGAGGAAGGCCGCGACCCGGCCGTAGGCCTCGCGCAGGTAGACGTACTCGCCCCCGGCACGTGGGCGGAGCGCCGCCAGTTCGGCGTAGGACATGGCGCCGGCGAAGGCGAGCAGGCCTCCAAAGACCCACACGGCGAGCATGGCCCAGCCGCTGGGCACTTCGCGGGCGACCAGGATCGGGACGAAGAAGATGCCGCCGCCGATGACGTTGGAGACCACGATGGCCGCCCCGTCGAGCGGGCCAAGCCGCCGCTCGAGCGTCGCTGGGATGGGCGCTGGGCGCGTCTGTGCCGCCGTGGAAGTCACTTCGATCCGGACTCGGACGGGGCTTGCAGGATCAGTCGGCGGTCGGCTTTGAACTCACCGAGCGGCACAATCTTGCCGGCGCGCTTGGCAAAGAGCTTGATGGTGGAGTCCTTCCAATAGGAGCTGCCGAACATCTCGGCTCGGGGGCCCGGATACTTCGCGCCCACGTCCGAGCGCACCGTCAGAAGGTTCGTCGATGCGCCCGGCGCCACCGTCTCCCGCGTCGCCACGATCTGCTTGGAGTCGCTTTCGCCATCGTCGCCCTCGCGCCAGAACGACACGGTCATCTCGACGCCGGTCAGGGGGACCGTTCCGTTGTTCTTCAGCCGGAAGGCGATGCTGGGGACCAGCTTGTTCTGGCCGTCAACCACGCCGAAGTCGTACCAGCCCGTCAGGACGTCGGTGACGGCGACAGACTTGGCCAGGTCGATGGACGGCGTGCAGCCGGTGGCGGACGCGACCGCACACATCAAGACGGCGAGGAACCCAAGCCCGCGACACATGGCCGGGCGATTGTAGATCAGAAGGCCTTGACCTCGATGCGATCTCTGACCTGATCTCGAGAGATCTTTCCCGACCGCAGGAGATTGAGGTCCACGCCCTTGATCGTGAGCACGAGTTGCCGGGTGTTGAGCCGCTCGAGCTGATTGACCAGGACATCATCGCCCTTGGCCGACACGACCAGCCGGTCGGCGTCGGCCAGGATCAGCACACCAGCGGTATCGACGATCGTGTCGATGAGGGCGTCCTTGACGAAGTTCGTGTACATCTGATTCAGGCTGGCTTCGGTCACCGGCGGACGCGACACGGGATCGGGAGCCACGACATTGGCGCCGACGCGCTCGGCGCCCGCCGTCTGCGAGACATTCCGCGACGGGGCCCAGATGGGACCGGGGCTGAGCTGCTGCTGGTTCTTGAGCGCCATCTCCAGCATCATCAGCCCGCTGCCGGAGATCGCAGGGATCTGCACGATGAAGTGGTAGCCGAAGCCTTCGAGTGGCACGCCGGTCACGTTGGCCGCGCGCGTCTGGACGATCTGGACGGGCGCAATCTGGTAGGCGCGTTCGGTCATCCGCTGCCCAGCCAGGTCCACCGCTTCTCGGAGGTTCGTCTCGAAGGACAGCACGGCGGGCTTGCGCGGGTCCACGGCGTTGGCGGACGGCGCGGCCGGCGACGTGACCGGACTTTGATCCGGGGACGACAGGGTGCCCTGGGGCGCCTGTGCGAACGCGGGCGCGGTGGCAGCGACGACGAGCCCACTCAAAACAAACGTTCGAACCAGCACTGTCATGCCTCCGTTCGCCTACTTGCCGGTGGACGTCATCGAGAACCCGACCTTCTCGATGGCCTTGGTCCGCTCGGTCAGCTCGGCGTAGTCGTTCACCATACGAAGATTGAGCCTGTAATAGTCGTTCTGCTGGTCGCGCAGCTCGCGCACCTCGCGCATCAGATCCGCGTAGGTGGGGCCGCCCGCCGGCGCAGCCAAGCCTGTGCGCTGACCGACCTGCAGGCTGACCAGCTGCACACGACGCTCCGCGTCACGGAGCCGCTCGGCCATGCGCGCCTCGAACGCCGCGAGATCGGTCGGGCTGACGGCCGTCCGCTCGACGACCGGCGTCAGCGTCGCGGGACTCGGCGACGGCACGACTGCCGCCTGCATCGGCCCCGCCGCGCCGCGCGACAGCACCAGGTGCGTCGCCACGCCACCGGCGGCGCCCACCGCGAACATCACGCTCGCCGCAGCGGCGAGGCTCCAAATCGGGATTTGCCGCCACGAGGAGACGATCGGCGCGGGCACCAGCGGCCGCCACACCGGCTCGTGCGCCGGGACGTCCCAGGCCAGCAGGTCCTGCCGCACGCTGCGCAGCGTGGTGATCTCGCGCTGGCAGATGTCACACCCTGAGACGTGAAGTTCGATATCGCGCTGCTCGTCCGGGTCGCAGTCGTCGTAGACGAACCCGATCAGTCGTTCCCGTTGATCACACATGCTCATCCTCGTTCGTTCACCATGTCTGGGCCGGGCGCGCCGCCGCCGTCGCCGCCCGCCTCAGGCTGGCCTCTTCGGCCTGCTGCCGTTCCAGCCGTCGTCGAAGGACTGACAGTCCCTGGTACAGCCGGGTCTTGACCGTGCTCAGGGGGCAGCCGAGCTGGTCGGCAATCTCTTGAAATGTGAGGCCATGGTATTCCTTCAAGAGAATCGCGGTCCGCTGATCCTCGGGGAGCTCGGCCATCGCTTTCGAGACGGCCCGGGACATTTCCCGCCGCGCCACCAGGTCTTCCACAGACTCGGTCGGAGCGGCCTGCTGGTCTGCCAGATCCACCGGGTCCGTCCCTTCCGGGACCTGCACCAGCGGGGCCCGCCGTTCGCGCCGCATCCAGTCGCGACACAGGTTCAGGGTGATCCGGTAGAGCCACGACGAGAACTTCGCTTCGCCCTTGAAGCCCTTCAAGCCGCGATAGGCCCGCATGAAGGCTTCCTGGACGACATCGCGTGCTTCTTCCTCGCGACCGAGCGTCCGGTACGCCAGGGCATAGATCGGCCGCTCCCAGCGGGAAACCAGCTGGTTGAAGCTCTCGAGGTCGCCGGCCGTGGCCTGCGCGACCAATTCC
Source organism: uncultured Acidobacteriota bacterium (assembly GCA_963738485.1). Lineage (GTDB taxonomy): Bacteria > Acidobacteriota > Vicinamibacteria > Vicinamibacterales > SCN-69-37 > CAVTWK01. Next base: position 119,282 of record CAVTWK010000001.1, read on the forward strand.
TCGTCGGTCCGTGTCATCAACTCCGGCTCTGGGCCCGGGTCCCTGCCGTGGAGGCCGCATCGGCGCGGCTATCCGGTTAGACGGGGCGGAGGTCCGGGTAGTCTGTACCCGGGGCCCACTTCCGGATGGTACACTCCTTGGTTCCTTGATTCAGCTCACCGGTCTCACCAAGCGCTTCGGCGAACGCGTGCTGCTCGACAACGTGACCTGGCAGGTCACGGCGGGCGAACGCGCCGGTCTCTGCGGCCCGAACGGGGCCGGCAAGACGACCCTCCTCCGCATGCTCGCGGGTCTCGACGAGCCGGACAGCGGCCATATCGTCCGTCCGGCCGCGCTGACTGTCGGCTACCTCCCCCAGGACGGGCTGGCCCATGCGGGCCGGACCCTCTTCGACGAGACCTCCCAGGCGTTCGACAGGCTCCTGGCCGCGCGCGCCGAAATCGACCAGATCGAGCATTCCCTGGCCGACCCCGCCCTGCCGGACGGCGAACACGAGGCCCTGCTCGTCCGGTACCACGACGTCACCGACTACTTCCGCCGGGAAGAGGGCCACAGCATCGAGTTGCGCGTCACGCAGGTGCTCGAGGGACTCGGCTTCCGCAAGAGTGACTTCGACAAGCCGGCCGAGACGTTCTCGGGTGGCTGGCAGATGCGGATCGCGCTGGCCAAGCTGCTGCTCGGCCGGCCGACGCTGCTCCTGCTCGACGAACCGACCAATCACCTCGATCTCGACGCCCGCAACTGGCTCGAAGGCTACCTGGTGGCCTATCCCCATGCGGTGATCCTCGTCTCGCACGACCGCTTCTTTCTCGACGCCGTCGTCACGAAGATCGCGGACCTGTCGCTGCGCACGATCACCGACTACGTCGGCACCTATTCGAAATATCTACTCGAGCGCGAGGCCCGCATGGAGCGCCTGCGCCAGAGCAAGGCCGACCAGGACGAAGAACTGGCCCGAATGAAGGCCTTCATCGATCGGTTCCGCTACCAGGCCACCAAAGCCGCACAGGTGCAGAGCCGGATCAAGATGATGGACAAGATCGTGCCCATCGAAGTGCCGCCCGAGCGCCAGCGTGTGCACTTCACCTTCCCGACGTGCCCGAAGAGCGGCCGCATGGTCATCGAGCTGACCGACGCGCGGAAGGCCTATGGCGACAACGTGGTGCTCGACCACATCTCGCTGCACATCGAGCGCGGCGATCGCATCGCCCTCGTGGCCCCGAACGGCGCGGGCAAGTCCACCCTCATGCGCCTGCTGGCCGGCACCGAGTCGCCCGACCATGGCACGCGTCGCGAGGGGCATCAGGTGGTGATGCAGTACTTCGCGCAGGACGAGGCCAACCGGCTCGAGCCGACCCAGACCGTCCAGCAGATCATGCAGGCGGATTCGCCGGTCGGGATGGTGCCGATGATTCGCAACATCCTGGGAGGGTTCCTGTTCCAGGGCGACGACATCTATAAGAAGGCCGGTGTCCTCTCGGGCGGCGAGCGCACACGCCTGGCGGTGGCCCGCATGCTGCTGAAGCCGGCCAACACGCTCCTGATGGACGAGCCCACCAACCACCTGGACCTCGATTCGAAGGACGTACTCCTCGAAGCCCTGGAGGACTTTGGCGGCACCTTGATCATCGTCTCGCACGACCGCTACTTCGTGGACCGGCTCGCCACGAAGATCATCGCCGTCGGAGAGGGCACCATCGAGGTCTACCCGGGCACCTACGAGCAGTTCCTCTGGAGCCGTCAGGAACGAGCCGCCCGTGCCGCGGCAGGCCCGTCCCCGGCCGGCCGACCGGCACCGGCCCGGCCGCCGGCCGCCCCTCAGGCGACCCGGCCGGCGGCCGCAACTCAGGCGACCCCGCCCCAGCGCCCCGCGGCGACGGCCAAGGTCTCACCAGCCCCGCCGTCGCGTCCGGCTGGCCACCCGGCCTCCCCGCCCCCGGCCGGCCCGCCGCCGACACCGGCGACGGACAACCGACGCCAGGTCCACCTCGACGAGCGCAAGCGGAAGCGCGCCGCCGAGGAACGGGCGCGCCGCATCGGCAATCTCGAGGGCCGGATCGCGGACCGCGAGCGCGAAGTGAAGGAAATCGAGGCGAAAATTGCCGCGCCCGGCTTCTACGACGCCCGCGAGCAGGCCGAGACAGTGTTGAAACGCCACCAGACATTGATGTGGGAGGTCGGCGATTTGATGCACCAGTGGGAAGTGCTGCAGAGTCCTGAGACATTTGATTGACTCCTCGGCTTACAATTTCGTAATCTACGCTCAGTTTTGTCTCAACTTTCAAGCTGAGGCCCCCGACGCCGATTAGTCCCACGAACAGTTTTCGTGGGTGAACCCGGCCTGCGGGCGGTACGTGCCTTGCTGATTGGGTCGCCGTTGTCCTCGGGGTGGAGTCAGCGATGGCGCGTTCGACAGAATCCGTAAACAGCGGGCAGCTCGCGCGTCATGTCGTGCGCGCGGACCTTTCTGGCCGTCGCGAGGCGCCGGTGCTCGCCCCTGCTCTATCCCCGCGCCCGGACTCCGGCCAGGGCGACCGCTTCTTCCGCCACATGTTTCACAACATGCGGACGGGCGTGCTGGCCATCTCGATCGAGGGCCGGCTGGTCGCCATGAACGACATCGCCTACCGGGTCCTGGGCCTGACGCCGCGCCTGGGCGATCTGGGACGCCGGTTCGACGACGTCCTGCATGACTGCCCCGAAGTGAACCGGGTCCTCCAGGTGGCGTTCGAGACCGAAGACCTGCCGAGCCGCGCGGAGTTGCGACTCCGCAAGACAGGCAAAGCCCTGGGCTACACGCTTTCCCGGGTGCGCGACGACCAGGGACACCTGATCGGCGCCACCCTCTCCTTCAAGGACCTGACGCGCGTCGAGCAGATCGAAGAGCGCGAGCGGCTGCGCGATCGGCTCGCGGCCCTCGGGGAGATGGCGGCGGCCATCGCCCACGAAGTCAAGAACCCTCTGGCGAGCATCGAGGTGATGGCGGGCGTCCTGAAACGCCAGCTGGCGACCCACGTCGAGTCGCAGGATGCGCTGAGCGACATCATCAAGGAAGCGAAGATGGCCAACGCCATCGTCGTCGAAGTGCTGGAATTCGTGCGGCCCATCCAGCTGCAGGTCGAGCGGGTGGCCCTCGATGAGGTGCTGAAGAACTCGATCACGCTGGCCGAGGGCAAGATGCGGCGGGGCGCCGTGTCCATCAAGACGCAGATCGCGGAGGACGTGCCGGAACTGCTGGCCGACTCGCATCAGCTGCGACAGCTGTTCTCGAATCTGCTGGCCAACGCCTTCGAGGCGCTGGGCGGGGAAGGCCACGTGGACATCCGGGCGATGCTGCTGCCCGGCGATGAGGCTCCTGTCGGTGAAGTCGAGCCGCAGGCGCCGCAGGTGGTCATCGAGGTGCGCGATTCGGGGCCGGGCATTTCGCCCGACGATCTGGAACGCATCTTCAGTCCATTCTTCACGACGAAGCCGCAGGGCACGGGCCTTGGGTTGGCGATCGTGCGCAAGGTCGTGGACGCCCACGACGGCCGCATCGACGCGGCATCCGCGCCGGAACGCGGCGCGACATTCCGCATCACGCTGCCGGTCGTGCCGTCAGTCGCGAACATGGGGAGAAGGTAATGGGACGCATTCTGGTGGTGGACGATCACGATTCCCTGCGTAAGGGCCTGGTCCGGGCGCTGGCCAACGCCGGCCACGAGGTCGAGGAAGCCGCCAACGGCACCGCGGCGATCGAGCGCCTGCAGGAGAGTCAGTTCGACGTCGTCCTGACGGACCTGCGCATGGGCGGCGCCGACGGCATGGACGTGCTGCGGACGACGCGATCGCTGCAGCCGAACGCGGCGGTCATCCTGATGACGGCCTTCGGTTCGATTCATACGGCAGTCGAGGCGATGAAGATCGGCGCGTTCGACTTCGTGCAGAAGCCGTTCGAGATCGAGGAGATGGAGCTGAAGATCGAGAAGGCCACCGAGCTCCGCCATCTCAAGTACCAGGTGGACTACCTGCGCCATGAGCAGCAGGACATCTACGACTTCGACCGCATCGTCGGCGCCAGCGGCGCCCTGCAGCAGGTCCTGGGGATCGTCAAGAAGGTCGCGCGCAGCAACTCGACCGTGCTCATCCGCGGCGAAACGGGGACGGGCAAGGAGCTCATCGCGGGCGCCATCCATCACAACTCGGCCCGCGCCAACCGTGCGTTCGTGAAGGTCAACTGCGCCGCGCTGCAGGAGAACCTCCTCGAGTCCGAGCTCTTCGGACATGAGAAGGGCGCGTATACCAGCGCCGACAAGCAGCGCATCGGCCGCTTCGAGCAGGCCGACGGCGGCACGCTGTTCCTCGACGAAGTCGGCGACATGAGCCCGAGCACGCAGGCCAAAATCCTGCGCGTGCTGCAGGAGCACGAGTTCGAGCGGCTGGGCGGCACGCGCACCCTCCGCGTGGACGTGCGGATCATCACCGCGACCAACCGGAACCTGACGCAGATGGTCCAGGAGGGCCGGTTCCGTGAGGACCTGTTCTATCGCCTCAACGTCGTGTCGGTCGAGATGCCGCCGCTGCGCGAGCGCAAGGACGACATCGCCGAGCTGGCGTCGTTCTTCGTGCACCGGTTCGCCTCGGAACTGAAGAAGAAGGTGGACGGCATCGACCCCGATGCGCTGAAGGTCCTGATGCGGCACAACTGGCCCGGCAACATCCGCGAGCTCGAGAACGTCGTCGAGCGGGCGGTGCTGCTCGCCGAGGGTCACACGGTGCGGACCGAGGACCTGCAGATCGGCGATCACTCATCGCACAGCAGCCACGGGTCCGAGCGGGCGCCCGCTGTCAAGATTCCTCCGACGGGCATTCCCCTGGAGGAGATCGAGCGCCAGGCCGTGGTCGAGGCGCTGCGGATGTCCAACTGGGTGCAGAAGGACGCGGCCGAGTTGCTGGGCATCAGCCCGCGCGTCATGAACTACAAGATCAAGATCCTGCGGATCGAAATCCCGCGCAGCCGGCGGGTGTTGATGTCGGAGCCGGTCGCGAGCTGACGCGGACGACAGCAATCGGCAATTGAGGATTGACGGATCGGATCAGTGAGGATTGATTGAACGGATTGAGGATTGACGGATTGAGGATTGGCGCCGGCCGAGTCTGCCAATCCTCAATCCGTCGATCCCCAATCAATCTTCACTGATCCGATCCGTCAATCCTCATTTGACTGTCCTGATCAGTCCCCCTTGGCGCGCGGATGCGCGTTGCGGTACACCTCCATCAGGCGCCCGACGTCGAGATGGGTGTAGCGCTGCGTCGTGCTGAGGCGCGCGTGGCCCAGCAGCTCCTGAATCGCGCGGAGGTCCGCGCCCGCCTGTAGCAGATGCGTGGCGAAGGTGTGGCGCAGCGCGTGCGGACTGACGAGGCGCGCGATGGCGGCGTCGCGCACGTAGCGCCGCACGATCCGGTCCACGCTGCGTGTGGTGAGCCGCCTGCCGCGCAGGTTCAGGAAGAGCGGATGGCGTGCCCGGACCTGTCGGGCACCCGCCCTGGGGGCGCGCAGAGGGACCGGGGCCGGTCCTGCCGTCGCATCCCCCATCATCTGGCGCAGGGCCTCGGCCGCCGGCCGGTTGAACGGCACCAGCCGTTCCTTGCCGCCCTTGCCGCGTACGCGCACGACACGGCCCGCCAGATTGACGTCCTGCAAATCGAGGTCAACCAGCTCACTCAAGCGCAGCCCTGACGCGTAGAACAGCTCGAGGATGGCCCGATCGCGACGACCGGCCGGCACCGACGTGTCCGGGGCGTCGAGCAGGCGCATGATCTCGTCCTGCCCGAGATGGACGGGCAGCGTCTGCGACTTGCGCGGCGCCACGATCAGCGCGGTCGGATCCTCGGGCAGGCTGCCCTCGCGCAGCAGGTATCGCGCGAACGCTCGCACCGCGGCCAACCGGCGCGCCGCCGAGGTGCGCGCCAGGCCGCGATCGTGCTGGGCCGCGAGAAAGGCGCGCGCGCCGTCGGCGTCGAAGTGGGCGGTCGTGAGCTGGCTGGCCTTCACGCCGTGGCGCTCGGTCAGCACGCCGAGAAACTGATCGAGGTCGGTCCCGTAGGCGCGCACGGTGTGCGGCGAGAGGTTGCGGTTGAGCCGGACGAAGTCGAGAAAACTGCGCAGTTCATCGCGCAGGCTCCCGGCGGCCGTCACGCGCCCACCACGGAGGCCTGCGGAACTAGCCATTCGGCCAGATCGCGCAGCGCCCGCGCGCTCGTGGCCAGCTGTCGCTCCTGCTTGCTCTTCGGGGGCGCGTCGAGGGGCGGCATGATGCCGAACGTGATGTTCGTCGGGTCGTAGTGTTTCGGATCGGCATGCGCCACGTAGTACGCAAGCGCACCGATGGCGGTGGTGCGCGGCGCGGCGATCGGCGCCAGTCCCTGCGCGACGCGCGCGGCGTTGCGACCGGCCATCAACCCGGACGCCCCAGACTCCACATACCCCTCGACCCCCGACACCTGGCCGGCGAAGAACAGCTCGGGCCGTGTCCGCGTCTGCCACGTGTCGTTCAGCACGGTCGGGCCGTTGATGTAGGTGTTGCGGTGGATCATGCCGAACCTGGCGAACTCGGCGTGTTCGAGGCCCGGGATCATCCGCAGCACGCGCGCCTGCTCGCCCCACTTCAGCTGCGTCTGGAACCCGACCAGGCTGTAGTGATCCCCCGCCAGGTTGTCCTGGCGCAGTTGCACCACCGCGTACGCCCAGCGGCCCGTCCGCGGGTCGTCGAGCCCGGCCGGCTTCATCGGACCGAAGCGGAGCGTGTCCACACCCCGATGCGCCATGACTTCGATCGGCAGGCACCCCTCGAAGAACTTGGTCTTGTCGAAATCGTGGACCTCCGCCTTCTCGGCCGCGACGATCGCGGCATGGAACGCGAGGTACTCGGCCTTGGTGAACGGGCAGTTCAGATAGTCGCCCTCCTCCGCCCCGGCCACAGAGCTGGCCGGGGCTTCGGAGGGCAGGCCCGTAACAGTGCCGGCCTGATCCGCTGGGCGGGCTTCGGAGGTCCTGAGTGATCGATTCCACCGCGACGCGCGGAAGACCTTGGTCCTGTCGATGCTGTCGGCCAGCACGATGGGGCTGATCGCGTCGAAGAACGCCAGGTGCTCGGCGCCGACGAACGAGGCGATGTCGGCCGAAAGCGATCCCGACGTCAGCGGCCCGGTCGCGATGATGACCGGCGCTCTCGGGCCCGACGGAGGGATCCGCGACACCTCGCCGCGCTCGACGCGGATGCGCGGGTGCGCGGCGATCGCCGCGGTCATCCGCTCGGCGAACTCCTCACGGTCCACCGCCAGCGCCGCACCGGCCGGCACGCGCACCTCGTCGGCCACGCGCAGGACCAGCAATCCAAGCCGGCGCATCTCCTCCTTGAGGAGCCCGACCGCATTGTCGAGCTTGTCACCGCGAAAGGAGTTGCTGCAGACCAGCTCGGCGAGCCGATCCGTCTTGTGCACGGCCGTGGGCTGCCCGGGACGCATCTCGTGCAGGACGACCTCGACGCCCGCCTCGGCGGCCTGCCACGCCGCTTCGCAGCCGGCCAAGCCGCCGCCAATGATCTGGACCACGCCCGATGATAGCGCGCGCGTCACCTACGACGTGACGACGGCTTCCTCTTCGAGGGGCGCACTGATCACGTAGTCGCACTCTTCGTTGGCGCAGATCAGCTGCCGTCCCCACCGTTTGGTGATCTTCTCGGTCAGGAAGGGCCACTGGCACTTCGGACACGACTCTTCGGGCAAAGGCTTGTTCCAGAGCGTGAAGTCACACTTCGGATAGTTGACGCACCCGTAGAACTCCTTGCCGCGGCGCGATTTGCGTTCGGCGACGTCGCCGCCGTCCTTCGGGCACTTGATGCCCGTCAGCTTCTGCTTGACGTACTTGCACTCGGGATAGCCCGTGCACGCCGTGAACTCGCCGAACCGCCCCTGCTTGACCACCAGGTTCTTGCCGCAGTTCGGGCAGGCCTCGTCGAGGATCTGGTCGGGCTTGGCCGCGGCGACACCCTGCTTGGTCGCGATGATCTTGCGGGTCGTCTTGCATTCCGGATAGCCGGTGCACGCGAGGAACATCCCGAAACGCCCTCGCTTGAGGACCATCGGCTTGCCGCAGTTCTCGCAGTTCTCCTCGAGTTCCTCGGTTCCCGGGGCATCGGCCGGTTCGAGTTCCTTGGTGTTGTCACAGTCCGGGTAGCGGCTGCAGGCCAGGAAGATGCCGAACTTGCCGGCCTTCTCCACCATCTCGCCTTCGCCGCACTTGTCGCAGGTGGTCGGTGGGACGGTCGGCTGCCCTTCCTTGAAGTTGGGCATCTCCTTGGCCGCGCGCGCCAGATCCTTCTCGAAGCTCTTGTAGAAGGCCGACAGTGTTTCCTTGTAGTCGGCCCGGCCCTTCTCGATCTCGTCGAGCTGGTCTTCCATCCGGGCCGTGTATTCGATGTCGAGGATGTCATCGAAGGCCGGATGCAGGAGCTTATCGACCAGTCGCCGGCCGAGAATGGTCGGCCTGAACCGTCCCTCCAGCTTGTTCACGTAGTCGCGCGCCTGCAGCACGCTGATGATCGATGCGTAGGTGCTGGGCCGGCCGATGCCGTTCTCTTCCATCGCCTTGACGAGGGATCCCTCGTTGAAGCGCGGCGGCGGTTGCGTGAACTTCTGGTCTGGCGTGATGGCGCGGGTGTCGAGCGCCTGGCCTTCGCTGAGCGCGGGCAGCACGGCGCTTCCGGACTCCTCGTCGCCGTCGGCCAGCGCCGAGGCCGGCGTGGCCGCCGGCTTCTCCGTCCGCTCGCTTTCCTCCGCCTCGCCCGTGCCCTGGCCATAGACCGCCAGCCAGCCGGCGAACTTCGGCACCGATCCCTTCGCGCGGAACAGGTAGTCGGCTGCGGTGATATCAACCGTCGTGTCGTCGAACGTGGCCGGCATCATCTGCGACGCGACGAAGCGGTTCCAGATGAGGCGGTAGAGGTAGTACTGGTCGGTCGTCAGCTGGGCCCGCACGGCCTCCGGGTGGTACTTCATCGATGTCGGCCGGATGGCTTCGTGCGCGTCCTGCGCGTTCGACTTCACCTTGAACCGGTTCGGCTGTTCCGGCACATACGCCGCGCCGTACTGGCTGCGCACGTGGTCGCGGACTTCATCGAGCGCCTGGTCGGCCACGCGCACCGAATCGGTACGCATGTAGGTGATGAGACCGATCGGCGCTTCTTCGTCGGGCAGCTGGATGCCCTCGTACAGCTGCTGGGCCACCATCATCGTCTTCTTCACGGGGAAGCGCGACGCCTGCTGGAGTTTGCTCGTGATGAACGGCGGCACGGCATGCTTCTTCCGCTCCTTCATCGCGACTGACGAGACAGTGAAGGTCGCGCGCTCGAGCGCGGCCAGCACGGCCTTGGCCTCGGCCTCGTTGCGCACCTTGATCGGCGCGTCGCCCTGTCGCATGAGGCGCGCGTCGAACTCCACGGCGTCGCGTCCACCCAGGTCGGCGGCCGTCTCGGCCAGCCGGGCCGTCACGTGCCAGTACTCCTCCGGCACGAAGGCTTCGATCTCTCGCTCGCGATCGCAGATCAGCTTCAGGGCCACCGATTGCACGCGGCCCGCGCTCAGTCCGCGCCGGACCTTGTCCCAGAGGATCGGGCTGATCTTGTAGCCGACCAGCCGGTCGAGCACGCGGCGCGCCTGCTGGGCGTCCACCATCCGCATGTCGATCTCGCCGGGATGCTGGATGGCTTCGAGAATCGCCTTCTTGGTGATCTCGTTGAACATCAGCCGCTGGATCTTCTTCTTCTTGGACGCGCCGAGTTCCTCGGCCAGATGCCAGCCGATGGCCTCGCCTTCGCGGTCCGGGTCGGTGGCGACGAAGATCTGGTCGGCGGCTTTCGCCGCGTCCTTCAGTTCCTTCATCACCTTCGCGCGATCCGGCAGGACCACGTACTCGGGGATGAACCCGCCTTCGATGTCCACGCCCAGCTTGCTCTTGGGGAGGTCGCGGACGTGTCCCATCGAGGCGAGAACCTTGTAGTCCTTGCCGAGGTATTTGTTGATCGTCTTCGCCTTGGCGGGCGATTCGACGACGACGAGCGCCTTTGCCATATCGTGTTGTGACCTTCTCCTACTATTCGTAGCAGGTCAGTCAAGTCTGACGAAGCACCCACCGGGTAGCCGCGTCACCTGACCGACCACTTCGGCCTGGCCCAATTCTGCCAGCAGATCCGATGCCAGCCGCCCACTCCGCTCGGCGAGTTCCTCGAGCGTGCATGGCTCCCCTGCGTGCATCAACGCCATTAAGCCATTGTTCTGTAACGGCTTGATAGGAGATTCCGAATCCCCGTCCGGCAGGCGCGTCCAGCCGACTTCGTCCAGGATGTCGTCCACAGTCTCGACCAGTCGGGCTCCGTCCTTTATGAGACCGTGGCATCCACGATAGCAGCCTGAGGCCACGCCGCCGGGAACCGCCAGCACGTCGCGGCCCTGTTCGGCGGCCGCCCGCGCGGTGATCAATGACCCGCTCCGTTCGGAGGCTTCGACAATCACGACCGCCCGAGCCAGCCCGCTGATCAGCCGGTTTCGCAGGGGGAAGTGGGGCGGCAGTGGCGGCGTTCCCGGCGCGAACTCAGAGACCAGCGCCCCGCCGGCCTCGACCAGTTCGTCGGCCAGGGTTCCGTGCTCACGGGGGTAGACGACATCCAGGCCACACCCCAGGACGGCCACCGTGCGCCCCCCACCCGTCAGGGCGCCCTGATGGGCGGCCGCGTCGATCCCGCGGGCCAGCCCGCTCGTGACGACCAGACCGGCCCTGGCCAGGTCGTGGGCGAGACGGCGGGCGTTGGACAGGCCCGTCGGTGTCGCGTTCCGGGAGCCCACCAGGGCCACGGCGGGCGCGTCGAGCACGCCGAGGGCGCCTCGTCGCCAGATGACGACGGGTGGATCGGGGATGTGCCCGAGCAGGACGGGATACGAGGCGTCGAACACGCTGAGCGGGGCCTGGCCGGCTCGCGCGGCGCGCGTGAGGTCGTCGGCGGCCCGGCGCTGGGCGGTGGCGCGTCGGTCCGGCCACTCGTCTGGCGGCACCGCCAGGACCGCGAGCACGGCGTCGAACCACGGGTCGCCCGACCCTGGTCCGGGGAGGCTGGCGAAGAGGTCGGCCGGCAAGGCACGCACGAGGCGGACGGCCCTGGGCACTCGGGTGTCCGCACTCCGGCGGAGCGCCGCCAGCGCGACAGCCGTCTCGAGCGGCGGAGGCGGCAGCGGGGTGCCAGTCACCGTGCCGTTCTGTGCACGCACCGTGCCATTCGCGCCTGGGGCGGGGTCTGCGCGATCGTCGGCGGATCCGCGCGACACGCGAATGACACCGATGCGTGCCCCTGCAGAAAATGCCCTGGCGCGGCCGAGCCGTACGCGTTTTTCAGGGGTACCCGGGCGCGCGGACGGCGTTATAGTGAGGTCGGGGAACCCTATGACGAGACTGCGAACGTGGCTGGTGCTGGCGCTGGTCCTGGGCGGTGCCCTCCCGGCGTATGCCGACGTGCGCTCGGACGCCAAGGCGCAAGTCGCCTTCGGTATCTCGGTGGCGCAGAAGGGCCTCTGGAAGGAAGCGGCGTTTCGCTGGCAGAAGGCGGTCGAACTCGACCCCAGCTACGGCGAGGCGTGGAACAACCTCGGCATCGGCTACGAACAACTGGGTCGATTCGCGGAGGCGCGTGCCGCCTACGAGAAGGCCCTGGCGCTCGAACCGGACAACAATTTCATCCGCAACAACTACGATCTGTTCCGGGAGATCTATGACCGCCAGAACCGTCGTCGCGACAAGTAGCCTCGCTGCCGCGCTGGTGGTCTCCACCGGCTGCCTGAACTTCTACGAAATCCCGGTCGAGATTCCGATCCAGGCCAAGATCGATGTCTCGTCGTTCCAGCGGGTCCTGATCGCCGGCTTCCTCACGGGCGGGTCGAAATCCATCGACCCGAACACGGAGACGGCACGGCTGCTCCGCAGTCAGCTGCGCTCGAAGTCCGAGTTGCGCGTGATCGACGCCGAAGTCTTGTCACTCGGCGATGAGATGGAGAAGCGCCGCGGCACGCCGACGCCGTCGCCGTCCGCTGTCGCTGCCGCGCGCACCGAAAAGGACGTCGTCGCCGACGAAGCCATCTTCGCGGACACCGAGTACTGGAAGAAGCTCGGCGCCGAGTATCAGAGCCCCCTCATCATCACCGGCTCGATCATGTTCACCGAGGTGTCCAAGAGCGGCGTGTTCTCGACGCCCCAGACCTTCATCGACCCCCAGGGACAGGCGCGCTACGCCGAGGACCGCACGTTCAAGGACATGAAGGGCTACGCGTTGACGCCCAAGTTCGTCTTCATCGACGGACGCACCGGCGCCCAGCTCTTCACGGAGTCCTACAGCGAAGAGCGGCTGTACGCCGCCGGGCAGAACGTGCCCTCGCTGTCGGCCTACTTCGAGATGATGGACGGCCTGCTGCCCAGCTTCCTCAACACCCTGAGCACACAGAAGATCCGCGGCTCCCGCATCCTGCTGAAATAGGGCCGGCCGGAACGGGGCCAGTTGCCAGCCGTTCCCGTACGGTGTTACCCTTGATGGTTCCGGTGCGGCCCAAGGGCCGGGCCGGGCGGACGGGTTCCGCTACTTTGCTGGAAGGTTTTGTACATGTTCGCCATTGTTGACGCGGGTGGCCGGCAGGAGAAAGTCCAGCCGGGAGCGGTGGTCGTCGTCGATAAGCTCGACGCCGAGGCGGGAGCCGAGGTGACCTTCGACAAGGTCCTCCTCATCGAGACCGAGGGTGGGGCCATCGTCACAGGCGCCCCGTACGTGAAGGGTGCGTCGGTGGTCGGCGTCGTCGAAGCCCAGACCAAGGGCAAGAAGATCGTGGTCTTCAAGATGAAGCGCCGCAAGGGTTACAAGCGCACCAAGGGCCATCGCTCGCTGCTCACGCGCGTGCGGGTCACCGGTATTCAGGTCTAGTCCAGAAGAGTTCACGAAGATGGCTACAAAAAAAGGGCAAGGCAGCTCGCGCAACGGGCGCGACAGCAACTCGCAGCGCCTCGGCGTGAAGAGCTTCGACGGCAACCTCGTCAGCGGCGGGTCCATCCTCGTCCGCCAGCGTGGTCGCCGCTTCAAACCCGGCCTGAACGTCGGGCTCGGCAAGGACGATACGCTCTTCGCCAAGGTCACCGGCACCGTGAAGTTTTCGGACCACGGCGCCCACGGTCGCAAGATCAGCATCGTCCCGGCTGAGTAGCCGGCAGACGACCGACGGCTGACGCGCCCGCGTCGGCCGGCCTTCCTGCCCCACCGAGTCATTGCGTGTTCGTCGATGAAGTAGACATCGTGGTTCAGGCCGGTGACGGCGGCAACGGGTGCATGAGCTTCCGTCGCGAGAAGCGCGTGCCCCGGGGCGGTCCGGACGGGGGCGACGGCGGCCGCGGCGGGTCGATCTACCTCGTCGCGAGCGAACACCAGAACACGCTCGTCACCTACCGGTTCCACCCCGACTTCAAGGCGGAGCGTGGCCAGCACGGCATGGGCGCGAACCGCACCGGCTTCAGCGGCAACGACATGGTCCTCGAAGTGCCCCCGGGCACGGTCGCCTACGAGAAGCAAGCCGACGACCTGATTCCCCTGGCCGATCTGACCGCCATCGGCGACCGGGTGCTCGTGGCGCGAGGTGGCCATGGCGGCCGGGGCAACTCGACGTTTGCGACCTCGACCAACCGCGCCCCGCGTCGGCATGAACCGGGACAGCCCGGCGAGATCCGCACACTGCGCCTCCAACTCAAACTGCTCGCCGACATCGGCCTGGTGGGATTCCCCAACGCCGGCAAGAGCACGCTGATCTCCCGCATTTCGGCCGCCAGGCCGAAGATCGCCGACTACCCGTTCACGACGCTGACGCCCAACCTCGGCGTGGTGCAGCTCAGCGACGACCGCTCGTTCGTCGTGGCCGATGTGCCCGGCCTCATCGAAGGCGCGCACGAGGGCCACGGTCTCGGCACCAAGTTCCTCGCGCACCTGGAGCGCACCAAGGCCCTGGTGCACGTGATCGACGTGTCGTCGGCCAGTGGCCGCGACCCGATTGAAGACTACGAAGTCATCTGCCGTGAGCTGAAGCTGTTTGCCGGCGCGGGCGATCTGGCGGCAGAAGCGCTGGCCGACAAGCCGCGCATCGCCGTCGCGAACAAGATCGACGCCCTCGACGAGCCCGACCGCCTCGCGCGCCTTCAGAAGTACATGAAGCGCAAGAAGGTGGCGCTCTACCCCATCTCGGCCGCCACGGGCGAGGGACTCGCGCCGCTGCTCGAAGCCATGTGGCGCCAGGTGGCCGTATCTGTGGAATCATCGCCGCGTTGATGGCAGTCGGCCTGCTGGGCGGCACCTTCGATCCGATTCACCTCGGCCACCTGGACGTCGCGCGTGCGGCGCGTCAGGCGCTCGGCCTCTCTCGCGTGCTCTTCGTGCCGGCACGGGTGCCGTCCCACCGCCATCACCCGCACGCCTCGGCGGCGCACCGCTTCGCGATGGTCGCCCTCGCCACGCAGCACGACGACGGGTTCGGCCTGTCCGACATCGAGATGGCTCACAACGAGCCGGCGTACACGATCGACACCGTGGCTCGCCTGCGTGCAGACGCTCGCGCCCCGACTGAGTTCGCGTTCGTCGCCGGCGCCGATGCCTTCAAGGACATCCGATCCTGGAAGGCACATGCGGCACTCCTCGACCAGTGCCCGTTCGTCGTGGTGTCGCGTCCCGGCCTGGCCGCGACCCAGATGCCCGACCTGCTGCCCGAACTGGCGGCTCGGATGCACACGCCGCCATTCACTCTTCGCCAGCAACCGGGTATCTTTCTCGTGGACGCCCCAACGGCCCCGGTGTCGTCCACCGAGGTGCGGCGAGCCATCGAGCAGGGCGGCGACTGGCAGCAGCTGGTGCCGGCTGACGTCGCGACGTACATCACGCGGCACGGCCTTTACGGGGCGGCTGCGCGCTAACCCAGGAGTCACATGCCACGCACCCCAGCCGCCAAGCCGAAGCCGACCAAGCCCTCGCCTGCCGCCGCCACGCGCGCACGCGCCCCTCGGGCGCCGCGTGCGAAGGCCAAGAAGGCCACGCTGAACCCCAGGCTGCCGACCGACCTCGGCCTCGGCATCGCGGCCGCCCTCGACAAGAAGGCCATCGACCTGATCGCGCTGGATCTCCGCAAGGCCAGCGCGTTCACCGACTTCTTCGTCATCTGTACGGGCGCCACGGCTCGACAGGTGGGTGCCATCGCTGACGGCATCCGGGAAGCGCTGCTCAAGGCCGGATCTCGACCGGCCCTTATCGAAGGTGAGCGGCGCGGCGAGTGGGTGCTCATCGACTACTTCGACGTGATCTTCCACATCTTCACGCCGGCCACGCGTGAGTTCTACGCGCTCGAGCGGCTCTGGGGCGACGCCGAACAGATCGATCTTTCAAAGCTCTGACGACGCCGATCGCAGATTCTGCGACGCCCCTTCGCAGACCGGCCTGATCTTCTCTCCTCAGGATTGGCCGGCGCCTTGCACTATGCCGCGGTGGGAGATCCGCCGTGTTCGCAAAGGCAGGCAACGCGCTCATCCGAGGCCTCTTCGCGCCGCAGTGCATGGCGTGCGCGTGCGCACTCGACCAGCCACTTGGCAACCCCGTTTGTCCGGCCTGCTGGCGCGGCGTTCTCCCGATTCCCACTCCCGCGTGCCCGCGCTGCTGCGATGCGCTGCCGGGTACCTGGCCTCGCGACCAGCCCTGTCCGCGATGCCAGTCCCACGAGTCGCCTCTCTGCGTGGTGCGTGCGGCTGGCTGCTACGACGGTGCGCTCCGCGAGATCATTCACGCCTTCAAGTACGGACGGCAGCGCATGCTGGCCGATCCCCTGGGCGTACTGCTGCGCCGCGCCGGCGCCGACCTGCTGGCCACAGCCGACGTGGTGGTGCCCGTCCCGCTCCATCCGTGGCGGGCGTTGGCGCGGGGTTTCAACCAGGCGGACGACCTGGCCGGGCGCCTCGGCCTGCCGGTGTGGCGGCTCCTGCGCCGCGTGCGGGCGGGACCGCCCCAGGCCACGCTGGCGGCGGAGGACCGAGCGGCCAACGTCGGCCGCGCATTCTCGCTGCGGGCGCGCCGCAGCGCCCACTGGCCCGTCTGGCCTCGTCCCGCGCGCCTGCACTCCCATCTCTCCGTCGTCCTCATCGATGACGTGGTGACGACGGGGGCGACGATGGAGGCGTGTGGGCGGATCTTGCGGGACGCGGGCGTGGAGCGGGTCAGCGGGCTGACGGTGGCGCGAGCCGTGGCAGGACGGCCTGCAGGACCGCGCTCGCCACCTGGTCCTTGGGCTGCTCCGCGTCGATGAGCACCCAGTCGGGCTGGGTGGCTTGGCGACGGTAGCTCTCGCGCACGCGCGCCAGCAGGCCCATATCGCGCTCGAATCGGTCGCGGCCCGCGCGCTTCCGGCTGACCGCCGTGTCGGGCGCGATGTCGAGCAGCACCGTCACGTCAGGCCTCGGCAGCAGTCGCTGAATGGTCTCGAGCCAGTCCGTGTCGAGTCCTTGCGCCTCGCCGTAGGCCACACTCGACGCACGGTATCTGTCGCAGATGACGACGTCGCCGGCCTCGAGCCAGGACTCGAGTCGGAGGCGGTACTCGCAGCGGTTGGCGACGTAGAGCAGTTGGAGGACGTCCGCGCCGAACTCCCGCTCACCGGCCAGTGCGCGTTGGATCTCCTGGCCGATAGGGGTGGCGTATTCAGGGAAGGACAACGACCGGACCTTCTGGCCGTCCTGTTCGAGCCGGGCGCGCAGGTGCCGCGCCTGGGTTTCCTTGCCGCTTTGGTCGAGGCCTTCGAAGGCGATGAGCATCAGACGTCCCACTGCATCATCTCGTCAACGGTCTGCCGTCGCCGGACGAGGGTCCAGGTGTCGCCGTTGACCACGACCTCGGCGGCCAGCGGACGACGGTTGTAGTTGGAGGCCATCACGGCGCCGTAGGCGCCCGTGTCGCGCACCGCCAGCAGATCGCCGACCTCGACCGGCGGAAGCGTCCGATCGGAGCCGAGGGTGTCGGACGTCTCGCAGACGGGTCCCACGATGTCGCTCTGGACCGGGGTACCGGAGCGAGGCCGGACGGGCTCGATGGCGTGCCAGGCGTCGTACAGCGCCGGGCGAATCAGATCGGTCATCCCCATGTCGGCGATGACGAACCAGCGGCTCTCCGGCTGGCGCTTGAGATCGACCACCTGGCCGACCAGGACGCCCGCGGGTCCGACGATCCAGCGCCCGGGTTCCAGCAGCAGCGTCAGCCCGGTGCGTCGCACGGCAGGCAGGACGGCCGCCGCGTACTCGGCCGGCGTCATCACGACTTCGCCCGGCCTGTAGGCGATGCCCAGGCCACCGCCCAGGTCGAGGTGCTCCAGCGCCAGCCCCTGGTCCACGAACGACCTGGCGAGGTCGCCGATGGCCTGAGCCGCCCGGGCGAGCGGCTCCGCCTTGGTCACCTGCGAGCCGATGTGGACGTGGAGGCCGACGACCCGCAGGCTTGGGCGCCGCGCCATGTCCTCGATCATGGTCCGGGCCTCCGCGATCGAGACGCCGAACTTGTTGATGTGCAGACCGGTGGAAATGTGCCGATGACTGCCGGCATCGACGTCGGGGTTGATGCGCACCGCGACGCGGGCGATGCGGCCGTGGGCCGCCGCGATGTCGGCGATCCGGGCCACTTCGCCGGGCGATTCCGCGTTGATGGCCTTCACGCCCAGGCCGACCGCCTGCACCAGTTCGGCGTGCGTCTTGCCGACACCAGTGAAAATGATGTCCTCGGGTGCGAAGCCGGCGCGTTCGGCCACGGCAATCTCGCCGCCGGAGTTGGCGTCGGCCGCTGCGCCCAGGGCCCGGAGCTGCCGCACGAGCGCCGACGGTGGCGTTGGCCTTGATGGCGTAGTGCAGCCGATGCGGATAGCCCTCGAACGCGTCGTCAAGCGCACGGTAGCGGGACGCGAGGGTCGAGGCGCTGTAGACGTGCACCGGGGTGCCCGTGGTCCGGGCAATGTCCTCCAGGGCGACGTCGTCGCAGTGCAGCGAACCGCGGTGCAGGGAGAAACCAGTCACAGGACCGGCTATTGTACTCGGACGCCCGTGGCGCGTGCGGCGCGCGCACATTTGTTATCATGCAGCCACGCCCGCCGGCCGTTCATCCTGATGTCCAGCGACCAGCCCGTCGATCCCAGCGCCGCCATCGACGCGCTCATCGCGCGTTGCCTGCTCGGTGATCAAGTCGCCTGGGAGCAGATCGTGCGCCAGCACTGGCGCAAGGTCTTCAATCTGGCGTACAAGTTCGTCGGCCGTCACGACGAGGCCGAGGACCTCACGCAGGATATCTTCCTCAAGATCTTCAAGGCGCTGCACACGTTCGACCGTCGCGCGAACTTCCAGACCTGGCTGATCAGCATCAGCCGGAACCTCTGCATCGACCACTATCGTAGTGTTCGGAAGGAGCGCGAGACGATGGCGCGCGACGTCGATGCGTCGATGCTGACGCCGGTCTCACGCGAGCGCGGGCCCTACCGCCAGCTCGAGGATTCGGACCTGCAGCGTCAGATTCGCCTGGCGCTCGAAGAACTGGCCCCGGCGTTGCGTCAGGCCGTCGAGCTCCGGGACCTTCAGGAACTGTCGTATCAGGAGATTGCCGACCAGCTCGGGTTGCCCGAAGGGACCGTCAAGTCCCGTATCAATCGCGGCCGGCTCGAGCTGAAGCGCCAGCTGGATCGCCTCCGATTCCAGTCGCCGGCGCCCCGGCACAGTGCTCGAGGAGAAACCGAATGAATGTCAGCACCACCACCGTGGGGGACGTCGTCGTCCTGCAGGTGAACGAGCCCCGGCTCACGTATCCGATCCTCGCTGACTTTGCGACCGCCGCCACGACGCTGATTGGCAACGGTCAGAAAAAGATCGTCGTTGACCTGACGCCGGTGGGCTATGTGGACAGCGCCACGATCGGCTGCCTGATGGACCTGTACCGGCAGGCGACGGCCACCGGGAGTGCGCTGAAGCTGGCGGGGGTCCAGAAGCGGGTCGAGACGATGCTCACGATGACCGGGGCGCACAACTTCCTTGAAGTCCACGCCGACCAGGCGTCGGCCCTTGCGAGCTTCGGAGGCTAGCCATGCGGACGATGACCACGACGTCAGGCACGCCCATCGAGTCCGAGGTCGAGATCGATCTGCTGGCGGTGCTCGAGACGCTGTTCCGCGACCTGATCCGGCGCCACGGACTGGCGTACGGCTATGAGGACGTCCACCGCGAGTTCGCTCACGTGGTCGCGCAGCTCAACGATGTCGAGCTGAAAGCTTATCTGACGGAGAGCCTGCTGTTGAGCTTCGCCCGCTTCGAGGTGGACCAGATGATGATCATCGAACGCCGGGCGGCCAGCGCCGAAGCCGAAGAAGAGACGAGCTGACGTCGCGAGGCACGCGTCTCCGGCCGAGGCCGTGCGTCAGTGCGCGGGCTGGGCGGCCGGCACGCGGCTGCCGCTGCGGACGCCGCGGGCGGGCGCCGCACTTTCGATGAAGCGCCAGGCGTCGGTCTGCCGGAGCAGTTCGGCTGCAAAGGCCGTGTGCAGGGCGTGACCGCCGCGGTGCACCACGAGGTGTCCCTGGATCGGATGTCCGATGAGCGCCAGATCGCCAATCACATCCAGGATCTTGTGCCGCACGAACTCGTCCGCGAACCGGAGCGGATTGAGCACGCCCGTCTCGCCCAGCACGACGGCGTTCTCGAGCGAGCCGCCGAGCGCCAGCCCACGCTGACGCAGCATCTCGACTTCCTTGAGAAATCCGAAGGTCCGCGCCGGAGCAATCTCGTCGATGAAGATCTGCTCGTCGAGGTCCACGGTCTTCTGCTGGTGCCGCAGCATCGGGTGGTCGAAGCTGATCGTGTAGCTGACCTTGAACTGGTCGGCCGGGTAGACGGCGATGCGCTTGTCGCCGTGCTGCACCTGGACCGGACGGAGGATCTCGATGGTCCGGCGCGGAGCCGTGAGCTCCTTGATGCCGGCGTCCTGAATCAGATAGACCCAGGGAGCGGCGCTGCCGTCCATGATAGGGACTTCCGGGTGATTCAGTTCGACCGAGGCATTGTCGATGCCCAGACCTCGGAGGGCGGACAGCAGGTGTTCAACGGTGTCAACCGAGGCGGAATCGACCACCAGGCCCGTCTGCAGTTGCTGGCGGGCTCCAAGATACGAGACGTTTGCAGGGATTTCGACACCGCCGAGGTCGGCGCGCTGGAACCGGATTCCGAAGTCGGCAGGGGCGGGCTTCAGTGCAAGGGTCACCTTCTGACCTGAGTGCAGTCCCATGCCGGTGCAGTGCACCATTCGACGAAGCGTCCGTTGCGTTGTCATCCAGCTCCTGTGTTGACCAACGCCTCTATAGCAATCGCGCTGCCAAATTTGTCGTACCGCGCAGATAATCTCGTAAACCGCACAATACAGTCAACTTATAATTCTCTGGCGGCCGATTCATGACGACGTAAATTGCCCGGATCGTGTCAGCTTGACCACGGCTGACGAGATTCCGACGTGTCAAGCGAGACACACACGTCAGGAAACCGCGGGAACTGAGGCGGGTGTTCCGGTCAGGGAGGCCGCCAGGAAGTGTCCCGTCGCCGACTCGGCGACCCGAGCCACCTGTTCAGGGGGCCCCTCCGCGACCACCCGGCCTCCGCCGCTCCCGCCTTCCGGGCCCAGGTCGATCACCCAGTCGGCTGTCTTGATGACGTCGAGGTTGTGCTCGATGACGACGATGGTGTTGCCCTGGTCCACGAGCCTGCCCAGGACGTCGAGGAGCTTGCGGACGTCCTCGAAGTGGAGGCCGGTCGTGGGCTCGTCGAGGATGTAGAGGGTTCGACCCGTGCCGCGACGCGCCAGTTCCTTGCCGAGCTTCACCCGCTGCGCCTCGCCGCCCGACAGCGTCGTCGCCGACTGGCCGAGCCGGATGTAGCCGAGCCCGACGTCCTGCAGGGTGCGCAGCCGAAGCGCGATCGACGGGAAATTCTCGACGAGGGGCAAGGCCTGATCGACGGTCAGGTCCAGCATCTGGGCGATCGACTTGCCCCGGTACGTCACCTCGAGGGTCTCGCGGTTGTAGCGCTGGCCCTTGCACTCCTCGCACGTGACGTAGACGTTGGGCAGAAAGTGCATCTCGATGGCGATGACCCCGTCGCCCTGGCACGACTCGCAGCGCCCCCCCTTGACGTTGAAGGAGAAGCGGCCGTTCTTGTAGCCGCGCGCACGGGATTCCGGGAGCATGGCGAACAGCTCGCGGATGAAGGTGAACAGGCCGGTGTAGGTCGCCGGGTTGGAGCGCGGGGTGCGGCCGATCGGCGACTGATCGATCTGAATCACCTTGTCCACCAGGTCGATCCCTTCGATCGTCGTGTGCGCGCCCGGCTCGTCCACGGCGCGATAGAGCAGCCGCGCGAGCGCGCGATAGAGGATCTCGTTGACCAGCGTGGACTTGCCCGATCCGCTGACGCCCGTCACGGCGATGAACGTGCCCAGAGGGAACGCGACGTCGATCGTGCGGAGGTTGTTCGCGCGGGCCCCCCGCACGACGATCTGGCCCTTGGTGGCGGGTCGCCGCCGGGCCGGCACCTCGATGCGCCGAAGGCCTGTCAGGTACTGGCCGGTGAGCGAGGCGCCCGGGGCCGCCAGCAACTGCTGCGGCTTGCCCTGGAACATGACGTGCCCGCCGTGCTCGCCGGCACCAGGACCGAGGTCGACGAGGTAGTCGGCCGTGCGAATCGTCTCTTCGTCGTGCTCGACGACCAGCACGGTGTTGCCGAGGTTCCGTAGGCGGGCCAGCGTGCCGAGGAGCCGGCGGTTGTCGCGCTGGTGGAGGCCGATCGAGGGCTCGTCGAGGACATAGAGGACACCGGTCAACTGCGACCCGATCTGCGTCGCCAACCGGATGCGCTGGCCCTCTCCGCCCGAGAGCGTGGCCGCGCTGCGTCCGAGCGTGAGATAGCCGACGCCGACGTCGGCCAGGAAGCGCAGCCTGTCACGGATCTCGCGCACGACGCGGCCCGCGATGAGGTGCTCTCGTTCCGACAGCTCCATCGTCTCGAACACGGGGAGCACGTCGGCGATGGGCAGGCCCACGTAGTCCGACACGCGGCGGCCCTTAACCCGCACGGCGCGGGCCTCGGGCTTGAGGCGGGCGCCCTCGCAGGCCGGACAGGGCCGCAGGGCGCGAAACGGCTCGAGCGCCTCCTGGTCGGCCCACGCGCCGGTCTCGAATCGCCGCCGGAGACTGGGCATCACGCCCTCGAAGTCCACGCCGAACGGATCGCGTGCCGCCTTGGCGGCCTTCGGCGCCTTCCGGCGCGTCCCGGGGATCGGATCGCCGTCTTCGTCGGCCGAGGACTCGACCGAGACCCCGGCTGACGCACTGCTCGCGGCGCGGCGCCGCCCGGGCGCGCCGTTCAGGATGATCTCGCGGTGCTTCTTCGGCAGGTCGCGGAACGGCACCGTGCTGTCGATGCCGAACGCGCGTGCCAGGCCGTCGAGCAGGTCGCCGATCGAGCCCTCGTCGCCGGCGGCCCAGGGCGCCACGGCCCCGTCGCGCAACGATCGGGTGTCGTCAGGCACGACGCGCGCCGGATCGAAGTCGTACACCGCGCCGAGGCCCTGGCAATCGGGGCACGCGCCATGCGGCGAGTTGAACGAGAAGGCCCGCGGCGTCTTCTCCGGGATGCTGATGCCGCAGTTGGGACACGCCATCCGCCGCGAGAACAGGCGGTCTCCCTCGTCCATCGTGTTGATGATGACGATTTCGTCGGCGAGCTTGAACGCGAGCTCGAGCGAGTCGGTGAGTCGGCGTTCGATGCCGTCCTTGATGACGAGCCGGTCCACGAGCACGTCAATCGTGTGATTGCGCCGGCGGTCGAGCGCGATCGGCTGATCGAGCATCACCAGTTCGCCGTCGATGCGGGCGCGCGTGAAGCCACGCGTGCGAAACGCCGCGAGCTCGCGCTTGAACTCACCCTTCCGGCCGCGCACGACCGGCGCGAAGATGTTGATGCGCGCATCGGCCGGATAGAGCATCACCATGTCCATGATCCGCTCGAGCGACTGCGAGGTGATGGGACGATCGCAGGTCGGGCAGTGGGACACGCCGATGTTGGCGAACAGCAGTCGCAGATAGTCGTAGATTTCGGTGACGGTGCCGACCGTCGATCGGGGATTGGACCCGGTGGTCTTCTGCTCGATGGAGATGGCCGGCGAGAGGCCCTCGATCACATCGACGTCAGGCTTCTCCATCTGCTCGAGGAACTGCCGCGCGTAGGCCGACAGCGACTCGACGTAGCGGCGCTGCCCTTCGCCGTAGATGGTGTCGAAGGCCAGGGACGACTTGCCAGACCCGGACAGGCCGGTGATGACGACCAGGCGGTTCCTGGGCAGATCGACATCCACATCGCGCAGGTTGTGCACGCGCGCGCCCCGGACGGCAATCCAGTCGTGAGCCATGGTCTTCGGCGGGGCCGGACAGCCGGACCCCAATCCTTGATTGTAGCAACGCAGGGCGGGAAACGGCCTACGGGAAACGGCCTACCGGAGACGGTCAACGGGAGACGGTCAACGGGAGACGGTCTACGGCAACACGGTCTACGGGAGACGGCCTACCGGGACGGCCGACGGGAGACGGCGCGGCAAGAATGCCAAGTCACCAATCTCCCGCCCTTCCGCAACGCCCTTCCCTTCTCCGTCGTTAGAAGGAGCGGACGGCACCACAGAGCAGAGACCACTGCCCTCGAAGGAGGGACCACTTTGAAGACCACAGTCGCTTGGCGTGGATTCGTGTCAGGTCTCATTTCGATGGCCATGCTCGAGGGACGAACGACGCAGGACGTCAGCGTGGCAAAGCAGTCGTCCCAGCCCTCCGACCAGCCAGATTTCTCAGGCACGTGGATCGGCGTGCCTGAGCTGTCGAAGCCTGAGGGATGGCCGCCGGGCTCCCCGCTGGTCGCGGCATTGACCGCGACGACGTTCCGGTTCGGCTCCTGCACCGGCGCGCCACGGGAATATCCGCTCGATGGCACGCCGGCCACGCGCTCTTATCTGGAGGATGGACAGGCGCGGACCGCGACCGGGCGGGTGCGCTGGGAAGGCGACGCCCTCGTGGTCACGGAAGTGAGGAGGTACGGACCAGGAAACGCGGCGGTTCAGGCTCGACGCGTTGGGGCGACTGATCGTTCGAGCGGAAGTCGTCTCCTTGACCCAAATCAACGAGCGGCTCGTCGTCGTGCCCACTGTCGGCTACGAACGAGGCTACCAGCGCGCGGCAGATGGCCGCGGTTGCCCGCCAGGCAAGTAGCCCCGCGCAGCGTCAGCTCTGCCACTCGACCGTTGGCGCGAGAGGACGACGGGCTACGTGCTGCGGCACACGGGCGTGGGGCGCCGGGAGAAGGGCTACGTGGCCGGTGCGCGCACGTCCACGTCGAGCGACCAAATCGTATCGCTCGAGGCGAGGATGATGCCGCCCGACGGCCGCAGGCAGACCCCGACCAGCGAGGCGGCCGAGACGACCAGCTCGGGCACCACCGGGTCTTGCGCGAGGTCAACGCGGTAGAGTCCGGCCGAACCGGCCAACGCATCGACCACGTAGAGGTGGCCCAGGGCGTCGAAGGCCAGGCCCTGCGGGCGGCCGAACGTGTCGCACACCACGTCCACCAGGCGATCCGGCGTGATGCGGTACAACGCGTCGTGCGACGACAGCGTCGGCGCGGTGACGTAGAGGCAGCCGTCGGGGCCGACCGCGAGGTGGAAGGCGGCCACGCTGGCCGGGATCGTCGCGAACACCTCGACGTGGCGGTCGGGAAACACGCGGAAGATCGACCCGGCGCGGTCGCCCACGAACAGCGACCCGTCCGACGCGAACGCCAGGCCCGTGGCCACACCGAGGTCGGTCGCGTACGCCTCGACCTGATCGTCCGCCGTGAGGCGATGCACCACGCCATCGAACCGGCTCGAGATGAACATCGCGCCATCGGGGCCGAGCGTGACCGAGGTGGGATTGGCAATCTCGACCGCGATGGGCTCGCGCGCGCCGTCGGCGCCCACGCGATACAGCGGCACCGGCACCTTGTTGCCGCGCGTGCCGCTCTGCGTGACGTAGAGACGACCCAGCCCGTCGAGCGCCGGGCTATCCACCTGGTGGAGCCCGGTCGCCAGGGTGCGGGCGATCTCCAGATACAGCGGCGGGCCATCGTCACCCACCGTGACCGCCGTCGTCCCGCCCTCCGCCTCGGCCGGCACGGCAAAGGTCAGAGACCGCGACGAGGCCGACGACACGCGTGCGCGATGCAGTCCCACCGTGACGACGGGCGGCCCGTTGGCAGGCACGGGCAGGCTCGCGCCCTCGATCACGACGCGCCCGCCCGGGACGGCCCAGCCGGGTCGAATGGCAGAAGGGATTACAGACACCGGCGCGATCTAACTATGACTCAGGCGTCGTCCAGTTCGACATGCCAATAGAGATAGTCGCGCCAGCTTTCCGGAGCATCCCGCAGGCCGAAGGTGATGCGCATCGCCGGGGCGCGCGAGGGCCGGCGTGGGTGACGCTTGAGGTGCATGCCCGCCTGTTCGGGCGTGCGTCCGCCCTTCCGCCGGTTGCAGGTGATGCAACAGGTGACGATGTTCTCCCAGTCCTTGCGCCCGCCTTGCGCGACCGGCACGACGTGATCGAATGTCAGTTCGCCCCCGGCAAACGCAGACCCGCAGTACTGACACGAGTGGTTGTCGCGCGCGTAGATGTTGGCGCGCGAGAACGGGACGTGCTCGACGGCGCGCCGCACACGGATGCGGCGCAGCAGGCGAATGACGGATGGGAGTTTGATGACGAACGACACCGACCGCACCTCGCGGTCGTGCTCGGCGAGAATCTCGACCTTGCCCTGAAACCAGAGCGTGATCGCCTTCTGCCAGTGCACTACCTTCAGCGGCTCGTACGTCGCGTTGAGCAGCAGCGCGTGTTCCATGGCGTTCGGTCCTAGGTATCTTTCTGGATCGATCCACACCTTGTCAAGCGACGCGACCTCGTAACACACGTGGATTCAGCAAGTTATGGGATCGCACTCAACTTGACGTACGGGCCCGCGGGTGCGGGCCTCCCTGCCGGGCAGGCACCGTCGAACCGATACGCCCGGTCGAGAGGCCTCTCCTGCGCGCTGCCCGCCCCCTTGTCTGCTGTCTCCTCGGCGCCGCGATCGGCCTGACCTCGGCGTGTGCGACGTCGTCCACGTCCACGGCGCGCCCCCTGCCGTTCCCTGGCGTGGTCACGACGACGCGGCCCGTGCCGGCCACCGCGTCGAGGGACGTCACGCGCACCACGCGACGACCGGCGATCGACACGGCCCTCGGCCTGCGCGGGGTGCCCTACCGCCTGGGCGGGTCCGACCCGACGACCGGTTTCGACTGCAGCGGATTCGTGCGTTATGTGTTCGCTGCGCAGTGGGCGCTGCCGCGGACGGTGGCCGAGCAGTTCAGCATCGGGCGCGCGATTCCGCGGAGTGCCATAGCGCCCGGGGACCTCGTGTTCTTCTCGACCGTCAGTGCCGGCCCCTCACACGTCGGCATCGCGCTGGCCGGTGGCGAGTTCATTCATGCGCCCGTCTCTGGCGGGGTCGTGCGGATCGAGCGGCTGGACGCGGCGTACTGGCGGGCTCGCTTCGTCGGCGCGCGCCGGCTGCCGTGAAACGGCGCTAGTCTAGCGCGTCGTCTTGACCACGGCGGGGGCGTCGGGAGCCGGGACCGCCGAGGTGGTGACCGGCTCCGGCCCGTCTGGCGGCGAGACGAAGCCCATGCGGCCGAGGATGATCTGCTGGCGACGCAGGAGCCGCGCGTTCGGGCGCGCGGGACTGTAGACGCGCGGGTTGATGATGGCTCCCGCGAGCAGCGCCGCCTGCGAGGCCGAGAGGTCACTGGCCGAGGTGCCGAAGTACGTCCGCGCGGCCGCCTCGGCGCCCCACACGCCGTCGCCCCACTCGATCAGGTTGAGATACAGCTCGAGGATGCGCGCCTTGCTGAGCTCGGCCTCGAGCCGCCGGGTGATCAGGAGCTCGGTGAGCTTCCGGTACGGATTGCGCGCCGGCGAGAGGTAGAGGTTCTTGGCCAGTTGCTGGGTGATCGTCGAGCCGCCCCGCATCGGCACACCGCTGGTCCAGCTCTTCTCGACCGACGCGCGAATCTCGTTGAGATCGATGCCGTCGTGCTGGAAGAAGGCGGCGTCCTCGCTGACCAGCACGGCGCGCTTGAGGGCCGGCGAGATCCGTCCGTAGCTGACCCACCGCTGGACTTGCCGCGGCGGCCGGCCGGCGTCCTCCGCCTCATCAGCGCGCAGGCGCATGAACGCCGTCGTCTCCGGCGGTTTGGCGCGAAGCGGACGAACGTCCGGAAGCGTGGTCCAGGTATACGACACGCACGCGAACCCGGCCATGGCCGCCACGGCCAGGACGCGGCCTATCGTTCTCCACGGCGCGCGACGGCCTCCACGGCCGCCGCGTCTAGCCGCTGACCACGATGCGGAGGCGTTCGCCGGTTTTGGGAGGGGTTGTCGTGTCACGGCCGTTGAGGATCGCGAGGGTGGACGCCTTGATGGCGCCCCCACCAGGGCCCTTCGCGATGGAATCCCAGGTATCACCCGCCCGCGCGACGTAGAAGTCCACGCGGTTAGGCTGGATCCGCTCGGCTTCCTGCGTGGAGAGCTGGCGGAACGATCGGATCGAACGATTCACCGCGTCGGTGATGCGCGCGAAGCCGGCGGTCGGCGCCAGGCCCGCGATGAAGTACGTCTGCCCGCCGGACTGGACGTGCGCCGCGCGGACACCAAACGCGGTGTTGTTGACCGCGCCCTCGTACGTGCCCACGTAGGCGGGTTGCCCACCGACTTCGGCACGCCCGCCCTCGACCTCGCGGAAGCCCGCATCGGTCATCGAGAGACGCGCGGTCTGTTCGACCGAGCTCGACGGACTCTTGGCCAGCTGGAGGATCATCGCGGTGTTCTCCCGCGAGGCGTCGCGCGCCGTCACCTGCTGATCGCTGTTCTGCACCTCCCAGCCGTCCGGGAACGTCAGCGCGAAGCGCAGCACGGGATGGATGAACTCACTGCCCCGGACCAATCCCTTCTCGCGGCTGTCGCCGAAGACGAGTCCGTCGAGGTGACGATCGAGCTCCGCGGCGTTGGTCGTCCGCGCACCCGGGGTAGCCGCGGCGGCCGCAACCGCCTCCTGCACCTTGGTGACCCGATCGGCCGCCGGTGGATGCGTCAGCGCCCAGTTCGGCACACCGCGGCTCGAACCAGACGCCTCATCCAGCCGGCCGAGTGTATTCAGCAGTCCGGGCATGCCGCGCGGATCCCAGCCGGAGGTCGAGGTGTAGCCCACACCCAACCCATCGGCTTCGAGCTCGGCTTCGCGTGAGTTACCCAGAAACGCCAGCTGCAGGCCCACGCCCGCCAAGCCGGTGAACGGTCGGGTCGCCGGGACGAAGATGCTGCCGAGGGCCAGGCCCGCGCCCGCCAGTTGCTGCCGCGAGTAGGCAGACGCCGAGTGCCGGGCGTCCACGTGACCGATCTCGTGCCCGAGCACGGCCGCCAGCTCGGACTCGTCGCGCAGGAACGGCAGGATGCCGCGCGTGAGGTAGACGAACCCGCCGGGCAGCGCAAACGCATTGACGGCCGGCTCGTCCACAATCGTGAAGGTCCACGGCAGGTTCGGTCGATGCGCCGCGCGGGCGAGGCGCTGACCCACACGATCGACGTACGCCTGCCACTCGGGATCGCGATACACGCCCATCTGCTGGCGGATCTCGGCGTCCGACTGACGGCCGAGTTGCAGCTCCTCGGCCTCGGACATCAGCATCAGCTGACGACGACCCGTGGCGGGATTGGTGGCGCACGCCGAGGCCACGAGGGCGAGGAACGCGAGGCACAGCCGCTTCATCAAATAGGTCCGGTACCTCTACCTTGCAAGAGCATCGCCAAGGGCCTTGGTCACCCGTCCGACGTTCTCTGGCGTCGCGCCGGAGCCCATCAGGCCGATACGCCAGATTTTGCCAGCCAAGGGACCCAATCCTGCCCCGATTTCAATACCGTGCTTCCTCAGCAAGGTGCCGCGCACGCCCGCTTCATCCACACCCGCGGGTACCGTCACGGCATTCAAGCTCCAGAGCCGCTCGGCCGGGGGCGGCAGAAGGGAGAGGTTGAGCGGGGCCAGCGCGCTCACCAGCGCGTGGTGCACGGCCTCGTGGCGCCCCCACCGGGCCTCGAGTCCTTCCTCTTCGACTTCGCTGAGCGCGGCGTGGAGGGCGTAGACCAGCGGCGCCGAGATCGTGTGGTGATACTTGCGACGCACCCAGTAGTCCTCGAGCAGCGTCACGTCCAGGTAGAAGCTGCGGCAGGCGACTTTCCGTTCGAGGGCGCGAGCCGAGAAGGTGATCGGCGCGAAGCCCGACGGGGCGCCGAGACCCTTCTGCGAACAGGAGTAGCACGCATCGACATCCCACGCGCCCGTCTCGAGGGGCATCGCGCCCAGGGACGTCACCGCATCGGCGATGACGAGCGCGTCGTGACGCCGCGCGATCGCGGCGATCTCGCGGAGGGGATTGCGCACACCGGTCGAGGTCTCCGCATGGACCACCCCGACCAGATCGAATCGCCCGGCGGCCAGCGCCTGCTCCACCATCGCCGGATCGATCGCCCGTCCCCACTCGCCCTCGACCCGCACGACCTCCGCGCCATAGCGCGCGAAGATGTTCGCGAGCCGGTCGCCGAAATAACCCGTCACGACGACGAGCGCGCGCTTGCCGGGAGCGGTCAGGTTGGCGACCGCCGCTTCCATGCCGGACGAACCCGTGCCGGAGACCGCAAAGGAGAACGCGCCCTCGCCGGCGCGGAACACGCGCGCGAGCCGCGCGCGGATGTCGTCGAGCAGCGCCATCATCTCGCCGTCCAGATGCGACCTGGGAGAGGCAGACAGCGCAGCGAGCACACGGGCAGACACCGGCGACGGGCCGGGGCCAAGGAGCAGACGGTCAGTGGTAGGCAACATGATCAGCCGAGGCTATCGGTCGTGGTGCGGGGTGTCAATGTGCTCCGGGCGTGACGGCGCTCAGAGCGCCCGGCTTTCGAGCGCGGCGGTTGTCGCCCGTGGCCCCGCGACGAGGTGCAGCGAAATCACCAGCACGAAGGTCGCCGCCGCAGGCGCCAGCAGCCACGGGGCATTGTCCAGCGCGCGCGTGCTCTGGGCGTCCTGCAGCATGATGCCCCAGCTCGCCGACGGCACGGGAAATCCGAGGCCGAGGAACGAGACGGTCAATTCGGCCACCAGCAGCGCTGGCACCAGGAGGACGACTTGCACCGCCACGAACCCCCGGATGGCGGGCAGCACGTGCCCGAGCAGCCTGAGGCGTCCCGCGCCAAGCGCCCGTGCGGCCTCGACGTAGTCCCGGGTGCGCTCCGAGGCCAGGATGGCCCGGACGCCCCGGGCGACCTGGGGCCACGCCGAGACCGCGAACAGGACCACCATCGTCATGAAGACCTGTGCCGTCGTGAGCGTCAGGGGCAGCATGCCGCGGAGGGCCAGGACCAGGTACGCCCCGGGCAACACCAGCACGAGATCCGCTGCGGCCATCAGCGCGTCGTCAAGGCGTCCGCCGCTCATCCCGGCCAGGCCGCCGATGAGGATACCGATGGCCAACGCCCCGCACAGGCCGAATGCGACGACCCCCAGCGAGAGACGCGCGCCGTGGATCAGCCGGGAAAAGACATCTCGCCCGAGCGGATCGGCGCCGAGCAGCAGGAGCGGACCGGCTTCGGGAGGCAGGGACACGAGGTGACCGTGGTCAAACCAGGTCAGCGAATAGGCGCGGGTGGTGTCCTCGCGGTACTGCTGCATCGCGCGGTCCTCGATGACCAGCGGATGGACAAACGGCCGCCGCCACCCCTGCGCGTCGCGCACCCGCACGGTGACGGGCGGCGCGTAGCCCCGGCCATCGAACAGGTCGTCGGGCCCATTCGGCGCGACGAAGGGCGCCGCGAGGGCGAGGAGCGCCACCGCCGACAGCGCCACCACACCCAGCACCCTCAGGAGGGACAGGAGCGGCCTCACGCCGGCCTCAGCCGCGGATCGACCCACAGTCGCGCGAGGTCTACCGCGAGGTTCGCCAGCATGAGACAGAACGCGCCGGCCAGGACGCATCCGGCCGTCAAATACGCATCGCGCGCCAAGAGCGCTTCGTAGAGCAGTCGTCCAAGGCCGGGCCACGACGTCACGGTCTCGACCGCCAGAGATCCGCTGAACAGCCCGCCGATGATGACGCCATAGACGCCAAGCACCGGCCGCGACGCGTGACGCGCGACATGTCGCCAGAGCCAGCGCGCCCGGGGAATGCCCCGGGCCGCGGCCGCCGGGGTCGCCTCCCCGGACACGCGATCGAGGGTCGCGCGGGACTGCAGACGCTCGAGGGTTGCCGCCAGCGGCAGCGCCAGGGCCAGGGTCGGCAACAGCAGCTGACCGGGCACAGCCGAGAGCGCGCCGGTCGAGACCGCGAACAGCAGCAGGCCCAGCGCGCCGATCACCGGCGGGCACGCGACCAGCGCGGTGGAGACGGGCGCGACGATCATCGCCAGCAGGCCTCGCGGGGCGGCGCCGGTCATGACGCCAAGTGGCAGGCCCACGAGTGTCGCGAGGACCAGCGCGAGCGTGGCCAGGACGACGGTGTTGGTCGCGCGTTCGGCCACCAGCGGCGCAACGGGTTGTCGGAACCGGCTCGATTCGCCGAGGTCGAGGCGGACCAGACCGCGGACCCAGGTCCCGACCTGCGCGGCCATCGAACGGTCGAAGCCGGTGACCTGGAGCGCCCGCGCAATCTCGGCGTCACTCGCGCCCGCGATGCGAAGGTCGGTCGCCGGATCGCCGGGCGCCAGGCGCGCGAGGACCAGTGACGCTGACGAGACGAGGACGGCGAAGAGCACCGCGAGACCGACGCGTCGCGCGATGAGGGCGGCGACGCGGGAGTTCACTTCGGCGGTCGGGAGGCCGACGTGGCCAGATACAGGTGCTCCGCGTTCCAGAGCACGGGCGCGGGCAGCACCGTGGGGGTCGCCCCGCGCACGCGGGCGCTCAGGGGGACGATGACGTTCTGCGCGGCGAAGTGGACGACGGGCAGTTGCGCGGCCAGGGTCCGCTGAGCGGCCTCGAAGGCGCGCTGTCGCGCCGCCGGGTCCCGGGTCGAGGTCACGCGGCGCATCTCCGCGTCGATCTCGGCCTCCCACGGCGTGCCGGGCCGGGCCTGGTTGGGGTGCCACGCGTGAAAGCCGCCGGAACTCAACCAGAAGTCGAGATTCAGGGCCGGGTCGAGTGCGGTCGGGCGAACGAAGAAGAGGAACGTGTCGTAATCGGCCTTGCCGTGGCGCGCCAGCATGTCTGCCAGCTCGAGCGCCACCACATCCGCGGTCAGGCCCACCTTCTTGAGCTGGTCCTGGATGATCGCCGCCGCACGCTCCTGCATCGACGACTTGCGAGTCAGGATCGAGAAGCGCGCGGTCGTGCCGCTCGCATCATCGAGCAGCCCGTCTCCTGTGCGATCGGTCAAGCCGGCGGCCGCAAAGAGCGTCCGCGCCCGGGCCGGATCGTACTCGGTCCGCGGAAGCGTCGGCACGTACCAATCCCCGTAGCCGGGCGTGATGGGGCCAAAAATGGGGACGGCGGCGCCGAAGTACAGGTTGTCCACGAGGAACTGGCGGTTGACCGCGTAGGACACGCCGTGCCGGAACTCACTCGCCTGTAGCCACGGGCGGGCCGCGGCCGCGGCGGCACCGGGGACCAGATTGAAGATGAGGAAATCCGGGCTGGTGCTCACGCCGGCCTCGACCAGTTGCGCCCGATTCTGCGCCACCAGACGACGGTAGGCGGCCAGGTCCTCCGGACGGACGAAGTCGGTGACGACGTCCACGTCGCCGGCCTGGAATCGCAGGGACTCGGCGTTGGCGTCGGGCACGAACTGCAGCTCGAGTTCGTCGAGGTACGGCAGCGCGGCCCCTTGGACATCGCGCCGCCAGTACTTGTCGTTCCGCGCAAACACCAGCCGCTGACCGGGCACATACTCGCGCGGGACAAAGGGCCCCAGCCCGACGAGGTCGGCCAGGGGCGTCGCCAGACTCCAGGCATCCTGAAAGGTGCCAGCGTCGAGGGCCGCTTGCAGCTTGTGGCGCGGGAAGATCGGCAGACCGTCGAGCAGCTCGAGGAGCGGACCGTACGTCTCGGGCAGCTCGAGGACGACGGTCTCGTCGTTCGGGGCCGTGGCCCTGAGCGGTTTGCCTCCGAAGAGGAAGCTGTCGGCGATGACGCACCGGACCTTGGGGTCGTAGACCGCGCGAAGGCTGAACAGGACGTCGGCGCTGGTGAGCGGGACGCCATCCGAGAACGCGACGCCCTTGCGGAGCGTGAATGTCCAGACGAGGCCGTTGGGGCTCAGCGACCAGGCCTGCGCCAGCGAGGGCTCGACCTGGTGCGTCAGGCGGTTGTAGCGGACGAGTCGCCCCTGGGTGAGTCGGGAAAAGAGCTCTTCGACGGTCTGGGCTGCGACCAGCCGGTTGAAACTGGCGGGTTCGGATCGCGAGGTGGCGACCAGCCGCCCCCCCGTGACGGGCCGCCCGGTGTCGGGGACGATTTCACTTTTGGTGGGTGCGGGACGACATCCGGTGCTCGCAACGACAATAACCGCTGCTAGACTGACAAACCTGTAAGCTCGTCGTCGGGGCAGGTCCATTCGGGCGGCTCCAGAATGACGCAATTGCAATTCGATTTCAAAAACGGCAGGAGGTGCCGCGGTCACGCCCCTGGCGTTCGCGCCGCACGGAGTCAGGGAGGAGCGGTGGGCTCAGCGGCATCCGGGCCGCACGAAATTGTAAGCGCCAGCGCGGACTTGTAAGGCCGCACCAATATTGGGTGCCTCGGGTATGCAAAAAGGAGTAGATCTTGCCCAGATCCGTCATCGACAGATTTGGTACGCGACCTGCCTCACATCTTTAGTGGGCTGACTGACACGAGCGTTCCCCAGCCCCAGGATCATCAAATGGCCAAACTGTTCCGTGCCGTTGCCTCCCGCTCGGGTGTCTCTAGCTTTATCGGCATCGTGGCGCTGATGTTTACGGCGGCGATGCCTGCCGCTGCACAGAATCGCGCGAAGCTCTCGCGCGGCGTGGCGGCCCACCTGACCGGGCCATCAGACGCCTCGATGAACGTGCTGGCGGAACTGCCCCAGGCGGAGGCGGACCGGCTGGCGGCCCAGTACCGGGTGCGGGTCGTGAAGCGTCTCGGCATGGGGGTGCTGTTTGCGGGGAGCCGGGCGCAGTTGGATCGCCTGGCGAACGACCCGGCCGTTCGCAGCCTCGCGGAGGATGGGCTCGTGACCGGGACCACGGCGGTCGCCGCCCAGTCCACCGGTGCGAGTCTGTTGTGGAAATCCCCGCGGGGCCAGGGGAACTTCGGCGGCCTCACGGGGCTCGGCGTCGGCATCGCGGTCATCGACTCGGGCATCGGGCATCATCCGGACATCAACCAGCGCGTCCTGGCGCGCTTCGACTTCACGGATGCGCAGGCGCCGGACGCGGACGCCTACGGCCACGGCACGCATGTGGCCGGCATCATCGCCGGGAGCGGCCGCGGGAGCCGGTCGGCCGACGGCAGCGCGTATGTCGGGATGGCGCCGGGCGCCGGGCTGTTGAGCCTCAAGGTCCTCGGCGAGGACGGCTCCGGCCTTGTCTCGGATGTCATCGAGGCGATCGAGTTCGCGATCAAGTCCAAGGAGCGCTACAAGCTCCGCGTCATCAACCTCTCGCTGGGGCATCCGCCGTCCATCTCCTATCGGGAGGATCCGCTGGGACGCGCGGTCGAACGCGCCGTGGCGGCGGGCCTGGTGGTCGTCAGTTCGGCGGGCAATCTCGGCAAGCTGGAAGACGGGACGCCGATCATCGGCGGCGTGGTCTCGCCGGGCAACACGCCGGGCGCGCTGACGGTCGGCGCCCTGAACACGCGTGGCACGGTGGTGCGGTCCGACGACGGCGTGGCGACGTACAGCTCACGCGGCCCGGTCGGTGACCCGGACGACCCGACGACCTGGGAGATCAAGCCGGACCTGGTGGCGCCTGGGAACGCGATTGTCGCGGCCGGTGCCGAGGGCAGCTACCTGTGGCGGAACTACCCGTCGCGCCAGGTGTTTGGCGCCAGCAACGGGACCTATCTCACGCTGTCGGGCGCCAGCATGGCCACGGCCGTCGTATCGGGGGCGGTCGCGCAGTTGCTGCAGAGCGCGCCGAAGCTCGAGCCGCACGACGTGAAGTTCGCGCTGCAGTTCACGGCGGAGCCGGTCAAGGGCGCGGGCATCATCGAGCAGGGCGCGGGCAGCCTGAACGTTCCGCTGGCGGTCGCACTGGCGCAGAGCCAGGGCCTAGAGCAGGCGCCCACGAGCATATCCATCGGCGGGGAAACCGTCCAAGCGGGCCAAGTGGCCTTTGCGAACACCATCGTTTGGGGATCCACCATCGTCTGGGGCAGCCGCGCGGAATCCAACACCATCGTCTGGGGCAGCCGCGCTGACGCAAACACCATCGTCTGGGGAAGTCGCGCAGCCGCGAACACCATCGTCTGGGGTAGTCGGTCGGATCCGACGACTGACGCGAACACCATCGTCTGGGGCAGTCGCGCCGTAACCGGAAACACGATTGTCTGGGGCAGCACGATCGTCTGGGGCAGCCGTAGCTTGGACGCGAACACGATCGTCTGGGGCAGTCGATCGGACCCAACGACTGAAGCGAACACCATCGTCTGGGGCAGCACCATCGTCTGGGGCTCAACCATCGTCTGGGGCAGCCGGAGCCCTGAGGCGAACACGATCGTCTGGGGCAGCACCATCGTCTGGGGCAGCCGTGCCGACTCGAACACGATCGTGTGGGGCAGCAAGACCGCTGGGAACACCATCGTCTGGGGCTCAACCATTGTTTGGGGTTCGACCATCGTCTGGGGCAGTCGTGCCGATGCTGACACGATTGTGTGGGGAAGCGCGCTTCCTGAGGCGGACGGCAGCCACTGAATACTCGCGCACATGAAGCTTTAAGTCTTAATCCATCAACAACATAACGGGTGCCATATGTCTCTTTCTAACATCATCGTCTGGAGCTAGATTCGGTGGCACGGCTTGTGCTGATTGATTGAAGCATGAGCGTGCAGCGAATCGTCGTGTGGAGCTAGAGCTGGCCTACAGAGTGTAGGCCGGCGGAGGCTGAGCGAGGCCTTCCGCCCCGACTGTGAACGTCGCGAAGCTGAAGTCGCGACGAGCCTCGGTCGATATCACTAGTCGGGAGAGCAGGTTGGCGTCTCGCATGGCTGCCGACACAAGAAATCGATTCTCGACCGGGCTTCACACATACGTGTTCTCCGTCGCCACTCTCGGCGCCGTAGCCGTATGGCTGAGCTTTTTTGACGTAGTCGGGCCAGAACGCAGACTACCGAGGCCAGTGGCTCTCCCTTGTCCTGCTGACAGTCGTCAGTGGCCTCCTTCCGGTCACCCTGCCCACAATCAACGTCAGCATCTCAATCTCCGAAACATTCGTTATTGCAGGCACGCTGCTGTTCGGCCGGTCCGGCGGAACCGTGCTCGTTCTACTGGATGCCCTCTTCATCTCAGCCTATCTCTTCTGGTCCCGCGGCCTGCGGTGGCAGCAGATCGTGTTCAATCTGGCTGCTCCACCGCTCTCCATCTGGGTTGCGGCGACGCTCGCGGGAATTGAGGCGCAGTTCCAGACAAATCCAATATTTGACACCGTCTTTACACTCCGGCTCACTGCGTTCACGACGCTCTATTTTCTTCTCAACAGCTGGCTCATAAGCCTCGCCCTCGCCTTGCAGCGGCGAGCCAAGGCCACCACAATCTGGTGGAATCACTTCTTCGAACTTCTAGTTAATTACGGCGCAGGCGGTTCGATTGCAGCCCTCCTGGTTTACAACACCAGAGAAGTCAAACCACAGTTCGTCTTCGCGATTGTTCCACTGCTGGTTCTGCTATTCCTCAACTACCGATGGTCCAATAGGAGAATCGAAGTTGAGCGAGAACGAGCGAACGAACTCAATCGAGTCTTTCTGTCAACAGTGGAGGCCTTGGCTCTGGCAATCGACGCAAAGGACCAGGTCACCCATGGACACATCCGACGCGTCCAGCGTTACACGATGGCACTCGCCGATGCCCTTGGGATCAAGGACGAGAGGCAGCTCGATGCGATCCGCGCAGCCGCCCTGCTCCACGACACCGGCAAGCTTGCCGTCCCTGAGTACATCCTCAACAAGCCCGGCCCCCTTACACCTTCAGAATTCGAGCGGATGAAGGTCCACGCCGACGTGGGGGCAGACATACTAAAGTCGATCGACTTCCCCTATCCCGTTGAACCAATCGTGCGACATCATCACGAGAACTGGAATGGTTCAGGGTATCCGAGTGGATTGAAAGGCCAAGAGATACCGCTGGGTGCCCGCATTCTCTCGGTCGTTGACTGCTACGACGCACTCACTTCCGACCGCCCATATCGTCCGAGATACAGTCGTGAGCATGCCGAACAGGTCCTTCGAGAGCGTCGCGGCAGTTGGTACGACGCTTGGGTGGTGGACGAGTTCCTGAAGATCCTCGATAGGCTCGAGACGTTTGAAACCGAGGACAGCGAGTCCCAGGTGGCGGGAAGGCTTCACCGAGTTCCCGTGGCGCCCCAGCTTGAAGTGATTTCAGCCACAACGAGTGAAGAACGCGAGTTCAGCGAACTCCGACGGGAGCTTCCGCTGGCCGCTTCTCACCGTGACGCGGCTGAGGTACTGTTGCGACACCTTAGGCGTCTGGTTCCGGCGACAAACTTGACCGTGTTCGTCGCTGCGCACGACTCCCCAACCCTGCAGGTGATAGCCAGCGTCGGCGTCGGTGCAGGCGCCGTGTCGGACCTGAACATAGCCGTGGGAGACAGAATCTCCGGCTGGGCGTTCGCGCACAAGCAGCCAGTGGTCAATTCGAACGCGGCATTGGAGTTGGGCGGTGTAGCTCGAACCCTCGCGGCACCTCTCCGCTATGCTCTGGCCGTCCCGATACTGAAGGACGGAGGCGCCCCACTGGGGGTCGTGACCTGCTACTCCGGCGACCCCTTCACCACGGACCATAGGCGCGTGGTCGAGAGCGCGGCGACTCTCTTCGCTGCCTCCAGTCCTTGGGGCAACCAACCTGACAGCCGGCTCCCCGCGACCCCAATGGAGTTGCCACCCGGTTCCCCCCGCGTTCACTGAAGACCCTACCATTCCATTCCCATTCCATCGGGCTGGTGCGCAGCCGACGATTCTGGTAGATTCTGCCGCTCCCTTGGCTTCTTCTGAGAAGAGGACCTGCGATGAAGAGTGGCAGCATTCGCGACGGTTCCCGGGACGAAGAACCTCAGCCCCGAATCGGCTGAGTGCGCCAGCTTCTACCGCGCTGGCGATACTGCGGCATGCGTGTCTGCTGCCCAGGGCGCAGAGAATTGGGATTGTCCGCCAGAAGAGAGAGTCCAAGGGCTCGTCC
The DNA here is from genome assembly GCA_963738485.1 of uncultured Acidobacteriota bacterium. Taxonomy (GTDB): domain Bacteria; phylum Acidobacteriota; class Vicinamibacteria; order Vicinamibacterales; family SCN-69-37; genus CAVTWK01. The sequence continues at coordinate 157,963 of CAVTWK010000001.1, forward strand.
TCCGAGGAATGGCGGAGTTCGACTTAGGGGACGCAATCCGTTCGCTGGAGACCCTTGAGCAGGCCGTTGTGCTCTCTAGGGCCTGCAGCGCACGTGTTCAGTTTGACGCGGTCTTCTCGAGATTTGTGCGGGCCACCGATTTCGATCAAGCGGATGCCGTGCTGCCTGGGCTTAGTCAGATCCGCTTACTCGCCTCGAAGGTTGGCGACCTTCATTCAATGGCTGGGCTTCACCTCGCAGTTGCTCGGCTGGAAGGGATACGGGGTCATTTTGTTGATGCCCACCGTCACCTTGAAATTGCCAGGCGGTGCGCTCGCCAGGTCAACGCGCCAGGACCGCAGTGCTCCGTCGAACTCGTCGAGGCCTCGCTGGAATGCTTCGCGGGGAACCTCGCTCGGTCACGCCGGCTGGCAGAAAGATGCTTGGAGTTGGCGGCGGCGGCGAGGTTCCGCAAGTCACGAGATCGGAGCCCTCGGCAACCTCGCCATCATCGCGCTCTACTCCGGTAGCTCGGAGCGCGCGTCTGCGCTTGTAGAACAGGTTCTGCCATCCACAGACGGAATCACCTACGTAAAGTTCGGGATGCTGGACACCAAAGCCCAGATCCTGCTCGCGCGCGGCCTTCTTGGCGACGCGGGGCGAGCACTGAGCGATTGTGACGAAGTGGCAAGCGCGCATCGGCTGCCGGCGCGGTCGTGGTACGACCTCGCGCACCAGCTGACTCGCTGCGCCTATTTCGATCAGAAAGGCGAGTGGGCCCGGATCGTCGAGATCTGCGATGATGCGGACCCTGAACTGGCGCGGCGCCAGTACAAGGCGGTCCGTACCTCGCTGCTCTGCGCCAAGGCCCGCGCCCTCGCCAAGTTGGGACAGCACAAGCGCGCCGAGGGCGCGCTCGCCATCGCGGTCAGGAACTGTCCGCGGGGCGCCGTTGACCCGCTGATCGCCCTCGAGGCCACCAAGGCCCTGCTCGCCAGCCTCCGCGGCGACCGGACCAGCGGCGGGGTCCACTTCGACCGCGCCCTCGCCGCCTGTCGCGCCATCGGCCACCGCTACCACGAGGCGTGGATCGACCGCGAACGCGCCGACGTGGCCCGCACCGGCCGCGACTCGGTCGCTGTCCCCCGCCGCGCCCTTGACGTCGCCGAGACCGCCCTGCTCATGAGCGACGTCGCGACCATCCTCGGCGCCGGCCACTCAATCGACCTGCTCGCACACCGGATGGCCTCGATCCTTCGGAGCACCTCGCTCGGCGCGCGCGTCGAGGTGGACGACCAGGCCGGCTGCGAGTACCTCGCCGAGCCCAGCCGCCGCGTGGGAGGTCGGCGCCGACGGCACGTTCCACATCACCCTGCGCGGCTCCGACCGCCGCGTCGCCCTCCGCGTCCGCGGTGTCCAGACCATCGACGAGATCTCCCTGCTCAAGAGCGTGGCCGACCTCGTGCAGGCCGCGGTCAACCGCACCGCCGATACCGAATCGGAAGACGAAGACCAGAACCTCTGGCCCAGAACCGTGGTGCCGCACGGCGAAGACACGATCTTCCGCTCGCCCGCCATGGTCGAGTTGCTGAAGATTGCCGCGAGACTCGCCGCCACTGACCTCCCGATCCTCATCACCGGGGAGACCGGCACCGGCAAAGAGATCATCGCGCGCATGATCCACGACCTCAGCCGCGTAGCCCGCGGCCCCTTCGTGCCGTTCAACTGCTCGACCATCCCGCGCGAGCTGGTCGAAAGCCAGCTCTTCGGACATCGGCGCGGCGCGTTCACCGGCGCGACCGACTCTCTGCCCGGCGTGGTTCGCGGCGCCGAGCGCGGCACGCTCTTCCTCGACGAGATCGGGGACCTCGAACTGGGTGTGCAGCCGAAGTTCCTGCGCTTCCTCGAGAGCGCCGAGGTCCACCCCGTCGGCGACGCGCGGCCGCAACGCGTGGCGGTCCGCGTCGTGGCCGCCACCAACGCCAACCTCGACGAGATGGTCGATCGCGGCCAGTTCCGGCGCGATCTGCTCTACCGCATCGGCGCGGTGCGCCTGGCGTTACCACCCCTCCGCGATCGGAAGGACGAGATCCCCGCGCTCGCGGCCCTGTTTGCCACGCGCTATGCGCGCGAATGCGGGCGGGCAGGCGTGCGCCTCGGCGACGACCTCATCGCGGCCTTGCTGCTCTACGACTGGCCGGGCAACATCCGCCAGTTGGCCAATGAGGTGCGGCGCGTGGTCGCCCTCGCCACCGACGGACAAACGCTGACCGCCATGGATCTCGCCCCCGAGATCGTGCGCCACTGGACAGGCCGATCGACCGAGCCGCCGGCCCCGGCCGTACCGACCATCCAGGTGCGCCTGGATCAGTCGCTGAGCCAGGCGATGGCCGAACTCGAGCAACGCTTCATCGAACATGCAATGCAGAGCGTGGGCGGCCGCGTCGCTGACGCCGCCGAGGTCCTCGGGCTGTCGCGCAAAGGCCTGTTCCTCAAGCGCCGTCGCCGCGGCCTGATTCCGCACTGACCCGCCGGGCACCGGCGTACCCGGCACCCGTCCTCTCCGCATGACAGATCGGACCGGCCATTCCCGCGTCAGAGCCTGCGGCCGGTGCAACGCCGCGCAGGTCCGGGCAACCCGAACGGTGAGCGGGCGGTACCCAGATTGCTTGACGACACCCCATGTCCACCCATCGCCTGGGTCACGCGGCAAGGCGGCGCAGACAGCCGTGAGCGACCACTCACCCGATTCCCGTGTGGTGTTCACGCCGCGGCTGCTGCTGCGGCCGCCAAGCCTGGGAGACCTCGACCCCTACGTCGAGATCCACGAAGATCCCGAGGTGATGCCGCACCTCTCGCGGGTGGGCACCGCGGCCGGGCGAGCGGCAGGGTGGCGCGTGGTGGCGCTCCTCATCGGCCACTGGACGCTACGGGGCTACGGCCAGTGGACGGTCATCGAGCGCGCCACCGGCCAGGTGGTCGGACGCGTGGGCCTCTGGCATCCCGAAGGCTGGCCTGGCATCGAGATGAGCTGGGTGATCCGGCGCCGCTGCTGGGGCCGCGGGTTCGCCAGCGAAGCCGCGCAGGCGGCGTTGGCCTACGGGTTCGCCCACGTGGCGACTGACGAGTTCATCAGCCTGATCCGTCCGGACAACGACCGGTCGCGCCGTGTAGCTGAGAAACTCGGCGGTCGCCTGAAAGAGGTGATCACGCACGACGAGGTGACCAACGAGGTCTACCGCTACACGCGCCCTACTTGATCGTGCCCGCCTGAATGCCCTTGGCCACGCGCTCGACCTCGGCCCAGACGCGAAGCAGGTTGCCGCTCCAGATCTGGCCGATCTCGGCCTCGGTGTAGCCACGGCGTACGAGCTCGAGCGTGACGTTGAACGTCTCGGACGCGCTGTTCCAGCCGTCGATGCCGCCCCCACCGTCGAAGTCGGAGGAGATGCCGACGTGGTCGATCCCAATCAGATCGACGATGTAGTCGATGTGATTGACGAAGTCCTTGACGTTGGCACGTCCCGCGGCTGGCCAGCGCGCGTCGATCGCCGCGAGGCGCTTGTCGTAGTCCGCCCGCCGTTCGGGTGACAGGGCATCGATCGCCGCGTTGGCGCCACCCGCACGACCCGCGCCGCCACGGCCTGCGCCGCGGCCGGCGCCGGGCGCGGCATTCGGATCCTCGATCGGACACGGCGCGGGCGCGCCCCCTGCCGCCGCACCGGCGCCCGCACGCCCGGCTCCGCCAGCAGGCGCAGCGCCGGCCGCACCCGCCGCGCGGCCACCGCCACCCGCGGCGCCGCGACCGCCGCCACCGGCCGCGACGATCCCGAACTCTTCACGCAACGCGGCCAGCGCCGCCGTCCGCTGCGGCGCATCGACGTTGACGTACGCCGAGAACGCCACAGTCTGGATGACGCCGCCGTTCTGCTTGAGTGCCATCAGCATCTCGTCGTCCATGTTGCGGCTGTGATTGGCCAGGGCACGGGCCGATGAATGCGACGCGATAATCGGCGCCTTCGACAGCGCCACGGCCTGCATCATCGATCCCTTCGACGGGTGCGAGACGTCCACCATGATCCCGTAGCGGTTCATCTCGGCAATCACCTGCTTGCCGAGCGGACTGAGGCCGCCGTAGAGCCAGGTGTTGCTCGCCTCGCCGTTGTTCGAGTCCGACAACTGGCTGTGGCCGTTGTGCGCGAGCGACATGTAACGCCCGCCGCGATCGAAGAACTCCTTCACGCGCCGGATGTCCGTCCCAATCGGATAGCCGTTCTCGATCCCGATCACCGCCACCTTACGGCCGGAGGCCGCGATCTTCCGCACGTCATCGGCAGTCAGCGCGAGCCCGATCTCCTTCGGCGCGATCTCCTTCGTAAGCCGGTGGACCGCGTCGAACTTCGTGACCGCCTGCCGATACGCGTTGTCGAAGCCCTCCGGCGTGAGCGGCCCCTGGCCGACGTAGACGATCATGAACGAGACGTCGAGGCCGCCCTCCTTCATCTTCGGCAGGTTCACCTGCGAAGTCAGCCGCTGCGTGTAGTTGCAGGCCGGCGTGAAGTTGCTGGCGTTGATGTCGTCGTGGGTGTCGAGCGTGATCACGCGGTCGTGGATGCCTCGCGCCCGCGCGATGAGGTCGGGGCTGTCGGGCAGCGGCGTGCGCCCCCGGCGCGGAGTCGCCTGCGCCGGTGCGGGCGCCACGGCCTGGTCGGTGACCGGCGCCGCCGCCTCGGGCGAGACCGACGCGGCGCTGGCACCCAGACCGGCGACAAGGCCGGCGAGCAGGAAATGAGACAGGGTTCTGGCTGGGATCACGGAGCCTCCGATGTGCCGTGATCTTAATATGCCCGGCCCCTGCCCCGCATGCCGGCAGCGACTGGAGGTGATGCGCCCGGCGACTATCCGCCGACCAGCACGTCCAGCGGTTGATCCAGCCGGATCCGCAGGATCGTGCCGGCCGTCAGATCGACGTCCGCCCCCTCGGTCGAGGCAATCGTGCCCCCGCCGCCGACCAGGACGCCGACCAGCGCGCCCTTGCCGCCGCCCAGCAGTCCGCCGATGATCGCCCCGACGACGGCGCCGGCCCCGATGCGCGAGGCGTCCTCGGCCATCTTGCCGTCCAGGGCCTGCACGACCGAGGCGCGCAGCCGATACGTCCGGTCACCGACCCGCACCTCGTCGAACGACAGCGTCAGGCTCCCGCGGCGATCAATCTTGCCGGCCACCCGAACCGAACTGACGAAGCCCCGCACCAGCGAACCGGCCGGCAGCACGACCTGCCCCCGTTCCGTGTAGTCGCCGACCGTCGTCGCGTCGAAGCGCTGTTCGACCTTGGCCGAGCCCGAGTGGATCGGCGTCTGCAGCCGGACGTCGAGCTGTGTGCCGACGGGCAGGCGGAAGATCCGGTCTGGCTCGCCGATCGCCGGCGCCGCACTCACCTTCTGGCCCGTGGCCCTGACGCGCAGCGTCTCGAGGCGGTCGCGGATCTCGGCATACTCGGTGCGCGTGACGCTGCCCTCGCGCCGCATCTTGACCGTCAGATAGGTGATCTCGCTGTTCAGGTCGCTCAACGCCTTCGACACGTCGGCCGCCAGCGTCGAGTCCGTCTTCTTCAAGACCTCGGCCTGACGGCCGATTTCGACGGCCGTGGTCTCGAGCCGAGTCAGGTCGGCGCTCGTGACCACGGCCTGTGCCTGCGAGGCCGCCGCGAGACCGAACGTGAAGCCGCACATCAGCAACACCTGTCGAAACGTCATACACATCCCTCGATCTATCCTACCGGGCTCTCGTGCCCGGTGGCGCGCAGGCGCACACGGGATCTAGACGCCTTCCGCCCGGTTCCGGCCGGTCGGTGGGACCCGCGTCCCGTCCCTGGGAGGTGCGGGCCGCCGGCGGTATCATTGAACAGATGTCCACCGCTGTCCCTGTTCGCCTGCATCGCACCGTGCCCGTCCGCGTGGGCGGCGTCCAGGTTGGCGGGGGCGCGCCGGTCGTCGTGCAGAGCATGACGATGACCGATACGGCAGACGCGGTCGCGACGGCCCGCCAGTGCATCGAACTGGCCGAAGCGGGATCCGAGATGGTGCGGGTCACCGTCAACACACCCGAGGCCGCCGCGGCCGTGCCCGAGATCAGGCAGCGGATGCTCGACGCAGGCTGCCACGCGCCGCTCATCGGCGATTTCCACTACAACGGTCATCTGCTGCTCACGCGTTTTCCCGGCGCCGCCTCCGCGCTCGACAAATACCGCATCAACCCGGGCAACGTCGGCACGGGCAAGCGTCGCGACGAGCAGTTCTCGACGATCTGTCAGGTGGCCGTGGCGCACGGCAAACCGGTGCGCATCGGCGTGAACGGCGGGTCGCTCAACCAGGAGCTCGTCATGGCGCGGATGCAGGAGAACACTGACCGCGCCCTCGGCCTCTCGTCCGAGGAGATCCTCAACGAGTGCATGGTGCTGTCCGCCCTGCAGTCTACGGAACTGGCGCTCGAGTCGGGGCTCACGAAGAACCAGATCATCATCTCCTGCAAGGTCTCGCGCCCGCGCGATCTGATCGCCGTCTACCGGGATCTGTCGCGCAAGACGGATCAACCGCTGCATCTCGGCCTCACCGAAGCGGGCATGGGCATCAAGGGCATCGCCTGGTCGGCCTCCGCCCTGGCGATCCTGCTCCATGAACACATCGGGGACACGATCCGCGTCTCGCTCACGCCACGACCAGGCGGCGACCGGCGCGACGAGGTATATGCGGCGTGCGAGATCCTGCAGGCCCTGGGTCTGCGATCGTTCTCGCCGTCGATCACCGCCTGTCCCGGCTGCGGCCGCACGACATCGTCCACGTTCCAGGAGCTGGCCGAACGCGTCCAGGACTACGTGCGGACGATGATGCCGATCTGGAAGCTGTCGCGTCCAGGGGTGGAGGCGATGACGGTCGCCGTGATGGGGTGCGTGGTCAACGGCCCGGGTGAATCGAAGGCAGCCAGCATCGGCATCTCACTGCCGGGCACAGGCGAATCGCCCAACTGCCCGGTCTTCGTCGATGGCCAGCACGTCACGACACTGCGCGGCACCTACGACGAACTCGCCACGGCATTCCAGTCGCTCATCGACGACTACGTTGACCGCACCTACAGGACATCGTGAATGTGGTGATGTGATGATGTGGTGATGTGGTGATGTGGTGATGTGGTGATGTAAGGGCGTTCGCATCACCCACCACTTACTGTCCCCGCCGTTCGTCTCCGCACACTACTTCACCCACCTCGCTCCCCCGCGTCCCATCCCGTCTTTCCGGTCCGTCGTCACCAACCTGTTGTGTGAGCCGTCCAACTCTGTCGAGCTAGCAACCCTGACGGGACGAACGCCGGTCAATCGGTGACCGGAGCCGGGCGTCGCCGTGTCTTCAGGAGTGCTGGATGACTCGATGGGTGACCGCATTGCTCGGTGTACTGGCCATACTGACGCTGACGCCCGCGCCTTCGCGGGCGCAGGGCGGCAGCGCGACGTCGCTCTCTGGCGTCGTCGTGGACTCGGACGGCGGCGTCATTCCTGGCGCCACCGTCGTCGTGAAGCACACAGGCACGGCGGCCACGTTCCAGGCCGTGACGACCAGCGCGGGCCTCTTCAATGTGCCGGCGCTCGCGATTGGCACCTACACGGTCACGGTCTCGCTCAGTGGCTTCAAGACGGTCGTGATCAATGACGTCCGGATCGTGACGGGCACCCCAACCGCCGTCAAGGCGACGCTGCAGGTGGGCGCGCTGACCGAGACGGTGGAGGTGCGCGGTGGCGCGCCGCTCGTGCAGACGCAGTCGGCGACCGTCTCGTCCACCCTGAGCGTGGAGCAGATCTCGAACCTGCCCCTCGTCACGCGGAACGCGCTGAACTTCCTCACGTTCCTGCCGGGCGTGGACACCGTCTCCGAGCCGCGGGACGCGACGATCAACGGGCTGCCGCAGAACACGCTGAACGTCACCGTGGACGGCGTGAACGTCAACAACAACCTGCAGTCCGGTGACGGCTTCTACTCGATGATCCGGCCCAACCTCGATGCGGTCGAAGAGGTGACGGTCACCGGGGCCGTGCCCGGGGCCGACGGCGGCGGCAATGGCGCAGTGCAGGTGAAATTCGTGACGCGGTCGGGCACAAGTCAGCTCGACGCGAGCGCCTATCACTACTTCCGTCACCCGTCGCTCAACTCGAACTACTACTTCAACACGGTCAACAAGCTCGAGAAGAGCCGCGTGATCCTGCACCAGGTCGGCGGACGCGTCGGCGGGCCGCTCGCGATGCCAGGCCTGGCGCGTGGCAAGGCGTTCTACTTCTTCAACTACGAGGAGTTCCGGCAGCCGGCGGAGCAGACCCGCAATCGCGTCATTCTCAGCCCCGCGGCGCGACAGGGCCTCTTCAGCTACAACGTCTCTGGCGGCACGGCGCAGGTCAATCTGCTGGGGCTGGCCGCGGCCAATGGCCACGTCTCGACCATCGATCCCGATCTGGCCACGCTGCTCGATCGGATCCGAACGGCCGCGTCTGGTGTCGGCACGATCTCCGACACGCAGGGCAATGCGAACACCCAGCAGTACTTCTTCCAGGTCTCGGGGTCAGGTGTCGAGCACCTGCCGACGACGCGACTGGACTTCAACCTGACGGATCGGCATCGCCTGAGCGGCACCTACTACTGGCAGCAGATCACGCGCGACCCCGACATCCTGAACAACCAGGACCCGACGTTCCCGGGCTTCCCGACCCGCGGCGCGTTCGACTCGATCCGCCACACGCTGTCGCTGCGGGTCCGCTCCACGCTCTCGCCGACAATGGTGAACGAGCTCACGTATGGGCTGCAGACCGCGCCCCTCGAGTTCGCGACCAACGCCGTCCCGTCGGACTTCGCCGATCAATACGGCTACGCCCTCACGCTCGGCTTCGGCCTGACGAGTCCCACGGCCAACAGTGCCAACGGTCCTTCCAACCGGAACACGACCAATTGGAATATCGACAACACGCTCAACTGGCAGCGGGGTTCGCACAGCCTGAACGTCGGCTTCTCGTTCACCCGGGTGTCCCATCGCGAGACGGCCTACAACAACGTGCCGGCGATCACGTTCGGCGTGGATACGACCAATGACCCGGCCAACGGCTTCTTCACGACGGCGAACTTCCCGGGCGCCTCGGCGACCAACCTCAACGACGCCCGGGCCCTCTACGCGCTCCTCACGGGCCGCGTCACGGCGATCAACGGCACCGCCCGGATTGCCGAGTCGGGCAGCGAATACGTCTATCTGGGCCCGCGCACACAGCGGGCACAGCTGAGCGAATTCGGCCTGTTCGCACAGGATTCCTGGCGTATCACGCCCACGTTGACGGTGAACTATGGCGCCCGCTGGGAGGTACAGCTGCCCTTCCGGCCGCTGAACGACGCCTATTCGCGGACGACGCTTGCCGACGCCTGCGGCGTGTCGGGACTGGGCGCCGGTCCGGATGGCCGGCCATGCCGGATGTTCGATCCGACCGCGACGGGTGGCGTCCGGCCATCGTTCGTGCAGTTCTTCGCGTCGGATCGGGTCTATCGAACCGACTGGAACAACATCGCGCCGAACGTGGGCGTCGCCTGGCGTCCGCACGTGAGCGGCGGCTGGCTCCGTGCGATCCTGGGCGATCCCGAGCAGGCCACGCTCCGCGCCGGCTACGCGATGTCCTTCACACGGAACCGCATGGACGAGTTCACCGGGGTGTACGCCGGCAACACCGGCAGCACGTTCAACGCGAATCGCAGCGCGGCCACCGGCAGCCTCGTGCCTGTGGGGCAATCCTGGCCTGTGCTGTTCCGCGAGAAGGACCGCCTCGGGCCGCCGCCGATTCCGAGCGGGCCCAGCTATCCGATCCAGGCGTCCGTCCAGAACGCCAACGCGATCGGCCTCATCGATCCAGACATCACCCTCGGCCACGTCAAGTCCTACACGGTCGGATTCCAGCGGTCGCTCTCGCAGGACATGGCGCTCGAGGTCCGCTACGTCGGGAACCAGAACGTCAGGGACTGGGTCGGCGAGAACTTCAACGAGGTGAACCTCTTCGAGAACGGCTTCCTCCAGGAGTTCACGCTGGCCCAGGCCAACCTGGCCGCGAACGTCGCCGCGGGCCGTGCGGCGACGTTCGCGTATCCTGGGCCCCGGGACCGGGACGTCGCCGCTGCCGATCTACCTGGCGCACTTCAACGGCCGGGCCGACGCGGGCAACGCCGCCGCCTATACCGGCACCAACTGGACGAACACGACGCGGCTGGCGGACCTGTCCTACATCAACCCGCAGCCGGCGACGGCCGCCGCCGCGCTCGGTGGCACCAGCGCCGCCGCGCTGACGTTGCGCCAGAATGCCGCGCGCGCGGGATTGCCGGCCAACTTCTTCGTCATGAACCCGGACGCGACCAACGTCAACGTCACGCGTGCCGTCGGCGGCAGCCGGTACCACGCGCTGCAGGTCGAACTCCGACGCCGCCTGTCGCGAGGATTTTTCGCGAGCGCCAGCTATGCCCACTCGCTGCGAGACGCGCTGGTCCTGGACACCCTGCGCAAGCCTCGCGTGTTCGAGCTCTCCACCGGCGGCAACGACGGCATCCGTCACGCCGTGAAGCTGACCTCCAACTACGAGCTGCCGATTGGACGCGGCCGGCGGTTCGGCAACGGGATGAACGGGTGGATGAATGGCGCCTTCGGCGGCTGGATGGTCAACCTGACGGGCCGTGTCCAGTGGCGCGAGCTCAGTCTCTCTGGCGTCCGGCTGGTCGGCATGACCGAGCAGGAACTGGGCGAGGCCTATCGGTTCCGGATCGTCGCGAATCCCACCGGGGGCACGACGGTCTACTCACTACCGGACGACATCATCCAGAACACCATCAAGGCCTTCAGCGTGGACCCGACCTCGGCCGACGGCTACAGCCGCGCCCTCGGCGCGCCGGCCGGGCGCTACATCGCGCCGGCCAGCACCGCCGGTTGCATCAGGGTCTTCCCGGGCGACTGCGGAGAACCACGGCGCATCTACGTGATGACACCGGCCTTCTCGAGGTTCGACATCAGCTTCAAGAAGCGGCTCGCGCTGGCGGGCAAGCTCAACGCAGAACTCGAGGTGGACATCATCAACCTCTTCGACAACACCAACTTCAACCCGGTGCTGGCCGCGTCCAGCTCGGCGACCCTCAATCAGGTCACGTCGGGCTACCAGGACACGGCCAACACGTTCGACCCTGGCGGCCGGCTGGGACAAATCGTGTGGAGAATCAACTGGTAGAGGGAATGTGGTGATGTGGTGATGTGGTGATGTGGTGATGTCAGATGTGCCACCACATCACATCGCCACATCGCCACATCGCCACATCGCCACATCACCACATCACCACATCACCACATCACCACATCACCACATCACCACATCACCACATCACCACATGCAACAATGTGGCCCCATGCGCCATGCCCTTGCCGTCCTTGTCGCGGCTGTCCTGATCGTCGGTGCGCCCCATGCCCAGTCGAAGCCGGCCCTGACGCGGGACGACTATGGGCCGTTCGAAACGGTGAGTGCGGCCGGGGGGCGCGCGGGGTTGTCGCCGGATGGGGCGTGGCTGGCCTACACGGTGTCGCGCTCGGATCGCACGAGCGACCTGCGCGTCCTCAGGCTGGCCGACCAGGCCGTCACGTCGGTCCCCAACGGCGCGCAGCTCGCCTACTCCTCTGACGGGCGCTGGGCCGCCTACAGCATCGGATACACGGAAGCCGAGCAGGAGCGGATGCGAACGGCGCGACAGCCGGTCCAGAACAAGGTGGGGCTGCTCGACCTGGCCACTGGGGACGTCGCGTCGTTCGACGGCATGCAGTCGTTCAGCTTCAGCGGAGACGGCCGGTTTCTCGCCATGAAGCGCTACGCCCCGGCGGCCGTGCCGGCCGCACCTGCGGCGGCGCCGGCGGTTGGCACGGCCCCCGAATCCGACGTGCCGCCGCCCGGCACGACGCTGATCGTGCGCGATCTGGCGCGCGGTCGCGACACGACGTTCGGCAACGTCGGGGAATTCTCTTGGCAGGACGGTCGGTCGGCGCGATTGCTCGCCCTCACGATCAGCGCCGACGGCATGATCGGCAACGGGGTTCATCTCTTTGATCCGCAGACGACCGTACTGCGCGTGCTCGACTCGGCGGCGACGGGTTACTCCGGCCTCACCTGGCGGGAGAAGAGCGCGGACCTCGTGGTGCTGAAGGCCAAGACGGATCCCCGCCGCGAGGGGGCCAGCTATCTTGGACTCGCCTGGCGCGGGCTGGCGACGCCCAACGAACGACCACACACGCTCGACCCGACGGCGGCCGGCATGGTTCCCGCAGGCCTGCGCGTCGTGTCGTTCCGGCGACCGTCCTGGTCCACGGACGGACGCACCGTGTTCGTCGGCCTCGCGAAGTGGAACGAGCGGCCCGTGACGGCAGGGCGCGGCCGGGGGGCCGGTGCCAATGCCGGCGGCGGGGCTGATGCCGCACGTCGAGGAGCCGCGGATCCGGCCTCAGCGCCAGCGGGCGCGCCTGAAGGCGGTCGGAGCGCAGGGGCTCCGGAAGTGGACGAGCCTGCCAGCGTGGACGTCTGGCACTGGCAAGACGCAGCCGTCATGGCCCGTCAGAAGCTCTCCCTCGCCCAGGATCGGCGTCGCAATCTCCTCAGTGCATGGCACCTCGACGAGGGACAACTCACCCAGCTCGCCCAGTCATTCGACGAACTCGTCGCCCCGCTGCCAGGCACGTCGCTCGCGTACGTCGAGGACTGGGCCGCCTACGCGATGCCGCGCAGCATCGGCCGGCCCGCCGCGGACCTCTACCTCGCAAGTCTGATGACGGGCACACGGACGAAAATCAAGGAGCGGGTCAACGACGCGTCGGCGCAAGCCAGCCCCGGCGGCCGGTTCGTGCTCGTGCTCGAGGGTGGCCACTACTCGGTGATCAACGTCGCCACGCGGGCAACGACCAATCTGACGAAGCCCATCCCGACCTCGTTTCTCAACCTCGAATCGGACGCCACGTCGCCCGAGAAGCCGCCATTCGGTGTGGGCGGATGGACGAAGGACGATGCGGCCGTGTTGCTCTACGACAAGCTGGACATCTGGCTCGTCCCGACCGACGGATCGCGCGCGACGCGCCTGACCGACGGGGCGGCCGACCAGGTGCGGGCGCGTCTCGTCCGCCTGGATCCGGACGAGACCATCGTGGACCTGTCGGCGCCCACCTACGTCAGCCTGTTCGGGCTGCTCTCGAAGAAGTCCGGCTACGGGCGCCTGGCGGCTGGAGGCACGGCGAGTCGGCTGGTCTGGGCGGACAAGAGCGTGACGGGCCTCGGGCGCGCCCGCGACGCGGCGTTGTTCAGCTACGTGTCGCAAGGACACGATGACTCGCCGGACCTGTTCGTGGCGGGGCCCGGTCTGGACCTCGCCAGGCAGGTCACCACCACCAACGCGTTCCAGGAGAAGTTCGCGTGGAGCCGCAGCGAGATCCTGAACTACCAGACCGCCAAAGGGCTGCCGCTGCAAGGGGCACTCTACTACCCCGCGGGGTACGAGGCGGGTAGGTCCTACCCGATGATCGTGTACCTGTACGAACGACTGTCTGACAACGTGCATCGATATGTCGCGCCCTCGGACCGCGACTACTACAACACGACCGTCTTCACGAGCCGCGGCTACTTCGTCCTGCAACCCGACATCGTGTTTCGCCCGCGCGAGCCCGGCCTCTCGGTGGTCGAGAGCGTGACGCCGGCCGTGCAGCACGTGGTCAAGACCGGCAAGGTCGATGCGAAACGGGTGGGCGTCATCGGGCATTCGTGGGGCGGGTTCGATGCGGCGTACCTGGCCACGCACACGCAGGGCGTGTTCGGCGCCGCCGTGGCCGGCGCGGCCATCACGAACCTGGTCAGCAACTACGGCAACCACCACTGGACGTCGGGCATCGCCGAGACCGATCACATCGAGACCGGTCAGCAGCGCATGCAGGTGCCGCTCTACGAGGATCTGGCTGCGTACATGCGCAATTCGGCGGTGTTCAACGTGCACGCGATGACGGTGCCGCTGCTGCTCGAGGTGGGCGATGCCGACGGGACCGTGTTCTGGCACCAGGGCGTGGAGATGTACAACATCGCCCGGCGTGCCGGGAAGAACGTCGTGATGCTGGTCTACACGGGTGAGGACCACGGCCTTCGGCAGAAGAAGAACCAGGTGGACTATCAGCGGCGCATCCTCGAGTGGTTCGGGCACTACCTCAGGGGCGATCGCGCGGAGGGCTGGATCGTGTCTGGCGTGGCCGCGATCGACAAACCGCCGGTCCGTCCGCAACCGTGAAATCGCGGGCAATCCGCGCCCGGCGGTCGGGCCACGCCCGTACGCGCATCGACCTCCGATCGTGAGCGGACGCTGACAGATTCGCCAATCGCGCCACACTGGGCGGGGCTCATCGCTTCACGCGGCGTCCCGAGCATGCGCGTCGCTGATCGCCCGTCGCGTTCCGGTCCGACTCTTGCAGTCTCGGCCGCCTGCCGCCTCCAGCGCATCTGGTGGCCCTGCGAGGAGACTGCCTATGGCGACGCGAACCCGTACGCGGGTGATGGTTTTTCTGGTCCTCGGCCTGATCACGCTGCCGGCCGAGGCATTTCTGCTTCCTATTGCACGCATGCCGAACCAGGAAGAGGCCGCCATGGCGTGGGCGGCGAACCTCTCCCCGGCCCGCCTGTCGTCGGCCGGTGTCGAGATCGACGCCTATCCGCCGGTCTACCGGCGCGCGATCATGCGCAGCATGGCCCCGGAAGACCGATCGATCGCGTGGCGCGCGCACCTCGCGCGCTTCGTGCGCCAGCATCGGTCGCTGACCCTGGATCAGGTGGCCGTGATCGACGAGGCCATCGCCCTCGCCTCGGAGGACGCCTTCACGCCGCCGCTCGCCCCTGACGTCCGGGAGAAGATCACGGACCTCTACAACCGCGCGCTGACGTCGCTCGGCCCCACGGTGACCGCGGAGTTGTTCGTGACGCTCGGGCCGAAGACACTCGCGCGCCCCAACGCCCTTCCGGTCATGCAACAGGTGGCTGACAAGGTGCGGTCCTGGGGGGTGGCGTCGGCCGAGAACGGCGACTGCAACTGCAACATCGACGTGGACACCTGCGACATCTCGTGGGATCCGTGGCTGCAGTGCTCCGAGATGTACACCTGCAACTTCGACCTCGAGTGGCCGATGTGCGGCCCCTTCTGGTCGTGGGCCTGCACGGGCTGGTGCAAGATCATCCGCTGGCCGGAGCTGAACTGATGGCGGTCATCCGTGAGCGACTCGTCCATCGAGCGGCCACGGCGGGGACGGTAGTGCTGCTCGTGCTGCTCACGGCCACCACGGCCGCGATCTTCAAGCCGAGACTCACGACGGCGCTGGGCATCACGCCCCCGCCGCCACCGGCCGTCTACCCGGCCGGGGCGATCGTCGATGTCCCGGCCGCCTGGTACGCCGATGCCCCGCACACGCTGGTCGTCTTCGCGCGCGAGAGCTGCGCGGCGTGCCAGAAGGCCGCGCCCTTTCTGACGACGCTGGTCGCCCGGGCCCGGGGCTCGCGCGTGGCGGTGGTCTTTGCGGCCGCGGGGCCGGACGTCCCCGAGAACCGAGCGTTCGCAGCGGCACTCGGCGTTCCCGAGTCGGCCTTCCACGTCTCGCCGCGTGTCCGAGCGCGAGCGACCCCGACGCTGGTGCTCGTCACTCAGCAGGGTGTCGTCGTCGATGCGTGGGAGGGAGTCGGTCCCGAGGCGAAGCAGGCCCTGATTGCCGCCTCGGTGGACCGCGTGCGGTGACGCGCCGCGCTCACCAGCCCGTGCGTTTGCCGGCCAGCTGCGCGTCGAGCCATTTCTGGAGCGGCGCGAAGTAGTCCAGGATCGCGGTCGCGTCCATCTCGCGCGACCCGGTGAGCGCCTCGAGGGCGTCAGGCCAGGGGCGCGACTGCCCCAGCTCGAGCATGGCCTGCAGCTTCGCGCCGGCTTCCTTGCTGCCGTAGATCGAGCATCGATGGAGCGGCGTCTTGCAGCCGGCCGTCTTCGCCAGCTCGCGGTGGAACTGGAACTGAAGGATGTGCGCCAGGAAGTAGCGCGTGTAGGAGTAGTTCGCCGGTACGTGGTACTTCGCGCCGGGATCGAAGTACTGCTCCCCGCGCGGGCCCGGCGGCGCAATCCCCTGGTACTTCAGCCGCAGATCCCACCACGCCTTGTTGTAGGCGGTGGCGTTCACGTCACCGGAGAAGACCTGCCATCGCCACTGGTCGATGAGCAGGCCGAACGGCAGGAACGCGATCTTGTCGAGGGCTCTCGACATGAGGAGGCCGAGATCGCGTGAGGCATCCGGCGCGCGATCCAGCAGGCCAATCTTCACCAGATACTCCGGCGTGACCGACAGGGCGACCGTGTCACCGATGGCCTCGTGGAAGGCCTGATTGGCCGAATCGCGGAAGAGCGGCAACTGGCCCTTGTAGGCGCGCTGGTAGTAGTTGTGACCGAGCTCGTGGTGGATCGTCTGGAAGTCTTCCTCGGTCGGGTCGATGCACATCTTGATGCGCAGGTCGTCGGACGCGTCGATGTCCCAGGCGCTCGCGTGACAGACGACGTCGCGATCGGTCGGCTTCACGAACAGCGAGCGCTGCCAGAACGTCGCCGGGAGCGGTGAGAACCCGAGCGAGGTGTAGAACCGTTCACCGGCACGCACCATCTCGGGCGGGCTCATCCGCCGGGCCTTGAGGATGCTCGTGAGCGAGTAGCCCGGGCCACTCCCGCCAGGCCAGACCAGGTCGAAGACGTTGGCCCAGTTCTGCGCCCAGATGTTGCCCAGCAGGTGCGCGGGCATCGGACCATCGGCCGGCACCACGTCGCCGTACTGCTCGCGCAGCTTCATCCGCACGTAGGCATGGAGCGACACGTAAAGCGGCCGCACCTGCTCCCACAGCCGGTCCACCTCCTTCGTGAAGTCGTCGGCGGGCATGTCGTACTTGCGGCGCCACAGGACACCCAGATTCTCGAAACCCAGCTCGGTGGCGCCGAGGTTCGCGAGATCGACGAAGCGCTGGTAGTCGCCGCGCATGGGGATGCCCACGCGGTGCCACCCTTCCCACGCCTCTCGGAGCCGGGCTTCGTCACGCGAGGTCGCCAGCACGTCCGTGATCTGCTCGATATCGAGGCAGGTGGACGGCACCACCGGATCGCGACACCACTTGCCCCGGCCGTAGGCCGCCTCGAGCCCCGTCGCCAGGCGCGTCAGCTCGGCGGCTTCCTCGGAGTTCGAGGGCGCCACCTTCTCGAGCGCGAGCTTCAGCAGGGTGAGCTGCCGCCGCTCCTCCGGCGGCGCGTTGAGCACGTCGAACTGCGTGGCCCGTTTCGCCAGGCGGGCGACGGCCGTGATGTAGGCCTGGTCCGCTCGGGCATTCATGGCCTCGGTGTCGGGCGTGATGTACGTCGAGTACACCCACGAGGCCTGCTGCGCTTCGTTGCCGAGGCGCAGCACCACCTCATTGGCCTCGCCGAGGAACTCGCGGGCTTCGACGACCGTCGGCTGCCCCGTTGGGCCGTCCGCACATGCGATCGAGAGAGCGGTGAACGTGAGGGCGAAACCGACGATCAACCGGCGCATGGCGACTCCTTCAAGGCGTGCGCGACATTCTGGCCCAGATCGCCAGCAAACCCGCGCCAATAATCACGAGGCCGGCCAGCAGGCCCGCCCAGAGCCCGATCACGCCAAAATCGGCTCGAAAGCAGAGCCACCAGGCCAGCGGCAGGCCGACGCCCCAATGCCCCACGAGGTTGAGCACCATCGGCCAGCGCGTCTCGCCGAGCCCCCGAAGGGCCCCTGTGGCAATGGTCTGGCTCGCGTCGAACGGCTGGAACGCGGCGCAGATCCCGAGCAGCACGGTGCCTGTTGCCAACACGGCCGCGTCGGTCGTGAACAATCGCAGAAACCACTCGGGAACGATGAGGAACGCACTCGACATCACGAGCGCAAATGCCCAGCCCAGCGCCAGGGCGGACCAGCCGGCGCGCCGGATGCCCTGACGGTCCCCGCGTCCGACGGCCTGCCCCACACGGACGGCTGCCGCGCTGCTGAGGCCGTAGGGGACCATGAAGACGAACGCCGCGATGTTGAGCACGATCTGGCTGGCGGCCACGGCCTGCGGCGCGATGGAACTGGCCAGCAGCGACATCGCTGCGAAGACGCCCACCTCGAGCATGATCTGCAGGGCCGCCGGCAGCCCGACGACGACGAGCGCGCGCATCCGGGGCAGGTCTGGCGAGAAGGTCACCCGGTGCCAGAGTTCGGGGAGACGGCGCTCGCGCGCCACGAGCACGGCGCCGAGCGAGACGACCATGAAGAGGCGAGACGCCAGCGTGGCGTACGCGGAGCCCGGCACGCCGAGCGCCGGCAGGCCCAGATGCCCGAACACCAGGGCCCAGTCCGCGACGCCGTTGATGACATTGGCGACGATCGCGATGACCAGCATGGGCCGCACCACGTTCATGGCCTGCAGGTAGCGCCGGAACACCGTGAAGACCAGCAGCGGCGGGGCCGACCAGAGCAGTGCGGCGAGATAGGACTGCAGGAGCGGCAGCACCTCGGGGTGCACACCGACCGCGCCGAGCAGGGGTACCCCGGCCAGTCCCAGCCCCACGAGCACGACCGACAGCAGGAGCGCCAGCTGCAGGCCGGCGACGAGCCAATGGCGACACGACGCATGCTGGCCGGCGCCGTAGGCCTGGCTGACGAAGGTGTCGAGCGCGAACAGCGTGCCCATGCCGAGCACCATGACCGCAAAGAACACCGTGGAGCCCGTGCCGACCGCGCCGATCGCCGACGGCCCCAGCGGGGCCACGATGATCGTATCGACGATGCCCATGAGGATCCAGGCCAGCTCGGCCAGGATCACGGGGGTCGATAAGCCGATCATGGCCCGGAGTTCGCGACGCATCAGCTGATCAGACCACACACCCGAACGCCTCATCTCGCGTAACATCAGGACGGGACGCGCGCCCGGCGCGCGTCCGACCGACGCAGCTCCCGCGTCAGAACCAACGGGGTGGTGGCATGTTCGGAATCATCGGCTGGATCATCTTCGGCTTCATCGTCGGCGCGATCGCGAAGTTCCTCATGCCGGGCCGGGATCCTGGCGGGTTCATCGTGACCATCCTGCTCGGCATCGTGGGCTCGGTCGTCGGCGGCTACATCGGTCGCACGCTGGGCCTGTACGGGCCGGAGAGCCCGGCTGGCTTCATCATGTCCCTCATCGGCGCCCTGGTCCTGCTGTTCCTGTACCGAATGGCCGCCGGCAAACGGGCCTGAACCGCCGGGCCGGCGAGGCGGGCCACGACGTCAGGTGACGGCCTCCTCGTCGGTCACTTGTAGGCCGTCATCATCATCTCGACGAGCGCGGATCTGGCGACCAGACCGGTGCCGACCACGACCCCGGCGGGCGCGGCGTGGGTCGATGCGGTCGCGTCCGGTCTGGCGATCAGCGTGCGGTAGGCCCGCGCCATCCGCGGTTCCGTCCACCAGTCGGTGACGTACACGGTGTTCTCCACCACGTCGTTGAACGTCAGGCCCGCCGCGTCCAGCGTGCGGCGAATGCGCGCGACCACCTCTGCCGTCTGCCCCGCCACGTCGTCGGCATTGGCGGTCGTATTGCCGAGCACGCCCGACAGGAACGTGAAGCGGCCGGCACGTACCGCCGCCGACAGCGGCAGGCTCGGCGAGACGGGCGTCCCGATCACCTCGCGGGGCAGGCGGCTGGCGATGAGTGTGATCTCGACCCGGGCGTCGTCGCTCATCAACGGTGCGATGGCAGTGGCCCGCGCAGGCGGTGCATCGACGAAGATGCGCCCGTACTCCTCGTTCATGCCGTCGAAGAGCGACGCGTCGGAGATGAACACGCGGGCCGCGACCACGTCGCTGTAGTCGAGCCCGGCCGTGCGGAGCAAGACGCCGGCGTTCTCCAGGATCGTCCGGGTCTGGAGGCTGGCCGAGCCGATGACGGGCTGGTCGTCGGACGGGCGCCGGCTGACGAGCCCCGAGAGAAACACGAAGTCGTTGGCGCGGACGATCGAGGAGTAGGGACGCGGCGACCTCGCCCACCCGGCCGGGTGCAGGACCTCGCGAGTCGTGCCGTTCGGCACCGCGATGGCTGAGATCGCGATCAAGGCGCCGGCGGGCAAGACCGTCACCACGGTGGTTCGCGCGGGGGGACGCTCGCCGAACCGCTCGCGGTAGGCCGCGTTCATCGCCGCAAAATCAGCCGCATTCCGCAGGTAGACGTTCAGGCTGACCGCCTGGGCCAGGGCCGAATCGGCCGCGGCGAGCACGCCGTCGAGTCGTGCGAGGACGCTCCGGGTCTGTGCCGCGATGTCCCCCTCGACGGGACGGTTGGGCGGCCCTGACGCGACCAGGCCTGACACGAAGATGAAGCCGCCGGCGGTCACGGCGGGGCTGAACAGGTCACTGGCCGGTGCCGTGCCTGGCACGGTGCGTCGGTCCTGCATGGCAGTCGCTCCTCCGGTGCGGACGGTCTCGGCGATCCCGACGAGGAGCGCCAGGGCCGCAACCAGCGTTCCGGGCCACCAGCGCCGCCCAGGAGTCCGCCCGCGCCCGGTTGCCTGCATCTGCACGTCCCAACTCCGACCGGCCCGAATGGCACGGCGGGCCATTAGAATACTTGCACTCTCTCGGGACTCTGGAGGTAGGCGATGACACGCGCAGGATGGATGGCGGCGGTGGGTCTGGCAGTGGCGGTCGCGACGCCGGCTCTATGGGCGGACGTCAAGACGCAGGAAAAGGTCACCTTCAAGATGGAGGGGTTCCTCGGCGGCCTCATGAACCGCGCGATGGGCGGGGCCGACGGCAAGACCAGCACGCTCTCTCTCAAGGGCGACCGGCTGGCCCAGTTCATCGAGAACACCGGCTCGATCGTGGATCTGAAGGAAGAGCGGATCTACAGCGTCGATCTCAAGAAGAAGGAATACAGCGTCATCACGTTCGCGGAGATGCGCGCGCAGATCGAGAAGGCCCGCCAGGACCTGGCGAAGCAGCAGGCGGAGATGAACCCCGAGGACAAGCAGCAGGCCAGCGACGCGGCCAAGCAGCTCGAACTCGACGTGGACGTGAAGCAGACCGGCCAGCGCAAGTCGGTCGCTGGCCACGACGCGTCCGAGACGGTCCTGACACTCACGCTGCGCGAGAAGGGCAAGACCCTCGAGGAGGGTGGCGGCTTCGTGATGACGAGCAATATCTGGCTCGGCCCGCGAGTCGCCGCGCTCGACGAACTCGCGGAGTTCCGCATGCGGCAGTTCAAGGCCATCTACGGACAGGCGTTCGACGCGCAGCAGCTCAACGCCGCCGCCGTGATGATCCCCGGACTCGGCCGCCTGATGGAGCGCATGGCCAGCGAATCGCACAAGCTCACTGGCACCCCCCTCGCGACGACGTCGATCTTCGAGACGGTCAAGAGCGCCGAGCAGATGAAGGCCGCCGCGTCCAATGCCTCGTCGAGCGGCAGCGGGGGTGGCGGGCTCGGTGGCATGCTCGCGCGCCGCATGGCGGGCAACCGCGGTGAGGTCAAGCAGCGGAGCCTGGCGCTCACGACGACGTCCGAGACGCTGTCGATCGGCACCACGGTCGCCGGCGATGACGTGGCGATTCCGGCGGCGTTCAAGCTCAAGAAGTAGGCGCCGCGCGGCGCCCCCCGGGGACAGGCCAGGAGCTGAGATGAAGAAGAAGACGACGAACGTCGAGTCACGCAGGAAGTTCCTGGCCGCTGTCCCCGCGGCCGTCGCCGGTGCCGTGGCTGGTCAGGCCCTCGCGCAGGGCCAGCAGCCCCCTGGTCCGATCAAGGCGGAGATGATCGACTGTGCCGAGAAGCTGGCCGGCCTCGATCTGCACAGCGACGAGGAAGCCGCCATCACCAACGCGGTGAATCAGCGCCTGCGGACGTTCCAGCAGATGCGGGACACCCAGGTCCCGGCGGTGACCGAGCCAGCCGTGATGTTCAAGCCGTCGCTCCCCGGCAAGGAGCCGAAGGGTCCGGCGACCCCGGGCGCAGCGATCAGATACGCGAAGCCCGCCGCGACGTCGCTTCGGCGGCCGGCCAACCTCGAAGACGCGGCGTTCTGGCCCGTCGGGCATCTGGCGGCCCTCATCGAGCGTCGCCTGGTGACGTCCACCGAGCTCACCCGGATGTACCTCGCGCGGCTGAGACGCTATCAGCCCACGCTCAACTTCTACGTGACGCTCACCGAGGAACTCGCGCTGAAGCAGGCCGAGCAGGCCGACGCGGAGATCAAGGCCGGCAAGTATCGCGGCCCGCTCCATGGACTGCCCTGGGGCGCGAAGGATCTGTTCGCCACCAAGGGGATCCCGACCACGTGGGGCGGCGAGCCGTACGTCGATCAGGTGTTCGACTACGACGCCACGATCGTCGAGCGGCTGCGCGAGGCCGGCGCCGTGCTGGTCGCGAAGCTCACCCTCGGCGCGCTCGCGCAGGGCGATCGCTGGTTCGGCGGACGCACCAACACACCGTGGAATCCGGCACGCGGATCGAGCGGGTCCTCAGCCGGCCCAGGGTCGGCCACGGCGGCCGGGTGCGTGGCGTTCGCGATCGGCACCGAGACGCGCGGGTCGATCATCTCCCCCGCCACAGCCAACGGCATCGTTGGCTTGCGGCCGACCTATGGACGCGTGAGCCGCTACGGCGCGATGGCACTCTCGAACACGATGGACAAGGTCGGCCCGATGTGCCGGCACGTGGAAGACTGCGTCCTCGTCCTGAACGCGATCTACGGCCCCGACGGCCGCGACGGGACGGTCGCCGATGCCGCGTTCCGGTGGAATCCGGATGCGCCGCTCGCGGGCTACCGCATCGCGTACGTGCGCACGGCCTTCGAACCGGCGGCCGACGCAGGGCGCGCGGGCGGCGCGGGCGGCGCCGCGGGGGCGGCCGCGGGTCGGGGCGGCGGCGGGCGCGGCGGTCTGTCTCCGGAACAGCAGGCCGAGCGCCGCAAGATGTATCTCGACGTGCTCGAGACCTACCGAACGCTCGGCGCGAAGCTCGAGGCCGTGGACCTGCCCGACCTGTCGCTCGCGAACCAGATCAACTTCATCCTCGAGGTCGAAAGCGCCGCGTCGTTCGACGAGCTGACGCGGTCGGGTGACGTGAACCTGCTGGCCAGCGGCATCTCACGCAGCACCTGGCCGAACACGTTCAAGGCCGGACGCTTCGTGCCAGCCGTCGAGTACATCCGCGCGCAGCGCATTCGCACGATCCTGATGCAGCAGATGGAGGCGTTCATGTCGAAGTACGACATGCTCCTCAGCGCGGGCAGCGACAGCACGCTCAGCGTGACGAACCTCACCGGCCATCCCGCGATCGCGCTCAAGTGCGGCATCAGCGGCGACACGCCCGTGATGCTGATGATCACGGGTCGGCTCTACGAGGAAGCCGCGCTCTGCCGCGTCGCGCTGGCCTTCGAGCAGGCGACGCCGTGGAAGGATCGGCATCCGACGCTGGCATAGACGCTGACGCGCGAGGTGACGCAGACAAGACACCTGAAGTGCGGGAGTGAAAGGCACATGAGGTGCTGGCGGCAAGACGCCTGAGGTGCTGGGGTCGTACCTTGATTGCCGAAGGCAGGTACGACCCCCTGATCAAAACCGCGTCAGCGACCGCCGCTCGCGCTGCCGACGGATCGCCACTTCGAGCGCGACGTCGCTCTTCACGCGCTTCAACTGCGTGATGAGCGCCGCCTGGATCTGCGCCCGCGTCAGGCCCACCACCTTGACCGGCTCCATGAACGGCAGTCGGATCGTGCCCGCCGCCGCGATCGTGTAGCTGGTCGGCACGTCCGTCTCGCCGCGGATCTCCACAGTGACGACGTCACCGACGCGCACAGTGGCGGCTGGGTCGGTGATGAGTTGTCGCGCTCTCATCTCGCGCACGCGTTCGGCAAGCTCAGGAGCAGCGGCGCGGAGTTCCGCCTCACGCGATCGCCGCGCCAGTTCCTCTCGATTCCGTGCCTGTTCAATCTCACGCGTCCCTGCTGTGAGGACCTCCCGCTCGCGCTCCCGCTGGGTGGCCGCGGCCTGCAGGCGCTCGGCGGCCTGCCGCTGCAGTTGAGCCTGGGACGCGACGTTCGGCTCCCGATCGGCCTGGGCGCGCTCCTCGAACTCCTGCCGATTGCGACGAATCTTCTCGGCGATCGCGGCCTCCTCCCTGGCCCCCAGGAGCACGGCGTACTCGCGCTGCAGGCGATCGTATTCGTCCATGGTCCGACGGCGTTGCTCGTCGAGGGTGGACTGCTTCTGCGCGAACTCACGCTCCGCCTCCAGGGCCTTGACTCGTCGTTCGACAGCCTGGAGGCGAGCCTGCGCCTCGGCAACGGCGTCCTGGCCCGCGAGCCCGATCTCGTACTGACGCTTGACCCGCTCGGCCTGACTGCGCGCCTGGGCGATCTCCTCCCCCAGTCCCTCGCGCTCGAGCTCGAACTTCCTCTGAATCTGCGCGGCCTCGGTCGCTCGCCGTTCCTGCTCGACCCTGGTCAACTGCGCTTCCATGAGGCGCAGTTGCGCCGCCACCTTCAGCGTCTCTGCCTCGCTGCGGGCCGCGGGCACCTGCTGGACGGTCACTTCCCCTCTGCCGACGACCTCCAGGTGCTGGGCCTCGACGACGACCCCGCCTGGCAGCACGGGCCGCGACGCCGGGATCTCGGTCAGCTGGCCCGGGCCAGGCGCGTCGGCGTCACCAGCCGCCGACGGGGCCCACGCAGCCGCGTTGGCGCCCTGAGGCGCCGAAGTCCTGACGGGCGCAGGGCTCTCAATCGGAGAAGGGCCCGCGGCTGACGGATCGGCGGCGTCTGGCCGTGCCGTGGTCCAACCGACCGCCGCCATCGCGACCGGAATCGACGCCACGAGCGTGATCGCCACGGCGGCGCTGAGCCAGATCGAGGCCGCGCCGTGCTGTTCAGGGGCGCGGCTGAGCAGACGCCGCACACGTGACACGAGTCGGCCATCGGTCGCCGCCAGCGCGAGGCGCGGCGGCGCGGCGATCGCGGCCAGCGAGGACAGCGCGCTCACGTAGTCCACGCGGTCGCACACCGAGACGGCGATGTCGTCGCAGCAGTGCTCGCGCTCGGCGCGGACCTGCCGGGACACCCACCACACACCGGGATGGTAGAAGAGCAGTGTCTCGACCACGGCCTGCAGCAGATTCACCAGGTAGTCGTGACGACGGACGTGCGCGAGTTCGTGCGCGAGCAACGCCTCCAGCTGTGCGGGCGGGAGGCCGGCCAGTGCGGCCGTCGGCACGAGCACCACAGGGCGCATCCAACCAATCACCACCGGCACGACCACAGAGGCGGACTCGAAGACACGCACGGCCCGATCGAGCGCCAGACGTCCAGAAAGACGGACGACCATCGCCTGCACGTCGGCGCCGACGGGCTGCGAGGCACGTCCGGCGACGGCGCGTGCCACCACCCATCCGCCGAGCAGGCGGATGAGGAGCACGGTCACACCGGCGGCCCAGGGGAGAACGATGAACACGGCACCCGACCCGCGCGACACCTCTGGCGCGGGCGGCGCCGGGGGAGTTTGCGCGGCCGACGGCCACGTGGCATACACCACCACCTCGGTCTTCATCACGGACGCGACGGCCCGGCGCAGGTCGTCGTCGGCGCGCCACGCGGACTCGGCCACGAAGGTGGCCAACGGCGCGACCAGCATCAGCGCCAGTGCACCGACGCCGATGAGATACCGTGTCGAGGCGGCGAGCGCCGGTCGTCGCAAGAGGAGCGCGGCCGCGAGCGCGATGAGGGTCCCCTGCCAGAGGAAGTGCACGAGCGTCCAGGCGAGCGCGGTCATGAGTTCTCCTCCCGATAGTCCTGAATGAGCTGCTGAATTTCGGCGAGTTCCTCGGGTGTCGCGCGATGATTGCTGAGCGCCTGCATCACGAGTGCGGCGGCTGACCCGCCGAAGGCCCGATCCACCAGGTCGGTCACCAGCTGCTGCTGCGTTTCGTCTCGCGCGAACGTCGCCGTGTAGACGTGCGTCCGCGTCGTCTCGTCGCGCGTGACCAGGCCCTTCTCGGCCATGATCTGCATGAGCTTCAGCATGGTGGTGTAGCCCGTTGCGCGCGCGGCCAGGGCGTCGTGGACCTGGCGAACGGTCGAAGGCCCGCGGTCCCACAGAACGCGCAGGATCGCCAGTTCAGCATCGGTGGGTCGGGCTCGTTCTCGTCGCATGGCGCGAGACTATACGAACTACTTCGTAGTTGTCAACGAACGACATCGTACATGTGGGATTTGGTGATGTGCGATGTGGCGATGTGAGCACGTCGGCATCTCCGGACGGGGATGCGGGACGGGACTCTGGCAAACAGCGACGCCCGGACCGGCGCGAGGGGGCGCGCCGATTCGGGCGTGAGTGTCGCGCGACCGCCCCTCGAGGGTGACTGGCGTTTCCCAATACCTCCGAGGTCGTTCGAAGACTAGGTGCGCTCGATGGTGACCTTGGTGATCGTCACCGGCGTCACGGGCCGGTCGTTGCGGTCCGTCTTCACGGTGCCGATCTTCTCGATGACGTCGAGGCCGGACGTCACGGCGCCGAAGACCGAATGCCGGCGGTCAAGGTGCGGCGTCGGTCCGAGCGTGATGAAGAACTGGCTGCCGTTGGTGTTGGGGCCGGCGTTGGCCATCGACAGGATGCCGGCCCGGTCGTGACGCAGCTCCGGATGAAACTCATCCTCGAACTGAAATCCCGGACCGCCATAGCCCTGTCCGAGCGGGTCGCCGCCTTGGATCATGAAGCCGCCGATGACGCGGTGGAAGATGATCCCGTCGTAGAAGGGCGTGCCCTTGTGCGTCTGCCCCGTCTTCGGGTGCTTCCATTCCTTGCTGCCGTCGGCCAGGCCCGCGAAGATGGCGACCGTCTTCGGCGTCTTCTCCTCGAACAGCTCGACCGTGAAATTGCCTTCCGTGGTCTCGAAGTGCGCAAACGTGGACATCTGGCTATTCTACGGGAAACACGGCCGCTGACACCATTCCCGCCTGCTCCGCGCCTCCGTGCCTCCGCGTGAGCGTCTCGGCGGGTGTCCGCGCGGACATCAGCGTCAGGTACCGGGACCTCTGCGGAGTCTCCTGGACTTCGTCAGGCGTAGGTGATTTACGGCTTGTCCTTGAGAAACGCCTGGAGCAGCGCGACCTTCTCGGCCAGCTCGGGCCAATTCTCGGCGATGGCGAGCATCGTCCGGGCCCGCGCAAACTCGCCACCCGTGGCGAAGTAGTTCGCCGCGTTGAAGGCGGCCGAGTGTTGCTGGCCCTGGTCATCCTTGATGACGGCTTCGAAGTTGGCGATCTGACGGGCGCGGAACGCCGCGTCGAGATCCTCCTTCTCGCGCATGACCTTGAGGCCCGCCTCCGCTTCGGCGACGTTCACCTCGTAACAGCTCATGGCCGTCTGGAAGAACTGTCCGGATGGCACCCAGGCCCGGCGCTTCATCTGCACGAGCCCGAGGTACCAGGCGGCGAGGCAGTTGCGGTTGCCATAGGCCATGCTGCGCGCGATCTTCAGATCCCGTTCCGACTCGTCGAGGGCGTCCTGGTCGTGCTCGATGATTCCGGCCAGGGTGTGCGTCTCCCCGGTGGACCTGATCTTCTTCGCCGCGTCGATATCCGTGCGGGCGGCCTCGAGTTGCTTGAGCACGTAATACTCGTTCCAGGCGCGCCAGTAGTAGCCCTGGTCGATGTTGTCGAGCTTCTCGGTCACGAGCAGCGTCGCGGCCGCCATGGCCTCGTCGGTGCGCTTGAGATGCGTGAGACAGATCGTCCGGCCGAGGAGCGCGTCCTCGTGGAGCCGCGTCAGCGCAACCGTCTCGTCGTAGAAGCGCAGCGCCTCGCGGCAATCGCCCATCGTCTGGTTGAGGTTGCCCAGCAGATACGTGGCGCTCGCGGACGTCGGAAAGCGGGCGTAGACCGCCGTGAGCGCCTCTCGGGCCTGGCCCTTGCCCGAGTTGGCCTCGTCGCGAATCGCGCCCCGCCCGATGAAGAGCGCTGGCTCGACGAACCGCGGATTGCCTTCCCGGATCGCCACCAGAGGAGGGATCTGGGTGCCGAGACAATCGGCATTGACCAGGTACCGCAGCAGCGGCGGGGCGCCCTCGGGCAGCGTGGGCCGGCCCGCAGCCACGCGCGACATCGGTCGCGTGCCGCGCGGCCGGGCCGCGTACGCGCAGTCGATCGCGATCGAGAAGTACTGCCGCACCGGCGCGGGCACGTCCGTGGCCGTGGCGAGCCAGTCCACCTCGCCATCGACCTTGGGCACGAAGGAGACCGTGCTGCGACGAAACGCGGTGGCCTCCGCGCGCGGGGTCCCCACCACGCCGCGGGGCATGGCGGCGACGAGGGCGACGTAGCGATCGGCCTCGAGGGTGGGCGGCAACTCGGGGACGACCGCACGGGCGCGCGCGATCGCCGGACTGGGGTCCGGCATCGCCAACTCCCTCTCCCGCAACGCCATCAGGAGCTCGGTGCTGAAGAGGCGCGCCACGACCGTCGGACGGACACGGCCGACACCGACCCGGGTGTAGATATCGCGGGCCTCGACGAGGCAGTCGTAGCAGCCGTCGAGCACCAACGCGTCGGCGCGGTCCAGCGCCGAGAGATCCACCGGCTTGACCGGCGGCTTGGCACACGAGGCCAGCAGCAGCACTCCGGCCAGCCACAGGTGTCGCATGCCGCTAGTTGGACACCGCAGGCACCGTCAGGTTCCGCGGCGCGCTCCCATCCGCACCGACAACCCCAGTTGCCACGACCTCGGAGGTGATTCCCGCCGTTCTTACAGATGTCGTGGCAATTACCTCCGAGGTGATTGGTCCGCGTTCCGGAACCACGTCAGGGCGCCGGACGGACAGCGGTCCACCTGGGCGGAAATCGTCGCCGAGTCGGCGCTGTCCAGCACCACCCAGGGCCGACGCCTGGGGTCGAACACCTGCGGCAGACCACGGGCGCAGATCCCAGTGTGACGGCACAGGTCGGGCTTCCAGACCACGGTGATTTCGCCGTTCGCATACTGCTTCGTCACGCGACACGCCCTCCTTGTCCTTCGACAGTCACACCGTCGAGCGCGGGCGGCGTCAGTCCAAGACCGGAATCGCCAGCACCTCGGCCCCGTACGCCCGAAGCGACGTCACGGCGTACTGTAGCTGATGCGCCGAGGCGGTGGTCGTGTGGACGTACCAGTGGCCGCCCAGCGACGCGATGCGGATGGCCCGGACGTGGCGCGCCCCCAGCCGCTGCTCGATCGTCGTGCCGCGCCAGGTCTCGGCCCCGCGAATCCGCAGGAACCAGCGGGCGTCCATCGGGCTCGTCAGGGACGCGCCGGCCAGATCGTGGCGCGCGGGCCTGGGACGGGCCGCCAACGAGCCTCCGGCCACCGCCTCTGCCAGGTCGTCCACGATCGTGAGCGCCGTGACCTCGGGGCCGGCTCCGGGGCCCGCAAACGTCACCACATGGCCGTCGGCGCACGTCAGGCGGAGGGCGTTCTCCACGCCCTCGAGGCGAGCCATCGGGTGATGCTCGGGGACGAACGCGGGACCCACCCAGGCGCCGCGGCCAGGGGCGTCAAGCGAGGCGATCACGACGGGCTTGATGGTGCCTCCCATGCGGCGCGCCGCGATGACATCGGCCGGCGTCAGCACCTCGATGCCGAGACACGGCAACGCGCGCGGATCGATCACGCCCGCGCCGGCCAGTTGCAGCAGGATCGCGAGCTTCTCGGCGGCATCGCGCCCGCCGACATCCGCCGAGCTGTCCGGCTCGGCCAGGCCCAGCACCTCGGCGTCCGCCAGCGCGGCTGCGAACGTCGCCCCGCGCGCCACGGCCGTCGTGATGAAGTGCGACGTGCCGTTGACGATGCCCGCGAGGCGCTGGACGGCGGAAACGAGCGGCCGGCGCGTCAACGCGCCCAGACACGGCACGCCGGCGAGCACCGCCGCCTCGAACAGAAACGGCGTACGTCGCACAGCGGCCAGGGCGCGCAACGAGGCGCCATGGTGTGCGAGTAGCGTCTTGTTCGCGGTCACCACCGGCACGCCTCGGCTGAGCGCCTCGCGCACCAGGGCGTGTGCGGGGTCAATGCCGCCCAGCACCTCGATGATCACGTCGATGCCGTCGCGAAGCAGCCCGGAGGCGTCCGTGACCATCGGCACGACCGGGCCGGACCGGTGCTTCTCGCGGTCGCGGACGAGCGCAGCAACGACCTGCACCCGCAACCCCGCGCGGGCCAGCGCGGTCGTCTCGCGCGAGAGGCGCGCGGCCACGGCCTGGCCGACACGCCCGTACCCGAGCAAGCCGACACGGATCGGCCGCGCGGACACCTGGGCAGACGACTGAGTACGAACGTCAGGACGATCGATGACTTCGATGGACACACCACTCCCCTTCGCGCCGGCTCCGCTTTTCTGGCGAAGACGCAGCACGTCATGTGCCCTGACGCCATGCGGCCAACGCATCAGGGCGGTTGGACTTACCGTGGGAACGAGTGAAGTCTGGAATCGCGACGCGATCGACGTCTCGTTATCTTCCCCGGTATCGGGCAGGAATTAGCACCGGGGCACTTGCTGCCTGGTTGCTGTGGCGTCAAAGGGCCTGTTCCCTCAGCCACTCGAGATAAGGTCCGCGGCTCGCACGGACAACGCGAGCGTAGTGCGCAGGCAGGGCGTGTGTCAATCGCGGACGAACGCGTAGCGCAGGAACATGTGCGCGGAGAAGGGATGCCCGTGGGACCCGTCGAGATTGGCGTCGCGGTAGTAGGTCGTGACATCGGCGCCGACTGACAGCCGGCTCCGCCGCGATGAGGCGATCGCGTGCTCCGTGCCGACGGTCAGCGCGCCGACGCGCGACAGCACATGCTCATGCGCAAACCCCGGCGGATCGTAACCACCGTGCGTGAGGATGTCCTTGTCCACCAGCTCGGCGCGCAGGGAGAGGCGTGTGCGCGGTCGCCAGTCCCACACGCCCTCGGCGATCCAGGCGGGTGACCGCACGACGAAGGCCGTATGCGTCTGACGGCCGAACGCGAGCATCACGGCCACCGGCCGGTCGCGCCATGATCCGGTGTACGCGACCGAGGCGGAGATTCGCCGCAGGTCGGTGAACTCCGTCGGGTCGGGAAACTTGAGGTGGGCGGCCGAGACCTGCGCGTCCCAGGCCCCGCGGCGCCACCGCAGTCGCGCCGCGTAGCTGTCGATCGGACCGGCCTCGACTCTCAGCCGGTCCTCGTCCGGCTCGCGGCCATGAAACGCCGAGGTCTCCACCATGACGCCGCCGCGGCTGGCTCCGACGGTGACGACGCCGTGCGAGACGTGCGTCGCGTCGAAGTGATGATGCGTGAGCGGCGCCGTCGGATTCGGCGCCGCCGACGCACGATGCATGAACGGCACGGGCCCGAATGCCGGTGCCCCCACCGGCCCACCCTCGACGTGCATCCGCCAGCGCGCGCCGACCGGCCAATCGAGACGGGCCGAGGCGGTCATCACGACGTCGTGGGGATGCTGATAGTCCACGAGCGCCGCGCCGCCGTACGTCTCGCCCGTCTGGAACACCTGCGGCGACCCGTACCGCGGCAGCGTGTACGCCTCGCCGCTGAACATGCCCTGCAGCGTCAGCCGTGCGCGGCCGACCGGCCGCGACAGGCCCGTCATCACCCAGTTCTGGGATTCGATCGTGTGGAAGTCGCGGAACTTGCGCTCCTGCAGGTTGAGCGCGAAAAAGGCTCTAGCCTCCGCGGTCCACGTCCAGCCAGCGGGCGACGTGCCCACGTGGTGATCGTGTTGCGCGTCTGCGGGCGCGACGGCAGCGACAAGGAGGATGAGCAGGCACGCGGCAAGGCCCCCCACGCGCGCACGGCGGACGACCGGGGCGCGGCCAGGCAGGTGGTCCACAGCGCCCTACATCCGGAAGAACACGACAGCCATCGCGCAGATCGTGATCCCGAACGACACCCACGCGTAGGGACGCACCTGCGGCTTCTGCTCGGCGACCTTCAGGAAGACCAGCCCCACGCCCAGGGCCGTCAAACCGACCGTCTCGATCACAGCCCCCTGCGAGGCGCGAAAGAGCGCGGCGCCGAACGCCATCAGGATCACCAGGCTTCTCGAGACCATCGTTCACTGCCCTCCTTGCGGCACGCGATCGTACACGCGATTGACGCCCACGACCGGTTCGTCAGGCTTCGGCTCGCCGACGCGAATGATCACGAAGAGGCGCTGGCCGTCGGCGCTGAGGAAGTAGGCCTGGGTCATCTTGAAGCCGACCGCCGTCTCGATCGTCTTGTGCAGCTGGTTGCCCACCCACCGCGCCTGGACCTCGAACCGCGCCGCGCCGATCTGCCGCCGATGCTTGCGGCCGTCAGTCGGGAAGACCTGCACGCGACCCAGATCGTCGGTGAACGTCACGCCGTCTGGCGCTACGGCGATCGTGAGCGTCTCGGGCACCTCCAGCAGATCCCGGGGCACGTCGCGCGCGTCGGTCACGAAGGGCGACACGACACGGGCGCGGCCCGTGCCTCCACCCCCGACGCCGCCCCCGCCACCGCCACCTCGTCCGAGGCCACCTCCGCCCCCGCGGCCGGTCGTCCCCGCTCCGGCCAGGCCAGCCCCGAGGCCGCGCCGAGGCACATTGGCGCCCCGCGGGCTCTGCTCGGGACGCGTGGTTCCTGCAATGAGGCTGTCCGGCGCGTTGTAGTCCCACAGGCCGGGAAACGCGGCGGCGCCGGGCGCCTCGACGCTGGCCACGGGAGCGGGTGGGGGCGGTTCGACGCGCGTCGGGTCCTGCGCGAGGAGGACGGCCGGCGACCACGTCAGGGTCACGACGAAGACGAGAGCCGAGGGAAGACGAGGCTGCCGCATGGTGAGGTCCCTGCGGTCGATTGTAAGAGAGACGGCCTCAGCGCGGAGGATGCGACCGGAACGGATGGAGCAACTGGCCCAGCAGCGTCGTGGGCAGCGGCGCACCGGACACGCCGAACCGCTCGGGCTGGCGCCCGACCGGCATGTAGAACGTGCCGAACGCCAGGTCGATGAAGGGAAACAACCCGGCAAAGTTCTTGTCGAGCCCTTCGGCTTCCGTCGTGTGGTGCCAGCGATGAAACACGGGACTGGCGATGACGAAGCGGAGCGGCCCGTACGACCAGCCGACGTTGGCGTGGAGCACCAGTGCGTAGAACGTCAGGAACGGCACGAAGGCGGCCAGCGCCCGGCCATCGAAGCCCATCCAATACAACGGCAACACCTGCACGACGCGCGCAACCGCGTCGTTGACCGGATGGAGTCGCACCGACGAGAGCCAGTCCACGGTGGTGGACGAATGGTGCACGGCGTGAAACGCCCACAGCCGTCGTCCGTGGAAGAGCCGGTGCGTCCCATAGGCGAGCAGGTCCGCCAGCAGCAGAATCACCGGCACCTGCACCACGAGTGGCAGCGCCGACGCCCAGGTCTGGCGGGTCGAGGCCACCGCTCGAAGGTCGTCGATCGAGAGACCCTGCCACCACGCGATCGCGACGAAGGCCAGACCCAGGGCGATGCGCGTCACCAGCCGGGTCACGAGCGGCGTGAAGAACCAGTACGCCAGATCGAGCGTCGTCTCCGGGCGCGTCCGTCGCTGGCCGCGCAGCCCCGGCGCGATCCGTTCGAGCGCCCAGAAGAGGCGCCGAGAGCACGATCAGGCTGACAAACAGCGTGACGAGCGTCGGCGCGCGATCCATGACCGGGCCCGGCCTATGGCCAGCGCGGCGTCGTCGGCGCGACCGGCGACGAACCTCGTCCAGTCGGCGCGCGGCGGGGCGAACACGTCGATCACGACGGTGCCCTCCGGGCCGGCGACGGCATCGTGCGGCACGTTGGCCGGAATCACGTAGGTGTCGCCCGCACGCAGGTCTTGTTTCTCGCCGCCGACCGTGAACGTCAGCGTGCCCGACAGCACGATGCCGACCTGTTCGTTGGGATGACGATGCTCGGCGACCACGGCGTGGGCGTCGAGTTCGATGACGCCGAACGTGATCTCCTTGCCCTCGACGGCGCGCGCGAGGACCCCCTGCCAGATCGGCAGCGGCGCGATCGCGGCGAGCGGTTTGAAGACGCTCATGCGGCCGGTGCCTTCGGCGCGGTCCCGGCCAGCCAGGACGCGATGGCCTCGCGGTCCCAGCGGTGGTCGTCGTTCAGGTGGACCAGCAGGGCCGCCAGAGAGAGGCGCTTGCGGCACCCCTCGGCTGGACACGCCCTGACGGTGTCGAGGCAGTCGAAGAACCAGTCGAGGTCGCGCGTCGGCCGCTTGCCCTCCGCGTCGAGCGGCAGTCGGTACATCGCCTCGTAGGCGGCCCCGAGCGCACAGGATGCGCGGTCGCCGCGGTAGTAGTCGCCGAACGCCTGCTCGGGGCGCCGCGCCGAGCCAGCACGGATGAACTGCGCCAGTTCGCGTTCGTCGTGGTGGGCTGCTGCCATGTGCGGAGCTTATCAAGGTTGCGGCGCGGTGGCGCCGGTGTCCGCGTCCGGCCAGCGCGCACGGTAGTATGGCCACCGGATGTCCCGCGCTGCCACCAATCCCGTGGGCCTTTCGTGGCTGGTCACGGTCCGCTGGACGGCCATCATCGCAGGACTCGGGGCGCTGGCGGCGGGCCGCGGCGGCCTCGGCGCCTCGGCGCCGCTGGCCTCCGGCCTGGTCGCGCTGGCGGCTATTGCACTCACGAACCTCTGGGTCGCCTGGCGGCTTCGGCGGGATGCGCCGCCCGGCTCGCGGGCTGCAGGCCTGCTCGTCGCGTTCGACGTACTCGCCCTGTCCTGGCTTCTTGGCGGCGCCGGAGGCGTGCTCAACCCCGTCAGCATCTTCTACGTCGTGCATATCGTGCTGGCGGCCCTCGTGCTCGGGCGCACGTGGACGTGGATCATCGTGGTGCTGTCGATCGCCGGGTACGGCGCGATGTTTCTCGTGAGCTCAGAGGAGCTGCGCGCGGCGGCCTCCATGCATCCGGAGATCGGCATGCACGTCCGAGGCATGTGGGTCGCGTTTGCCGCGACGGCGCTCCTGGTCGGCCTGCTCGTCGCCCGCCTCGCGACCGCCGTGGCGCAGCGCGACGAGGCGCTCGAGGCCATGCAGCAGGCGGCCAGCCGTGCCGCGCGGCTCGCGGGCCTCAGCACACTGGCGGCCGGCGCGACCCATGAATTGAGCACGCCGCTCGCCACGATCGCCGTCGCGGCGCGCGAACTGGAGCGCACGATCGAGGCGCGCGGCGGCGATCCCGGCACGCTCGAGGATGCGCGTCTCATCCGGCAGGCCACCGACCGGTGCCGCGAAATTCTCGACGACCTGTCGGGCCGCACCGCCGAACAGACCGGTGAGGCGCCCCAGACCGTCACGCTCGCCGACGTCGCCGCCAGCGTCGTCGCCCGCCTGGCGCCGGCCGAACGGGCGCGAGTCGACGATCGCACGCCGACCCACGCGCCGCGGTTCGTTGGCCACCGATGGCCGTCGCACGCGCGATCACCAACCTGGTCACCAACGCCCTCCACGCCTCGGGGCCAGCCTCGTCGGTGACGCTGGCGCTCGCCCCCAAGTCCCCGGCCCTCATCGAGATCCGCGTCAGCGACCAGGGACGCGGGATGACGGCCGAGGAACTCGCGCGAGCCGGAGAGCCGTTCTTCACGACCAAGACGCCAGGCGTCGGCATGGGCCTCGGCCTCTTCGTCACGCGCGCGACCATCGAACAACTGGGCGGCCACCTCCGCCTCGAATCCAGACCGGGCCACGGCACGACCGTCACCATCGACCTGCCTGCCGATGCCCTTCGTCAGTCAGCCCCTTCCGATGACCTCACGACCACTCCTGCTGCTCGTTGAAGACGACGACCTGCTGCGGACGCGACTGGCGCGCGCGTTCGAGGCGCGCGGGTTCGACGTCCGACAGGCCTCCACGCTTTCGCAGGCGACAGAGGCGGCCCGCGCGGATCCGCCGGAGTTCGTCGTGCTCGATCTGCGCATGCCGGGCGGCAACGGTCTCGACCTGATTCCGACACTGAAGGCGCTCGACCCGGCCACGCGCATCGTCGTGCTCACCGGCTACGGCAGCATCGCGACGGCGGTCGAGGCCGTCCGCCGCGGCGCGACGCACTACCTGACCAAGCCGGCCAACGCCGACGAGATCCTCGCGGCGTTCGATGCCGACGGCCGCACCAGGGAGCCACTCGCCTGCCGTCGAAGGGACACCGCTGCCGATGTCCCTCGATCGCGTGGAGTGGGAGCACATCAACCGCGTGCTCGTGGAATGCGACGGCAACGTGTCGGAAGCGGCGCGGGTGCTGGGCCTCCATCGGCGGTCGCTGCAGCGGAAGCTAGCGAAATATCCGTCGCCGCGCTGACCGCCCATCAGTCCAAGGGCATCGGCAGACCGGACAGCCACGAGGCGAGCGCCAGGACGACGATCACGCCCAGCCCGATCTCGGCGACGGCCGCGCGGAGCAGCGCGCGGCGAGCCGTCGCGTCCTCGACGCGTGGCCCGAGCCGGCGCCAGTTCCGCCAGCCCAGCGCCGCGATCACCGCGGTCACCGCCACCTTGGTCAGCAACGTGAGGCCGTAGGACGTGCGTGTCATCGCGAACGACAGACCTGCGTGTTCGCTCGTGAGCACCAGTCCAGACAGTCCCATCGTTGCGGCTCCGGTCAGCGCCACCACGGACAGGCGCGCGAGCCACCGGCGACGCGTCTCTGGCCTGACGACCACCCACTGCCCGTGGGTCGCCCACATGAGCGCGGCGAGGGTCCCGATCCAAAGCCCGCCGCCGATCACGTGCGCGGAATGCACGCAGCGAAGCAGCGGCCCTTGCGAGCCGCCGTGCCCCGTCTGCGGGACGGCCAGGCCGGCGACCAGGCCGGTCAACGCGCTCAGCCACAAAGCACCGCGACCCGACGCCGGCACACACGTCAGCGCCAGGGCGACCAACGCCAGAACGGCCGTGACGCGCCAGCCGTGGCCCCATTGGGTGCGGTCGGCAATCAGGCGGTACTGCGCGTAGTCGAACGTGGCCTCGGGCCCGAACCAGGAACGGACCTGCGCCACGATCATCAGGAGGGACGCGATCGCGAGCAGGACGCCGGTGAGGATGAGGAGTCCGCGAAGTCGCCGGTTCCAGGCGTCACGTGCCGCCAGATCCGGCGTCCCGACGGGCTCCAGCGGCCGAAGAATCCACGTCGCGCCTGCGATGCCCACGAGCAGAGTCGCGGCCACGTACAGGAGCCACCGCGTTGCCGGGCCCTCGAATTCGACCCAGGCCATCGCAAGAAGGATACCTGTTTGTCAGGGTTTGGGCGATGCGACGGTGAAGGTGGTCTCACCCTTCATCGCGTGCCCGTCATCGCCGGCCGCACGCCAGGTCATCTTGTAGACGCCGGGCTCGAGGGGCTTGGCGGGCGAGGCGAACATCGCCTTCTCGCCGGCAACGATCGTGGTCCGGGTCACCGCCACCTCGACCGTGCCACGCAGCAGCTTGATCTCGCTGACGCCCTCGGCCGGGGCCTGCGAGAACCAGTACTGCAGGCGTTCGGGAGACACGGTCAGGACCTGATCGGCCGCCGGAGCGCTGCGCACCACCGAGAAGTGGAAAGCCGGCACCGTGTAGGCGGCGGTTGAGCTCGCCAGGGCGACGACGGCGGTCAGGAACAGCAGCGCTCTCGTGATTGCCATGCTCATCAAGGATAGTAACCGGCCGCTCGCCGCGCGATGCGGCAATTTGCCGCAGGCCCGTCGTACCCGTCTACCTGGCGCACCCCCGTACCAGACCTACCCGCCGTACCTGACGGACCTGCTACTTGTCCATCTTGTACGTATGCTTGTCCTCTGGAAACGCGCCGGTGCGCACATCCTGCACGTACGCCTCGAGCGCCTCCGCGATGATCGCCGACAGGTTCGCGTACTGCTTCACAAACCGCGCCGGGCGGTTCGGCAGCAGGCCAAGGACGTCGTGCCAGACCAGGACCTGTCCGGCGCAATCGGGACCGGCGCCGATGCCGAACGTCGGCACCGCGATCGCCTTGCGGACGTCGGACGCGACGACGGCCGGGACGGCCTCGACGACCACCGAGAAGCACCCCGCCTCCTCGAGCGATCGGGCCTCCTCGACGAGCCGGACGGCCGCCTCAGGCGTTCGCCCTTGCGCCTTGTAGCCGCCGAGCATCGTCGCCGACTGCGGTGTCAGGCCGATGTGTCCCATCACCGGGATGCCCGCGCCGACGATGGCGCGCACGCGTGAGGTCATCGCACCGGCCCCCTCGAGTTTCACGGCGTCGGCGCCGCCCTCCTTGATCAGACGCACGGCACTGGCGACCGCCCGTTCATCGGAGACCTGGTACGAGCCGAACGGCATGTCCGCGACGATGAACGGGCGCACCGCGCCGCGCGTGACGCCGCGCGTGAACATCACCATTTCATCGAGCGTGACGGGAACCGTCGAGGTGCCTCCGAGCGTGGTCGTGCCGGCCGAATCCCCCACCAGGATCACGTCCACGCCGGCCTCGTCGGCCAGACGCGCGCTGGGCGCGTCGTAGGCCGTGATCATGACCAGCCGGTCGCCGCGTCGCGCACGGCCGGTCAAGGCGGGCAGGGTCATCTTCGTCTCAGTCATGCCACTCGGAGTTTACCGGGACCGGATAGGATTGCCGCGACGGCGGAATCGAACATGTCCCACTTTCTCGATACGTGGCTCGGGGCGCCGGTCAGCCGGCGGTCGCTGCTCGCCAGCACCCTCGCGTTCTGCGCCGTGCCCCTGGTGGGGACGAGCGCGCGCCGGCTTCGGGAGGCGCCAGGCGCCGCGGCGCCATTCTCACTGGGGATTGCGTCCGGTGATCCGACGCCCACGGGCGTGGTCCTGTGGACCCGGCTGGCCTGGGAACCGCTGCAGGATCCCAGCATCCCCGGCACGCAGGTGCCGGTGCGCTGGGAGGTCGCCGCCGACGAGCGCATGACGCGCCTCGTCAAGCGCGGCGTCGCGGTGGCGCGGCCCGAGTGGGCGCACTCGATTCACGTCGAGGTCGAGGGCCTCGAGCCGGACCGGTGGTACTGGTATCGGTTTCGCGTTGACGGGCACGAGAGTGCGATCGGCCGCACGCGAACGCTCCCCCGCGCCGGTGCACCCGCGGACCGGTTGCGCTTTGGCGTCGTCTCCTGCCAGCACTACGAAGCGGGCCTCTACACGGCGTACCAGCACCTGGCCCACGAGAACGTGGATGTGGTCTTCCACCTCGGCGACTACATCTACGAAGGTCCGGGCAACCCCGCCTCGCCCACCGGACGGGTGCACTTCGGGCCCGAGATCAAGACCCTCGCCGACTATCGCGTCCGGTACGCCCAGTACAAGTCGGACGAACACCTGCAGGCTGCGCACGCGGCGTGTCCCTGGATCGTCACCTGGGACGACCACGAGGTGGACAACAACTACGCGGACGCGACGTCGGAGAACCTCGACCCTGACCAGTCGTTCCTGCATCGGCGCGCCGCCGCCTATCAGGCCTTCTACGAGCACATGCCCATCCGGCTGTCGTCGCTACCGAAAGGCCCGTGGGTGCGCATCTACCGGCAGTTCGAGTTCGGCGCCCTCGCGTCGTTCTTCGTGCTCGACACGCGCCAGTACCGGACGGACCAGCCGTGTGGTGACGGCAACAAGGTACCCTGCCCCGGGGCGACCGACCCGCGGGGCACGCTGCTCGGCGATTCGCAGCGGCACTGGCTCTTCGACGGCCTCGATCGCTCGCGCACCGCGTGGAACGTGCTCCCGCAGCAGGTGATGATGGCGCGGATCGACCAGTTCTCCGGTCCCGAGGCCCGCTTCTCGATGGACCAGTGGCCCGGCTACGAGGTCGAACGTCAGCGCGTGCTCGAGTTCTTCGCGGCGCGGCCCTCCCTCAACCCCATCGTGTTGACCGGGGACATTCACGCCAACTACGTCAACGACCTGATGCTCGTCGAGTCCGATCCGAAGTCACGCATCGTCGGTGCCGAGTTCGTGGTGACGTCCATCAGTTCCGGCGGCAACGGGTCGGACGCGCCCGCGCGACTGCCACAGATGCTCGCCGAGAATCCCTCGCTCCGCTTCCACAACACCCAGCGTGGCTACGTGACGTGCGAGATGACGCCGAAGGCGGTCCGCGCTGACTATCAGGTGGTGGACTACGTCCTCAAGCCGGGCGCGCCGAAGAAGACGCGCGCGAGCTTCGTGGTCGAGCACGGGGTGGCGGGGGTGAAGGGCGTCTAGGACACGACAGGCCATGTGCTGGCGTGAACGGCACGTGAGGTGCAAGGGTGAACCGCACGGGACGTGCTGGAGCAAGGAACGCTCGAGGTGCTGGAGTGAGAAGGTACGTGAGGTGCTGAAGTGAAACGCACCTGAGGTGCTCACGGCAACCCGGCGAGCGCAGGGCGGTCCAATGGCACGTTGTCGATGAGGCGCGTCTTCCCGACGCGCGCGGCGATGACCAGCGTGGGCTCGGAGAAGTCCGCGACCTCCACGTAGTCGGCGTCCAGATCGCCCAGGGCGATCCGGGCCGCAGCGGAGGGATCCTCGCCGCGGCGATACGCCGTCAGCCCTGCAATGAGCGCGCGCGGAATGGCCAACGCGCGGCCCCGCTCCTCAGGCGAGAGGCGCACGTTGCGCGAGGACATCGCGAGGCCGTCCGGATCGCGCAAGGTCGGGCAGACGCGGATCTCGATGGGCATGTCCAGGTCGCGCAGGGTCTGATGCAGCACGGCCACCTGCTGCGCGTCCTTCTGTCCGAGATACACGACGTGGGGGCCGACGATGTTGAAGAGCTTCACGCAGACCAGGGCCACTCCGGCAAAATGACCCGGACGATCGGCGCCTTCGTAGCCGAGCGCGAGGCCCCCAGCGTCGATGGCGGTGGCACGCGCGGGGGGATAGATCTCCCCGGCCGACGGCACGAAGAGCACATCCACCCCGGCCGATTCGGCCATCTCCGCGTCCCTGGACTCGGGCCGTGGGTAGGCGGCCAGGTCGGCCGGGTCGTTGAACTGCGTCGGGTTGACGAAGATGCTGGCCGCCACGGCCGTGCATTCGGCCCGCGCCAGCCGGAACAAGCTGACGTGACCCTCGTGCAGCGCGCCCATGGTGGGCACGAAGCCGAGTCGGCCGACCCGCCGCGGCGCGAGCGCACGCCGCGCGTCGGCGATCGATCGGACGAGCGTCATGGCGGTCATGGACGCGTGGCGTCGGCGAGGACGCGATAGAGCGGCTCGAGGTCCGGCAGTTCACGGCGGAGCGCCTCGAGGTGGGCCGCGACCGTCGCCCAATCACCCCGCGCGATCGGCCCGGTGAGCTGGAAGCCGTTGTCGATGGTGCGCCGCATCAGCGGCACGAGCGCCTCGGGCGGTGCACCGGCCGCCACCATCGCCCGCGCGGCGGCGCGCTGGATCGTGACGAGGTAGTTGGACGCGATCGCCGCGCCCGCGTGATAGATCGCGCGCTGGTCGTCGGCGAGGTCGAAGGGCGTGAGACCAAGCGTGCGCGCCAGCCAGCGCCCCGCGTCGCGCGCCAGGTCCGTTTCTCCGGTGACCGCGGCCCACGCGCCGTCGAGCTGTTCGGCGCCGCGGCTGCGCGTGAAGGTCTGGAGCGGGTGCAGGCTGAAGCGCGCGCGGTGCGGCTCGAGCGCATCGAGTCGCGTCGCGCCGCTGACGTGTGCGACCCACGGGCCCACCGCGACGCCCGAGGCCACCTCGGCAATCGCCGCATCGGGCACGCACAGCAGCACCAGATCGGCGTCGTCCCGCCGCGTGAGCACCTGGCGCTCGTCGAGCCGCGCGGCGATGGCCCCGCCGGCGCGGCCCTGGCCGATCACGCGGATCGATCGGAACATCGGACGCGTTACCAGCCGTGGCGCGCGCGGGTCGTGGTGATGTGCGCGGCGTGATGACGGCCGTGCCACGCGTAGATCTGGATCAGTTTGTCGAGCGTGCCCGGCCCCGACTCGGGATGGACGTACGGCCGATCGAACTGCGCCGGCTCGAGGGCGCCGAGAAACGCGGTCCATCTCGCGTGCAGGCCTCGGAGCATCTCCAGTGAGCCAGAGATGTCCAGCGCCCGCGCGTCGGGCAGCTCCGCCCAGACGTGTTCCTGATAGGGCTTCACCGTGAACCCGTCCTCGGTGACGATGAACCGCATGCGGACGTAGGCGTTGGCGTGGCTGTCCGCCAGGTGATTGACGACCTGGGCGAGCGTCCACCCGCCGTCGCGATACCGGGTCCCCAGTTGCGCGGGCGTCAGGCCCTTGACCGCCTCGGTGATGTTCCCGGGCGTGTCGGCGATCTGGGCTATCCACGTCGCACGGAGTTCAGCGGTCGCCGCAGGCACGAACGACAACTTACCGATGGGAAAGCGCAGCGACTCGTCGGACATGGGGGGCATTGTACTCACTCCGCGGAGGTGCGGGAGACTCGCGGCGCTCGGCGAGGTGCTGGTGCTGACGGGACAGGTGCAGATCGCAAGCGCGACGGTGCTGGAGACTCGCTGCGCTCGCCAAGGTGCTGGTACTAACGCGTGCGGTGCTGATCGCAAACGCGGATGTGCCGGAGACTCGCGTCGCTGGCGGATGTGCTCGCGCTGACGCCGGGGTGCGGGGCGCACAGGCTCAGGTGCGCGTCAGCGTAGCACCTCAGGTGCATGTCACTTCCGCCAGCGCCGTCACTTCCCGGCCAGTCCCGGCAGCAGGCCCCCGATGCCGCGTCCGAGCAGGCCGAACGCCGTGGCCGTGACGAGAATGCCCATGACCCGCGTGATGATGTTGAGGCCGATCGGTCCCATCTGGCGGGCGATCGGACCGGCGGATCGGAACGTGATCCACATGATCAGCGCCGTGGCGATGGAGACGGCCGAGATGGTCGCCAGTCCCGCCCAGTTCGCGTAGGTCGTCGCCTGGATCACCACGGTGGTGATCGTGCCGGCGCCGACGGTGCCCGGAATGGCGATGGGGACCACGGCCAGCGTCTTCCACTGCGTCTCGGTAGTCTCTTCGACCGACACCTTCTCGGCGGGTGTCAACTTCGAGTCCTCGACGAGCACCATCCGCAAGCCGGTGAGGAGCAGGATGAGCCCGCCCGCCGACTGCAGCATCGGCACGGTGATGCCGAGCAACTGCAGCAGGAAGCGCCCGACCCAGGCGCAGACAAGGAGGATGATGAGAATCGCCAGGGCGCTCTGATCCGCCATGCGCCGCTGCACCTCCGACGAAAAGCGCCCCGCCATCGTTGCAAAGAGCACGGCCGACGCGATCGGATTGACGATCGCGAGCAGCGCCGTCGAAAAGAGCAGGGTCGCCTGCAGGGTCACGCGTCCCAGTATCTCCCGGCCGCCCCCAACGCGCGGTTACCTGGGCCGCTTGAGCACGAACGTGACGCCGGCGTTGCCCGGCAGCGCGGCCGCCAGCTCCCAGCCTTCGTCGCCCGCGGTGTTGAGCGGCCCCTCAGCGCTCAGCCCGTCGCGCACCACGACCTGCCGGTACTCCCACCGCTGAAGTGCCGTGGTCACGGCCACCGTCTCCCTCACCGCCACCGGGATCGTCTCGACCGCGCCCGCGATCATGACCGGCACGGATTCGGTCCGAGGATCCTTGTTGGTCACGAAGAACCGGGCTGGCGTGACGCGCCCTGGTTGATCGGTCGCCACGGTACCTGGCAGCGGGGGCGTGGTCCGTGGACCCCCTGGCGTTCCCGGGCAGCGCCGGGGGCGCGGTCTGGCCGCGCGGCGTCCCCGCAGGCGTTCCGGGCAGCGGCGGCGGCGCGCTCTGCGCGAGGCTGAGGACCGGGACCAGCATCAGGGCGGCAAGCAGCGAACGATTCATGGAACCTCCAGGCAGGATGGACGTTACGATGGGAGCATATGACGCCCGCACCCGCGGATCTGGCGGCGTTCATCGTCGCGGTCTGCTTTGCGGCGGGCCTCAACGTGTACGCCACCACGGCCACGCTCGGCCTGCTGGGTCGCTTCGGCGTCGTCGCGCTGCCCGAGCAGATTGCCCTGCTGACCGACTGGTGGGTCATCGGCGGGGCCGCGGTGCTCTTTGCGGCCGAGTTCGTCGCCGACAAGGTGCCCCTGGTCGATCTGATCTGGAACATGTTCCAGACGATCGTGCGCGTCCCGGCGGCCGCCATGCTGGCCTACGCGGCTGCTGCACCGCTGCCGACCGGCTGGCAACTGGCGGCGGCCGCGCTCGGGGCGTCGATCGCCGCGGCCGCTCACAGCGGCAAGATCGCGGCGCGCTCGGTGGTGACGGCCAGTCCTGAGCCCGTCTCGAACATCGGCTTGAGCCTCTTCGAGGACGCGCTGGCCATCGGGCTCACGTGGTTTGCCACGCAGCACCCCTTCCTGGCCGCCACGATCGTGGTGGTCCTGATCACGATCGTCGTGCTGTTCCTCCGCTGGCTGCT
Organism: uncultured Acidobacteriota bacterium; assembly: GCA_963738485.1. Classification (GTDB taxonomy): domain Bacteria; phylum Acidobacteriota; class Vicinamibacteria; order Vicinamibacterales; family SCN-69-37; genus CAVTWK01. Next base: position 202,475 of record CAVTWK010000001.1, read on the forward strand.
GCGCGCGTTCCTGCGACGGCGGCGCAACATGCCCGAACCCAGGCCGGCCGGCTTCGTCCGGTAGCCGCATCGGCCCCTTCAACGCGGGACGCACGTCGCCGCCGCGCTCTGCACCGTGCGCAGGGCGTTCACGCGGCCATAGCCGAACGTCGTGTTCGGCACGACATCGCCGATGGGATCCGCGTTGAACAGCAGCAACTGACGGAGCGCGACGCGGGCCTCCGCCGCCGCGGCACTGGCGGGGAGTCCGGCGCGAAGACACGGCGCCGCCTGCAATGCCAGCGCGGCGATGGCGGCCACGTGCGGGGCGGCCGCCGAGGTGCCGAAGAAGAGACTCGGAAACCCACCCGCGCCCGTCACCGCGACCCCGTCGATCGCGGCGATGTCCGGCTTCAGTCGGCCGTCGAGCGTGGGCCCGCGTGCGCTGTAGGCCTGCACCGTGCGATGCGTGAGGTCGTTGCACGAGGCGTTCGGCACGCCACTCGAGGCGAAGAGGCTTGCCGCGGAGGCGGACGCCGAGCAGATGGCTGCCACCGAGATGACGCTGGCCGGCGATCCACCCGCGTCACTCTGGGCGGAGAGGCTCCGCGTCGGCGTGTTGAAGTTGTGCCGCTCGGGGCGCGTGGGCGACAAGCGCGCCGGTCCCGCCGGGGCGCACTGGGGCGCGAACGCAAACATGTTGAGGGTGCGCGGCTCGGCGCGGTTGCCGGCGTTCTGGATCAGGATCCGGAAGCGCCCGGCATCGCCGCGGTTGACGAAGTCGATGACCTCGATCGGATCCTGGTCGCCGCGCTGCGCGTCCACGCTCCGCGCCGCGATGCGCCGGTCGCCGTCGCGCACGAGATAGAGGTTGTAGTCGTTGCCGGATCGGCCGGCCGGATCGTCCCAAGTGAGGATGATCACGATCTGGGCATTCTTCGGCAGCACGATGATGTCGTGCGGCTGGGGGCCAAGCCCCAGCACATCCGTGGTGTCGGCCGAAGGCCGGAACAGGTGCAGCCGGCCGCTGCCGACCCCGACAATTGGTGAACCCTCGACGCCCGAGTCGGCGAACAGACCGGCGTAGTGGTCGTCGGCGCCGTTGCCGGCCGATGTCACGTAGGTCCGTATGCGATAGCTGGCGTTGTTGAGCGCCGCCGCCGTGTTGCGCGAGACGACGCTGGCCCCGTTGGCGGGTTCGCCGTAGAAGCCGAGATCATCGACGACCACGTCGTTCTCGGCCGCCAGCGCGTTGACGGCCGCGTTGAACTCGAGACTCGTGCTCGCGTTCCCGAACGACAACGTCGCGCGCGGCGCCAGGTCGTGCACGATCTCGAGCAGCGCCGTGCCCTCGGCACCGGCCCCGCCGAACGCGCAGAAGGGGCGCGGGCTGGGCAGACCTTCCAGGTCGCGGTCGGCCCGGAACGACACACCGGTCACGCCACCTGACGACTCGAGGAGCACGCCCCTGGTGTCGCGCACGCCGACCGAGTCGGGCAGGTCACGCGAGGCGATTGGCCCATCGGACGCGCCGGCGCAGGTGCGGCACTTCGTGGCGAAGATGCCCTTGATGCCGTCCGAGATCACGCCGACCCGGACGCCGCTGCCGTCCACGCCGAGGTCCTCGCGCGCCAGATCGGCGCCGAGGATACGGTCACCCTCGCTCTCGAAGGCGCCGGCGTGGCGCATGGCATAGCTCGGCGGACGCACGAACGTCACGCCGGGCAGACTCGCGATCGCGACCAGTCGCGACGCCGGGACGCGCGCCTGCACGCGCCGCGCGGCCACGTCTACCAGCTCGACGACGGCGCCAGCGCCCGCGAGGCGGGCGACCGCCTCATCGGTGACCTCATCGACGAGGACGTACACCTGCACCTCGCCGGCGTCCGTCATCCGCAACCTCGCCATGTCGCTGGCGTCGCCCACGGAGGCCGGCCAGTCCTCTCGCAAGGGCATCCGTGAGAGCGACTGGAGGTCGGGGCGCACTGTGCCGCGATCCGCAAGTACCACCAGGGCCAGGTCCGCCAACACCGTCGAGAGCTTCGTCGCCGAGGCCGCCTGGCCGGCCATCCGCGACTGGCGCCACCCCGGCGCCGTCAGCAGCAGGGCCAGCAGCACGCACGCGAATCGTCTGGACAATGGCCGTGTCATGGGCCGTAGTCTACCCGCGGCCCGCCGGTCGAGCGCGACTCACGACGTGATCGTGACGGTACGGTCGAATGGCGTGAAGCCGGTCAGGTACGCGCTCTCGCCTGGCAGGCGCGGCTCGGCCCCGCGCAACTGCACGTAGTGATGCGGCGAGTCACCCGGGCCAAACCGGATTTCGTGCCGGCCCGCGCGATAGACGCCACTCCCCTGCCGGAGCAGATAGCTGCCGGGGCTACCGGCCACCGGCTCGCAGCCCTGGAAACGGCCACCCTCACGGAACGCCAGCTCAACCGCCAGCGGCACGCCGGGCGTGCCTGTGGCCCGGACGCGGACGGCGAACCCGTCCGGTCGCTCCGTGATCTCGGCCGACTGCTCGAGCCTCGCCACCTCCGTCTGTCGCCGGCGCGTCCGGCTCTCGGCCCAGGTGGCCGCGGTCACGACCTCGTCGATCGGTTGGTAGTAGGGCGCCTCGAGCTGCTGGCGGAGCACGAACGTGCCGCCCCGCTTGTCGGCCTCGGTCGGTACGAACTGCCCCTTGCCGAAGAACGAGGTGGCAAACCGGACGCCTTCGAGCACCGCGTCGCCATGCCGATAGGTCAGGAGTCGGCTCGACCCGCCGAGGATGACGGTCGCGCTTCGCAGATCGCGGCGAATCCGCGTGATGCCCACGAGCGGCATCGCGCGCTCGTAGTCGTCGGGCAGGGGCTGGTCCGCCGGCAGCGGCTCGAGCACCTCGGGGTACTCCAGCATCACCGACAGCCGGGCGCCCTCGATCGCCGACCGACGCGCCAGGGCCGCGAACTGACCGTCGCGGTCGGACCTGGCGAGATAGGTGAGCGGAAACCAGTAGCCGGCGATGCCGCCGCGCGTGTATTGATCCTGACGTCGCGAGATCTCGGTCACGACCTCGCCGTCACCGTGGATCAGGTAGGTCAACGCGCGCAGGTTCCGGCGCACCGGGTCGAGCAGTGCCGGCCTCCCGAGCTTGTGCGCGAGCACGACGAAGGCCCGGTCGCAGATGACGTTGTAGGTCAGCGTGCTGCGCTCGATGAACTGGCCATCCGCGTCGATGTCGATGCCCTCGGCCAGCCACTGATCGATGCGGCGCAGGTAGCGCGCATCCGGAAAGAGCGCGTGCACCTGCGCCAGCGCGGCCGAGACGACCCACCGATGATTCGGCGTGTGGATCCCGCCGACCGCCATGCCGGCCGCGGCCTTGACGAGAAACGGCTGGAGCAAGCGGGTGATCTCGGGCGCGCCGTGCGCGGCGCCCACCGCCGCGGCGGTCGCCACGTTGTCCACGACGAATCCGGTGTCTGGCGGCGAGTTGAAGTTCGTCGTCAACAGGTCGATATGGCCCTGCGGGCTCTGGACGCGCTCGAGAAAGCCGGCGGCCAGGCGAATGCGGTCGAGCACAACGGGGTCACCGCGGAACGCCGAGCGCGGGTGGACGAACGCGGCGGCCATGATCTCGGCCACGGCGCTGGCACTTCCGGCCGAGTGCAGACCCGTCCCATCGGGCACGCTGCCGCGATGCGGACTGGCCGCGTCGGTCACCTGCGCGCGCAGCTGGCTGCGCACCGCCGCATCGCTGCGCGCCAGGGCCGCCTCAATCGGCGTCCCTGGCGTCTGGGCACGGACCGGCGAGGCTACGCCGATCGCGCCGGCGGCCCCGATCACCTGGAGCACTTCACGCCGCGTGATCGACGTCGAGGGTGCGCGTCCGTCGCGTGCTGCCGTCATGGCCGTAGTCTACCCGCGGCAAAGCCGCTATGATGAGAGGCTTCGAGCCACCACGTGCCCACAATCCTTCAGCATCTTCCGGCCGGCCAGCGCGTCGGCATCGCCTTCTCCGGCGGACTCGATACGAGTGCCGCCATCCATTGGATGCGCCACTACGGCGCGATTCCGTACGCCTACACGGCCAACCTCGGGCAGCCGGACGAACCCGACTACGACGACATCCCGCGCAAGGCGATGCAGTACGGCGCCGAGCGGGCCCGACTGATCGACTGCCGTCGTCAGCTGGTGAACGAAGGGATCGCCGCGCTCCAGGCCGGCGCGTTCCACATCACCACCGCCGGCGTGCCGTACTTCAACACCACGCCCATCGGCCGCGCCGTCACCGGCACGATGCTCGTCGTCGCCATGAAGGAAGACGACGTCCACATCTGGGGTGATGGCAGCACCTACAAGGGCAACGACATCGAGCGGTTCTACCGATACGGGCTGCTGGCCAATCCGTCCCTGCAGATCTACAAGCCGTGGCTCGACCAGAAGTTCATCGACGAGCTGGGCGGTCGCAAGGAGATGTCCGAGTACATGCAGCGCGCGGGTTTCGCGTACCGCATGAGCACCGAGAAGGCGTACTCGACCGACTCGAACCTCCTCGGCGCCACCCACGAGGCCAAGGATCTCGAGCAGCTGAACACCGGCATCAAGATCGTCGAGCCCATCATGGGCGTCGCCTTCTGGCGTGAGGACGTCGTCGTCAAGCCCGAGATCGTCACGATCCGGTTCGACGAGGGCCAGCCCGTGGCGCTGAACGGCATCACCTACAACGACCCGCTGCAGCTGATGCTCGAAGCCAACGCGATCGGCGGACGGCACGGCCTCGGCATGAGCGACCAGATCGAGAACCGGATCATCGAAGCCAAGAGCCGGGGCATCTACGAAGCGCCCGGCATGGCCCTGCTGTTCATCGCCTACGAGCGGCTCGTGACGGGCATCCACAACGAAGACACGATCGAGCAGTACCGCGAGAACGGCCGCCGGCTCGGCCGGCTGCTCTACCAGGGCCGCTGGTTCGACTCGCAGGCCATGATGCTGCGCGAGACCGCCCAGCGCTGGGTGGCGCGCGCGATTACCGGCGAAGTGACGGTCGAGCTGCGGCGCGGGAACGACTACTCCCTGCTCGACACGACCAGCCCGAATCTCACCTATCACCCCGAGCGGCTGACCATGGAGAAGGGCGAGTCGGTGTTCACCCCCCAGGACCGCATCGGCCAGCTCACCATGCGCAACCTGGACATCTCCGATACGCGCCAGAAGCTGCTGGTCTACACGAAGGCGGGTTTGCTGTCGGGCGGGTCAGGGTCGCCCTTGCCGGAGTTGTCCGCGGGCAAGAAGGACGAGCCGTCGAAGTAGCGTTCTCGGCCTATCGCCCCGCCAGATAGGCCGCGACCGCGCGCATCTCGTCATCAGTCAGGTTCGCGGCGATACTGCGCATCACGTGCGCGCGGTCGTTCGTGCGCGCGCCCTGCTTGAAGTTGGTCAACTGCTGGACGACATACGCCGGTCGCTGTCCCGCCAGACGGGGATAGCGCGGCGCCCCGGCGCCGTCGGCCTGATGGCAGCCCACGCAGGCCGGCACGCCGGTGGACGTGTTGCCCTGCTCGTAGAGGACACGCCCCCGCTCGGCCGCCGTCGCGTCAACCGCCGGGCCACGGTCCAGCGGCTGGCGTGCGAAGTGCGCCGCCAGCTCCGCGACCTGCCGCCGCCCAAGCGTCGCCAGCACGGGCTTCATCAGGTCGTTCTTGCGTTTGCCGGCCTTGAACTCGCGCAGCTGCTTGGCCAGATACTCGGCCTGCTGCCCTTCCAGCCTCGGGATGGCTGGCGCGCCTGGCGTCGCGGACATCGCGTCGGCTGCCGCGCCATGGCACGTGAGACAGATCGTCACCGCAGTCGGGCTCTGCGCCGCGAGCGTGGACGACGTCAAGACCAGGAGGACGCCGAAAAGCGTCGGAATGGTTCGCGCGCGGGTGGCGGTTGAGAACGCCATCATCAGTGACCTCACAGTTCGACCCGGAACAGGACGCCAAAGAAGTGCACCTTGTAGCTCGCGGCGCCGACATCGAGGTAGGCCGCGTTGTTGGCGGGCATGGCGTTCACATCGATGCCGTCGTAGTGCCAGTCGCGCAGGTCCGCACGCTCATACCGGTAGAGCAGGCGCAAGGACAGTCGCTTGGCAATGGGCACGACCGCCGTGGCATCCGCGGTGTCCTGCTTGAAGACGAGGTCCGGGAAGCCGCTGCCCGCCAGGGCGGCCTGAGTCGCGTTCAGGCCGAGCACCGTCGGGTCGTACTCGTACGTCACGCTCGTGCGGCCGTTCGATCGTGAGTAGGTCACCTCGGCCAGCACGGGTCCCAGCTCGTACCGAAAGCCGAGACCGCCGACGTTGTTGTGGTCCCTCTGCGCCGTCGTCCAGGTGCGGCTGGTCGTGAACAGGGGACTGGTCGGCGACGAGGCTCCGCAGAGCGTGCGCCAGTTGGACTCGAGGACGCGCTCCGTGCCGACGATCGTCGTGCCGGCGGGCGGCACGGGCGCTACCCCAGTGGCGTTGTTCTGCGACGCGCCGTTGCTGAAGAAGAAATAGGTGTTGCCCATCGTACAGCTGTTCTGTTGCACGCCTGCCTGCTGCAACCTTCCCGTCTGCCGGGAGAGGTAGGCATAGGCATTGGCAGTCGGGGACAGCTGCCAGTTGATTTCCACCGAGGGGGAGACGACGCGTTGTGTACCGTTGCGACCGAACATCGAATCTGGAAAGTCCTGGTCCCTGGTCTGGAGGGCCACACTCGCGTCGAGCGACGAGCCGATACCGTGGTTGAACCGAAGCGCGAACGAGTCCTGGTCGCGGTCGGCGACGTCGAACCGCCGTAGCTGGTCCACGTTGCGCAGGAAGGTCGTCATGTTGGTGCCGGCGGCGACGGGTGTCGGGCCGAGCGACGAGCTGTAGAAGTCGGCGAGCGGGGCGGCGATGAAGTCGCTGCCCCGCCGACGTGCCCGTTCGTATGACACGCGAAGGCTCCCGGCGTCGAAGTCACGATTGACGTACCCGACGCGGACCTTGTCCTCCCACGTCTTCTCGCGCTCGCGATACGTCCGCCTGAAATTCTCGCGCTCGTAGCCCACCTCGACGTTGCTCCCCCGCGTCAGCCGGTAGTCGGCCGACGCGGTCGCGTTCACCTGGCCATACTCATAGGGCGCGGTTCGCAGCGGCACGTCGCCCACGGTCGGCGCGAGGGCGAGGGCCCTGGTGGCATCGAGGCTGCAGCCAGTGCCGTTGTAGCCCGTCGCCAGAGTCCCGGCCGGGTTGTTGCCGGCGGCCAGGTTCGGCGTCACGAACGAGCCACCCGACCCATTGTTGAGCAGGCGGCCCCACTGCCCCGTCTGCGGGTTGCACGCGAGAAAGCTGCCAGTGTTGTCGGTGGCGTACGAACGCACCTTGGCCCGCACCGTGAGGTCACGCGTCGGGTTGATGAGGATGCCGACGTCGGCCAGACGCGTGTCGATCTGCTGATCGGCGGCGGTCTGGCTCAGCGCCGCGGTGGTGTTCCACACACCCGCTGTCGCGACGCCGTTGATCGTGCCGCCCGTCAGCGGCTGAATCGCCCACGGCAGCAGAGCGTCGTCCTGAGAGAAGCGGCCGAGCGCGACGAGCCCGGTGATGCGGCCCTTGAAGAATGCGGGCACCTTCTGTGCGATCTCCGCCCGCACGTGGAAGGCGCCGTTGTCCGGCGCCAGGTCGATCTGCCCCTCCGTGAACGTGGTCGGCGCCACACCGGCAATGGTGTTCGTCGTGATGAACAGGGGGTTCTGGAACGTCAGCGTGCCAACGCGGTTCCGGAACATCGACGCGGACGCCTGCACGGTCAGGTTCGTCTGCTTCTTGGCCATCTGCACGCCGGCCACCACGTCGGTGGTGTCGTACTCGATCGACTCCGGCACTTCGAGGTTGCCGCCGCCGCCGCCACCACCGAAGACGGCGCCAAACGGCCGGCTGCCCTCTCGTCGTTCGAGGGAATAGGAGGCAAATGTCTTCCAGTCACCCGAGAGGTTCAGGTCCAGTCGGCTGCGGCTCTTCTTCCGCGTCAGCGAGAGATCACTCTCCGGCACCGAGTTGATCACCGACAGCATCGCCGGCTGTGTGGTGTTGGCGTTGGTGGTGCCACCCGGTGTGAGGGAGGCCAGGCTCAGCGTGTCCGTGCCGACGCCGGTCCAGAGCGACCGGTACGTGGACGTGAACACGTGCGGGATCTCGCTGAAGTCGCTCCGCACGCGCCACGCGTTGTACCGGCCGAGGTCAACGCCATAGTACTGGTCGGACATGCCGACGCCACCCCCGACCGCGGCGACGTGGAACCCGCTCTTGGGCCGTTCGAACCACACCGCAAACCGGTTCGCATACGCGCCGCTCCCCAGGTCCTTGTATTCGCGGAACTTCGCGGCCCCCTGGTCGCCCCCGAAGCCGATTCCACCCACCTCGAAGGTCGCGAGATAGCGCGCGCCTCCCCTGGTTGTCGACGGCTGCCGCTTGAGCGTCGGCGCGACCGTCAGCAAACCGGTCGGACTGCGCGATCCCTCGACGATGCCCATGCCGTCTGGATCCGCGGTCACGGCAGGAGCATTCGTGCCCGGATTGAGCGCGTTGCCGGGCGCGCCCTGCGGCTGCGCGTCTGCCCGACCAGGGGCGATCAACAGCAGGGTCACCCCCAACGTGAGTACCGAAGTCTCGAAGGACGTCCTCATCGCGAGCCTCCCGGGACGATGCCGGTCATGTGGAGGTTCACCGCTGGAAGCGGGCTCCGGCCGGGTGGTTGCTGCCGTGAACCTGGGAATGGCAGTTCTGGCAGGTGCGTCCAATGACGCGCGGACTCTGGCCGCCGCCAAGGAGCGCGCCGGCCGCCGTCTGCCCGTCGCGGAAGAAGGGCGCGTTGTGGCCGACCGGCAGGTTGTGGCACTGCTGACAGAGATACGGGCGCGCGGCGACGAGCAGCTTGTCGTGGTTGGAGCCATGCGGCGAGTGACAGCTGACGCAGTTCTCGCGCACCGGCGCGTGCTCCCACAGCATCGGGCCGCGCTTCTCGGCGTGGCAGGAATAGCAGACGTCGTTGACCGAGTCGGCGCTCAGCAGGGCGCGCGTCGAAGACCCATGCGGGTTGTGGCAGTCCACGCACGAGATCTTCCCTTCGGGCAGCGGCATGTGCGATCGCTTGCGGAACTCGGCACGCTGCTCGCGGTGGCACTGGGCACAGGTCTCCGAAATGGTCTGGCGCGCCAGCAGGCTGTTGGCTGACGCCTTCTGCATCGTGTTGTGGCAGTCAGCACAGCCGAGCTTGCTCTTGGCGTGATTGGACCCGTCCCAGTGAAGCCGGTTGCCGCCGTCGTGACAGGTCATGCACTGCGTGTTCTGCGTCGCGACGGGCGTGCCCCACTTCTTCGTGAAGCCGATGAGCGCCGTCTTGTCGGTGGCATTGCGTGCATGATTCGAACCGGGGCCATGGCAGGCTTCACAGCTTCGTGCCTGAAGCTCGTTGGCGGGCTTCAAGCGGAACAGCTTGGCGTGTGTCGTCTCACTGAAGTGCTTGTTCTCCTGGCCGTGGCACTCGATGCACCGAGCCTCGCCGATGTACGTCGCCGTCTGCACCGTTGTCGAAGCCGTCGGTGTCTGCGTCGTCGAGCCGGCCATGGCTAGACTCAGGCTCAGGAGCCAATTGAGGAAGAAGAGCATGCGGCACTCCAATCGCGTATCCGCACGGACCTCGCACCTGTGCGAGCCCGCCTGGGTTGTGGGCTTTCTGGAGACCGAGCCGGACCAGCTGGTGGAACACCGCCGGGCCAACGTGTGCAGATGAATCCGTCGCTCGTACGCCGGGAAGCTGGGCGCGGCGACGCTTGCCAAGCCCTCAACCAGCGGCCCGCAGGCGGCTGTGTTCAGGGCGTCATCGAAGCTTTCCCGCCCGGAACCTCGCAGTCGTGCGAGATCCGCGCGTCGGATCGTGCTCAGAGGCGCGCTGGACCAGGTTGGCGGTGCGCCGCTGGGCCAGTGGTGGAGACAGAACCATACCTCTCGCGCGTCTGCGGCTGGAGGACCGAGACGACGCGAGGTCCTGAAGACGCTGCGTCAGCAGCGGCGTCAGGGAGCCATCAGGCTCGATGTGATCGAAGCAACGCGGGGATGGTGGCGCAGATCGATCGAGCTGTCAAGAGGGAAACGGTCCGGTCACGGTGCGCACGTGAAATTCGCCGCGTCCTCGAGGCTGCCGCTGCCCGAGTAGCGCGCGTACGCGGGATACGGACACAGGGGGCGCGTGCGGTTCGGAAAGTACCGGCTCGTCGGCAACGCCGACGCGATCACGTGGGCCGGGGCGCGATTCTGCTCGACCCAATCGACGATGGCCTGCAGACCGTCGTAGCGGTCGGTGGCCGGACCGCCCGAGCAGTGGTTCATGCCGGGGATGAGGAAGAGCCGCGCCCACGCCTGCGTGGCGACGACGCCGCCGTTGTTCGAGGCCAGACGTTCGAAGTAGTCAACCGACTCGGACGCCGAGAAAATCCCGTCCGCGGTGCCGTGGAAGATCAGCAGCTTGCCGCCGCGAGCCCTGAACGCGGCGAGCGTCGCGTCCCGATGCGTGTCGTACTCCCTCGAAAAGGCGTCCATGCGTGCCGGATCGCGATCGAAGTTGAAGCTCGCGAGCGCGAAGCCAGGGTCGGGCGGCGTGAAGAACTCATACGCCAGCGCTCCGGCCATGAGCGTCGTGTTGGCGGCATTGGGCGTCCCCGTCGCCGAGGTGCCGAGCTTCCACTGACGCCACCCGGGCGCGGCGATGCCAGGATCCCAGGGTTGCCCCGCGTAGAGCCGACGACCGGACGAATCACGAGGCCCGTCGAAGGCGCGTGCCAACGCCGAGGCCTGGGCGGCCGTCAGGCACCCCGCCCGTGTCTCGACCGGGCACACGAGCGAGGCCGGATCGAACCGGCACTGCATCGGGCGCTGCACCATGCCGTCGGTCGCGCCGTCGGCCGCATCACACGTCTCGAGAACGCGGGAGGCCACCAAATCGAGGTCCTCGCTCGAGAAGGCACCGCTCAGGATCGGGCGACCCTCGGCATCGGCCGGGGCGACCGCGAGAAACGTCTGCGTGTCCCACGCGGCGGCAATCGTCGCGCCGCTCGACACGCTCATCGCCGGGGCGCAGGCGACGATGCCATCGAAGTAGACGGGGTGCCGCTGCGCGAACATCATGCCCTGGCGTCCGCCACCGGAACAGCCGACGAAGTAGCTCCACGACGCGGCCCGGCCGTAGTAGCGCTCGAGGATGGCCTTCGCGGTCGAGGCGGTCCGTTCGTGCGCCGCATGGGCGTGGTCGATGCGCGCGACCGGATCGAGGCCGAATTCCGGCCCACCGCCCTGGTGTCCGGCGTCGGTCGAGACCACGGCGAAGAACCTCGCGAGCCCGGTCTCGGGAAAGGTCCCGGTGTTGCGCCCCACCGCTGGCCCGACGTTGCCGTCGTTGCCGCCGCCGCCCTGATACAAGAATCGGCCGCTCCAGTCAGTGGGCAGCCGCAGCTCGAACCGGGTCTCGTACGCCTTCCCGTCGGCCCCGACGCGCGGCGCGATCGCGCCGCGCACGACACAGTGTGCAGGCAGGGCACCCAGGCCCGGTCCGCGCCCCGTCCCCGGCGCCCCGGCAGCCGACGCCTCGGCGTACGTCGCGCTGGTGATGGTGGTCGCCGTGCGGCCCACGCTCATCAACGCCGCGCACGAGGCGGCGCCAGGACCGGCTGGCGCCTGATCGGCGCCCACGAGCGGGCCACCGAATCCGACGGTGATGGCAGCCACCGCCATCCGCCGAACCACCCGACCCACCGTCATCGACCTCTCTGTCATGGCCAGGCCCTTCTCGAGAACGTCCGGATGCGCGGCGCTCGCACCGGCCCACCGGCGACGAGTCGGCCCCCGCGGTGAGTCCCTGCAATGCCCGCGGGCCCATCGCAGTGTCTGCGAACCGTCCAAGGGAATCCAGCGATTCTGTCTGGGTCGCGCTCCGTGAGCTCGCGCGCGATCGAGCCGACGAACGCTGACGCGCGGGCGCCCGCCACGGGGTAGACTGCTGTCTTCCCGGAGAGAGGTACCCGATGCGCATTGCCCTGGCCGCCTTCGTCGCCCTGACGTTGTTCGTCCCCGCTCAAACCGTCGAACCCGGATTCACGTCGCTCTGGAACGGCAAGGACTGGACCGGCTGGAAGGTCGCCAATCCCGACTCGTTCAAGATTGCCGAGGGCGCGATCGTCGCCAACGGCACGCCGGGGCACGCCTACTACGACGGCACGTTCATGAACCATGCCTTCAGGAACTTCGAGCTGAAGGTGGACGTCATGACGAGGACGAACTCCAACGGCGGGATCTTCATCCTGACCGAATTCCAGGACAAGGGCTGGCCGTCCAAGGGTTTCGAGATCCAGGTGAACAACACCTTCCTGAAGGATCCGATCAAGACGGGCAGCGTCTATCAGGTGAAGAACATCCTCGAGGCGCCCGCGAAGGACGATGAGTGGTTCACCGAGCACATCATCGTGCGGGGAGACACCATCACGGTCCGCGTGCACGACCGCGAAGTGAACAGCTGGACGCAGCCGGCCGAGTGGAAGGACCAACCGAAGTACGCCAATCGCCAGATGAACGCCGTCGGCGGGACGATCGCGCTGCAGGCCCACGACGCCGGCAGCACGGTCTACTACCGCAACATCCGCATCAAGCCCTTGCCGTAACGGTTGCCGGCTTTTCACCGCGGAGGCGCGGAGGACGTAAGGACACAAGGACACAATGAGCGAGAGGAAGAGGTCCGCAGTGTGTCGTTGGATTCGCGCGCGGCGGCCCGCTGGCGAGCCAGCGGGCCGGCCCTTGGGCCGTTGCGGAGGGCCGTGCGAGCAAGGCCCATGAGCGCCAGGGTTTCTCGAACGCGCTCATGCGCCTTGTTCGCGCGGCCCTCCGGTCCGCCGCGCCGCTGATCGGTTGTTCTTCGCTCTCCTCGGCATCTCCGTGGTGAATCCCTGGGGAAACTCACGCTTCACGCACCATGCTGACTATCCACCGACCGATCTCCCGAGTGCCCCTCTCGACGACCGCCTCCCGCGCTCGACGAAGTGCTTGAGCGACATCGGGCGCCAATCGCCTTGGCGGGCGCCAGTCACCCCCTGCTCGTCGTCGCCACGCGCCAGTGTGAGAACAGGGCCGGCAGCACACGCCTGGTCCCTCGCAGCGCGGACACCGCACGCACGAACCGGCGCTCACGCGCCGCGCTCCAGGGCAGGCCGTACTGCCGTCGCAGGTCGTCCGGCAACCACGCGGCGGTGATGAGGCGATTGAGGCTGGCCAGCGGGCCCGTGACGAGCGCCAGGGGCGGCGTCAACACGGCGTCGGCCAGCGCCCGGGCGTCTGGACCGACGGCCAGCGTGCCCGATGCCAGCATCGCGCCAAACGCCTGCTCCACCTCGTGCCAAGTCCGTGGGACGTCGGCCGGGCGCGCGCCCAGCGCGAGCGCCACCGACGCCGACTCGGCGCAGTAGCCATCGCGATCCGCGAGCGACAGCGGTTCCACGAGCGCGTCATAGGCGCGGGGCACCGAGTCGAGCAGGGTCAGGTGCACCCAGGCCACGAGCGGCGGGTCCTCCGCTGAATAGGGTGTGCCTGCGGCGAACGGGCCGACCGCCTCGCGCAGGGTGCCGTGTACGCGCGTATGAATCCGACGGATCCCGCTGAGCGCCGCTTCTCGCGCGGCGTCATCACCGAAGGTCAGCGCCAGCATCGCCTGTACCGTGTGGTGCAGGCGCCGCGCGGCCGTCACCGGTCCCTCGCGAAACGAACTGTGATCGGCGACCCCAGCGGCGACGAGCGGGTGCGCCAGTTGAAGCAGGATGGCCCGCGACCAGGCGAGCAGCACGAGGCGTTCGCCGTTCAGGCGACGCGCGATGGGTGTTGGCATCTCTCGATTCAGAGTACCCGAGACGGCGACTTGGTCTACGATCGGGCTTCCCAAGGCAGGACACCGTGCAGCCATCGGCGAACACCTACGACGCGATTGTCATCGGTTCCGGCATCAGTGGCGGGTGGGCCGCGAAGGAACTGTGCGAGAAGGGCCTGAAGACCCTCGTCCTGGAACGCGGGCGGCTGGTCCGCCACGTCGCCGACTATCCGACGGCAACGCTCGATCCGTGGGAGTTTCCCGCACGTGGGGCGCAGACCGAGGCGCGCGCGAAGGCACAGCACGTCCAACGGCGCACCGGGTTCGTCCACGCCGACAACGAGCACTTCTTCGTGGACGATCTCGAGCATCCCTACCAGGAGGTCAAGCGCTTCGACTGGATCCGCGGCTACCAGACCGGCGGGCGGTCGCTCGTCTGGGGCCGTCAGTGCTATCGCTGGAGTGACCTCGATTTCGAAGCCAACCTCCGCGACGGGATCGCGATCGACTGGCCGATCCGCTACCGCGACATCGAGCCCTGGTACGACTATGTCGAACGCTACGTCGGCATCAGCGGCGAGAAGCTGGGCCTGCCGCACCTGCCCGATGGCCAGTTCCTGAAGCCGATGGAACTCAACTGTCTCGAGCGGCATGCGCGGTCGGCGATCGAGACGAAGTTTCCTGGCCGGCACATGACCATCGGCCGCGTCGCGCACCTGACCGAGCCGCTCAACGGCCGCGGCATCTGCCAGTTCCGGAACCGCTGCGGGCGCGGCTGCCCGTTCGGCGCCTACTTCAGCAGCAACGCCGTCACGCTGCCGGCGGCCGAGGCCACCGGCAACATGACGCTGCGTCCCCACTCGATCGTGCAGAGCGTCATCTATGACGAGACGCGCGGGCGCGCGACCGGCGTGCGCGTCATCGACTCGCAGACGCGCCAGACGACGGAGTTCTTCGCGCGGGTCGTCTTCCTCAACGCGTCCACCGTGGGCAGCACCGCCATCCTCATGAACTCGACGTCGCGCCGCTTCCCGAACGGCCTGGGCAACGACAGCGGCGAGCTCGGGCACAACATGATGGACCACCACTACTTCGTCGGCGCGATGGGCAGCTTCGACGGCTTCGTCAACGAGTACTACAAGGGCCGGCGGCCGAATGGCGTGTACGTCCCGCGGTATCGGAACCTGGGCGGCCGCAAGGAGCCGTACCTGCGCGGCTACGGCTATCAGGGCGGCGCGAGCCGCGGGGGGTGGGGCGGCGGGACCAATGACCCCGGCTTCGGCAAGGAGTTCAAGGAGAAGCTGTTCAAGCCCGGCGGCTGGGGCATGATGCTCAACGGCTTCGGCGAATGCCTGCCCGATCACGCCAATCGCATGTTCCTCAGCACGACCGCGAAGGACAAGTGGGGGCTGCCCATCGTCGCCTTCGACTGCGAGTTCAGGGCCAATGAACTCGCGATGCGCAAACCGATGCAGGAGGACGCGGTCGCGATGCTCGAGGCCGCAGGGATCAAGAACATCTCGACGTTCGACTACATCGGCGGCATGGGCAAGGGCATCCACGAGATGGGCACGGCGCGGATGGGGCGCAGCGCGAAGACGTCGGTCCTCAATGCCAACAACCAGGTACACGGCGTGCCCAACCTCTTTGTCACCGACGGCGCGTGCATGACCTCCTCCTCGTGCGTGAACCCGTCGATCACCTACATGGCCCTCACGGCTCGCGCCTGTGACTTCGCCGTGCGCGAGATGAAGAAGGGTGGGCTGTGATGACGATGGACCGACGCGAAGCGCTGCAGCGCGCGGCCCTGCTGCTCGGCTATGCCGTGAGCGGCACGACGCTTGCGGGACTGGCGGCCGGCTGCTCGGCGACGCCAGCTGGACCAGGGTGGACGCCCGTGTTCCTGACGCCGGCGCAGGCCGGCGCCCTTTCCGCGATGGCCGACCACCTGCTGCCGGCGTCCGAGACGCCCGGCGCACGTGACGTCGGCGTCGATCGCTTCATCGACGCGATGGTCAAAGACTACTGCTCCACCGACGATCAGAAGCGTTTCACCGCGGGCCTCGACCAGGTGGACACCACGTGCCGGACGCGCTTCGGCCAGACGTTCGCGGCGGCGACGTCGGCGCAGAAGGACGAGGTGTTCAGGGAGTTCGAAGCGCAGTCGCCGTCCACGGCCCCGTCGGTCTGGGGCGCCCAGATCAGCGACACGCCCGCACCCTCGACCTTCTATCGGAAGTTCAAGGAACTGGCGCTGGTCGGCTACTACACGTCCGAGCCGGTGGGCCGGAACATCCTGAGGTACGACCCCCTGCCCGGCCGCTTCACCGGCTGCGTGCCGCTGTCGGACGGCGACCGCCTCTGGACGGAGGGCTGAGACGGGCGACGATCGACCGCTCCGGGCGACGCCAGAGGAACGGTCAGGCCTGTCGAGCCCGCACTGATGCCCGTTCGTCACTCACCCGACGCCGACACCAACGCGCGCATCACCTGGGCATTGCGCGACCTCGCCGCGGTGCAGACGTCGCGGGAGAAGGGAAAGGCGCTCACCCGCGCGGCCGCAGCGGTGTTCGCGCAGCCGAGACAGCTGACGCGCGCCTGGCGGGGCGAGGCGCCTGATGAACGTATCGCTGGCGTCGGCCCGTCCTCATCCGCCGTCATCCGTGAAGTGCTGGCCACCGGGACCTCGGCCATCGTCGAGCGGGCGATTGTCGCCTCCGGCCGGCAGGACGACGTCAGGCGCCGACGAGGCCTGCGGGATGGGTTCCTCAGCCGCGCCGAGGTGCTCCGCGTGCTCGCCCACGAACGACGTGGCGCGGTCGGGCGCGACGGATACCGGGGTGATTTCCAGATGCACTCGACCTGGAGCGATGGATCGATGTCGCTGGTCGAACTCGTCGCCGCGTGCGCCGATCGCGGATACGTTCACGCGGCGGTGACCGACCATGCGCACGGACTGCGCATCGCGCGCGGACTGGCAGCCCCTGACGTGGCGCGCCAGCACGCCGAGATCGACGCGATCAACGAACATCTCGGTTCGAGGTTCCGCCTGTTCAAGGGCATCGAAGCGAACATCGGCGCCGACGGAACGCTCGACCTCCGACCCGAGGAGGCGGCGCGATTCGAGATCGTGCTGGCCGCACCTCATTCCGGCCTTCGTGAGGATGCTGACCAGACGCCACGACTGCTGCGCACGATCCAGGTCGCGGCCGTCGATGTTCTCGCGCACCCGAGCGGCCGCAAGGCGGGCGAACGGTCGGGGCTAGTCGTGCAGTGGCCGAAGGTGTTCAAGCGAGCCGCGACCGAGGGAGTCGCGATTGAGATCGACGGCGATCTCGCCAGACAGGATCTCCCTTACCCGATCGCGGCCCAGGCGCTCGCCGAAGGGTGCGTGTTCGCGCTCGACAGCGACGCTCACGCACCGCACGAACTGGCCTATGCCGAAACCGCAATCGCGCATGCGCGCCTGGCGGGCATCCCAGCCGACCGCATCATCAACTACTGGGATCTCGTCCGTCTGACGAGCTGGCTGGCGCGCCGCCGGCCGTCTCGTGTCTCGAGCCGCCCGGCGGCGAGGCCCGCGCGCGCGGCCCCCCGCAGACAGCGGCCCTGAGGTGCGTCACTGGCGGATGACGACGGAAAACCCGTGGACGATCGGGAACGGCAGGCGTATCGTAGGCTCGATCTCCCATGAAAGGACGGTCGTCATGACGGCCTGGATATCCGTTCCACGGGCTCTTGGGCTTGGCGTCGCGATCGCGTCGGTCACGAGTCTCGCCGTGCTCGGCGCGCGCCAGACGCAGCCATCGCCCAACGCGGCCGTCGCCGTGGACAAGGACGACATCGGCGGCGTCGTCACAGGACCGAAAGGTCCGGAGGCCGGTGTCTGGGTCATCGCGGAGACCGGCGACCTGGGCACGAAGTTCAACCGGACCGTGGTGACCGACGACCGCGGGCGCTACCTGATTCCCGATCTGCCCGGTGTGAAGTACTCGGTGTGGGTCCGGGGCTACGGCCTGGTGGACTCGCCGAAGACCGTGGTCCAGCCGGGGCGGACGCTGATGCTCACGGCCGTGCCCGCACCAACTCCGCTCGCGGCGGCGCAGTACTACCCGGCCGGGTACTGGTTACTCGTTGCTGCACGTGCCCCCGAAGAGCGATTTCCCGGGAACCGGGACCTCGGGCAACGGCATCGCCACCACCGTCACCAGTCAGGCGCAGTGGCTCCGCAGCCTCAAGTCAGGCGGCTGTACCGCGTGCCACCAACTGGGCACGAAGGGCACCCGCGAGATGCCTCCGGCCTTCGCCTCGATGGGGGCATCGACGGCGGCCTGGCAGCGGCGCCTGCAATCCGGCCAGGCGGGGAACCAGATGATCACCGCGATCGGCCAACTGGGCCTGACGCGCGCGCTGACCCTCTTTGCCGAGTGGACCGATCGCATTGCGGCGGGCGAAGTCCCACCCGCACCGCCGCGCCCGGCCGGCATCGAGCGCAACGTCGTCATCACCCAGTGGGACTGGGCCGATCCGAAGGCCTACCTGCACGATCTGGTCTCCACCGACCGGCGCGATCCGACGCGCAATGCGAACGGACTCCTGTACGGCGCGCTGGAGCTCAGCGCGGACTACTTGCCGGTGCTCGATCCGGTCGAGCACCAGATCACTCAGGTGAAGCTGACGGTACGTGATACGGCCACGCCGCCGACCTCGCCGCTGATGATTCAGCCATCGCCCTACTGGGATCAGGAGGCGATCTGGACGAGCAAGAGCAACGTCCACAACCCGATGTTCGACCATCTCGGCCGGGTGTGGATCACCGCCGCGGTGCGACCGGCCGCCAATCCTGACTTCTGCAAGGCGGGCTCGAGTCACCCGTCGGCCAGGCTGTATCCCATCAACAACGCGTCGCGCCACCTGGCGGTCTACAACCCGAAGACGCGGGCCCTCACCCACATCAGCACGTGCTTCGGGACGCACCATCTGATGTTTGCCGAGGACGCGAACAATACGCTGTGGACGAGCGGCGGCGGCCAGGTCGTCGGCTGGCTGAACACGAAGATGTTCGACGAGACCGGCGACGAGGAGAAATCGCAGGGCTGGACCGCGCTCGTCATGGACACCAACGGCAACGGCCAGCGTGACGCCTATGTCGAGCCGAACCAGCCCGTCGATCCGACGAAGGACAAGCGGTTTGGCGGCGCCTTCTATTCGGTGGCACCGGCGCCGGACGGCTCGGTCTGGGGATCGGTGCTCGGATTCCCAGGCGCCATCGTCCGCCTGAATCCCGGCAAGAACCCGCCGGAGACGGCGTTGGCCGAGGTCTACGAACCGCCCTGGAACAACCCCGCCGCTCCGGTGCAGGGCTACTCACCGCGCGGCGCGGACATCGACCGCAACGGCGTGGCGTGGCTGGCCCTCGCGAGCGGTCACATGGCCAGCTTCGATCGTCGCAAGTGCAAGGGCCCGCTGAACGGTCCCACCGCGACGGGGCAGCACTGCCCTGAGGGCTGGACGCTCTACGCCGAGCCGCTGCCGCAGTTCAAGGGTGTGACCGATTCGGGCAGCGTCGAGGCGAGCTACTACACGTGGGTCGATCAGTTCGACACGTTTGGCCTCGGTCGCAACGTGCCCATCAACACGGGCAACGCGTCCGAAGGACTGCTCGCGCTCAAAGAGGGCGCCTGGGTGGTTCTCCGCGTGCCGTATCCCACCGGCTACTACACGAAGTGGATGGACGGACGGATCGACGATCCCAAGATCGGATGGAAGGGTCGGGGGCTGTGGACGACGGTCAGCACCCGCGCGCCGTTCCACATGGAGACCGGAAAGGGCACGACCAGCAAGGTCGTCCGGTTCCAGCTCCGCCCGGATCCGCTGGCGAAGTAGGTCGCGCCTGTGATCGGCCCCTCGATCAGAACCGGTCAGCGCGGGCGGTGTGGAATGCGCCGGCCATGGGACCGGTCACCGGCTCGACCAACAGGGCGCCGGCCTCCATCGGCGGGTAGAGTTCGTGGTAGCTCCGGATCTCCGTGGCGCCCACCCGCCGCATGATGAACCAGGGCTTGAGTTCGTCGGGGCCCGAAAGGCCAGCCGCGCCCAGCACCTCGAAGAAGCTCTTGACCGTCTCGTTGTGATAGCGCGCGACCCGCACGGACTTGTCGCCGACGTGCAGTCCTTTCACCAGCTCCGGATTCTGCGTCGCCACGCCCGTCGGGCACTGATTCGTGTTGCATCGCAGGGCCTGGATGCAGCCGATGGCGAACATCATCGCGCGCGCGGCGCTGCACATGTCGGCGCCCAGCGCCACCTTGGTCGCGATTTGGAATCCGGTGTTGATCTTGCCCGAGGCGATGACGCGGATGTGGGGGCGAACGCCGGCACCCACCAGGGCGTTGTGGACGAAGGACAGGCCTTCGTCGAGCGGCGTGCCGACAGAATCGGAGAACTCCATCGGTGCGGCGCCGGTGCCGCCTTCGGCGCCATCGACGGTGATGAAGTCTGGCGTAATGCCGGTGGCAAGCATCGCCTTCACGATCCCCAGGAACTCGTGCCGCTTGCCGACGCACAACTTGAAACCGATGGGTTTGCCGCCGGATGCGTCGCGCAGCTGCTGAACGAACCGCAGCAGGCCCTCTGGTGTCGAGAACGCCGAGTGCGCGGGTGGCGAGAGTACGTCCTGGCCCAACGTCACTCCGCGGATCTCGGCGATCTCTGGCGTCAGCTTCCGCGCCGGCAGAATCCCTCCGTGCCCGGGTTTGGCGCCCTGCGAGAGTTTGATCTCGATCATCTTCACTGCAGGCAGGAGGGCGCGCTTGCTGAACTCCTCGACGCTGAAGCGCCCGGTCCGATCGCGGCACCCGAAATAGCCTGTGCCGACCTGCCAGATGAGGTCCCCGCCCGGCTCGAGGTGATGCGGGCTGAGGCCGCCTTCCCCCGTGTTGTGAGCGAAACCGCCGCGCCGGGCGCCGGCGTTCAGAGCCAGGATCGCGTTCTTGCTCAGCGACCCGTAGCTCATCCCAGACACGTTGAACACCGAAGCCGAATAGGGCTGGCGGCAATCCGGGCCGCCGACCAGCACACGCGACTTCTCCGGGTCCACGTGCACGGGCGCCAGCGAATGGTTGATCCACTCGTAACCGGGCGCGTAGACGTCGAGCTGCGTGCCGAACGGCAACGTGTCCACATCGCCCTTGGCGCGTTGGTAGATGACCGACCGGTCATGACGGCTGAAGGGCGTCCCGTCGTGATTGGACTCGACGAAATACTGGTTGATCTCGGGACGGATCTTCTCGAGCAGGTACCGCATGTGCCCGATGACCGGGAAGTTGCGGCGCACGGCCTGCCGGGTCTGCACCATGTCGGCCACGCCACACGCCACCAACGGCGCGATGGCCACCATCGACCAGAGGATCGGCGGCCACACGACAGCCAGGCCGACAACGGCGAGGATCAACAGTGTGGCCAGAGCCGCGAAGGTTCTCCTCATCAGCTCGTTAATCGACGGCTCGCAGGTCGCCTGCACAGGCCGATCGCGGCGGCTGGCGCAAACCGCCTGCTTCTGCACGCCTTGACCTGGCGCTGATTCGGCATAGGATGTCGCGGTGGACGCACCGACGCCCGCCCCCAAGGTTCGCAAGACCGTGCCCCACTGGCTGATCGAGGGTCTGTTCATCGTCGTCAGCGTGGCGCTGGGTTTTGGCGTCGGGCAGTATGGCGAGTATCGGAGCAATCAGGAGCTCAAGGCCGAGGCGCTGACCGGCCTCGTGGCCGAGATCGAACACAACCTGAACCTGCTCGAACCCCTCGTGCCGCTGCACGATCGATCGGTGGCAGCCATGCTGAAGGCCAGCGATGGCAGCCGCGGACGCACCGAACGGGCCGGCATCGACGTCTACTTCGACACCAGGCCGCCGCTGCCCTCCGGTGCGCCGTCGGCCTTTCCGTTCCTGCGGCGCAGTGCCTGGGACGCAGCTGTCTCGTCCGGCGCGTTGCGATTGCTCCGCTACGACATCACGGCGAATTTGTCGGAGATTTACCGCGTCCAGGAGATCGCGACGGGAAATGTCGATCGTCTCGCGAACGGGCCGGTGGCCTCTGCGGATATCTACGATCCGGCCCGGCAGGGTCCGGCGGTGCGACTGCTCTGGCTGACACTCGCCGACATCCAGTCGGCCGAGGCGATCCTGATGGACCTCTATCGGCAGCACCTGCCGGCGATCCGCGCGGCGACGGCGCGCTGAGCGTCGGTACCGCACCCGTCGGCGGACGAAGCCCGAGGCCACCGCTGATTCTGCCGTTCTCATTCGCAAGCCAATTCGTGGTGCTCGCGCTGGTCGCGGTCGTTGTCGTGACCTTGCGCGAGGGCCCCGCGACAGCCGCGAGCTTGGGTTTCTGGGCGTATTACAGCGCCTGCGTCGCGGTCACCGAGAGAAGGGTCCGCTATTCGCCTCTTGCATGGGTCCGGTGGCGAACAGTGGTGGCGATCGAACGGCCGGTTGTCTACTGGTCCTGCGTCGTTGGTTACTTCGCGATGGCCGCGTTACTGCTTGGGCTCGCGTTCGCGCATGTGAGCGGCTGGCGTCCGTAGCCCGCAGCGGGTTGGCGGTTGGCCGTAGGCGTAGCCTGTGGGTCGTCTGCCGCAAGCCGTCCGCCGTAGTCCGTCTGCCTTGTTCTGTCGCCCGTAGCCCGCCCGCCGTGGCCCGTCGGCCGCAGCCCCGTCGGCCGTAGCCCGTCCGCTGTCGCCCGTTTGCCGTCCGCTGTAGCCCGTCTACGGTCTGCCGTAGGCTGTCTGCCGTTTGCCGTAGCCTGTTAGCCGTCTGCCGTAGGCCGCTAATCCAGTCCCAGCTTCTTCAACACTTCCGGCGGCGGACCGTCCCAGGCCGAGGGGCGGTTGCCCATGTAGCCGAGATCGGTCACACCCACCTTGCTCGACCAGAAGCCGGCGGCCGTGAGGTCGCGCATGGAGGTGAAGAAGCGCGCGCCGTGACGAAACTCGGGACGCACGCGCGCGGGGAAGGCGATGTCGTCGAGTACCTGCCGGCGCTGCGCGTCGGTGGCGTCGAGGAACGGTCGATCGAAGCGCTTGCGGCACTCGCCGTCGAGCCAGGCGAGACCACCGCGCATCGGCACCTGCCGCTCTGGCTGCTCGGCGACGATGTAGTCGATGAACTCGGGCACGCCGGCCTCGGTCGCGCCGACCGAGCGCGCGTCCTTGGGCAGGATCATGTCGGCCAGCACACCGAGGAAGGTGTACTCGCGGGCCGTGAAGAACCGGGGCCGGTAGGGCTGGCCCGCCTGCGCCGCCTGCTGGCGCCCGCGCGCGACAGCGTCCGCGGCAAGCGTCGTCTCGTCGGCCGTCAGCGTGAAGGCGACCGCTGCCGGGGCAGCGCCGACCATCTTCAGCATCTCGCGGCGTTTCATAGTGGACTCCACATCTCACATCTCACCTCACATCTGACATCACCACATTCAATGTCAGATGTTTCCCTTCCGCCGCTCGTCCGCGATGAACTCCGATGTCCGCCAGGCGAGCGCCATGATCGTCCACGTCAGGTTCTTGTCGGCCTGGGACGTGAACGGGCCGCCGTCGGCGACGAACAGGTTCTTGACGTCGTGGGCCTGGCAGTTCGCGTTGAGCACGGACGTCTTCGCGTTGGCCCCCATGCGCGTCGCGCCGGCCTCGTGGATGATCAGGCCGCCGACGGCCAGGCCGTAGTTCTGATCGGCGCCGGGCATCGCCGACGTGGGCGTGCCGCCCATCTCCGTGATGATCGAGCGGAAGGTCTCCTGCATGTGCTTGCCCTGCAGGCGCTCCGCGTCGCTCCACGTGTGGTGGAATCGCAGCACCGGGATGCCCCAGCGATCCACGGTCGTCGGGTCAATCTCGCAGAAGCAATCCTCGCGCGCCACCTGTTCGCCGCGGCCGGCGAAGTTGACGAAGGACCCGTAGTAGCGCCGGTACTCGGCCTTGAGGTCCGCACCGTACCCGCCGCCACGGCTCTGCGGGTAGTTCTCGATGCCGCCGCCATAGCCGTATCCGGGCATGCCGAAGCCGCCGCCGAGTTCCACGTGGTAGCCGCGCGGGAATCCGAGCGCCTTGTTGTTGCCCCACCACGGGATGTACAGGTGCATCCCGCCGACGCCGTCCGAATTGTAGCGCGGCGTGTCCATCAAGGCGGGGATGAAGCCCTGCACGGACAACCCGGTCGAGTCGGTCAGGTACTTTCCAACCGTCCCGCTCGAGTTCGCGAGGCCGTTTGGAAAGCGGGAGGACTTCGAGTTGAGCAGCAGGCGCGCCGACTCGCACGAACTGGCCGCCAGCACGACGGCCCGCGCGCGCACCTGGTACTCGACCATCTTCTCCGTATCCACGTAGGAGACGCCGGTCGCCAGGCCATCGGCGCCGGTCATCACCTCGCGCGCCATCGCGTTCGGGACGATCGTCAGCCTGCCCGTGCGGCGTGCGGGCGGGAGCATGACGGACACGCTCGAGAAGTTCGAGTGCGTCGCACAGCCGCGTCCGCACTGGCCGCAGTAGTGGCACGCCGCGCGGCCGTTGATGGACTTGGTGAGAATGGACAGACGCGACGGGACGACCGGGATCTTCATCCGGTCGCAGGCCTTCTTGATCAGCAGTTCGTGCGCGCGCGGCTTGGGCGGCGCCTGGAAGATGCCGTCCGGCTCGTTGTGGAGCCCGGTCTCCTTCTGATGGTTGGTGCCGAAGATCCCGACGAACTCATCGAGTTTGTCGTAGTAGGGCTTGATCTGGTCGTAGGTGATCGGCCAGTCGTCGCCGAGGCCATCGAGCGACTTGCGCCTGAAGTCGTCGGGCCCGAAGCGCAGCGAGATGCGGCCCCAGTGATGCGTCCGGCCGCCGAGCATGCGCCCGCGGTACCACCGCCAGGCGCCGGTGCCGACCGTGTACGGCTCGCCCTCGATCTGCCAGCCGCCGATGCAGCCGTCGTAGACGCCGAACGGCTTCTTGTCCCCGCCCCATCCACGCGTCGGCGTTTCGTAGTTCCACGCCATCATGGCGCTGTCGGTGGCCGAGTCCCACATGGGACCGGCCTCGAGCATCACGACATCGGCGCCCGACTCGGTGAGCACCTTCGCGGCCGTCCCGCCGCCCGCGCCTGATCCGACGATGCAGACATCGTAGACCCTGGGACTGCGAATCACCTGCATGACAAGACCCCCTGGTGTGGTCCTGAATGTGGTGATGTGGAGATGTGGTGATGGAGTGATGTAAGAGCCTCGTGACCGCAGCGGAAGCGGGGGCCCTTACATCACCACATCACCACATTTCACATCACCACATTCGATAGCCGTTCAGTGCGTATGTGCCGGCGTCCGTGTCGAGGACGGCGCGGGCTCGGGCACCATCAGGCCGGGCATCGGCTGGCCGACGAAGAGCTTCCGGCAGGCCATCCCGATCCAGCGGGCCCGCTTGGCCGACCGCTGCACGCGGGCACTGTCGGTGGCGATGCCGGTGTTGGCGTACATCTGGCGGTACAGTTTTGAGATCAGCAGGAACATCACGCGCGCCTTCATCGACGTGACGACGTGCGAGCGGCTCCAGATCAAGCGCCAGCTGTAGAACTCGTCCCACACGCCCTGCGTTCTCGACCGGATCTCTTCAGCCGACATCGTCGGATGCGGTGTGAAAATCTTGGGCCGACGCTCTTCGGGAATCAGCCAGTGCTGGGTGACGGGGATGCCTTCGACCGTTTCCGGCGAGTCGCCCTGTTCCTTCGTCCACCGTTCGAAGTCCACAGTGCCCGGGAACGGGGTGAGCAGTACGAACTGCGCGAAGGTGAGGTCGGCCTTGCTCGCCAGCGCGAGCGTGGCGTCGAACGTGCTCTCGCGGTCGCTCGGCAGCCCGAAGATGAACGAGCCCAGCACGTGCACGCCGTGCTTGCGGAACTCCTTCAGTCGGTTCAGCAGCGCGTCGCCGGAGAGGTTGAAACCCTTGTAGACGTCCTTGAGCCCTTCGGCGGTCACCGACTCGATGCCGACCAGCGCGCCCTTGATGCGTGCCTTGTGCATCGCCTTCAGGAACTCGGGGTCCTCGGCGGCTTCCATCGTGATCTGCGTGAAGAAGATCATGTCCTTCGGCAGACGGGCGAGCCGCTCCATCAACTCGAACCGTTCGGCGCGCAGCGCCTCGAGCTCGTGCAGGCGGGTCGGGTCGGCGCGACGACGGGCCTGCTCGAGGTCCGACATGGCCACCGGATAGAAATTGTCGTCGGCCAGGGCGATGAACCGGAAGCCGCGGCGCCGCAGTTCCACGATCTCGCCCACGACCGCATCGACCGTGCGATTGCGTGGCTTCTGACCGTCGGTCCGCCAGACCGAGCAGAACGAGCAGTGCTTGGGGCAGCCGCGGACGGTCTGCACCGACGCCCACATGTAGCTGTCCGGTGGCAGCAGGTCCCAGCGCGCGGGCACGAACGCATCACCGTCGATGCGACCGCCCTCGTAGAGCGGCTGCGGGTGTCCGTCCACACAGTCCTGGACCACCTTGGCCCAGATGACGTCACCGTCGCCCTTGACGACCGCATGGCCCAGACCGGCCTTGAGCGCTTCGTCGGGGAACAGGGTCGCGTGGATGCCGCCGTAGACGACCCACGCGCCGCGCTCGCGCGCGATGTGTCCGATTTCGTAGCCACGGCGGGCGTTGCCGGAATGGATCCCGATGCCGACGACGTCCCCTTTGTTGAAGATGGTGGGGTCGAGCGGCTCGAGCGTTTCATCGACCAGATGGGGATCGCCCCAGGCGGTGCCTGTGGCGGCGGCGAGCACGTAGAGCCAGCGAGGCGTGATGACCGCCACGCCGAAAGACACACGGCTGGGATTGATCAGGTGAACCCGTACACTCACTCGTGGCACCCCGGTAAGGTGGTCCTCGAAGGATTCGGAGGAGCCCCGCCACTATACCCCGAGAAGGGCGGGCGCGAACGCCGAGACTGGCATGGCTCCCCCCAATTCAGGTATCCTGAACGGGTCGTCTATCCAGCCTGCCGCTCGCATCTTCAAGAGCTGATCGAGTTTCTCCTCTCGTTCCCCTTGGTTCCTGCAGCAGTTGTGGATTCACTGGCTGGGTTGCTGACGCGGAGAAGCGCAGCACGCCCGCATGGCGCGGGAGTCGAACGGCGACACGAGAAGAGGACACATGATCAAGAAGCTCTATGTCGGCAACCTGTCGTTTTCCACCGACGAAGGATCGCTCGAAACCCTGTTTGCCCAGGCGGGTCCGGTTGAATCGGTCCGCGTGATGCGCGATCAGGCGACCGGCCGGGCGCGCGGTTTCGGGTTCGTCGAGATGGCGACCGATGACGGCGCCCGCGCGGCGATCGAGAAGTTCAACCAGGCCGAGTTCGAAGGCCGCCGGTTGACCGTCAACGAGGCGCGGCCGCAGACATTCGGCGGCGGCCCGGGCGGCGGCGGGGGCGGCAGGTCACGTGGGGGCTTCGGCGGCGGCGGGGGCGGCTTTGGCGGCGGCGGTGGCGGTCGCGGCGACGGTGGTGGCGGCGGCGGTCGGCGACGCGAGCCGCGCTGGTAGCCTCACCGGACGAGCGGCCGTGTCTGCGCCCGCGGCGCGGTCACGGCCGCCCGACCTCCTCGTGGATCGATCGACGGAAAGGGAGCCATGCGCATCTTCTCGAAGGGCAATCGCGTCTCACAGCCGCAGTACGGACCCGGCACGATTGCGTCCACCGACGAGCAATACACGGTCATTGAGTTCGACAACCATGGCCGCAAGACGTTCGTCACTCATATGGTGACGCTCGAAGCGTCGAGCGAACCGGCCCCGGCCAAGGCCGGCGCCAAGCGCCGGACGGCCACCAAGAAGAAAGCCGCCAAGGATCAGCCCGCAGCCGAGCCGTCTTCGGAAGCCTGATCCCGGCGCGACGATCGGGAGTAGCGCGTGCAGAAAAGCCGACCCACACAACTGAAGCGCCAGCGCGAGCGCGCGCAGGCGGAGCGACGTCAGGAAAAAGTGGCGCGTCGCCAGGAAGCCAAGCAGCGGCGTGACACGCGTCCGGACGGACCGGCCGGTGAAGATCCGGATATCGCCGGGATCCGCCTGGGGCCGCAGGCCAACCCGTACGGCGATCTGATCGAAGAAACCCCGGCCGACGACGAGGTCGCCGAGGAGAAGTAGGGGCGACCGCCCCGCCCTGGAACCACGCCGTGGTCACTCCTGCCACTGTCGTCGTTCGTGACCTGCGCAAGCGATACGGTCAGGTCGAAGCCGTGCGCGGCATCGACTTCGACATCGCGCCCGGTGAGATCTTCGGCCTCATCGGCCCCAACGGGGCCGGCAAGACCACCACGATCGAGTGCGTGATCGGGCTGCGCCAGCCCGACGCCGGCACGATCGAGGTGTGCGGCCTCGACGCGAGGCGCCACCCGAATGCCGTGAAACAAAAGGTCGGCGCCGCGCTCCAGACCACCGCGCTCCAGGACAAGATCACGCCGCGCGAGGCGCTGGACCTGTTCGGCGCCTTCTACCGGACACGAACCCCGACGCCCGTGCTGCTCGAACGCTTTTCGCTGGTGGACAAGGCCGACGCCGCGTTCGATTCGCTCTCGGGCGGCCAGCGGCAGCGCCTGGCCCTCGCGCTCGCCTTCGTCAACGCCCCGACGCTGGTCTTCCTCGACGAGCCCACGACCGGTCTCGACGCGCATGCGCAGCGCGAACTCCGCGCCGAGATCGCGCGCATGAGAGACGAGGGCTACACCGTCCTGCTGACGACGCACGACATCGACGACGCCGAGCACCTCTGCGATCGGCTGGCGATCATCGACCGCGGCACCGTGATCGCCTCCGGCACCCCACGCGAGATCATGCGCCGCTCGCAGGCCAAGCCGACCATCACCGTCGAGACCACCCGGCCGCTCGACCGCCTCGCCCTGTCGGCGCTCGGCGAGGGCCGCGTGCCGCTGGTGGAGGGAATCGTCGCGCTCGACCACGGCGGATTGCGCCTGCGGTGCCGGAGCGAGTCGCCCTCGGCCGCCGTACGTGCCATCGCCGAGCTCATCGACCATCAGGCGGCTGGCCTCGTCGAACTGCACGTGCAGCCAGCCACCCTCGAGGACGTATTCGTGGAACTGACCGGGCACGGGTTGGCCGGTCCCTCGGCGACTCAAGCCGCGGCCGGCCCGCACACGAGGACGGCCCCGTGAGCGCCGCCCACGCCCAGCTCACATCGACGCTGCGCCTGCACTTCCGCAACACGATGGCGCTCGTCTACAGCTACCTCTTCCCCACCATCTTCCTGGTGGCCTTCTGGATGCTCTACCGCTACGACAAGGTGCCGCTGCTGCGGCACATGGGCGAACTGCTCACCGTCACCGTGCTCGGCGGTGCGTGCTTCGGACTGCCGACCACGCTGGTCAGCGAACGCGAGCGCGGCGTCTGGCGGCGGTACCGCCTCGCGCCGGTCTCGACGCTCAGTCTGGTCGGCAGCACCCTCGTCGCACGCTACCTCCTGCTCGTCGTCGCAGGTCTGCTGCAAGTGGTGCTCGCGATGGCGATCGGCATGCCGATGCCGACGCATCCGTTCGCCCTGCTCGTGGCCTTCACGTGCGTCGCCTTCGCCTTCCTCGGCCTTGGGCTGGTCATCGCGGCCGCGGCCGACAACGTCCCAGCGGTGCAGGCGCTCGGCCAATGCCTGTTCCTGCCGATGCTGATCATCGGCGGCGTGGCCGTGCCGCTCGCGAGCCTGCCCGAATGGGCGCAGCGCGTGGCGACGTTCTTCCCGGGCCGGTACGCGGTGGACGCGATTCAGTCGAGCGTGTCCGGCGGCGGGCTGCGCACAGCCGGCTTCAGCCTGTTCGCGCTGGTGGTGATCGGCGCGGCGGCGAGCCTGGCCGGGGCGCGCATGTTCCGCTGGGATGCCGGCGAGCGGTTCTCCGCACGCGGCGGCAAGGCCTGGATTCCTGTGGCACTCTCGGCGTGGATCGCCGTGGGCGTGATCGCGCAGACGAGCGGACGGCTCACTTCGTCAGCGCCGGCCGTAGAGGTGGCACGGACGTCGCCCGCGCCTGCGCCCGCGCCGAGAGCGCCGGCTCCCTCGCCCGCCATGGCGAGCGCGACGCCGACGGAGGCCGAACGTGGCGTCCAGTCCGCGCCGCCCACCGGCACGACTCCGCCCAGCGCCTCATCGCGGCCGACGGCGGCCACGGCCACTGCGGACTCGCCTCGAGGCTCGGTCCCGGCCGCGCCCGTGCCGACACCCGCCGCTCCCGTCACGACCGGCGCCACGGCCCCGGTACCCGCGGATCCACCGCCGGCCGCGGCCACCGCGCCGGCGACAGGACCGGCCACCTGGCAGGACGTGACGGTGAAGCTCATCGAAGAGGAGATCATCTTCACGCGGCTGCCGCCGGACGGGGGCGTCGTCACGCCGGTGGCCGAGCCCGACGAAGCCATCGGCGACGAGTACATCAACGACCTCGAGTTCATTCGCACGAGCCTGCCGCAGTGGGCGCCTGGCAAGGTGACCGATCCGGTGCAACGCGTCCGCAACTTCCTGTACGTCGCGGCGGTCCCGGATGTCTTCCAGTCGCCGATGGAGCGCTTCGTCCCGCCTGTGGTGTTCGAACGGATTCGCGCGGACGTGCCGGAAGACCAGTTGGTCAAGGTGCTGTACTGGATCGCGGTGCACCCGTTCGACGGCGACGACCGGGCGGTGGACCAGCTCCGTGTGCTGGGACTGGGCAACGGGCCGAGCGACATGAGCGAGACGCGTCAGCGCGTCGGCGTCTACGCGGTGAAGCTGCTCGGCCGGGTCCTCGGCAAGATCAAGGGCGCGCCAGCAGGTTGGTGACCTGCTGCCAGATGGTCAGCCCGGCCATCACGCCGAAGAGCAGCGTCGCCCATACCAGCGCGGCAGTCCGATACGACCGGATCCGGATCACCTCGGGCAGGTAGCGCCGGTTGATCACGATGAGCAGACCGGAGTACAGGAACATCATCCCGCCGCCTACCGACGCCGAGATGACGAGCAGCACCAGCGGCTGCGCGAGGCCGATCATCAGGATCGCGCACCCGATCGCCACCAGGCCCCACACCAGTCCGAAGTAGAGCCGGCTCTCCGACACCGCCGCGCGTGGCAGATAGGTGGACTTGAGGACGTCGGCGGCCAGCCGGCTCGTGTAGTCGATGATGCCCATCGCGGAGCCGAACAGCGAGAAGGCGCCGATGGCCCAGAACAGCGTGCCGAACCAGCCCCCAACCGTCGCCTTCAGCGCCTCGCCCTCGATCTGCAGGAACGCGACGCTGTTGGGCAGCCCGGCGCGTCCGCCGAGTGTCGAGAACGCGAGCATCGACGTGAGACAGATCGTCAGGACGGTGACGAGGACGAAGCTGGCCGCCTGCTCGACGTTCGCGAAGCGCCACCACGCGCGCCAGCGCGCCAGGTTCTGGGCGGTCATCGGAAACGTATAGGACACCCGCACGTGCGCCGCTTCCTCGGTGCCCGTCACCGGGCTCACGAGCCGCGGCACGTAGCGACCCATCCCGAAGCCCTTGTCGCGAATCCAGTTGCTCTGGCAGAGGTTCTGCCCGCCGCCCGCGCCGGCAAAGACCATGGCGCCGAACAGCAGCGCGACGCTGAGCCCGGTCGGGAAATAGCCGACGTTCGCCAGCCCAGCCGGCAGGGCCTGCCAGGCCGGGCCTTCAATCGCCAGGATGACGGCGAGGATCGCGAGTGTCAGCACGGCGGCCACCTTGACGAAGATCATCCGCTCGAGCGCCACGTACACGACGGGCGCGAGTGTCAAGGCCCCGCCGATGAAGACGAGCATCCCCACAGCGATGAGGCGTGCATCACCGCCGAAGAGAAACGTCAGCAATGCCGCGGCGCTCAGGGCCCAGCCCGGCCACAGGTTCGCGAAGTACACCAGGATGGCGAGCACCAGTCCCCAGTGCTTCCAGATGCGCGTGAACCCCGTGAGGACGGTCTCGCCCGTCGCCAGGGTGTAACGCTCGATCTCCATGTTCAGGAAGAACTGCGTGACAACGCCCACCACCGCCGCCCACAGGAACACGAGGCCGACCTGCGACGCGATGAAGGGCCAGAGGATGAACTCGCCCGACGACAGTCCGACGCCCGCCGCGACGATGCCCGGACCGATGATGGTCCACTTGTTGCGCGGCAGGTCCGGGAGGTCGCGCACCACGGGAGACGAGCCTGAACCTTCAGGACCTGACATCAATGGGGATTCCTCTCCGGACCCGGTGCCGGCGTCACAGAAAGCGCGTGACGGCCGCGACTTCCTCGCGCGATCCGATCACGACGCTGGTGCGCTGGTGGATGCTGGTGGGGGTGACGTCGAGAATCCGCTGGTCGGTGCGTCCCGCGCCTACGACGGCGCGGCCGCCCGCCTGCTCGACGATCATCGCGATGGGGTTGGCCTCGTACATCAGGCGCAACTTGCCCTGCGGGTTCTTCTTGGTGGGCGGATACAGAAAGACGCCGCCACGCAGCAGCGTCCGATGGATGTCCGCGACCATCGAGCCGATGTAGCGGCTGGTGTAGCCGTGATGCTGCGCCCAGTCGAGGTAGCGGTTGTAGCCGTCGGGGAACGAGGCGCGATTGGCCTCGTTCACTGAATAGACGCGGCCGTGGTCCGGCAGCTGCAGCCGACGCTTCACCAGGACGAAGGAGCCGATCGACGGATCGAGGACGAACATGTCCACGCCGGCACCGGTCGTGAGCACGAAGACCGTGGACGAGCCATAGAGGATGTAGCCGGCCGCGACCTGATGCGACCCGGGCTGGCAGAGCGTGCGGGTGGCGTCCGGTTCCGCAGGGTCGTTCCGCAGGATGGAGAAGATCGTGCCGACCCCGACGCCGAAATCGAGGTTCGAGGACCCATCCAGCGGGTCGAAGATCACGCAGTACTTCCCCCCTCGATGCCGCGGCGGAGGAGCGTGGGCTCCTCGTCCTCCTCGGACGCGACGACCGCGACGCTCGGCCGGTTGCCGAGGCAGGTCATCAGGATGTCGTTGGCCAGGACGTCGAGCTTCTGCTGCGACTCGCCGTGCACGTTGCTGTCGCCGGCATCGCCGAGCACGTCCTCGATCCGCGCCAGCCGCACCTTGTAGGCGATGGCCTTGGCGGCCAGCGAGAGGGCCGAGAGAATCCAGGTGAAGTCGCCGGTCGATCCCGGGTGGTGGCTCTCGGCCTCGAGGATGTGGGACTGGAGCGACGTGATGTTGGCGCGCGCACCAGCGCGCGACGCGACGGGCACCTTCGGCATGACGAATGGGCGCATCCTAGCACGGCTTGCGGGCGCGCGCGCCGGGCCGGTAGAGTGAACGCCGATGCCGCCGCTCGGAACCCAGGTTGCCACGCTCTTCATCCTCGCGCTGCCGGTCGCGTGCGTCGCGTGGACCGTGACCCACGAGGAGATCCTTCGTGAGATCCGCGAGTACCTGTGTCCATCACAGCAAGGCCTGCCGCACGCTGCTCGCCAGGAAGTTCTTCTACCTCTTCACGTGTGAGTACTGCTTCAGCCACTGGGTCACGCTGCTCGTGCTCGCGATGACGCGCTACACCCTGCTCTACCCGGACTGGCGCGGCTACGTGCTGGGCGGGTTCGCGATCGTCTGGATCGCCAACGTCTACATGAGCCTGTTCGGCCGGCTGCGGCTCGACATCCGCGAGGAGCGGCTGGAGATCGAACTCAAGGAAGAAGAGAAGGAGCAGCTCGCCAAGCCCGCCCGCGCGGGCTGGGATCCCGAGCGCAAGGACTGAACGGTCAGCGCCCTCGCGGACGAGGCCCGGTCAGCGCTCGGCGAACACCGTGGTCTTGCCGGCGGCATCGAAGGTGAGGACCTTGTAGGCCTGCTTCACGCCGCCCTGTTCCATGCCGGGCGATCCCAGTGGCATCCCCGGCACGGCCAGGCCCACCACCTTCGGACGTTCCTTCAGCAGTCGCTTCACGTCATCGGCCGGCACGTGCCCTTCGACGACGAAGCCGTCCACGACGGCGGTATGACACGACTGCAGGGGTGCCGGGACGCCGTACTCGCGGCGCACCGCGGTCATGTCCGGCGTGTTGACGGCGGTGACCGTGAACCCGGCACTCTTCATGTGCGTGATCCACAGCGTGCAGCAGCCGCAGTTCGGGTCCTTGTAGGCGATGACCTTGGGCAGCGCGTTGGCACCCCGCCCGGCCTGGGCGGACAGGTGGCCGAGCGCCGGCCCCTGGAGACCGAGGACCAGACCGGTGAGGGCAAGCGCAAGCAGGTGGCGAGTCATGGAATCAGTTTGTAAGACCTCGGAGGTAATTGCTACAAGAACTGTAATCTCTAGCCGATTACAGTTCTTGTAGCAATTACCTCCGAGGTCTTCTCATCAATGCAGAATCGGCGGAACTACTACCGTGTGCTCCACGTCCAGCCGGAC
Organism: uncultured Acidobacteriota bacterium; assembly: GCA_963738485.1. Classification (GTDB taxonomy): domain Bacteria; phylum Acidobacteriota; class Vicinamibacteria; order Vicinamibacterales; family SCN-69-37; genus CAVTWK01. The sequence continues at coordinate 236,769 of CAVTWK010000001.1, forward strand.
GCACCGGTCGAGATCATCCGGGCGAGCCATCGGACGATGATGCAGGTCCTGCGGATGCATCCAGACCTCGGCGGCGCGCACTGGAACGCGACCGTCCTCAACGAGGCGGTCGCCGCGCTGACCGATCCGGCCAAGCGCGCCGCCTACGACCGGCTGCTCGCGCGGGAGGCCGCGGCGCTGCGGCAGGGCCGCCCCGCCGCGCCGACCGCCGGCCTCACGCACGCCTGCCTGTTCTGCGGCGCAGGCCATCCGGCGCGCGACGCGGCCAGGCCCGTGGCGACGTGCGATATCTGCGAGAGCCCCCTGTGCCGCACCACGCGACAGCCAGACGCCGCCTCGCGTCGGGCGCTCGCGCGGATGCCCCGCGAAGCGCCCGTCGTGCTGTGTGCGTCCTGGCCGGACGCCCCGTTGGTCGGTGGTGTGAGCGAAGACGTGTCGGTCAGCGGGATGCGCCTCGTCACGCACGTCGAACTGGTCACCGGCGACCGCGTCCGTCTCGACTGCGACTTCTGCTCCGCGGTCGCGATCGTGCGGCACGTCCGGCGCCACGGCGCCGCGGCCGCCCGGCAGTGGCACATCGGCGTCGAGTTCCTCACGCTGCGGATCCGCAGGGGCAAGGGCGTGTTCGTGTCGACGGAGGCGTAGGGCTGATTGAAGATTGACAGATCGCATCACTGAAGACTGATTGGTGCATTGAAGACTGGGGATTGACGATTGCAACGGCGGCGCTGTCGTCAGCCCATGGATCCGCGAACCTGGCCCCAATCCTGATTCCATCAATTCGCCAATCGCCAATCACCCTTCGATGACCCGATCCGGCAATCTTCAATCCGCCGCTCGTGAATCCCCCCGCGTGATCAGTTCTGAAACGCCCTTTTCAGCAGCGCAATCGACAACGGCCCGTCGGTCGGCAGGTCCTTCGTCGAGCCCTCGACGCTGATGCGGCCCTTGTAGCCGATCGTTCGCAGGTTCGCGAAGAACGGCGCGTAGTCGTACTCCTCCCACTTCAGGGGAAAGACCCGGCCCGTTGGATTGGCCGTGTGCAGGTGACGCAGGTGGTCCTTCGCGTCGATGACGATCTGCGGATCTTCCTTCTCGCTCGCCAGGTGGTAGAAGTCGATCATCAGCTGGAAATTCGGGTCGTTGATCGCCTTGACGAGCGCGAGGCCCTCGCCAGCCGAGTTGATGATGTTCGACTCCTGCCGCCGCAGCGGCTCGACCGCCACGGTGATCCCGCGGGCGCGGGCCTCGACGGCGATCCGCTTGCCGAACTCGACCAGTTGCGCGAACGCCTGTTCCTTGCTGAAGCCCTCCGGATAGCGCCGCGCACCGCCGCTCCCGAACACGACGATCTTCGTGCCGATCCGCTGGAGACGCGAGAAGGCGCGGATGACATACGTCATCTGCTCCTGCACGTTGATCTCGGGCCCGGTCAGCCGAATCGTGCCCGGCAGGAACGAGTTGGTGACCGGCACCGGCAGCCCGTTCTGCGCGATCTGCGCCGCGGCCGCCTCGAACTCAGCATCGGTCATCGTCGCCAGTTGCGTCGTGTTCATCTCCACGTATTGGAAGCCGACCGCCTTGGCGTTCGCAATGTTGTTCAGGCTGACGCACCAGCCGACCTCGACGGCGCCGGCCGGCGCGGGCGCCTGGCCCAGCGCGCCGGTCGCCCGTCCGTTCGGGTCAGGCGCCCAGGCCTGGGTGGTCACGAGGACCGCCAGCGGCAACATCAGCGTCAGGGCGAGTCGATACACGTTCATGGACCATCTCCCGTTTCGACGAAAGGCGCTCTGCACGTCGCGTCGTGCGCCTGCCCTCCACCGTCACCACCAGCACTTCATCGTCAGTGCTCTGCACCTCACCGTCAGCGCCTGCACTTCACCGTCAGCACCTGCACCTCACCGTCAGCGCCTGCACTTCACGATCATCACTTCACTCCCGCAATCTCCCGGATCACGCCATCGACCTTGCTCAGGATGAACAGTTCGCCCGCCGCGTCCATCGCGAAGCGGATGTCGGCGCGACCTGAGCCGGACACCGACGCGGCGCCGGGCAGGTCGGGGTCCGTGCCGCCCCGCGCCTTGTAGGCCGCCAGCACGACCGGGAACATGCTCGGATACACCTGCTCCTGGACGCCGGCTGGAGCCCACGACACCTGCACCTGATGGCGCGCCGCCATCGTCTCCGGCTTGCCGTCGTCGGCTGCGAGCATCTCCTTGTAGTCCGCGTACCAGACCTTGCCGGTGCTGATGTCGCCGAAGATGAAGCGGTTCCTGAGGGCCGGCAGCCGGGTCCCGCGATAGACGAAGCCGCCCGCGATCGCGTCGCCTCCAGTCGCATTGTGCGGGTAGCTCACGACCGGATAGACCGGTTTCACCATCGCGCGCGTCTCCTCGCCGACGAGCAGGGGCAGCTCGTCGATGGCGGGTACCGGCGCGAACGTGTTATCCAGCTTCATCATCAGCGCGCCCTCGCGCGCCGGGTAGCCATAATTCGCGCCCTTGCGCAGCACGAACACGCTTTCCCAGCCTCGGAGGCCGATGCTGGTCGTGAGGAGCCGGGCGGCGGCCGGGTTCGCCGGATCGACATCCCAGATCAGGCGATGGGGGTTTCGGAGGCCGAGGGCCCAGACCTCCGGATGTGCGCCGGCCACCTTGACGAACGGGTTGTCTCGCGGCACCCGGTAGCGGCCATTCGCCGCCACGTCACTCGTCGCCGTGTGCACGGTCAGGTCCGGCACCACTCGCAGGATCTTGCCCACGAGCGTGTCGAGCCGCTGCGCGTTCTGACGCATCCGGTTCGTCTGCTCACCGGACCCGCTGTCGCCGATGGCCAGGTACATCACGCGCCAGTCGGCGTCACCCGGGCGCGACGTCGGATTAAAGATCATGTCGCCCATCGTGTGGACGCGGTAGTTCATCTGCACGCGCATCAGCTCGCGGGCCGAACCTTCGAAGGTGACGTTCGCGATGTTGGTGTCCGTCCACTCGATCAGCACCGCCTCGCGCTCGCTGGTGCCATACGTCGCGATCGGGGCGGTGACGGCGTAGCCGGCGAGGTTCAATCCCGGCACGGTCCGGCCGTCGGGCATGGTCGAACCGGGAGCCGTCTGCTCTTCGAGATGGATGGTGTAGAAACGGCCGTTTCGCCGGTAGTCCGGATCGAACTGGAAGCTGGTGAGGCCGTTGGCGAACCCGGCCGCAAACGGCAGCTTGTCGAACAGCCCCGGGCGGTCGTCGCGGCCGTTGAAGTCGAGATAGGTCGTGAACGCCTTCGTCTTCTTGTCGAGGATGTAGAGCGGGCCGTTCAGATCATTGACGAAGAAGCGGTCGGCGCCGCCCGGCTCCTCGCGCAGGAAGTTGACGCGCGCGAGCGACCCCGGCTGCGCGGCGGCGGTCGGAGAACCGGTCATCGGCAGCGTCGCGTAGTCCACCAGCCGCAGCGTGATCTCACCTTGCGCGGCAAGGCGCACCAGCAGCACCAGGCTCGCCACGATCAGGGCGGGGACGAGGCGAGCGGCAAGGATCCTAGAGACGCGAGACATGCAGCCCTCCATCGATGTGCAATACGGACCCGGTGGCGTAGCCAAGGTCGCCCTGGAGCAGGGACGCCACAGCCGCGCCGACGTCGCCCGCCGTGCCCCAGCGCATCGACGGCACGAGGCCGTCCGCAATGCGCCGGTCGTAGACGTCGCGCACGCGCGCCGTCATGTCCGTCTCGATGATGCCGGGGCGCACCTCGAACACGGGAATGCCTTCCGGCGCCAGCCGCACCGCGAACAACTGTGCGGACATCGCGAGACCAGCCTTGCTCACGCAGTACTCGCCGCGATTGGGCGACGCCATCTCGGCCGACACCGACGTGATGAAGACGATGCCGCCGCGCGTGCGGCCGTCGGGCCGCGGCTGGGTCGTCATGACGCGCGCCACCGCCTGCGTGAGGAAATACGGGCCCTGCAGGTTGGTGGCCATCAGCTCCGCGAAGCTCTCCTCGGTGGCCTCGAGCAGGTCGGCACGCACGCGCGGCGCGCGCCCCGCGTTGTTGACCAGTGCGTCGATGCGCCCGAAGCGCGCGAGCGCGCCTTCGACGAGTGCGGCACGGTCGCTGGCCGAGGCGACATCGGCGCGCAGGTAGTGCGCTACCCCGCCCGCCGTTCTCAAGCCGGCCAGCACGTCCTCCACGGCCGATGCCTCACGCACGCCGCAGACGACCAGGTCCCAGCCGCGTGCGGCCAGGGCCTGCGCGATGCCGAGGCCGATGCCGCGTGTGCCGCCCGTGACCAGCGCCACGGAACGCGTCATGCCGACTCCGGTCCGAAGAACGTGAGGTACGGCTCGCCCGTGGCCATCCGCCGCACGAGGAGGGCCACTTCGCGCAGATGGTAGTCGCCCCACTGGCACGACTCGCCGCACGGGATACGCCGGCCCGGCGGCACGAAGTCCCAGCCGTTCGGCCGATGGTAGACCGCGTGCAGGAGCAGCCCCTCGTGCGCCGGGTCGGCGCTCAGATAGGCGTCGCCGGTCAGCGTCGCCACGATACGCAGACCGGCCTGCGTGTAGCGGCGTCCGTCTTCGCCCCGGGCCGCGAGGAGCCGGCCGAGGCGCAGGAGACCCTGCGCGCCGATCGCCGCCGCGGAGCTGTCCACCGGTTCGTGCGCGTTGAACGGATCGGCCGGACGGGCCGCCCAGTCGCCGAGCGCGGCCAGGCCCGGCGCGCCCGTGTCCCAGTAGGGCACGCCGTCTGCGGCCGCGGCGTGGCTGATGTAGAAATCGCACGTCGCGCGCGCCGCTTCGAGCATCCACGTCTCGACGCCGGCGCGGCCACCGTGTTCCTCGAACGACGCGTCGGGCACGGTCGCGAGGAACTCGAGCTGCTCGGTAAACCCGAGCATCGCCCACGCCAGACCGCGCGTCCACGTGGAGAACGCCGAATAGCCCTGCTGGGTGCTCGGACCCCGGTAGCTCCCGTTCGCCGGATTGAACATGCTCTCGTGCGCGGTGCGTCCGCGGACGTCGTAGATGTCGCGGCCGCGTCCGTAGTACACGGCGAACTCGGCCGTCGCATGCGCGTGCTGAATGAGCCGCGCGAGCAGGCTCGTCTGGCGATCCTGTTCGCCGGACAGCCGGTGCCCCAGCTGGTGCGACAGCGACAGGGCCCGCAGCGTCCGAATCGTGTCCACGAAGAGGGAGTGCGCGCCGTTGAACGAGTGGATGAATCCGCCGCCCGGAATCGTCGTCCATCGGCCGGCCTGCACGGCGCCGCTGACTTTGAGCGCCAGCGCGTAGCTCTCCACTTCCCAGGACGAGGCGTCGAAACGCCGTTCCCGTGCCAGCCGCCACAGCGTGCCGTAGGTGCTGACGTTGTTGAACCCGTGGTCATGGACGCCGACATGGGTCAGGTGCGGCGCCATGCGCTCGACGGTGCGCGAGCGGCCCAGGTCGAGGAACTGCCGGTCGCCGGTCGCGTCGAACTGCAACAGGGCCGAACCGAACTGAAAGCCCTGCGTCCACTCCGTCCATCCACGCGCGGTGTACCGGCCGGCGACGGTGAAGACCGGCGCGCCATCGGCCGGCGCCCAGCGCGCCTCGAGTGCGCGGATCTTGCCGCCCGAGATCGCGAACAGCCGGTCGATGGCCGGGAGCAGGCTGTGCGGCGTCAGGGACTCGTCGATGCTGATCATGCGTGCACTGGTATGACCACTCGCCTGTTGGGCCCGAACACGCCGCCGCCCCTCACGGGCGGCCGGTCTCGGGTCTCGTCAGCGGTCCCCGGGAGTCTAGCGCAGTTCCGGCGCCAATCTCCCCTGTCCGGCTGGCCCGTTTTGCGATCCGGGCCGCGCCCGCCGGCGCGCGCGAGAGGGCCCCGCCGGGCACGTCCGCGGCGACCGCGACCGACGGGTTGACTCAAGAGGTCAAACCATATCAATGTTCAGGCCAACCCGAGCCGACCCATGAGTGTGCGCTATCCGAGAATCGCGTCCTTCAAGACCGCCGAAGCCTTCGCCGGACACCTGACCTCGTCCCACATCGGCCTGTCGTTCGACCCCGCGCTGTCCGCGCCGTCCGCCCTGGCCGAGTCGTTCGCCCTCCCCGACCGGGTGTTGGCGAATCGCTTCGCGATTCTGCCGATGGAAGGATGGGACGGCACGCTCGACGGCCAGCCGTCGGACCTCACGCGACGTCGCTGGACGCATTTCGGCGAAAGCGGCGCCTCGTTCATCTGGGGCGGCGAGGCGGTGGCTGTCCGCAACGACGGGCGCGCCAACCCGAACCAGTTGATGCTGTCCCCCCGGAACGCAGCAGGCATCGGCGAGCTGGCGACGCTGCTGCGGCGCTCGCACGCCGAGAAATTCGGCGCCCGGTCGGCCGACGCCCTGCTCCTCGGTCTGCAGCTCACCCATTCAGGCCGCTTCTCCAAGCACAGGCCCGACTTCGTACCCGATCCGCTCGTCGCGTATGCGCATCCCTGGCTCGATCGGCGCTTCCCGGGCGGCGTGCACATCCTCACCGACGACGAACTGGATCGGCTGTGTGAGGACTTCATCACGGCGGCGCGGCTCGCCTGGGATCTCGGCTTCCACTTCGTCGATCTGAAGCACTGCCACGGCTATCTGGGACACGAGCTGCTCAGCGCCCGCGACCGCCCGGGACGCTACGGCGGCTCGCTCGACAATCGCCTGCGCTTCCTGCGGACGATCGTCGATGGCATCCGCGCGACCGTCCCTGGGCTCCAGATCGGCGTGCGCCTCTCGGCGTTCGATACCCCACCGCACGTCCCCGGCCCTGAGCGGACGGGCGTGCCGGTGGTCGGCGCCGACGCGGCGTATCCGTACGCGTTCGGCCGGCTCGACGAAACCGACTGGGACGGCACACTGGCCGACAGCCGCGCGATGCTCACTGCCCTGCAGGGCATGGGGATCCGCCTGGTGTGCCTCACGGCCGGCAGCCCGTACCATTGCCCGCACGTCCAGCGCCCCGCGCTCTTTCCGCCCAGCGACGGCTACGAGCCACCCGAAGATCCGCTGCACGGCGTGGCGCGTCAGCTCGAGGCCACGGCTCGGCTCAAGGCCGCCTTCCCCGACCTCGTCATCGTCGGCACCGGGTACAGCTATCTGCAGGAGTGGCTGCCGCACGTCGGGCAGCATGCCGTGCGCACGGGCCGCGTGGACTTCGTCGGACTCGGCCGCATGGTGTTGTCGTATCCGCACATGCCGGCTGACGTGCTCGCCGGACGGCCGCTCAAGCGCCAGGCGATCTGCCGCACCTTCAGCGACTGCACGAGCGGTCCGCGCAACGGACTGGTGTCCGGGTGCTTCCCGCTCGACAAGCTCTACGCCGATCATCCCGATCACGCGAAGCTCAAGGCGGCCAAGGCTGCCGCCGGGGCCTGACCATGAGCACGCCCCCGTCACCCGCGTCGTCGGCGCCCGGTTCCGGCACCGCACCGGGCGCCAGTCGCTTCGCACCGGGACAGATCGGCGCGCTCGTCACGGCGTTTCTCGCGCTGTTCTCGGTGGTCGGCGTGGCGCTCTACGGCCTGCCGCGGTTCTATCCGTTCTTCGTCGAGGAGCTCGGCTGGACGCGTCAGCAGGTCACGTCCGGCAACGCCTACAGCAAGATCGCCATCGCGCTGATCTTCGGCGTGCTGGCCGGGCGACTGGTCGATCGATTCGGCCCGCGACGCATGATGCTGGTCGGCATCGTGCTGGCCGGGGGCGCGCTCGTCGGCCTGTCCACCGTCTCGGGCCTGACGGCGTTCTATCTCTTCTATGGCTTCAACGCGATGGGCTACGTGTTCGGCGGGCCGCTGCCCAACCAGGTGCTGCTGTCGCGCTGGTTCGACAAGGCGCGCGGTCGGGCCATGGGCATCGCCTACCTCGGCATCGGCGTCGGGGGCGCGCTGGTGCCACTGCTGGCCTATCAGTTCACGGCGATGTTCGGATGGCGCGGCGCCCTTCGCGCGCTCGGCCTGTTGATGATCGTGGTGGCGCTGCCGGCTGCGTTCATGGTCCGCGAACCGCCGGCGACGGCCGTGTCGGCGGCCCGTGCGGTGCCGCTCTCGCTCCGTGCAGCGATGTCGCGCTGGAGCTTCTACCTGCTGCTCATCGGCAGCATGGCGTCGATCGGCGCCGTCGGCGGCACGATGCAGAACCTCGCCCTCTACCTCCGGCTCGATCGTGCGCTGCCGCAGGGACAGATCGACGGTCTGTTGTCGCTCGTGCTCCTCGGCAGCATCGCGGGACGACTGACGATGGGGTGGCTGGCCGACCGCTGGCACAAGAAGCACGTGATGCTGCTGGTCTACGGCCTGGTGGCGGTGTCGATTCCGCCGCTCTTCTACGTCCCTGGCGGTGTGCCACTCGGCATCGCGGCGTTCTTCTTCGGAGTGGGCCTTGGCGGCGACTACATGATCATCCCGCTGATGGCTGCCGAGCTCTACGGCGTGGCGATCATGGGCCGCGTGATGGGCGTGGTTCTGACCGCCGACAGCATCGCGGAGGCGACCGTCCCGATGCTCGTGGCGTCGATCCGCGACTCGTCTGGCAGCTACGCCGGTGGCTTCCTCGTGCTGGTCGCGCTGGCCTCGATCGGCGCGCTGGCCGTGTCGATGATACCTAGGAAGGTGTGACGGGCCACTCAGGCTACGGACGACGGTCTACGGGCTACACGGGCGACGGGCCACACAGAGGACGGCCCACGGGCTACACGGGCTACGGACGACGGCCTACAAGGGCAAGGGCGACGGGCAGCGGGCGACGAGGGACCCAGGTAGCGTGGCGGACTTGTCCCGCCGAAGCACCGCAGGCGCGAAGGCGGATAGACTGTTCGGCACCGACCATGCGCGCACCAGCGACCCTCGTCCTGGTCGTCCTCTCGGCCACCGTCCTGGCGGTGCCGCAGTCGCCGGCGCCCGCGCCGCCTCCGCAGGCCACCTTCCGGTCGTCGGTCGATGTCGTGGAGGTTGACGTGTCGGTCCTGGACCGTCGGCGGCTCCCTGTGCGCGGCCTGACCGCGGCCGACTTCACGGTGCTCGAAGAAGGCGAACGCCGGCCGATCATCGCCTTCTCCGAGGTGGAACTGCCGCGTCGGACGACGCCCAGCGCGCCGTGGATCGAGGACGTGGCGCCGGATGTCGCGACCAACGCCGTCGCGACCGAGGGTCGGCTCGTGGTCGTGATGATGGATCGGTCGATCACCGTCGAGCACGGGCCGACGGCCCGGGCCGTCGCGCGCGCGGCGATCGAGCAACTGCGTCCTGGCGACCTGGCGCGCCGTCGTGTTCTCGAACCTGGGCGTGCCGCAGAACTTCACGAGCGATCGGCGGCTGCTGCTCGCGGCGATCGACCGGCCGTTGCTGCGGCTCCCGAGGGCGATGGCGGCGGCCCCGTGTCGTGCGTGTGCGGATCGTGCTCGCTCGAGACGATCGCGACGGTGGCCGAGGGGCTGCGCGACGTCCCGCAGCGGCGCAAGGTGCTGATCGTCATCGGGCCGAACCTCTCGGTCAACCCGATGGGCCAGTGCAGCGGCGCGCTGACCGCGCTGCGGACGCGCACCACCCGCGCGCTGCAGGCCGCCAATATCACGGTGCACGCCTTTGACCCGGCGGGGCTCGAGACGCTCGGCCGGATCGGCGGCCAGTCCGAACCCGCCCAACTACCAGGCGCTGGTCTCGGCGAGCATGCGGCGCCGCGGCAACATCGCATATCTACCCGGCGAGACGGGTGGCCGGGTGGTGAGCGGCAACGAGCCGGCCCGCGAGGTGAGCGCCGTCTTCCGCGAGAGCGACGCGTACTACGTCCTCGGATTCCAGCCTGCCGCCTCGCGCCTCGACGCGCGCTTCCGCCGAATCTCGGTCAAGGTCGGTCGCGCCGACACCATCGTGCAGGCGCGGCGCGGCTACTTCGGCACCGAGACCCGATTCGCGTCAGCCGCGAAGTTTCCCGCACGGGTGCCTGCGGAACTCGGACTGGCGGTCGCGGGCGTGTGGCCGCGCACGGACCTCTCGCTCACCATGCAGGCGGTCCCCATGGCCCGCCCTGGTCTGCGTGACGCCGAGGTGCGCGTCACACTCGGCGTGCATCAGGAGGCCGACCCGCGGCGGGCGGGGGCGCCACCGGCGCCGCTCTTCACGCAGCCGATCGCCGTCGAGTCGGCGGTCTTCATCGGGGCGTTCGACCGCGAGGGGCGCGCGCTGGCCGATGTCAATCAGACGGTCACGGTGCCGGTCCGGCCGAGACCGGATCGATCGTATCGATATGAGGTCACGAGCCAGCTCGGGCTCAAGCCCGGGCGCTACGAGATCCGCGCGGCCGTGGACGATCGCACGCTGCGCGCCTCGGGCAGCGTCTACGGCTACGTCGAAGTGCCAGACTACGCGGCCGAGCCGGTCACGCTGTCGGGCATCTTCCTCCAGGCGGCCGCGGTTCCCGACGTCGCGCCCGTCAGCGAGGGAGCAGCCCAGCCGCTCGTGCCGACCACACGCCGGGTCTTCCGCGCCGATGAGCGCGTCACGGCCTTCGTGCGCGAACACCAGGGCCTGACCCGCGCGATGATGCCGGGCTACTTCAACGTCTCGATCCAGAACGCCAACGACCAGCGCGTCTTCGGCCTCGAGCAGCGGATCCTGCCCGAGTTGTTCGGCGCCAACCGCGCGATGGACTACTCGTTCGACGTCCCGCTGCGCACACTGCCCCCCGGCGAGTACCTGCTCATCGTCGAGGCGCGCCACGGCAACGTCGTGGTCACGAAGGACGCGCGCTTCAGGGTCGAGTAATCACCGCGGAGCAGGCCACGTTCACCGCGGAGAAGAGCAGGGACTATCACCGCGGAGAGACGGAGGGGACCTGGGCTACGTTGCATGCCAAGACTGCGGTCACGGCGCCGGAGTGCTACTCGTGGGCGGGCGCAGACGAGCACCTCCGTGTAGCGCTCCAGCACTTCAGGTGCTGGGCATCCAGCACCTCAGCGCCGGTCCCTCCAGCACTTCCGTGCTTGTCCTCCAGCACTTCCGTGCCCTTCCCTCCAGCACTTCCGTACTTGTCCGCCCAGCACCTCCGTGCTTGTCCGGCTATGAGCCCGACGTCCCCCGCACCTCGATCGCCCGGAACTCGCCGGTCTCGTCGAACGATCCGACGCCCACACGGCCTGACAGGAGCGTGCGGTCGGTGGCCTGAATGATCGGCGTGGGGCTGTCGTCGAAGAACACGCGGATCGTGCCGGTCGAAGCGAGGCGCTCGAGGCGCAGGCGATGCCACCCCTGGTCCGTCAGCTTCGCGATGCCGGTCTTGTCGTCGAGGCGCTTCCGGTCCGCGTTGTTCACCACGAAGATGCCGTTGTGCACGTCGTCCGTCTTCGCCGCGAGATGCACGTAGTAGAACTGCGTCGGCGACTGATAGCCGAAGATGAGGAGCACGTCGCGGACCGCGAGGTCCACCGGCGCCGTCGAGCGCGCCTCGACCTGCAGCGTGAAATCGGTGACGGACGCGCCCTTCACAATCGCGATCGCCGCCGGCCGGCGGATGGGGCCGGCGGGCACACCAGCCTTGTCGAGCGAGAGGACAGGACCGCGAACGCTCCACCCCCCGCTGCCATCAAGGTCGAAGTCGCGCAGGCCGCGCGCGTCGGAGATCTCGGGCTTCAGCACGATGGACTTGACGGCGGGGGCCTGCGCCCCCAGACCCGCCACAAACGCGACCACGACCATTGCACGCATGGGATGTCCTCGAGCGCAAGGATAGCGCAACGCAAAGGCCCCGGTCTTTGGTAGCGTACCCCCCATGAACATTGCCGGTCAGGGCGTCCTCGACGGGTATATCGATGACAACGCACTCGCGCGCGTCGTGCGGGAGGGAACGGCGCGACTGCCGCTCGACGGCAAGCGCGTGCTCGTGCTCATCCCCGACGGCACCCGTACGATGCCGATGCCACGGATGTTCGACCTGCTCGAACAGGAGGTCGGCCCCCGAGTGGCCGCGCTCGACTATCTCGTCGCCCTGGGCACGCACGTGCCGATGACGGACGCCCAGCTCAGCCGGCACGTCGGAAGACCGGTCAGCGACGGTCGCGCGGGCACCCACCGCATCTTCAATCACCAGTGGCACGACCCCGCAACGTTTGTGACCCTCGGATCGATTCCCGCCACGGAGATCGCCGAACTGACCCAGGGTCGGCTGAGCCGGGAGGTTCCGGTCGCCCTCAATCGCCTCGTCACCGAATACGACCACGTGATCATCTGCGGCCCGGTGTTCCCGCACGAGGTCGTCGGCTTTTCCGGCGGGACGAAGTATCTGTTTCCCGGCATCGCCGCACCAGAAATCATCCATTTCACGCACTGGCTGGGCGCGCTGATCACCAGCTACGACGTCATCGGCACGATGCACACGCCCGTGCGCGCCGTCATCGACCGCGCCGCGTCCCTGCTTGCCACGCCGCTCTCGCTCCTGGCGCTGGTCGTCACCCACGATGGGGTGGCCGGCGCCTACTGCGGTGACGTCCAGGCGGCCTGGCGCGAGGCGGCGACGCTCTCCGCCAATCGCCACATCATCTGGCTCGACGCGCCGATCGACCGTGTCCTCGCGGTCATGCCCGCGATGTACGACGACCTCTGGACCGCGGCCAAAGGCGTCTACAAGACCGAGCCGGCCATCGCCGACGGCGGTGAGGTCATCGTCTACGCGCCGCACGTGCGCGACGTGAGCGTCGTCCACGGGGCGCTGATCGACGAGATCGGCTACCACTGCCGCGACTACTTCCTGAAGCAGTGGGATCGGTTCGGCCACTATCCGGGCGGCATCCTCGCCCATTCGACGCACGTGAAGGGACTGGGGCAGGACGACGCCGACCGGGGCATCGAGACCCCGCGCATCCGCGTCACCCTGGCCACCGGCATCCCGCGCGATCGGACCGAGCACGTCAACCTCGCCTACCTCGACCCGGCGACGGTGCATCCCTCCGGCTGGCCCACGCGCGTCGAGCGCGGTATGCTCGTCGTTCCGCGCGCTGGCGAGATGCTCTACCGGGTCGGCCGCCCGCCGCAGACCGGAGAGACGCACGCATGAAATACAAGATGGGAGTCGTCGGGTTGGGCGTCATGGGCGCCAACCTGGCGCGGAATATCGAGAGCAAGGGCTTCCCTGTCGTCGGCTACGACACGGACTCGGCCAAGGCCCAGGCGTTCCTGAAGGTGGCCGCGGGGGCTCAGGTCGGGACCGAGGCCCATCCCGAGGCGTTCATCGCCGCGATCGAGCGGCCGCGTCGCGTGCTCGTCATGGTGCCGGCCGGCCCTGCCGTTGACAGCGTGATCGCGCTGCTGCGCCCGCTGCTCGACGAGGGCGACATCCTGATCGACGGGGGCAACTCGCACTTCCTCGACACCGATCGCCGCTCCCGGGAGATGGCCGACGCCGGCTTCCACTTCGTCGGCGCGGGCGTCTCCGGCGGCGAGGAGGGCGCGCTGCACGGTCCGTCGATCATGCCGGGCGGCTCGCCCGAGGCCTGGGCCGCGTTGGCGCCGATTCTGGAAGCCATCGCCGCGAAGGCCGACGACGGGGATCCGTGCGTGGCGCACATGGGGCCGCGGGGCGCCGGGCACTACGTGAAGATGGTGCACAACGGCATCGAGTACGGCGACATGCAGCTCATCGCCGAGACGTACGACCTGCTCTCGCGCGGCGCCGGCCTCAGCGCGCGGGAACTCTCCGACCTGTTCGCGGACTGGAACCGCGGCGAGCTCAAGTCCTACCTCATCGAGATCACGGCGCAGGTGCTCGCGCACGTGGACGCGGACACCGGCCGCCCGCTCGTCGAGGTGATTCTCGATGAAGCCCAGCAGAAGGGCACCGGCAAGTGGATGAGCCAGAACGCGTTCGACATCGGCGCGCCAATCCCGACCGTGAACGCCGCGGTCGAGGCGCGGCTGCTCTCGGCCCTGAAGACCGAGCGCGTCACGGCCAGCCGTGTGCTGCACGGTCCCTCACCCCAATACGCCGGCGACCGGCAGGCGCTCGTGGAGGCGGCTCGCGCCGCGCTCTACGCGAGCAAGATCACGTCGTATGCGCAGGGCCTCGGCATGCTGCGCGTCGCCTCGAAGGAGTATGACTACGGCATCGACCCGGGCGAGGTCGCGCGGATCTGGCGCGCCGGCTGCATCGTGCGCGCCGAGCTGCTGGGCGATATCCGCGAGGCCTTCCGCCGCAATCCAGCGCTGGTCAACCTGCTGCTCGACGACGCGTTCCGCGAGAAGATCCAGGCGCGGCAAGCGGGATGGCGACTTGCCGTGCAGACGGCCGTGGGCCTGGGCATTCCGGTGCCGGCGATGGGCGCTTCGCTGGCCTATTTCGACTCGTATCGCGCCGAGCGGCTGCCGGCCAACCTCACCCAGGCCCAGCGCGACTTCTTCGGCGCCCACACCTACCGCCGCGTGGACCGCGACGGCGTGTTTCACACGGACTGGACCCCAGACGCATGAGCCTCGGCTTCACGATCCCCGCAACAGGCGCGCTCGACTTTCTATCGCTCGGCGCGCTCGTCCACCGACTCGACCCAGGACTAGTGCCGTTCCGCAAGGCGACCCGCTGCACGATCCACGTGAGCGGCGGCGAGTTCAACACGGCCGCCAACCTGTCCGACTGCTTCCGCCTGCGTACCGGCGTCGCGTCGGCGATGGTGGACTACCCGATTGGCGATCTGATTGCCGAGCGCGTGCGCGCAATGGGCGTGCGTCCCTTCTACAAACACTTCGTGCACGACGGCGCCCGCGGTCCGAACATGGCCACTGTGTACAGCGACCTCGGCCACGGCGTGCGCGGCCCGGTGGTCTTCTACAACCGCAGCAACGAGGCGGCCGCGCTGCTCAAGCCCGGCGACTTCGACTGGCCCTTCATCTTCGGCGCGGGCGTCCGCTGGTTCCACAGCGGCGGCATCTTCGCGGCGCTGTCCGAGACGACCGCGGAGCTGATCATCGAGGCGATGAAAGCGGCCAAGGCCCACGGCGCCGTGGTGTCGTTCGACCTGAACTTCCGCGAAAAGCTGTGGAGTCTCTCCGGCGGGCTCGGACGCGCGCAGCAGGTGCTGTCACGCATCGTCGAGCACGTCGATGTGCTCGTCGGCAACGAAGAGGACCTGCAGAAGGGCCTTGGCATCCAGGGGCCGGACGTGGCCGCGAGCTCCAAACTCGACTCACGCGTGTTCACGGGCATGATCGAGGACGCGGTCCGGAAGTTCCCGAGCATCAAAGTCGTCGCCACGACGCTGCGAGAAGTGCACTCGACCAATCGCCACGCCTGGGGTGCCGTGGCGTGGATCAACGGCAAGACCTACAGCTCCCCGACCTGCGACCTCGACGTCCACGATCGGGTCGGCGGCGGTGACGGCTTCGCCTCGGGGTTGTTCTACGCCCTGATGAACGGCGAGGCGCCCGAGGAAGCCGTGAAGATCGGCTGGGCCCATGGCGCGCTCATCACCACGTTTCCGGGCGACACGACCATGGCCACGCTGGACCAGGTCCGCGCGTTCGCGAAGGGCGGGTCGGCGAGGATCCAGAGATAACGGGCTACGGCAGACGGGCGACGGCCCACAGCCTACGGTCCACAGCCCACAGCCCACGGGCGACGGACAACGGGCTACGGCAAACCGGCTACGGCAGACGGGCGACGGGCGACGGGCGACGGCAAACAGGCTACGGCAGACGGGCTACGGCAGACGGGCTACGGCAGACGGGATACAGCCCACAACCCACAGACGACGGACGACGGCCAACAGCCCACGGGCGACCGCGAACAGTCTACGGGCCACGGGCCACGGGCGACGGGCGACGGCAAACAGCCCACGGGCTACGGCAGACCGGCTACGGCAGACGGGATACAGCCCACAGCCAACGGACGACGGACGACGGCCAACAGCCCACGAGCTACGGCAGACGGCAGGCGGCCTACGGCCCACGGGCTACCGGCTACGGGCTACGGCCAACAGGTGAGGACTATCGCCTGGCGTCGGATGGCGTGTGCGTGAACAGGCCGGCACCGCACCGGCAGCCGAAGTCCCACCGACGGGTGGGGGGCGGCGCGCGCTCGGTATCGCCGAGGGGCAATGTCACACGGACGTGCCCTGGGCTCGATCGCCCGACGGTGATGACGTGGACGACGCTGGCGAATCCAGGATACGAGACAGAGAGTTGGTAGTCGCGATCGGCGGGGACGACTGCATGAAACGCCCCATCCCGCTGCGCCACGAACTCGTCCTTCGTTCC
This sequence comes from uncultured Acidobacteriota bacterium, assembly GCA_963738485.1. Taxonomy (GTDB): domain Bacteria; phylum Acidobacteriota; class Vicinamibacteria; order Vicinamibacterales; family SCN-69-37; genus CAVTWK01. The sequence goes on from CAVTWK010000001.1 coordinate 253,014, forward strand.
GCCCCCCAACAACGTCACCTCGGCCAAGGGGATCGGGTGGCCACGCCCGTCTGCGACCAGGCCTGCGATCGCGACTGAGCGCGCTGGTCGCGCCGGTGCGTCCACGCACTCGCAGATCACGCCGACCCGACTTGCGAGATCCACGAACGTGTCCTGTCCAGCCTGCACATGGACATCACGTCGTCGTGCGAGATCGGGCGCGTCGGCCAACTGCAACGTATAGGTCCCTGATGGCAGCGTGAACGCGAATGTTCCTGCGGGGAGGGTCGCGCGCATCTCGTAGGCCGGACCGATGGCCTGCGGTCGAGCGACCACCGTCACGTCGCGGCCACCACCGGTCATCAGAACACGGCCGACGACCCGGCCATGTCCGTCTGGCAGCCGCGCGTCCTGCTGTCCAACGCGGCCGATGCCCAGGCCCTGTGCCGACACGAGCAGTAGCAAGACGGCCGCACTCAGCGCACCCTTGGCGTGCATGTCCTCAGCCCGTCCCTGTGTGCTCCGTGGGGCCCGGTCGATCGCCGACGTAGCCCGTCTGCTGTTGGCTGTGGACCGTAGCCCGTTCGCCGTAGCCCGTGGGCTGTGGACCGCAGCCCGTGGCCCGTAGCCCGTTCGCCGTAGGCCGTCTGCCGTAGCCCGTGGGCTGTTGGCCGTCGTCCGTCGTCCGTTAGCTGTGGCCGTAGCCCGTCTGCCGTAGGCCGTCTGCCGTAGCCCGTTGGCTGTTGGCCGTGGGCTGTTCGCCGTCGTCCGTCGTCCGTTAGCTGTGGCCCGTAGCCCGTCTGCCGTAGCCCGTCGCCGTAGCCCGTTGGCTGTTGGCCGTGGGCTGTTCGCCGTCGTCCGTCGTCCGTTAGCTGTGGCCCGTAGCCCGTCTGCCGTAGCCCGTTCGCCGTAGGCCGTCTGCCGTAGCCCGTGGGCTGTGGCCGTCGTCCGCCGTAGCTGTGGGCTGTAGCCGTCGCCGTAGCCCGTTGCCGTAGCCCGTTGGCTGTTCGCCGTGGGCTGTTGGCCGTCGTCCGTAGGCCGTAGGCTGTCGTCCGTAGGCCGTCAGTGGGTCAGTGCGTAGAGGTAGATGTTGACGCCGAAGGTGTACCCCAACGTCGCGAACTTCTCGAAGAACTCTCGGTTCTCGCCTTCGCGCTCGAACGCGTCGCCGAGGTCCGTGTTGTGGGTCATGAGCACGTTGATATAGCCGCGTGCGTTCGCGATTGCGCGCACGTGCGGAGTCTGGCTGTCGAAGCGCTCAGACGTGGTGCCCGTCGCGAACCAGTGGTTGATCGACGGGATCTGCGGCACCTGGGGTGTGACGTACTGCATGTTGAGGATCGGGTGATCCCCGGGCACGTCGAAGATCGGGAATTCACCCGCCGGAAACACCTTGCGAAGCTCGCGCTCCCAGGCGGCAAAGGCGTACTCGCCCCAGAAATCGTCCACCCAGAGAAAGCCGCCCTTGTCGAGGTAGGCCCGGAGGTTCGCGGCCTCGGTCTCGTCGAAATAGGCGCGGCCCGGCTCGGTCATCATCACGAAGGGACAGTGGAACAGGTTGGGATCGAGCGCCGTCACCACGACGTGGTTCGGCTCGCCGAAGCGGTCGCGGCTGATGGGGGTCGTGGTCAGTTGTCCGAGCCGGAACGGAAAGTTCAGATCGGCCTTCGGATAATCGACCGACCACCCGCCGCCGTCCCCGTTGCTCCCTTGCCGGTAGGCCAACCGGCAGAAGACGTAGTTCCCGTCGTACAGCCAGGGCATGCCACCGGGGAGCACGTTGCCGAATCGGTTGCGGCCGCCGCCACCACGCTGCGGCGCTTCCTCGCGCGCAGCCGCAACGAAGGCCGCGCCCAACGTGAGGGCGAGGACCGCGGCGACCAGGGTGCCACGCGCGACGAGGCGATTCATCCGGCGATCACCCGACCTCTCGCTTCTTCTGCTGATACTTCTGCACGCGGAGCGCCGCCTCGAGGTGCTGCGGCTCCACGCGCCCGACAAAGTGCGCGGCCTCGTCCAGGATGAAACGCGGCGCGACCACCGTGCCGGTGAACCGGCCCTCGGCGCGCACGTCCACGATGTCCGTCGCCACCAGCTGGCCCGACACACGGCCCGACACCGTGATGTCGCGCGCGGTCACATCGCCCTGCATGTCCGACGACGGCTCGAAGACCACGGCGCAGTCTTCCCCGACCACGGGCCCCTCGATCCGGCCTTCGATCCGCAGGTCCTCTGTCGTCCGCAACTCGCCCTTTACATGAATCGTCTTGCCAAGCCAGCTCATCTGTCTCTGATTGTCGCACAGCGGCCGCGCCGAACCGTCCGGCCGTGGCAAAGAGGCAGGATCCGGGCCTGTCCGCCAAAGCGGCGTGGCCCGTGGGCCGTAGACCGTCAGCCGTGGGCCGTTTCCCGTCGTCAGCCGCCGCAGGCGGCTGACGACGCTGCCTTCGGCCAGACGTTGTCGCTGGCGTCCTTGTCCGGGAAGCGGCACGCCGGGTCGAGCGTGACCGACTCGATCGGGCGCGTGCCGGTGGTCAGCACCGCGTTGAACGTGCGGCTGCCGTTGAACCACACATCCACCGGCCAGGTGACGATCGCCGTCCGATCATCGACCATGCGCGCGTTCGGCATCGGCCGGATCGCTGGTCCGCGCTCGGCGAAGCGCACCTTGAGCACCACGGGCGACGGCATCTGACCGTCCTGGCGTACGGTGACCGTCGTGCGGCCCGCCGAGGTGGTCACGTTCGCGATCGCACCGTCCACCGACTCGGTCGTGAAGAGCCAGTAGTACCAGAACCAGTTGAGATCCTGCTTCAGCGCGCCGTTCATGAAGAACATGTAGTCCCACGGCGATGGGTGCTTGAAGCTCCACACCTTGGCGTACTCGCTCATCGCGCGCTGCACGGCCTCATCGCCCACGATGCCCCCGAGCATGGAGAGCATCAGTGGCGTCTTCGAGTACGTCTGGAAGCTGTACATCGTGCCGGCGTTGTTGGCGTTCCACATCAGCGGGGCTTCGTCGTCGTTCCCGCTCGTCCGGCCGTAGCTCTGGCCGAGGCGGTTGAGGTTGGCCGGCACCTTGGCGGCGTCGGCGTCCGAGAGGACGTTCATGTACTGGTTGAAGCCCTCGTCCATCCAGCCGTACATCGTCTCGTTGGTTCCGACGACCATCGGCCACCACTGATGGGCGGCCTCGTGATCGGCCGCGCCCTGGTTCGAGTTGATCACCATCGGGTACTCCATGCCAGCGCTCGGGCCGTCCTGGAGGGTGAGCTGTGGAAAGGCGTAAGGCATCCAGAGCTTCGAGTAGAACTCGAGCGCGTGACGGGAGATGGCGCCTGCACGGGCGAAGAGCTGCGCGCGCTCGGGCAGGAAGACCATGTGGATCGGCACAGGGCCCTTGCCGGGAATCGTCGCCCGCGTGGCCTGCCACACGAAGTTGCGGGCGGTCGCCCACGCGAAGTCGTTCACCTTGTCGGCGACGAATCGCCAGATGAGGCGGTCCCCGGCGACCGTGCTCTTGCCGGGGCCGACCTCATCCGGCCCGACGATCGTGGTCACCGCGTCCGACTCGAGTACCTTGGCCAGTCGCTCGCGCGCCGTGGGTGTCAGGACCTCGGCCGGATTCTGGAGCACGCCCGTGCCGCTGACGATCCAGCCGGCGGGCACATCGATGCGGACCTCGAAGCGGCCGAAGTTGTTGTAGAACTCCGACGGCCCGAGGTAGACGTTGGTGTCCCAGCCGCGCAGGTCGTCGTACTTGGCGACGCGTGGGAACCACTGCGTCGGCTGGAAGAGCTGATCGTCGAACCGCTGTGTCATGCGGTGACCGCGGCCGCCAGGACCGCCGGGCAGCTTGGTGCGCCACGCGATCTCGAGCGTGCCCTCGCCCTTGGCCGCAATCGGCGTCGAGAGCGTCACGCGCGCCACCGTCTGGTCGAGGCCCGTGACCGAGAGTGGCCGCGGCGCGCCCGGTCCGCCGCCGCGCCGGCCGCCTCCCGCACCCGCCCCACCGGCCACCGGCGTCAGGTTCAGCGCTTCGCCGTTGACGGCGAGACGCGTGACCACCATCCCCTCGGTGTTCTCGGCGGGCACGGAGAACCCGCGCGGCACCAGCCCCCGGAAGATGTTGTGATCGAGACGAAGCACGATCTCGGTCAGCGGCGCGGGGCTGTGGTTGCGCACGACCACCGTCTCGGTGCCCGTGATCGTCTGCGTCGCCGGATCGAGGCGGGCGTCGATCGTGTAGTCGGTTTCGAGCTGCCAGTAGTTCGGGCCCGGGTGCCCGTCGAGCGTCCGCGTGCCCGCCTCGAGCGCCCGCCGAATGGCATTGGTCAGGGGCACATCCCGGCGGATCGCCCGGGGCGCGCTGGGATGACTCGACGAGGTGAACCGCGGCGCCGGCGTCTGGGCCTGGGCCGGCGCCTGCGCGCCCACGGGACCCTGCGCGACCGCCGCGACGGCGAGCGCTACGAACAGCAGTGCGATGCGGAGTCCGCGAGCCATGGCCCCTCCGTTACTTGCCCGGTGCTGCGGGCGCCAGCGTCGGCATCTTGCCGTCAGCCGCGACAATCATCGTCGCCAGGTGATTGACGACCTTGGCATCGTTCCGGAGTGAGGCCGCGTAGGCCGCGCGCAGCAGCTGGTCCTTGCGGCCCTTGATCACGTTCCGGATCCCATCGCGCACGTCCGGCGCGCTCAGGTCGCGCTGCCCGGCCGCTTCGCGCGCCACCAGCATGACGATCGTGTGCGCGCCACCCGCGCTCACCGTGTTGACATTGCCGGGTTCGGCCTTGAGTACCGCGTCGCGCAGCGCCGGTGGCACCTGCTTGAGCGTCGAGGCCGAGACGAAGCCGAGATCGCCGCCCTGCGGGGCCGTCTGCGGATCCTCCGAGTAGTCCATCGCCACCTGCGCGAAGTCGGCCCCGCCCTTGATGCGCTCGGCCAGCATCTGCGCCTTGCGTGCCGCGGCCGCCGGCGTCTCCGCGTCGTCGTTCATGCGATTGCGGATCTGCGGCTCCTTGACCGGCGTGATGACGATCTGCGCGATGCGATACTGCGGTTCGGTGACGTTGAACTGCGCGCGATTCACGCTGTAGTAGTCAGCCAGGTCCTGGTCGGAGACCACGATCTTCGCTGTCACTTCTCGCTCGAGCAGCTTGTTCACCGTGAGTTCGCGCCGCAGCCCGGCCTTCATGTCGTCGACGGTCAGGGCCCGCGCCGTGAGCTGCTTCTGGAATTCTTCCTCACTCACCGAGCGCTTGCGGTCGCTGAACGCGGCGTCCACTTCGGCATCGGTCACTTCCACCTTCAGGGCCGTCGCCTTCGCCTGCAGCAGGTCCTGCGTGATCAGGTCGTCAACGACGCTCAGCTTCATCGCGAGCACTTCGTCATCGGACGGCGGCATCGCGGCCGGCTGCACCACGCCGCGGTACGCCTTCTCCACCGCGTCGCGCTTGATCTGGCGCCCGTCCACGACAGCCCAGACGTCAGGCGACGCCGGCGCGGCGGCCGTGCCTGAGGGGGTGTTGCCCGAACACGCACTGACCAGGCTCGCGCCGACCAGCGCGACCCACACCATCTGCTTGCGACCCCGAACCATCTGCTGCATGTCCCTTGTGTCCATTTCCAGGCGGCATCCGCCCCGGTTGCGCCCCCGGGCACTTCCCAGCCGGGCCAACCACAAGAGTTTACAGGGTCCTTGCCGGTCAGTCGCGCCAGGAGGCGAATCGGCCGTTGCCACCGACGCGCAGGCCGACCGTGAACCGCGTTTCGCGGTAGTCGGAAGACTGGACGCGCGAGAGGTGGCCGTCCAGGACGAGGCCGGGGACCACCTCGATGGACCAGCGCGCCGTGGGCTGGTGGAAGACAGACCCGCGGCTGTTCACGCCCACGAGATAGCCCGCCGTGACGGACCGCTCGCGGTCACCGCGGAAACGGGCGCGGGAGAAGGCCTGGGTGTACTCCGCGCCCGCGTCGATGTGGACCGCATTTCCAGGGGCGTAATAGACCGGCGAGGCCTCGCGGTAGCCGAGGTACTCGGCCCAGCCCACCATCCGCAGTCCGCGCCACCGCTCGGCAACGGTCCGCGTGGCGAAGACGGTGGCCCGCCGCCTGGCATTCCCATCCGAGAGGCCCTGGCTCATCACGTGCAGATCGACCGACGCGGTCGGGGACGCGAACGCGATCGTCGCAAAGGGTCCGGACTGGGCGAGACCGCCTGACACCGACGCCAGGCTTTCCGCAAGCGTGTGACGCGATACGCCCGCCGACGCCGACCAGCGATCGTCGGCCTGCCAGGTCAGCCGCGCCAGGCCTTCGGTCACGTCTCGAGCCGCACCGTCATACGCGGATCGCGACACCGCGCCGTCGATCACGAGGCGGTCCAAGCGCCACGCCGCAGCCACGCCGGCTCGCGCGCCACCGAGTCGCTCGCGAGCGGCGACCGCCGAGAGCCGCGCGCCCTCGGCCGCGAGCTGGACTCGCCCCCCGGCGCCCCACGTCTGCTCGATTCGCGCGCCGGTGGCGGCCACGTCGAGCAGTCGGCGGCCCTCGTAGCCGTTGGCGGCTCGAAGTTCCGTGGCGAGGGTCGCAGACGCGCGCGCCCGGAGGGCCGCGCGATCGCGCGCCTCGCGCGCGGTCGCATGGCCCTCTGCGCGCGCCTCGAGGCTCAGACGCTCGGCCTCCGCGGCGGCAGGGTTGCCGGCGGCCTGCTCGGCTTCCGCGAGCTCGAAGCGCGCCTCGGCGTTGTCGGGTTCGAGTGCGAGCCACGCGCGGTAGAGGCCCGCGGCGAGCCTCCACCGACCGTCGAAGAACGCGCTCTTGGCCGCCGCCTCGGCGGCGAGTGCCGCATGGTCCGGCCAGGCCGCGGCGACGGCGCGGTAGCGGCGCTTGGCGTCGGCGAACGCGCCAGACCACCCGGCGACGCGCGCCTGCTGGCGGCGGGCGTCCAGATCGAGCGGCGCGACCGCGATGTATTCGTCGAAAGCGGCGATGGCCGCCTCGTGCGCCCCAGCCCAGGACAACACGTCTGCGCGAAACCGGAGTGCGTCGCGGTGCCCGGCGTCGCGCGCGACCAGGCCCTCGATCGCGGTGAGCGCGTCGGCCCACCGCGCCGACGAGGCGAGCACGCGCGCCCGGGCGAGGTCATCGACCTGGAGGGCGACGGGGGGCACCTCGGCCGCCGCCAGCGCCTGCAGGCTCGCGGCCAGCACCGTGTGCGCGGCCAGCGTCCTGTCCGCCTCTGGCGCGATCCGCGCGATGAGGTCAACGGCGTCCCGGTGGCGGCCGCGGGCGGCCAGCGCCCGCGCCAGCGCCACGGCTGCCGGCTGATGGTCCGGCATCGACGCGTGGATGGCGGCGAGACGGTCGAAGGCCTCGTCCGTCCGGTTCAGCTGCCACGCCAGGTCGGCCTCGCGAATCTCGAACGGCGTGAACCCCGGACGCGTGGTCCGCAGCCGCGAAAGGATCTCGGCCGATCGCGGCGTCGCGCCCTGCGCCGTGGCGCGCAAGTCCGCCAGGCGATCGGTGTCGATCGCGGCGCTGTCCAACAGCGCCAGGGCCTGGTCGGCATCCTCGCGAGCGAGCGCCACTTCGATATCGACCACCAGAGTCAGCGCGGAATCGAGCGCGGCGAGCTGCGCGCGCAGCGACGAGGCCGACGCCGGGTCCACGAGCAGCTCGAGCATCACGCGTCGCGCGAAGACGTCTTTCCAGGCGACGTCGTCGCGGGCGACCTGCCGCGCGACGGTCAGGGCCGCCAGACGGCCCTGCACGGCCAGGGTGCTGTCGATCAACGCCAGCGCGCCCTGGGCGGGCAGGTCGGTCACCGGGACCTCCGCGAGCATGCGCCGCGCGTCACCCGGTCGGCCCAGCGCGAGCGCGGCGCGCGCACGCAGCACATGCCGGGCGCGCCCGATGTCCGCGCCTGGGGCCAGGCGATCGAGCAAGGCCTCGGCCTCACGCGGCGCATCGGCCTCGAGCGCGACCTCCGCGAAGACCAGGATTCGCGCGTCAGACCAGCGGTTCGCGCCGGCAAGGTCCGATGCCACGTCCCACGCGTCGTAGGCTCGGCCGACACCTCGATAGGCGTCCACAAGTGCGTCGGCGGCCGCGCGATCCTCGGGTGTCTCCCGACGCAGCGGCTCGAGCCAGACGACCGCGTCCGAGGCGTGCCCCGTCCAGAGCGCCAGTTGCCCGCTGAGCCGCCGCAGGTCGCGTTGGCCACGAGTCTCCGCAGGAAGAAGTGCGAGGACGGAGATCGCATCCCCGTGGCGGCCCTCGGCCACCAGACGATCGAGGGTCCGCCGAGTGAGACGGTCGTCGGATCCGCACGAGCCCGAGGCGCGACGCACCGCGTCGAACATCACGTGCGTGCCGGCGGGTTCGGGCAGGCGCTCGGCCTGCGCGAACAGGTCCGGCCCGCACGGCCAGGTGCCGAGGCGGTCAACCGCCCGCCCGACGTCGCCGCTGTCGATGAGCAGCGCCACGTGGCGCACGCGATCCGTGCGGGTGGTCACGTGTGCCGCATCGAGTCGGTCGAGAGCCCGGATCGCGCGGGCTGGATCGGCGGCGGCGAGCGCCAGGTCCACTTCGCGTCTCGTCCACCGCTGGACCGCGGCCTCGCGGGTCAGCGGGCGGAGCGTCAGTGGCTCCAGCGCAGCCAGGGCACGCGCCGGTTGACCGGCCCGTGCCCACAGCTCGACGAGCATCTCGCGCATGGCGACGTCACCGGGCCAGCGGCGCACCCAGGGCTCGAACGCGGCAGCCGCCACTGCAGGCGCGGCGGTGCCCGCGAGCGCGCGCAGGAAGCTCGCCGTCCAGGCCGCCTCGGACACGCGAACCGATTCACCGACCGCCGACCACGCGGCCATCGCGCCCGGCGCGTCACCGGCCGCCTCGCGCGCCAGCGCCAGCCCGACCCGGTCCCGGTCCTCGGCGCCGCGCGCCGCGAGCGCCGCCGCGTACAGACGCGCGGCCTCGGCCGGCCGGTTCCGCCGGAGCGCGCTCTCGGCAAGGTGCCGCGGCCAACGGGCGTCGTTCGAGGACCGCTGCCTCCCGGCCGTGGCCAGTTCGGTGACCGCCGCTTCGTCGCGGATCGTCACGGCCGCGGCAATGGCGCGGTCGCGAATCTGGTCCTCGGCCGGTGCGGCGCGGAGGAGCCGCCGCGCCAACGCAACCGCCTCGGCGGGCCTCGCGTCGGTAAGCACCCAGAAGTACTCGGCCTGCTCCCCGGGCGAGAGCGAGAGAATTCCGGAAGCCCGCTCGAAGAAGACACGCGCGCCCTCGGGGTCCCCGGCGTCCCGACGCACGCGCGCCAGCCCGATCAGCGCCTCGCGTCCATCGTTCGGCGACTGGGCAGCAACCTCTGCGGCGAGCCCCGCGCTCGCGATCAGGAGGCACCCGACGATTCGGAGGCGGGCACGTGTCATCGGGTTCCGGCCGACGTGCTTGCGAGGATGGCGCGATAGACCTGCTCGGCGCGCTCGAGCTGGCCGGCTCGCCGCAACGCATCGGCGAGTCGAAGCCGCAGTCCCACGTCGTCGGGAAACGCGGCCGACACACGCGTGAGCGCGCGCGTTTCGAGGTCCGACGTCTGGTGGTCTCGGGCGCCGGCCGCGATGGCCTCGAGATGGCGCCGGGTGACGTGCGACCGCGAGAGGGCGGCCTCGGCATGCCGGACAAACGTGGCGGCCGACTCCGCGCGCAGTCGTGCCTGCGGCTGACGAAGGAACAGCAGGTCCTGATAGGACACCGCGAACAGCGCGACCTCGCCGCAGAGCGCGAGGAGAAAGAGGAGGAGCAGGCGGCGAATCGTCATGGTGCTACGCCGCGTCCCGCTCGGCGAAAGACAGGACCTCGGCGGGCATGCGGCCGCCTTCGAATCGCAGACCGAGGATCCACGTGTCGAACCCCGGCCGCGATCGACGCGCCACGCAGCGGGCGACTTCCAAACGGCCCTGCCACGGACGTCCCGGCCACAACGCCGCCAGCTCGACGATCGCGCCCACAGCCACCGGGCGCGGCGCCGTCACGCTGAAGCCCGTCGCACTGACGTCACGCGCTGCGACGACGAACGACCCCCTGGCGGTGGTCACCCGCACGGGCACGCGGACGGTCTGGCGGTGAGCGCGGCCGCGTGCACGGCCAAGCCACTGCTGCAGCCGCCGCCACTGAGACACGACCCAGGGTGGTTCCGTCAACGTCGCGAACATCTCCGGCACCACGAGCGTGAAGATGCTGTCGTTGAGCAGGTCGGTGTCCGCCGCCGACAACCGCTCGAACTCGATCCCATAGCGGTGCCAGCCGTCCGCCTGGCGCCCCTGGTCACCGGCGACCAGCCCGGTCCACTCGGCCGATGTCGCGCCGAAGTGGAGGTGCATCGGCAGGCGCGTCCCGATCTCGAGCGCGTGGGGCCAGAGCAGCGCGCATCCCGTGGTCGAGACATCCGCCGTGACGCCCACCGTGCCGTCCGGAGTCTCAACGGCAAAATTGGCCCTGAAACGACCCCCGGCCCGCTTCTCCGCAGGCCGCGTACCGATCCGGATGACCGCCGCCATCAGGGCCATGTTGTAGAGCGTCCAGAACATCGCGGTGAGCGCGCCGGCCACGTCGTCGGTGACCCCGAACCCGACGCCCATGGCGCTCCAGGTCATGGCGAGCACGCTGAAGGCCAGCAGCGAGAGGTGAGGCAGGACGGCGCCCAGCTCCTGGATGCCACTGCCCTTCTTGCTGGTCACCTCGAACTTGCTGGGCTTGCGGCGACCGACCAGCACCCGCTTGACCGCGCGCAGCAGCGTGAAGAACGACATCATGTTGAACAGCTCGTCCATCAGCAGCCGGCCGCGCCCCCGGCTGACCACCGTGTACGACACGATGAGCGAGGCCAGGAACCCGAGGTAGATGACGACGAACGTCCGGTCGAATCGCGCGATCGGGAACGTGCCTGAGAAGAGCATCCACGGCGGCGCCAGATAGTAGATGAGCTTCGGGATCCCGATCGTCCAGTGATAGAGCGACGAGACGTACGAGATGCGCTGCGCGACCGACAACCCCGGAGTGGTCAGCGGATTCACGTAGCCGGCCACGCGGAGGTTGCCCTCGGCCCAGCGCAGCCGCTGCACCTCGAACGACTTCAGGTCGATGGGAGCCAGCCCCGTGACCAGCACTTCATTCAGGTAGACCGATTTCCATCCCTCGCTGTGGAGCACGACGGAGGTGTGCAGGTCCTCCGTGATCGTCCCTGTGAGGATGCCCCCGTGCGGCGCGAGCGCCTCGCGCCGCAGGACGGCGCCGGTGCCACAAAAGAACGAGGCGTTCCAGTGATCCTTGCCAGGCATCACGAGGTTGAAGAAGGAATCCTGCTCGCCATACATGCGCCGCTGCTTCCAGCTCACGCGATGCTGAACCGAATCCAGGTTGTGGTACTCCTGCGGCACCTGGACGAGGGCGACTTTCGGGTCCCGGAAGAAGCCGAGCGTCCGCTCGAGGAACTCGGGTCGGGGCACATGGTCGGCGTCGAACGTCGCGATGACGTCGGCATCGGTCTGGGTGAAGGCGTTGTTCCAGTTGCCCGCCTTCGCGTGCTCGTTCGTCGCACGCGTGATGTACCCGCAGCCCAGCTCGTCCGCCAGGACGCGCACGGAGGGCCGGCGGCCGTCGTCGAGGACGAACGTGCGATGCGGGTACCTGATCGCGATCGCGGCGCGCAGCGTCTGCCGCAGAAGGTCCTCGTCCTCGTTGTACGTGGTGACGAAGACGTCCACCGTCAGACCGTCCTGAGGCGGCACGACGCGACGCCGACGGAGTACCCAGACCTGGTGGAAGTAGAACGCCAGCGAGAAGAAGCCGTGGACCTCGGCGAAGTAGACGAGCAGCGAGAACGTCAGCGCCTCGGTGTTGATGGTGAAGAGGGCGCGGTAGACAAGGTAGCCGGCGTACATGGCCAGCGCCGCCAGCGACACCAGATGGATGAGCCGCCGGCGACCCGGCGGGTCGAGGAACTCGAGGGTGTCGTCGGCGTCAAAGCCGGGCTCGGATCGCGAGGCGACCCTGATATCAGCGGTGTGATCGGGCGGGCGCATGGAATGGCTACGCCCAGGCGGCCGGCGGGAGGACCGACCCGGCGTGGGACGATGCTCCCAGTGCGTATCTGATGCCAGCGCGATGGAGTGCGATCCGGCGGCTTTCCTGACAGATCTGGCCATCCGCGGTTCGGTGGCGCCGCGAGCCTCGTCAAACCTGCACAACGCAGCGACAGATCTGAGGTCACACACCCAGAGTTGAACGGCGAGGTGCCCGGGGGCTGCCCGACGCGCCCCCTCGGGCGGGCGACCCGCGCTACTTCGGCGCCTGGTAGGTCTTCTTGGCGCGCGGTTTGAGGTCCTTGTCGGTCAGCCGCACCTCGACCTTGTGGGTCTTGCCGTCGCGAGCCGGCAGCCCAAAGCCCAGGAGGTACTGGCTGTGCAGTTCGTCGGCGACGCGGGCGAATGCGGCGCCCAGGTCGTCGCGCGGCCGGATTTCGAAGTAGCCGCCGCCAGTTTCGAGCGCCGTGGTGCCGAGGCCTGGATCCGGCAGGTCCGCGGCCATCATTGCGGCCAGGTTGGCCCCGGCGCCCGGCTGCATCATCTGACCGCGGCTCCGCAGGCCGATACCGTAGATCATGACGTCCTCAGCCCGGGCTCGATCGACGATCTCGAGCTGGTTCAGGTAGCGCTCGTTGAACTTGCGAGGCCCGCTGTCCTTCCCGTCGCTGAGCACCAGCACGACGCGCCGGCCGGCCTCATTGCCGAAGGCCGACATCGCATCGTCGATCGCGCGCCAGAGCGGCGTGGGTGCGTTCGGATCGATCGAGGTCGGCAGCGCCGCCGTCAGCGCGCGGTTCTCGCGCGTGAACTCGGGACTGAACTCGATGTCCTTGCCGAAAGCGCCCACGCGGGCACGGTCGTCGGGGCTGAGGCGCGAAAAGAGTTCCTGGCAGGCCGCCCGGAGGATGCCGAGATTGCCGGTCATGCTTCCGCTGACGTCGAGGAGCACGACCAGCCGCACGGGCTGCGGCGTGTTGTCGAACAGTGTGATCGGCTGGACGCGCCCGTTGTCGCGGACCTCGAAGGCCTCTCGCGACAACTTCGTCACGAGGCGATTGTCCTTGTCCGTGACCGTCACATAGACGGGCACGTTCTCCGTCGTGCCGCGGAACGGCTGCTGGGACTGACCGCCGCCCTGCGCCGCGAGCACGGCCGGGACGAGCAATACACACATCAGAAGTCGAGTCATGCTGGGCCTCTCGAAGACGCTGGCATCCCGGGGGACCACAGCACAAGTGATACCACAGGGCGGGAGGCGCGGGTCACACCCGACGCTGGCCAGCCCGCGATCGCCAGAGGGCAGGTGTCACCCCAGGATCACACCTGGATGCGCGAGAACGAGTACGCGCCGAGGGCCATGAAGATCGACGCGACGACCACCAGGACACCGAAGTCCGTGGCCAGATGGAAATGCGCGACGCCAATCAGCGCCCCGCGCAGGCCGTCCACGCCGTACGTGAGCGGGTCGAGCCGGGTCGCCACGACCAGTGCCGGGGGCAGGTTGGTCAGTGGGTACAGGGCGCCCGACAGGAAGAAGATCGGCATGACCAGGAAGTTCATGATGAGCTGAAAGCCCTGCATGTTCTGCAGCGTCGATCCGATCGCGGTCCCCAGGGCGGCGAACACGATGCAGATGAGCATCATGAAGGCGAGTCCCAGCGGAAGGGCCGCGACGGACGTCGGTCGAAAGCCCGCGAGCAGACACACGATCAGCACCATCAGCCCCTGGGCCAGTGACACCGTGGCGCCCCCCAGCGTGCGCCCGATCATGATGTGCAGCCGGGGCACGGGGGCGACCAGCGTCTCCTTCAGAAAGCCGAACTGACGGTCCCACAGCAGGCCGATGCCGGAGAAGATCGACGAGAACAGCATCGACATGCCGACGACCCCGGGCGCCATGAACTGCAGGTAGCTGCCCTGCCCCGCCTTCTCGAAGACCGGCCCGAGGCCGAACCCCAGCACCAGGAGATACAGGAGCGGCTGGCCCAGCGAGGCGATGATCTGCGCGCGCGATCGCGAGAAGCGCTTCAGCTCGCGCAGCCACAGGATGTAGACCGCGCTCATCTCATCGCCTCCACATCTTCGCCATCTGGCGCATCTGGTCCGCGTTCGAGGCCTTGTCGTCGCGGATGGTCGATCCGGTCAGCGCCAGGAATGCCGCCTCGAGCGAGTCGGTGCCGGTCTGCGCCTTGAGTTCCTGCGCCGTGCCCTGGGCGACGATCCGGCCGTGGTCGATGATGGCGATGCGATGCGCGACGCGCTCGGCCTCGTCCATGTAGTGGGTCGTGAGGAACACCGTCACGTGCTCGGTCTGGTTGAGGTGCTTGACGTGCGTCCACAGCTGGTTGCGGCTCTGCGGGTCGAGGCCGAGCGTCGGCTCGTCGAGGAAGAGGATCTTCGGCGTGTGCAGGAAGCCGCGGGCGATCTCCAGGCGCCGCTTCATCCCGCCCGAGAACGTCTTGACGATGCCCTCGCGCTTGTCCCACAACTCGAACAGCCGGAGGAGGCTTTCGATCCGCTCCACGCGGGTCCGGCGCGGCACGCCGTAGAGCACGCCGTGCAGGTCCATGTTCTCGTAAGCCGTGAGCTCGCCGTCGAGGCTCGGGTCCTGGAAGACGATGCCGAACCGGCGGCGCACCTCGTGGGGCACCTTGCGCGGATCGAGGCCGTCGAGCGTGATGCGGCCACTGGTCGGCGTGAGCAGCGTGGTCAGCATCTGGATGGTGGTCGTCTTGCCCGCGCCGTTCGGGCCCAGAAACGCGAAGATCTCGCCGGGCCCGACGTCGAAGGAGACGTCGTCCACCGCGGTGACGTCACCGAAGGTCTTGCGCAGGGATTGGGCGTGGATCATGAGGAAGGCCAGTCTGCCACAAGATCTTCACGATTCAGGCCGGAACGCCGTGCCATGATCGGCTCGTCCAATCTCTCAGGTGCCGATTATGTCGTCCAGACGCGCTGCCCTCACCGCCGTCAGTGCCACCACCCTAGTCCTCCTCACGGTGGCCGGCGTGCGGGTGCGCACGCAGTCCACGCTGAGCGCACTACCCCTCTCGGTAGAGGCGCCGCCCGACAACCCGACCACGCCTGAGAAGGTCGCCCTCGGGCGGCTGTTGTTCTGGGATCCGATCCTGTCGGGCCAGAAAGACGTGGCCTGCGCGACGTGCCACCATCCCGACTTCGGCTACGCGGAGAACCTCGACCTGTCGATTGGCGTGAACGGCATCGGCCTCGGCGCCGCGCGCCAGTTCGCCCCGGGCAACACGATTCCGATCGTCAAGCGCAACAGCCAGACCGTGCTGAACACGGCGTTCAACGGCATCGACACAGCCGGCCGCTACCAAGCGACCTCCGCGCCGATGTTCTGGGACTCGCGCACCCAGAGCCTGGAAGCGCAGGCGCTCGAGCCCATCAAGGCCCTCGAGGAGATGCGCGGGCACACGCTGACCCCCGAGACCGTCGTGGACGCCGTCGTCGCGCGTCTGGCGGCGATTCCCGACTACCGCGCGCAGTTCGCGCGGGCCTTCGGCACGGCCAACGCGGTGACCCCGGCCAACCTCGCGCGGGCACTCGCGGCCTTCGAGCGCACACTGGTCGCCGCCAACAGCCCGTTCGATCGGTACATGCGCGGCGACACGACAGCGATGACACCCGTGCAGGTCCAGGGCATGGAGCGCTTCACCCGGATCGGGTGCGCCAACTGCCACAGCGGCCCGATGTTCACAGACTTCAAGCCGCATGTCCTGGGCGTGCCCGACAACGCCAAGTTGAGCGCCTCGGACGCCGGCGTGGCCGGCACCTACGCGTTCCGCACGCCGACGCTGCGGAATCTCACGCTCACCGGTCCCTACATGCACAACGGCGCCTTCACGTCGCTCGATGCCGTGGTCCGCTTCTACAACGACGTCCGCGGCGGACGCGGGGGACGAGGCGGCGGCGGTGGTCGTGGCGGGGGCGGCAACGCGGGGCCTGGCGGCGGGGGCGGCCGACGCGGTGGAGGTCAGGTACGCAATCCCAACGTCGCGCAGGGGGACCTCGACCCGCTCCTCCGCCGCCTCAACGTCAACGGCAACCGTCAGGACCTCGTGGCCTTCCTCGAGGCCCTCACCGACCCGTCGTTCGATCGCACAATCCCGGCCGCTGTGCCCAGCGGCCTGCCCGTGGGCGGGCGCATCAAATAGGACACGACTGACCCGTCGCCTGCGCTCGCACCGCGGACTCGCTCGCCCGGATGCCTGTTCGGTCATGATGGATCGGTGAACTCCCATCGGGCCCGCCCCCTCGTTCGTGCATGCCACTCCTGAGTGTCGAGCGCGTCTCGCGCACCTTCTCGGCGGGCGACGCCACGGTCACCGCCGTCGCTGACGTCTCGCTGTCGGTCGACGCCGGCGACTTCGTCGCGCTGGTCGGCCCGTCGGGCTGCGGGAAGTCCACGCTCCTGCACCTCTGCGGCGCGATGGATCGGCCCTCGGCTGGCACCATCCGCCTGGAGGACATCGACCTCCACACCCTGGGCGACGACGCGCTGACGCGAGTGCGCCGGACGCGGGTGGGCTTCGTGTTCCAGTTCTTCAACCTGCTCCCGACGCTGACCGCGATTGAGAACGTCGCCCTGCCCCTGCTGCTCGCCGGCGCACGCGCGGCCGTGGCCGATGAGGCCGCCCGGGCGCTGCTCGACCGGGTGGGGCTGGGCGCCCGACTGCGCCACTATCCCCAGCAGCTTTCCGGGGGCGAGATGCAGCGCGCCGCGGTCGCACGCGCCCTCGTGCACCGGCCGGCGCTCCTCATCGCGGACGAGCCGACGGGCAACCTCGATTCGGACAACGGCCGGCGGGTGCTCGATCTGCTCGTCGAGCTCAATCGCGACACGGGCGTCACGATGCTGATGGCCACGCATGCCGCCGACCTGGCCGCGGCGGCCCATCGCGTCGTCCGGATGCGCGACGGCCGCATCGAGACCGACACCGCCCGCACCCATGCGCCTGTTTAGGTGGTTCATCGTCCGGCGCCTCGTGCGCGAGCCGCTGCGCTCGGTGACCACGGCCCTGGGCATCGCGCTCGGCGTGGCGGTGATCGTCGCGATCCAGTTGACGAATGCCAGTTCGCTCGCCGGCTTCGCCACCGCGCTCAACACGGTGTCTGGCCGCACGTCGCTCGAGATCTTCAGCCCCGGCGGCGGCGTGGACGAGACGCGGCTTCCTGAGCTGGGATGGCTGCGCGAGTACGGCGCCGTGGCCCCGATCATCGACGGCAGCGTCGCCCTTCTGCGTAACGGCCAGCCTGCGGGGATGCTGCGCGTGCTGGGTGTGGACATCCTGCGCGACGGGCCGTTTCGCGACTACCCGCTCGTCGAATGGGCGGGCGCCGCGGAGGCCCCGCCCCCGCAGGAGTTCCTCGCGCTCCTGCTCGAGCCGACGTCGGCGATTGTCGCCGCGACGCTGGCGACGAGCGCTGGGCCTGGCGGTGGGATCGACGTTCGACGTGCAGTCGGGCGACCGCACGGTGCGCCTCACGGTGCGCGCGCTGTTGAAGGACGAGGGACCGGCGCGGGTGCTCGACGGCCGCTTCGTGCTGATGGACATCGCCGCGGCGCAGGAGACGCTCGACCGGTTCGGACGAGTGGACCGCGTCGAGATCCAGATCGCCGACCCGACGACCATCGACGCAGCCGAGACCGCGATCGCCGCGCGGCTGCCCCCGGGCCTGTCCGTGCAGCGGCCGGCGCAGCGCGGACGGCAGGTCGAAAGCATGCTCGCGGCCTTTCATCTGAACCTCACCGCCCTGTCGTACATCGCGCTGGTCGTCGGTCTGTTCCTGGTCTACAACACCGTTTCGGTCGCCGTGCTCTCGCGCCGCGAGGAGATCGGCATGCTGCGCGCCGTCGGCGTCACGCGCCACCAGGTGCGCGCGCTGTTCCTCGCCGAGGCCGCGGCGCTGGCGTTCGTGGGCTGCGCCGTCGGCATCGGAATCGGCCGCCTGCTGGCGGACGCGACCGTCGCGCTGACGTCCACGACAGTGTCCGCGCTCTACATCGCGACGGCCGCCGCACCGCCCGCCCTCGAATGGCGCCACGTCGTGATCGCGTTCGCCACGGGCGTGCCGCTGTCGCTGCTGGCGGCGTTCGTGCCGGCGCAGGAGGCGGCGCGCGTGCACGCCGCTGGCCGCCCTCCGCGGCGCCGACCAGATCGAGGCGCGGACCCGGATGCCGCGGCACTACCTGGCCGCGGCCGTGAGCCTGCTCGCCCTCGGCGCCTGGTTCGCCACGCTCGACCCCGTCGGCGGCCTGCCCCTCTTCGGCTACGCGTCGGCCGCCGCCATCGTCTTCGGCGCCGCGTTCCTGGTGCCTGCCCTCCTCGTGGTCATCGTCGGCGCACTCGAACGACCGGTGCGCCGCTTCCTGAAGGTCGAAGACTGGCTGGCCATCGGCAACCTGTCGGCGGCCGTCCCGCGGCTGTCGATCTCGGTGGCCGCGCTGGCCGTCAGCCTGTCGATGATGGTGGCCATCGCGATCATGATCGGCAGCTTCCGCGACACGGTCGTCTACTGGGTGGACCAGTCGCTGCAGGCCGACCTCTTCATCAGTCCAGGCACCGGCGAGGCGCCCGGTCAGAACGGCACGCTGTCGGCCGAGGCCGTGCGCACGATTGCCGCCAGTTCCGGGCGTGGCGGCCGTCGATCGAGTTCCGCGTCACCGAGGTCCCGTATGGCGACACGCGGATTCGGGTGATCGGGCGGGACTTCGACGGTGGTGCTCACGCACGGGGTGGCCTGCTGTTCAAGGCGCCGGCGGACAGCCGGGGCGCGATCGCGGCCACGCGCGGCCAGGACGTGGTGCTCGCCTCAGAGGCCTTCACGATCAAGCACGGGCTGGCGCTCGGCGACGAGGTGCTGGTGCCCACGCCCTCCGGTGCGGCCCGCTGCCGCATCGCCGCCGTCTACTACGACTACTCGAGCGACCGGGGCGTCCTGTTGATGGACACCGCGACGTTCGCGCGCCACTACGGCGACGCGGCTTCCAAACGGCGTCAGCGTCTACCTCGATCCGGCGACCGACGCGGACCTGGCCCGCGATCGTCTGCTGTCCGGGCCCGGCGGTGCGCGCGGCATCTTCGTCAACACGAACCAGTCCTTGCGCGCCGAAGTCCTGCGCATCTTCGACAGCACGTTCGCCATCACCTACGCGCTCGAGCTGGTGGCGATCATCGTCGCGATCCTCGGCGTCTCGGGCACGCTCCTGACGCTCATCCTCGAGCGCGAGCGGGAGTTCACGATCCTCCGGCTCGTGGGCACGGATCGGCGCCAGGTGCGGCGTATGGTGGTGGGCGAGGCCGTCGTGATCGGGGCGATCAGTCAGGGCATTGGCCTGGTCGTCGGCTTCGCGCTGTCGCTGGTGCTGATCTACGTCATCAACGTCCAGAGCTTCGGCTGGACGATCCAGTTCCACCTGCCCGTGGCGTTCCTGGTCCAGTCGTCGTTGGCGATGGTCATCGCCACGGCGTTGGCCGGACTGTATCCGGCCCGGCGCGCGGTGGGTCTGACGATGAGGCAGGACGAATGAGCTCGGCAGCACGGGTTCGGCGGGCGCTGGCGATCGGCGCGATGTCGGCAGGCGTCCTGGGGGGCAGCACGGTCGCGAGTCCCCGGGCCGGCGGCGCGCGCGCGACGGAGGCGGTCGAGGCGGCGCAGACGCCCGGCTGGAAGTCCGCGGCGCCCGGCCGCCTCCTCAGTCTGCCGGCCGACCACGCCAGTCACCCCGACTACAAGCTCGAGTGGTGGTACTACACGGGCAACGTGGATGCCGCCGATGGGCGCCGTTTTGGCTACCAGCTCACGTTTTTCCGCATCGGCGTGGACCCCACGCCGGCCGGCCGATCACGCTGGGCGGTGCGCGACCTGTTCATGGCGCACCTGGCGGTCACGGACGTCAACGGACGACGCTACCAGTTCGCCGACCGGCTGAACCGGGCCGGTCCCGGCTGGGCGGGCGCGGCCACCGAGACCTACCGCGTGTGGAACGAGGACTGGGAGGTCACGATCGATCGGGTGGCGGGCGGACGGGCCGCCGTCCACCGCCTTCGCGCGGCAAGCCAGGGTTTCGGCATCGACCTGGCGCTCACCGAGGATCGCGCGCCCGTGCTGCATGGCGATCGCGGCTACAGCCAGAAGGGATCGGCGGCGAGCAACGCGTCGCACTACTACTCGCTCACGCGCATGCCGACCTCCGGGACGATCACGGTCGATGGACGACCGACGGCCGTGACGGGCCAGAGCTGGATGGATCACGAGTTCGGCACGAGCTTCCTCGAGGACGGCCAGGTCGGCTGGGACTGGTTCTCGCTTCAGCTGTCGGACGGCCGCGACCTGATGATCTTCCAGTTGCGCCGCGCCGACGGGTCGATCGACCCGCGGTCGAGCGGCACGCTCGTCGAGCCCGATGGCACGACCACACGCGTGACGCTCGACGCGCGGTTCCGGCTGGAGCCTGGTCGCGTCTGGACGTCGCCGGCAAGCAAGGCCCGTTATCCGGTGGCGTGGACGATCCGTCTACCTGGTCAGGACCTCGAACTGGACATCTCGGCTGCGGTCGATGCGCAGGAGTTGCGGGCGGACCGATCGGCAGGCGTCACCTACTGGGAGGGCGCCATCGACGTCAGGGGCCGTGCCGCAGGGCGCGCCCGTCACCGGCCGCGGGTATCTCGAGATGACCGGCTACGCCGGCGCGGCGATGAGCCGGTATCTGAGGTAGGGTCAGATGGCTTTTCACAGTTTCGGCGTCTGCGGTGCCAGGTCTCGGTAGGGCGAGGGCCAAGGCCTCGGCCGAGACCTGGCACCGACCAGGCCGAAACTGTGGAAAAGAATCTGACCCCCTATCTAATCGCAAACAGCGTTCGGGCGCCGCGCACGTACATGACGCCGTTCGAGAGCGCGGGCGTCGCCATCAGCGCTTCGCCCATGGGGTTCGTCGCGATGTGCCGAAACTCCGGCCCCGCGGCGACGACGATGACGTCGCCGTCCTCGCCGAAGGCATAGATCTTCCCGTCGGCCGCGATCGGTGAGGCGCTGAAGCCGCTGCCCGGATGCGGCATCCGCTGCCGATACACCTCGTCGCCCGACGCCATCGCGTACGCGTCGAAGACGCCATTGTTCCCGAGCACGTACAGCAGACCGCGATAGACGAGCGGCGTCGGCATGTACGACCCGCGGCCCGTGCGGCTCCACACGAGGCCCGCCGCGCTCGTCGTGGCCCCCGCCGGCGGCGTGAGGTCGCCCCTCGCGCCAGGCCGCACCGCGAACACCGGCCGTTCCGGCGCGCGGCCGCTGGCGACGATGATGAGCCCGTCGGTGCCGATCGGCGTCGGCGCAGTGATCTTCGAACTGCCGCCGAGCCGCCACCGCTCCTGTCCCGTCCGGGGGTCGTACCCGCGGACGAAGTTGGACGCGTTGGTCACCAGTTCCGGCCCGGCCGACGTCGTGACCACGGTTGGCGTCCCCCAGGACGGCAACTCGTCGCGCTCGGACTTCCAGACCGTCTCGCCCGTCTCCGCATCCAGCGCCAGCAGGAACGAATCGGCCTGCGTGTCGCACTGGATGATGACGAGGCCGTTCCAGATGATGGGCGAACTGGCGGGGCCCCACTCGTAGGTCGGGATGTCGTACGCGCCCATGTCCACGCGGCCGAGGTCCACCTTCCAGCGGAACTGCCCGTTGACGTCATAGGCGTAGACGCCCTGCGATCCGAACCACGCGACGACCACGCGGCCGTCGGTCGCCGGTGTCGCGCTCGCATACGTGGACTTCACGTGACGCGTGTTCAGCGGCGCGCCCTCGTGCGCGACGCGTTCCCAGGCGATGCGGCCCGTTGACGTGTCGATCGCGTACAGCATCCACTTCTGGGGCGAGCGGTCGTCCGACGCGTCGCCATCACCATAGATGCCCGGCTTGAACGTCGCATCGGCTCGCTGACTGATCGCGGACGTCACGAAGAGGCGGCTGCCCCAGACAACCGGGCTCGAGTGCGCCAGGCCAGGAATCGGCGTCCGCCAGCGGATGTGCTCGCCGGTCGTCACGTCCCAGCGATCCGGGAGGTCCTGCCCGTCGGCCACCCCGGCCGCCTGCGCGCCGCGAAAGGACGGCCAGCTGCCCGCCTGGCTCGCGGCGGGTAGCAAGGGCGGCATCGGAGAAGCGGTGGTCCTCACGAGGCGCCGGGCCGCGATGACCTCGCGTTGGCTGGCAGGTCGCCAGGTGCTGCGATCGAGAATCATGCGCCGGGGTGTGCACGCGTCTACGACGAGGGTGAACGTCAGCTGCGTGCCTTGCACGGCGAACTGATAGATGCCCGCCTCTCCGCAGTCGCGCGGCGCCGGGGACAGGATCAGGGTGACGCGACTCCCCTCGGCCCTCCACGTGCCGCGCAGGGGCGCCCAGCCCTCCCCCGTAATCGCGAAAGTGCCGTCAGCGTTGAACAGCCCGGCGAAGGCGCCGAACGTCAGCGGCACGGACGGCAGCGGCGTGGCCTGCGGCAGCGGCCCCAAAGCCAGGATGGCGACGACAGCGACGGTGCGCAGGGGCATCGGTGACGGGGATTATCGCCCGATTGCGCCGAGCTTCCTCTTCACGAACTCGACAATCTCCGGGAACTCGCGCGCGTCGGTGAAATGCCCACGGTCGTCGAACTCGAAGTAGCTCGCGCGCAGTTGGGCCGCGACATGCCGTGCCTCGGCGACGGGGATCAAGGGGTCGTCGCTCGACTGGAAGACCCCGATCCAGGGCTGGTGTTCCCGGATCCGCGACCACTGCCAGGGCGCGCGGTAGTAGCCACTCGCCGCCTCGCCCCCGTCCCCCAGGTCGGTGTGGCACACGCCCACGAGCACGGATCCGGCCAGCCGGTGTGTCTCTGCGTAGCGCAGGGCGGCGACGGCGCCCGAGGAATGGCCGATCAGGATGGTGTGCTCGTCGGCGCCGAGCGCCTCGAGGTGCGGCAGCCAGATGCGGGCCCGTGCCTTCACGTTGTCGGGAAAGGTCTGGTTGACGACGTGCAGGCCGAGCGCCGAGAGTTCGCGCTCCACCCACGGCAGCCAGATATCCCCCGCCGTGCCGCCACCGTTGCCGTGAATGAGGATGACTTTCAGGTCTGCCGCCAAACAGTGAACTACTTCCGCGCGAACATCAGCACGTACTTGTCGGCGAAGATCGGGGCCTCATCCACCTGCCTCAGGCCGGCGTCGGACATCCAGCCCGCCAGCTGCGCGCGGGTGACCTCGAGCGACGGGTCGGTGCGGTGCGGGCCCTTTCCACCTTCGTAGTCCACGACCGCGATCCGGCCGCCAGGCGCGAGGTATCCGACGAGGGTCTTCAGGTAGGCCGCGCGGTCCTGGACGTGATGCAGGACGTCGTGGAACACGGCCAGATCGATGGCCCTCGACGGCAGGGCGGGATCGGTGAAGCGGCCGAGTACGGTCTGGACGTTGGTCACCTGCGCGGCCGCGGCCCGCTGGCGGATCGCCGGGAAGAAGCCTTCGTCGATCTCGACGGCGAAGACGCGGCCCTGCGGTCCGACCGCACGCGCCAGCGGCACCGCGAGCAGACCCGATCCGGCGCCGATGTCGGCGACCGTCTGCCCAGGACGCACCTTCAGGGCCGCGACCACCTCGTCGATCTTCAGCGCCGACACACGCGTCTCGCCGTCCAGGGTCTTGATCCACTCCTCGGCTGGACGGGACGCCAGTTGGGCCCCCGCCCCGGCGGATGCCGCCAGGACGCCGAGCACTGCCACCAGGGCCGACACCGCGTGTCTCATGACGCGATGATAGCGCCTGGCAGCCATGGGCGGTGAGCGGCGCGCGGGGTGTGGCTCCGCTGCAGCCGCCATGCTACGGTGGTCGAAAGGTCATGGCTGCCCACTTCACCCCCGCGTTCTTCACGTACCTGCGCGCACTCAAGGCGCACAACACCAGGGAGTGGTTCCAGGAGACCCGCGACCGCTACACCGCGGAGGTCGAGGCGCCGATGCTGCGCTTCATCACCGATCTGGCGCCCCACCTCCGCACCATCAGCCCGGCCATCGTCGTCGATCCGCGCCGAAGCGGCGGGTCGATGTACCGGATCCACCGCGACACGCGGTTCTCGGCCGACAAGTCGCCCTACAAGACGCACGTCGCCGCGCACTTCAAGCACGAGGCCAAGAAGACGGCGCCGTCCGTGCCCGGCTTCTACCTGCACCTCGGTCCTGGCGAGTCGATGGGCGGCGGCGGCATCTATCACCCGGACATGCCGACGCTCACGCGCATCCGCCACGGCATCGTGGACGACGCGCGTGGCTGGGCGGCCGTCAGGAAGGCGGGGATCGAGATTGAAGGCGCCCGCCTCACCCGGGCGCCGGCCGGATTCGACCCGGCGCACCCGTTCATCGAGGACCTGCGCCTGAAGGACTTCTATGGCATGGCGACGTTCACGCAGGCCGAGGTCTGCGCCGGAGACTTCCTCGAGCGGTACGTCGCGACCTGTCGCCAGGTCGCGCCGCTCGTGGCCTTCCTCACGAAGTCACTCGGCTGGCGGTGGTGAGGCAGACGCGGCCCGCAGGCCCGCTCAGTGCGCGTGCGGCTTGAGCACTTCCTGCACTTCGGGATCCGTGGTCGCCGCGAGGGCGTGCTCGCGGGCTTCGTCCTTCGTAGCGCCATCCGCCGACACGACGTCACCGCCGACCGGCATGCCATCGGCCCCCATCCGCTGCACGACGCAGCTCCATTGACCGCTTTTCGGGTAGTACCTGACTCTGAGGTTCGCGTGATGTTCCGTCATGGTGACTCTCCTCGGGCGTTGGCGGCGTGCGCTGAGTCTACGCGATCGCGCGGAGCCAGCCGCGCCGCGCCGATCAGGCCTACGCGACCAGCTCGCGAACGCGCGGCGCGACCTTCGTCCCGATGAGTTCGATGCTCGCCATCAGCGTGTCGTGCGGGAGCGTGCCCGCGCTGTACTTGAGATTGAAACGCGAGAGGCCCAGGGCACGCACGGTCCCGGCGATCTTGGCCGCCACGGTCTCGGGCGACCCCACGCACAACGCGCCGTCAGGTCCGGCCTCGCGATCGAACTGCGCACGCGTGGCCGGCGGCCAGCCACGCTCGCCGCCGATCCGGTTGATCATCGTCTGGTAGTGCGGCCACAGCTCGTTCCTGGCCTGATCGTCGGTGGCCGCGACGTGCCCCGGCGAGTGGACCGCCACCGGCAGCATCGCCTTGCCGAACTTCTCGAGCGACTGCTGGTAGAGGTCCACGTAGGGCCGGAACCGCGTCGGGCTGCCGCCGATGATGGCCAGCGTCAGCGGCAGACCGTAGCGCGCCGCACGAACCACCGACTCCGGGCTGCCGCCGACGCCAACCCAGGTCCGCAGCGTGCCCGATTCAATCGGCGGATAGAGTGTCTGCCCGGTCACCGCCGCGCGCGTCGTGCCGGTCCAGGTGATCGGCCCGCCCTTCAGCAACTCGGCGAACAGGCGCAGCCGGTCCTCGAACAGTTCCTCATACCGCGCCAGGTCGAAACCGAAGAGCGGGTACGACTCGGTGAAGGAGCCTCTGCCGACGATGATCTCGGCGCGACCGCTCGAGACAGCGTTGACCGTGGAGAACCGCTGGAAGACGCGGACCGGATCGTCCGTGCTGAGCACCGTGACGGCTGACCCGAGCAGGATGCGCTCGGTGCGCGACGCGATGGCCGCCAGCAGGGCTTCTGGCGCGGAAATCGCGAAGTCGGCGCGATGGTGCTCGCCGACGCCGAACGCGTCGATGCCGAGCTCGTCGGCCAGCACGGCTTCATCGACGACGTCGCGCAGCACCTGCGCGTGCGTGCGCAACGCGCCGCGCCCATCGACCGTGACATCGCCAAACGTATCCAGCCCGATCTCGAGACGAGGTGTCATGCCGGGGTCATTGTACGACCCGCCCTGGCCCTCCGCTCGGCTCGCGCCACGGCGAACCGACCCACCGGACCGCGTATCAGCGCTTGACGCCGGCGGGCATCACGCGACCCTCGCCCGGCGCTGCCGCTGTCACGATCGCCTCCAGCCGCGCCAGCCGCGCCTTGAGGTCCTCGATCACCCCCTGCTGATCCACGATGGTCGCCTGTTGCGCGGCGAGTGCGGCCTGCTGCTCGGCGAGTTGCTGCTGCTGAACCTGCGTCACCCTGGTGACGACCGCGACGACGTCCATTGCGGCGAGGCTCTTGCGGTCAGCCGTCGCGACCAGGTCGGGCACGTCCTCGGCGATGAAGCCCACGTGCGGCTCCGCCGGGTCGGTCTTGTAGACGTAGGTGACCGGCTGGAGTTGCGCGAGTGCCGCCAGCGCGCGGTCCGCCGGCAGAGCCGCGATCTGGTCCTTCAGCGTCCGGCTCGACGCGTTGGTCCACACGCCGCCAGCCGAGACATACGCCCCGCTCGCCATTTCCAGAGGCTGGGTCGGCGTCATCGTCCCCACGCCGACGCGGCCATTGGCCAGCAGGGTCAGACGTCCCCAGGTGTCGTTGGTGCCGAACACCAGCGCGTGATTCGTCTGCGTACCGATCGCGAAGGAGTTGGTGAGCAGTCCACTCGGGAAGAAGATCCCGACGGTCGTCCCGTCCGAGAACCGAACGCCGTTGTTGGTCGGCGACCTCACCTCGAGCTTCGCCACCGGCGTCGTCGTGCCGATGCCCACGTTGCCGTTCGCGGCGATGCTCAACCGGTCGAAGACGTTGTTGGTGCCGAACACCAGCGCGTGATTCGACTGCGTGCCGATCGCGAAGGAGTGCCCGAGGATCCCGCTCGGGAAGAAGATGCCCGTCGTCGTGCCGTCGGTGAACCGGGCGCCGTCGTTGGTGGCGCTGTTGATGTGAAGCTTGGCCAGGGGCGTGGTGGTGCCGATGCCGACGTTGCCGCTGTTGGCAAACGTCGCCCCGGTCGTCGGCGCGGTGCCCACCTGGCCATTGGCGTCGATCACCATCGGCAGCCCCGCGGTCACCGTCGTGCCTCGAATGCCGGCGATGAAGGTCTGGGTCTGGGTCGCGCCGATCCGGATGATGTCGGTATCTGTCGAGCTTCCGCGCACTTCGGCGCCGAGGAACAGGTTGTTCGTGCCCGTCGTGGCGTTGAAGCCGGCCGCATAGCCCAGCGCCGTGTTGTAGTTGGCCGTCGAGTTGCGAAGCGCCTCCTGGCCAATCGCTGTGTTGACGCTGCCGGTCTGATTCGCGAAGAGCGCGCCGACGCCGGCGGCCGTGTTGGACTGACCCGACTGGGTGTTCTGCATCGCGGCGTAGCCGAAGGCCGAGTTGTAGCTGCCAGACAGGCTGGTGAGCAGGGCGCCCGCGCCGGTCGCCGTGTTGAAGCTGCCCACCTGGCTGTTGAGCAGCGCGCTGCCCCCTGTGGCGGTGTTGTAGTCACCCGTGACGTTGGCGAGCAGAGCCTGGTAGCCGAGCGCGGTGTTGACCAGCCCGAGATCCCCGCCAGCGTTGGCGTTGGTCGCCAGGGCCTGGAATCCGAGGGCGGTGCTGAATGTCGGCGCGCCGTTTTCCGTGGAGAGGATGCCAATCGTGGCGACCTCGCTGGTCGTGGACGAGAGGGCCGCGGCACCACCGGCCGACGGCACCGTTGATCCCGGCGCCCCTCCCGCCGCGCCTGCGGGCGGCCCGGACGCCGAGGCGGGCGCCCCGGGGCTGGCGCGACTCACGACGACGAACGCGTCGCCGACCTGCCGCACCGGATCGACGACCGTCAACCGGTACGTCCCAGGCGTGGTCTGCAAGGCGAGCGGCGTCAGGACCGAGACTTGCGTGTCCGTGCCGCCCTGCAGCACCACGACGGGTTGGCCATCGATCGACACTGTCGGTGTCTGACCGAATCCCTTACCGGTGATCGTGAGGCGGTCGCCGGTGGTGTCCTGCGTGACATTGAGAATGGTCAGGCGGGGCGGGTCCTGCGCGGCCCCGTCCCGCGCAAACCCGATCACCGCACTGAGAAGAAGAATCGCAACCGCTGGGGAGCGTCGCATAGCTGTGTCCTCACTGAACATGGGTCGATTGGAGTGCGGCCCACTGTTATCCACTTGCCTGGGGACCCGCAAGCGCAATCCCGTCACGCGGAAGCGCGGAGATCGCGGAGCCACCGCGTCCAACACCTCGGTCACGCGGAGGCGCGACGATCGCGGAGCCGCACCGTCCACCGCGGCGTGCCGAACGGGCGTAAGATGGCGCCATGCGCGCGGGCAGCATCAGGGCGATCGCCTCGTCGTTGGCATGCGGCGTGTCGCTGGCGGGTGCGGCGATGCTGGCCCGCGACCAGGCGAGCCAGACGCTAGAGCCGGTCAGTTTCAACCGGGACATCCGGCCGATCCTCGCCAACAACTGCTTCACTTGCCACGGGCCCGACGAGCAGAAGCGGGAGACCGCCTTCCACTTCGACACGAAAGAGGGCGCGTTCGCCGAGGACGGCATCATCGTGCCGGGCAACGCGGTCCGCAGCGTGCTGGTGCAGCGCATCACGCACCCGGACCCCGACGAGCGGATGCCTCCGGCCGACTCGGGGCATGCGCTGACGGGCCGGCAGATCGCGTTGCTGCGTCGATGGATCGATGAAGGTGCGAAGTGGGACACGCACTGGGCCTACACCGCTCCGGTCAGGCCCGCCGTGCCAGCGCCGGCCCGGCCAGGCTGGGTGCGCAATCCGATCGACCACTTCATCCTCGCGCGACTCGCGCGCGAAGGCCTGGCGCCGTCCGCCGAAGCCGACAGAACGACGCTGCTGCGGCGCCTCACCTACGACCTCACGGGCTTGCCCCCGACGCCAGCCGAGGTGGACGCGTTCCTCGCGGACCGGTCGCCCGACGCGTACGAGAAGCAGGTGGACGCGCTGCTCCAGTCGCCGCGCTACGGCGAGCGGATGGCCATGCCGTGGCTCGACGCCGCGCGCTACGCGGACACGCACGGCTACCACATCGACAGCCTGCGAGGCATGTGGCCCTGGCGCGACTGGGTCATCAACGCCTTCAACCGCAACCTGCCCTTCGACCAGTTCACGGTCGAACAGTTGGCCGGCGACCTCCTCCCCAGCGCCACCCGAGACCAGAAGGTCGCCTCCGGCTTCAATCGCAACCACATGATCAACTTCGAGGGTGGGGCGATCGCCGAGGAGTATCAGGTCGAGTACGTCATGGATCGGGTTGACGCGACCGCGACCACGTTCATGGGGCTGACGATGGGCTGTGCGCGCTGCCATTCGCACAAGTTCGATCCGATCAGCCACAAGGAGTTCTACCAGTTCTACGCGTTCTTCAACAACGTGCCGGAACGCGGGCTCGACGGCAGGACCGGAAACGCCGCTCCGCTGCTGGCGCTGCCGTCGCCCGCCGAACAACAGCGACTCGACGTCCTCGACGCCACCATCGCGACCCGCGTGCGGGCGCTGGAGGACACCGTGGTCGCGCCGCTGCAGACCGCGTGGGAGAAGGCCGCGTCCTCGACGGCGGCGGCCGGCGAGGGCACGCGGGGCGCACCGACCGCGCACTACGAGCTGGACGGCAGCTTCTCCGACATCTCCGGCCGTTACCAGCACGCCCGCACGATCGCGGGCGATCCGACGTTCGACGCCGGGCGCCTCGGCCGTGCCGTGACCTTCGATGGCGATACCGAGGTCAGCTTCGGCAATGTCGGTCGCGTCGATCGCACGGCCCCGTCGAGTCTCGCCTTCTGGATGCGCGGTCGGGGCAGCCTGCCCATGGATGTGCTGCAGAAGGTCGAGGTGTCCGGCGCGGTGAGGCGCGGCCACGGATGGCGCTTCGCCGACGTCGTGCTCGTCGGCATCCAGCGTTGGGCCGCGCGCCTGACCATCACGATCGCATCCGACGCCCCGGGACGCGCGATCGAGATTCGCACGCGCGAGCGGCTGACCCTCGGCGACTGGTATCACGTGGCACTCACCCACGACGGCTCGGGCACCGCCGCGGGCCTGCGCCTGTACGTCAATGGCCGGCCCTTCGACACGGACATCGTCCAGAACTCGCTCTCAGGGTCGGCAGCGACCGATGCGCCGCTGCGAATCGGCAGCAAGGCGCTCGGGTCGCCCTTCGTCGGGCAGATCGACGATCTCCGCGCCTACGACCGGGTCCTCGCCCCGACGGAGGTCGAGGATCTGGCGATCCATTACCCGGCGCGGGTCGCCATGTCCGGCGTGAGTGGTCGTCGCACGCGCGAGCAGAGCACGGAGCTGCGCGAGTATTTCCTCACTCACGCGGCGCCCGGGCCGCTGCGCACCGCCAACACCGAGCTGAAGGCACTCCGGGCGCAGAGGCTGGCCCTCGAGCAGACGATCCCGACGACGATGGTCATGAGCGAGCTGGGTAAACCGCGCGAGACGTTCGTGCTCGCGCGCGGGGACTATCGCAACCAGACCGAGAAGGTGCAACCGGGCGTACCGGCGATGCTGCCCGCGTTGCCGAAAGACGCCCCCGCCAACCGGCTCACGCTCGCGAAATGGCTGGTCGATCCCGCGCATCCCCTCACGGCGCGCGTGGCCGTCAATCGGTTCTGGCAGATGTATTTCGGCCACGGCATCGTCAAGACGCAGGAAGACTTCGGCGTGCAGGGGGAATCGCCCGTCCACCCGGAGCTGCTCGACTGGCTCGCCACGGAGTTCATCCGCACGGGCTGGGACATGCGGGCGATGCAGCGGCTGATCGTGACGTCAGCGACCTATCGCCAGTCATCGAAGGTCACGCCCGCGCTGATCGAGAAGGATCCGGAGAACCGGCTGTTGGCCCGCGCGCCGCGCCTGCGCCTGCCAGCTGAGATGATCCGCGACACCGCGCTTGCGGCCAGCGGGCTGCTGAACGGCGAGATCGGAGGGCCGAGCGTGCTGCCCTATCAGCCGAAGGGGCTGTGGGAGGAACTCGCATTCGGCGAGGGCTTCTCGGCGCAGGCCTACGAGCAGAGTCATGGCAAGGACCTCTACCGTCGTGGCATGTACACGTTCTGGAAGCGCACCGCGCCGCCCGCGTCCATGGCCACGTTCGACGCGCCCGACCGGGAGAAGTGCACGGCCCGGCGCGGACTGACCAACACGCCGCTGCAGGCGCTGGTCCTGCTCAACGACCCGACGTATGTCGAGGCGGCGCGTGCGCTGGCTGAACGGGCGCTCATCGAGGGGGGGCGGGACGATGCGAGTCGGCTCACCTTTGCGTTTCGCCTGGCCACCGCGCGGCGACCGTCGCTGGCCGAAGCGGGCGTGTTGCGAGCCCTGCTCACCAAGCAACTGGCGACGTTCCGCCGGGATCGGAACGCGGCGCTCCAGCTGCTCAGCGTCGGCGAGTCGCCGCGTAACGTCAGGCTCGACCCGGCGGTGCACGCGGCGTGGACCACCGTGGCAAGCGCGATCCTGAATCTGGATGAGACGATCACGAAATGATGGGGGGTCGTACCTCGATTGCCGGAAGGCAGGTACGACCCCCTCATACGTGGTCTGACCCGGTCTGACCCCAAACGGAGCACCGATGTCCATTGACCGCGAACGCGACCTGCACATGACGCGGCGGCAGTTGTTTGGCCTGACCGCGCGGGGCATCGGGGCGGCCGCGCTCGGGTCGCTGCTCGGTCAGGACGTCCTGTCCGGCGCGCCGCTGCCGCAGGGGATGCGCGATCCGAAGTCACGCGCGCTCGCCGGCCTGCCGCATTTCGCACCCAAGGCCAAGCGCGTCATCTTTCTGCACCAGTCGGGCGGGCCCTCGCAGCTCGAGACGTTCGACTACAAGCCCGAGCTCGCCCGTTACCAGGGCACCCAGATTCCCGATTCGGTGCGCCAGGGACAGCGGGTCGCGCAGACGATGGGGCAAGCGCTCCTGCCCATCGCCAGCTCGGCGTACGGCTTCGCGCGGCACGGCAAGTCGGGGACATGGGTGAGCGAGCTGCTGCCGTACACGGCGAAGATCGTGGACGAGATTAGCGTCATCAAGACCATGCACACCGACGCGATCAACCACGACCCGGCGATCACGTTCATCCAGACCGGCTTTCAGCAGCCCGGACGTCCGAGCATGGGCGCCTGGCTCAGCTACGGCCTCGGGAGCGAGAACCAGTCGCTGCCGGCCTTCGTGGTGCTGCTGTCACAGGCCCACGCCCTCAACGCCGATCAGCCCCTGTTCTCCCGGCTCTGGGCCAGCGGCTTCCTGCCCTCCGCCTATCAGGGCGTCCGCTTTCGCGGGGGCAGCGCGCCCGTGCTGTTCCTTGAAGACCCGCCCGGCATCAGCCGCCGCGCCCGGCGCGAGATGCTGGACGCGATCGGCCAGCTCAACACCCTGAAGCGCGAGGCGTACGGCGATCCAGAGATCGACACGCGGATTGCGCAGTACGAGATGGCGTACCGGATGCAGACATCGGTGCCGGACCTGATGGACGCGTCGAAGGAGCCCGACTCGGTCTTCGAGATGTACGGACCTGAGTCGCGCAAGCCCGGCACCTACGCGGCGAACTGCCTGCTGGCCAGGCGCCTGGCGGAGCGCGACGTGCGGTTCATCCAGCTCTACCATCGTGGCTGGGATCAGCACAAAGACCTGCCGCGCGACCTCGCCCTGCAGTGCAAGGGCACGGACCAACCCACCGCGGCGCTGATCACAGACCTGAAGCAGCGCGGCTTGCTCGACGACACGCTCGTCGTGTGGGGTGGCGAGTTCGGGCGCACGGCGTTCAGTCAGGGCAAGCTCACCGACGCGAACTACGGCCGCGACCATCACCCGCGCAACTTCTGCATGTGGGTCGCCGGCGGCGGCACGAAGCAGGGCTTCGTCCTCGGCGAGACCGACGACTTCAGCTACAACGTCGTGTCCGACCCCGTGTCCGTGTTCGACCTGCAGGCGACGATCCTGCACCTGCTCGGGATCGATCACACGAAGCTCACCTACCGATTCCAGGGGCGCGACTTCCGGCTCACCGACGTGCATGGGAGCGTGGTGACAAAGCTGCTGGCGTGAGCAGGCCGCAACCTTGCCTCTCGGTCTCGGCCCGTGCTACAAAGCGCCGTCCCATCTCGAAGAGGTTTCTCCACTCGCCCCGGCTGGCTGTCGTGTGGCATGACCAGCAGGGCCTCGGAGTCCGCGAAGTCTGGAGGTCAGCAATGACGTGGTCACAGCGCGTCCTGTGCGTTCCGGCGTTGATCCTGGCGTGCGCGACGCCGATCGCCGGGCAGGAGTTCCGTGGTTCCATCACCGGCCGGCTCACCGACCCGACCGGGGCGGTGCTCCCCGGGGTCACCGTGACCGCGAGCAACCTGGACACGAACGGCAAGACGACGGCCGTCACCAACAATGAGGGCGTCTACCTCATCCCGTTCCTGATGCCTGGGCCGTACACCGTGTCCGCCGAGCTGATGGGCTTCAAGAGAGTCGAGCGCGCGGGCCTCGAGGTGCGGATCGGCGATCGACTGACCCTCGATCTGTCACTGCAGGTCGGACAGATGGCGGAGGTCGTGTCGGTGCGCGCCGAAAGTCCGCTGCTCGAGATGGCCTCGGCCTCGCAAGGCCAGGTCATCGACGAGCGACGGATCTCGCTGCTGCCCTTGTCGGATGGCAACCCCTTCACCCTGGCGCGTATCGTGCCCGGCGTGGCGTACACCGGCGACCTGAAGTTCAGTCGTCCGTTCGACAATGCCGGGACCTCGGGCATCGTGGCCGACGGCAGCACGGGAGGCCCGGAGTTCACGCTCGACGGCTCGCCGAACATGGCCAGCGGACGCCGCGTCGCGTTCGTGCCGCCGGCCGGCGCCGTCTCGGAGTTCAAGGTGGAGACCGCCAGCTTCGATGCCCAGCAGGGACACACGGCCGGGGCGAC
Source organism: uncultured Acidobacteriota bacterium (assembly GCA_963738485.1). Classification (GTDB taxonomy): domain Bacteria; phylum Acidobacteriota; class Vicinamibacteria; order Vicinamibacterales; family SCN-69-37; genus CAVTWK01. The sequence goes on from CAVTWK010000001.1 coordinate 286,910, forward strand.
CATCAATGTGACGATCAAGAGCGGCACCAACACCCTGAAGGGCGAGAGCTACTGGTACTATCGCGACGACAGGATTTCGAAGAACGACTTCTTCCTCGAACGCCAGTCACAGCCCAAGGCCCCGCTCTCCTACAACCGGTTCGGCGGCCACGCTGGCGGCCCCCTCATCAGGAACCGCACGTTCGTCTTCGGCGCGATGGAATGGCTCTACGACGAGTTCCCGGAACCGGGTCAGTTCACCGTGCCCACCGAGAAGATGCGGAACGGCGACTTCTCCGAGCTGCTGCCCGCGGGGATCGTGATCTACGATCCGGCCACGGCCGTGCGACGGGCCGATGCGCGGATCGAGCGGCTGCCCTTCCCGGGCAACGTCATCGACCCGAGGCGCATCAGTCCGATCGCCAGCGAGTTCCTCAAGTACTATCCGCTGCCGAATCAGCCCGGCAACGCGCAGCAACAGAACAACTACCTCAGCACGAACCCCCGGACCGACGACTTCTACTCGCTGTCGCTCCGCGTGGACCATCGCGTGACCAGCGCGCAGAACGTCTTCGTACGGGTGACACGCAACGACCGGACCGAAGCCCGCGGCGCATGGGCCGGTGAGGTCAACGGCATCCGGCCGATCGGCAACTACCTCTACCGCATCAACAGCGGCGTGACCGCCGACCACGTCTGGACGATCGGGTCCGGCGCGCTCCTGAACGTGCGCGGCGGCTGGCAACGGTTCGAGGAACCGAATGTCCGCCAGCACGAGGACGGCGTCACGGCCGGGACCCTCGGGTTCCCCTCGACGACGACGGCGTTGTTCGGCGAAGCGAACTACCTGCCCCGCTTCAACATCGACGGCATGTCCTCGATCGGCGAGAACAAGGGCGCAACATCGATCCACAGCATCTACTCGCTCCAGCCAACGTATACGAACGTCCGCGGCAACCACACCCTGCGCGCTGGCTACGACTTCAGGCTGTACAAGGAGAGGGGCTTCGGCCCGGGCGCCTCGGCGGGTCAGTACGACTTCTCGGCCATCTATACGCGGCAGCTCGACAACTCCACATCCGCGGTCACGGGGCAACAGCTGGCCGCGTTCCTGCTCGGCCAGCCGACGGGCGGCGCCATCGATCGCAACGCGGAGCGCCTGAACTACACGCCGTATCACGGCGTGTGGATCCAGGACGACTGGAAGGTCACCAGCCGGCTGACGGCGAACCTGGGGCTGCGATACGACTACGAAGGGGCTACCTCCGACAGCGAGAACCGCAACGTGCGCGGGTGGGATCCGTCGGCGCCGCTCGGGATCACCGGCCCCGCCCAGGCCGCCTACTCGGCCTCGCCGATTCCTGAGATCGGGGCGGCGAACTTCCGTGTGCTGGGCGGCCTGCAGTTCGCCAGCGACAGCCAGCGCGGATTCTGGAAGGCCGATCGGAACAACTGGCAGCCACGGGTCGGCGCCGCCTACCGGTTGAACGACCGGACCGTCGTCCGCTCGGGCGTCGGCATCTACACGGTGCCGTTCGTCATCAACGGTGTGCGTCAGCCCGGCTATTCGCAGTCCACCCAGCTCGTGCCGTCGGCCGATACCGGGCTGACCTTTCAGGCCACGCTGGCAAACCCGTTCCCGGCCGGCGTGCTCGATCCGCCTGGCGCCTCACTCGGCGCCAACACGTTCCTCGGGCGTCAGCTGGACCGGTTCGCGCAGGTCGATGGCGTCAAGAACGCACGGAACGCACGCTGGGCCGCGACCGTGCAGCGCGAGCTGCCAGGTGCGTGGCTCTTCGAAGTCGGCTACGTCGGCAGCAAAGGATGGGATCAAACCGTCGATGCGAACCTGAATGCCGTTCCGGCCCAGTATCTGTCCACCTCGGCCGCCCGGGATCAGGCCACGATCGATCGGCTGACCGCGAACGTGACCAACCCGTTCCGTGGCCTGCTGGCGGGCACGAACCTGAATGGCAACACGGTCCAGCGACAGCAACTGTTGCGCCCGTTCCCCCACTTCCTCGATGTGCAGAGCTGGACGTACGACGGCTCGACGATCTACCACTCGCTCCAGAGCCGGGTGGAACGTCGGTTCACCCAGGGTTACACGCTGCTGTTTGCGTATACCGCCTCACGGTTCACCGAGCGTGTCTCGCGCTTGAACGCGACGGACATCGACCTCGAGGAGCGCCCCGCCGACGCCGACGTCCCGCATCGCTTCTCGTTCTCGGGCATCTGGGAGCTGCCGTTCGGCAGGGCGCGTCGGTTCGGCAGCGACGCCAACAGCTGGCTGAACGCGTTGATCGGCGACTGGACGGTCACGGCGATCGTCCAGGTGCAGAGCGGCCGTCCGCTCGACTTCACCGGCCGGAACATCTACTTCGGCGGCGACCCGGCCGACCTCAGGGCGAAGTACTCCCGCGATGTCGACCTGCCGGTCTTCGACCTGTCCAGCTTCTACTTCCACGACGCCGCCGTGCAGACGGCCGGCAGCGACGATGCGACGAAGCAGCGCAACGACCAGCGGATTCGCCTCGCGAACAACGTGCGCTACTTCCCCGGACGCATCAGCAACCTCCGGAGCCAGGCGCTCAACGAGTGGCAACTGTCGTTCGTCAAGCGAGTGAGCATCGGCCCGCGCGTGCGCGGGCAGGTCAACATCGAGCTGCTCAATGCCTTCAACCAGACGATCTTCAGCGCGCCCAACACCGATCCGACCAACGCGTCCTTCGGCAAGGTGACGAGCCAGTTCAACCTGCCGCAGAGCGCGCAGGTGGCGTTCAAGCTGCTGTTCTGAGCCGAGCGCGATCTGGGTGTGGATCGCTCCGGCCGGACGCCACGTCTGTGGCGTGCGGCCGGAGCGCCTTGGACGACTGCCTAGCGCTGCAGATCACCCTCGAACTCGAACGTGAATGACGTCGGCCCGGTCATCGACGCGCTGAACGTCGCCTGGCCGCAGGCATGGCGGAACCGTCCCGTGCCTCCGATGACGGAGTAGGTACCGACCGCGTCAGAGGCCGAGATGAACTGGCCCGTCACGAACGCCACGAGCTGGTCGCGATTGGCGGCCGTGAACCGGATGAACCCGTTGAATGCCCCCGTCGCCGGGTCGAGCAGGAGATACTCGGCCCGCCTGAAACGCCCCAGTTCGGTAGCCGTGCCGGTACTCTCGGTGATCAACAGGACCTGGTTCGGCCCGAGGACGTGCTGGCCGGTGATCTCACCTCCGCCTTCGCCCTTGAAGGGCACCCTCTCCCCATCCGCCTGGACACTCACAGCGCCCAGCATGCCGGCCGCGACCACCAATCCCGCCATCATCCGTCGCATTCTGCTCATGAACTCCTCCACTGAAGAACGTGCCTGTATCCACACATGCGGGAACCACCGGCAAAAGGGGTAACCTCTGGGCGAGAATGTCGTCGCCGACCCAGCCGGACGTCACGGGCCTGCTCCTCGCGTGGCGCGAGGGAGACCAGACCGCGCTCGATCGGCTGACGCCGCTCGTCCATGCGGAGCTCCGGCGGCTGGCTCGCCACTACCTGCGCCTCGAGCGGCCCGACCACACGCTGCAGCCCACGGCCCTGGTCAACGAGGCGTACCTGCGTCTGGTAGACGCCCACCGCGTGCCCTGGCAGGATCGGCATCACTTCTTCGGCGTCGCGGCCCGTCTGATGCGCCAGATCCTGGTCGATTTCGCCCGAAGCCACGGCTACCAGAAGCGTGGTGGCCATGCCCAGCGGGTGGAGCTCGAGCCGTCGATGGCCCTCGTCGAGGACCGACGCGAGGATCTGGTCGCGCTCGATGAGGCGCTCTCGGCGCTCGCGGCGGTGGACGCCAGGAAGGCCCAGGTCGTCGAACTTCGGTTCTTCGGGGGGCTCAGCGTCGAAGACACCGCCGCCGTCCTTGGCGTCTCGACCGAAACCGTCAAACGGGACTGGCGCCTCGCCAAGGCCTGGCTGCGCCGGACGCTGTCGGAATGACACCCGATCGCTGGGCTACCATCGAGCGGCTCTATCACCTCGCCCTCGATCAACCTGCCGGCAGACGAGACGCGTTCCTCGACGCCTCCTGTGCCGGCGATGCAGACCTGCGCCGCGAGATCGCGCGTCTCCTCGCCCACGACGACGCCGATGACGGATGGCTGGACGGGTCGGCCATGACCGTCGCGGCACAGACGCTCGCAGGCGATCAGGCGCAAGCCCACGCACGCGCCGACCTCCTCACGCCCGATCACGTGGTCGGCCACTACCGGATCGTGCGGCGGCTCGGACAGGGCGGGATGGGCGAGGTGCTGCTGGCCGACGACTTGACGCTTGGCCGACGCGTGGCGCTCAAGTTCCTGGCACCCGATGCGATCGAGGACGAGGACGCCCGTTCGCGCCTGGTGCGCGAGGCGCGGGCCGCATCCGCCCTGACCCACCCGCACATCGTCACCGTCCACGCCGTGGAAGAGGCCGATGGGCGGACGTTCATCGTGATGGAGTACGTCGAAGGCGACACGCTCGAAGCCGTGCTCAGGCGAGGCCGGCTGCCGATCGCACGCGTGCTGGAGCTGGGTGTGCAGGTGGCTGAAGGCTTGAGCGCCGCGCATCTGGTGGGGCTGATCCATCGGGACATCAAGCCGGCGAACATCGTGATCACGGCCACCGGTCACGCCAAGATCCTCGACTTCGGCATCGCGCGGCGCTGGCGGTCGCCGGGAGACGAAGCGAGTGCCACGAGCGGGACGGCCCTGCCGGGTCAGACCGCCGCAGGCCTGATCCACGGCACCGTGAGCTACATGTCGCCGGAGCAGGCACGCGGAGCCGCACTCGATCCCCGCGCCGATCTGTTTTCGCTAGGCGCGGTGTTGTACGAGGCCGCGACCGGTACGCGGCCCTTTCAGGGCCCGGACGAGGCCTCGATCCTCCGCAGCATCGCCACGGCGACACCAGAGCTCCCGAGTGCGAGGCGGCCCGATCTGCCGCAGGAGTTCGACGTCGTCATCGCCCGCGCGCTGGCCAAGGCGGCGTCCTCGCGCTTCGCGTCAACCCTCGAACTGGCGGACGCGCTTCGCGCGTTGCAGGGTCTCGACGCGATCCGATCGACGCGGCGCGTCAGGCGCTGGCTGATCGGAGCCGCCGCGGTGCTGCTGGTCGTGACCGGCAGCCTTGGCGCCCTCTTCGTGCGCGCGTCCAATCGACGATGGGCGGCCACGGCCGTCGTCGAGGTCGAGCGGCTCGCCGTGGCGGGGCGCTATCGCGAGGGGTACGCGCTGGCTGAGCAGGCGGCGCGCTATCTGCCGCAGGACGCGGCGCTCGCGCGTCTGCGGCTGCTGGTGGCCGACTCGGTGTCCGTGGTCAGCGAGCCGGCCGGCGCGCGCGTGTTTCTGACGTCGCACGAGGGGGGCCACGCGCGTGCCGGCGGGAGGCAACTCCTCGGCACGACGCCGCTGGCCGGGATCTCGATTGCCCGGGACGACTACCTGATCGAGATCGAGAAAGACGGATACGTGCCCGCGCGCCGGACGATCTCGAGCGCGCTGCTGCGGACCGATCGCGCCGTGTTCGACCCGTCGGCGGCCACGCGGCACGCGACGTTCAGCGAGGACAGACCAGGCGACTACCGGTTGAGGCTCGACGCACCGGGACCGATCGCGATCAGCACACGGCTGATCCCATCGGCCGGCGCTCCGGCGGGCATGGTGTTCGTGCCGGGCGGTCGCTACGGCCTCACGGCGGTGGGCAAGCCCCTCACCGCCACCGTGACGCTGGACGACTATTTCATCGACCGGCTCGAGGTCACCAACCGCGCGTTTCGCGAGTTCATCGAGGCGGGCGGCTACGTGCGCGAGGCGTGGTGGACCGAGCCAATCACGATGGACGGACGCGTACTGGCCCCGGCTGAGGCGATGCCGCGCTTTCGGGACCGCACGGGCAGACCGGGCCCGCGGTCATGGGCCGACGGGACCTATCCTTCGGAACTCGCCGACCATCCGGTCACGGACATCTCGTGGTACGAAGCCGCGGCATATGCGGCCTTCCGCGGTGCCCGCCTGCCCACCGTGTTTCAGTGGGAGAAGGCGGCGCGCGACGGCCAGGTGGCTCGTGTGCTCGGATTCGTCATGCCCTGGGGTCTGGTGGATGCGCCCGAGCGCTTGAACGGGCGCGCCAACTTTCTCGGCACGGGCACGATGCCGGCCGACGCGTTTCCGTTTGGCGTGAGCCCGTATGGCGCGCACCAGATGGCGGGTAACGTCGCCGAGTGGTGCCTCAACGCCCAGCCAGGCGGCCGCACGGTCGCGGGTGGATCGTGGCAGGACCCGCTCTACCTCTTCGGCAACTACGGCAGTTATCCGGCGCTGCACACGGCGAGCACGATCGGATTCCGAACCGTCCGCGCCGCGGCACGCACGTTATCCGACCAGGGGGCGATGCCCGTCGCAGATGCACCGACGAGGCCGGCACCCAGACCCGTCGATGACCGCACCTTTCGCACGCTGCTCAGTCACTATCACTACGACCGCACGCCGCTCGACGCGCGGGTGACGGCGGTTCAGGACGCCCCCGACTGGACCCGGGAGCGCCTCAGCTATCTCGGCGCCGGCGGCGCACGGGCGTCGGCGTACCTGTACCTGCCCAGGAAGGCCGCGCGTCCGCTGCAGGTCGTCCACTACGTCCCGAGCGACGCGGTGATCTACGGGCTCACGGCCGCCGAGGAGGTCGAGGCGCTGCTCACGCCGATCGTGCGGGCCGGTCGGGCCGTGTTCACCGTGATCAATCAGGGCTTCAGCGAGCGGCCGTTTCAGACCCCCGACCGGAGACCGGACGTGGCGTCTGTCCGCTATCGCGAGGTGCTGGTCCAGCGCGCCATCGACCTGCAGCGCGGCATCGACTACCTCACCACGCGGCCCGATCTGGACGCCAGCCGCATCGCGGCGTTCGGCACCAGCATCTGGTCGTCAGAGCTGATTCCGTTCGCGGTGGAGCGACGCTACCGGTCGATCGTGCTGCTCGCCGCCGGCATGCCCGCCACGGAGGCGCGCGCGCTGCCCGAAGCGAACGCGATCAACTTCCTGCCGCGCTTCGGCGCGCCGACCCTGATGATGCTCGGGCGCCACGACGAGTCGATCTCGTATCGCCACGAGGGCGAACCGGCCTTCGCGCTGCTGCCGACGCCCAAGCGCCTGCAACCCTTCGACGGCGGCCACATGCCGCCGCTGGCCGCCTGGATCCCGGTCGCCACCGCGTGGCTCGATGACACGCTCGGGCCGACCCGGCGGTAGGCTCGCAGGGCGCGTCACGGCGGCGACCGCCGCGCGGGTCGCTACTTGCCCGCGTCGAGATCGTTCCAGTGCATCAGCGTGTTGAACCCGAGGATGAACGTGCCCTGCGTCTGCCACCGCCAGAACGGCCGGATCGCAAACATCACGACGTGTCCCTTTCCGACCGGGGCATCGATGACCTGCGGCCGGTTCTCGAGGTTCTCGCCACCAAGGTTGCCACCCGACAGCAGCATGTCGCCGGCGTCCGAGGGGAATCGCAGGACGACGCGGGGCTGCAGGAACGGGAGCATCGTGCTGACGGCCGCACCGCCACCGCGACCACCGCCCTGCGCGCCGCCGCCCGCCGCGCCAGCGCCGCGGCCACCAAAGGCCGCGCCACGTCCACCCGCGTCAGGAGCGGCGGCTAGCGCCGGAACCGCGCGCGGCGTCCAGTCCCGTGTCGGATCCCACGTGCCGAACACGTTCGTGCTCGCGCCCATCGGCTGCGTGTTCTGGTAGTTGCCGGCACCGCCACGCCCACCGGCGCGACCGCCGGCCCCCGCACCCGCCGGAGCGGCTGCGAGCGGACCGGGCTGCCCGCCGACGCTGAAGAGCGGACCGCCATTCGTCTTGTAGTACACCGGCAGATGGTTACGCGCCAGGCCGTAGACAATCGGGCTCGTGCGATCCGAAACGACACCGCGGTAGACCGACCCGGGGGCCACCAGGCCCTGTGCCTGATCGACCGTGATACCCGGCGTCAGGTAGCTGGTCGGGAAGATGGACGACGTGCCGCCTTCGGTGATGAGCGTCCCACCGGCCGAGACGAAGTCGTGCAGCCGCTTCAGGCCAGCCGGCCCAAGACCGCCACGCGTGTCCTCGGTCGATCCTGGAAATCCGAGCGACGGGAACTCGGTCGATTTCTTGAAGGGGACCGGCGTGCCCGTCGTCGGCGGGTCCTGTCCGATCGCGCCGCCATGCGGCCAGAGAATCACGTCGAACTCCGCGCGCAGATCACGCTTGGACACTTCGTTCTCGCCGAAGTACGTGTAGGGAATCTTGTAGTAGTCGAGCGCGGCGCGGACCCAGCCTTCGTCCTGCGTGTTCCCCCAGCTGTGCACGTAGCCGATGCGCGGCACGTCGAGGTCGTGCTGCTTGAGATCGGCTGGCACCGAGGCCACCGCGAACGCCGAGAGCCCGAGGTCGCGCAGCACCGGCTCGAGCTGAGCCCGGTTGGCGTTGGGAATGATGAACGCGCCGGCGCCGAACTTGCGTCCGCCAGCTTCGAACTCCGCCTCCGCCGCCGACATCTTCACGGTCGCGAACTGGAAGCGGAACTGCGCGAGCAGGTTGTCGCCGCTGTGCTCGACGACGATCGTCGGGCCGCTGCCCGTGACGCCGCCTGGCGCACGCACCGGGGCGGTGACGGGCGTCATCGCAGCCGTGAGGAGCGCGCGATCGGTCACCGGTGTGATCACGAGATTCCGCATCATCGGATATGTCCAGCCGAGGTCGTCATACGGGCTGGGGTTGGCCATCGAGTAGTCCTGGATCTCGAAGTACATGTCGGCGACGGTGCGGTAGGGCTGATCGCCGCGCAGGATCCAGTCGCCGGGCTTCACCGCGACGCTGCCGGCGTTGAAGGCCGTGGTCGCGGTGTGGAACTCGACGCCCTGCTGCATCAGGCTGTTGACTGCTTCGGCGGCGTTCGCCTTGCTGTGCTGGTCGGCGGGAATGACCCAGCCGAAGGTCGGGCCGTTCGTGCCCTTGCTCACCGCATTCTTGTTCTTGATCCAGTAGTTCTCGAGCCAGCGTTCCTTGTCCTTGCCGGCGAAGCTCAAGGCGAAGAGCACCGCTGACTGGCTCATGTTGACGTGCGCACGCGGACCCCAGGCGACATCACCTGGATCCGGATTGGGCCGGAACCACTCGCGGCTGTTGCCCCGTCCGCGACCTCCGCCCGCGCCTCGACCTGCCGGCGCCGCCGCGGCCGCCTGGCCCGCACGGCCACCGGGCGCCCCCCCGGCCGCCGCGTCCCCGCGGCCGCCTCGTCCCCCGGCCGCGCCCGGACCCGCCCCGCGCCCCGCTGCAGGAACGCCTGCCACCGTGACGGCGTTGACGCCGTAGCTGTTCACCTCGTAGAAGCGGCCCGTCGCGTTGTGGGTGTGCACGGCGTAGAACATGTAATTGGGCGTCCAGCCGTCGTAGAAGCCGTAGGTCCACACGCCGGGCACGCCGCGCTTGGTCATCTCCATCACGTCGTTCTGTGCGAACATCCACCACTCGCCGATGGTGATCGGGTCGAGTTGCTCGTTATACGGCCCGGTGCCCGTCGACGCATACAGCAGCGACTGCGCCTCGTGCAGGTCGTGCAGGATCGTCGGCTTCCATTCGTTGGCAACCTTCATGACGTTGCGCGTCATCGCGAGGAACTGCCCCATGCCGTCGCGGTTGTTGTCGTGCGCGACGTACTTGCCCCAGTACGGCAGCCCGAGCTGGCCGGTCATGCCCTCGGCCGCACGCTTCGCGTTGAAGTACGCCGTGTCGACGATGCGCTCGCGACCGTCCACCTCGACCACCGGCGTGATGAACGTGATCACGTTGTTGCGGATCTGCTGGATGAACGGGGACTCGGACACGACGAGCCGGTAGGCCAGCTCCATCAACATCTCGGGCCCGCCGCGCTCGGTCGAGTGCACCCCGCTCGTGAGCCAGTAGATCGGCTTGGCCTGCCCGATGATCTGACGCGCCTGCGCCTCGGTCGTCCGTCGCGGGTCGGTCAGCGCCTGCAACTGGCTCTTGTGGCGATCCAGGTTCTTGATCGTCTCTTCGCTGGAGATCGCCAGGACGATCTGATCGCGCCCTTCTTCCGTCTGCCCGATCACCCAGAACTTCGCCCGACCGGGCGCCGCGTCCGCGACCGCCTTCATGTAGGCGTGGATGTCCTTGGCGTGGGTCAGGACACCCGGCATCCCGGAGATATGCCCCACCGCCGGAAACTTCAGCGGCGTGGGCACCTTGTCAGAGGCTGGCAGATGGTCTACCAGCTCCGTCGAGATGCGGGCATCGGTCAGGTGCTGCTTGATCAGCGCCGTGTACTCGGCGTCGATCTTCTGGGTTGACGGGGGCGCTTGCGCCGACGGCGCGGAGCCGGGCACGAGCGCGACAAGCGCGACGAGCAGCGCCCAGGGGAGCGGAGTCAGAATTCGGGTCGTTCGGAACATGGCAGGGTCCTCGCGGGCAGCGCCGCGAGACCGCAGCGCGAAACAAAGAATAGTCCACATTGCCCGGGTCCGGGTGCCCGGGTGCGGGCCCCGGGTATGATCAGCCCATGTTCCCGCGCATCCTGCTCGACAGCCCGGAGGCCACGTGAGGCAGCTACTGAAGGTCGTGATCGGCGTGTTCCTGGTCCTGGCATCCGGCGGGCTCTCGGCGCAGGGTCGCACGAGGCCGGACTGGACCTCCGCCGACGCCGAGCTGATCCGGCACTTCCAGGCGCTCGTCCAGATCGATACGACCGACCCGCCGGGGGGCGAACGGCCCGCGTTCGAGTACCTGAAGCGCATCCTGACGGCGGAGGGCATCCCCGTGCAGGAGCTCGTGCTGGAGCCCAATCGGCCCAGTCTCGTCGCGCGCCTCAAAGGCACCGGCCGTCAGCGGCCGCTGCTCATCGTCGGCCACACCGACACCGTGAACGTGGACCCGGCGAAGTGGACGTTCCCGCCCTTCAGTGGCGCGCGCGACAACGGCTACATCTACGGCCGCGGCACGCTGGACGACAAGGACAACGTCGCCGCGTCGCTCATGGTCATGCTGTTGCTCAAGCGCATGAACGTGCCACTGGATCGAGACGTGATCTTCCTGGCCGAATCGGGCGAGGAAGGCTCGACGCATGTCGGCATTCAGCACGTGGTGAGTCAGCACTACGATGCGATCGACGCCGAGTACTGCTTCGCCGAAGGCGGATCGGTCTCGCGGACGGGCGGCGTGGCCCGATTCGCCTCGGTGCAGACCCTCGAGAAGCTGCCGTACGCCGTCGAGCTGATTGCGCGGGGCCCGGCCGGACACGGGTCCGTGCCGCTCGAGTCGAACGCCGTCGCCCATGTGTCGGCGGCCGTCGCGGCCGTCGCGAAGTGGGCGTCGCCGGTCCGGCTGAACGAGACGACGAGCGTGTACTTCAAGCGGCTTTCCGAGATCGCGCCACCCGACGAGGCCGCGCGGTATCGTGCGGTCCTGGATCCGGCGCGCATTGCCGAGGCCGACGCCTACTTCCGCAGGAACGAGCCACGGCACGCGTCGATGCTGCGCACGTCCGCGTCGCCGAACATCGTCCAGGCCGGCTACCGCATCAACGTGATCCCGTCGGAGGCCATCGCGACCCTCGACGTCCGCGCCCTGCCCGACGAGAAGATGCCGGAATTTCTGGACGCCATCCGCAAGGTCATCGATGACCCGTCGGTGGAAGTCCGCCTCGGGAACCGCGCCACGCGCCCTGGCGGCACGGAGGCCCGGATCGACTCCGACGCGTTCAAGGCCATCGAGGCCGCCGTCCGTACCAACTACAACGCACCCACGCTGCCGACGATGAGCACCGGTGCGACGGACATGGCGTTCCTTCGCGCGAAGGGCATGCAGTGCTACGGCATCGGCCCGGCGGTGGACACCGAGGACGGACCGAAGGGCTTCGGGGCGCACAGTGATCAGGAACGGATTCTCGAAACCGAACTGGTCCGGTTTCTCCACGCGTACTGGGACATGGTCACCGGCGTCGCCGGCGCGAAATAGCCCCGATGGACGTGCCCCGGCGGATCGTTCCCCCACCGCGTACCACGCCCGCCGGCCTCTCCTCGTCTCCTCGACACCCGCGGGAGCTGCCCGAGGATCTGCTGCGCGACGCCTCGCGCCGGCTGAGCATCATCGCGCTGATGTCCGCAGCGCTTTGGGTGCTCGGCACCGTGCTGTATCACGTCGCCGTCTATCAGACGGACGCCCGCTGGTCCGGGTGGCAGCCGAGCGATACGATCGCCGTCGTCTGCGCAGCGGTGTCGGTGGGCCTGTTTGCCTACACGCGCACGAGCGAGCGCGATCCGCGGCTCCTGCTGGACGTCGGCCTGGTCTTCATGGTGTTCATCTCCATCGGCACCGGGCTGATGCTGCACTGGGATCCGGGCCACACCATGACGGTGATCCCCACCATCTCCTGGCTCGGCGCGATCGTGCTGATGTTCGCCGCGGTGCTGCCGACGACGCCGGGCAAGATGCTCGTGGCGGGCCTGATCTCGGTATCGATGAACCCGGTCGGCATGCTGATCGCGAAGGCGCGCGGCACCTGGGATTTCGGTCCCCTCAGCAACGTCTTCGTCATGCACTACCAGGACTACCTGCTCGTCGGCGTCGCCGTCGTCATCGCCTCCGTGGTCTCGCGCCTGGGGCAGGAGGTCGCGAAGGCGCGCGAGATGGGCAGCTACCAGATCGGCGAGATGATCGGCCGCGGCGGCATGGGCGAGGTGTATCGCGCGACCCATCGGATGCTGGCCCGCCCGGCGGCGATCAAGCTGATCCGTCCGGAGATGATGGGCGGCCACGGGCGCGAATCCGCGAAGGAAATCGCCACCCGTTTCAGGCGTGAAGCCACCGCGGCGGCCAACCTGCGTTCGCCGCACACCGTGGAACTCTACGACTTCGGGATCACCGAAGACGGCGCGATGTACTTCGCGATGGAGCTGCTGGAGGGCCTGGACCTGGAGTCGCTGGTCCAACGGAAAGGCCCGCTCCCGGCCGCGCGCGTGATCCACATCCTGCGGCAGGTCTGCGAGTCGCTCGCGGAAGCGCACGCTGCGGGGCTCGTCCATCGCGACATCAAGCCGCCGAACCTCCATCTCGGACGGCTCGGCCTGGTCAACGACTTCGTGAAGGTCCTCGACTTCGGCCTCGTCAAGTCGGTCGTGTCGAGCGACGTCACGCAGACGCAGGCCACGGGCCTCGGCACCACCCCGGGCACGCCGGCCTACATGGCGCCTGAGATGGCTGTGGGGCAACCGATCGATGGCCGCGCCGATCTCTACTCGCTCGGATGCGTGGCCTACTTCCTGCTCACCGGCCAGCTGGTCTTCGAAGGCACCGATGGCCTGCAGATGCTGGTCAAGCGGCTGCACGAGGATCCGACGCCACCGTCCTCGCGTGTCGAACTGCCGATTCCCGGGGACCTCGAGCGGCTCGTCCTGGCGTGCCTGGCGCGCGATCCAGCGCACCGCCCGCAAAGCGCCGCCGATCTCGGGCGTGCGCTGGCCGACCTCGACGTCGAGCCGTGGACCGAGGCCGAGGCCGCCGAGTGGTGGACCGTCAACAGGGGGTAGGCTAGCGGCCCAGTCCGGCACGTCGGCCGGCGAACAGGAGCGCCGCGAGCCCGGCAAACAGCCCTAGACTGGTTCCGATGCCCATCCCCTGGCTGACAGCACTTCGACTCATCCCGTGGGACACGCTCATCTCGCACGCGCCGGCAATCAAGCGGCGTGCCGAGGCGGCGGCGAGCGAGGCGCGCGAGGCGCAGCGCGCGCACGGTCAGGATCTGCGCGCGCTCACCGCGCGGATCGAGGCGCTCGAAGCGCGCAGCCAGGCGGAAGCCGACCTCGTGCGGCAGATCGCCCAGCAGTTGCAGGACCTCACCGTCGCTTCCGAGGTGCTGGCCGCGCAGATCCGCTGGATCGTGGTCGCCGGCTTCGCCTCGGCGATCCTCGCGCTGGCGGCTCTGGTGGTCGCCATCGTGCGATAGCCACGCCCGCCAGACGCCCCCGACGTCACGTCACTTCGCTTCCGGCAGCGCGAAGCCGTAGAGGAAGTTGCCCGCGGCCAGCGCGACGTACTGCCGCCCATCCACCGCATAACTGATGGGCGCGGCCGCCATCGCGGCGCCTGTCTGGAAATGCCAGAGCGCCTTGCCGGTCCTGGCGTCGAGGGCGGCCATGTTGCCGTCGCGGATCGACGCGAACACGACGTTGCCGGCGGTCGCCATCAGGCCATTGGTCAACGAGCCCTGGAAGATCTTGAAGTCCCAGACGGTGCGGCCCGTGTCGGGATCGAGCGCCTTGATGCCGGCCGTGCTGGGTGGATCGTTCGGGCCGCGGGCCGGCGGCGCGCCGGGGCGGCCCGTGGGACGACCGATGTACTGCTGACCTCGCCCATACTCCGCGGGGCCACTGATGTACTGCTGCCCCGATTCGGCGTACTCGAGATAGAAGAGCCCGGTGACCGCGCTGTAGGACGGCGCCTGATAGTTCGTACCGCCGATCAGGGTGGGGTACACCAGGAAGCTCCCCTCTGCACTCGAGTTGGAGCCCGGCACGACGATCGGCCGGCCCTTCGCGTCGAAACCCTTGTTCCAGTTCTGATAGACGAACGGCGTGGCCTGCAGAAACTCGCCCGTCGCCCGATCCAGCACGTAGAAGAAGCCGTTGCGATCGGCGTGGAGCAGAAGCTTGCGCATCCGGCCGCGCCACATGCGATCGACCAGGACCATGTCCTCTGTCGAGTCCCAGTCGTGGCCGTCGTTGGGCGTGAACTGGTAGTGCCACTTGCGTTGACCCGTCGTCGCGTCCAAGGCGACCACGGATGAACTGAAGAGATTGTCGAGGCCGTCGCCGCGCACCGATCGATCGAGCTGTGGGGCCGGATTGCCGATGGGCATGTAGACCAGGTTCAACTCGGGGTCGTAAGTCGGCGTCAGCCAGGCGCCGCTCCCGCCTTTCTGCCAGCTGTCGCCCTTCCACGTGTCGTGTCCGAACTCTCCCGGTCCTGGCACGGTGTAGAAGCGCCACAGCCGCTTGCCGCTCGAGGCATCGTAGCAATCCACGAACCCGCGAATCGCGTACTCGCCGCCGCCCATGCCCATGATGACCTTGTCCTTCACGACGAGGGGCGGGCTCGTCAGTTCGTAGCCCTCCATCGTGTCGGCCATCTGCACCTGCCAAAGGACGGCGCCGCTTCGCGCGTCGAGGGCAATCAGCACGGCGTCGAGCGTGCCGACGAACAGCCGGTTGCCGAGAATCGCGACGCCGCGGTTGAAGCGGTTGTTCTCGTACGGGTTCTTCACCGGCTGCTGACGCGTGTAGCGCCAGATCTGGCGGCCCGACTTCGCGTCGAGCGCGGTCACGGTCAGCGGATTGCCGCTCCCGGTCATGTACATGATGCCGTCAACGACCACTGGAATGCCTTCGAGGATTGAATCACCCGGAATGGGCGTGGCCCAGACGGCTCGCAGGTTGTGGACGTTGGCCGTCGTGATCTGCTTCAGCGCCGAATAGTGAGTGCCCTGGTAGTCGCCCCAGAACATCGGCCAGTTGTGCGGCTCGGACGCGGACGCAACCAGGCGCTCGTAGCTGATGCCCCCCGGAATCTGCGCCGTCGTCGTCTTGCTGAGATCCCGCGCGCGCTGCGTGGCGAGGTACGCCACGAGATCGGTGATCTCGGCCGGTGACAGCGTCTCCGCATAGGCGGGCATCAGCGAGGTCGTGTCCACGCGGACGCTGCTCACGGCCAGCTTGTCCACGAAATGGAGCTTGCCCGTCGCGTCGATCATCTGGAGCGAGAAGGTGTCTTCGCTGCGTCGGATGCCGCGGACTTCGTGGCCGTCGCGATACTTGACCACGACGGTGACGGGGCGTGCGTTGCCGCGCCCACCACCGCCGCGGCCGCCACCAGCCGGCGCGGCGCCCGGCACGGCCACGTTCGGATTGAGAATCGCCTGGCGCAGGGCCGCAACCGACAGCTGCCCTGCCGCGGAGAGGTCCGGACCGACGGCGCCGCCGCGACCATTGATGTCGTGGCAAACCGCGCAGGCGCCCTTGCCGAAGTACACCGCCTCGCCAGCTACGGGGTTACCGCCCACGTTGCTGCCCGCGGCCGGCGCGCCTCGGTCAGCGGCCACCGGCGCCAGGCTCCGGATATAGGCCACCAGCTGCCACGTCTCGGCGTCGGAGAGGTCCGGGTTCGGGTCCATCTCGGTCCGCGGGACCCCGTTCCGAATGGTCTTGAACAGACCGGCATCATCACTGACGTTCTTGAAGGTGCCGGTGTTGAGTGCGGCGCCCTTGTTGCTGCCCTTGCCCCCGAAGTCATGGCAGTCCGAGCAGAACTGGTCGTACAGCTTGCCGCCCGCCTGAATGGCGGCCGCGTTGCCGGCCACAGGATTCACGACGACGTCGGATTGCTGCGGGGCCTGCGCCGCCCAGAGGAGGCCGCCCCCGAGTGCGAGGGAAGCGAGTGAGACGGCAAGGGTCAGTTTCTGAGTGCGGAGAGTGGGCAGCATGGAGGGGCGATTGTCGCCTGTGAGGCGCCACCGCGACAAGGACCCTGCGTCCCTGCCCGCTCAGGGCAGCAGCGCGGTGATCCCCTGCGCGATCGACGTCCAGGCGGCGGTCTCACTCACGGGGACTCGCAGCACCTGCACGGCCAGCACCGCGGCGCCGGCGATCCAATAGGTGGGATGCACGCGGCCGCGCGTGCGGCGGTCGTGGACCATCGCCGCGACGATCAGGAGATCCACCACCAGTCCCGGCAGCACGGTGACGACGACGGGCGGCGGGCTCACGGGGCCGATGTCGCCTGGTGCGCGGGGCGGCGCGAGGAACAGCAGGAACCAGCGTCCGACCGCCGCCTGCAGCATGGACGCAGTCGCGACCAGCATCAGCCGTTTGTGTATCTGTGGCTTCTTCACGTTCATGATGGCGGCCGCGACGAGCCCGCCGAACACCGCGATACCCGTGAATGGGACGCTGGAGAACGCCGTCGCCGCCTCGCCGAAGCCGGCCGCCTGGCCATGCCTGAGGCTGCCGACGGCCACCGCTGTTCCGACAAAGCACATCCCGGTGGCGAGCGCGACGCCCGCGATGCCCAGCTCCCGGTGCCGGACCACGGCGCCCGATGCCACCAGGTGCGTCTGCTTGATGAAGAACAGCATCCAGCCGTAGAAGAACAGCGCGTGAACGTGCACAATCGGCGGCACGTCCAACCTGCCCGTCGCGAGGGGCACCCAATACGTGGGCGCGAACCCGATCACGGCCACCGCCAGGCAGGTGACGGCCATCCACAGGTAGAAGCGGTCAGCCCGCGCGACGATTCGAAGACCCGAGTCCGTGGCGACTGCGACAGCCCGCATTGGACGCCTCCCCACTCCGTGGTGACCACCCCGCAGACGAACCTCGAGTTCGAGCGTCGAGGGCGCGGATGGTAGCACGGGGCCGACCTCAACCCGTGCTCAACGCCCAACCCTCGGACAACACCGCCGCCTGCTCGAGCACGGTCTCAGTCGCCTTCTCGGCCTTGTCCGGCGGGTAGCCGTGCTTGCGCAGGATGCGCTTGACGATCACGCGCAGCCGCGCGCGCACGTTCTCACGCAGCGTCCAGTCGATGCTCGTGTTGCGCTTCACGGCGTCTACCAGCTCGCGGGCGATGCCGCACAGGGTCGGCTCGCCCAGGACCTTGACCGCGCTGTCGTTGGTTTCCAGCGCGTCGTAGAACGCGAGCTCATCTTCGGTGAGGCCGAGCTCCTCTCCGCGGGCGTTGGCCTCGCGCAGCGCGCGCGCCAGCGCGATCAACTCCTCGATGATGCGCGTCGTCTCGAGTGCGCGATTCTGGTACTTCCTCATCGCCTCCTCGAGCATCCCGGCGAATGACCGCGCCTGCACGACGTTCTTTCGCCGTCGAAGCCGAATCTCACCGTCGAGCAACCTGCGCAACAGCTCGCAGGCCAGGTTCCTCAGCGGCATCGCCCTCACTTCCGCGAGGAACTCTTCGGAGACGATCGAGATGTCCGGTCGCTTGAGGCCAGCCGCCGTGAAGATGTCTACGACGCCTTCAGAGGTGATCGCCTTGCCCGCTTGCACAACCGCTCCTGTACCAGTGCAGATTGGATCAAGAACTTCGGGAACGTGTTGTCGAGGACTCCTGGCTTGCCTCGCAGGCAAATGAGCCGCTGCGCCAGAGCCACGCGCTCATCACCCAACTGCGCCGTCTCGCCGAGGGGCGCCTCTGTGGTCATCACGACGTCCCCAGGCTCGGGGACCGCACCCGCCGCTCGGCCAGGTGCGCGTCCCACTCGTCGAGGCTCCGCGGCCAGTCGTCCTTGAGCAGGCGCGACAGCGCGCGATCGGCCAGCAGGCGACCACCGGTCTGACACGTCGCGCAGTAGTTGCATTCGTTCCCGGCGTAGACGATGCGTCGCACCGGTGACGCGCACACGGGACAGGGCTGGTCGAACTTGCCGTGCACGGCCATCGCCGGGTGGAACGCCGTTACCTTGGCGGGAAACCCGTCGCCGACCTCGCGGCGCAGGCGATCGGTCCACTCGATGAGCACGGCCTGCGTCGCCGCGTGCAACCGCGCCACCTGGTCGTCGTCGAGCCGGCCGGTGAGCAGCAGCGGCGACAGGCGCGCGCGGTGCAGGATTTCGTCCGAATACGCACCGCCAATCCCGCTCAGCAGGCGCGGGTCGGTAAGCGCCCGCCTCAGCGTGTGGCTCTCGCGACGGATCGCGTCGCCGAACGCGGTGACCGAGGCCTCGAGGGGCTCGAGACCGCCGCGGTCGAGCGCCACGAGACCCGCGGCCCCAGCCACCACGCGCAACGCGGCGCGCCTGGTCGAACTCGCCTCGGTCAGGTAGACCGTGCCGACCGGGCACTCGATCGCCGCCAGCACGATGCGGCTCTTGAACGGCTTGTCGGGCGGCCGCCATTGGAAGCGGCCCGCGATCATCAAGTGGACGACGAGGTAGCGGTCGCCCTCGATCGCGAACACGATCTGTTTGCCCATCCGCCGGATGTCGATGATCGTGCCGCCCTCGAGACTCGCCAGCGGCGGCTCGACGGACCGCAGAACGAACGGACTCACGAGAAGCACGCGCGTCAGCCTCTGGCCCACCACCCGCGCGCGTAGTGCTTCGACGTAGACGACGACGTCAGGGAGTTCGGGCATGCCGTCAGGCGCGAAGCCTACCGGATCTGCGCCGACGAGGCGAGGACCGTCGCCGGGGCGCCATGTGGAACCGGTTGCACTTCCCCGGTCCGGGGTCTCGCCCCGGTACCGGGAGGTTCTGCAGGGAGTGCATAACGGCCGAGGCCAACGTCAGACGAGCTTGGTCGTGGTGTTGCGGTGCTCACCGTGCAGACGGAGCCAGTAGGTTACTTGGAGCACGAGGAACACGGCAGACGTGGCAAGCAGGCCGATGGCAACTGGCGTGGAGTGGTGGTAGCCGAACAGCATGGGCAAGCCCCAAGCAAGCAGCGCGAGGCTCGAGACTATAGACACCAGCGCGTGACGGCTGCTGCGAGTAGTCACGGCGTCAGTATAGGGCCACAGACGCGCACGGGGCATTGGGGCTTACCGTTCAGGGGTCAGACCGGGGGCAGACGCAGGTCTGACCCCGGTCTGACCCCTAATTCCGCTCGGCGCCAAACTTGTGCTGGTGCCAGATCGGGTACGGCTCGGGCAGGGCGCTGACCTCGTCCAGGCGCTGTGACTCCTCGGGCGTCAGGCGCCAGCCCACCGCCGCGAGGTTGTCCTTGAGCTGCACCTCGTTGCGGGCGCCGATGATCACGGTGTCCACGCCGGGTTTGTGCAACACCCAGTTGATCGCCACCTGTGCCGGTGTCACGCCGCGATCGGCGGCGATCGCGTCGAGCGCGTCCACGATCCGGTAGAGGCGATCGAAATCCACCGTCCCTGGCACGTCGAGTTCGTTGAGACGACTGACGTCGGGTCGCACCCCGCCGCGCCGGAACTTGCCGGTGAGCAGCCCGGCCTGCAGCGGGCTCCACACCATCAGTCCGCACGCCTGATCGAGGGCCAGCGGGATGATCTCGTGCTCGACCTCGCGCGCCACGAGCGAGTAGTTGACCTGCTGGCAGATGTAGCGCGAGAGGCCGAGCCGCTCTGACGTGCCGAGCGCCTTCATCACGTGCCACGCCGAGTGATTGGAGCACCCGATATAGCGGACCTTGCCCTGGCGGACCAGGTCCTCGTAGGCGCGGAGCGTCTCGTCCACCGGCACGCGCATGTCCGGCTCGTGGCAGATGTAGAGGTCGAGGTAGTCCGTCTTGAGCCGGCGGAGGCTCGCCTCGCACGCCTCCATCAGATGCTTGCGCGAGAGTCCGACATCGTGCGGCCGCGTCCCCATCCGCATGAACGCCTTGGTGACCAGCACGAAGTCGTCGCGGCGCCCGTCGAGCGCCTGGCCGAGGATCTCCTCGGCCGCCCCGAACGAGTACATGTCCGCCGTGTCGATCGTCGTCACACCGGCCTCTCGGCAGTGGTCGAGGACGCGGACCGTCTCGTCAACGCCGAGATTGCCCATCTTGCTGAACCGATCGCGGCCGCCGACCGTCATCGTGCCGAAGGTGAGGACCGAGACGCTGAGGCCGGATTTTCCGAGCTGACGCTGCTCCATGCCGTCAGAGAGTATCGGAAACTGCCTACAGGAGACGGCCTACGGGAGACCGGAAACCGCAGCCCGTGGGCCGTAGCCCGTCGGCCGTGACGTCGGCCGTGGCCCGTCGGCCGTGGCCCCGGGGCCCGTGCCGGCGCCCGCGACGTTTCGCGCTGCAAGACCCCTGGCACCGAATTGCCCGAAACTGTGGAAAACAGGTACGACCCCCTCCGTGACGCGTTAACCTGTTGCGGACCTAGGAGACGACACGT
The DNA here is from genome assembly GCA_963738485.1 of uncultured Acidobacteriota bacterium. Classification (GTDB taxonomy): domain Bacteria; phylum Acidobacteriota; class Vicinamibacteria; order Vicinamibacterales; family SCN-69-37; genus CAVTWK01. Next base: position 307,821 of record CAVTWK010000001.1, read on the forward strand.
GGCGAAATCGAAGACCAGGCAGAGCGCGGAAGTGGAAGTCGACAACTACGGGGGCGGGGGGGCGACCGGCAATTCCACGGGCGCGTCCGGCGTCGTGGCGTTCGACAAGACGCAGAAGGCCAGCGGGGCCTCCAAGCACGTCAAGCCGTCCTACCAGGACGAGTCCCACGCCCCACGGCGCAAGACGCTCGACAAGCTGAAACTGCCGTCCTACTGCCTCGGCGACCTGTCGTCGGTGGACGTCAAGGAATACCTCAAGTACAGCGACACCATCCTGGTGCCCAAGGCCTCGCTCGAGCAGCACGGGCCGCACCTCCCCCTCTACTGCGACTCGATCTCGAGCACCGAGGTCGCGCGGCGCGCCGGTGAGAAGGCGGGCATCCTGTACACGCCCACGATGTGGCTCGGCTACAGCCCGCAGCACATGAAGGGCCCGGGCATGGGCGCCGGCTCGATGACCCTGCGCGTCGAGACCTACCTCAACCTGCTGTACGACATGGGCCGCAGCCTCATCCACCACGGTTTCAACCGCGTCATCTTCGTCAACGGCCATGGCTCGAACATCAAGGTCGTCGATCCCGTCCTGCGCAAGCTGCGCAACGAGACCGGCGCGCTGGTCGCGTACTACAAGCCGTACGCGGAGCGCTACCTCGGCATGATCAAGGACGTGCTCGAAGGGCCGACGGAAGAGACCCCGGGCTGGCATGCCGGCGAACTCGAGACGTCGCAGTGCCTCTGTCACAACCCGAGCATCGTCCGCATGGATCGCGCCGTGATGGACCGCGCCCACGCGCCCAAGTACATGGGCAAGAACTGGAAGAAGAAGGACGGCATGCCCGACCTCGAGTTCCAGGGCTACCAGTACTTCAACATGCCGTTCGAGCACGACGAGTTCACCGACAGCGGCGTGATGGGCAACCCGTTCCGCGGCGCGGCCTACAAGGGCGAGATCGCGTTCAACCGCTTCGCGAACCACCTGATCGACGCCGTCCACGAGTTCGAGCAGGTGAAGGTCACGATCAAGAACCGTGACTTCAGCGAATCGAAGACGATGGGCTGGTAGCGCGGCGCGACGCCGCGACCTAGCGGGGCCGGAGCGGCATCGGATTGAGTGCCTCGATCGCCCACCCTCCGCCGGCTCGCCTGACGGTCACGCGCTGGCCGAGCGTGCCGGTGGGCGACGGATTGATCAAACGGACCTCGAGGCTCACCCGGTCTTCGTCGTCGAGAGCAACGCTCGAATCTGCCGCACGTCGTCGTCAACCAGGCGCGACGCCGCCTCGCCGATGACCGGCACGGAGTCGAGGACGCGCAACGCCGCCAACTCGGGCGTCGCGGGCGCGGCAAGCGAGGCGGCGCGAAGCTCCAGTGCCTGAGCGGCCTCCGACTGCCCCAGCAGCCGCTTGACGCCAGCATGGTCGAGCAACGTGAATCGCAGACCGGGGACGTACAGCGCGCGGAGCGAAGGCAACCGCTCCATGGCGCGCTCGTAGGTCCGCGCTGAGAGCGCGAAGACCTCATCGGCCTTCACCAGTTCCTTCATGGCGCGGTGCACGAGTCCCAGCAGCCGGTAGCTGCCAGCGAGGGACGCATCGTCGGGGCCGGACCTCTTCAGGCGAATCTCGATGCCGCGCTCGATCTGCGCGAACCGTCCGGCAGGCGCCCGCCGAACACCAGGCTCTGTGCGGAGAGCTCGAGGGCGCCGCTCCGCTCGAGCAGGCTGTCGGCAGGCAGCTGCTCTGACAACCGCACGAGCTCGGCGCACTCGGCGATGGCCGAACGCGGCGCGCTCTCGATCTGGCGCTGGCACTGATTCCGCTGAGCGAAATACGCCTGGTTGATCCGAAGCACCTCGTCCCGAATCGGGTCGGCGAATGCGACGGTCACCAGCGTCACCACGCGAGCGGCACGTCCTCCCACGACCAGCGGCCTGAAGCGCCACTTCCGCAGGGCCGCCGCGACCGGACCACGGAGCGGCTCGGCGCCTGCCACCATCGTCACCGACTCCACGGTGCCGTCGGCACGAATGACGACGTCGGCGATCACATCGCCACCGATCTTCGCGGCGGTCACGTCGATGGGCAGAACCGGATCAACCCTGGTGACGACATTGGCCATCGCGACGTCGGGTGCCACGCGCGGCACCTCCGGCGCCTGGAGTGGCGTCGCGGATCCAGTCAGCCAGATCAGGCTCATCAGGAGACAGAGCATGCGGACAGCCTATCAACGTCGGATTAGCGCCGGCCAGGCAGCATCTCGTGTTGGCTCGAATGGTGATAGTGTTGTAGGGGGGAGTGTGTGAGATTGTGATTGGAGGAATCTGATGAAGAGCTGCTGCAGCGCTCATGCTATCACTCACTGCTGCTGTAGCTGCGAGGCAGCCAGAATCGCGGGTGGTGAGGGTAGGTCACGGATGCGCAAGGCGCTGTGCTGCTGGGGACAAGTGTGGACATCTATCAGCTACGGGCGCACGGACAGGCGGTCAAGTGCGGACGGGCGCTACAGCTCAACGGTATGGGCGCCGGCGGGCGTATGCGTGACGACGAGGATGCCCTGTTCAAGGACGACACGGCCGAGGTGACGTAGAGGACGGACAGGAGAGACGATGGACACACACTACAGCTGGCGTAGGTGTCGGAGGAACTGACGGTGGTGGAGGCAAGAGCTAGCGCGCGAGGACAAGAGCGCGGAGGCTAGCAACATCTACGTCGTCTAGGAGGAAGAGATGGGAGGTAAGAGGATACTAACGAGCTGAGGATGCGATGAGTGCGAGGAGTGTAATGGAAATAGACGAGGGAGAGGGGCGGTTTGTCGTAGACGGAGGAGTGGACGCGTCGCTCGAACAACGTCACGCTGAACGGACAGATAGAGGGCAAGACAGCGGAGTTCGGCACGCGCGGGGTCTAGATGGACTCGGTGACAGCGGATTCGATCTGCGGCTAGAGGTCGCGAAGGCTGTGACGACGGACATGGACGACAACGACAACGGTGCGAGCGACAACAACTAGACTCTAGGCGCGTTCGAGCGGCCGGCCGGGTTTCTCTCGGGAACGTTTCGCAGCGCGCAACGACCTAGTGTCCGCGCGCTCGTCAGCGCCAACGCCGCATGTCGAGCGTTGGCGCCGACCGGACACTCGGCGTCGTGTACGGAGGCAGCTACTCGCAGCGGCGCTACGACTCGCACCTGTACGCGGATCTAACGGGGCGAGGTCGCAGTTCAATGGCTCTATGTGCGCAGAACAGGCCTTCCTTCTCTATGACGTCGATCGCCGCTGACAGGGGTACAACGGCGCGCTGTCGTACCGGCGCGACAGGGCTACGAGGTCACCTACCGCGTCAACGCAACTGTATCGCGACAACGAGGGCGGCAGCAGGCGGAGTTCGATCTGACTAGCGGCACGCTCACGAATCAGACGACGACGACCGGTAGGTACAGCTAAGGTCGAGCGACGCACAATACGCGATTACGAACAGCACCACAAGATCGATGCGATGCTGGGGCGAGGCACTCAAGGCGACTAGATCGGCCTGTAGGACTGGCAGGTAGGCTACAGAAGAGGAGAGAGAGATACGAAAGACGAGAGGATAGAGAGATCTGATAGACGACAATGCATATACGAACACCTACGACGTCTCTGAAAAGGCGCATCTCAACGACAAGAAGAGAGATAACTACTACTAGGAAGAGTCGTATCCGTTTAGATGCGAGCGCTTACGGACCGATCTGGAGCGCGAGGACGTCGAGACAGATGAAGCCAACCTGCTGAGCGAGGGTCGATGGCCGGCGCGGGTGGGTCGAGGAAGGTCGTCGAAATGCTGGTCGCCAGGCGATAGACTCAGGACCGCAACAACATGAACTACAATGAATACCAGCTACACACTGGCACAGAGAGGCCTGGAGGGCTAGGGAACGGACGACTACTACAACGGCAAGACGAGATATGGATAGACGCTCAATCTCGACGGTCTACAGGCCTACTACGCCGCCAATCCGGCGGTCTACAACTACGATGCTCTGGCGACGAAGAGCGACTCCCTGGTGCAGGACTACGAAGCTGATGAGCAGGTGGCCGCCGGCTACCTCATGCGCACGCTGACCTTCGACCGATGGACTTCAACGCCGGAGTCCGCGTGGAACACAACAGCGGCGACTATCAGGCCAACGAACTGCTCACAGCAACGGGACCTACACCGGCAACGACTGGCTGGCTACGGGCTCGACGACCTACACGGACGTGTTGCCTGGCGAGCACGACAACAACTATGCTCGCCGTAACCTGACGATCCGTCGAACGTTGACGCACACGCTGTGACGGCCCGTCGTATGCTGCACTGGCGCCGATCAAGGCCATCGACGATGTCGGAAATGGAGCGGACGTCTACGTCGGCGAGCTGTCGCTCGGCAACCCGGAGCTGGAGCCGCAGAAGATCGTCAACGTGCGACGCTGACCGTTGAGTACGACTGGGATAAAGGCTAGAGGACGACGAGACTACTACAAGCGGATAGACAACGAGATCTACGGCAGAAGTTACAGAAGAAACGGATATAGATCTACGAGAACGGTACTACGAGCGGCTAGGGTACTCACAGACGCACCAACGACGAGGCGGGGCACATCGAGAGGCGACGAGTACACCTACCAGAACTACTATCTCACGTCTGCCGGCGTGCTGAGCGGTTCGGTGCGAACCTCAACTACACGAGTCACTGACTCAGAGCGAGACCAACTACGGCGCTTCCGACGTGTTGGCGCTCAAGCAGACGAACACACGGCAACGTGCGGTGCTCTACGAGAGGTACGGCTGGCTACGCAATTGTCGCTCTCGTTCAACAGCCTACGCTCGGCTCTGTCGGCGCGGACAACGAACAGCGACAACTACGGCAAGACTACCGTGGTTGACTACAAAGACAGCGAAAAAAAAAAAAAAAAAAAAAAAAAAAAAAAAAAAAAAAAAAAAAAAAAAAAAAAAGTCCGCGATGGCCGCCGACGGTGCCGATCGGCGTGGCGCCGGGGATACTCCTTCGCACGGCCTGACGTGATCGGCGAGATAGAACTAGTAGAAAAAAAAAAAAAAAAAAAAAAAAAAAAAAAAAAAAAAAGGGGGGGGGGTTAGCGCGGCGAAAGGCTTCGCGCGTGTGAGAGAGCGTGAAAGAGACCGAACGTGAGCGGGCTGCTGGCGGCGGAGCCACGCGCGTGGCCGTCGATAAGCAGGGGGGGGGGGGGGGGGGGGGGGGGGGGGGGGGGGGGGGGGGGGGGGGGGGGGGGGGGGGGGGGGGGGGGGGGGGGGGGGGGGGGGGGGGGGGGGGGGGGGGGGGGGGGGGGGGGGGGGGGGGGGGGGGGGGGGGGGGGGGGGGGGGGGGGGGGGGGGGGGGGGGGGGGGGGGGGGGGGGGGGGGGGGGGGGGGGGGGGGGGGGGGGGGGGGGGGGGGGGGGGGGGGGGGGGGGGGGGGGGGGGGGGGGGGGGGGGGGGGGGGCGTGAACCCCGTCTTGCTGCAGCGCTCCACCATCGTGCGCGATGGCGTGACTTCGCGGGGGGGGGGGGGGGGGGGGGGGGGGGGGGGGGGGGGGGGGGGGGGGGGGGGGGGGGGGGGGGGGGGGGGGGGGGGGGGGGGGGGGGGGGGGGGGGGGGGGGGGGGGGGGGGGGGGGGGGGGGGGGGGGGGGGGGGGGGGGGGGGGGGGGGGGGGGGGGGGGGGGGGGGGGGGGGGGGGGGGGCCCCCCGCGTGTCGCCGGCGCCCAGAGATCATCATTGGGCTAGCCAAAAAAAAAAAAAAAAAGAAGCGGGCGCGGAAGAAATAAGGGATGAAAAAAAAAAAAAAAAAAAAAAAAAAAAAAAAAAAAAAAAAAAAAAAAAAAAAAAAAAAAAAAAAAAAAAAAAAAAAAAAAAAAAAAAAAAAAAAAAAAAAAAAAGGGGGGGGGGGGGGGGGGGGGGGGGGGGGGGGGGGGGGGGGGGGGGGGGGGGGGGGGGGGGGGGGGGGGGGGGGGGGGGGGGGGGGGGGGGGGGGGGGGGGGGGGGGGGGGGGGGGGGGGGGGGGGGGGGGGGGGGGGGGGGGGGGGGGGGGGGGGGGGGGGGGGGGGGGGGGGGGGGGGGGGGGGGGGGGGGGGGGGGGGGGGGGGGGGGGGGGGGGGGGGGGGGGGGGGGGGGGGGGGGGGGGGGGGGCTCTGAGGTGAGTCGCTCGCAGCGATAGCCCGCACATGGCAACGCGTTCGAAATCCGCGGCATTGGCATCTCGACCCACTCGTCCGCGAACTTCGACCGAAAAAAAAAACCCCCACGCCGGTGACCTCGGCCGCCGTCCGGAACTTCGGACCGAGGTAATCTGCGCGCGCATCGGCCGTCCTGCGTCCTGCTGGCCACGACCGCGTGAACGAGGGCCGGTGTCACCGAACCGTAAAAAAAAAAAAAAAAAAAAAAAAAAAAAAAAAAAAAAAAAAAAAAAAAAAAAAAAAAAAAAAAAAAAAAAAAAAAAAAAAAAAAAAAAAAAAAAAAAAAAAAAAAAAAAAAAAAAAAAAAAAAAAAAAAAAAAAGGTCACGGCCGCCGAACCCAGTCGCGACGGGTCCGCCGCGACCGTCCCGGCCGGAGAAAAAAAAAAAAAAAAAAAAAAAAAAAAAAAAAAAAAAAAAAAAAAAAAAAAAAAAAAAAAAAAAAAAAAAAAAAAAAAAAAAAAAAAAAAAAAAAAAAAAAAAAAAAAAAAAAAAAAAAAAAAAAAAAAAAAAAAAAAAAAAAAAAAAAAAAAAAAAAAAAAAAAAAAAAAAAAAAAAAAAAAAAAAAAAAAAAAAAAAAAAAAAAAAAAAAAAAAAAAAAAAAAAAAAAAAAAAGAGAGAGAGGGGGGGTTCCCTTCGTCCCGTCGTGCGCAGCCTGCTCTTCAACCGTGTGTTGAAGCGGGAGCGATTTCCCCGAGCGCGCACCAACCGGGCCTTGAGAGATAACCCGGATCGGGGATCGGTGTCACCCGCGAAGCCCGCGTTCGACTGACCGCGGCGTTGGACGCCTTCGAGGGGGCCTGCGGGGCGTGCCGGGGACGAGGTGAACCGGTGCATAGCAAGATCTTCGGACAAGTCACGGTCGAGGACTTCGTCCGCTTCCAGGCGATCCATACACGGCACCACCGCGGGCAGATCGGCTGAGGACCGACCAACGTGCGCTACCGCGCGCTAGGCTTCCGCGTGTTGGCGTCAAGAAACACGAACGTGTCCGCGATGGCCGCCGACGGTGCCGAATCGTGCGTGGCGCCGGGATACTCCTTCAGCACGGCCGTGACCCCGTCTTGCTGCAGCGCCTCCACCATCGTGCGCGATGGCGTGACGTTCGCCGTGTCGCCGGACGCGACCGGACGCGGGGCAAAGACCTGCGGTCGCGCTCGCGCCAGCTGCGCCGCGTGGTCGCATCGAGGACGCGATCAGATCGCGGGAGGGGCGGTAACCGGCGGGCCCCTGCGACCGAACAGGTCGGATCTGTCAAGGCCAGGTGCGACCCTCAGCGAGGCAAGGCCCACCATGTGTCCAGCAGCGTGCGTAACTCCTCGACCAGATCCGGCCGCGCGCTCGCCAGGTTGCGGGTTTCCCGGGGATCGTCGCGGACGTTGTACAGCTCCGGTCCCAGGCGCATCCAGTCGGCCGTCGCGCCATTGATCGTCAGCACGGTGTTGCGGTTGGGCTCATACGGCAGGATCAGCTTCCAGCCATCGGCGCGGACCACGTGGCGATACTTGACGTTAGCCACGGGCCGGTTGACATCGACCGCGGTATGCGCCGAGAGGGACCCGAAGAGCGCCCGTCGTTCGGCCAGCGCTCGTCGGTTGCGGAGGTCCAGACCGACCATCGCGGACGGCGGCGTGATCCCCGCCGCCCGAAGCAGCGTCGGGGCGATGTCGATGGTGCCGGCCAAGGTCTGATCGTCGCGTTCAGGCTTCACCTGTCCTGGCCACCGCATCACAATCGGCGTTCGGATGCCGGCTTCGTAGGGCGTCAGCTTCCCTCGGGTCTGCGCCTGTGTCGCCGCCACCTCGGACTGCAGCCACCCGTTATCGGCCAGGTACAGCACGATTGTGTTCTCGCGCAGTCGCTGCCGATCGAGGTATCCCATCAGCTCGCCAACGGTCTCATCGAGCCATTCGACCATCGCGTAATAGCGAGCGATCGGCACGGGCCGGTCGGGACGTTGATACCTGTCGAGTAATCGCTGCGGCGGCGTGTGCGGCGTGTGTGGCATCATCGGCGCGTACCACACGAAGAACGGGTTCTTCCCTGCCGACTCGATGAAGTCGTAGATAGGCTGCAGGCCCTCGCGGCCGATGGTGAGGCCCGCGTCGCCGTGGCGGCCGCCGCGCGCACCGTCGCCATGGGTCATCGCTGACGTGAAGCCGCTGTCTCGGGCGCTGCCCTCCCACCACTTGCCGGTCTGCAAACTCACGTAGCCCTTGGCGGCCAGCAATGCCATCAGGTTCCCATGGCGCCTGAAGACGCGCACGATGTCGTCGCGGCCGGTCCCTGCGGGCGGATCGTTGCCCGTGACGCCGTGCTGGTGAGGATAGAGGCCCGTGACCAGGGTCGCCAGACTTGGCCGGCAGAGTGCCGTCGGCACGTATCCTCGCGTGAGAAGCAATCCCTCCGACGCCAGCCGGTCGATGTTGGGGGTGCGAACGGCCGGGTGGCCCATGAATCCGTAGTCTTCCCACCCGTGATCGTCCGAGGTGATGAGTACGATATTCGGCAGACCGGGGACGGCCGACTGCCCGGCGGGACTCGCCGACACCATCGAAATCGCCACCGCGCAAAGCGCCATCGTGGTCCACGAACGGCAAGACATGGCACAACCTCCGAGCGTGTCGAGTCGCCCCTCGAGGCCCAGCGGATGTCGCCTGCGACCGAAAACAGGGACCTTCGAACGGCAGCGACAGTCGGACACGCCTCCGCGAAGGGATAATGTCACCCGCGCCGGTGGCTGGCAAACGGGAACCCGCCATCACGGAGACGCAGGCCGACGTCATCAGCCTGGCCGTGGCCTGTTCGGAGAGCCTCAATCCATCGATTTCGTCACGCGCGACAGGTACGCCATCGACGCCGCAACCTCTTCCTCGGGCGCGCGCAGGCCCACGTAGTCGTACTCGACGACGGCGGGGATGGGGCGCGCGGACTTCTCGAGCACCTCGAGGACATGCGCAATCGGCGAGTCGCCTTCGCCGAATGGCTGACTCGCCCCGCCATTGCGCAGACGGTCCTTCACCAGCACGTGCGACACCCGCGCCTCGTAGCGGCGCAGGTCGGCCACGGCGTCGCCGTTGGACGCGGTGACGTCGCCGATGTCCAGCGCGACCATGAAATACGGCGACAGCGCGAGCACCTCCCGCAACCGTCCGGTGTCGATCGCACCCGCCGGATTCCCGACTACCTGGTTGTGGATCGCGACCGACGCGTGGTGGCGATCGATGAACGGCAGCAGTCGTCGGGCCATCGCCATCGTCATCGGACCGCTGATCGTGAGGCGCTCGACGCCAGGGCCGGTCGCCGAGGCCCGCCCCAGGGGGCGCATCGTCAGTGACCGGGTCGAGGCCCGGTACCTCGCGAGCGTCGAGGTGGACGGGCATTGGTTCGGCGTCTCGACGCTGGTCCTGACGCTCTGCCGGGGCCGCGATGCCCTGATCACCGGTCGGCCGCCCACCGCCATCGAGGTCTTGCGCCTGACCTACCCGGCTTGCTGCAACCTGGACGCTGCGCTATGGTCAGCCGATGGCTGATCCAGACACTCGATGACGCGTTTGCCGACCACCAGCGCGCCGTCGCGGATTTGCTCGCGGCGGCCGACGGGGCGGCGGCCACCTGGACGACGCCGCGGGCACCCGGCAAATGGTCACCGAGCCAGGTGGTAGAGCACGTCGCGCGGGCGATCGAGGAATCTGCGCATGTGGTCGCGGGCGAGCCGTCGAAGTTCCCGAAGAATCCCGGGGCCGCTCCGGCCGGTCGTGCGCGGCCTGCTTTTCAATCGCGTGTTGAAGCGGAAGCGCTTTCCCAGGGCCCGCACCAACAGGGCGTTGAACCCTGAACGGGGATCGACGTCACCTGCCGAAGCCCGCCTGCGGCTGACCGCCGCGCTGGCCGCGCTCGAGGGTGCGTGTCGGGCGTGCCGGGGACGAGGTGAGCCGGTCCACAGCAAGGTCTTCGGGCAGGTCGCGGTCGAGGACTTCGTCCGCTTCCAGGCCATCCACACACGGCACCACTGCGGGCAGATCGGCTGAACGGCACGTGGACACGCTTCCGCCCTGGCAGTGGCTGCTGTTCGGCGCCGTCCTCGGTTTCGTCGTCGCGCGGCTGCTCCGGGGCGGGCGCGCAGGTCAGCCACGCCCACCCGCGCCGCCGGACCGGCCGCTCTCACCTGACACGGTCAACCGGGTGCGCGAACTCGCGATGACGGGGCGCACGATCGACGCGATCAGGGCCTATCGCGAAGCGACCGGTGCAGGGCTCCGAGAGGCCAAGGACTACGTTGATGCCTTGCGCCGCGTGCGGCACTGAGCGCCTCGCCGCGGCGCTTGCGGGCGGCGAGGCGGCGGCAGACGGGCGATGATTCAGCGGCGGCGGTAGCGCAGCGCGACGAAGGCGGCGCCGGATGCGAACAGGACGAGCGTCGACGGCTCGGGCACCGTGGCGTCCGCGGTGAAATCGACGGTCAACGTCGGATGCCAGCTCGAATCGGCGGCGTCCGACGATGCGAAGTAGGCCGTGGCCGTGCCCCCGACGGGAACCTCTTCGATCCAGAGCCCGTGATTGGCAAACGTACCCGACACCCAGCCCTGGACCACGCTCGTCACCGACCAGTCGCGGAACACGCCCGCCGCTCCAGAGAAGGTCAACGAGCTGACCGCGACGGGATCGAACGTCGGCGCCGTGTTGAACGTGACGGTGGACTCGCTCCACGCCGACGTCACCCGGAAGGCGTTGTAGACCGCCGGGGTGAACTGGGTGTTGAGCTCGTGATACAGCGACAAGGTGGCCGAAGTGATGGTGGCGCCGACGGGGATCGCGCTCAGGTCGAACTCGAGTAATCCGATCGCCAGGAGGTTGCCGGCCCAGTTCGTGATGACCCGACTATCGGTCCCAAAATTTGCGGCGGCGTTGCCCCCGTCGGAGAGCTGGGCGTCCTTGCCGAGTGCACCACCGGGCTGCAGCGCAATCGTCGTCGCCTGAGCCGGCGCGGCGGCCAGCACGAGCGCAGCGAGCATCGAGCACGCGGTCGTCGAGAAACGGCAGATCGGTCGCATCAGTCCTCCAGACAAGGTCGAAGCCGGAGCTGGATGCCCCGCCGGGTCAACAGCTGAACCCAGCTCAGGCGCTGCAGAACTTACGCCATCGGAGCGAGGACGATTCGACCGGGTGGCAGTGCCCAGGCCGTCGCGGTTGTCTGCCGGCGACAGATGTTTAGTCTGCGTGAGATCATCGGGTCGCCGTGCTCCCCCGTCCGACGATCGACGCGATCCCGCTCTTTGCCGACCTCAACGCGGACGCGCGGCGCGCACTGGCCGAGCACGGCGATCTCCGTCGCGTCGCGGAGGGCGCGGCACTCTGGAGCGCGGGGGAATCGCCCCGCGGCCTGCACGTCCTGCTCGAGGGCGAAGTGCGCGTCGTCCGGGTCGTCGGAGGCCGTCAGCACGTGCTGCACACCGAAGGCCCGGGAGGCACGCTCGGTGACCTCCCCCTCTTCGACGGGTCGCCGTCGCCGGCGACGGCCATCGCCGTCCGCCCTCGGTGTGCGCGGTGTTCTCGCGTGACGCGCTGGCGCGCGCGATCGCGGCCGATCCGCGCCTCGCCTTCGCCCTCCTCGGCCGGCTCGCCCGCCGGCTCCGGCTGGTGATCGACCGACTCGACGGCGCCAGCGCTCGCACCGTGACTCAGCGGTTGTCTCGACACCTGCTCCAGCGATCCGCCGAGGCGGGACAGTCCGGCTTTGTCCTCGGACGCACGCAAACACAGGTGGCCGAAGAACTCGGCACGGTTCGGGAAGTCGTCGTGCGGGCGCTCCGGGACCTGCGGGAGGCGGGCGTCATCACGACGGCCGGCCGCGGGCGGTTCCGGGTCGTGGACGCCAAACGGCTTCAGCAGATCGCGCGCGGCGCGGACAGCTGAACCCGGCCCTTCGTCCTCTGGCGATCCCGGCTCCCTGCCGGATGGAACATTAGTCCCAGCGCCTCGGCGGCCAGCCGCTCTACGATCGCCAGGTGGAGAATCCCGCATGATGCGCCCGCTCGTCCTCACGTTGCCGCTCGCAGGCCTGCTCTCGCTCGGGCTCGCCGCGCAGAGCCAGACCGCGCCCACCGCGCCCATGACCCATCAGGCTGGCATGCAGCACACGCCCGGCATGCAGCACGACGAGGGTGGCGCGCCGACGCACAGTGGCCAGTCGGCCTTCGCGGCGATCAGCGAGATCGTGAAGCTGCTCGAGGCCGACAAGACGACGGACTGGTCGAAGGTCAATCTCGAAGCGCTGCGGCAGCACCTGGCCGACATGGACATGGTGACACTGCGCGCCCGCGTGTCGTCGCGCGTCGTTCCCGATGGGCTGGCGATGGACGTGACGGGGGACGTCCAGGTGGCCGCGGCCATTGCGCGCATGCTGGTGCCGCACGCGACCATGCTGGACGGTATGCCGGCGTGGCGGGCGACGACGACAGCGCTTTCCGGCGGCACAAGGCTGACGGTCACGTCACGGACCGTTGGCGATGCGGCGACGACCGTGAAGATCCGTGGCCTGGGCTTCGCGGGCCTGCTCGTGCAGGGCGATCATCACACCGCGCACCACCTGCTCATCGCCAGAGGCGTCGGGGTCCACGGATCATGACCCGGCGTGACGCGCTCAGACTGATGGGGGCCGGCGCGGCCGTCGGCGCCGCGCCGTTGCATCTGCTCGCGGGGTCCGACCCGCATCAGGCTGGCGCCACGCCGACCGGATTCGTCCCGGATGTCGAACTGACGTTGACGGCCACGGCGGGCGAGACCAGCATCCTGCCCGGACGGCCCACCGAGGTGTGGCGGTTCACGGGCAAGGTGACCAAAGGACCCGCCGACTCGCTGCAGGACATGGCTGACTCGTACCTCGGCCCGACCCTGCGGTTCCGCCGGGGCCAGCGCGTCCGCATTCGTTTCACCAACGCGCTGCCCGAAGCGAGCATCGTGCACTGGCATGGCCTCGACGTCCCCGAGGCGGCCGACGGGCATCCGCGCCTCGCGATCGACCCGGGGAAGGAATACGTCTACGAGTTCCAGGTCACCAATCGGGCCGGCACCTACTGGTATCACCCCCACCCGCACCACCGCACGGGTGTCCAGGTGTACCGCGGTCTCGCGGGCCTGTTGATCGTCTCAGACGAGGAGGAAGCCGCGCTCGGCCTGCCGGCCGGCGCCCATGAACTGCTGTGCGTCCTGCAGGACCGGCGGTTCGACGCCGACAACCAGCTCGCGTATCTGTCCGGCGGGATGATGGACCAGATGCACGGCCTGCTCGGCGATCGCATGCTCGTCAATGGACGCATCGCGCCGGTCGTCAATGTGGCGAGCCGCGGGTATCGGCTTCGGCTGCTGAACGGATCCAGTGCGCGGGTCTACAAGCTGGAATGGAGCGACGGGACGCCGCTGACGGTGATCGGCACGCAGGGCGGGCTGCTCGAACGCCCGCGGCCGCAGCGCTACCTGACGCTGGCGCCTGCGCAGCGCGCCGAGGTCTTTGTCGATCTGACCGGTCGCGCCGTGGGTTCGACGATCGAGCTGCGCAGTGCCGCGTTCCCGCCGAGCGACATCGACCGCACCGCCGGCGGGATGGGTGGGGGGATGGGCATGATGGGCGGCATGGGCGCGGCCACGGCCCCGGCCGGCACCGGCAGCGGCGCGCCCCTGTCGCTGATGACCCTCCGCGTGAATCGTCAGGAGTCGTCGTCGTACCGCCTGCCCCAGCGGCTCGCCACGTATGGACCGACGTGGGCGCCCAACGCCGCCGCGCCTGTGCGTCGTGTCCCGCTGTCGTTTGCCGCGGCGCAGTGGCTGCTCGACGGCCGCACGTTCGACATGATGACGACTTCACCCGAGGAAGAGGTGCGGGCAGGCTCGACGCAGATCTGGGAACTGACGAACGTCAGCGGAATGATGGGCGTGCCGATGGCGCATCCGCTGCACATCCACGGCCGCCAGTTCCGGGTCCTCAGCCGCGAGCCCGTGTCTGGCACCACGGCTGGATCCGCGTCGATCCGCGAGGGCCTGCTCGACGACGGCTGGCTCGACACGGTGCTGATTCTTCCGGGCGAGCGCGTCCGGCTCCAGGTCACCTTCACCGAGCATCCAGGCCTGTACCTGTACCACTGCCACGTCCTCGAGCACGAGGACATGGGGATGATGCGAAACCTTCGGGTGTTGCCGCGCTGAGGGGACTCCTGCGGTGTCAGGCCGCGCGGCTTCTGATTGCGTGGATGCGGGCCTGGCAAATCGGCCCACCACGAAGACACGAAGGCTTCTCTTCGCCAGCAGTTCTCAGAGGTCCCCGCGCGTGGCGCCACGCTGGAGCGCCAGCGTGGCGGCCAGAGGCCTGGCGGCGATGGGGCGCCGCTGGTCCACATGAGCGAGGAGCGCCAGTCGCTCATGTGAGCCAGCGGCACCCCATCGCCGCCCGCCGCGCGCGGGAAGCTTCGTGCCTTCGTGGTGAACTCGTGGGAGGGCCGTCGTTCGGGTAATCGAGGTTCCGCAGGAGTGGACGTCAGTCGTGCAGGTCCAATACCCGTTCGTGCGGTAGACAGAAGACCTCGCGCAGAGGCCGCGACACGGGCTTGTCATCGGCGTGAGCCGGCATGACCTCCCGCATGTGACGCCACCAGCGCCCGCAGACCTCCGTGGCCGCAATCGCTGCCCAGCGTTCCTCGCTCTCGACCTCGACGTAGCCGAAGAGATCCCGCGTCTCGTCATCGAGGAAGATGCTGTACGTCAGCACACCGTGGGCCCGAAGCATCGCCTCGAGCTCGGGCCAGATCGGACGATGCCGCTGCTCGTACTCGGCTTCGGCGCCGGGATGGACGGACATGCGAAAGGCTTTGCGAATCATGGCATTTGACCTCGTCGCGCGGGTTCCTCATTGCAGAACACGACGCCCCCCAGGTCAAGTCATTGCTCTGGGCCGCGCGCCCCGGTAACGTAGCAGCGCGCAGCCATCATGCAGGGCGACACCTATCTTGCGTTCGACCTCGGCGCCGAGAGCGGCCGGGCCATCACGGGCCGGCTGTCGCACGGGCGCCTCGAGATCGCGGAGGTCGCGCGCTTTCCCAACGAGCCGCTCCAGCTCGACGGGTCGCTGCGGTGGAATGTCCCGGCCCTCTGGGCCGCGATGACCCACGCGCTGTCCGTTGCCGGACCGGCGGATCGCCTGGCCTCGGTCGGCGTGGACGCCTGGGGCTGCGACTACGCCCTGCTTGGCCAGGACGGGGCGGTGCTCGAACCGCCGTTCCACTATCGCGACCGCCGCACCGAGCACGCCATGGCCGACGTGTTCGGACGCGTGCCGGCTGCGGCGATTCACCACGCGACCGGCTGCCAGTTTCTGCCGTTCAACACGCTGTTCCAGCTCGATGTCGCGCGCCGGACGTCGCCGGATCTCCTGGAGCGCGCGGCCACGCTGGTGACGATGCCGGACCTGTTCAACTACTGGCTCACTGGCCGCATCACGAGCGAGTACACGATCGCCACCACGACCCAGCTCGTGGACCCACGCACGCGGACGTGGGCGGTCGATCTCGCCGACACCCTCGCCCTTCCCCGTCGGCTGTTCGCGCCCATTGTCGAGGCCGGCACGATCCTCGGCCCGGCGCAGGCCTCCATCGCGCCGATTGCGGGTACGCCGGTCGTGGCGCCGGCCTGCCACGACACCGGCTCGGCGGTCGCGGCCGTCGAGGCCACCGGCGAGACGGTCTTTCTCAGCTCCGGGACGTGGTCACTGCTGGGCACGGAGCGTCGCCAGCCAATCATCACCAACCGCGTGCACGAGCTCAACTTCACCAACGAGGGCGGCGTCGCCGGCACCACGCGGCTGCTCAAGAACATCGCGGGGCTCTGGCTGCTGCAGGGCTGCCGGCGTGTCTGGTCCGGCGCGGGCCTGGACGTCGGTTACGGCGAACTGCTCCAGTCAGCCGATCACGTGCCGCCATTCGCGAGCCTGATTGACCCGGACGACCCGGTGTTCCTGAACCCGCCCAGCATGCCGGCGGCCATCGACCACTATTGCGATCGCTCAAGGCAGGCGCGGCCGACCTCCCCCGCAGCCTACGCGCGCACCGTCCTCGAGAGCCTGGCGTTCAAGTATCGTGTGGTCATCGAGTGGCTCGAGGAGCTGACCGGGACGCACGTCGCGACCATCCGGGTGATCGGCGGCGGCGCGCGCAACCGCCTGCTCAATCAGTTCACGGCCGACGCGACGGGGCGCACCGTGCTGGCCGGTCCGGTCGAGGCGACGGCGCTCGGCAACATCGCCATGCAGATGGTCGCACTCGGGGCCGTCAGCTCGATCGAGGAAGCCCGGGCGCTCATCCAGCGCTCGTTTCCCGTCGAGCGCTTCGATCCCATTGCGGCCCGGCGATGGGATCACGAGTATCGTCGTTTCCGGGAGTTCGTGGAGTTGAACTGTGCCTGACATGATGACCGACGTGACGTTCCTGCGGGACCTCTGGGAGGAACGCGAGGCCGCCGCACGGGCCGGGGACCCCCTCGAGCTCCTGCGCTATCGCTCGAACGTGCTGGGCGCCGATCTGCGCATCACCAACTTCGGCGGCGGGAACACCAGCGGCAAGTTCGACCTGGTCGATCCGCTGACCGGCCGCCTGGAACGCGTCATGGCGGTCAAGGGCAGCGGCGGCGACCTGCGATCGATCGGCGCGTCGGGATTTGCCGTGCTGTCGCTCGACAAGCTGGAGCGCCTGATCGACCGCTACGGTGGCGAGTCGCACGAAGACGCGATGGTGGCGTACTACCCCCTCTGCGCCTTCGGCGACAACCGCGTGGCGGCCTCGATCGACACGCCGCTCCATGCGTTTCTGCCCTTCCCGCACGTCGATCACCTGCATCCCGACTGGGCGATTGCCCTCGCGGCGAGCGCCAACGGGCGGTCGAAGCTCGAGGCGTTCAACACGCGCTTCGGCCGGCAGATCGCCTGGGTGCCCTGGCAGCGTCCCGGCTTCGAGCTCGCGCTGATGCTGCGGCGTGCCGTCGCCGACCACCCGGGCTGCGACGGCATCGTACTCGGCGGCCACGGCCTCTTCACCTGGGGTGACACGCCTCGGGCCTGCTACGTGTCGAGCATCACGACGATCGATCAGATGGGCCGTTTCCTCGACGAGCATCGGCGCCGGACGCCCCGTGCTGAGTTCGGCGGCGTCGCCGTCCACGCGCCGGCGCCGGACGCCGCCCGTGTCGAGGCGCTCCTGCCCTGGCTGCGCGGCGCGGTCTCGACCAACCGCCGCACGGTCGCACACGTGGACAGTTCGGCGACCGCGCTGACGTTCGCCAACTCGCAATGGGCCGAAGCGCTCTGCGAGCTCGGCACGAGCTGCCCCGATCATTTCCTGCGCACGCGCATCTGCCCGCTGTTCGTGCCCGCCTCGCCCGGCGAGGGCGTGGACACGCTCCGCGCGCGCATCGACGATCGGCTGGTCCAGTATCGCCACGCGTACGCGGAGTACTACCGGGCGCACGCGCTGCCTGACTCGCCGGCCCTGCGCGACGCCAATCCCTCGGTGGTCGTCATTCCCGGCTTTGGCGTCTTCGGCTTCGCGAAGGACAAACGCGAAGCCCGCATCACCACCGAGTTCTTCGTCAACGCCATCAACGTCATGAGCGGCGCCAACGCCCTCGAGGAAGGCTCGCCCGACAATCCGCTGCCACAGGCGCGGAGGCCCGGCATGGCGTCCGAGTTCCAGAGCGTGCACAACTACGTGGCACTGCCGCGATCGGAGGCGTTCCGCATCGAGTACTGGGCGCTCGAAGAGGCCAAGCTGCAGCGGATGCCGCCCGACAAGGAGTTCAGCCGCAAGGTCGCGATGGTCGTGGGCGGCGGCAGCGGCATTGGCCGCGAGGTCGCGCTGCAGATCGCCCGCCGCGGCGGGCACGTGGTGGTGGCCGACCTCGTCGCCGACGCGGCCGAGCGCGTCGCGCGTGAGGCCGCCGCGGTCTCGTCGGCCGAGATGGTGCTGGCCACGCCCCTGGATCTGGTCTCCCGCATCAGCATTCGCGCCGCGGTTGCCGCGGCCGTGGCGCAGTTTGGCGGCCTCGACATCATCGTCAACACGGCGGCGATCTACCCGACGCCGCCGCCAGGCACGCCGATCGAGTCCGTCTGGGCGCAGGCCCTCGCCATCAACGTCTCGAGCAATCACGTCCTGGCCGAGGAGGCGGGCGCCATTCTCAAAGCCCAGCGCCTGCCCGCCAGCATCGTCCTCACCAGTTCGGCCAACGCCGTCGTGCCGAAGCACGGCAGCGAGCCCTACGACGTGAGCAAGGCGGCGATCAATCATCTGATTCGCGAACTGGCCGTGGGCTTCGGCCCGCACATCCGTGTCAACGGCATCGCGCCGGCGACCGTGGTCTCCGGGTCGGCGATGTTCCCACGCGACCGCGTCATCGCCTCGCTCGAGAAGTACCAGATTGCCTTCGGCGCAGACGAAACGACCGAGGCCCTGCGCGACAAGCTGGCGGCCTTCTACGCGCAGCGCACGATCACCAAGCGGCCCATCCAGCCGATCGACTGCGCGAACGCCATCTGCTTCCTGGCCAGTGAGGTCAGCGGCAAGACGACCGGCCACGTGATTCCGGTGGACGGCGGTCTTCCCGAAGCGTTCCTGCGGTAGGCCCCATGACGATGACCCAGGCGGATCGCATCGCCGACGCGCTCGATCGGTTTCGCATCGAACTCCCCTCGTGGGGCTTCGCCGACAGCGGCACACGCTTCGGCGTCTTTCGTCAGCCGGCCGCGGCGCGGACGATCGACGAGAAGCTCGCCGACGCCGGCCTCGTCCATGCGCTGACCGGTGTGTGTCCGACCGTGGCCCTGCACACGGAGTGGGACATGCCGCAGGGCCTCGACAGCGTCGCGGCGGTGCGCACGGCTGCGGCCAGACACGGCGTGCGTCCCGGCGCGATCAACCCGAATTTCTTTCAGGATCAGGCGTACAAGCACGGGTCGTTCGGCCACCCGGATGCCGCCGTGCGCGCGCGGGCCCTCGCGCACGGCCTCGAGAGCATCGCCATCGCGACCGCGCTCGACGGCCGCGATGTCTCGTGCTGGTTCGCCGACGGATCCAACTATCCAGGCACGGCCAACATCCGGCAACGCAAACGCTGGTTCGAGGCGCAGTTGGCGGCCATGCACGCCGCGCTCGGTGACGGCCAGCGGCTGCTCGTCGAATACAAGCCGTTCGAACCCGCCTTCTACCACACCGACATCGCCGACTGGGGCATGGCGGTGCTGCTCGCCCGCGCCGCCGGCCCACGCGCCCGCGTGCTCGTGGACACGGGCCATCACTACCAGGGCCAGAACATCGAGCAGATCGTCGCCTGGCTGCTCGCCGAAGGTCTGCTCGGCGGGTTCCACTTCAACGACCGCCGCTATGCGGACGACGACCTGACGCTGGGGTCGATCGACCCGTATCAGATCTTCCGCATCTTCCATGAGATCCGGTTCTTCGAATGGGAGACCGGCGCACCAGCCGACATCGCGTACGTCGTCGATCAGAGTCACAACCTCAAGGGCAAGATCGAGGCGATGATCCAGACGGTGACGATGGCGCAGACGCTGGTGGCCAAGGCGGCGCTCGTGGACTGCGAGCGCCTGGCGCACGCGCAGACCCAGACCAATCTCATCCTGGCCGAGACCTGCCTGCAGGACGCCTTCGCTGTCGATGTGCGGCCTGCGGTGGCCGAGTGGCGGCTCAACCAGGGCTTGCCGGCGGACCCGCTCAGCGCCTTCTACCAGAGTGGCTATCTCGAACGCATCACCGCCGAGCG
Organism: uncultured Acidobacteriota bacterium; assembly: GCA_963738485.1. Taxonomy (GTDB): domain Bacteria; phylum Acidobacteriota; class Vicinamibacteria; order Vicinamibacterales; family SCN-69-37; genus CAVTWK01. The sequence continues at coordinate 327,840 of CAVTWK010000001.1, forward strand.
GTCGCCCGAGAGCCACGTGCTCCCAGCCGTGGCACTCGGGGCGGCCGGCTTCACGGGACCCGGTCGAGAACCCCAGGGCTGATGACCCTGCTCGCCGCGCGCGCCATTCGAAAGTCGTTTGCCGGCGTGCACGCGCTGCGCGGCGTGTCGTTCGAACTGCAACCCGGAGAGGTGCACGCGCTCGTCGGCGAGAACGGCGCCGGGAAGTCCACGCTCCTCCGGATCATCACCGGCGCCGAGGCGCCGGACAGCGGCACGCTGGCGATCCAGGGCCACGACGTCGTGCGCTTCACGCCTGCCGAGGCGCGGGCGCGCGGCGTCGCGATGGCCTACCAGCAGCCGGCCCTTTGTCCTGACCTGAGCGTGGCCGAGAACATCAGCCTGGCGCTGGGCGCGGCCAACAGTGGCTCTCGCGTGGACTGGCGCGGTGCGCGGGCACGCGCCGCTGCGCTGCTCGCTGAACTGGGCGCCGCCATCGACCCTGACCAGCTCGCGGCCTCGCTGAGCCTGCCGGAACAGCAGCTCGTCGAAATCGCGAGAGCGATCGGCGCCGAGGCTCCGATCGTCCTCTTCGACGAGCCCACGGCGTCACTGACGACGCGTGAAGTCGGGTCGCTGTTTCGGGTCATCCGCGGCCTGCGTGAGCGAGGCGCCGGCGTGATCTACGTCTCGCATCGTCTCGAGGAGGTGTTTGCCGTCGCGGACCGCGTGACGATCCTGCGCGACGGCGAGGCCGTGACGACACAGGCGTGCTCCGCGCTGACGGAAGCGGACGTCGTGCAGATGATGGTCGGCCGAGAACTCTCCACCGTCTATCCCACGCGCGAGGGCACACCGGGTGCCGCGGCGCTCGACGTGCGCCACCTCTCGAGCCGATCGGCTGGCCTGCGCGATGTCTCCTTGTTGGTCCGGCAGGGCGAGATCCTCGGACTGGCGGGACTGGTGGGGTCGGGACGCTCGGCCGTGGCCGAGGCGATCTTCGGCCTGCGTCCAGCTGACGAGGGCGAGATCCTCATCAACGGACGGCGTGTGCCGCTGCGCGCACCCTGGATGGCGGTGCGGCACGGCCTGGCCTACGTGCCTGAGGATCGGCGCCACCACGGCGTCGTGGCCGAGATGTCGATCGCCGAGAACACGACGCTGGCGTCGCTCGCGGCCGTCTCGCGATGGGGACTGATCCAGCGTCACGCCGAACGCGATGTGGCCGAGCAGTACGTGGCGCGGCTGCAGGTGAAAGCGGGTTCGGTCGATGAGGCGGTGGGCACGCTGTCGGGAGGGAATCAGCAGAAGGTCGCGCTCGCGCGCTGGCTCGCGACCAGGCCCACGGTGCTTCTCCTCGACGAACCCACGCAGGGGATCGATGTCGGCAGCAAGGCCGAGATCCACGCCCTCATGCAGGACCTGGCCGCCCGCGGACTCGCGATCCTCATGATCTCGTCCGAGCTGCCTGAAATCCTCGGCATGAGCGACCGCATCGTGGTGATGCGCGGCGGGGCGATCGCGGGCGAACTCAGCAGGGACGAGGCCACGCCCGAGGCCGTCATGCGGCTGGCACTCGGCCGCCCCGCGTCGGTCGAGGCCGCTCCATGTTGAGCCGATTCCGCCTCGAAGCGTCAGCGGCCACGGCGATCCTGAGCCTCTCGGTCGTCCTGCTGGCCAGCGCACCCGCGTTCTTCACGGCCGGCAATCTGGTGGACGTGCTGCTGGCCAACCTGCCGGTCCTCCTCGTCGCGCTCGGCGCGACCCTGGTCATCGTCTCGGGCGAGATCGACATCTCGGTCGGATCGATGTTCGCCGTGTGCAGCGTGGTGGCCGGCGCCCTCGCCGCCGCGCAGGTGCCGGTGGCGGTCGCCGCAGCCGCCGCGCCGTTGGTGGGTGTGGTCCTCGGCGCCGTGAACGGCGCGCTGGTCGCGTATCTCAGGATTCCGTCCATCGTGGCGACGCTGGCGATGATGGTCGTGCTGCGCGATGCGCTGCGGTGGGTGACGCAGGGTGCGTGGATCCAGGGTCTCCCTGCGGAGTTCCAGTGGCTGGGCCTCGGACAGCGGGGCTACCCGTTCGCCGCGTCGCTCATCGTCGTCGCGGTCACGCTGGGTCTGGCCTGGGGCCTCCGGTCGATCAGGGGCGGCCGCGCGATCTACGCCGTCGGATCGAACGCCGGCGCCGCGACCCTGTTCGGCATCGACGTCGCGCGCACGCGTCTGATCGTCTTCGCGATCGCCGGCGGCCTCACGGGCTTGGCGGCGCTGGTCAACGCGGTGCGGTTCAACCAGATTCCGATCAACAGCGGCCTCGGCCTCGAAATGCGCGTCATCGCCGCGGTGGTCGTCGGCGGTGTGGCGATTCGCGGCGGCCGCGGCACGGTGCTCGGCACCTGTCTGGGAGTGGTGCTGCTGGGCATCAGCGGCCCGGCCCTCACGTTCCTTGGCGTCAACGCCTACTGGGAACGCGCACTGCAGGGCGCGATCATCCTGGCCGCGGTCAGCCTGGAGGCGTGGCGTGCACGGGCGTGATCGGTGGCTGCCTGGCAGCGCCGGGGTGCTCGTCGGCGCCCTGCTTGTCGAGATCGCGTTCTTTGCCTGGGTCGGCGAGCGCTTCGCCACGGCAGGCAACTTCTTCGAGATCGCGCGGCTCAGCGTGGAGATCGGGCTGCTGGCCGTCGCGCTGACCCCGATCATCGTCTCGGGCGGCATCGATCTGTCGGTTGGGGCGATGATGGGGCTGGCCGCGGTCTGCTTCGGCCTCACGTGGCACGACCTGCACTGGCCGCTGCCAATCGCCGCCAGCGCCGCCGTCCTGGTGGGCCTCGCAGGCGGTGCGCTGAACGGCTGGCTCATCGCGGGGCTGCGGTTGCCGCCGCTCATCGTGACGCTCGGATCGCTTGCGCTCTTTCGCGGCATCGCCGAAGGTCTGACCGAAGGGGCGGCGTCGTTCTCGGGCTTTCCGGCGTCGTTCCTGTTTCTCGGGCAGGGTTATCTCGGCGGTGTCGTCCCGGCGCAGCTCCCGCTGCTCGTCCTCGCGCTGATGGCCTATGGCCTGCTGCTGCATCGATCGGTCATCGGCCGCGCACTCTATGCGATCGGCCACGCGCCGGCCGGCGCCCGCTACGCCGGCCTGCCGGTGGCACGACGCGTCGCGCTCGTCTACATCCTGTCGGGCCTCGTAGCCGGCCTCGCTGCGGTGGTCTATGTGGCGCACCTCGGACAGGCGCGCGCGGACGCCGGCAACGGCTACGAGCTGAGCGCAATCACGGCCGTGGTCCTCGGGGGTGCGTCGGTGTCGGGCGGTCGCGGCACCATCGGCGGCACGCTGCTCGGGCTGCTCTTGCTGGCCGTCCTGCAGAACGGCCTGCAACTGGCCGCGCTCCCCTCTGAACTCACGGGCGTCCTCACCGGGGTGCTCCTCGTCGCCACGATTCTCGTAGACCGGCGCCGTGTCGCCCGTCCAGATCCCCTCTCAGCGTCCCTCGAAACGGAGATCCCTGTGAAGAACAGCCAAGTCGCCGTCCTGTGCGGTGCCATTCTCACTGGCGCGATCGTCGTGGCCAGCACCAACGTCTGGTTGGTGCGGTCGCTGCAGCCACGCGTCGTCGCTCCGGCGTCAGCCGACGCGCCCCCCGCCGCCCGTCCGCTCGTGATTGCGATGATGCCGAAGGCCAAGGGCGATCCGTACTTCGTCAGTTGTCGCATCGGGGCCGAGGAGGCCGCCCGCGAGCTTGGCGTCGAGCTGCTCTGGGACGGGCCCACGGGACTCGATGCGGCGAAGCAGAACGAGCTCATCGAGAGCTGGATCACCCGCCGCGTGGACGCGATCGCGGTCTCAGTCGAGAACCGGGGCAGCATCTCGACGGTCTTGCGGAAGGCGCGCGAGCGCGGCATCCGCGTGTTGACGTGGGATGCCGACGCCGATCCCGACGCGCGCGACTACTTCGTCAACCAGGCCACGCCGGAAGGGATTGGCCAGACCCTGACGGACGAAGCGGCGCGGCTGCTCGGCGGCAAGGGGACCTTCGCGATCATCACAGGCGGCCTCACGGCGGCGAATCAGAACTCGTGGATCACCGTCATCCGCGCACGGCTCGCCGAGAAATACCCGCAGCTCACGCTCGCCACCATCAGGCCGAGTGACGATGACCGCGACAAGGCGTTTGCCGAGGCGCAGACGATCATGCGGACCAACCCGGACGTGAAGCTGATCATGGCCATCGCGGCCCCCGCGGTGCCAGGCGCGGCCGAGGCGGTGCGGCAGGCGGGGCGCAAGGACATCAGCGTGATCGGGCTGTCGCTGCCAAACATGAACAAGCCGTACGTCCACGACGGCACCGTCCAGACGGTCGTCCTCTGGAACACGACCGACCTGGGCTATCTCACGGTCCACGCCTCGGCGCTGCTGGCGCGCAACGGCCTGCCCGCGGGCGCGACCTCGCTGCAGGCCGGCCGGCTCGGCGCCATCAGCATCCGCAACGGCGCGATCCTGCTGGGACAGCCGCTGATCATGAACAAGGCGAACATCGACCGGTTCAACTTCTAGACCGGGGCTCACGCGGAGCCGCGGAGCACGCGGAGAAGACCCGATCTCACCACAGAGTCACGGAGGGGACGTCCGCTTGCAGGGCTCGCGCGCGTGCCGGCCTGAGGCCGGCTGCGGCGTAAACCTGGACCGCCGCTACGCGCCTTCGTGGTGAGCCTGGCGCGCGCGGCGGTGCGCCTCTGTGGGCGCCGCGATAGCGGCTTCCACGAGTGCGTCGCATCGGGCAGGCGCCACCTCGGAGCCGCGAGCGCCTGGGGTTGAAGCTGACGGGTACCCTGCGATGCCTCGCGTCACCGCACGACGCGGTCGCCGTTCCTCGCGGGCGCCCGCACCTTGATGCCACGGCGCGACGCAGCGATCTCGATCTTCGACGAGCTGCCGGGCCTGGCCTCGCTCTGATAGGTCACCACCGATTGGCCGGCCAGTTCCTCGGCGATGCCCGCCAGCGCCCTCGGCACGTCTGCCGTGGCGATCAGTTCGGCACGACGCCCCCCAGTCAGCCGAGGGCCGTCGCCGAGAATGATGTTCCGCGCCTGATCCCGTTCGGCCTGCACGCCCGCCATCGTGTCGTAGCGGTCGCTGGCGGGGCGGGCCTGTCCGGCAGGACGCAGCACCTCCACCACGTAGATCGCGGCGGCGGCGCGCGCGACCTGCGCCATGGCGCGGTCGGCGGGGATGTCGCTGTCTTCGCGTCCCTGGTTGGTGAGAATCAGGAGCACGGGACGCTGCCGCTCCTGCCTCGTCATGCCGTGGCGGCTTCGAGGACGCCTTCGACCAGGTGACCGCCTGCGTTGACGTTACGAGGAATCAGCAACCGGATGGCCCCCTGCAGCGGCCCACTCTGGCTGGTGTAGTCCACGATGGTCCGATTCTGCTCAGCGATGCCGACGATCGAGAACGCCGCCTGGTCGCCCAGGCGATTGATGAACCCGGCGACACCGGCACGGAAGTCGTTCATGCCCACGCCGCTGTCGTCCACGAGCATCGCGATGGACAGGTGCGTGACCGCCCGCGCGACCGTCGCAATCGGCCGGACCTTCCCATCCTCCTTCAGGACGAGGTCGGCGGGAGAGAGGTCAACGACGGCCCGTCCCGCGCCATCGATGGCGCTGACGTAGACGGCGCGCGTCCGGGGCGCAGTCTGCGCGCGGTCGGCCGGCTCGACCATGAGCGCCAGGCAGGCAGCAAGAAGCATCGGGAGGCGGAGCATCGGTGACCTCAAGGTCCGTTGGGAGACGCGCCGGACGCCGGGCGCGCGGCCCCCGATAGTAGCTCTATAATCAGGCGTTCACCCCACCAGACGAGGCCCCTATGCCACCCACACGTCGCGTCGCCGTTCTATTGGGTTTCGCGCTGACGGCCTCGCCGCTCGCCCAGCAGCACCAGCACCCGACGCGGCGAACGGCTGGGCACGGTGCATTTCGAGACGTCGTGCGCGATGCCGGCGCAGGCCTCCTTCGATCACGCGATGGCCCTGCTGCACTCCTTCGAGTTCGGGCCGGCCATCGACGGATTCAACGAGACGCTCAAGACCGACCCGGGCTGCGCGATGGCCTACTGGGGCATTGCCGTCTCGCGGTGGACCAATCCCTTTGCCGCGACCATTCGGCCGCCGGCTCAGCTGCAGCAGGGGCTGCAGGCGATTACGCAGGCCAGGACGGCGGGCCCGAAGACCGAGCGCGAGCGCGCGTATGTCGAAGCGGCCGCCAAGCTCTACACCGACAGCGAGACGTTGGATCAGCGGGCACGCGTGCTGGCCTACGAGAAGGCGATGGCGGCCCTGGCTGCCGCCTACCCGACCGACCGCGAGGCCTCGATCTTCTGGGCCTTGTCCTTGACCGCGTCCGCCCTGCCGACCGACAAGACCTACGCCAATCAGCTGAAGGCGGGCGCGATCCTCGAGAAGCTGTACCCGGAACAGCCCAATCATCCGGGCATCACGCACTACATCATCCACAGCTACGACGTGCCGGCGCTGGCCGACCAGGCCATCGACGCTGCGCGCCGCTACGCGACGATCGCGCCCTCCGCGCCGCACGCCCTGCATATGCCGTCGCACACGTTCACGCGCGTCGGCGCCTGGCAGGACTCGATCGAGACCAACATCGCGTCGGCGGACGCCGCCCGGCGCACGGGCGCGCGGGCCGAAGAACTCCACGCCATGGACTACATGGCCTACGCCTACCTCCAGACGGGACAGGATACGGCGACGCAGGGGCTGCTCGCGCGCCTGCCCGGCATCGCTGACGGCTTCGATCCGACCGTGGTCGCGGGCGCCGCCCCTGGCTCGGCGGGGGTCTTCGCGCTGGCCGCGATTCCCGCCCGATGGGTACTCGAGCGTCGCAACTGGACGGAGGCGGCCCGTCTCGAGCCGAAGCCGAGCCGGTTCCCGTACACCGAAGCGATGACGCACTTCGCGCGCGCGCTCGGCGCCTCACACACCAACGCCCTCGCCGAGGCGCGTCGCTCGATTGAGGCCCTTCAGCAGATCCGCGACCAGCTCGCCAAGGCCAATGAAGCGTACTGGGCCGAGCAGGTGGCGATCCAGCACGCGGGCGCGGCGGCGTTTCTCGCGCTGGCCGAAGGCCGCCGTGCCGAGGCCCTCGCCGCCATGCGCGCGGCCGCGGTGCGCGAAGACGCCACCGAGAAGAACGCGGTGACCCCAGGCCCCATCGCCCCGGCGCGCGAGCTGCTCGGCGAGATGCTGCTCGAGCTGAAGGAACCGGCTCAGGCGCTGACCGAGTTCCAGGCGACGCTGAAGAAGGAGCCGAATCGCTTCCGCGCGCTCTACGGCGCGGCGAGGGCGGCCTCACTCGCCGGCGACCGCACGACCGCACGCCGCTACTACGGCGAGCTGCTGAAGGTCGCCGCGCGCGCCGACACGCCGGGGCGGGCAGAGCTTCGCGAAGCCCGTGCGTTCATGAGCGGGCGCTGACATCACGTGCGCACCTGCCTGGCGACGGCAGAGTATGATGGCGCCCGTCCCGATTAATCGGTCGTCGCGCGGCCTTTTCGACGTAGAGGTTCCCCATGCCCAAGTACCTCGTGACCGTCTCCTATACCGCTGAAGGTGCTCAAGGTCTCCGGAAGGACGGCGGCACGAAACGCCGGGATGTCGCGACGCGCGCGGTCGAAGGTCTCGGCGGCAAGGTCGAGGCGTTCTACTTCAGCTTCGGCCAGTACGACGCCGTGGTCATCGCCGAGTTTCCCGACAACGCCACGGCGGCCGCGTTGAGCCTGGCCATCGCCGCCACGGGTAGCGTGCGGCTGGTGACGACGCCCCTGCTGACCGCGGAGGAGATGGATCACGCGAGTCAGAAGAAGACGGCCTACAAGGCACCCGGCGCCTGAGCCACCGAGAGGCGAGGGTATGCAGCACAGCCGATACGGGTTCAGCGTCGTCCTTCCCGTGTCCTTTGACGCGGCCGTGGCGGAAGCGACCGCCGCGCTCAAGGCCGAAGGGTTCGGCGTGCTGACGAGCATCGACGTCCAGCAGACGTTGAAGACCAAGCTGGATCGCGACTTCCGCAAGTACGTGATTCTCGGGGCGTGCAATCCGGCGCTGGCCGACCGGGCTCTGCACGCCGAGCTGGAGGTCGGCCTGCTGCTGCCATGCAACGTGATCGTCTACGAGGGCGACGGTGGCCAGAGCGTGGTCGCGGCCATGGCGCCCCTGGCCGCGTTGGGGATCGTCGGCGCCAATGCGGCGCTGCAGGACGTCGCAAAAGAGGCAGATCAGCGCCTGCGACGGGCGCTGACCTCGCTCGAAAGCCTGGGGGCGAAGTAGCGTCGCAGGCTACTCCTGCGTCCCTGGACCGAGTCGCTGGTCAGTGACGTAGACAAGTTCGTAGGCCTCGTTCGGCAGTTTGCGCGCCACGAGACCGACGATGTTCCAGGCCTGATCGCGAGGGGCATCCAGGCGCAGCTTGAAGGACAGGCTGCCGCATCCGGCTTCGTTGGCGGAGAGACGGATGGGACTCGCCCACGTCTGCCGGCGCTCGGCTGGCGACCACGCGTAGACGTAGTAGTCGTTCCAGAACGGCGCGACGCCGAGCGGCACGCCGCTGCCGAAGGTGCCGAAGCTCGAGGCGCGCTCCAATCGGACCGGGCGGGACGCGCCCGCCGCGCCCGTTTCCCTCGACAGCAGGACCACGAGCCGTTCGCGTCGGGTCGCGTGACTGCCATCGCGCGAGCCCGTGAAGAGCAGGTCGAACCCGAAGCCCTGGGATGTGGCGTCGGCGACCGCCCTGGCCGCCTCGTCGATCTTGTTCGACTGGCCGACCACTACCTGCGCCTCGCGCGCCTTGCCTGAGTCCGTCTTCGACGCGAGGATCAGGCCGCGCTCGGACAATCCCGGCCAGCTCTTGAGCGGGTAGCGCACGAGCAGGCGCGGGTGGAATCCCTCCCCGGCGATGGCCGTCACGGCCGCCGGCAGCGCGTTCAGATCCGCAAACTCGACCAGCCGCCACGCCGGTGCCGGCCGGGCGTCGCCAACCCGTTCGAAGATGACGTGGGCGCGCCCCGCCACCCTGCGGTGCGCCAGCCGCGGGACGAAACCGTCCGCAGCCAATGGCGCGAGCATCGACTCGAGATCGCGATCCGCGACCACCCGGTACGCCGCCGCCGGTCCGGGCCGCTCCGTCGCCTGCAGCGCGGTGACAGTACACGGGAGCCCGTCGCTCACGGCCGCGACCCGCAGGCCGCGCGCGGCCTGACCGTTCAGCTCCCGCTCGAGCGCCGCCTCCCCCGCGACCGTCCACACCACAACCCGATCGTCCTGGGCGCCGAGTCCGGCCAACGCCCATGGAGACAGGGCCAGACAGACCGCGGAGACGCCAAGGAGGGTCCGACGCATGGCGGGCGCTATTTCACCGTGATCGTGATCTTCTCGGATACGACGGGCCGATCGTGCGGCGTGTGCAGGTGGTCGCCGAGCACCAGTTGCAGCGTGTGACGGCCGGGGGCGAGCGTCAGATCGACTTCCGTCTGGCCCGCCCCGAAGTGACGGATGGCGTCGCTCACCGGCAGCGGCGCCGACATGTCGGGCAGCGTCGCGACGTCGATGAGCAGGTGGTGGTGCCCGGTGTTGGGCACGGTCACCGCGGCCGGGGCCACGCCCATTCCCTTGAGCCCGAACTGCACCGTGAACGGCGACGACACGGTGTCGCCATTCTTCGGCGAGATGATGTAGGCCTTCGCGCCCTCTGGCGACTTGGTCCTGGCCACCTGCGCCAGCACGAGGCCTGCGACGCTGCACACCATGATCCCCACGACGGCGAGTCGCATCTTGTTCATGGCGTCACTATACCGCAGGGGGTCAGATCTCTTTTCCACAGATCTGGCTGGTTTGGGGACAGATCTCGGCCGGGGGCTCAGGCCCCCCCGGCGCACCATTGTCAAAGCACACCGTCTGCGGCCGCCAGTTGATGGGTCCGCGTCAGCACGTCCGCGACGCGCTCGCCGCCGGGGTCATGGGTCGGGTTGACAGGCACGAACAGGACGGTCTCTTCCCGCCGCGCCAGCACGTTGCTCACGACCAGGCCGCGCATCATCCACACCGCGGTCCGCACGCTGGGGCAGTCGATGCCCAACCACCCGGTGTAGTGCTGCGCTGACGCGCTGAGGCCGGTCTCGCGGTGGATGCGCGCCGCCATTGCCGCGACCGTCGGCACCTCGGCAGCCGTCTCGTCCTCAGCCGGCCACTCAGGCGCTATCAGCGGGGACGCCACCGCCAGCGTCGTCAGCAGGGTGCCAATCGCCTGTCGCTGCGCGCGTGGCATGTGGCCGAGCCAGTAGTGGCACGTCTTCGCCGCGACCGTGACGACGTTCTTGATCTCTTTCTCGAGCCGGAAATCCGGGCTCGCCGGCAGGTCCAACGCCAGGCCTTCGGCACGAACGGCGACGTTCTCCATGGTGATCGCCCGCAGCAACCAGCCGGCCATGATGCCGCTGTGGCATTCAACGCGAACCCAGCCGGGTCTCGGCGAGATGTCAGCCGGGAGGTCCGTGACCAGCGTCACGCCGCGGCAGATCTCGTTGACCACCTCGCGATGTCGATGAGGGTGAGCGTGGATCTCGGCGCGCACACCCGGCTCGAGCAACCGCCCCTTGTGCGGAGGGCCACCCGCCATGGCGAGGTCGCAGAAGCTCCCCCAGATCTCGTCCCACGCGACGCGGCCATCCGAGGCGTACTTCAAACCCGCCGATCCCATCGAGACCGGCTGCACGTCGCCGTGGCGGTCGTGGTACTCCTCGGGCAGCAGGATCCGAAGCCGGTAATCGAGTTCCTCGAGCGCGCGCCGGTCGTCGGTGGTGATCGCCATGCGGTCGAGACGTGGTGCACGCGTCGGGGCGCGGCTACTTGGCCGGTCGGACGATCGCGTTGAAGCTGGCGGCGTAGCTCCACCCCTGCTGCATCGTCTGGTCGGGCGTCTTGGCGCCCTGACCGGTGACCTGCCCGGCCTTGAGGGTGAAGCTGGTCAGTCGCCCCGCGCTCGCCAGCATCTTGTCGCCGCGGGTTTCGCCGATGAACGGGATCAGGGTCTGCACGAAGCCGGTGTCATCCACGTACATCAGGATGCCCTGCAGCTTGCCTGAACGCAGGAGCCCCTGACCGCCACCACGCTTCACTTCACCGGCGATCGCCGCCTCGGGAATGGGCTGATCCGTCAACTCGATCACGTAGAGGTTGTCGAAGGGCCCCGCCACGTACGCGTGGGCCAGAGTGACGGTGGTCGATCCGGCCTTCAGCGTGCCGACCGCGACACCGGCTTTGGCGGGAACCGGCGGGGGCGCCTGCGCCGCCGCGACCCCGGCCGTGACGCAACCCAGCAGGACGAGCGACAGCGACAACGCCTTCGAACGACGACGGCTCATGGGGCCTCCAGGGAAGCTCCAGACTCTAGCATGTCGAGATTACGGGAGGCGGCGGCCCGGCCTACTCAGCGAATCGACCTGATGCGGATGTTTCGGAACTCGATCACCGAGCCGTGGCCGAGAAAGCCGATGTGTCCCGTCGTGCGCGCGAGGCCCGGATGTCTCTTCAGCACTGCGGGCTCGCGAACGGTGTCCAGGTCGGCGTCCACGATGACCACGCCGTTGAGCGTGACGCGGATCCGGCGGCCGTCGGCGCTGATCTCCTCGCTGTTCCACTCGCCCGCCGGCTTCAGGTAGCCCGTGCGCGCCGGAATCACGTCGTAGATCGACCCGTGGTGCTGCTCAGACCGGATCTTGCCCTTGTAGCGCTCGTGCCCATCGTCCAGGATCTGGATCTCCATGCCCTGATAGGCCGCGTCACCCTCGAACGGCGCGCGAATGCCGACGCCGTTGTTGCCACCCGCCTCCAGGCGGAAGTCGAACCGCAGGACGAAGTCGGCATACTCGCGTTCCGTGAAGAGATTGCCGCCGCCGTCAGGCGGGCACACCAGCAGGCCGTCACGCGCCACGTAGCCGGGGCCAACGCCGCCGACCAGCCTCCATCCGGCGAGAGAGCGACCGTCGAACAGGGACACAAAGCCCGGCTCCGTCCCCTGCGCGGACAACACGGTGGCGGCGATGGCCAGAGCGAACGACGTCAGCAGTAGTCGTGTCATAGGGGCAGCGGCGCCCTCCTACTGCGGTGCCAGCGCAATCTTGAGGTTTGTCACGCCGAGGCCGGTCCTGGTGAAGCGGGCGCAGCCCTGCCAGTTGTTGACCTCGTTGATGACCTTGAGCACCAGGACGTTCTGCCCCTTCACGAGCGTGACGTCAGCCTGGTCGGTGTCCTTCTCGAGGGTGCGCGTCTCCGCAAACCGGAAGACCTCCTTGCCGTTCACCCACGCCTTGCCCTGGTCGTTCGAGCTGGCCGACAGGGTCACGCGCATCTCGGCGTCCGCGATGACGTAGGCGACGGCGTAGGCCACGGCGTACTCGCCCCGTGCCTGGCCGAAGGAGAGGAGGAAATCGATGAAGTAGTCCGTCGTCTGGTGGGCCTTCCACGTGAGCGCCTGGCCGCCGACCGTCACCTTGTCTTCGGCCTTGGGCGTCATCGTCGCTTCGCCCTTGATGAATTCCTTGTCGATCTCCGCCGCGCCCTGGTCGCCTTCCATGGCGATGGGGGCCAGGACCAGCCAGTTGCGGATGAATCCTTCTGCGTCCGGACTGAATGTCTGAGGCGCCGAGAGCAGGGACGCGCCGAGCAGGCTCGCACCGGCCACGATCAGGAAAGGTTTCATGGCAGCAGTATAGGAGGTTGGGCGGTCAACGCGCACCTGCGGCGGTCAGCGTGCCGCGTAGCCCCGTGCGGGCGTGCCGTCGTTCTGCAGGTGGCCGACCGTCCACAGCAGACCTCGCGTGACGAGGCCGAGATAGACCGGGTCCGCGATCATCTCGGTGTTGTGTCCGAGCGACGTCACGAACACGCGGGCCTTGCCGTGGGTATTCGTCCAAATGAGGGGATGCGTCTTCTTCGATTCGCTGCTGAAGGCCTGCGCCAGCGGCGTCATGGCCGGCCACACCCGCTCGAGTTCGTAGAGCTCTTCCCTGGTCGTCACCCACGGATGTGGCACGCCGCGCATGATCGGATGGTCCTTCGCGACGGTCTCAACCGTGAGGGGACGCTGGGCGTCGTGCCGCAGACTGAACGCGCCCATCAGTTCGCCCCACGCCCTGGACTCGGACCGCCGGTAGCTGTGGACGGCGCCGTGCAAGATCACGGCCCCGACCCCGCTGTCGCGATGCGCGGCGGCGAGGCGCTCGATCCACGGCACATCCACGACAAACGAGAACGACATGTTGTAGAGGACGACGTCGAAGTCCTTGGTCCAGTCCGTGTTCTTGTGTCGCTCGATCAAGATCTCGGTGGACGTGCCCGCGGTGTGATCGACGGTCCATTGGATGTTGACCGTCCTCGCGATGGCCGGCGGAACGATCGCCTCCTGCTTCACGAACTCGTGGAAGCCGCCGCCCGTCACGTAGAGCGCTCGGATGGGGCGCGGGGCCTGCGCCTCTATGCCTCGAGGCGCGTCCCGCTCGCCCTGGGCCACGGTCGAGAAGGCAACGACAGAGGCAGCCAGGACGAGCAGAAGCGACCTGTTCATGATGAGGTCGATTATTCCACGCGGCCTGTCGGCGTGGCTACCTCTCACGTCTGTCCCAGCGTCCGCTTCATCTCTGACGTCAGCCAGATGGCTTCGGGTTCAGTGAGGACGGGAGACGCCGTGGGATTCATCAGATGCACGCCGGTGGACCTGGTGATGTACATCGACTGCTTGATGCGCATGGCGCGGCCGTAGGTCGGGCGGCGATAGACCCGTGGGAAGGGCCGGAACCCGCGGAAGATGCGGATGCAGTCCGGCTCGACGACCACGCGCCGGACATAGCCCGTCCACACGAGCGCGAAGAGCCCGGCGACGACGGTGCCGACGATCAGCCAGGGCAGGGGCGCATCGGCCGCAAAGGCGTCGAGGGCCGGCACCGGCGGGAGGGTCCGCACGAACGCCGACGCCGGGCCGGCCCACTCGGGCGCATCGGGCGCCCGCAGTGCGCTCGTCGCGAGCAGCGCGCCCCCGAGCGAGATGGCCAGCATCACCCAGAACCCCACGCGCAGGCCGTAGGTGATCGACAGGCTGCCCGGGCCACGCTCCAGCTGAATGCGCGTGCCCGCGGGCCTCGGCACCAACGCGCCGCCATCCTTGGCCGAATCGTCGATCTCCGCCGACGCTGCCGTCCACAGGTCGTTGACGGTGAGCGTGCCGGCCTTCTCGGCGGCCAGTCGTGAGAGCGGGTGCGTCTCGACGTCGCCGCCCTGGAGCAGCGACGCATCGGGCTCGAGTCCCTCGGCGCGGTCATTGAGCTTCAGCTCGCGGACGATCGTCTCGACGAAGGCGAAGTGTCCGGCAATCTCGCGCACGGCCTCCTTCGAGGTGCTCTGCGCGATGCCGGGCTCGAACAACTGGCGGTCGTAGTGCACGCCCACGTACGCGCGCCGCCCTTGAACGCGAGGAACACGGGCTTGCCCGCCTGCCGGCGCAGGGCGAGCAGGGCGTCCATCATGGCCGGCGTCAGCAGCGCGCGCGTCTCGGTTTCATTCGAGGTGTAGACCTTGAACTCGGTCTCGAATGCCGGGTGGTCAAACGGCACCGGGGTGAGGCCCTCCCGCTCCCCGATCTGGTGGGACTGGGCTTTTTCCGGATCGACGAGCGTCACGCCGTTGAGCAGCCGGGCGAAATCGAGATGAAAGAAGAGACCGCGGAACACCACGTAGGAGCGCGAGTGCTTGCCTGAGCCTGTCGTGTAGGCGCGCCCGACCTCAGACACCTCGAACGGCGTCTGGCCGATTCGACCGCGCACCCGATCGTCGCAGCTGAACGCGCCGCGCGTGTTGAAGAGGCCCGGCGCGTCGAACACCGCCTCGGCGATCCCCTGGAGCGGCTCGTACACCGCCGTCGGGCAGACGGCCCTGAAGATCTCGGGGACGATGTCCTGCTTGAAGCGGCTCCGATAGTTCGCGTAGGCCGCGATCCCGGGCAGCAGGTACTTCATGAGCGCGAACACCACGCTGGCGGCCAGCCACAGGAAGCCGGCGACGACGGAGACCGCGTTCGAGTGGAACGGCAGGATGCCGTCGAGGAGGTCGCCCGCCACCAGAAACAGGATCGGCGGCACCACGACCAGCATCGACTTGACGATCAGCCATCGCACCTGGCGACGCCGATCGTCGATCGCGACCAGCTTCGGCGCGAGCGTCGTGTCGTAGAACGCGTCGATGCGGCGGATCGCGTCAGGATCGAGGATGTCGCTCACGAGGCGGGATTATAGCGTCGGGCGAGGTGGGCGCCCCCGCGGTGGAGGCGCCCATCTCACATTCCTACGGCGTGATCTTCACGACCGTGCCGACACCGCCAGGCTGCACGGAGAAGTTCGTGACGTAGATCGATCCGTCCACGGCGATCGCAATGCCACCGGGCGCGACCAGACCGGCCCCGGCCGGGACAATGATGGTCTTCGCCCCGCCCGGCGACACGCGGATGAGCGAGCCGGTCCCGCCCTGCGGCGGCGGTCCGCCCGCGGCGCTGATCTGGAGCACGTAGAGCGAGCCATCCGCCGCGAAGGCCAGATCGATGATCTTGGTGAAGCCGCTGGCGAACACGACGGGCGTGCCACCCCCGGACGGCACCCGATACACGTTGGCGCCCCCAAGCGGGAACGGGAAGCCGGTCAACTGGCCGACGTAGAACGCGCCGTCAGGACCGACGGCCACGGACGTCGGCACGGCTTGCATACCTGGTGGCGGCGCTCCTGGCACCCCCGTGCGGTTGGGAAAGACGGCGAGGTTGGTGATCTTGCCGTTGGCAGCGATCGCGTTCAGCGTGTTGCCGCCCGCATCGGCGAACACCTGTCGGCTCGGAAGGGCGAGCAGCCCGTAGGGATTCGAATCGGGCAGGTTGCCATCGGGATTCGCGCTCGCCTCGAAATTGGCCAAGTCCTCCTTGAATGCCCACTTGCCGTTGGGCTGGAAGCGCACGAGGCGTCCAAACTCGGCACCAACACTGGCAAACGCCGGGAACGCGCCCTGCGCGGTTCGGTTCACGGGGTCAGTGCCGAGTCCGATCGTCACGTAGCCATTGCCGAGCCCTTGGAACTCGACGTCGTGGGGGCCGGTGGCGCCGGCCCCGCTGCTCGGGGCGACGGACGGCAGCCCCTGGACAACGCGGGACTTGGTCGGCGTGTCACCCAGGGCGATCTTCGTGACGGCCCCTGTCGGGCCAAAACAGACATTCGCGCCGGCGCCATTGGTGTAGCACGGCCCTCCCCCTCCGCTCCCGGCCTCGGCGACGTAGAGCGCACCATCCGGGCCGAAGGTCAGCCCCCTGGGATTGACGAGCCCGCCAACCACCGGCTCGATCGTGGCGCGCGCCAGGACGCCCGTGTGGGCTGGCCAGGACGTCGTCAGTGCAAGAACGGTGACAACGAGAGCGACGGGGACGCGCCAAAGGAGACGACCCATGTGTGCACCTCTCTGAAGGAAAGCGGTTGAACGCCGGTCAGGATCTGAGCTCCGTTGCCTCCCGCAACTGCGACGCCCGGTAGATGCGGCGCCCGCCGGTCAGTTAAGACCCAGGCCGGCCCTCACCTTGAATGGCACCTTGAGCGTGCGGAGTCCCTGCCAGGCTTCGAACTCGAGCGTCAGCGTCCGGGCGGCGGTCTTCACGCTGAAGCTCATCTCGGCCGCGTCGTTCATGTAGCCGCTGCCCGTGCGGCGGCCTTCGACCGGCTGTCCCTTCGCGTCGAGGAAGACGACGTCCTTGATCCCGGTCATCACCTGCCGCGGCAGCTTGAGGGTGAACGTCACCGAGTCGCCCTCGGTGGCCACTTCGCTGACCGTCATCGGCGTCGTGCCCAACGTGAGCTTCGCGTCGTTGACGATCCGCACGTTCGCCACGCGGGTCTTGCGCGTGCCGGTCGCCACGGTCATCGCCACCGATCCCTCGGCCAGGAGCGCCGTCGCGCCGGCCGCCGGCATGCCGGAGCTCTCGATCTCGAAGGTCCCGCCGGTGGCGTCCTTGAACTCGTCCGGGAAGCTATCGAACTTCCCGCCGAGGTCTGTGCCCTTGTCGTCACCGAAGTGCTGCAGCAGCGACGCGTCCTCGTCGATTTCGATGAGGCCCTGGCCCGCGGGCATCTTCACCCACAAGACGATCTTCGTGCCGTTGTCGGAGTTGAACGGCTTGGCCGAGAAGTCATCGCTCGACACCACGACCTTCGCGATCTGAATGCCGCCGACGACAATCTCGGGGTCCTTGCCCGTCGCGGTCGCGCGGGGCGCGGGCGCCTGCGGCGTGGGCGCCGACGCCGATGCGCTCGAGGGCCCTCCGCCAGCGGCCGACGCGGGCGGTTCGATGTACCAGCGGCCGCCGATGCGGACGAAGTCCATCGTCTCGGCCCCGTTCTGCGCGGTCGCTTTGTCGCCGTTGATCTTGTAGCCGGTCACGTTGCCGATATCGACGGGCGGCGGAGGCTTCGGGGCCATCCTTCATGCCGAGCATCGGCCCCATCTTGGTCATCGCATTGAAGAGCGACGTGACCAGCGCGACGTTGTCGGCCTTGTCGAGCGCGGTCGTGAGGGTCTTCTGCGTCTCGGCCGCCATGATGGGCTTGCCGATGAGCGTGTCGAGTCCGTGCGGCTTGAGGACGCCTCTCGCCAGGGCCAGTGCGCTCGCGTAGCTCTTCCGCTGCGCGTCGAGCTCGGCCTTCGACGGCTTCGCGCTGCCCGGCATCGCATCGTCTGGGTCGGAGAAGGCGAGCAGCATCAACACGCCGGATACGCCCTCGGCAGCGACCTCCTTCATGCCCGTGGGCGAGATGACCGGAAGCGCCGCAAGAAAGTCGTTGGCCGCGGTCGCCTTCCTGACGGTGGCCACTGCCTCCTGCGGTGTCGCGGCACCATACGGTTTCGCACCCTGCGCCAGGGGACCGGCGGCGACAAAGAACAGCGTGAGTACCAGGGTCACGACGACGTCGATCGACGAGCGAGCACGCATGGAGCCTCCAAAGGGGGGTGGCGCCGCATCGAACCAGGTTCTCGGCGGACGGCGGGATTGTGACACAAAGGCGTGCGCACCGGCGCCTGGCGAGGCGGCCGACCAACCAAGCCGGCGGGGACCCCTGTCCGCGGGCCCGCACTCCAGTAGACTGTCGCTTCTGTGATCACACGGCCCGCGCAGCGCGGGCGAGGAGCGGGGCATGCGAAGAGCGGAACGGGTGATGACGGCGTGTGTGGCGACGATGTTCGGGACGGCGCTCCTGGCGCAGGCCCCGGCACCGAGTCAGGCGCCGGGCGCGCCGCCCCCGGTCGCGGGTGCGGGTCGTCAGGCCGGCCCGGGCCGAGGCGGACCGGCGGTCGTCTCCCCGCAGATCGAGGCTGATGGCCGCGTGACGTTCCGCGTCGCGGCACCGCAGGCGACGAGCGTCTCGGTGACCGGGGACATCAACGGCAGTCTGGTGCCGGCTCCCGCAGGCACGCCGGCCGCGGCGCCTCCGCCTGCTCCCACGGCGGGCGGTCGAGGTGGCGCCTCGCCCGCGGTGACGATGGCGAAGGGCGAGAACGGGGTGTGGTCGGGCACGACCCTCCGCGCCGTGCGCCCGGGCGCGTGGCGGTACACCTTCAATGTGGACGGGGTCGTGACGGTCGATGCCCGCAACACCCGGACGTCGCCGAACGCCTCGCAGGTGCAGAGCCTGCTCATAGTGCCGGGCGACTTCTCCGAGACGCGCGACGTGCCGCATGGCGCAGTCGCCTCGGTCCGCTACATCGCGAAAGCGCTCGGCCACGCGCCGCGCGAGATGTTCGTCTACACACCGCCCGGCTACGAGAAGGGCACCGCGAGCTATCCGGTTCTCTATCTGATCCACGGCGGTGGCGACACGGCGGTCTCGTGGCCCACGGTGGGCCGCGCCGGCGACATCATGGACAACCTCCTCGCCGAGCAGCGCGCGCTGCCCATGATCGTCGTCATGCCGTCGGGCTGGACGCCCTCGGGCGGGCAGGTGATGACGTCGGACGCGACGAAGGACCCATTCAACAACGAGATGATGCAGGACATCCTGCCGTACATCGAGGCCAACTACCGGACGCGAAGCACGCCGGAACAGCGGGCACTGTCAGGGCTCTCGATGGGCGGCATCCAGACGCTGAACGTGGGCCTGCACAATCTCGGCACGTTCCGCTATCTCGCCGTGATGAGCTCGGGCTGGACGAGTGAGGCCGACCGCGAGGCCTTCTACACGCGTGAGGCCGCGAAGATCGCGACCTACGACCGGCAGCTCAAGCTGTTCTGGTGGGGCTGGGGCGAGACCGACATCGCGCGCGCCAACGGCCTGTCCGTCATCGAGAAGCTGCGGAGCCTCGGCGTGAAGAACATGCAGACGATGGAGACGCCCGGTGGCCACACCTGGGACAACTGGCGGTTGTACCTCCATGAGGTCGCGCCGAAGCTCTTCCGGTGAGGGCAGACACCATGCGATTTGCGACCTATCCCAGCCTGCGCAACAAGAGCGTGCTCATCACGGGCGGCGCGTCCGGCATCGGCGCCGAGATGGTCCGTGCCTTCGCGGGGCAAGGCGCGGCCGTCGGCTTCCTGGACATCGACGCGGAAGGCGGCACGGCGCTGGCCGCCTCGCTCGTGGCCACCGGCGCCCGCGTGCACTTCGAGGCGTGCGACCTCCGTGACGTCGAGGCACTGCGCCGCGGCGTCACGGCCATCGCCGGCACCCACGGCGCGCCGCTCGTGCTCGTGAACAACGCCGCGCGCGACGACCGCCACGCGTGGCAGGACGTCACGCCCGAGTACTACGACGAACGCATTGCCACGAACGTCCGACACATGTTCTTTGCCATTCAGGCGGTCGCCCCTGGGATGATCGCCGCCGGAAGTGGCTCGATCATCAACCTCGGGTCGGATTCCTGGTGGCGGAAGAGCGCTGGCTTCCCGGTCTACACCACCGCCAAGGCGGCCGTCCATGGCATGACCCGGAGCATGGCGCGCGAACTCGGTCCGCATCGCATTCGGGTCAACACGCTCATCCCCGGCTGGACGATGACGGAACGTCAGAAGACGTTGTGGGTCACGCCGGAGGGACTCGAGTGGCAGCGCAAAGACCAATGCCTGCCGGATCTGATCGAGCCAATCTACGTCGCGCAAATGGCGCTCTTCCTGGCCGCTGACGATTCCGCGATGTGCACCGCGAACAACTACATGGTCGAGGCCGGCGCCATCTGACGTGGTCGGCCTCAGGGGCGCCGTGCCGCCCCCCTGCGCTACACTGCACACCTGATGTCCACACCACGACGACTGCTGTCCACGGCCGTGTTGCTGCTCGCGTCTGCCGCCTTTTCAGGGGCGCAATCGACTTCGTTCACCGTGGCGGTCGAACCACCGGTCCACGGGTCCCTGAGGCTGACACCGGCGCTGCCCCCCGACGGCAAGTATCCCGCGGGCACGGTCGTCACGGTGACGGCGACACCCGATGCGGGGCACGCCGTGGACTCGGTCTGGTACTCGATACCGGGACGGTTCGGGCAGGCCTACCGTGAGGCCACGACGCGCGAGATCAAGGTCACGATCGATCAGGACAAGCGCATCGGCGCGTCGTTCGTTGCCGAGGCGGTGGTCCGCGATCTCACCGTCACCAACAACATCGTCTTTGCCCAGCCTGGAGTGAAACCGCTCAAGTACGACGTCTACGCGCCCAAGGGCGCGCGCAATCTGCCCGTCATCGTCATCATCCACGGCGGCGGCTGGAACGCGAATGACGAGGACGTCATGCGCGGGCTGGCGCGCGAACTGACGAAGGGCGGCCGGTTCGTCGCCGTCAGCATGGACTACCGCTGGTCCGGGACGAGCGATGGGGACAAGTCCAACAACACGATGGCCCATCTGATCGAGGACGTCTTCGGCGGCATCGCGCACGTCGCCGAACACGCCGCGCAGTACGGCGGTGACCCGACGCGGATCGGCGTCACGGGTGACAGCGCCGGCGGGCACCTCGCCGCCGTCGCGTCGCTGATGACGAACAAGATCGGGTCGCGAGGCTTCGGCAAGACGGCCGGTGTGTTCGAGTTCCTGCCGAGCTACCTGCCCAAGGGCAAGACGGCCGACCAGGTGCGGACCGATTTGTCCAAGGCGATCAAGGCCGCGGCGCCCAGCTACGGCGTCTTTGGCGCGGCGCTGCTCAACACCTACTCCACCGATCCGGCGGCCGACGACACGTGGAAGCAGGCGATCGCGCCGATCAGCAACATCCCGCCGGCCTCGGAACGGGCCGTGCCGCAGTTCCTGACCCGCGGCACGAACGACCGCCTGATCACGGATGTCGCGGTGAAGGAGTTCGTCGATGCGCTCGTCAAAGCCGGGCAGCGGGTGGAGTACGTGCAGGTCGGCGGCGCCGGCCACGCCTTCTTCGACTGGAAGCCCGATGCGCGGACCAAAGCCACCTTCGCGCAGTACGGCGTGTACTACGCCGCGGCGATGAAGGCGTTCTTCGAGTCGGTGCTGTACTAAGCGTCGGCCCTGACGATCCTGGCCATCAGTCGTCGCAGGTCGTCGAGACCTTCGCCGGTGCTGCTGGACACCGCGAGAGGCGTCTCGCCGAACACGCGCGCGAACTCCCGCAGGTTCCGACTGCGCTCGGTGCGCGAGAGCTTGTCCACTTTGGTGGCGATGACGTGCGGCGTCGCCGCGTTCGCGCTGATCCACCGGTAGGCCTCGATGTCGGCCTCCAGTCCGGGATGACGCGAATCGACCAGCAGGAAGATGCCGCCGCGCCGCTTCGAGTCGCCGCTCGATCCCTCCGGCACCGGCCGACGTCCAGCGGCGAAGTAGGCCTCGACGACGGCGGCCAGCTCGGTCGCTGACTGCGGCCCGCCGCGGGCGTATCCGTAGCCGGGCAGATCCACGAGGTAGGCGCTCCACTCCCCGGGGTGGCCGAGCCCGCCGGTGACATCGATCTTGAAGATGTTGGCCTGCCGCGTCTTGCCGGCGGCCGCGCTCGTCCGCGCCAGCTTCTGGCGCATCAGCGCGTTGAGCAGGCTGGATTTGCCGACGTTCGAACGCCCCGCGAACGCGAACTGCGGGATGTCGTCGCGCAAGACCCCTTCGCGGGGACCGCTGACGGACGCGCCGGTGACAAACGTGTTCACAGGATCGAGTCTACCCCGGGGACAGGCCCGGGCCACGGCGCCCTGGCGTCAGACGACGGCTCGTGAGGCGGCCGCGGCGGTGCGCAGTTCGCGCTCCAGGAAATCAACCACGCGCTCGAAGGGGTCGAAGCCCCAGGCCTCGGCCACCGACGGCCGCAGGTTCGAGTTCGCGTTGATGTCGTAGAACACGCGCCGGCCGCTGTCGGTCTCGAGGTACTCGATGCCGCCGACGTCCAGGCGCGCCGCCTGGACGATGCGCGTGGCAGTGGCGACAGCGTCGGCAGGCACGTCGAGATAGGGATAGAACTCGACGGGCGGTGCCGCGACGTCCGCGGCAGGAATCTCGCACACCCCGCTGCCGTCGTCCGGGTTGCACACAGGCGACGGGCACAGGTTGAAGCGGCCGTGGGTCTTGACGCGCATGGCGTACAACAGCTCGCCGCCCAGGAACTCGAGGCGCACGATGCCCTGCTCGGGATCGTGCGGCAGCAGTTCCTGCAGCAGGAACAGGTTGTCGGGCTGCCACAGGGAGGGATCGGCGGCGAACATCGCTTCGATCTGGTCGATCGACTCGACGACCTGAATGCGGGCCCCACTCCCGCCCTGATCGGGCTTGAGGAGCGCCGGCCAGCGGATCGCGGGCGCGTGCGGGCGCAGGGCGCTGACATCGTTGAACGTGATCGACCGTGGCGTGTCGATGCCGAGCGTGCGGAGCAGCGTGGCCTGCGCGCTCTTGCTCAATTCCAGTGCGAAGACGTCCGCGCCGTTGAGCACGCGGGCGCCAGAGAGCGCCAGGGAGCGCATCAGGGCGAGGGCCAGGGGCACCGCGCGCGTGTTGCCGCGCACGTAGGCACTCGGGCTCGCCTGATTGAAGAATAGCCGCCCTTGCGGAAGGGACTCGTTGTCGAACGCCGCACGGGTCACGTCGAACGGCACGAACGACACGCCGCGCTGCCGCAGCGCCGCAAACAGCGGCTTCTGCCACTCCGGATGCTCGTGCAGGACGACCAGATCGGGGCCCGCGTGGCTCGTCTTCAGGTTCACGTCCTCATTCTAGCGAGACGCGAACGCCAGCCACGACAGACCCCTCAAGAACCGTGAAACGACGAGCGCCGTTACCGGCGCTCGTCGAGGAAACCGAAGGCGTGCAGCTTGCCGTCGTGCGTGCCGACGTAGGCCTGACCGAAGCTGCTCCAGAACGCGCCCGGCGACGCGAATGTCGTCATCGCCTTCTGGCTGTTCCACAGCGCCTTGCCGGTGACGCCGTCGTAGGCATGCAGTACGGCTGCGGTCCCGGCGCCAGCCGCGGTCGCCGGGCGTCCCGTCGCCAGCGCGAAGACCACACCGTTGACGACCACCGGCGTCGCCGGCCTCGTGAGATTCGCCGAGGTCCATCCGGTGTCAAGCGTCGGCGCGGCGCCCGCGCCCAGCTTCAGCGCGACGACCGCACCCGTCGTGATGGCGCCGTTGGTCGCCGTGGCGGCTGCGGGCTTGCCGGTGATGGGCACCAGGATCCAGGAAGGGCCCGGTGTCGCCGGCCCCGTGGTCGGTGGCGCACCAGGCGCGGCGGGTGCCACCGGCGGCCCCGGCATCGACTCGTGCCAGGCCGCGATGGCATCGGCCGCGATGGCGCCGCCCGCGCCGAAGATGGGAGCGGACTTCGCCAGCGCCGCCGCGTGCGTCGGGCCCCCGAGCGACGACGCGTCGAGCAGCACCACGCGCCCGTCCCTGGTCGCCGCCGCGACGAGGTCCTTGCCGTTGTGGCGGAGGATGGTCGGCCCGGTCACGAACTCCGCCGCCGGTTCCGTGTACCAGTCCTTGACCTGCAGCGTCTTGCCGTCGAGCGCGACAATCGCGTTGACCTTGCCGTCGCCGGTCGCCTTGCCGGGGCCGATCGCCGCGATCACGGTGCCGTCCTGAGTGAAGGCAATCCGTCCGACGATGACGCCGCCGTCGTTCTTCCATGACGTCACCGGCTTGGCTTCGCTTTCGAGGTCGATCGCCCAGACGCCATTGGGCGCGGTGCCGCAGCCGGCCGACGTCGAGGCGTACAGCGTGGTGTTGACCGCAATGGCGTCAGACCACTGGGCGTTGGCGGGAATGAACGGTGCCGGCTTCTGGATGTCCTTGCCGGAAGGCAGCCCCATCACGTGCAGCAGGCCGTCTGGCGACACCACGTAAACCACCCCCGACGGACGGCCCAGACCGCCGACGTTGGTCGCACTCGCCGGTGCGCCGGGAATGCCCGGCCCCCCCGCGCCGCGGCCAGCACCGCCACCACCCTGCCGCGCGGCCCCCGCCGCGGGTGGAGCCCCGGCGCCTGCCGCGGGAGGCGCTCCTGCCTGGCCCTGCCGTGCGCCTGGAGCGCCCGGTGCCGCGGCACCTGGTGCGGCTGGCGGGCCTCCGGCCGCGCGACCCGCGCCGCCGGCTCGCCCTTCGACCGGCGCGCCTTCACCGGGCTCGCCGACCATCGACCGGTATCCGGCGGCGGCCCCCCCGCGTCCGGCGCCAGCCCCTGCGGCGGCCGTCACTGGCGGCGGCACGAGGCCGACGAGGCGCGTCGGCGCCGCGACGAGTCCACCCGCGCAGGCGGCTGTGGCCGCCGGCAAGGTGCCCTCGAACTTGCGGGTCCAGACGACATAGCCCGTGTCGTTGTCGATGCCGTAGACGTTGTTCGAGCTGCCGGCAATCACCGTCATCGGCACGAACAGCGTCACGCCGTTGGCCGACACACCCTGCGTCAGCCCATTGAGGCCACGCGCGCGGTTGTCGAGCCCCGCCGTCCACTGCCGTTCGAAACCCGGCTTGGACATCGTCTCGAGCGAGATCTTGGCGTCGGACCGAATCCACGAGGTGCGCTGGGCGTCTCCCCCGGCGGTCAGCCATTCCGAACCACCGCGGCCGACCTGCGCCGCCACGGCGCCGCCAAGAACCGCCCCAATCACGACCGTCGATAGCACATGCTGCTTGGTCATCACGCCTCCCGGCTACTTGGCCACGCCGAAGCAGTACAGCATGCCGTCGAAGGTGGCGATGTACGCCCGTCCGTTCGCGACCGTGAGACCGCTGAAGTGATTCCACGATTCAATCTGGTTGCCGCTCGACCACAGTTCCTTGCCGGTGAGGCCGTCGAGCGCGTAGAGCGCCGCCTTGCGCGATCCGGGTATGCGACGCACGGGCCCCGAGCTGAGGCCGCCGCCGTACGCCGCTCCCCCCTTGTCGTTCCACGCACGGTCGGGCACCACCTGGCTGGCATCTTCACCGGCCGCATAGGCAAACACGATCCCGTTGGCGATGACAGCCTCTTCGGCCAGATCCATGTCGCGCGACAACCAGGCTGGCACGAGCGTCCACTTGCCCGCCTGCTCCTGCAGCTTGAACGCGGCGACGCCGCCGCCCTTCGGCCGGCCGTACTCGATCGGCGCCTTGAAAGTAGTGCTCACGGGGCCCCAGAAGGGCGCCAGCACCCACTGCGCGCCGGTCGGATCCTGCCAGGCACTCAGCGCGCCCCAGACGCCTTTCTCATCGAACGCCTGCGCGTCGTTGCAGATGAGCGGCGTCGTGTCGAGCGTGGTGCGGTGGTCGTCGCCGCCGAGCGCATCCCGGTCGAGCAGCCAGAGCCGGCATTCCTTGCTGGTGCCGACCAGGAACTTGCGGCCGCGGTGATCGAAGGCGACCGGAGTCGTATTCACATCGAGGTCGCGCCGCCAGAGCCAGTTCGCGTTGGGCGCGCCGAAGTAGTCAGCGAGTTGCAGTTGCTTGTTCGCGTCGATCTTCACGCCGACGATGCCGTTGCCGAGGCGCCGGGTCAGCGGGTCGAACGTCGCGTCGCCGGTGCCGAGGAATACCGTGCCCTCGGGGGTCACGGACGCCCCGCGCCGGCCCCAGAGACCGCCGCCGGCCGGGATGAAGATGCTGGCCTTCCGCGTGGCGAGGTCGAACGAGTAGAAGGCGTTGGTCAGGCCGCCGCAGCCCTGCGCGGTCGCCGTGTAGATGACGCCGTTGTGCAGGTTCAGCGCGTAGGGCTTGCCGCCGCCCGGGATGAACTTCTCGGGCGCGGCCGTGTCCTTGCCATCGGCCAGGTTGAACTGCCGCAGCCGGCCGTCCCACGAGACGGCGTAGACGGTGTAGACGCCCGGGGACGTCTGGGCCATCGTCGGCGCGGCGGTCAGGCCACCGGGACACAGCGTGTTGTTCGACTCGGCGGTATTCACCGTCGGGTGGTCGAACGCGCGATGCCAGATCTCCTTGCCCGTCGCGATATCGATGCCAAACATGTCGTCGGAGACACCGGCCACAACGCCCAGTTCACGGACGCCGCTTGCGGTGTTGACGCGCTCGGCGATGAGCGGCGCGAACAGGTTGTGCATCGCGCGCGGCTGGCTCTCGAGTTTCACCTTCCACAGCAACTTGCTGGTGCCGACATTGGCCTTGGTGAAGATCTTCTCGTCGCGCACCCAGCCGGTGCGGCCGTTGTCCACCCCTTCGGTCAGGAAGTCGGTGGCGAATACCGTGGCGCCTGAACACAACAGCAGGGCGGCGGCCAGTCGTCTGACGTTCATCATGGAACTCCTCGGTGCCGGTGAGATCGGGATGACGATCTGTCGCGAGTCTACGCTGTCCCCGGCCCGGCCGTGCGCCGGAGTCGTGATTTCGGCCCATTCGGCCCTCGGTGTTTCCTCCCGCGAAACGGCCTGGCTTGCACACCGGGCCGCCGACGCTACAATCGAAGGCAGGACCGGGCGTGCCCGGCAGCAAACTGTCGATGACCACGATCCAACGCGTGCTCCTCACCATTCCCGCTCTGGCCCTGGCCGCCACCGTGCAGCTCCGTGGGACGCAGGCACAGGCTCCGGTGCCCTCGGGCGAGGGGATGCCGGATGCCCCGGGCAAGGACGTCACGGTGCGCGCCTGCGGCATCTGCCACGAGGCCCGTCGCGCCGCGTCGCTGCGCCTCACCCGCGACGGCTGGGCCGAGGTCATCGACGGCATGATGAAACGTGGCGCCCGGCTGTCGGACGAGGACTTCAAGACGGTGCTCGACTACCTTTCGACGCAGTTTGCCGGCGAGGCCGCGCGCCCGATCAACGTCAACAACGCGCCCCAGATCGACCTCGAGTCCGTGGCCGGGCTGCTCCGCAGCGAGGCACGCGCCGTCATCCAGTTTCGGGAAAAGAACGGGCCCTTCAAGTCGCTCGACGACCTGAAGAAGGTGCCGGGCTTGGACTTCAGCAAGATCGACAGCCGACGCGACTTCCTCGTCGCCATGTGACCGCGGCGCGCCCCGGCACGGCCCTGGACATTCGCGCGTGCCGGCCGCCTACGCCCCGGCCCGCAGGTCGGTGGGCCGTGGGCTGTGGGCTGTGGGCCGCTAGAACGAATAGCGCATCCCGAACTGCAGCGTCCGCGGGTCGCCCACGGCGGTGACCGTGTTGAACGACGACAGCGGGTTCGCCGGATAGGCGCCCGTGCCGAAGGTCGTGTTTCGCGTGATCGGATTGACGCGGTCCGTGAGGTTGAACGCCTCGAGGAGCCCCTCGATCCGTCGCCCGCCCGGCAGCCGGAAGGACCGGCTGACGCGGAGGTTGAACGAGAGGAAGTCGCTGCCTTCCCCGGCGTTCCGAGGGATGAACTCCACGGCCCGCACATCGAAGTTCGCCGCCGACGCCGCCCCGCCAGCCAGCGGCCGTCCGCCTGTGCCCTGCAGACTGTTCACGCCCGACACGATGTTGAACGGCAGCGACGAATACGACTGCACCATCGCGGTGACCTGGAACCCGTGCGTGAGCTTCTGCCACGGGCTGGCCGCCGGCCCGGTCGGGGTGTTCACCGACGCACTCACTACGAAGCGATGGCGTTGGTCGTTGTCGGACCGGCCCCAGTCCTTCATCACGTTGGACGGATCGGTCGGCGAACTGAAGAATGCCTCGCCCAGGTTGTTCATCGACTTCGAGAGCGTGTAGGTGACCCGCAGCGACGCCCAGTTTGTCGGCCGCTGGAGGAATGTCACGTGCAGCCCGTGATAGTTCGACTCACCGGCAGCGCTGTAGCGGCTGTTGTTCTGGTAGGTCGAGACCGGACGGCAGCCGTTGTTGGCACCGGAGGCGACGCACGTCGGGACGTTCTGGTTGATCGACATGATCAGGTTGTCGCCGCCGAAGTACTGATAGCCCACCGTCACCGTCCGTGTGCGGCCGAGCGCGCGCTCCACCTCGACGTTGGCCTGCGCCGACCGCGCGTTCTGCAGGTCCTGGTCCATCGTCGTGATCGAGACGAGCGCGGTGGACGGCAGCCGGTCCGGAAGGATGTTCGGAAACACCGGCGCGCCGGCCACCGTGGGCTGGAGGCCGGTGACCTGCGGTTGACGCAGGTTGGCCACGTCGGCGGTGTTCCCCGCCGACAGCAGGGCGTTAGCGACGGCCCGCAGTGGCACACGGTCGAAGAACAGGCCCGCACCGCCCCGCACGACGAGGTTCGCGGCGGCCCCGGGCGTCCAGGCGAAGCCCAGGCGGGGCGACACGTTGCTCGTGTCCGTGTTGATCGTCTCGAGGGACTGCAGGTCGTACCGCACGCCCAGGTTCAACGTGAGCCGCGACGTGGCGCGCCACTCGTCCTGCGCATAGATGCCGACGTTCGGGTTCTTCTGCCTGATGACCGGGTCGCCGAAGGTCTGGGCGAAGCCGCTGTACGTGCCGGTGAGGAACGTGGCCAGCGACGAGAACGTGTAGCTGCCGCGGAAGGTGCGGAGGAACGTGATGGTGTCGTCGTTGAAGAGGACATCGACACCCGCCCGCAGCGCGTGATTGCCGGCATGATGCGACAGGTTGTTCACCACCTGGAACAACGTGTTCTCGCGCCGCGTCGGACTGCTCGAAAACGTGCCGAATGTGGCCACGCCGGAGATGATGACCTGGGGTCCCACCAGATCGGTCGAATAGGCCTGCAGGTCACCGTGTGCCAGCTGGAGTCGCGTCTCGAGCACCGTATCCGGAGACAACGTCCACACATTGCCGACAGCGAGCGAGTGATCGACGTTGTCGAGGCCGGTGGACCCGGACGGTGCGTTGAGCGTCCCGGCGCCGCGGGCGTTGTCGGAGTTCACCTGGTAGAAGGCATACCGCACGCTGAGCGAGTCCGAGCCGGTGAACTGATGATCGACTTTCCCGAGGACGTGCGTGCTGCGCACCGGGTTCGGGTAGATCCCGGTCGTCACGCGCTGGCCCTGGTACCCGACCTGATCCAGACGGGCGTTGATTGCGGCCACATTGGCGGCCGTGATGGCGACGACCCCGGTCTGATCGAGGACGCGCCGTTCGACGTTCCCGAAGAAGAAGGTGCGGTCCTTGCGCACGGGTCCGCCCAGGCTACCGCCGAACTGCTGCTGATCCATCGGCAGTTTCGTGAGCGTGAGCGCATTCTTCCCGTTGAACGCGTCGTCACGCAGGAAGTTGTAGACCGTCCCCCGTGTGACATTGGTCCCACTCCGGGTCACGACGTTGAAGTAGCCCCCGAGCGCCCGCCCGAGCTCGGCCTGTCCGCCGCCGGTGATGACTTGAAACTGTTCGATGGCGTCCACGCCGAAGGGGATGCCTGACAGCCCCGCCGCGTCGTCGTTGGCCGACACACCGTCCACGATGAAGCTGTTGGACAGGTTACGCTGGCTCGCTACGGAGAGGCCCTGGCCAGGCACGGCCGAGGTCTCGGCGAACAGCTGTGTGCTGTTCGTGTTCGTGGGCGAGACACCCGGCACGAGGAGCGCCAGGTCGAGGAAGTTCCGCCCGTTCATCGGCAGGTTCTGGACCTCGGTCCGCAGGACGGTGCCGGCAATCTGACTCCGCGCGGCTTCGAGCGCCTCGCTGGTGGCTGCGACCGTCACGGAGGCCGAGATGCCGGCCACCTCGAGGGCAATCGACAGGTCGAAGGCCGACCCGGCGCTGACCGACAGTGTTCGGCTGTGGTCCTTGAAGCCCTGGACGGTGGTGCGCAGTTCGTACGGGCCGACGCGGAGGTACGGGAACCGGAAACGGCCGCTGGCGTCAGTGGTGGTCTGGCCGGTGACGTTGGTCTCGGCGTGGCGCATGGTCACGACGACGCCAGGGACGGCGCCACCGCTGATGTCGAGGACTCTGCCGGCGACCGAGGCGAGATTGACCGACTCCTGGGCGGCCGCGGACCGGGCCAGGCCCAGGACGAGCTCCAGCAGACAGACGGACCAGCGAAGCCTCTGCGTCATCGACCTCAAACCCCCGCCACATTGTGTGGGGTCGAGGTGGCCCGGGGGGCGCGGCAGATTGTCGCAGGGGGCGTGTCGGCCCACGAATTCCCGATGTGGCGCGCACACGCGTTGTCGACGGGGTGGCGGCGACATCTTCGGCGACGACACGGCGACTCTGGCCGGCCGCGGCGACCCGACTGCGTTGACGCACGTCCGTGAATGCCGGACTTCTTCGCGGCCTTTCGCGTGGGCCCGGCAGCCCGGCGCCGTTTCGCGCTGATGCGCGCAATGAGCGAGCCGCGACTGACCGCGGGAGCCGCCGCGTGGTCCTGCCAGCGCAACGCCGGACGACGCCAGCCAGCGCGCGCACGAGCGTCAGCGCTGGCTTCGGCGTGGACAACGCTCCCCAACATCAGACGTCGAACCGCCCCTGAGGGCGGACACGGGGCAGATGAGGCCCCTGGCTTCAGAACATCAGCATCCCGACCGCCGCGGGCCAAGTCGCCGACCAGCCTCGCGTCACCCTGACGATCACAGCGGATCCATCTCGAATGCCGGAAACAAATCCGCCGTCCAAGTGATCTGCTCGGCGATGGCTCGTACGCCGTCTGTGTCGCTGTTCCAATTCGGCCCACCGGCGGCGGGTCGCTTGTCGCCATTCCGAAGAAAGACGATGAACAGGTCCTTCGTGGGTCTGGTGGCGATCGAGGGGCCGGTGAATCCGCGGAAGTCGGTTTCGACGGCGGTCAGGTCGCCGCCCTTGGCCAGCTCGACTCCCGCGCCGTTTCGCCGCGCCACACCAAAGCCGTGATAGCAGCCATGGAATTCCGCGTCTGGATTCGCCGCCTTCAGCGCCTGCTCTTCCGCCGCCGCGCGTGTGGCCGCCGCAATGGCGTCATCAAACATCTCATCGAGCTGCCGGGCTGAGAAGATCGGGTTGCCGGCTTGGCAGGAATACATGGCGCAGAGTCGCGCGACGTCGACGACCGCGGATGACACACCACCCGCACCATCGAAGACCCCGTAGTTTTCCCACCCGTATTGTCTCGGCACCAGCCGACGGTTGTCGTCGATTGCACTCTTGCCCGTGGCGATGTCAGGGCGGTGATAGACCGGCACGTGAGTCGCGGTCGGATCGAAACGCGAGCCTGAACTCGTGGTCAGTCGCATTTGCAGCGGATCGAGCAACAACCTCTTGAGCGCCGCGTCGAAGTCGTCGGTCCCGCACAACTTGGCTGCGACCTGTCCGAGGAGCCAGTAGTCGGTCTTCCCGTACTTGGTCGCCGCACCATCCGCAACTTGTGCATCGGTCATGGTCGTACCGACGCTGGCCACTTCGCGCGCGAGCGTGGCGACACTCGCGGGCTGGTTGCCGCGTTCCTCGCCATCCCTGATGCGGCCCATCGCGTCACGCATGCTCTCCTGCGGAATCCCGGACCGGCACTCCAGCAGATGGCGGAGAGTGATCCTGTCGAAGTTCCCGCCGGGTTCCCTGCCGTCAGACGTCTTCAGTTGGAGGATCGACTGCAACGTACTCCTGCGCGACTCGGGACTTTCGAAGAGCGCCTTCCACACGGCGGCGGCGCACAGCGCTTTCGACACGCTGGCAAGACGAAACAGCGTTCTTGGTGTGATGTCCCGCACGCCGGGCTCGGCGTAGGTGTAGCCCTTGGCATAAACCAATCGCGTGCCTTGAACGATCGCCAGAGCGGCGCCGTGCCGGCCGTGGAGTCTCAGGTGCCGGTGCACCCACTCGTCGATGTCCGCGCCCCGGGCTTCATCCGCATCGCTGTTCCAGGCTGGGTTCTGCCCGTTGGCGCGAAAGGTGCGTGGGATCACCGAATCACTCTTCGCGAAGATCGCCGAGAAGTGGAGCGCGTTGTCCAGCACGGCGGTGCCGATGCTGATAGGGTGGCGCTGGTGGGCGGCCTGCTCGTCGCACACCTCCTGCACCCGGTCGGCGTTCATCAGCCCGGCCGAGAACCAGCTGTGCACCGCCTGTGTGTCCACGTAGAGCTTGGCCCGCCCGCCGTCAGGCGTCAGAGCGACATGCACGGGCCGCGCACCGATCGAGCGCAGCACGTCGTGGCGGGTCTCGGCGAACGCCCCCTTGTCGTTGAGCGCTTCGACGTTCCAGCCGACGTTGTCCGGGTTGTCGCCCCAGACGGCACAGTAGAGAATGTCGCTGGCCGTGCCGAAGGCATCGACCCAGATCAGCTTTCGGTTGGCGCTCCGTTGCGCCTTGCATTTCTCCGTGTATTGATCGCCGGTCATGATCGGGTCCCATTCGGGAGCGACGGTCATCTCGCGGAAACAAGCCGCGTAGCAGATCGAGTCGCCACTGCCGGTGGCCGAGATGATGTAAGGGTGCAGCGCTGGTGTCAGGTCCGCCATCTCGGCGATTCTTGTCGCGGAGCTGGTCGGCATCGAGTCGCGCCCAGGAACGTCCCTGGAAAGACCGCTCGGAATTGACCATGACTGCCGTGTAGATGGGTTCAGCGGCCGGCCCCGCCAGTGAGAGCGAGAGGGTGCGGAACCCCTTAGCAGCCAGCTCATCGCGCCACTCGCTGTAGAACTTGCGTGGCGCGGCAAAACAGATCTTGAGGTTCTCGGCCGTGTAGATCACGGAACATCGTCGAGAACGTGCGGGGCTTTGTCAAGGAGCCAGTGGATCATGGCGTCGCCGAGGACGCCTTCGGCTGCCGCAACACCGGTTGTATCAGGTAATCGGCCGAATCGGAGCGGCCGCTGCGACGGGCACGGGCGAAGCCTCTGCGTCATCGACCTCAAACCCCCGCCAAATTGTGTGGGGTCGAGGTGGCCCGGGGGGCGCGGCAGATTGTCGCAGGGGGCGTGTCGATCGTCGGCCGGAGCCTAATGTCCTGGAAGCGTGGTTCGTGGCTGCTACCCGGCCGACCGCGGTGCCTCGCCCAGGGGCCTGCCACCCGGACCGTCGGTGTAGGTCAGCCAGGGCTGCGTCGGCTGCGCGCCCACGCCGGGCTTGGAGAAGTCGCACACCCCGGTCGGGAAGACGGCCGTCAGCCGCGCCCACTGCGCGTCGGTCAGCGGCACGCCGTACTCCCCGCGGGCCGGCGGTCTCAGCTGGCACTTCATGGTCGAGAGCGTCGGGCCATCACCGGCGACGGTCCGTGGTTCCCGGAAGTACGGAAAGCGGGCGTCGCAGGCCGCCAGGTCCGTGATCTTCGTGCCGTCGATCCAGCAGGCGCTGACCACGTCCGCGGGCTTGTGCTTCACGATCTTGACGTTCAGCGGATCGGCGCTTCGATCGGCGTGCACCGCCGTCAGCCACCGGTCCATCGCCACCAGCGTGGTCTCGCCCTGTGGCTGGATCAGGAACACATGATTGTCTGCGTGGCCGTTGGCTGCGGTCAGCCGGTGGCGATTGACCATCGTGCGGAACGGATAGTGGTAGTCGTTGTTGTTCGTGCCGCGAATCGCGATCTCCGCTACCTCGGCCAGCCCCTTGCCCGACGTGATCTGCCCGGTGCGATGCAGAACCGCCGCGACGGCTGGCGCGATCGCACTGCGCGCCTCCTGCCAGCGGCCATTCACGTCGAAGCCGCCGGCCCGGGCGTTCACGTCGATGAACTGCTCGGCCGTGATCTGACCCGCCTTGACCGCCGCCAGTCCGTATTGCACGCCGACGTTGTCGAACACCAGATGCGCGGCGCCATCCGGACGTCGCCCGATCTGATTGACGATGAAGTCCTGGAAGGTGCAGCGCACGCCCGTCGGACGCGCCACGGGATCGTAGCTGTCCTCCCCGGCGCACTTCGTGCCGTCGTCCGGCCTGTTGTAATCGCCGACCCGACCGGCCTCGATAGTGAAGACATTGACGTTGGCCGCCCCCCAGCCGCCGATCGCGGCGCGCTCGGCGGGCGTGAAGGTCAGACTCGATGTGGTGAACGCCTGCATGAGCGCCGCACTGTCCGCGAACTCGCGATACGCGCCCGAGATCGAGTCCTCCCAGTCCTGGATGGGCCGCAGGCCGTCGAGCAGACCCGGGTACGCGTCGGCGATCAGATGCTGGAGGAGCGCACCGCCCGAACTGCCCGCGCCCACCGTGTAGCGGAGCTCCCCGTAGGTCTCGATGATGTGCTCCTTCAGCATCATCGTGGTCTCGGCGGCCGTCACGAAGTTGGCGTGCTGGCTGTTGACGAGCATCGAGGACGAGGCGACGAGGAAGCCGAGCGACAGGGCTTCGTGGTTGAGCACCACGTCGGGCGTGCCCTGCCGGTACTGCTGGCTCGTGCCGGCGCCGTACTGCATGACCAGTTTGCGGTTCCACTGCGGCTGCGTCGCCCACGGCTGCCACGGCTTCGCGGGATCGAAGACCACGGCGATCTCGTGGAGCCCCCGGTTCATCGTGCCGCGCTCGATCCTCACGACGTAGGGCATCGAGATGCCGGCGAGCGTGAGCATCGCCATGTCGGCCGGCGTCGGCCCGTCGGGGACGTAGGGCAGAAAGCGCCCGGCGGTCGATCGGTAGACGTAGCGAAACTGCGTGGGCGCGTTGCAGTCGGCGTCCACCGGCTCGCCGAGTGAGGGCGCCGTGGTCGTCGAACAGGTCCAGGGGCGCAGGTGCGGACCGGAGAAGATCGGGCCGCCGATCGGATGGTTCGTGATGGCGAGCGTGGCGACCACGCGACCGCCGTCAGTCACCCGCAGCAGGTTCCGACCGTTGCGCAGCCCGCTGACCAGGCCGATGAACCGACTGTCCGCGCGCAACGCGAAGGCGTCAGAGACATCGCGGTCGTCAATCGCGACTCGGAGTCCCGCGGTCGCTGGCCGCGCCCGATCCGCCGCCACGACTTCGATCAGGGCGTCGCCACTGGCGATCAGGTCGGCGCGATTCGACAGCACCACGACGCTGACACGCGGCCCACCCTGCGCCGCGGAGCGGTCCGATCCGTCGAAGCCGACGACCACCGCAACGATAGTCAGTGCGAGCCGCAGCCTCCGGCGCGTCATCGGTTCAGTCAGCCTAGTAGCCCCGGGTCCGGATCCAGAAGCTCTCTTCCCAGAACGCGCCGGGCGCCACGCTCTGCAATTCCTTGTAGACGCCGCGATGCGCCAGGTTCAGCGCGTTGGTGATGCCCACCATGGGCTCGAAGGCGATGAAGCCCTTGGTCGTCGGCGCGGGCGCGCCCTCGGGTCGCGGCACCGCGGGCGGCGCCACCTTCACGCCCTGAGCCGGGTCTACCGGAAACGGGCCCGACGGCGCGGGCGCCGCGGCGGCGCCACCGGCCCGACCGGCTCCGCCTGGCGCACCCTGGCCCCCGGCGCGCCCCGCCCCTGCGGCGCGGCCGCCGCCAGCCGCGCCACCGCCACCACCGGCCGGCAACGCCGTGGACCACGCCAGCACGGTCTTGTACTTCGGCCCGAGGACCGCGTGCAGTTCCTTGCCGCCGAACATCAGTTTCATCGTCGCGCGGCCGTTCGCGTCGCGCACCAGATCCGTGAACACGTCATCAATCAGGCCGTACTTCTTGAGCTGGATAGCCGTCCGATCCGACCCGAAGAAGTTCTCGATCGGTTGCGTCTCACCGGTCGGGAGGCGCTGCGGAATCTCGATCCAGTGCGTCTTCGCATCGAGCGACACGGTCCAGTCATCGCGAGTGCCGTCTGGCAGCTCGTAGATCGGGTGATAGCCGATGACGACCGGCATCGGCTCGGTGCTGAGGTTGTCGAGCCGCGTCCGGACTTCCAGCTCCCCGTCAGCCACGCGATACGTGATGGTGATCGTGTGGGCAAACGGGAACTGCGCCATGTAGGCGGGGTTCTTGTAGAAGTCCAAGCGGCACGTGACCCAGGCGCCGCGCGCGTCGGCCTTGAACTCGACGAGCTGCCAGGCCTGCGAGCCGCCGACGTAGCCGGTGGACGGAATCGGCCCGCGGACGTTGCCCAGCTCGAGGTCGAAGTTGTACTTCTTGCCGTTGGCGTAGAAGGCGGTCTCGTCCAGCCGGTTGGCAAACGGCGCCAGGAGCGGCATGCCGTTGAACCCGGGCCGGGCCTTGAACTCCTCGAGGGTGGCCGACGTACGCACCAGGTTCTGGCCCTTGACCTGGATGCGCCAGGCGTTGCCCATGGTCGGGACGACCGACACATGCAGCTGCGCGGTGGCATCGGCGAGGTCGATCAGCTCGCCGTTCTGTTTGGCGGTATAGCGCTGGGCGGCCGCCGGAACGGCACACATCAGCGCGAACGCGGTGAGCAGCGTCAGTCGCAGCAGTCTCATTGGCAGGGCTCCGATGGAGGGGAGCATAACAGACAGCAGACAGCAGGCGGCCTACAGCAGACAGCCTACGGGCTACGGGCTGCACAGCCTACGGCCGACAGTCCACGGGCCACGGGCTGCACAGCCTACGGCCGACAGTCCACGGGCTACAGTCCACGGGCTACAGTCCACGGGGCCACGGGCCACGGGCCACAGCCGGCCAACACTCTACGGGTGACGGTCTGCGAGCGTGGGCTATCTTGGATTTCAGGACTACAGGAGCCGCATTCTGAGCGTGAGCTCGGCAGCCGTGTTGACTCTCGCGTCCGCTGCGAATGGCGCGGTATGCCATCCACGTAGTGGTCCACCACGCAACGCCGAGCACCTGGAGCGCTAGTCGCTAGTCGCTTTCGCGTCTCCCTGCGTGTACGCGGACAAGTAGACGGCGGCCCTGCCCCAATCAGCACCCACCAGAAACCTGATCGCACACGCTGCTAGCACGGCGGCAAACAGCAAGCGGGCGTAGCGCCGCCAGGTCGAACCCGCCGCCGCCGTGACGACGGGATGATTCAGAACCGTCCTCGGCCCTGGAGTCCAGCTCCTCCGCGGCCCCTTCTCCCGGCTTCGACCAGTCGCGCAAACAACGAGGTCCGACACGTCGAACAAAGTGGTCACGCCGGCCTGCCTCATGGGCGACGGCCCGGTCGTTTGTCGGCTGTCGGCCGTGTGCCGTGTTCTGCCGCAGCCCGTAGGCCGTTCTGCTGCAGCCCGTCCCCCGTAGCCCGTAGCCCGTCCCCCGTAGCCCGTCTCCCGCTAGCCCGTCTCCCGTCCGCCGTAGCCCGTCTCCCGTAGCCCGTTGACCGTCTGCCGTTACGGTAACCATACGGTTACAGGCCGACGCGGGTCCGTGGCCGCCGCTATAGTCGCGCTGACTCAACCAACACGCGGGTGCGACCGGAGGTCTCATGACGAAATCGATCCTGGCGGGCGTCTTTGCCGCGAGCGCGGCAGTCGTCCTGGTTCACGCGCAGGGCTCGGGCACCCCGCAGGCACCACCACCGACGGCCACCACCCCGCAGCCCACGGGCCGCCAGGGCGGCACCGGCCAGGGCCGCGGCGGGGGCGGGGGCGGCTTCACGTCGGCGCCCGCCGAACCGGCGGCCCTCCTCTTCCACGAGGCATGGGCCGAGCCGATGGCGCAGCCGATGGTCCAGGCGAGCCTCGCCAATCACTTCCTCACGCTGCACATCTACGGCAACGCCGACGAGATCCGCAAGACGATGCACCCGACGGAGGGTTACACCTACACGGGTGAGACCACGACGAACTGGGCCATCACGGTCAGCGACAAGACGAAGCTGTGGGACCTGTCTCGCGACGGCCGCATCCGCCTCAAGACGCGGAACAGCGGATACCGCTTCACGCACATCGTGATCAAAACGAACGACGGCCGGTACTTCGTGTCGGAGGAAGGCAGCGGCGAGTCCACGGCGTGGATCGAGACCGACTACATCCTGAGCAACCTGCGGTGGCGAAACCTCATGATGACGGACACGCCGACCAACGCCTCGAACCGGCGCGCCCCGAACCCGAAGCGCGTGCCGTTGATTCCGACCTCCCTCGGCACGCCGGATCTCACGAAGGTCGAGGAGATCGGATTCAGCGATCTGATGGCGGGCGGCTGGATTCCAGCGACGACGCGTGTGAACTACTTCGCCGTCTACGGCAAGGCGGTCCCCCGATGAGGCCGATGAGGCCAGGCGCGGTCGGGGCGCTGGCGGTGGTAGGGGCCGTGGCGCTGGTCGCCGTGACCTCGCTCGCCCAGGGCGGCAACCAGGCAGGGAGCGACTGGGCGAACCACCAGGGGGATCCGGGGGGCACGCGCTACTCGACGCTCTCGCAGATCAACACGACGAACGTGAAGAGCCTGACGCGTGCGTGGACGTTCCGAACCAACTCGGGACGCTTCGCGAGTTCGCCGATGGTCGTGGACGGCATCATGTATTTCAGCGCGCCCAATGGCGTCTACGCGATTGATGGCGCGACCGGCGTGCAGATCTGGAAGTACGCCCCGGAGTCGGCCACACCGCCGCCAGCACCCGTCGCCACTCCGCCCGGACGCGGCGCCGGCGGTGCGGGCGCGGCAGCCGCCGGGGAGCCCGCTGCTGGCGGACGACGTGGCGGGCGTGGCGGGGGCGGCGACTCCGCGGGCACGGCGACGCGCGGCCCGGCGTATTGGCCCGGCAGCGCCGGTGTGGCGCCGCGGATCTTCTCGTCCACGACGCCGGGCCTCGCCGCGCTCGACGCGAAGACGGGGGCGCTCGTCATGACGTTCGGTGAGAACGGCGTCCTGCCCGGCATCCGTTCGAACTCGCCGCCCGTCATCTACAAGAACCTCCTCATCACCAAGGGCCCGACCGAGCCTGGCAAGGGCGGCACCGTCAAGGCCTTTGACATCGTCTCCGGCCAGCCGCGATGGACGTTCTACCTGAAGGCCCAGCCGGGCGATCCGAATCGATCGACCTGGCTCAACGGCAGCGCCGACACGAACGCCACTCCGGATTTCTGGGGCATGTTCAGCGTGGACGACGAGCGCGGGACGGTCTTCGTTCCAGTCGAGAAGGTCCAAGGCAACGGCAACAACGACTACTGGGGCGGCGGTACCCCGGCAGCAACCTGTACAGCGACTCGCTCGTCGCCCTCGACGCAACGACGGGCCGGATGAAGTGGTTCCAGCAACTCGTCCACCACGACATCTGGGACTACGACATCGCCGCCGCGCCGGTCCTCATCGACGTGAGGCGCAATGGTCAGGTGATCCCGGCCGTCGCCCAGGTCACCAAGATGTCCCTGATGTTCATCTTCCATCGCGAGACGGGCGAGCCGATCTTCGGCATGGAGGAGCGTCCCGTGCCGCAGACGACGGTTCCGGGCGAATGGACGTCGCCGACGCAGCCGTTTCCTCTCAAGCCCGCACCGCTCTCCCGCAACACGCTGAAGCGTTCGGAGCTCTCCACCGTCACGCCGGAGCACCAGAAGTTCTGCCAGGACCTGTGGGACACGAACGGCATCACCGACGCGGTGCCCTACATGCCATGGAAACTCGATCAGAACGTGCTGGTGCTGCCCGGCGCGCAGGGGGGCGGCAACTGGTGGGGTGCGGCGTTCAACAAGTCACTCGGCCTGATCATCACCAACGTCCACGACGCCGGGCAGTGGGGGCGGCTGCAGCCCAGCGTCGGCCGGCTTGGGGCTCCCCCGGCCGCGGGCACGCCGCCGTCGTACGCCAAGACGCCGGCGCCGTTCG
The DNA here is from genome assembly GCA_963738485.1 of uncultured Acidobacteriota bacterium. Taxonomy (GTDB): domain Bacteria; phylum Acidobacteriota; class Vicinamibacteria; order Vicinamibacterales; family SCN-69-37; genus CAVTWK01. The sequence continues at coordinate 367,807 of CAVTWK010000001.1, forward strand.
AACGCTTCTGGGACACGTCGAAGATGTGGAGCTGCACCGAACCGCCGTGGGGTCAGCTCGTGGCGGTCAACGCGAACACCGGCGACATCGCCTGGCGGGTGCCCCTCGGCGCGTTCCCTGAACTCGAGGCCAAAGGCATCAAGAGCGGCACGCCGAGTTCCGGCGGCGCCATCACCACGGCCGGGAACCTCGTGTTCATCGGCGCGACGATTGACGGCTACTTCCGCGCGTTCGACGCGCGCGACGGGACGGAACTCTGGCGCGACAAGCTCCCCGTGCCCTCGCAGGGCACACCCACCACCTACCTGGGCCGCGACGGCAAGCAGTACGTCGTCATCGGCGCCAACGGCGGCGGATTCTTCGGCGCGCCGACGGGGGATGAGGTCATCGCCTACGTCGTGCGGTAGGACGCAAGCTCAGGCCAGGGCTGCTCGCACCGTCGCGCGAATCTTCTCCATCGCGGTCTTGAGGTTCTCGTCGGCGCTCTTGGTCCAGTACTCGCGATTGAACAACTCGAGCGACAGATGGCCACGGAAGCCGCTGTCGCGCAGGTCGCGCAGAATCTGGCGGTACGGCGCGACGCCGTCGCCCGGGTAGATGCGGCTGCCATCGTTCAGGGTGGCCTTGTCGGCCACCTGCGGGTAGTCGTTGATGTGCATCAGGTGCAGCGACGCGCCGTTGACTTGCTTCAGACCGACGAACGGCGAGCCGCTCTTGTACAAGTGGAACACGTCAAGCAGCAGGCTGGCATCGGCCCGGCCCGTGGCGGCCACCACGTGGAGACCGTGCGCCAAGGGCCCCAGTTGCGGATGCGTGCCCCAGAGCTCGAGCAACGGTTGGACGCCCATCTTCTCGCCGAGTTCGAGCGCCGCACGGTAGTACGTGGCCGTGTTGTCGAGCGAGATGGGCGCGCGCGCGTTGCCGGGCACCGACGCGATGCGGGTGCCGCCAATCTGCGCGATCTTGTCCATCTCGACCCGCATCCGTTCCATGGCCGTCGCCCGCTGCGCCTCATCGTCGGTCTGGAACGACGTGAATGCGATGGCGCCCTCGACCGTGAGGCCGAGGTCGGCGATGCGCGTGCGGAGGTCCTTCAGCGTGCCGCCCTTCGACGTGTAGGCGTCGATCTCGTTCAGCCACGGCTCGATCGAGTGGAAGCCGGCCTTGGCCGCCGCGGTGATGACGCCGACGATGTCGAGGTTGTTGCCGCGGATCGTGCTGGTGTTGAGGCAGTAGCCGAACGGCTCGTTGGCGGGTCGCGGCCGCGTCGCCGCGGGGCGCGCCGCCTGGCCGCTCTCGGCCCCCGAAGGTCCGATCACGGCCGCGCCGAGGGCCGCCGCGGCTCCACCCAAAACCTGTCTGCGGGAAAGATCCATCTGTGTGTCTCCAGAAAAGCAGCCCAAGGATAGCTGAAGCCGGCACTCGGCGTCTGCGTCTACCACCAGGGCCATCGTCGAACCGGTGGCCCTTGACCAGACAGCACAGCATTAGCTAGATTAGCTAATGTGATCACCGTCAACATGCACGAGGCCAAAACGCGGCTGTCCGAGCTGGTCAAAGCCGTCGAAGAGGGGAACGAGACGGTCGTGCTGTGTCGCGACGGTGTCGAGGTCGCCGAGATTCGACGCTTCGTCAAGCGGCGACGACCACGCGATCTCGCGCTGGACGCCCGGCTGCACGTCGCCTACGCGCCCGGATACCGCCCATCCGAGCCGCTCTCTGACGAGGAGTGGCCAGACCGGCTCCGATGAACGTCCTCCTGGACACGTGTGCGCTGCTGGCACTGGCGCGTGGCGAACTACCGACGCGCGCGGCGGCAGCGCTCCGACGTGCACCCGGCGCGTTCGTGTCAGTGGTGTGCCCGTGGGAGGTCGCAATCAAGTCCGCTGCGGGCAAGCTCAGCGTGGCGCAGCCCGTGCCGCAGTGGTATCTCGCGCTGACGGATCGCTACGAGTTGAAAGACATCCCGCTTGACGCCGCAACCGCCTGCGCAGCCGCGGCCCTGCCGCCGATTCACCGCGACCCGTTCGACCGCGTAATCGTCGCGCTCGCCACGGCACAGTCCCTGGTCGTCCTGACGGCTGACGACGACATCGCGCGATATCCGGGCGTCAAGACGGTCTGGTAGCGCCATTGACTCGGCCCAGGCTCATCCTCGCCCTCGCCCTGACCGCTGTCGGTGGCTGCGGCCGGAGTCCATCGCCCACACCGATTCCCGAACCTCCCGTGACGATGCGGTTTCAGACCGCCGTGCGGGTCGTCTCGGCGCTCAGTCAGCAAATGGGACTGCCCCAGGTCATGCTGACGGTCTCGAATGTGCTTCAGCAGCAGACCGACGGGGCCGGCGTGTCGGTGATCCTGTCGGACACCCCGGCGACGGTACCGCTGCGGCTGCAGCATCCCAGTTTTGTCGAGCGCGAGACCAGTGTCCGCATCCCGGATGACCGCTCGGTGGACCTGTCGCTCATCCCGACGACGCACGACATGGCGGCCTTCGAGGAGTTCTCCCCGAGAACCGCCGGCCTGCAGCGATGGACGGGCAATCCCCGGTTGCGGGTGCTGACCCATGCCGTGGACTACAGCGGGGCGACCCTCGGATTCCGCGAGTACCCGGTGATCGACCGCCGGATCGACCAGACCAAGCTCAACTGCCTGTCTGCCGGCGTCGCCGCGTCGCTCCCGGAGATGGGTGGCGGCCATCTCACCTGGGAGTCGGTGGACATCCTCGAGGTGGTGCCAGGCTCCCGCTTCCGAACCGATGACACGCCGGAGGGCACCATCGTGGTCCTCCCGGCGGTGTCACTCGGGGCCGCGGGTCGCGGGACCGGCTACGTCGGCGCGACGCCGAACGTGCTCTCGCGCGGCGCGGTGTGGATGAGCGCGGAGATCCTGGACTACTGCCTGACGGGGCTGCTCTACCGCCACGAACTCGGACACGCGCTCGGGTATCTGCACGTCACGCGGACGCTGTCGATCATGGGGATCGGTCTGCCGCCGGGGCTCACGGACTTCGACCGCAACAGCATCGCGATTCTCTTCCAACGTCGCCCGGGTAGCCGCACGCCGGACCGCGACCCATCAGGCGTCTCGGTGAATGTCATGGGACACACGGCGCGGCGCGACGTCGAGCCGATGCGGTAGTTCGTCTTCCACGAACGTGTCGCCTCGCGCCGCGCTCCCCTCGCTCGCTCGCGTGCAGCTTGAGACGTTCGCGGCTCGGAAGTCGCGCTTGCGCGACGCGACACGCTCGTGGAAGACGCTGTCGCCGCTCGAGAATCCGGGCCCGGGAGCGAACTCGGCGAGTCGGTTATGCTCAGCCGCATGCGCCGGACACACCTCCTGCCGCTTCTCGTCGTATTGGCCGCCGCGCCGCTCGGCGCGCAAGGATCGCTGTTCCAGCCCTCCCTCGTCAGCAGGCCCGACATCAAGCAGGCGTTTGATTCCGTGGACGCCCGTGCGGCGGCCATCGTCGATGAGTGGATCAAGCTCGTGGAGATTCCGGCGCCCTCGACGAAGGAGCAAGCGCGCGCCGCCTATATCAGGGCTGAGCTGCTGGCGCTGGGCCTGGCCGACGTGCGCGTCGATGACCTGTCCAACGTGAGCGCGGTTCGCAAGGGCACGGGCGGCGGGCCGACGGTCGTGTTCGCCGCGCACATGGACACAGTGTTCCCCGAAGGCACCGATGTGAGGGTCAGGCGCGACGGCGACGTTCTGCACGGGCCCGGCGTCGGCGACGACACGGGCAACCTGATGGCGGCGCTGGAGATGTTCCGCGCGCTCGATCGCGGCGGCGTGAAGACGAAGGGCGACCTCGTCTTCCTGGCCACGACGCAGGAAGAGCTCGGCCTGGTCGGGGCCAACCACTGGCTCCAGACGAGCGGGTACAAGCCCGACATGTTCATCGCGGTGGACCTGTCGGCCGAAGACGTCTGGTACGGCGCGCTCCGCATCACGCAGTACAAGTTCTTCTTCATCTCGCCTGGCGCGCACACGCTCGAGAGCCGCGACGCACCCAGTCCTGCGAAGGCCGTGTCGCAGGCGATCGCCGCGCTCTACGAGATCCCGCTGCCACCCGTCGCGGCCGGCCTCGGCACCTACAAGCTGCCGGTGGTCAACGTCGGCATGATCGGCGGCGGGACCGTGTTCAACGCTATCCCCCGCGAGGCGTGGTTCTCCGTTGACCTGAGGTCGCTCGACACGAGCACGCAGACGCGACTCGAACAGGCGGTCGAGGAGGCCGCCAAGCGCGTGGCCGATCGCGAGCGTGTCGGCTTCCGTGTCGAGAAGAAGGCCTTCTTCGATTACGCCAAGGCGCGTCCCAAAGAGGAGCGCCTCCGCAGCGCGCTGGTCCAGACGGCGGTCGCCACCGCCAATCACTTCCGCAAGCCAGGTGCCGCGGCGATCGTCCCGATGGACGTCGGATCCACCGACGCCAACACCGCCATCGCCCTCGGCATCCCCGCCGTGGCCGTCGGCGCGGTAATCGAGCGGTTCCCCCATCGCCTCGAGGAGAACGCCGACGCGAGCAGCATCGTGCCCGGCATCAAGTCGCTCATCGCGCTGGCCGCGTCGCTGGCAGGAGTCTGAGGGCGCCGGCGCCTCACGAAGCGGGGCTGACTACCGCTCAGCCCCGTGGCGCCTGAGCAGCGCCGACATCTCGACATGGCCACGCCGTTCGGCCCAGGCGAGCGGCGTGGCCCACGCTTCATCGTCGGGCAGGCATGTCGGCGCGCCGCGATCGAGCAGAAACGCCGCCACTTCGAGCGCGTTCGTCCGTGCCGCCCAGCCGAGCGGCGTCGATCGGTGTGCGTCGTCGCGTGAGGAAATCGTGGCCCCGGCATCCAGCAGCAGCGTCACGCGTTCGATGGCGCGGTCTGGCTTGGCCCGGCCTCGGTAGTCGTGGCCCTGACAGGCCATGTGCAGCAGCGTCTGGTGCTGCCAGTTCATCAGGTTTGGACTCATGCCGTGCGCCAGCAGCGTGCGCAGCATGTCGGTGTGCGTGAGCAGATAGCCCTGGCAGCCGGTGAGGACGGGCGGCACCCGAAGCCCGGCCGCCAGCAGCCGTTCGAGCCGGTCCCGGTGTCCATCGCTGGCGACCATCGCGAAGCCGGCCGAGATCCGCAACGCCTCAGTGGAACCGCTCGCCACGCGGCGCAGTTCCGCATCGTCGTCGATCCAGCTCGTGTCATACGGATCGGTCGTGCCGCCGAGAGCCACCAGCCGCGCCCGGATCTCCAGCGTGGCCGCGGCCGTCACCGCGTTGCCTGAGGAATCCACGCCGCTATTCGGATCCGCGCCGTGCGCGAGGAGTCGCTCGACCAGGTCGCGGTTGCCGGCACTGGCCGCGGCGTGCAGGGCCCGGCCCTTGGGTGCCGTCGGCTCGCCCCAGTTCGGATCGGCGCCACGTTCGAGCAGCAGCCGGGCGATCTCGTCGTGGCCGGCTTCGATGGCGGCAGAGAGGGGGCGCCGGCCGCTCGGCCGCGTCTCTCGGATTCGCGCAGGATCTCGGTCGAGGATCTGCCTGACCTCGTCGATGTCACCAAGCGCGGCGGCCACCGTCAGATCGCGGGTCGCCCCGTGCTCGAGCAGCAGCTGGATGATCCTCCGGTCTCCCGGTTGACGTCCGTCCCAGATGGCCAGATCGATCGCCTGCAGATCGGTCCAGAACCCTCCGCCGAGGCCGCGCGCCGCACTCATGGCCGCGTGCATGCTCGCGCCGCGATCGAGCAGCAGCGCGACGAGATCGGGTATCCCTCGACCGACCGCCCGATGGAGCGGCGAACAGCCAGCCGCGTTGCCGACGTCCACCTGTCGCGGATCCGCATCGAGAAGCTGCCGCACGTCATCGGTGTCGTCGCGTGTGATGGCGGCATGAATGGGATGCGCGTCGGTGCCGGCGACAATGCGCCCACGGCGGTCGCGCGCCTGCTCCAGCAGCCGCGCGATCCGCGTGTGCCCGCGCTCGGTGGCCATCGCGATCAGGCTGCCGTCATGCAGCCCGTTCCATTCGGGATCGGCGCCGGCGGCCAGCAGGAGCTCCACGGCCTCGGCGTGTCCTTCGCGCACGGCGAAATGGATCGCGGGTGTGTACCAGAACTCGGCGCGGCTCTGTCGCGGATCTCGTACGAGCTGCTGACGCAACGTGGCGACATCGCCGCGCTCAGCGGCGGTGAGGGTGTCCCAGATGAGGCCGCCCTCTTCGGAGTCGAGCTCGAGCGGCTTGATCATGAGCCGCGATTGTCGCCGAGCAGCCTCCGCACGACAAGAACTGATGACGGGTGCGCGGCGTGGGCTTACTTGACGTATGACCCTGTCGGCCAAGCGGCGGGCACGTATCATGGAGACACCATGACTCGTCGCTCAACCGTCATCACGTTCGCGGCGGCAGCCGTCCTTGCCCTCGCGGCGCCGCTACCGCCGGTGGCGATCGCCGCGCAGGCCGGGGACATCCCCAGCGGCTTCACGCGCCTCTTCAACGGCCGTAACACGGACGGGTGGCACTGGAGCCGGACGGTGCATCACGGCACGACGGCGGTCGCCAAGGTCGCGGACGGCGTGCTCGTCCTCGAGCCGTATCCCTACGGCCAGGGCGGGCTGCTGCTCACCGACAGGAACTACAAGGACTTCGAGCTCTACCTCGAAGCCAAGCCCGATCCCGGCTTCAACAGCGGTATCTTCCTGCGCTCCACGGAGGGCGGCTCGGCGTATCAGATTGAGCTGGTACGCCCGGGCAACACGGGCGCGCTGCTCACCGAGCAGATGCGCCTGACGCCGCCGAAGTACATCGGCGACCGCGCCAACATCAACGACGTCTGGAAGGACGGCGAGTGGAACAGCATGCGAATCCGCATGGTGGGCGAAGCGCCGCACCTCACGCTCTGGATCAACGACACCCGCATGTGGGAGGTCGAGACCGCGAAGAACGATCAGATCGGGGGCGCCTACGGCGGAATGATCGGCCTTCAGCTGCACTGGACGGCCACCTACACCTCCGCCGCTCGCGGCTTCGGCTCTGGACTGCCCTGGCTCGTGCAGCGGTTTCGCAACATCGCGATCAAGGAGATCAAGTGATGCGCGCGCTGACGGCACTGACGGTCGCGGGCTTTCTAGCCGGTTCTGTCCTCGGAGCGCAGGACACCAGCACGGCCAACTCGATCGGCATGACGTTCGTGCGCGTGCAACCGGGCTCGATGGTCGTGGCCAAGTTCGAGCCCCCGTATCCCGTGGCTCCGGATCCGAACGCGCCGGCGTCCGGTCGCGGCGGTCGGGGCGCCAGCTACACCGCCGACGGAGTACCGCGCGTCTCGCGACGATGGCCAAAGCGGCGGCCGAGCCCGGCTTCACGGTGACGATTTCTCGCGCGTTCGACATCGCCACGCACGAGGTCACCCAAGCGCAGTGGAAAGCCGTCATGACGACGAACCCGTCGCTCTTCCAGGGGGACAAGGTCACTGACGATGCCGACCGCCACCCGGTCGAGCGCGTCACGTGGGACGACGCGCAGGCTTTTATCCGTCGTCTCAACGCCCTGGAGAAGACGAACGTCTACCGACTGCCGACGGAGTTCGAATGGGAATATGCCGCGCGCGCCGGCGAGGACGCCGACACGCCGTGGCCCGTCATCCGGGAACGCGCCGTGGCCGGCTACAACGCCTTCTTCAGCACGCAGATGGTCGGCAGCAAGAAGCCGAATGCCTGGGGACTCTACGACACGCAGGGCAACGTGTGGGAGTGGGTGCAGGATTTCTACAACGAGAAGCCGTTCGCCGATCCGGTACCGCCGCGTACCGGAAAGGTGCACGTGCTCAAGGGCGGAGGATTTGCCGCCGACGTGAAGAACGCCATCCCGGCGACCCACGCGGCCGGTCCTGGCAACGAGTTCGACGTCGGGTTCCGGGTGGTGCGCGACGTCAGGCCGTAGCGAGTCACTGACGCGCCGGGAACCGCGCGAACTGGGCGCGCACGTCCGCGGCCGAGAGCGAACGATCGAAGAGCATCAGATCGTCCATCAGGCCATTGAACGGATTCCGCTCGAGCGAGTTCTGCGGAAAGCTGCCGCCGATCTTGATGCCGGCTGGGTTGGTCGGCGAGGTGACATCCGGCTCGGGATCGCCGGCCACGCTCCATCGATCGCCAGCAGGCGTGTAGCTCGCCGGCAGCAGCTCGCCGTTCCGATAGAGCGCCATCGTGCCGGCGTCGAAGTCGAACGTGGCCGCAAGATGCGTCCACCGATGGTTCGGTAAGAGCGCCGGCCAGTCGTCTGTCGCGGCGAGGGTCAGCGAGTCGCCGGTGTCGAGACGTCGCCCCAGCGCCACCAGGCGCATCGTCCCCGCCACATTGATGAGCTCGAGCAAGGCCCGCACGCCGTGGCCATCGGAGTTCCCGGCAAGCAGACCGAAGAGACCAATCGCGTTGTAGCTGTCGGCCGGCGCCGGCGAGACGGAGTTCGGATTGGGATTGGTACCGTTCGGCTTGATCCAGCCCATCAGCGTGATGCCGGCCACCGCGTTGAAGCGGCTCAAGGACGGGACGCCGCTCGCCGCGTAGACACCCGCCTTCCAGTCATCGTTGCCATTCACTGCAGGATTGACTTGCTGCGTGCGCAGGGCGCGGCCGCTGCCACGATAGGCGGAGTCCTCGACCCGCATCGCGGTACCGCCGTTGATGAGCGCGATCGCCGTCCCTGACGGTCCGAGGTCCATCTCCTGGGTCGCGTCGCCCGCGACCGGGTGATCGAAGTCGTAGTGATTCACGAGGAACGGCTGGAGGGCCGGCAGCACTGCCGGCGCGCGCTGCGCGCTGGGTGAGGTGACGACCATCAGGCCGACCGCCGACAGCACGGCTCCCAGGATGACATGTGACGATCTGCGCACGCCGGTTCCTCCGCGAGTCGAGCCTGACGCCACGATCCGGCGTGCAGCTGACCGCCGCCACTGCCGTTTGTAGAAGCGTGGAGCGGCACGGCACGACACGCCGCTGCGAATGGCTGTAAGTATCGCCGGAACGGCACCGGCCGGCGCCAGAACCGGCGCGAGTTTCCGGTCCGACCATTCTCATTACAAGAATGGGATTGGTGGTGCGAGGGCGCGGCCGCAGACCGCACGGCAGGCCGTGCCGACCGTGGCAAGGACCTTGCCTTCGGTTCTGACATGGCCAGTGAAGAGATCGACCGCGCGGACGTAGACCGGCTGGTTCAAGGACTGGCGGCGCCACCGAGGCCAGCGGCCCCGAAACCGGCCGGCACCCCGATCGCGGCCCAGGCGACGCCCTCGTCAGGGCCCGCTCACGGCGGATACGCCCCTGGGCGGCCCTTCACGACGGCGCGCCTCCTGATGCCGCCGGTGAGGAAAGAACGCTGGCGTCCGCTGGCCTTCGTGTCCGCGATCAACCTGCCCGCGCTGCCAGCCCTGCCGAAGATCGCGTTGCCGGCGCTGCCGGCCCTGCCGGCACTCTCGAAGGTCGCGCTGCCGACCCTGGACGAGGCGCAGTGGGGCACCCTGTCGGTCCGGACGTTCGTCGGACTCGGCGGCCTGCTCGCCGGAGCGATGTGCTACTGGCCGTATGCGAACGCCTGGTCGTGGGGACTGCTGCTGTACCTGGCGGCCGTCATGCTCGTCGTGGTGACCGGCATCTGGGGCGCGAAGCTCAGCTGGGACGCGCGCCTCCCGGCCGCGCACACGATCGCCATCGGCACCGTGGTCTGGGGCCTGGGGCTCCTGGCCGTCGAGGCCGTGCCGCGGATCGGGTACGTCTGAGCCTCGACCGTGCGATGAGCGCTCCGCGTCGCCCGGCTGACAGGGACTACCAGTCCCTCGGCGAGCCTTTCACGACTCCGGCCAGCACCGCGGTGCGCACGTCGTCGATCGTCGCCAGGGCAGCGGGTGCGATGCCGCCCCACTCGACGCGCGTCGCCGCCGGCGTCCAGTGGAACAGCACCACCTGCCACGTGTGCGCGATGCCGCCGCGCTCGTAGTAGACCAGGCAGTGATCGTTCGAGCATCCGGCCGCGACAAGCCGACGGCTCGGCAATCGGGGAGTCGCCATCACGTCGGTGGCCTGAAACGCGGCGCCGGGCTCGGCGATGTCGAGGCCCCCGACGCCGAAGAGCGTCTGCAGCTCCTCGCGGACGCCGAGCGGAAGTCCTCGTAGGGACGTGACAATCTGGAATCGCTCGCCCTTCAGGTGGACCCGCAGCGCCTCGGAGAGGGCGGCCGGGACCGCCGCCTGGTGGCCACCGATCACGGCAGCACACAGGCCCAGGGTCAGCGCGCAGAGAAGCAGGGTGCGATGCATTCGGTGCTCAGGATGAGAAGGTTCCGGCCGAAATGATAACGCGGGACCGGCGGGGCCTCGGCGACTTGTCAGAATCGGACTAGGCGCCGGTCAGTCGCAGCGCTATTCTCAGGACAATGCCCGTTCCGCCGCCTCAGGACGGGTACGTGACGGACCTGCTGCACCGATGGCAGCGTGGCGATCGGCAGGCGCTCGAAGAGCTGACTCCGCTGGTCTATCGCGAGTTGCATCGGATCGCCGCCCGCCAGTTCGCTCGCGAGGATCCTGGCCACACCCTACAGGCGACCTCGCTCGTGCACGAGGCCTTCCTCAAGCTCGTGGACCAGCGGCGCGTCGAATGGCACGGTCGCGCGCACTTCTACAACCTCGCGGCCACGTTGATGCGGCGGATCCTCGTGGACCACGCCCGCGCCAGCGATCGCCTGAAGCGGGGCGCCGGAATCGCCATGGTCTCGGTGGATGACGCCACGCCGGCCGACGACCATGGTGGGCTGGATCTCGCCGATGTGCTCACGCTCGACCAGGCCTTGGACGAACTGAACCAGATCGACCCACGCCAGGGCCAGGTCGTTGAGCTGCGGTTCTTTGGCGGCCTGACCGTGGAGGAAACCGCCGAGGCGCTGTCGGTCTCGCCCGGCACGGTGAAGCGCGAATGGACGATTGCGCGCGCCTGGCTGTACCGGCGACTCGCGCCGAAAGAGTGACACCGTGACGGAGTCAGGCGCGCGTTGGCAACGCATCAAGTCACTGTTCGACCAGGCCGCCGCCATCCCAGGCGACGAGCGCCAGGCGTGGCTCGCGCACGCCTGCGGTGATGACGAGGCCCTGCGTGACGAAGTCGAGGGCCTGGTCAGGGCTCACCTCGACGCCGGTCGGTTCCTCGAGCACGGTGCGCTCGCGGTTCCCGGCGCCGCGCGCGTCATCGTCGAGGCGACTCGGCCACCGTCGCCGGAGACCCCGGCCGCCGGCACGCGGTTCGGCGCCTACCGGATCGTGCGGGAACTCGGGCGCGGTGGCATGGGCGTCGTCTACCTCGGCGCGCGCGACGACGAGCGGTTCGAGAAGCTCGTCGCGATCAAGATTATTGCCGGCGGGCTGATAGACCCCGTCGCGTCCGGCCGGTTCCTCGAGGAACGCCGCATCCTCGCGTCCCTCGACCACCCGGGGATCGCCCGGCTCCTCGACGCGGGCACATCGGACGCGGGCATCCCGTACGTCGTGATGGAGCATGTGGACGGGGAACCGATCGACACCTACTGCCAGGCACGGCATCTGACCATCCGCGAACGACTGACACTCTTCGCGACGGTCTGTGAAGCCGTCCAGTACTCCCACGAGCGCCTCGTGGTCCATCGAGACATCAAGGCCCGCAACATCCTGGTGACCTCCGAAGGCGCGGCAAAGCTGCTCGATTTCGGTATCGCCAAGTTGCTGGAGCCTGGGGCGCGCGGGCCCGACGCGACCCGCGCGGGTTTCAGAGTGCTGACGCCGGAGAGCGCGAGTCCGGAGCAGGTACGCGGCGAGCCGGTCACCGTCGCGACCGACGTCTATTCACTCGGCGTGCTCCTTTACCGCTTGGTGACCGAGGCCAGTCCGTATCGCGGCGATCTGACGTCGCAATCGGCCATCATCCGCGCGATCTGCGAAGACGAGCCGCGACGGCCGAGCACGGTGGTGGCCGCACCGGCCGATCGGCGCGAGGTCCGCGGCGACCTGGACCTCATCACGCTGAAGGCCCTCAGCAAAGACGCCGCGCGACGCTACAGTTCAGTGGATCACCTCGCGCAGGACATTCGCAGGCACCTCGGCCGGCTTCCTGTGCTCGCGGCACCCGACGCGTGGACGTATCGCACCCGCAAGTTCGTCACGCGACACTGGGCCGGGTTGGGCGCGGCCGCGCTCGTGATGCTGTCCCTGGCCGGCGGCGTCGTCGCCACGGCCTGGCAGGCTCAGCGCGCGCGCAAGGCGCAGGCGCAGGCCGACCGTCGCTTCAACGACGTCCGGCGGCTGGCCAACTCCTTCCTCTTCGAGTTTCACGACGCCATCGCGCCGCTCCCGGGATCCACGAAGGCGCGACAACTCGTCGTGCAGCGTGCGACGGAGTACCTCGACAGTCTGTCGAGGGAATCCTCCCGTGACCCCACGCTCGAGCGAGAGCTGGCCGCATCCTACGAGCGGGTGGGTGACGTGCAGGGGCTGCCGGCGTTCGCGAATCTCGGCGACACCGGCGGGGCGCTGCGGAGCCATCGACGGGCGCTCGCGATTCGCGAGGCACTCGCCTCCGCCGCGCCTGCTGATGCCACGCTCCAGCGCGAACTGGCGACGACGCTCACGCATGTGGGCGACCTGTTGCGTGCGACGAAGGACCTCTCAGGAGCCTTGGCACACGCCCGGCGGGCGCTGGCGGTCCGCCAGGTGCTCTACGACCAGGATCCCAGCAGCGAGCGTGAGCGCCGGTCGCTCGCGATTGGCTATCACTACTTGTCCGACGTCACGCTCGCGCAGGAAGACTGGCCCGCCACCAAGGACAACCTCGAGCGCGAAACGGCGCTGCTCCAGGCCGTGCTGGCGTCGGATCAGTCGAGCCTGGTGGCGCAGCGAGACGTGAGTATTGCCTACAAGCGCTACGGCGCCCTGCTCGAACGGAACCGCGAACGGACGGCTGCGATCCTGAAGTATCGCCAGGCGATCGATCTCGACGAGCAGCGTGTCCGCGCGAACCCGGGCGACCGGGAGGCGAAGCTGGACCTGTCGTTCGGCTACGCGTCGGTCGGCTACGCCCTGTCCACCGTACCTGACTTCGGCGGCTCACTCGACAACTACCACCGGGCACTGGCGTTGCGGCAGCAGGTCGCGACACTGGACCCTCACGACGCGCGATCGCAAGAGGCCGTGGCGCGCGGACATCTCAGCCTCGGGCAGGTGCTGCGCAAGGCGAAGCGCCACCTGGAGGCCATGGCCCAGTTCCGGCAGGCGGCGGACATCTCGTCACGGCTCTACGCCGCCGACCGCGGCAACGCCGGGCGGGCGGAACGGCTCGCGAACGTCTACGCCGCCCTGGCAGGCACCGCCGCCGAGCTGGCGGCCGCGACCAGGAGCCGGGCCGACGCGGCGCCGCATTGGCGCCTGGCCCGGGATTGGGCGACGGAAAGCCTCGGCTACTGGACCGCCGTCTCCGGCGAGGGGCCCCTGGCCAAGAGCGCGCAGGCCGAGGTCGAAGGGCTCCGCCAACTCGTCGCCCAGGCCGCCGCCGCACTGAAATGATCCGGTGTTCGCCGATTCGTCGCGTTCGTAAGCATGACCCTACTCACGACGCTCCAGCTGGTTCGTTCCCTGACCGTGAGCGCCCTGGCGGCCCTCGTCCTGGTGCTCGGCGGTGTCACGGACGCCACCGCCACTCCAATTCCGCCGATCAGCTGCGCCGGCACCTTCAACACCGGCGGATGTGCTCCGTACGGCACCATTGAGTTCGCGACCGGGAGCGTCTCCGGGAGCCTCTACGAGTACGACGAAAGCGTGGCCCTCGACTACTCGGCGGCGGGGACGTCTGCCGCCATCCGTGGGGTCGTCGATCTGCAGCTGGGCCTTCTCCGCGTCCTGGCCAGCGGCATCGAGGATGGCAACCCCAGCACCGGCGTCGGTGGCTATGTGCTGGTCAGCGGGACCGACGTCTTCACGCTCAGCGGCCCGTCCACGTCCGGCCTCGTGACGTTCGGCGTGGAGCTCGCGGCCGATGGAGTCGGTGCCATCTCGAATGACTCCTACTCGGGACAGGCCTCGATCCAGTTGGGCGTGCCCGGGGGAGGCGCCGGCAGCTTCGATTTCGGCGTCTACCAGGCCGGAAACAACGCGCCGCTCGGGGCGAGCTTCTCCTTGCTCTCGACGATTCGACCGGGCACACAGCTACGGGCGTACGACACGCATACGGTCGCGATCGGCACGCCATTCGCGCTCGGCTACTCGCTGCGCGCCGATGTCTCCCAGGGCACGACCTTCGATTTGCTGAACACCGCCCACCTTCGGTTCGTGCTGCCGGACGGCGTGACGATCTCCTCGATCGGCGGGTTCAGCGCCGGGGCGCCCGCCCCAACCGCCGCGGTGCCCGAGCCTGCCACGCTGGGCCTGTGCGCGTTCGGTCTGCTGGCCACGGCGTGGCGACGGTCCAGGCGCAAGCCAGAATGGCGCTGAAGGCGGGCCGTTCCGGCCTGCGGTAGGATGCCGGCATGGCCCTTCGACGATTCGTGCTCGTTGCCGTCGCCCTGGTCACGCTGGGTCTGGCCGCATCGGCGCAGGCTCCCTTCACCTTCCGCGTCGTCGCGACCGGGTTGAGCTCGCCGTGGGAGGTGACCTGGGGACCTGACGGCCAGCTCTGGGTGACCGAGCGCATTGCGCGTCGCGTGGTGCGCGTCGATCCGGCAAGCGGCCTCGTCAGACCGGCAGTGACGATCGCGGACGCCTACGACCCGAACAAGACCTGGCACGAAGGGCTGCTCGGCCTGGCCCTGCATCCCGACCTCTTGAGGGGCACAGGGTCCGACTACGTGTACGTGGCGTACACGTACGACGCCGATCCCGGACCGGACATGGCACGACGCCTGAAGATCCGCCGGTTCACCTACGACGCGTCCTCCCAGACGCTGACGACGCCCCTGGATGTGCTGGCCAATCTTCCTGCCGGCACTGACCATGCGGGAGGCCGGCTCGTGATGGGACCCGACCGCACCCTGTATCTGAGCCGCGGCGATCACGGCGCGAACTGGCTGAGCAACTACTGCCTGCCGAACAGCGCGCAGCTGCTGCCCACGGCGGCACAGGTCGCCGCCCGTGACTGGTCCACGTACGGGGGCAAAATACTACGCCTCAATCTCGACGGCACGATTCCAGCCGACAACCCGCTCTTGAACGGCGTGCGCAGCCACGTCTACTCCTACGGTCACAGGAACCCGCAGGGCCTGCAGTTTGGTCCCACGGGTCTGCTCTACTCGTCCGAGCACGGCCCAGGGACCGACGACGAGTTGAACCTGATCGCCGCGGGCGGGAACTACGGCTGGCCGTACGTCGCCGGGTACCGGGATGATCGGAGCTACGTCTTTCTCGACTGGTCGCACCCGACTGGCGCGACCTGCGCGTCGCTGACGTTCGACGAGTTCAGCGCGCCGCCCTCGGTGCCGCGGTCTCGCGAGTCCGACTGGAAGGGCGCGTTCACACCGCCGATGCGGGCCTTCTTCACGGTGCCCGAGGGCTACGACATCAAGGCGTCCGGCGGAAAGACCATCGCGGCCGGCGGCGTCGAGGTGTACTCGTCGCCGGCCATTCCTGGTTGGGCCAATTCGATCCTCCTGCCTGGCCTGACGATGGGCCGCGTGTACCGGATCAAGTTGAACGCGGACGGCCGCATCGCGGTCGGCGAGAGCGAGGAGTTGTTCCGGGCGGCCAACCGCTACCGCGATCTGACGGTGTCGCCCGATGGCCGCACGATCTACCTGGCGACGGACAGCACCGGCTTCGGACGGACGACCGATCCAGCCGGTGCGAGCGTCAATACGTTCGCCAATCCTGGAGCGATTGTTGCCTACACGTACAGCGCCGCCCCTCGATCGATGCCGGCGCGCTGAACGGGCCCGTTCAGGCCTTCGAATCGCCGGGCACTCTCGGCGCCGCTTCGGCACCCGCCGGCTCTCGGAAGGGATCCATCGGAATCGGGGCGTACTCGACGTCGAGGACCTCGAGGTGTTCGATCTTCTTCGGCGCGTGCACGGCGACGCGGTCGCCGGGACTCGCCTTCATCAAGGCGCGCGCCAGCGGCGACATCCAGCTGATGTAGCGTCGGTCGAGGTCCACCTCGTCGATGCCGACGATGCGGACGACGTACTCCAGGCTGGCTTCGCCGAAGCTCGCGGTCGATTCAGGCGAGCGAAGACGGGCCGGGAGCACTCTGTAAGTGACGGTGGCGCCGAAGAACACGCGCGCGGCCGCTGAGCCGGACCTCGGGGCGGCTGGATCGACGACCTCGGCGGCATCGATGCGCTTGGTGAGAAAGCGGATGCGCGAGTCAATCTGCCGCAGCCGACGCTTGCCGTACAGGTAGTCGGCGTTCTCACTACGGTCGCCGTTGCCGGCGGCCCACGACACGACCTGCGTGACCGCCGGCCGTTCCCGGCTCATCAGAAACCGGTGTTCGTCCTTGAGGCGCTGCAACCCGGCAGGCGTGATGTAGTTCTTGAGTCTCGGCCCCGGCGCGTCGCGGACGGGCTCTCGCAGCGGCCTCTTCGTTCTCATGGGCGGCGCGTCTCCTGTCGTCGGCGGCTCGCCCCGGCGCCGGGTGCGCGCCCATCGGTCGATCCCTGGCCCACGAACGCCGCCAGGTGTTCACCGGTCACCGTAGACTTCGCCTTCACCAGATCGGCCGGCGTGCCTTCGAACACGACCCGCCCGCCGTCGTGGCCGGCGCCCGGGCCGAGGTCGATGATCCAGTCGGCGTGGGCCATCACCGACTGGTGGTGCTCGATGACGATGACGGACTTGCTGGAGTCCACGAGCCGGTCCAGCAGTGCGAGCAGTTGCGCGAGGTCGGCCAGGTGCAGCCCGGTGGTCGGCTCGTCGAGCACGTAGACGGCGCCGTCCTCGCCCATGTGTGTCGCAAGCTTGAGCCGCTGCCGTTCACCGCCCGAGAGCGTGGTGAGGGGCTGGCCGAGCCGCAGGTAGCCGAGCCCCACGGCGGCCATTCGCTGCACGATCGCGTGAGCGGCTGGCGTGTGCGCCCTGACGTCGCCGGCGTGCACCGCCCCGCCGTGCGCGGCAGATTCGTCCGGGCCGAAGAACCGTACCGCTTCGTCCACCGAGAGGTCGAGCACCTCGGCGATGTTCAGTCCCGCACCGGCCGCGCCTGCCCTGAGCGCAGTCGAAGGGCCTGCCCTGAGCGCAGTCGAAGGGAGTCTGTAGTCCAGCACGGCCGCCTGGAACCGGCGGCCCTCGCAGTCTTCGCAGACCGTGCTGACGCCGGCCATCATCGCCAGGTCGGTGTAGATCACGCCGGCGCCGTTGCAGGTCGGACAGGCGCCTTCAGAATTGGCGCTGAACAGCGCGGGCTTGACGCCGTTGGCTTTGGCGAAGGCGGCGCGGATCGGATCGAGCAGGCCGGTGTACGTTGCCGGGTTGCTCCGCCGCGACCCCCGGATCGGGGCCTGGTCCACCGACACGACGTCGTCCCGCCCACTCACCGAGCCGTTGATGAGCGAGCTCTTGCCCGACCCGGCGACGCCGGTGACGACCACGAGCACGCCGAGCGGGATGTCCACATCCACGTTCTGCAGGTTGTGCGTGCGGGCGCCGCGCACTTTCATGACGCCCGACGCCGTCCGTACCGACGGCTTCAGCGCGGCCCGATCGGAGAGGTGTCGCCCGGTGAGGGTGCCGCTCGTGCGCAGCGCGTCAACGGTGCCCGTGAAGACCACCTGTCCGCCGGCGGTACCGGCGCCGGGGCCGAGGTCGATCACGAAATCGGCGATCGCGATGGTCTCCGGTTTGTGTTCGACCACCAGGACGGTGTTGCCCTTGTCGCGCAGCCGCAGCAGCAGGCTGTTCATCCGCTGGATGTCGTGGGGGTGCAGCCCGATCGTCGGCTCATCGAAGACGTAGGTCACGTCGGTGAGCGACGACCCGAGATGGCCGACCATCCGGGTGCGCTGCGCCTCTCCGCCCGACAGCGTGCCAGACGGCCGGTCGAGGCTGAGGTAGCCCAGTCCGATCTCCACGAACGAGTCGAGGGTCGCCCCCAGCTTCGCCAGCAACGGCGCGACCGATGGTTCCTTCAGCCCGCCCACCCAGGCGGCCAGGTCACTGATCTGCATCGCGCAGGCATCGGCGATGTTGATGCCCTTGATCTTCGACGAGCGCGCCGCCTCGTTGAGCCGCGTGCCCTGACACTCGGGGCAGGACGTGAACGTGACCGCGCGCTCGACGAACGCTCTGATGTGCGGTTGCAGGGCGTCCACGTCCTTGGACAGAAACGACTTCTGGATCCGCCCGACCAGGCCCTCATGGGTCAGGTTCGCGCCGGCGACTTTCACTTTCATCGGCGCCTGGTGGAGGAAGTCGTGCAGCTCCTTCTTGGTGTACTTGCGGATCGGCTTGTCCGCGTCGAGACCCGCGGCCGCGAACATCCGCACGCCCCAGCCGTCGGACGTGTAGCCGGGAACCCTGATCGCGCCCTCGTTGAGCGACTTCGTGTCGTCGTACAGCTGCGTCAGGTCGATGTCGTTGACCTGCCCCATGCCCTCGCATCGCGGGCACATGCCGCCGTTGACCGTGAACGTGCGCCGCTCGGTCTTGCCGGCGCCCTTCTCGACGGTGATCGACCCGACCGCGCGGACCGACGGAACGTTGAAGGAGAAGGCGTTGGACGACCCGATGTGCGGTCTGCCGAGCCGGCTCCAGAGCACGCGCAACATCGCGTTGGCGTCGGTGGCCGTGCCCACGGTCGATCGGGAGTTGGCGCCCATCCGCTCCTGGTCCACGATGATCGCCGTCGTCAATCCCTCGAGGACGTCAACCTCCGGGCGGGCGAGCGTCGGCATGAATCCCTGCAGGAAGGCGCTGTAGGTCTCGTTGATCAGCCGCTGCGACTCGGCCGCGATGGTGCCGAACACCAGCGACGACTTGCCCGATCCAGAGACGCCGGTAAACACCGTCAGCCGCCGCTTGGGAATCTCGACGCTGACGTCCTTCAGGTTGTTCTGCCGCGCACCCTGCACGCGAATGACATCGTGCAAGTCCGCCTTCGGGAGCTCGCTATGCTTCGGCATTCAGCTTCACGGCCGCTTTGATGAGGGCCTTGAGTGCCCTCCCGTCGATCCTGTCGCCCTCGTGGAAGTCGATGGCACGCCGCAGGTTGCCTTGAAGGCCGGCGTTGAAGAGGCCGGCAGGGTCCCCCACGAACGCGCCCTTGGCGAAGGTCATCTTGACGTAGTGCTTGTAGGTCTCGCCGGTGCAGACGAGGCCGTGGTGCGACCAGACCGGGATGCCCGTCATCCCATTTGACGGCTTCCTCCATTTCCGCTCCTCGACCATCTCAGGGTCGGCCTCCCGGATCAGGGCACGCAGGCGATCCAGCGTCTCCTCACGCCAGTCATCGGGTTTGGCGGGTTGCTTGCGGGTCAGCTGAGACGCCGACTCCTTTCTCGGGCTGGCCTTCAAACGTTTCATGGGCTCCTCGCAGCGCGTCAACACGACGCGCACGGTCATCAACTAATAGAGCTTATGCTTCTCGAGGATCAAGTTGTGGGCGCGGTTCGCGCTACACACGGCGCCGGGACACGGCACGAGAATCGAGGTAGTCGGTGGAGGCGGAACAAGCGACCGTTGCGCTGCTGAAGGGATTCCTGGACGCCTTCAATCGTCACGATCTGGACGCCATCATGGGCTATTTCGCCGACGAGTGCGTGTTCTACATGCCGCGCGGCGCCGGACCGCGGGGCGATCGGTACAGTGGTAAACCGGATGTCCGAGCGGGCCTGGCCAGGCGCTTCGAGGGCATTCCGGATGTGCACTACGGCGAAGACCGGCACTGGGCCTGCGGTGACTTTGGCGTCTCAGAATGGACCCTCACCGGCACGTCAGTCTCGGGGGAGCGTCTCGAAGTGCGGGGCGTGGATCTGCTCGAGTTCGTTGGTGGCAAAATCGCGCGCAAGGATTCCTTCTGGAAGATCGTCGCCTGAGCGCGCCGTCACTTGCGCTCGCCGGCCTCTTCGCCGTGGTCGTCGTCGGCAGCCGAGCCATCTGGCTCGCGTCCACGATCTCGACGACCATTCACGAAGACGCCTCCGCGGTGCCCTACGTCCCGCTCGCGGGCGCGCCGGCACGGATGGTCAGCCACCGCGGCAGTCCCAGAGGCGGCACCGTCTCGCTGCTGACCTTTCCGGATCTCGGCCTCGCGATTGCCGTGGCCGCGAACGTGACGGATGCCCGGGGCGTGCAGCCGTTCGCGCTTCAGGTGGCCGAGGCGTTCAGGCGCCGGTGAGTGGTGACGCTATTTCGGTGGCAGGACCGTCGTTCGCTTCGAGACCAGGCTGAAGAAGTGAAATACCTTCTCCATCTGCGCGGCGCCACGGCGAATCCAGAACTCGTGATCCTTGTCCGGGAACTCGAGATGAATGTGCGGCGCGCCGACTGCTTGCAGGGCTGCAGCCGCGCGGCGCGACGTCGCCGGGGACACAATCGAATCCCTCGCGCCGTGCATGATCAGCGTCGGCAGGGACTTGAACCTCTCGGCCGCGCCCTCGACGATGCCCCCGGCGCCCGAGATGGGGGCGAGGCCGGCCCATATCTCGTGGTATTTGCCCCCGAGATAATAGGTGCCGGCTCCCCCCATCGAGTGCCCCATGAGATAGATGCGATCGCTGTCGATGGCGTACTGGCCCCTGATCAGGTTCAGCACCGCCATCGTGTCGATCTCGGCCAACTCGGTGTTGGAGTAGCGCACGTCCCCGCCAGGCTTGACGGCCGCCGTCGCGACCGGGTTCCCGGCCCGGCTCCCCCACCAACTCGACAGGTTGAAGCCCATCGGCGCGAGGACGATGAAGCCGTGGCGCTCGGCCAGGTCCGTCGTGCCGTCGAACAGCATCTGTTGCAGGGGCGTGATGTTCAGGCCGTGCAGATCGACGACCAGCGGAGCGGGTGTCTTCGGATCGTACGTGGACGGCACGAACAACGCATAGGAGATGTCGGCGTTGGCCTCAGGGAGGCGGTACCGGCACTCGAGAATCCGCTGCTGAGACGCCGTGAGCGGCGGCTGAGCGGACCGCGGGATGCCGTTGAAGCCGCGCGAGATGTCGGGTGCCGGGACTCCGGCGATCGGCGTGCCGTCGTGGTTGATGTTGGCCGTGCCGGCGCTCGCGGCCGCATTGGCCTGCGTGAGCACGACACACGTTTGACCGGGGGCGGCCCGCGCCGGATCCAGCCCGCGTTGCGCGAAGGCCGGCGCCCCCGCGATCATCACGACCACAACGAACGGTGCCTTCAACGAGTGCATCACGGGGGTTCTCTCCGAGTGGGGAGCTTGCGCCCGCGTGGGCCGGTTGTCAACGCGTCGGCGAGGACGCGGTGGCCCGTCGCACGGTAGAGTCGAAGGAGAGCGTGACGAATTGACTGCTAGCAGGAATGGAATTCCGGCCTGGCTCGCGGTGATCCTGGTGGCCGTCGGTGGCCTGGTCGTGGCGGTGGTGGGGCTCGTCGGGTACCTGCGCAGCATTCCGCCGTTGCACCCGGACCCGCAGAAGGTGACATCGGTCATCGCGTCGGCGCCGCCGGCCAAATGGGTCGGCGCGGTCGAGAAAGGGCGGCAGCTCGCCCGTGACGGCCTCATCAGTCAGAACGTGCCGGGTCTGTCGGTGGCGGTGGGGGTTGCGGGCGAGATCGTCTGGGCCGAAGGCTTCGGGTGGGCGGACATCGAGACCCGAGTGCCTGTCGCGCCCCATCTCCGCTTCAGAATCGGACATGTCTCGAAGGCACTCACCTCGGTCGCCGTCGGTCTGCTGAAGGAACAAGGCCGGTTGCACCTCGACGACGAGATTCAGACGTATGTGCCTGGGTTCCCGGCCAAGGAATGGCCGGTGACACTGCGGCAGCTGATGGGCCACGTGGGGGGCGTCAGGCACTACACGGATGACGAATGGGGTGACAAGCCTTCCGTGCGGTGCGACCGGGCGTCGGAAGGCGTGGAGAGCTTCGCGCGCGATCCACTGCTGTTCAAGCCGGAGACGCAATACCGCTATTCCACCTACGGCTGGGTCCTGGTCAGCGCGGCCGTCGAAGCCGCGGCGAAGGAACCGTTCTTCGCGTTCATGCGCTCGCAGGTCTTCACACCGCTGGGCCTGGCAGACACCACGTCAGACTCTGCGACAGAACCGATTCCGAATCGGGTCACGTCCTACTATCGCGGCAACTTCGGACGCGAGGTGACCACGAACGTCGATTACTCCTGTTTCGCGGGGGCTGGCGCGTTCCTCTCCACGCCGTCCGACCTCGTGCGGTTCGGGATGGCGTTGACGCGCGGCCAGTTCCTGCAGCCCGCGACCATCAGCCTGCTCCAGACGCGACAGCAGCTGACATCAGGCAAGGACACCGACTACGGCCTCGGCTGGATGCTCGACACCGTCGAGCTCGCGGGCGCACGCACGCGGATGGCGAGCCATGCCAGCCGAACCATCGAGGGTGCGTCCACATCGTTCCTGACGTTTCCCGAACGCGGGCTCGTGGTGACCGTCACGTCGAACCTCTCGTTCGCAGACATGAAGTCGATTGCGCTGAGCATCGCGGAGGCGTTCGCGGCACACCGACCGCCGCCCACCCAGCGATAGCGACCCGGCGCCGGCAGCTCCCCCTGCACGACAGCGCCCGGCGCCGCGCAGTCGGTGCCCGGGCCCGGTGTCGGGTGCCAGTCAAGCGTCCGGTCAAGAACGCCGATTCGCTGAGTATGGCCGGGTCCGTCCTTCGCGCTCCGCTCGCGGCTGCCCTGGCTGCTGCTGTCGCCTTCGTGTCCAGCCCAAGCACGGCGACAGCCCAGTATGCGGCGACCAGGCGGGTGCAGATCGACACCGTCCTGGGACTGCAGGACTACGCCGAAACGGATGGGCGATCCCCAGTCCAGGTGGTCATCGACGGCTTCGTCAGCGCCGACTTGGGGCGAGGATGGCTCGCATCCCTTCGCCCGAGGGCGTGGCGCGCGGGTGGAGAGTGGGAACTGCTGGTCGATCACGCGTCGGTCCAACGCACGTTCCGAGGCCGCGCCAGTTGGCGCGTCGAAGCCGGGCGCTTCGTGACCCCGATCGGGTTCGGCATGACCGAGAACCGGCCGAATCTGAACGCCGGCACCATCTGGTGTCATCGCCCGTACTACATGGCGTTGCCGTCCCTGGGTGCGGACGAGCCTCCCGTGTCGCTGATTTCTGCCGTGTATCCCAACGGCGCCCTGGTGGCCGGATCCGGCCAGCGATGGGACGTTCGCGCGGCCGCCATCGATCGCGCTCCGGTGGAGTTCTGGAAGCGCGACCCGCGCGCCGCGCGTTCGATGAACGTGATCACCGGTGGCGGCGTCACGCTTCGGCAAGGGGCGCGCGTGGGCGTGTCGGCCGCAACGGGCCAGTTCGGGCGGCCCGTCGGGGACGGGTCCGGCTCGCGGTACCGGCTCATCAACGTCGAAGGCGAGATCGCAGCCGGCCACACGAAGGTCAGCGGCGAGTGGACGCGGACGGACTTCTCCCAGACCGACCGCGACCGCCGCGCCCACGGCGTGACACTCCAGGCTCAACGCACTTTCACGCCGCGCGTGTTCGCGCACAGTCGAGCGAGCTGGGTCGAGTCACCCGAGCACCTGGCTTCCGGGGACGACGTGATCCGGCACTTCTGGTCGATCGACACCACGATTGGGTATCGGGTCACACCTGAGATCGCCCTGCGTGCGTCCCATGCCGCCGTGCGAGGCTGGGCGATACCCCGATTCGATCACCAGCTGGGCGCATCGATCATGTGGACGCGCCGGTGGTGGTAGGGGCCGAGCCTTCGTCACCCGCGCAGCGCGCACAGCCGCAGGCGGCGTAACCGCGGGGCCGGTACGAACGTAGGACTCCCGAAGTGACGGGATCCCGTCGGGAGGAGTTCGAGCGTGTAGCCCTGCCTGTGGCATCGGCCCTGCTCCGCACGGCTCGTCGCCTGGCCCATCCCCGGCACGACGCAGACGACGTGGTGCAAGAGACCCTGCTGCGGGCGTATCGGACGTTCGACAACTTCGCGCAGGGCACCAACGGCAAGGCCTGGCTGTTCACCATCATGCACTCGATCCTCGCCAATCGCTGGCGAGACGGACGGCACGAACCCCGCGCGATCGATCCCGTGACCCTGGACGGGCGATTCGCGATGGCCGCCGGTGACGACGACGCCGAAGGCCTCATCATTGCGCGGATGGATGCGGTCGCCGAGGTCGAAGCGGCGCTGGACCAGCTGCCGGCCGAATTCAAGACGACGGTGCTGCTCGTGGACGTCGAAGGCCTGACCTACGAAGAAGCTGCGGGTGTCATCGGCTGCCCCATAGGCACCGTACGGTCGCGTCTGGCGCGCGCGCGTAAGATGTTGTTCGTGTCGCTGCGCGATTTCGCGCAGCGGCAGGGCGTACTTCAGCAGAACTGACTCCGTGGCTGTCCCATCCGACCCATCCGTTCAGCCCGACCATCCGGTGGGCGCCTTGCAGGAGGCCATCGACGACCGGCTCACGCCGGATGCGCGCGCGGCCCTTGACCGCCACCTCGAGGCGTGCGGGCGGTGCCGCAACGAACTGCGCGCGTTGCGAGCTGTCAAAGACCGGCTCGGTCGCCTGCGTACCGACGACGACGTGAGCGAGCTCGTCGCCAGGCTGGGCCGGGCGATCGACGAAGATGCGGGTCCTGTGACGGGCGCGCGAGGCCCGCGCTGGCCCAAAGGCTGGATCGCGGCCGCGGCCGCGTTGATGGTGGTCGCGGCCGCCGCCTGGCTGTTGCGCGGCCCGCGCGCTGCCGAGCTGCCGGACCTTGTCGCCGCCGACCGGTCGGCCCTGGTGACCGGTTCTGCGCGGCTCGCCTATCCACTGACGAATCCTGCCCAGCTCGAGGCAGCCCTGAGGCAGGCGCGGCCTGACATCGCCGCACGCGTGTTCGACTTCGGCATGATGGGCCTCGCGCTCACTGGCGGAGACGTGAGGGTGCTGGGCCGCACCGACGCCGTCACGTTCGTCTACCGTGATTCGACGGGCCGCCTGGTCACGTGTCACATGTACGTCGGTCGTCTCGAGGCGTTGCCGCCCGCGTCGGAGCGTCGGACGGTCAATCAGATCGACTTCGCCATTTACGCGGTCGGCCCGGTCACAGCGGTGTTCTGGCAGGAGGGGCACACCGTCTGCGTCCTGACGGGCGAGGGCGACCGCGACGCCGTGGTGGCGCTGGCGGCCGCCAAGGCCCGGCGCGTGTGATCGCGGGAACTTCCACCGTCCCTCGCGTGTTCCCTGAATCAGCACGGTGACGCGCACCGCACGACGCGGTGGTGATCGACGAGCTATGGAGCGGACACGTGAACATGCGAACACTCATCTCTCGGCTGGCAGCAGTCGCGGTCGTCGTCGGCGGCGTGACGGCCCTTCAGGCGCAGCGCGGCGCTGAAAACCGGCCGCTCGTGGCCCCGGGGTCGGTCTACACGATGTCGAACGCGGCATCGGGGAACGAGATTCTGGAGTTCGATCGGCTGGCGGACGGCCGGCTGGTCCCCGCCGAGCGGGTGAGAAGCGGCGGGAACGGCACGGGGGGCGGGCTCGGCAATCAGGGCGGACTGGCGCTCACTCGCAATGAACGGTGGTTGCTGGCGGTCAATGCCGGCAGTGACTCGGTCTCAGTCTTTGAAGTGCGTCGGCGCGGGCTCGTGCTGACGAACACGGTCCGGACGGGGATGCGTCCCGTGAGCGTGACGGAGCATCGCGGAGTCGTCTACGTGCTCAACGCGGGTTCCGACAGCATCTCCGGCTACCGGCTGGATCGGCACGGTCGCCTCTGGCCCCTGGGACAATCGACGAGGCTGCTGAGCACCACGGGCACTGGGCCGGCACAGATCGCGTTCTCTCCCGACGGCGATTTCCTGGTCGTCACGGAGAAGGCGACGGACCGCATCGTGACGTTCGAGGTGGATCGGCACGGGCTGGCGGGCGAGGGCCGTGTTCGGGCCTCCAATGGCGGTACCCCTTTCGGATTCGCGTTCGGCAAGCGCGACCAGATGTTCGTGAGCGAGGCGTTTGGCGGGGCCCCCAACCTCAGCGCGACGTCGTCGTACGAGCTCGACAGCGACGGCCAGCTCACGACGATCTCCGCCAGCGTCGGCACGAACCAGACCGCCAACTGCTGGGTCGTGGTCACGCCGAACGGCCGGTTTGCCTACGTGACCAACACCGGCAGCGGGTCGATCTCCGGGTACCGGATTGATTTCTCGGGCCGCCTCACGTTGCTCGACGCCGATGGTCGCACGGGCGTCACAGGCGATGGCAGCGGCCCCATCGACCTCGCGCTCACCGACAGCGGCCGCTTCCTCTACAGCCTCAACAGCGGCAACCAGAGCATCGGGGCGTTCCGTGTGCAGGCCGACGGTTCGCTGACGTCGCTGCCGTTCACCGGCGGTCTTCCCGCCGCGGCCAACGGCCTGGTCTCGCGGTGACACTGTGAGGAGCAGGCCCGGACCACTGGGCCTGCTCCGTTCGTCGCCGAACTATGATGGCGGCGATCATGCCCGAGCGTCGTCCGACGTTGATTCCGCTGCCCGACTACCGGGAATACTCCACAACAGACATGGCGGCGCGCGCGGCCGCGTTCTACGCTGACCTCCGCCGTCGTCGCACCGTTCGCGAGTTCTCGGATCGCCCGGTCCCGCGCGACGTGATCACGGATTGCCTGCGTGCCGCGGGCACCGCGCCGAGCGGCGCCAACATGCAGCCGTGGCATTTCGTGGTCATCACCGACCCGGCGGTGAAGCGGCGCATCCGGACGGAGGCCGAACGGGAAGAGCGCGCCTTCTACGAGCACAAGGCCCCACGGGAATGGCTCGATGCCCTCGCACCGTTGGGCACCGATGCCAACAAGCCCTTCCTCGAAACGGCCCCCGTGCTCATCGTGGTCTTCGCCGAAACCTACGGCCAGTTGCCCGACGGCCGCAAGGTGAAGCACTACTACGCGCAGGAGTCGGTCGGCATCGCCACCGGGTTCCTGATCGCGGCCGTGCATCACGCAGGGCTGGCCTCGCTCACGCATACGCCAAGCCCGATGGGATTCCTGAACGAGGTCCTGGGCCGGCCGGCGCGCGAACGGCCGTTCCTGCTGCTCGTGGTCGGGTATCCCTCACCCGACGCAAGGGTGCCAGCCATCGCGAAGAAGCCACTGGAGGCCATCGCGACGTTCGTCGGCGGCGCGCCTACGACGTCGTGGCCAGGCTGAGGCGGGAGCCCAATCGGATTGCGTGTCGTTCCAAGGACGGCTAATCTGCGTGGGGCCGCCAGCCGTGGTGCCCGTCAGCGGTTTCATGTGGAGGTGCGGATGACGCCGATCTCGAGACGCGACTTCGTGACGATGACCGCCGCCGGCGCCGTGGCGACGCCGCTGGTCCTGGCCGACGCGTGGCCGCACGCCTCGACGGCGATCACGGCGCAGGAGGTTGTCGATCGCATCAAGAAGGGTATCGGCGTCGACTGGAGCACCGACGGCGTCGACACATTCAAGGTCGGCGATCCCTCGACCGTCGTCACTGGGGTGGTGACGACGTCCATGGCCACCTTGGACGTCCTGCAGAAGGCCGTGCAGGCGCGCGCGAATCTCGTGATCACGGCAGCGCCGACGTTCTATACGCGAGCCGACCTCGGCGAACCGGGTGGACGGGGTCGAGGCGCGGGCGCGGCGGGTGCCGCGCGTGGTCAGGGGCCCGCGCGGGGTGCGGGACCGGGAGCCCCCGCGACACCACCGCCGTCGCCCTCCACCGTGAGCGGACCTGGCACGGGCGCCTCCGCCCCTATGCCTCCGGCCCCCCCGCTGCCGTCGTCGGCCGTGCCCGCACGGCAGGTCGGCGGCGCTCCGAATCCTGCGCCGGCCTCGCCGCCACCCGATCCGGTGTACGCGGGCAAGAACGCCTTCATTGCCAAGCACAAGCTCGTGGTGTTTCGGCTCACCCAACACTGGAACCAGCGGCAGCCCGATCCCCGCGCCCAAGGACTCGCGGCGGCCATGAATTGGACGAAGTACCAGGTCGGCACCGATGGCCTGCGCTATGACGTGCCCCCGATCACGCTCGAGGCGCTCGCCAGCCAACTGAAGAAGACGCTCGGCACGCGTGGTGGCATCCGCGCCATCGGCGATCGCACGCTGACCGTCCGCCGGATCGGCCTGCTGCCGGGCTACACGCTGATTCAGGCATCGATCGCGATGCTGCCGACCGTGGACGTGATCATTGCTGGCGAGGTCCAGGAGTGGGAATCCGCGTTCTACGCGCAGGACGTCGCGTTCGCCGGTCTGAAGAAGGGATTCGTCTCGATCGGACGCGTCGTCAACGAAGCGCCCGGAATGCAGGTGTGCGCCGACTGGCTCGAAACGATCGTGCCCGAGGTGCCGGTGCGGTTCATCACAGCCGGCGATCCGTATTGGAGGGTGGTGTAATGCGCGCGCTGACCGCCGGCGACGTCGTCAACCGGATCAAGGCCCTGATGGCCGTGCAAGGCGTCACCTGGAGCGACGCGACCACCCGCGATCGGTTCAAGTTCGGCGGGCCCGACACCGTCGTCACCGGCATCGCGACCACGTTCATGGGGACGTTCGAGGCCATCACGCGAGCCAGCGAGCAGGGGCTCAACATGATCATCCCGCACGAGGACACCTACTGGAACGACGCGGACAATACGCGGATTGCGGAGACGGACCCGCTGGTCTACAAGACGAAGATCGACTTCATGGCCAGGCACAACATGGTGGTCTTCCGGATCCACGATCACATGCACCGGCAGCGGCCCGATTTCATGTTCTCGGGCAGCGCGCGCGAGGTTGGGCTCGATCCGGCGACGGAAACGGCGCCTGATTCGCGCCGGTACGTCATTCCGGAGACCACGCTCGGCGAGTTGGCGGCGCGGGTGAGGAAGGTCCGCGGCGACGATGCCATCCGCGTGGTCGGCGACCCACGCGCGAAGGTCCGCCGCATCGCCATCGGGGCAGGCATGGCGACGCCGGCGGTCAACGCGGCGGATATCGACGTCGTGATCGGCGGCGAGCAGCGCGAGATCGAAGGCACCTTCGACAGCCCTGAGTACGTGATGGACGCCGCCGCGCTGGGCGTGCCCAAGGGCTGGATCATCATCGGACACAACGCGTCCGAGGAGTCGGGCATGCAGGAAATGGCCGACTGGCTGCGCCCAATGGTGCCAGAGGTGAAGGTCCAACACGTGCGCGCCGGCACCGTCTACTGGATGCCGAAGTAGGACGACGAGAGCGAACCCGCTACCGTCTACTTCCTTGTCCTGAACTGTCTCTCGGCGAACTCGATGAACACCGGCCAGTTCGGTCCGTCCGTGTGGCCGCCGGAGTGCTGCCGGAACGTCAGGTCGCCGTCCATCAGACCCGTGTCGATCGCCGGGAACTCCGTCGTGCCGAGGCCCTTCTTCCCGAGGAGTCGATAGACGGGATCTGCCCCGACGCCGGCCATGAACGTGCCCTTCGCATCGACCCACGCATCCATGATGTTCACCGGCTGCGTCTCGCACGGACCGCGACTGGGCTGGCAGCGCGGATCATTCGCGGTCATCAACTGATAGGTGCCATCCGGATTGGTCAGTGGACCGCTGCCCGCGCTGAGGAATAGCGGGCGCGGCGCAACCATCGCGATGAGTTGGTGCGAATCGACGGGCAGCGTGTCCCAGCGGCCGCCGAACTTCATGAAATTGCCGGCCATCCAGTGATACTCGCTGGCGGCGTTGACGTTCTCGATCACCTCGCCGAACCGGCGGCGGTGCAGCTTGGCGCCGCCCTCACCCGACGAGCTGACGTATCCGATCGCAAAGCGCTCGTTGTACGCCATCGTCACAACCGTCGCCTTGCCCCAGCGCGAATGTCCTTCGACCCCCACGCGCGTGGCATCGACGGCCTTGTCCGTCTCGAAGTAGTCCATCGCGCGATCGGCGCCCCACGCGAGCGCGCGCAGCGATCCCCAGTCGTCCATCTTCCGCGGCTGGCCCTTGTTCATCAGGCCGATGATGCCGACGGTCAAGCCGCACCCGCTATCGGCCTGGATGCTCGCGGTGTTCAACATCGCGTAGCCCCAGCCCTTCTGCAGCAACTGCGCCTGCCAGTTCGGCCCCACAGGTCCGCGACCCGCAGCGCCAGGGCCAGCGCCAGCCGCGCCGGCGGCACGTCCGGCCGCGGGGGCGGCAGCGCCAGCCGCAGGCGGAGCGGCCCCACCAGTGCGGCCCGCCGCGCCCGCGCCGCCGCCGCGAGGCGCGGTGCCCGGAGGCGGCGCGCACGGATTCGGCGTGTTGTTCACGGGCATCGGGTTCGGCCCGCCGCCTCCGAACTGCATCACGATCGGCACGGGCCCCGTCGCGTTGGCCGGCGTCACGACCGTCAGGCCGATGTTCACCGTAATCGCCGGATACGACGAGTTGTCCACGCGCCCGAGGAGCAGTTTCGTGATCACAGGGATGTCGCTGATCGGCTGCGGCGTCGCGCCGCCGAACGCACCGCCCATCGGCAGCCCCTTCTCGGTGCTCACGACCTCCCACTTCACAGCGGGCGTGTTCCTCGGCATGCGGCCGTAGATCTCGCGGTCGAAGAATTCTTTGATCTCGGCGCGGCGCGCGGCCCACTGTGCGCGGGTCGTGACCTTCGTGCCGTTGTTCATGACGAGCGGGTCCGGCAGCGTCGGGTACGGCGTGGCGACGGCTTCGTTGTACGTCGCGGCCTGGTACGCCTGAGGCCCGGCAGGGAATCCAGAAATCTTGAGCACCTGCATCTGCCGCGCGTGGTCCTGCTGCGTCGTCATCATGACGATGGGAGGCTGGGTGATCGGCTGCAGCGGGCCTGCCCTGTCCGTCCGCGCGCGCAATCGTCGCGGCGCCGAGAGCGAGGACCGTCAATCCCAGCGTCCATTGCAGCAAGGTGCGCCGTCTATCGGCCATGTTCAGCTACCTCCGGGTTCGCGGTTACTGTAGCCCATCTCGCGCCTGGTCGCCCCCGCGTGGGCTGACGCCTGCGACCGCCGCGCCGCGGTGCAGCGAGTGCGTGTCCGAAATCGGCCACGGTCCCCAAGGCGCGCGCGGATCGGGCAGGATGGACGAATCATGACGTCCTCGCCCTCCTCATCGACGTCCGCCGGCCTCTTCACCGGCTCCCTCACGGACCTGCGTCATGCCTTCCGCCTGTTGTGGAAGTCCAAGCGCATCACCGGGACGACCCTCGTCACCCTCGCGCTGTGCATCGGCGCGACGACGGCGATCTTCTCCTCGGTGTATTCGCTGATGTTGAAGCCGCTGCCGTATCAGGAGCCGGAGCGGATCGTGGAGCTGTATTCGTCGGCCTCGAAGGCCGGCCTGGACCAGATGCCAGCCAACGTGCCGTTCTACCTCGACTACTCGCAGAACGCGGCGTCCTACGAAAGCCTCGGGCTCTGGACGTTCTTCTACGGCCTGGTTGGCGAGAAGGACTCGGTGGCCCGCATCCCCGGCGTGCGCATGACCGCCGAGATCTTCAGCATCCTTCGCCTCCAGCCCGTGCTCGGCAGTTTCTTCACGAAGGACCAGAACAAACCAGGCGCCGACAAGGTCATCGTGCTCACGCAGTCCTACTGGGAGTCGGACTACGACGAAAGTCCCGACGTCCTCGGCAAGGACGTACGGATCGACGACGAAGCCTACAAGGTCATCGGCGTGGCGCCACGCGTCTTGGAAGCGTTCGACGCGCGGATGAAGTTCGTCGTGCCGTTGAGCTGGCCGCCGGCAGCCGAGAACCCGCAGGGCCGCTACGGCGTGGGCATCCAGTTGTTCGGGCGCCTCAAGCCGGGCGTGCCGACGAGCCAGGCCGACGCGGAAGCCAAGGTCATTGAAAAGCGCTACGTCGATGCGGGACCTCCGCCGCTGAAGCAGTTCGTCGAACGCTCCGGCATGACGATGAACGTCGGCGGGGTTCAGGAGCAGCGCGTGCGACCGGTGCGGGCGACGCTGCTGATGCTGCAGGGCGGCGTCGCGTTCGTCCTCCTCATCGGCTGCGTCAACGTCGCCAACCTGCTCCTGGTCCGTTCGAATGCGCGACAGTCCGAGCTGGCCATTCGGTCCGCGCTCGGGGCCGGGCGCCTGACGATCGCCCGGCAGTTCATGCTCGAAAGCCTGCTGCTGACCTCGATCGGCGCGCTGCTGGGGCTGGGCGTGGCGTGGGGCGCGCTGCGCATGACGAACTTCTATCTGGCGAAGATGCTGCCCCAGTCGCTGCCGGCATCACTCGACTGGCGCGTGCTCGGCTTCGCCGTCGCGCTCACCCTCATCGTCGGCCTGCTCATCGGCCTGATCCCGGTGTTTCACATCCTGCGCACGAATCTGGCGGCGATGATCCAGAGCAGCACGCGCAGCGCGTCGTCCAATCGCGGCGTGCGCGCGCTGAGCGGCGTCCTCGTCGTGGCCCAGGTCGCGGTGGCGCTGATGCTGCTGACCGGTGCCGGCCTGCTGATCCAGAGCTTCGCCCAGGCCCTGCGCGTCGACACCGGCCTCGAGCCGGACCAGGTCGTCACCGCGCGGATCGCGTTGACGCGCGAGCATCGCGCGAGCGACGAAGCGGCCACGAAGATTCGGGATCGGCTGTATCAGGCCATGCGGGATATTCCCGGCGTGACGTCCACGGCGTTGTCCTTCTCGACGCCTTTCCAGGGTGGACTGCCGATCAACGCATTCACCCTCGAAACCGATACGCTGCCGCCGGGATCGCCGCAACCGGGCGCCTTCCGCGTCATCGTGACGCCTGGCTACCGCGAGACGCTGGGGCTGACGCTCGTGGAAGGCCGTTTCTACGAAGAAGCCGACCTCGCGCCTGATCGGCGCCACTTTGTCGTCGACCAGAGCTTCGCGCGCAAGTTCTTCCCCAAGGGCTCGGCCGTTGGCGGACGATTCAGCTTCGGCGGCCGTCCCGAGAAACCCGAAGACTGGCCCACGATCATCGGCGTCGTGAAGGACGTGCCGCACAACGGCGTCGAGGAGAAGAGCGGCAACCCGTTCATCTACCAGGCGCTACAGGGGGGACGACCGGCGGGCCTGACGTTGTTCATGCGCGCGGCCAGACCGGCCGATGAAGTCCTGGCGGCACTGCGCGCCAACGTGCGAACCATCGATCCCGCGTTGCCGCTGTTTGACGCCGGCGCGCTAGCCGACGCGGTGGGGTCGTCCTTCGACAACCGTCGTGCCGTGATGCTGCTGCTCGCCGCGTTCGCCGGCCTGGCCCTGTTCCTGTCAGCGCTCGGCATCTACGGCGTGCTGGCGTACGACGTTTCCCAGCGGACGCGGGAAATCGGCGTGCGCAGCGCCATCGGCGCGTCGCGGGGCCAGATTGCCGGCCTGATCCTGCGACAGGGATTATGGAAGGGTGGCCTTGGCGTCGTCATCGGTCTTGTCGGCGCCGTGCTCCTCAGCAGGTACCGATGACCACGCTGCTGTTCAATGTCCAGCCCACGGACCCGTCCGTGTATGCGGCGGTGTCGGTGGTGTTGATCGCCGTCGCGATGCTCGCCAGCTACCTGCCCGCGCGCCGCGCGTCACGGATCAATCCGCTCGTCGCGTTACGGGATGAGTGAGGGGGCGCCATCAGCAACGCCCTGAGGGGCTGAGCGCGGCTGGCGCCGAGACGATGGCATGAGGGGATTGTTCGATGAGCGACAGAGCGCCGGGCCAGCCGGCAGACGTGAACGGCCGGGAACCCCGGCACGCGCCACTGGCGATGGATGCGGCGGCGTTCCGCACCGCCGCACACCAGCTCGTGGACCAGATCGCGGCGTTTCTGGAGTCGATTCCGCAGCGGCCGGTGACGCGCGACCAGGCGCCGTCTGCCGTGCGCGACGCATGCGGGTTGGGCACGCCGCTGCCCGAACACGCCAGCGATCCCGCGCGCCTGCTGGATGAGACCGCGCGGATGCTGTTCGACCACTCGCTGTTCAACGGACATCCGCGTTTTTTTGGCTACATCACCGGTGCGCCGGCCCCGATCGGGATGCTTGGCGACCTGCTCGCCTCCGCCGTCAATCCGAATGTCGGCGCGCGGACGCTCTCGCCGGTGGCCACCGAGATCGAGGCACAGACCATCCGCTGGATCGCCGAGTTCATCGGCTACCCCACCGAGTGTGGCGGTCTGCTGACGAGCGGCGGCAACATGGCCAACCTGGTGTGCTTCATGGCGGCGCGCGCTGCGCGGGCGGATTGGGACGTACGCGCGCCAGGGCATGGGCGGTCCCGGGTCGCGTCGGCTTCGCGTCTACGGATCGACCGAGACGCACACGTGGCTGCAGAAGGCGGCCGACCTCGCTGGACTGGGCACCGACGCCATTCGGTGGGTGCCGACCGACGAGCACCGGCGGATGGATGTGGCGGCGCTGCGGCAGCGGATCGAGACTGACGTGGCGGCGAATGAGATCCCGTGCCTCGTCGTCGGCACCGCCGGCACGGTCAGTACCGGTGCCGTCGATCCCCTGCGACGCGATCGCGGCCGTCTGCCGGGACCACGGCGTCTGGTTTCATGTGGATGGCGCCTACGGCGGGCTGGCTGCCGCCGTGCCGGATGCGACACCAGCGTTGCGGGCGCTCGCCGTGGCCGATTCGGTGGCGGTCGATCCGCACAAGTGGCTCTACGCGCCCCTCGAGGCCGGCTGTGCGCTGGTGCGTGACCCAGCGCGGTTGCGAGCGGCCTTCGCGTATCACCCGTCGTACTACCACTTCGACGAGCACGCGACGAACTACTTCGACTACGGCCCGCAGAACTCGCGGGGGTTCAGGGCCCTCAAGGTCTGGCTCGCGCTCAAACACGTGGGCGGCGCCGGCTACCGCGCGATGATCGCCGATGACATCCGGCTGTCGCGCCTGATGGCCGCGGCGGTCGAGCGTCATCCCGAGCTCGAACTCACCAGCCAGTCCCTGAGCATCACGACGTTCCGCTACGTGCCCGAGGAGCTGCGCAACGCGGTGGGCACCGAGGCCGCTGAGCGCTCACTCGACTCGCTCAACCAGGCCCTGCTCGATCGCCTGCAGCGCGAGGGCGAACTCTTCGTCTCCAACGCCGTGCTCGACGGCCGCTACGTGCTGCGCGCGTGCATCGTCAACTTTCACACCGGCGAGGCTGACGTCCAGGCGGTGCCGCAGATCGTGGCCCGACGGGGTCGTGCCCTGTGGGTGGGGCTGGATGGAAGCTCGCAACAGACGAGCGGCTAGTACACCTCCCGCGTTTTCGCGACGACGACCTTGGGCGGCGTGACGCCGGCAGCGATCATGACCTGGCGCACGGCAGCCTCGGTGTCCGCTGACGGTTTGAAATTGCCGAACCGATAGCCGACGGCAATCGCCAGCGGCGTCCAGCCGAACTTGTTCTCTTTGTTCCACAACTCGATCTTCGCCCCCTTCGCTGCCAGCAGGGTGACGACCTTGGGCAGGTTCTTGTAGGCGGCCGCGTGCATCGCCGTCTCGCCGTTGACGTCCACCGCATTGATGTCGGCGCCGAGCGACAGCAGATACTCCACGGCCTCGATCACCTGCGGCTCCGTGCCCGCGTCCTCGCCCGGTGAGCGCGTCGCCAGGCCCGCCGCTTCCATCAGGGGCGTGCTCTGCTCGACGTTTGTGATCGACGGATCGGCGCCGAGGCCGACGAGCGTGCGCATCAGGTCCGTGTCGGCGGTCAGCGCCGCGAGCATGAACGGGGTCGCACCGAGTTCGTTGAGGCGCGTGTTGTTGAGGTTCACTTTCTTCGTCATCTTCGCGTTGACGTTGGCGCCCCCCGCAACGAGCCGCTTGACCAGATCGAGGCTGGACATCGCGCCCGATCCCGGGGGCGGTGGATCGTTGTCACCGATACCGGGGTCCCGCGCGACGCTGATCGCGTGCAGGGCCGTGTAACCGGTCTGGTCAGCATTCGGATTCGCGCCTGCGTCGAGCAGTACGGATGCGAGCTCGAAGTGCGCGTTCATCACGGCCAGCAGCAAGGCACTCGTGCCGGCACGCGGCAGCGCGCCGCCATAGCCGCGGCGGCGTCCTTCTGTCGGAAAGGCCTCGTTGGCGTCGGCGCCCACGCGCAGCAGCTCCTGCACGACGGGCAGTCGTCCCTCCCGCACGGCGAACAGCAGGGGCGTGAACCCTGATGGCAGGCGGCCACGGATATCCGCCCCCGATTCGACCAGCGTTCGCACGACGTCGAGATGGCCCTCGGCGGCGGCCCACATCAGGGCGGTCTGGCCGCGTGC
Source organism: uncultured Acidobacteriota bacterium (assembly GCA_963738485.1). Lineage (GTDB taxonomy): Bacteria > Acidobacteriota > Vicinamibacteria > Vicinamibacterales > SCN-69-37 > CAVTWK01. The sequence continues at coordinate 404,107 of CAVTWK010000001.1, forward strand.
CTCGTCCTTGCCGTTGACGAGCGCGCCATGCGAGATCAGCGCCTTGACCGGCGCCACCGCGCCGGTCCGCGCCGCGGTCATCAAGGGCGTCTCACCGCCCGGCAGCGCCCCATTCGGATCCGCGCCGGCCGTCAGCAGCCGTTCGACGATGGCGGAGTTGCCGTTGGTACAGGCGATCGAAAGGGGCGTCACGCCGTAGCGGTTCGTGGCCTTCACGCTGGCGCCGGCCCGCAGCAGCACGTCGACCATCTCCACGTCGCCATGCCTGGCGGCCCAGTGCAGGGCGGTCATGCCGTCCGGCTGCGGAGCGCTGACCTCCGCCCGCTGAGTGAGCAGGGCCAGGACCCTGGCGCGATCGTGCTTCTCCGCTGCGTCAGCCAAGACGGATTCCGGCCCTGCCTGCAGGACCGCGATCAGGACGATCGTCCACACGCCGAGTGTCGCGACGAGGTGGCGTCTCATAGTTCGAGGAGCTCATCGACGCGGCCGCGGCTGTCGGCAAACGCATCCATGCGCACACCAGCGCGCTCGAGCAAGGTCAGGTGCAGGTTAGCCAGCGGCGTCGGCTCGGCGTAGCGGATGTGACGCGCGCCCTTGACGCGCCCCCCGGCGCCGCCGGCCACGATGATGGGCAGGTCGACGTGGTCGTGGACGTTCGGATTGCCCATGCCGCTGCCGTAGAGGAACAGCCCGTGATCGAGCAGCGAGCCGTCGCCTTCCGGCGTCGCCTTGAGCCGCTCGAGGAAGTAGGCGAACAGCGAGACGTGGAAGGCATTGATCTTCGCCATCCGCGCGATCTTGTCGGGGTCGTTGCCGTGATGCGTGAGTGGATGATGCGGATCGGCGACGCCAATCTCCGCGTATGTCCGGTTGCTGGTCTCCCGCGCGAGCTGGAACGTCATCACGCGGGTGATGTCGGCCTGCATGGCCAGAATCTGCAAGTCGAACATCAGCTTGGCGTGCTCGGCGTAGGAGGCCGGCACACCCGTCGGCCGATCGAGGTCGGGAAGCGGTTGCTCAGCGGTTGCCGTCTCTGCCTTCTGGATGCGTCGCTCCACCTCGCGGACCGTCTCGAGGTACTGGCCGACGCGCGTTCGATCCTCGGGCCCGAGTCTCTTCTGCAGGCTGGACATGTCCCCAAGCACGGCATCGAGGAGGCTGGCCCGGCGCTGCAGCGCGGCGCGCCGGTCGGCATTGCTGCCGCCTTCGCCGAACAGGCGCTCGAACACGATCCGCGGATGTGCCTCGGCGGGAAGCGGCGTCGTGGGCGACGACCACGAAAGGTTGTTCTGGTAGACGCAGGCGTAGCCGTTGTCGCACTGGCCGACCATCTGGACGAGATCCATCGACAGCTCGAGCGAAGGGAGCAGCGTCTGCTGGCCGATGTGCTGCGCCGCCACCTGATCGATCGTCGTCCCCAGGTGGTAGTCGGTGCTCTCGGTCCACTTGGCTTTGGCGGCGCTGAGGAACGAGGCGTTCGACGTCGCGTGGGTGCCCGGGTACGCGTTCTTCAACTCCAGGTTGCCGATGACCGTGACCTGGTCGAGCACCGGCCGGAGCGATGCGAGCGTCGGCGAGAGATCGGCCAGCCGCGTCTGTCCGAGCGGCGTCGGCGGCGTCCAGCGGGTGACGTCGCAACCCATCGGCATGTAGATGAAGCCGAGACGCCGCACGGGATCGGCGGCGGTCTTGGCGAGGGCCGTCATCGACGGGACCATCGCGTCGAGCAACGGCAGCGCGACGCTGGCGCCCAGTCCACGCAGAAAGGTCCGCCGCGGCAAAGCCTGTTTGGTGATGATCATCGCGACATCCTCATCTGAAACGGCGCGCTCTTGACGATTCCGAGAACGATGGCAGAGACGCGGTACCGGCTGGCGCGGGCCTCGCGCACGATCCGGCGAATCGCCGGCGCGTCGTAGTACTCGACGCCGCGCCCCGACGCATAGGTGAGCAGCTTCTCTGTGAACGCGCCGGCGAACAGTTCCGGCCGGCGCAGGATCGCGGCCTCGAGCCCATCGACATCGCTGAAGGCGCTGCCATCGGGGAACCCGCCGGAGGCGTCGATGGGCTTGCCGCCCTCGAGGCTGCGCCTCCGGCCGATGGCGTCGAAGCGTTCGAGCGACAGGCCAATCGGATCCATGAGGTTGTGGCAGCTCGCACACACCGCGTTGCTCCGGTGCTCGGCGAGCCGCTCACGCACCGCAAGGCGGCCATCGACGGTGTTGTCCTTCAGCGCCGGCACGTCGGGCAACGGCGGAGGCGGTGGCGCGGCCAGCAGGTTGTCGAGAATCCACTTCCCGCGGATGACCGGTGACGTCCGCGTCGCGTAGGACGTCACCGTGAGGATACTGCCCTGGCGGAGCAGGCCGCCCCGATCGCTGTTCTTGTCGAGCGCGATCCGCCGGAAATGACTGCCGTAGACGTTCGGGAGGCCGTAGTGTTTGGCCAGCCGCTCATTGACGAACGTGTAGTCGGTGCGGATGAGATCGAGGAGGCTGCGATCCTCGCGAAACACGCTGCCGACGAACAGTTCGGTTTCTTTCCGGAACGCCTGCCGAAGGTTGTCGTCGAAGTCGGGGAACAGACGCATGTCAGGCGTGATCGACGCGAGATTGCGCAGGTGCAGCCACTGCTCGGCGAAGTTGGTGACGATCGCACTGGCGCGCGGATCGGCGAGCATGCGCCGCGTCTGCTGCTCGAGCACCGCCGGGTCGTGCAGTCGTCCGGCGATGGCGACATTCAGCAACGTGTCGTCCGGGATGCTGCTCCACAGGAAGAACGACAGGCGGGACGCCAGCTCGAGGTCCGTGATTCGATACGGCGTGTTCGTCGGGGTGCCAGCCGGATCGTGTTCGACGCGGAAGAGGAAACTCGGGCTGACCAGCACGGCGGAGAGGGCCCGTTCGATGCCCGCATCGAAGCCGCCCTCGGCGCGCCCCTGGGCAAACAGCGCCAGCGGGCCACGGAAGTCGGCTTCGACCACCGGGCGGCGATACGCGCGCTTCATCAGCGTGCCGAGAATCGTCCGTGCCGCCCGCGTCTCCTGGGCTGGGCTGGTCGGGCGCGTCACGAAGATGCGTCGCCGGCTCGGGGAATTCCCCGCTGTCGCCGCGCCATACGGACCGACCACGGAGATCGAGTAGACAGCCGGCTGGATCCGAGGGTGCCGGTAGTAGTTGAAGTGCGCCTGATACGGCTGCCGCGCCGTCTCCTGAAGCAACGACGGCTTCTTCAGGAACGCGACGCCAATCGTGCGCGGTCCCGCGCGAACCGGCACACGGATCTTGAGGTGCTGATCGACGGTCGCATGCTCCGGTTCGCGTGACGGCGGCTTCACCGGGAAGACCTGCACGCGCTCCCGGTCGAGGAGCAGCTCCAGATCGTGCGGCTCCGTCAGCCCCTCGACGTGCTCGTCGCGATCACGCATCAGGCGCACCTGAATCTCGTACTCACCGTCCATCGGGAAGGTATAGGGCAGCACGGCGCCCCCCCGCGTACCGATCGGCAGACCCTCGAGGTGCTGCTCCTGCGTGAGGTCTGGCGGCATGCGCAGAGTCTCGCCGCCCGGCGATCGGGAGGGCTGTCCAACGGCGAGGCGGCTGGTCTTCTCGGCAACCGAGATGTAACGGTCGAGCAGCGTTGGCGAGAGGTCGCCGACCGTGACGTTGTCGAATCCGTAGCTCGAATCGTCGGCCGGGAGCAGCGAGGTGACGTCCATCTGCACCGCCAGCAGATCGCGAATGGCGTTCTGATACTCGGTGCGCGTCAGCCGGCGGAGGGTCGAGGTGCGGCCGGGATTGGGACGTGCGGCCGCGACACGGTCGAGCGACGCTTCGAGATAGGCGACGACGCGGTCGTAGGTCGCTTCGTCGGGACGATGCTCAGTGCCGACGGGCGGCATCTGACGGGCGCGCAGCTTCCTGACCACCTTTTCCCATACGTCCGGATGCTTGGCGAGGTCCTCGACGGCAATCGTGTCGAGTGCGAGGTCTGCGGCACGTTCGAGGTCGTCATGGCAGGCGACGCAGTAGTTGCCCACGAGCGTGACGTGCGGGCGCGCGGGCGGCCGCGCCGCCGAGCGCTGCTGGGCGTCCAGGGTAAAGGTCGACCCCACGACCGCGACGACACCCGTCGCGGTCGTCAGCGCGAACACCCAGCCCGCCCGGGGCCACTGCATATCCCGGCATCATACGCCCGGTTCGGTGTTCCAGGACTATTCCAGGGGTCTGGTGCTGACGCGCCTGTTGTAGGCTGTCCGGATGACCGAATTCACCCGTCACCTCCCGGGGACGTTCTCCTGGCCCGAACTCTCGACGACCGATCAGAAGGGGGCTGTCGCGTTCTACCGCGCCCTCCTCGGATGGGACGTGGACGACCAGCCCATGGGACCGGACGAGGTCTATTCGATGTTCACGATGCGCGCCCTTCCGGTGGGCGCGGCCTACACGATGCGTCCGGAAGAGAAGCAAATGGGCGCGCCGCCCCACTGGAACGCCTACGTCACGGTCGAGAACGTCGATCAAACGGTGGAGCGGGCGCAGGAACTCGGCGCCGAGGTCCTCGCACCAGGATTCGACGTGTTCGATGCGGGACGGATGGCGATCCTGCGAGATCCCACCGGGGCGATCTTTCAGGTCTGGCAGGCGGGCAAGCACATCGGCGCCCACATTCTCGACGAGCCTGGCTCCCTTTGCTGGACCGAGCTCACGACGAGCGATCCGGCTGCGGCTGAGCAGTTTTACGTCGGTCTCTTCGGTTGGCAGCCCAGACATTCCCTGCCGGGATCACCCATGCCCTACACCGAGTTCACCGTCGCCGGCGCGGCGCGTCCGAGCGTGGGCATGATGCAGACGCCGCCGCACATGCCTCCAGGCACACCGTCGTTCTGGTTGCCGTACTTCCTCGTCGGCGACGTGGACGCCTCCGCGGCGCTCGCGCTGTCGCTGGGCGGCAACGTCCACTTCGGCCCGCAGGATATCCCGAACACCGGGCGCTTCGCCGTCGTCGCCGATCCGCAGGGCGCGGCGTTCTCCGTGTTCACGCCAGCGGCACGGTAGAACGAGGTCGCCGCCGAAGATGCGAGGCGTCAGCGCGCCGTTCATCCGCGCGTTCAAGCGCACGTTCGGCGTGCCGCCCGCCCGGTATCGACGCCACAGCCAGGCGCTTTCGGGCGTGCCCGTGGCGCCTTAACGCAGCAATCGCAGGTAGTCCACCTTGGCCTGGAAGCAGCGCTTGTAATACGGATGCGTGGCGTCGGCCAGGCGCTTGTCGGCAGCCTCGACGGGTGAGAGCCCGGCCGCATCCTTTGACGACCGGTCGGCGCCGGCGTCCACCAGCGCCCGCAGCAGATCGACGTGAACATCGGCGTCGGTGCCGCTGCCGTCGGCGAGCTTGCCGCAGTGTGCCAGCGCGGCGTGGAGCGGCGGAGTCCAGCCGTCCCCGATCCGCTCGTTCGGGCGAGCGCCAGCCTTCAACAGATCGCGGACCATCGCGAGACGGCCCTGCTCGACCGCGTGGGCGAGCGCTGGCTTGTCACCGGCCTTGAAGACATGGCCGTTCGCACCCGCCACCACCAGCTCATGCACGCCTGCCGATGAGCCCTGCGTGACGGCCCACAGGAGCGGCGTCGGCCACCCGTCGTTCACGCGTGCCTCGATATTCACCTTCGCGGCGACCAGGGCCTTGATCGTCGCCGCGCTTCCGAGCGCAGCGCCCAGATGCAGCGCCGTCATACCCTGCTCGTAGTCGTTCCCGTCCGTCATGTGGTTGACGTTGGCGCCTGCCCTGGCCAGGCGCGCCACGGCGTCGGGATGATTGAACGCCGCGGCCCTCATGATCGGCGTCAGGCCCTCGCCGTCCTTGACTTCGAGATTCGCCTTCTGCGCGATGGCCGCGTCGAGGGCTGACAGATCCCCCTGGCGTGCCGCCACGAGGATCGCGGGGCGATTCTCACGCGCGCCTTTCGACTCGGCGTAGGCGATCAAATCGTGTTTGCGCGTGAGAATGGCGGTGCCCAGCATCCCGTTCGGGTCGGCGCCGGCCTCGATCATGGCGCGCACGAGTTCGGACGGCCCCTGAAAGACCGCATCCATGAGTGCGGCGCGCCCCTGCGTGTCGCGGACGTCCACGCCTGCCGCAAGGATGGCCTTGGCGAGCGCCAGGTGTCCGTGGCGAGCCGCGGAAATAAGCGGCGAACCAGTGCCGGAGTTGCCCCCGCGACTGCTGTTCGGGATGAGCCACGTGGTCCTCGACACCCCTTCCAGCTTGAGCAGCTCGAGCGCCATCGCCGTGAACTCGAGGTTGCGCGGGGTGGCGCGGTCGAAGACTACTTTTAGCGGCTGGCAGTCGCCGCGCGCGTTGCGCGCCCAGACGTTGAAACCCGGGGTCGCCAGCAGCGTGCGCGCCGTGGCGGCGTCACCCGCCTGCACGGCGTCACAGAACGCCTGCTCGTTCTTCCCCGCCCAGCCGCCACAGGAAGCGGTCGTGCCAATGACCAGCGCGAGGACAACCGTGCGGAAGACCCGTGGGGTGGCCATCATTTCAGACTGAAGTTGGACGTCATTCTCATGATCACGGCGACCGGCTCGCCGTTCAGCAGCGTCGGCGCATACCGCCACTGCGCCACCGCGACAAGCGCCGCGGTATTCAGGGCAGGGTGCGCGGTCTCGACGACTGCGGCCCTGGCCACGCAGCCGGAGCGCTCGATCACCGCCTCGACGGCGACCGCGCCTTGGACGCGCGCGGCAATGAGCTCCTTGGGATAGACGGGCCGGACGTCGCGGAGCTTGCGCGGCGCCACGATGCCGGGGTCGCCGTCGGCCGAGCGCGTGCGCCGCGCCCGTGACGCGCGGCCTTCGCACTCGAGCGCCTCGCGCGTGAACACCGCCACGACGTGATCGGTCCGATCCAACGGCGGTGCGTCGGCTGCGATCGCGCGCAGGAGCGCGTCGGCCAGTGCCGCCGAATCGAGATCGAAATCCACGAGATGCGGCAGCACGTCGAGAGGCCGGGTGTGGGCCATCGTGACGATGACGGCGTTGATGGCCAGTCTTCCCAGGCGCTTCGCCGCGGCAATGGCGTCGGCATCCGCGGCCGGGCCGCGAATCGCCATGAACGCACGCACCACCTCTGCGCCGGCAAGGGGGTCGCGCGCGACGTCCAGCGCGACAGCGACGGCACCGTCGTAGACCTTCCCGGCGGACACGGAGATCGTCCGCGCCGCCACGGCGCGCACATCCGTGCGCTCGTCGCGCAGCGCCTCGGCGAGCCGGCCGGCGACGTTCGAGTACCCGTGAGTGCGGGAGCAGGAACGGGATCGACCCGGCGTTGATCGGGCGCGCCAGTGCCACGCGTGCCGCCGCCGGGTCCGGTGGCGCCACGGCCACCTGCCGCGCCGACGGCGCGGCAGCCAGCAGGGCGAGGGCTGAAAGAGTCGCAGCGAAGGCGGTCAGCTTTCTGCGCCGGAGCATGGCGGCATCCTACTTCGATGCCGCCCGCATGGCATCGAGTCGCGTGCGCAGGCGCAAGACGACATCGGGGAGATCACCAGCCATGTTGCGGCGCTCGCCTGGATCGCGGTCGAGATCGAACAGCTCGACGAACGGATCGGCGGGCGCCGTGCTGCCCGGTGCGGCGGCGGGGGTCGCCACGCGGAGCTTCCATTGATCGATGCGCACGGCTTCGGCGACGGCGCCTTGATACAGGAACAGCTCGTGGCGCGGGGAGGCGGCCGTGCCCGTGAGGAAGGCGCCGAGGTCGATGCCGTCGATCGGGCGGTCGTCGGGGATGCGGCCACCGGCGAGGCGCACGAACGTCGGGAACAGGTCGAGGGCCGAGACGATGTCGGCCGACACGCGTCCGGCAGGGATGGCGGCAGGCCAGCGCAGGATGCCAGGGACGCGGACGCCGGCCTCGTACGTCGTGCCCTTGCTGCCGCGAAGCGGGCCGGCCGAGCCGGTGTCCCAGAGCGACTGCGTCTCGACGAGACTTCGCGCGGGCGCGTTGGTCCAGGGCCCGTTGTCACTCCAGAACACGGCCAGCGTGCGGCGATCGACGCCGGCGGACGCGAGCGCGGCGAGCACCTGGCCGACGGACCAGTCGATCTCCTCGATCGCATCGCCATAGCGGCCCGCGCGCGACTTGCCCGCGAAGGCCGCCGGCACGGCGGCGGGCAGGTGCGGCATGTTGTAGGCGACGTAGAGCAGGAACGGCTGCGTCTTCGCGTCGCGGATGAAGCGGACGGCCTCTTCGGTGTAGCGCTGCGTCAGGAGCGCTTCCTGGACAGGCTGCTCGATCGCCGTCATCCCCCTGTACAGCGGCACCGGCGGCGCGCCCTGGACGAACGGCGGGCGGTAGTCGTGCGAGTAGGGCAAGCCGAGGAACTCGTCGAAGCCGTGTGCGGTCGGGTTGAATTCGGGCCGGGTGACGAAGTCGCCGAGGTGCCACTTGCCGAACATCGCCGTCCGATAGCCCTGCGCCTTCAGCGCCTCGGCCAGCGTGATCTCCCGAGACCGGCATCCCGATCGGCGAGTTCGGTCCCGTGGGCGCCAGCTCGCCCGAGCGGAACGGATAGCGCCCCGTCAGGAACTGCGCGCGCGACGGCGTGCACGACGGCGCGGCGTAGAACGACGTCAGCCGCAGCCCGTCGCGTGCCATCTGGTCGATGTGCGGCGTCGCGATGGTGGGGTGGCCGTAGGACGAGAGGTCGCCGTAGCCCTGGTCGTCTGTGAGGAAGACGACGAAGTTGGGACGGGCAGGCTGCTGGGCGGCGGGCGTCGAGAGGGCGAGCGTCGCCGCGACGACCACCGAGATGGCTCGGCGCAACGAGACTCGGCCAAGGGGCGTTCGGTCCATGCGGGAAGTGTCGCACGGCGCCTGCCCGTCGGGTACGGGCTGCCGCTTCAGCGCCGGTGACGGACTGGCGCGCCGCCGATCTCGTCGCGAACGGCCGGCCGCTCAGGTAGACTCCACGCCATGCAGACACGCGAGGATCGACCGTGAGCCAGCCGTGGCGCGCGCGCCACCAGAATCGGGTCGGCCCTGCTTGCCGCGCTGCTCAGCGCGCCGGCACTCGTCGGGCAACCGGCCGGCGCGCCGCCGCAGCCAGGGCGAGGCGGCCGCGGCGGACCCGCCGTGCCTGCTGGTCCGCAACTGCTCCACCCGATCCTCCAGGACCACGCGGTGCCTGCCGGCCGGCCCCTTCGAAATGGTGATTCGCGAGTGACATCTGGAGGAGTGATGACGAGCCGCATAGTCGCAGCGATCGCCTTGCTGTGCGTGGTGCCTGGCCTGGCCCTCGACGGCGATCCCGGTCTGCATGACCCGTCCACCGTGATCCAGGCTGACGGCAAGTTCTACGTCTACGCCACTGGCGGTGGCCTGCCGTTCTCCACCTCGGACGATGGGTGGACGTGGCGGCGCGCGGGAACGGTCATGCAGGCCGTGCCCGGTGGACGACCCGGGCCCAACGTGATCGCGCGCGGCGGGAACAACACGTGGGCACCGGACATCATCAAGAGCGGGGACAAGTACTTCCTCTACTACTCGGCACCAGGGACGCAGCCCAAGGCCGCGATCGGCTTGCTCGTCGGCACCACGCTCGACCCCGCCTCGCCGAACCACAAGTGGGAAGACGCCGGCCCCGTCGTGTGGTCCGATGGCGTCGAGGACAGCAACGCGATCGACCCAGGTGTGTTTCGAGATCCGACGAACGGCACCCTGTGGCTCACCTACGGGTCGTACTTCGGGTACATCCGTCTCGTCCAGCTCGACCCGAAGACCGGCTTGCGGCTCTTTCCGCAACAAAGAGCCATCAACATCGCCATCAATTCCGAAGCGTCGATCATGATCCACGCCGACGGCTGGTATTACCTGCTCGTCACGCACGGATCCTGCTGCGCCGGAGGGAACTCTACCTACAACATCCGGATGGGCCGATCGCGCAAAGTCGCGGGACCCTTCATCGACAACATGGGCGTGGACATGTTGCAGGGTGGCGGGAAGCTGTTTGCGGGATCGAGCGGCCGCCAGGTGGGTCCGGGACACTTCGGCCTGCTCGAACTCGGCGACGGCGTCCAGAAGTTCTCGCTGCACTATGAAGCGGACCTCGACCGCGGTGGCATCAGCGTGCTCGACATCCGGCCACTGCTGTGGCGCGACGGATGGCCGGTCGCGGGCGACAACATGGTGGCGGGCACCTACGAGATCGAGTCGGTTCGGACCGGTACGGCCCTCGAAATGGCCGTGCCCGGCGTACCGGTGAGCGGGCGCGGTCGAGGCGCCGGCCCGGGCCTGGGCGGTGGGCGGGGCCGCGGCGACGGGCCGCCTCCCCCGGGCGCAGCGCCTCCCATTCCACCTCCGGCTCCAGCGCCAGCGCCAGCACCGGCGCCGCCGCCTCCAACGTCCCTGCCGTCACAGGGAGCTGCGCAGGTGCAGGCCGCCTGGCCCGCAGGCCCGGTCGGCGTGCGCATGGGCCCGTACATGCTGCAGGCGCAGCAGAAGTGGGCGATCGCGCCCGTCGCCAATGCCGGCGGCTATCCAGGCTCGCCCTATTTCAAGATCACGATCGCCGGCACCGACCGCGCCCTGGCCGCGACGCCAGACGCAGAACTGGTCGTCGTGCCCGCCTTCACCGGAGCGCCCGAGCAGTTGTGGCGCATCGACCAGCTCACGGACGGGTCGTATCGCCTGATGCCCAAGGCGGTGCCCGGCGCGAAGACGACGCTGGCCCTCTCGGCCATCGGTAGCAGCATGCCGACACTGGCCACCTTCAACTCGGCGGGCGATCGACAGCGCTGGCTGATCAAAGCGCCCTGATTGCCATCCAGAAACATGCGAATGTCCACATCGTCCAAGGCTCCTCTTTCCGCACTGGCGCTGGCGGTTTTCAGTGGTTCGATCCTGATCGCGGGCATGGGCCAACAACCCCCGCCGCCTGCCGCAGGAGCGCCGGCTCAGGCGCCGGCGCCGCGCGGGCCGGCACCCACACTCGCTCGTCCCATCGGGCCCAGCAAGGCGCCAGACGAGGCGGGATTCATCCGGCGCTGGCTCGTGCTCGAGCCGATCCGGGTGCCGGGTCAGCTCACGGAGCCCGCCGTGCGCACCGCCGTGCAGAAGGAGTACTTCGCCAACCAGCTCACCGTGCTGCCGCGCGACGGTGACGTCGTCACGGTCGGCGAGGAGCGCTTGACCTGGCGCGCGTACGACACGACCGCCTACAACCTCAACCTCTTCCACTTCGCTTACGCGCTGAACAAGCCGACCTCCAACGTGCTCTTCTGGGCCGTCACCGTCGTCAATGCCCCGCGCGAGATGTCGGGAGTCCGGCTGGCGATCGGGTCCAACGCGGCCTCGATCTGGTGGCTGAACGGACAGGAGGTCATCGGCCTCTACAACGATCGGCAGGCGGTCATCGACGACGGCGTGTCGAGGCGCGTGACGCTCAAGGCAGGACCGAACGTCATCCGGACCGCGATCATCAATGCGGGTGGCGCGACGGACTTCTGCGCGCGCTTCCTCGATGAGGCCGGCAATCCCATCAAGGGGTTCACGGTGAGCCTGGCCGACGACGGCAAGAGCCGATAGGTCGGGCCAGGCGGCCGGTGCCCTGGCGGGCACCAGTCGCGCGTCGTCACACCTGCGCGCCTGACTGGCTTCAACCCGGTGCGGGGGACGCCACGTCCCTCGAGCCGGGAGGAGCGCATGACGATTCGAGAGAGCATCACACAGGGATTTCGCTACGCGCGACGCTGCAGGTCGCTCTGGCTGTTCGGGTTCATCGTTGGCCTCGCCAGCGGCGGCAGCTCCAGCGGCGGAGCCGGGGGAAATGGCTCTGCCGGGGATGCCATCGTCGGCATCCCTTTCGCGCTCCTCATCACGGATTTCTCGCCGGTCCTGGTCGCCGCACTCACCGTCGTGGTCGGGCTGGCCCTCGCGGCCATGGTCGTTCACTTCATCAGCGAGGGCGCCCTCATCGAGGGTGTCGTGCGGGCGCGCCAGGGCGTCCGCATGAGCGTCGGTGAGGCCTTCCGCGCGGGTTGGGCGCACTGGGGGGTCCTGCTGCGGATCGCCGTGCTCTATGTCCTCGCGATCGCGGGAAGCGTCGCGCTGCTCGTTGTGCCGTGCGTGCTCGCCGTCCGGGCGTTCGGCGCGGTCGGCGGGATCGTCCTCGGCCTTCCGGCGGTGCTCGTCGCCGTGCCGTGGCTCATCACGCTGCACCTGATACAGGCGTTCGCCTCACGGATTGCCGTCCTGCAGAATCGCCGGGCCATCGATGCGGTCCGCAAGGCTCGCCTGTTTCTGCACGGCCGTCTCAGGCTCGGGCTGAAGCTCATCGTGGCGACGTTCGTCGGCACCATCGCGTTCGCGCTGATGACGCTCGTCGCCCTCACGCTGGTCGCGCTCCTGATCCGCGCGCTGGTCCCCTTCGGGCAACTCGGCCCGGCCATCCTCGTCGGGGCACTGCTGCTGGTCCCCGTGTGCTTCGTGATCGTCGCGATGATGGGCACGTTCAGGTCGTCGATCTGGACGATCGGCTACGTGACCGAGGTGAACACGTGACGGGAACGGCGTTGCTGTGGCCACGCCCCGCGAGCCTCGTCCCGCCGCTCGCGGCGCTCTTCGCAGCGCTCAGTTCCCGCCTGGGCGGCGACGCGGAACGACTGCCAGAAGACGCGATCCTGGCTCTCGTCACGCAGGCCCAGACCGGCGATGCCGGCGCGCGCCGCCGGCTCTACACCCAGCACGTGGACCTGGTCTTTCGCACGGTGCGCGGGCTCCTCCACTCCGACGCCGACGCCGAGGACGTGACTCAGGACGCACTCCTGACCATGTTGACTTCGCTTGGAGGATATCGCCCGCGCGCCGACGCCCGCTTCGCCACATGGGTGACGACTATCGCCATCAACACGACAAGGCGGCGCTTCCGACGACGGCGGCCGGAGCTCACGGCGACGGGGGAACTGCCGGACACGCCCGGTGACGCGCCGGATCCGGCACACGATCTCGGATCGAGGCCGACAGCGGCACGCCCTGTTGGTCGCCCTGTCGGAACTGCCCGAGCGCGAACGCACGATCGTGAGCCTGCGCTACGGCGCCGAGCTCAACGCCACGGAGATCGCGACCGTCGTCGGCCTCGAGCCGGCCACGGTCCGCAAGACGCTCGAGCGGACGCGCACGCGTCTGGGCGAGCGCATCGAGACCTTGATGACGACGGGAGAGAGACCATGATGAACGACGACCTCACCGGCGCCTGGACGACGCTCGAACCGACCCCCACGCAGGTCCGACGAATCGGGGCGCGTGTGTTCGAGTGGCTCGACGCCCACGACTCGTCACTGGGGGCCGAGTGGATCGCCCTGTTCAGGATCGCGCCACTCGGCACGTTCGGCCTGGCGGCAGCGAGCGCCGTCGCGCTGGTGGCTGTCTCGCCACTGCTCTGGTTCGCGCGGGCGATCGCGGGCGTCCTGCTGTGAACCGGCCAGACCGGCCCATCTTCACGTCGCTGCGTCGGCGGCAGGCATGGTCGCGCCACGACCGACGCCAGCCTGACTAACTCCTGATGTAGACGTCCACGTTCGTCGCCAGTACATCCAGCGGCACATTCCCACCGAGCACGACCGCGTCGTTGAACGCCCTCAGATCGAACGTCGCGCCACGTGCGGACCTGGCCCGCTCGCGCTGGCGGTTGATCTCGCTGTGGCCGACCTTGTAGCCGCACGCCTGGCCCGGCCATGCGCAGTATCGATCGACCTCGCTGGCCACTTCCTCGGGATTCGAGCCGTTGACATCGACGAAGAACCTCACCGCCTGCTCGCGGGTCCAGCGCTTGGCGTGCAGGCCGGTATCGACCACGAGCCGGCAGGCGCGGAAGGCGATCGACTGCAGATACCCGAGGCGACCGACGGGGTCCTGAGCGTAGGCGCCGAGCTCGTCGGCGAGCTGCTCCGCGTACAGCGCCCAGCCCTCGGAATACGCGTTGAAGGCGAGCAGCTGCCGGATGAGCGGCATCTGATGCGTGTATTCGCCCTGCCAGATGTGGCCGGGAATCGACTCGTGGAACGTCAGGTCGGCCAGGCTGTACTTGCTGTGCAGCTTCGTGGTTCGAAGGTTGATCCAGTAGCGTCCCGGGATCTTGCCATCGATCGAGCCCGCGCCACCGTAGGCGGCAGGAGCGCCAGGCTCTTCCTCGGGCGGCAACCGCTTGACCTCCATGACAGGATTGACGACGGTCTGAAACGCGCGCGGCATCTGGGCCTTGATCCAGGTGAGGCGATCGTCGATGAAGGCCATGATCTCGCCGCGGCCCGCGTCGCCGTCCCCGAACATGTACTTCGGGTCCCTCGCCAGCGCCGTCATCCGCTCACCGACGCTGCCCTGCGCGTAACCGATCTCCTTCAGGATCCCATCCATCCTCGCGTGCAGGTCTTTCAGCTCGCGCTGGCCCATCTCATGGACCTCGTCGGGCGTCATCGCCGTCGTCGTCGATGCCTTGAGCGCCCAGCGGTAGAAGTCCTCGCCGTGCGGACGCGCCGAGATGCCCGCGTCCCCGGTGGCGACCGCGCGCTGCGCGCGCAGCTCCGCCAACTGCCGTTCCAGCGCGGGGGCAATCTCCTTCGTCGCATTGCGCGCGCGCGTGCCGCCCAGTCGCCGGTGATGATCTTGCTCTTCGTGCGGCGCTCGATCGACTCGACCACCGAGCCGCCGGCGCGGGCGTTCTGCACGGACAGGGTCATCTGCGCGATCGCCTTGTCGAGCAGAAATGCCGGCGGGACCACGCCCGCGGCGCGCGCCGCCTGAATCCGGCCGAGCTCGCCGTCGAGCTGCTTCGCGAACGACTGCAGGCGCGCCAGATACGCCTCGGCGTCCGCGGCCGTCTCGATCGGATGGTCGCTGTCGAGGTAGCGCGGGATGTCGAGATACGCGCCGACGTTCTGAATGACCACGTACGGCGTGTTGCGCCAGCCGCCGACGGTGATGTCACCGTACGGCAGCGTGAAGCCGTCGGCCGCGGTCGTGTACGCGCTGCGCACGACCTCGACGCTGGTTCGGACCGAGTGCGACAGCGTGCTCGTGTCGATGGCCTGAACGCGGTCGAGATCGGCGCGGACCTCCGAGGCCAGACGCTGCTTGCCCGCCTCCGTGCGATCGGCCAGCTGCGATCGCAGCGGCGCGCGCGCCCCGGTATCGACGCCGAGCGAGGTGGCGACTTCGGGCTGCAGCCTCAGCAAGCCCTCCGCCATCGCATCGAGCTGCTTCAGCGCATGAGGATCGGTCGCGCCGCCCCTCGTCGCCGGCGACGACGCGGGCGCGTCTCCGGCGCCGCTGCAGGACATCAAGGGAAGCGCGGCCGCCGAAGCCAGGGCCGCCAGCGCGTCTCGACGGGTAAGCATGTTCAAGGCCGCGCCTCTCCAGACATTGAGCCTCCCACCACGTGACGACATCGACCCGGGGGTCCCGACACAGGGCCCGTGCGTATGTGGGCCGAAGGCGCTGCTGAAGCTCAAGCCACTCGCGGAGAAGCAGCCGCTCTCGTGACGCCTACCAGTGCGTGAGCGACCCGTCGGGACGCCGATGGGTGATGCCCGGAAAGCCTTGCGTCATTTCTTCGACGAAGGTGAGGGCTTTCTCATCGATGCTCACGCCAAGGCCTGGCCGGTCGTTCGGCCACACCTTGCCGTTCCTCAATTCCAGGAACTCAGGCAGGTACGGCAGCGGCTGAGTCCCGCGGTTGTACTCCATGAGCACCTGACCGGGAAACGCCATCAGCGTGTGCATGTGGCCGGCCGTGCCGATCGGGCCGGTGAAGTGCGGCATCAGGCCGACCTTGTGCGTGTCGCACATCGCCATGATCTTCAGCATCTCGGTGATCCCGCCGACGTTGGGCAACGAGACGCGCGCGAAGTCGATGTCGCGCTGCTCGACGAGCGAGCTGAAGTCGGCGCGCATGCCCCACTCCTCGCCGGCCGAGATCGGCACCGTCGTGAGCAGCCGCAGCTTCGGCAGCTGCGTGCGGAACTGCTCTTCGCGCAGCGGGTCCTCCACGGCATAGGGCCGAAGCGGCTCGGTGAGCCGACACGCCTCGATGGCCTCATGAAGGTCGAACTTCTGATGCAGGTCGATCATGAAGTCGCCGTCGGGTCCCACGCCCTCGCGGATCTGCTCCAGCGCCTTGATCATCTGCGGAATGCGGGCGCGCGTATTGTAGACAGACCCGCCTCGTCCGCCGCCGGGGCCGCCGGCCCGAGCGCCCGCTGCGCCGGGCCCCGCTCCAGGGGCTGCCGGCGCGGGCGCTCCACCCGCGCGAGCGCCACCCGTGCTCGGCAGGATGCCGCTGTCGACGCGATACACGCGCCAGCCGGCAGCCATCGTCGCCGCCGCGCGCTCCTTCAGGCCCATCCCCTGCATCTGTTCGGGCGGTACGACCCCTGGCGGGAGACCGCTCGTCGCGTACAGCTCGATGTGCTCACGCGCCTTGCCGCCGAAGAGCTGGTAGAGCGGCACCTGGAGCGCCTTGCCCTTGATATCCCACAACGCCAGATCGATGGCGCCGAGCGCATGCAGCCGTTCATCGCCCGGCGAATAGTGCGCGTCCATGAACGCGGCTTGCCAGATCAGCTCGGTGTCGAACGCGTTCTTGCCGATGACGCTCCGCGCCACGTTGCGGACGGTGTCCGGCGACCCGCCCTGTCCGACGCCCGTGATGCCCGCTTCGGTGTCGACCAGCACGACCATGTTGCTCTGCGGGAGCGCCTGCGCACCGTTGCGGTCCCAGTTGGGCGGGAAGAAGACACGAATCTTCGTGACTCTGTTCGGTGACAGGCGGTTGGCCGCCTGCGCGAGCGCGACGGGCGTCCGACTCCAACTGGGTCTGTTGCCCAGGATCCATGAACCAGCGACCAGCGACCCTGCCGCGCCCACGAGCGACTTCGTGAACGTTCTGCGATCGATTTGCATGATTGGGCTCCCTTGAGCCACGCACGCTGGCACCCCTTGGCGGCCCACGTGAGGCCGTTCGGCAGGACGCGGCGGGTGTCGCTCACGGTGTGCATGCTATCCCATGATCTTGGGGCGGATCTGCGCAAATCCGTTGCCGGGCTGACCCAGGATTGATACAGTTTCGCGGTGCCGTCCACGCCGCTGAGCGCCAATCCGATTCTGGATTTCGGCATCGATCGCAGCGCGATCGGTTACATCGGTCACGATCTGCAGCGTCCCGAGTGCATACTGGCCGAGCCGGATGGCACCCTCTGGTCCGCTGACGCACGCGGCGGCGTCGTGAGGATTGCGCCCGACCAGAGCCAGCAGATCATCGCCCAGAAGCTCTCCGACCACTTCCTCGAAGCGCACTCCGAATCCAGCCGTTATCTGCAGGGCACGCTGCCAAACGGGCTCGCGTTCGCGCGAAACGGGGACTTCCTGATTTCCAACTTCGGGACGGACCGGCTCGAGGTCATGACGCGCCGAGGCGACTCGACCGTGCTGGCCGACAACATCGACGGACAGCCGATCGGCAAGGTCAACTTCGTCCTGCGCGACTCGAAGGACCGCATCTGGATCACGGTCTCGACGCGCGTCACCAACTGGATGCACGCGCTCCGAACCGACCTCGCAGACGGGTTCGTCGCTCGCTACGACAACGGCACGTTCCGCATCGTCGCCGACGGCTTCCGGTTCACCAACGAGATCAGGTTCGACGCCAGGGAAGAGTTCCTCTACGTCGTCGAGACGACGGGTGGCTGCATTACGCGCCTCCGGATCGACGAGCGGGGAGACGTTCGCGAACGCGAGATCTTCGGGCCGACCAGCCTCGGGCAGGGCGCCTGGCCGGATGGCATTGCCTTCGATTCCTTCGGCAACCTGTGGGGAACGCTGGTGTATTCCGACAAGCTGTTCGTGCTCACGCCTCAGGGTGACCTGAGGGTGCTCTTGGACGAAGGCGACCCACAGAAGGTGGACGCGCTCGAACAGGCGTTCCGCGCGAACCGCGTCACCGAAGAAGTACTCTTCACGACCGGCCGAGGCATCGCGCCGTGGATGGCCAGCGTGACGTTCGGGGGACCCGATCTGCGCACCGCCTACATCGGTTCGCTGAAAGGCACGCGAATCCCGTTCTTCCGCGCGCCGGTCCCCGGCCTGCCGATGGTGCACTGGAACGAGCGCCCGCGCTAGAACTTCCGCGACCAGGCCTTCGGCCACCGCTCGACGACGACCTTCTCCTGCGTAAAGAATTCGATCGCGTCGCGCCCCTGTCCGTGCAGATCGCCGAAGAAGCTCTCGCGCGCGCCGCTGAACGGGAAGAACGCCATCGGCGCCGCGACCCCGACGTTGATACCGACGTTGCCGACCTCCGCCTCATAACGGAACTTCCGCGCGCTGGCGCCGCTGGACGTGAAGAGGCACGCTTGATTGCCGTATCTGCCGGAGTTGACGAGCGCAATGGCCTCGTCGATGTCGTCGGCGTGGTGCACGGACAGCACCGGCCCGAAGATCTCCGTCCTGGCCACCTCGCTCTCGAGAGGCAGGCCCTGAAGGACCGTCGGCCTCACGAAAAAACCGTCCTCATATCCGCGTATTCGCGCGTTGCGGCCATCGACGACCGCGCGCGCGCCGTCATGAATCGCCATGTCCACGAGCTCGGAGATTCGCTTGCGGCTCTCAGCCGAGATGACGGGCCCCATCTGCACGCCTTCTTCGAGCCCGAAGCCGGTGAGCCGACTCTCAGCCCGCTGCCGGATCGCTTCATTGAAGGGTTGTGACGCCTCGCCCACGGCCACGGCAACCGACGATGCGAGGCATCGCTGACCGGCGCATCCGAACGCGCTGTCCGCGATGATGTCGGAGGCAGACTCCATGTCCGCGTCGGGCATGATGATCACGGGGTTCTTCGCTCCGCCCTGGCACTGCACGCGCTTGCCAGCCGCCGCGCCGCGCGCGTAGACGTGGCGCGCGGTGGCGCTCGAGCCCACGAACGACACCGACCGGATGATCGGATGATCGAGGATCGCGTTGACCACCTCGCGACCTCCGTTCACCAGATTCACGACGCCGGCCGGCAGCTCGAGCGAGTCGAGCAGCCGCACGACCTTCTGCATGGTGAGCGGCACACGCTCGGACGGTTTGAGCACGACCGTGTTTCCGCACGCCAGCGCGTACGGGAGGAACCAGAAGGGAATCATGCCCGGGAAGTTGAACGGCGCGATGATCGCGCACACGCCGAGCGGCTGGCGAATCATGGACTCGTCGATGCCGGCAGCGATGTCCTCCGAGTTATAACCCTGGATGAGGATGGGAGTGCCGCAGGCCACCTCCACGTTCTCGATCGCGCGACGCATCTCGCCCTTCGATTCGGCGAGCGTCTTGCCGCACTCGAGCGTGATGGTCCGCGAGAGATCGTCGAGGTGCTCCTCCATGAGCATCTTCAGCCGAAACAGGTACTGAACCCGGTCGGTGACCGGCACGCGTCGCCAGCGCTGAAAGGCGCGGGAGGCGGCGTCTGCCGCGGCGTTGACCTCGGCAGCCGGAGACAACGGCGTCCGCGCCAGTTCTTCGCCGTTCGCTGGGTTGACGACCGCGAAGGTCTCCGTCGCCGCCGATCCCCGCCACTCCCCTTCGATGTAGTTCTGCACGTTCAGTCCTCACATTCCGGTGGCCCCAGCGGCCTCTTGTCGTGAAACCACTCAGGCGCGAAACTGGTATCGCAGCTTCTGAAAGCACTCCTTGTTGATGCGTGCCGCCTGCAGCGGTGACAGCGGCATCCTCGGAGAGGGATCCAGCTCGGCCATGATCATCAGGTCGTTGCCCGAGTTGTCGAGCAGGTCCACAAGGGCGGCGAGATCGACCTTGCCTTGGCCAAGCGGGCAATAGCCGAGGTAGTGTTCGCCCCCGTCGAAGTCCTTCAGATGCACGTGGCGCACGACGGGCAGGAAGTCCTTGACGACTTTCACCGGATCCACTCCGCCCTTCTGCAGTTGGCCGACATCCGGCCCGAACTTGACGTAGCGGGTGTCCACAGCCTCCATCACGGCATACGTCTCGTCGCGTGTTTCGACGCAGGTCCCGGTGTGCTGGTGCAGGACCCCGACGACACCGATGTCATCGAGCGCCTTGCCGATGTCGTTCAGCGCGGCGACGATCTGGCTCTTGTGGTCGCCAAACACGAAGCCCGGCCGCTTCACGTTGTTCGGCCCGATGACGGCGACCGTCCCGCCGCATTTCTTGATGAGGGCGGCCCAGCGAACGATCTTCGCCACTTCGGCGCCGCGCAGCGCCGCGTCGGTCAGATTCACGGGGCAATAGGCCGACTGCAACGGCAGCTTCGAGGCCTTCAGGAGCGTATCCAGGCCGCCTGTCGCCTCCCATGCCTCGAGCACATTCCCGAACGACTCGTATCCCTGGTAGCCGAGCGCTGCCACATCTTTGATGGCGGCCTCGGCGTCAGTGGCGTTGAATCCCCAGGTGATGCCCGTGTGACCGACCTTCAATCGGCGCGGCTTCTGCGCGCCAAGGGTCGGCATGGCTGCACCGGCCACGGCGACCGCGAGTGTCTTGGAAAAAGTCCGGCGATTTGGCAGCTCACTCATTCGTCCTCCCTTCGGTTCCGTCACGTCGGGCAACTTCGGGTTCATTTGCCTTCCCATCCGCCGTCAACGTGGACTGACTGACCGGTGAGATAGCTGGCCTCGTCCGACGCAAAGAAGGCGACGACGGTCCCGATCTCGCGCGGTTGTCCGGCACGGCCCAGCGAGATCTGGGCAAGGACGATCGGCAGGATGTCAGGGGACTTCATCACCCATTCGGTCATGGGCGTGTCAATGAGACCGGGATGCACGCAGTTCACCCGGATCCCGAGTGGGGTCATCTCCGCCGACATGTTGCGGGTCAGCGCCTCGAGCCCAAGCTTGGTGGGCGCATAGTGGGTGCGGCCGGGGAGCACCTTCGCGGCCTGGATCGACCCGATGTTGACGATGCTGCCCTTGCGCTGCTCGGCGACGGCACGGCGGCAGTAGACCTGGGAGCAGAGCCAGTTGCCACGGAGGTTGACGTCCGTGAGACGGGTCCATTGATTCGTCGGTGAGCTCGAGGAACGGCACGATGGTTTCGATGCCCGCGTTGTTGACGAGGATGTCAACGGGCCCGAGTTCGCTCCACACGCGGTCGAACATGGGTTCGACTTCGGTCCGTTTGGACACGTCCGCTTTCACGGACAGTGCGCGGCCGCCCTTGGACCGGACATACTCGGCCACCTCTTCGGCTTCGGCCTCGTTGTCGAGGAAGTTGACCGCCACGTGGGCGCCTTGGTCGGCAAAGGTCTCCGCGATGCCCCGACCGATACCCCGGCCTGCGCCAGTGACGACCGCCACCTTATTCTTAAGCCTCACGAATCCCTCCCTGAATTGCCATCCCAGCCGAGCGATTATCGATTATACAGATCCACTGCGGGCCGAAATGGGAGATACTCTGCCATCCGCACGTCGGTTTCACGAAAAGGAGCTCGTCATTGGCCAACAGCAACTCGGTCAGGCGCCTCAGCCGCCTTCTGTTCGGGGCGCTCCTCGCGAGCGCAACCGTCGCCGGCGCCGTCACCCTGGGCCCCTTCGCCGCCGAAGATCGGTGGTGGCTCGACTACGCCGGCGGGCCCGCCAGCTCGCGCTACGTCGCCTCCACACAAATCAACACGTCGAACGTCGCGAAACTCGCCGTGGCGTGGACCTATCCGTTTGGCGAAACCGGCTTCAACCCCATCGTCGTCGCGGGGCGTCGTCTACGGGCGGGGCCGCAACGGCGCCATCGTGGCGCTCGACGCGAAGACGGGCAAGGAAATCTGGATTCACGAGGCGATGCAGGCCATGTCCACGCGTGGCATGAACTACTGGGAGAGCAAGGACGGCCGGGACCGGCGGCTGATCTTCAGCATGAACGACTACCTGCAGGAAATCGACGCGGCGACCGGTCTGTCGATCAAGACGTTCGGCACGAACGGCGTCGTTGATCTGCGCGAGGGGCTGGGCCGCGACCCCGCGACGATCGGGCGCATCCAGTCGGGAACGCCAGGAAAGGTGTTCGAGAACCTGATCCTGCTCGGGTCGGCCACCGGCGAAGGCTACATGTCGCCGCCGGGCGATCTCCGCGCCTACGACGTGGTCACGGGCAAGCTGGTGTGGCAGTTCCACACGGTCCCGCACCCCGGCGAATTCGGCTACGAGACCTGGCCGAAGGATGCGTGGAAGTACGTCGGCGGCACGAACACCTGGGGTGAGATCTCCGTTGACGCCGAGCGCGGCATCGCGTACTTCCCGACCGGATCCCCGACCTACGACTACTACGGCGCCGACCGCAAGGGCGCCAACCTGTTCGGCAACTGCCTCATCGCCCTCGACGCACAGACGGGCAAGCGCCTGTGGCATTTTCAGGTCGTTCACCACGACATCTGGGATTTCGACAACAACGCCGCGCCGCAGTTGACGCCGATCCGCCACAACGGGCGGAACGTCGATGTCGTCGCCATGGCGGGCAAGACCGGATTCCTGTACGTCTTCGACCGTGTGACGGGTGCGCCGATCTGGCCGATTGAAGAGCGTCCGGTGCCCAAGAGCGAGATGCCCGGAGAAGAGAGCTGGCCGACTCAGCCCTTCCCTACCAATCCCCCGCCCTTCGCGAAGCAGGCCTTCACGATGGACGACATCAATCCGTACGCCATCGTCTCGGAACCGGCACGCGAGGCGTTCAAGGAACGCCTGAAGAACTCGCGCAACATGGGCCTGTTCACGCCCATCGACTTCATCGACACGGTCCACATCCCCGGCAGCAACGGCGGAGCGCTCTTCGGGTACACGGCCTCCGAACCCACCACTGGCCAGGTCTATGTGATCGGCCAGAACAATCCAGGCGTGCTGAAGCTGCTGAAATCGTCCCCGACGCAGCCCGGCGCGCCTCCCGGCCAGTCCGTCTATCTGCGCGAGTGCCAGGCGTGTCATGGCGCGGATCGAAGCGGCACGCAGAACGGCCCGACGCTGCTGACGGGCGCGGGCCGGGTCGATGCCGCGGTAATCCGCAGCGTGCTCACCAACGGTAAGGGCCGCATGGCGGCGTTTCCGCACCTGAACGAAGTGGACATGGATGCGCTCGTCTCGTATCTCACGGCTCCCCCTCCAGGAGGAGGCGGTGGAGGAGGTCGCGGCAGAGGCGCCGGACCGGCCCCGACGTTCCCGCCAGGACCTGTGGTCGCCTCGGGCGGCGCGCAGGTTCGCCCCCCGACCGGCCGCGGGGGGCGCGGTGCGCGGCCATACCCCGAAGGGGTCGAGCAGCGTCCGCAGTACGTGATCGACGCTTACGGGACGATCGGCACCATGATGAAACCGCCGTTCACGACGCTGACCAAGTACGACTTGAACACCGGCTCGATCAAGTGGCAGGTCGGACTCGGCGACGACGCGCGGCTGGCGGCGCTCGGTATCACCGGCACCGGCGTGACGCAAATGCGAAGCAGCCTCATCGTCACCGCAGGCGGCCTGATCTTCGCGCCGGGCGGCGACAGCAAGATACGCGCGTTCGACGCAGGCACCGGCAAGGTACTGTGGACCTCCTCCCTCGGAGGCAACATCAGAGGAGGGCCATCGATGTACGAAATGGACGGCCGGCAGTATCTGCTGGTGCCAGCCGCGGGTGACATCCTCGTCTCGGGGCTGCCGCCAGGCGGCACGGCACCAGCGAACCTGCCGAGCGGCTACGTGGTGTTCGCGCTGCCGAGGTAGTGCCCGGCGCTACTTCCGTGTCGCGAGGAACACGCCGGCGAGCATGACGAGGGCGCCGAGCGCATTCACGGGCGAGACCGCCTTCACGGGAGAGCCGAGCCACCCGAAGTGCGACAGCACCATGCCGCCGACGATCTGACCCGCGAGCAGCGCAAATGTCATCGGCCCAGCGCCGATCCGCGGAATCAACCAGGCAATCCCGAACACGAGCGACGCGCCCATCAGCCCGGCCGTGAGCAGCACGGGATGGACCTGCGCGATCCCGCTGAGCGCGCCGGGCCGCCACCCCGTCATGCCAATCAGCACAGCGCCGGCGGCGCCGATGCACCAGAACAGCGCATTGCCGACGCGCGGATTGTTGATCGCGGCACCGACCGTCCCGTTCATGGCGAGATGCACGGTGAGAACGACGCCCAGAAACATCGTCAGGACATACAAGTGCAGGTACGACTTCATTGAGGCTCCTCGTCAGGATGGCACGGCATCACGCCGCGGGTTACCGTCAACCGAGTCAATCAGTCGGGGAAGTCCACGCCTTCGTACATCTTGTAGTTCTCGAGGTTCGTTGCCGGCGCAAAGAAACAGACGACCTTCATCTCGGTCTCGCCGGTGTTGTGCAACATGTGCACGACGCCGCGCGGGAAGAGCACCGCCGTTCCTGCATTGACCGCCTGTACGTCGCTCCCCACCAACACGCGTCCGGAGCCGGTGATGATGTAGATGACTTCCTCGCCATTGGGATGCGAATGGGCGGGTCGAACTTTGTCGCCGGGCGCCACCTGGATGACACACGTCGAGCACCCTTCAGCCTGCAGCCCATTGGCGCCGACCAGCCATCGCAGTTGCCGACCAGGCAACCCGAGCGCGAGGACGTCATCCTCGTGAATCACCGGAACGCTCATGACCGACGCTCCAGGCGCGTCCGGATGGATCGTGCGATGTGCGACGGCGTCAACCCGAACGCGTCGATCAGCTCTTCGTAGGTGCCGGAGTGAATGAAGCGGGGACGACCCTCGGCGTCGAGCGTGTTGATCGCCACGACTCTTTCGACACTCGACCAGGATGCCTTGCAGCGCCGGTAAAGAATCCTGAGGAGGTTCTGAAGAATGTAGCCGTTGTTCTGCTCGGCGAGCACGAGGAGCTTGCCTGACTCGTAGAGTGAGACGAGCAGGTCTTCGTCGATGGACGGCATGTCCACGACCGCGACCGCATCCCCTGCAGCGGCGCACTCGGCCGCGGCGGCGAGCGCTTCGTGTACACCGCGGCCGCTGCTGATGATGACCGCGCGATCGTTCGGGCTCTCCCGGAGCACCTGTCCCTTGCCGAACTCGAAGGTGTAGTCGTCTCCATAGATCACGGCCGAAGGCGTCCGCATGACGCGCACATACAGCAGGCCGCGATTCCCCGCCATCGTCCACTTCATCAGCGACAGCATCTGGCGCGGGCAGGACACGTCGATGATCTGCAGATGCCCCATGCCGTCGAAGATCGTGGAATCGTCATTCCCCATGTGGGTCGCGCCGTTGGTGCGCGTCTCGAAGTTGGCCGCGGTGGCCAGCATCGTGAGGTCGAGCCCATGGCCCTCGCTCAACCATCCGTCAGGCGCCGCGATCGCTTCGAGACGCTCCTGCTGGCCCACGGCGATCCGGCGCATGACCTTCCAGTCGAAGAACGGACAGAAGGTGCTGATCCAGGTCTGACGTCCCAGGATGGCGAACGCCTCGCCGATGAGCATCATGTTGGCTTCGGCGACGCCGACGTTCAATGCCCGACGCTGATCCACGGCCGCGACGCCGGCCTCGAGCCCGCTTGTCGTCGCCAGATCCGAGTCGATCGAGACGACGGCCGGGTCCCTGGCGAAGACCTTCATCGCCGCGGTCACGATATCGCTGGCGGCGTACTCTTTCTTCGGATCGATTCCTGGCAGCAGCGCCGGGTCGTAGGCGACCTGCTTGTTGCGTCTCGCGGCGCGCCGGGTGAGGACCCGCCCTGCGAGCGAGGGAAGCGACCAGCCTCCCGCCGAAGACCGGCTCGTGTCGAGGTGCATCTGCCGAGCGGCCTCGAGCAGCGTCTCTTGCAGCGCCGGGCCGTCCGGCACCTGCCCGAGGCTGTCGAAATACTGCCCGAACTCCACGACGCGATCGTGCCGCTGCGTGGTCTGGAGTGCGATCTCCTGATGCAGCAGGGCGTCTGGCACGGTGACCTTGTGCTTGTTCAGGAAGTCGGAGAGCGCGCCCTGCCCCTTCGACCCGTGGCAGATGATGGCGGTCGGCTTGCCGTTCCTCGGTCCATAGCGGAACTGCTCGAGCGCCGCGTAGACGCCCTCGTACTGTGTGGCATCGACGCTGTGCACATACCAGCCGAACGACGCGAAGACGGCTTCCAGCTCCGGCATCGGAAACACCATGCGGCTGGCGATGTCGAGCTGGCCGTTGTTGCGATCGACCATCACACAAAGGTTGTCGAGGTGCTTCTGGCCGGCGTACATTACCGCTTCCCAGATCGGGCCTTCCTGCAGCTCGCCGTCCCCGGTCAGGCAATACGCATCGAAACGGGGCGAGGACCGGCCGGCGATCGCAAACCCCTGCGCCACGCCCAGGCCCTGCCCCATCGGCCCGGTTGCGAGATGCACGCCCGGCAGGATCGGACCAGGATGCCCGTTGAGGATGCTTTCGTACGATCGCGAGTTGCGCAGCACGGACCGGTCGAAGTATCCGATCTCGGCATAGATCGACGCCAGCGCGGCGACAGCATGACCCTTGCTGAGGACGAACAGATCCTGCCCGGCGCGGGTGGGGTCCGCGACGTCGATGTTCATGAATCCGCCGTAGTACAGCGTGACCAGCGGGATGGTCGCCGAGAAGGCCCCGCCCGCGTGAAGGCTTTTGTCTACGGCATCGCGGCACTGCTCGAGGCACAGGATGCGAACATCCGAATCCTTGATTGCGAGCAGCTTGAGGATGCCGTGCCGGACGTAGTACTCGCGGGTCGCGGCGGGCGGGCGGGAGATCGTGTTCATCATGGCCGCACTTCCTGGTGCGGACATCGTCAGACGACTGCCTTGTGGTCGGCGGCGGCGGCATCTCGAGTAGCCGCCGCGCGAATCCATTCGCCGGGTTCTTCGATGTGCCGCCGGATGGCCGCCTCGGCGAGCACCGCATCGTGCGCGCGCAAGGCGTCGAGCACGGGCACGTGCCGCTCGGCGATCTCATGCAGCGAGCGGTGGGTGAGTGAGTGCGTCACGCACGTCGTGACCGAGAGCCGCATCGTCTGCCACACGTGTTCGAGCATGCGGTTGCCCGCGGCCGTGATGATGGTGTGGTGGAAGTCCGCGTCGGCGTTCGCCTGCGCGCGGTGATCATCGTTGACCGCGGCCTCACGCATGGTGGTGATGAGCGCTTCGAGCTGGGCCAGCGTCGCGTCGTCGATGCGGGTGGCGGCGGCCGCGGCGGCGACACCTTCGAGGGCGGCACGGATCGGATAGATTTCGAGCAGCTCTTCCGGGGTGATGCGGCGGATGCGCGTCCCGCGAAACGGCTCACTGACCACGAATCCAAACAGCGCCAGGTCGCGCAGCGCCTCTCGTACGGGAGCCTGACTGACGCCGAACTGCTGCGCGAGGCGCGTCTCGACGATGCGAGTTCCCGGTGGCAGGCGACCGCTGAGGATGTCGTCGATCAGCTGCTCGCGAATTTCATCGCGGAACACCCGTCGCCCCATGGGATGTTGCGCCGCGACGGCATCGTGGGCCGTGTTCTCAGTTGACATGATGCCTGCGGTTTGCGCGGTAACGATTATCGATTATACTCACGCCTGTTTGGAGCTACCATAGTCTCCGATCTCGCCGTTGTCAACGAGCAACACGAGATCGGGCGTCGTCCACAGCGGCGACGCTGCCGCCTTGGTCACCTGCCGGATTGATCGCTATGGACTATCAAATCGCAGGCAAGCTGGCGTTCGTCGCCGCGGGCGCCCACGGCATTGGCGCGGCCACCGCCGACCTGCTCACGGAAGAGGGCGCACGGGTGATCGTGGCGGACCACGACGAGGTGGCACTCGGGGAGCAGCCGACTCGCTGGCACGGGACGATCGCGGCGGATTTATCGACCGCGGGGGGCGTCGAGTCAGCCGTCTCGCAGGTGCTCCGAATGTTCGGCCGCGCCCCCGACATCCTCGTCAACAATCTCGGCGTCGGCAGCTCGACCCCGTTCGAGGATGTGTCCGATGAGCGCTGGGCGCACTCGTTCAACATCAACCTCATGGGAGCGGTCCGGACGACCCGGGCGCTGCTGCCGCGCATGGCGGAGCTGCCATCTGCGGCGGTCGTGAACACCGCGTCCGATCTCGCCAAGCAGCCCGAGCCCACCTTTATGGACTATGGGACCTTCAAGGCGGGCCTTCTCTATCTGACCAAGGCGCTGGCCAAACAGTACGCACCACGAGTCCGCGTGAACGCGGTTCTCCCTGGTCCGATCTGGTCGCGCATGTGGACCCGGCCAGGCGGCATCGTCGATGAGCTCGTGGCGCACTACGGGGTTGACCGTGAGGCGGCCGTCAAGCGGTTCCTCGAGGATCGACAGATGCCGATGGGCATCGGCCAGCCGGAAGACGTGGCGCACGCCATCGTGTTTCTCGCCTCGCCGCGCGCCAGGTTCATCACCGGTGCCGGCCTTGATATCGGCGGTACCATCCGCGGACTGATTTGAGCGCGAGGCGCGATGCCCCGCCCGAAATTCAGCCGCACACCTCTGACCGAGCCCACTAGCGCAGGAAGCCAATGACCAAGACCCTCGACTATTCCAGTTTCGGCTTACAGGACAAGGTCGCCATCGTCACGGGCGCGTCCCAAGGCATCGGTCGGGCGATTGCGACGGCGTTGGGCCGTGCCGGCGCCGACGTCGTGCTGGCGAAGCATCCCGAGGGTCGGCACGATCAGATCAAGGAAGTCCAGGCCGAGATCGAGTCACTGGGCCGAAGGGCCCCGATCGTCCTCACAGACGTGGCGGAGGTCGCGCAGGTCCGAGCCATGGTGGAGCGCGCCAGGGACTCGTTCGGACATCTGGACATTCTGATCAACAACGCCGGGTGGACCGGCACGACACCAGCCCTCGAGGTGACCGAGGACGAATACGACCGCACGATGGCGTCATCGCTGAAGAGCGTGTTCTTTGCCTGTCAGGCTGCCGCGCGCGTGATGATCCCGCAAGGGGGCGGCAAGATCGTGAACATCGGATCGAACTTCGGTGTGGTGGGCTTCTCGGGCCGATCGGTCTACGCGGCCGCGAAGTCTGGCGTGCATCATCTCTCGAAAGCACTGTCACTCGAGTGGGCGAAGCACGGAGTGAACG
Source organism: uncultured Acidobacteriota bacterium (assembly GCA_963738485.1). Lineage (GTDB taxonomy): Bacteria > Acidobacteriota > Vicinamibacteria > Vicinamibacterales > SCN-69-37 > CAVTWK01. The sequence goes on from CAVTWK010000001.1 coordinate 433,205, forward strand.
TGAACGTGGTGGCGCCGTGCATTACCGAGACGGAGTCGCGCAAGAACATCCTCGAGCGGCCCGGCTACAAGGACTGGGCGACCAAGACGATGATTCCTGCGGGACGCTGGAACCAGCCAGAGGATCTGGTGGGCGCGGTGCTGTTCCTGTCGAGCCACCTGTCGGACATGGTGGTGGGACACGTGCTCATGGTCGATGGAGGCTGGACCCTTCACTAGTCCGTGTTCGGACGAGAGACGGGTACGCCAGTTACCCGAGTACCTGGCGCACCCGAGTACCTGGCGCACCCGAGTACCCGACGTACCCGAGTACCCGGCGTACCTGGCGTACCCGGCGAACCTGGTTTCAGAAGCTCAACCGGAACGTGACGCCGAACTGCCGCGGCAAGATCGCTTGATCGTACCGGCCGTGATTGGTGCTCGTCAGGCGCAGGTTCGTGATCGATAGCTGAGCCAGCTGAATCAGCCTGAATTGCGAGTATCTTGTCTTTTGGTCTTATAAGCGCTCGCTCAGTTCGGAATCTTCTGAGGCGCGCGCAGAATCAGGTTCTTGCGCTTCGTCGTCACCTGCAGCCGGTCGCTGGGTTTGGCGCCGGCTGGCAGCACGTACGTGATCTCGTACTGATTCTTGATCTGGTTGGCGAGTAGCTCGAGCGGCGCGGCCGGCGCGGTGAGCGAGATCTCCTGCTGGTAGCCGCCGGATTCGCGCGAACCATCCCCCAGCACCAGGTTCAGATTGAGTGCCGCGAATGCCAGCTCGTCGTCGTTCATCTGCCGCTGCGCGACTTCAGCCGTCCTGTTGTTCACGCCCGCGGAGGTCGGCGCCGCCTTCGACGCCCCAGCACGCGACACGACGTACATCGTCGCCCCTGACATGCGGAGCGCGTCGCGGACAGTCCCTGCGCCCACGGCACTCGCTTCTTCGTTCCCGACACGCAGGACGATCAATACAGGATGCGTGCCGGGGGCAGCGATGTCCTTCAACGCACCAAGAATCGCCTCCATCACCTGGCTCCCGCCGCGCGCAACCCCGCGGCGCCCAAGCTTCTGAATGGCGGCCCCGATCGAATCGGGATTGGCAGTGAACTCCGTGACGCGCTCGGGCTGGATCAGCACCGACGTGAGCGCGAACTCCGCCCGGCCCGCGAGCACCTGTGCCATGCGCAGCACGCCGAGCTGAAACGCACCCGTGCCGCCGTCCGACACGATGGTATGCACGCGCATCGGCGTGGTCCCGAGCCTCACGCTCGTGATCTCCTGTACCTTGCCACCTTCCCTGACTTCGAAGTCGGCAGCGGTCATGTCAGTGATCGGGGTCCCGTCCTTCGCTACGACCGACGCGAAGACCGTGCGTTTCAGGCTCGTCTGGCCCAGCGCCTCAACGGCCGTCGTCGATCCGGCGATGGTCAGCAACAGGCCCACCACAGCGGACCCAAGGACGGTCGCCGTCAGCAGGCGGGCCATCATCGCAATGCTGCAACCGTTCATCGTCACTCCGCGGCCTGTCTCCTTCTGGCTCGCCGGCTGAGGGCCGGCTTACAGGCCGCCGCCGCGACCGGAGCCCAGCGGTGCACCTGGGCCGCCACCTCGACGCCCCTGGCCGGGGCCGCCAATCCCACGCCCGCCACCGACGCCGTTCAGGATCTCGTTGCGGCGGCTCATGTCGTTCACGATGCCGACGTGCATGAGCTGCATCGGCACGGCGCCCGTGTTCTCGAACTGTTTCGTGTCGTTGAGCAGAATCGGGATCGCGTCGCCTTCTTTGATGTCCGCCGTCTCGCCGCTGATGATCGCCTTGCCCTGGCCGGAGATGACGTAGAAGAAACCGCCGACGTCACGGTCGGTCGTCGGCGCCGTTGCCGCGCCTGGTGCAATCGAGTACTGATCCAGATAGCCCCAGGGACCCAGGAAGACGGTGGGCCCGAGCACACGGCGGTACTTCACCTCACCCTTGCTGCCAGCGCCGGCGGTCATCACCTGCAGCCGCGCCGGATCGAGGCTCATGGTCATGAACTGCGGAATCGGATCGAGCGGCACGCCGACGCGCCCGTCCGCGAGGTCGAACGCATCGTACTGACCCTTGTAGAGCGACACATTGATGTTCATCCACTGCACCGGCTTGTCCGTCGGGTTGTAGATCGCGTGCCAGTGTCCCATCCGCGTCGGCGCACCTGCAGGTCCCTTCAGCGTCGATGTCCGGCCATCGATGGTGAACTGCGCTTCCCCGTCGAAGATGACGAACATCTCCTCGCAGTAGTTGTGGAAATGTCCGCCGATGCCTGATTTCGGATCGATCACACCGCGGTGCAGGAACCAGAGATTCGTGTCGAGCCCCGAGGCGCCCGAAAACAGCGACATGTACTGGAGCTGTCCGGGACCACCGTGTGAGCCCGGTGATGGCCGGAAGTTGGCTGGATTCGTATGAGAGATACGCGCTGCCAGTGTGTTCTTCTGAAACACGGGCGAGCCCTGCTGTGCCGCTGCCGCAAGCACCAGCGCACAGAAGATCGCCGTCGCGGTAATCCACGCTTTCGCCATGTGTCCTCTCACTTCGCTGCTCTGTTCATCGCGTCACTGCTGGCGCCCGTCTCACCCCGGGGCGCGGTTTGCCGAAGAAGATGAACGACCCGTTCGCGCCGGTGGTCAGCACGTCGATGACGCCGTCCTTGTTCATGTCCACGGCCACCACTTGCGAACCCGCACCCGCCGCGTTGTTGATCAACTCCGGCACGAACCGCGCGCCACCAGGCGCCTTCGGATCACGCACCGTGAGGTACGCGTAGAGTACGGGCGCGCCGTACGGATCCGGATCGAGGAAGCTCTCGTGGTGCGACCACAAGCGCTTGCCGACCACGAAGTCCGGGATGCCATCGCCGTTGACGTCACCCGTGGTCGAGCCATGCAACTCGGAGAAGGCCACGCCGCCGGCGTTCTGATCCGGCGTCGAGTGATCCTTGAAGATCAGATGCTCCTCGAACGAGATCGCACCCGAGGCGTCGCGCTTCTGTTGGTACCAGCTCAAGCCGAACCCGTGCGCCATGCGCGCCGACACGACGTCGTTGAGTTTGTCGCCGTTCACGTCATACACCGCCATCTCGGCGCCGCCGTTGCCGAACGGACCCTGGTGGAACGTCCAGGTCGGCGTATTCGGGCCGGACGCGGGCTGTTCCCACCAACCGGTGCCGTTGAGCAGGTCGATGCGGCCGTCGCCGTTGACGTCTCCGGCACCGATGCCATGCGCCGCGTACGTGCCCTGCCCGCCGACTGACACGCCAACCCATGGGCCGGTGGGGTTGGCCGGATCCGGCTTGGCCCAGCTGATCCCCATCTGCTGCGTCATGTAGACAAGGTCGAGTTTCCCGTCCTTGTCCACGTCGGCCAGCATGTTGACTTCGGCCTGGGACGTGTTCGCGGGCGGAATCACGCCCTTGTGGACATCCCAGCGGCGCGCCTCGCCCTTTGGGTTCACGTACAAGGCGCTGCCGGAGGTATTGGCGAGCAGCACATCCGGCCAGCCATCGCCCGTGAAGTCCGCGGCGAACGCGACCCAGTTGCCGGCGCCGCGCTGCGACGGACCGTTGTTGTCGATCGTCGAGGGGAAGTCCGTCGATGGACTGAGCGTCTCGGCCGCATAGAACTCACGGCCCGTCGTGAAGTCAGGGCCGTAGTAGATGAACGGCCCCGACACGAAGTCCATGTGGCCGTCGCGGTTCATGTCGGCCGCCGCCACCGAGAAGGCATAGAAATACGGGTTGATGCGGCGCGCGATGAAGTTCGGTGACGTCTTCTCGACCGGAAAACGTTTCAAGCCCACATCCTGGTAGGACACGTCGCGATAGCGCGCTTCGGCCGTGCCGCCGACGTAGAGCGCGATCGCCCCGAAGCTGTTCATGTCGATGGCCTGCGACGTCTGCACGCTGGCACTCATCAGCTTGCGCAGGGTGTTGACGTCGGCGATGACACCGATGTCGTTCCACTCGTTCGGGATGAAGACGGGACCGCGCCCGCGTCCGCCGCCCCCGCCGGGCAAGCCTGCGCGACCCGGACCGGCGCCTGCAGGCGCACCGCCGGCCGCCGGCGTCGGGGGGCCACCCGCCGGCCGTCCGGCGGGAGGTGCGCCAGGCGCACCGGCCGCGCCGCCTGCCCCTCGTCCCCCGCGCGCAGGCGCGTTCGGATCAGGAGGCGGGGGCGCGTAGCGCACCATGCTGCCAATGCCGCCGCCCGAGAGCGGCGCGCGCGAGGTCTCCCGGCCTGCGGCGTCAACCGTGACGGCGAACAGGCCGGTTTCTCCTTCGCCGTACGGAACGAAGACACCGTCCAGGCTGCCATCGGCCTGTTTGCGCGCACGTACCAGCACGCCGGCCTTGCACCCGGCGGCGCACTTGAGGTCCGCGCCGAACTGAAAATCCTGCAGTCCCCGGTTGAGCACGAGCCAGCCGCCTTCGGGCGCCGTCGGCGTGCCGACGATCTCGCCGTTCACGGCCTTCCACGTCGCCTGACCCGCGACGGTCCAGTCCTTGCTGAAGTCATTGCCCTTGAACGTCCAGTCGGGGATGAAGTTCCAGCGCGCGCCTCCAGGCACCGCCACCCAGATAGAGGCCATCGTCACGGCAAGCAGCAATCGTCGTCGCATCTCAGGCTCCCTCGGCGCCGGCGGCGCTCGTTCGGGCCTTCATCGTCACGCCGTGCGTGACCAGAAAGTCCCGTGCGATCTGGGCGGCTTCGCGCGGCGTGTGCGGCATCTGACCACCGCCGTCGAGCTCGACCATGACCATGCCCTTCAGGACCCGCCCTTCCATCAGATCGAGAATCCCCGCGAGATTGACCTTGCCCAACCCGAGCGGGCAGTAGCCGGCCATCGCCGGACCGCCCACCCAGTCCTTGAAGTGCAAGTGGTGGACAACCGGCAGGAAGTGCTTGACGACCTCCACCGGATCCACGCCGCCCTTCTGCAACTGGCCGATGTCAGGACCGAACGCCACGTAGCGCGTGTCCACGGCCTCCATCGTCTGGTAGGTCTCGTCGCGGGTTTCCACCGCCGTGCCCGTGTGCTGATGCAGGGCGGCGACGAGACCGATGTCCGCGATCGCCTGGCCCAGCTCATTCAGGGTCGCGACGATCTGCGGTTTATGCTCGCTGTAGTTGTAGCTCGGCCCGCCAACGCGACCACTCGGCCCGATGACGATGGTCTTGCCGCCGTACTTCTTGAGGATCTTGCCGACGGTGACCGCGGCGGCGATCGTCTGCGCGCGCATCGCCGGGTTGGTCAGGTTGATGCTCGTATAGCTCGAGATCAGCGGCAGCTTGTATCTCTCGACGAAGCCCGCCAGCAGGCCCTGGTTTTCCAGGCTGTTGATTTGCCAATCGAACAGTTCGAGACCTGCGAACCCGAGCTCGGCGAGGTCCCTGAAGATGGCTTCATTCAGCGCGGGATCGGCGGGAGCCGGGGTGCCTCCTCCCCCGCGGACGCCGGGGGCCCGAGCCGGCCAGGTGATCCCGGTATGGCCGATTGTCAGGGTCGATGTCTTCTTCGCCTGAAATGCCTGCAGCCATTGGGGCACGGTCACCGCACCGAGTCCGAGCGCCATCCTGCGATTGAAATCCCGGCGGTTGATGCCCATGTGTCTACCCCTGTGCACGGAACGTGTTGCAGCCGCGCGCCATGCCCGACCGACGCGTCGAAGTCGAAAACTCGACGTGGCTTCCTGGGTCGTGGCGGAGGCGCGTACGACTAGCGATTATCGATTTGAGCGGGAGCCTACCATGAAACGCGCACGGAGGCGCACTGGTTTCGGGGAAACAGAGGCTGTGCGAGGGGACGCTTCGCGCGGAGACACGGACGATGCCGAGTCGGCCTGGGCGTGCGGGGCCGTCGAGTCGGCCAACTGGGAGTGGCCTGACAGGCCCTTGGTCTGACCGCGTGCCGCGAAGGCCCTAGTTCTGGAACAGCAGTGGCGCGAACTGGTACAGACTGCGACGCCAGCTCTGCCACTCGTGTGCGGTGTCTGGTGACACGTAGAAAACGCTCTTCACCCCGGCCGCTGCCAAGGCATCGACGTTGGGTTTGGCCGTGTTGGCGCCGCCTTCCTTGCTGCCGTAGCTCACGAAGACGAGTCTCACGCGCTTCTTGAAAGCCGCCATGTCGGCGATTTCCGTGGGTGCGATGCTGCCGCCGCTGAAGATCCCGAGGTGCGAGAACTTGTCGGTGTGCTTGAGGCCGATCGCCCGCGTCTGCATGCCGCCCATCGAGAGGCCGGCGAGCGCACGGTTCGGCTGGTTGGCGAGCGTGCGGAAGTTCGTGTCCACGAAGCCAATGAGCTCATCCATGAGCACGCGCTCGAACGCGCTGAAGTCGAACGTGCCGCGTCCCGCGCGGCCGCCCGGAACCGGAGCCGCACCCGGCGCTGCCCCTCGAGCGGGTGCTCCCGTGGTGGGCGCAGCAGGTGGCGCCGGCGTTGGTGCCGGTGGTGCCGTGCCGGGCTGTCCCGCCGCTGGCGCGGCGCCCCGGCCGCGCGCGCCGCCGCCAATGTTGCCGCCGTTGTCCATCACGATGAGGAAGGGCTTGGTCCGGCCGGCGGCGATGAGATTGTCCATGATCAAGCCCGTGCGACCCTGGCTGCCCCAGCCGGTCTCATCCTCGCCGGCGCCGTGCTGCAGGTAGAGGACGGGATAGCGCTTCGAGCTGTTTTTGTCGTAATCCGGCGGCGTGTAGACGTAGGCCTGGCGCATGACGTTCGTGCTCTTCGAAAAATAGAGCACCTGGCGCAGTTGGCCGTGCGGGACGTCCTTCAGCGCGTAGAACTCCTGATCCTTGGCCGGAATCTCGATGGCGCTACCCCAGCGGCTGGAGCCGTAGTAGAAGAGGCTGTTGGGATCGGGAACCGAAGCGCCATCGACATTGATCGTGTAGTAGTGAAATCCCTCGTCGAGCGGCCCCGTCACCCCCACCCAGGCCCCATCGTCGCCTTTGGTCAGCCGCGTGCCGCCGCCGAGGCTGACCGTCACGCTAAGCGCCTGCGGGGCCATGATGCGGAACCGGGCCCGCCGCTCGGAGTTGACCTGCGGATATTCTCTTCCACCCTGATTGGACGAAGCCGGCTTGAAGTCCTCGATCGGCGGGGTGGCCGGTGCCTGCGCGGCCGCGGGAGGCGGGCCCGCCTGGGCTGGAGGAGCCTGAGACGACACAGCCGGGACCGCCGACAGATGCATGGCCAGCACAGAAGACGCGGTCAGGTGGACGAGGCTCTTCATGGCTGTGCTCCGCTGTTCCACGAGTGCTACTTCGGGGGCAGCGCGTACGCCACCCAGCCCATCGGCGCCGCCGTGGCGGCGGTGCCTTGCGGACCGCCCGCCGGAGCGGGCGCCGGCGCGCCGCCACGGCCGCCTGCCGACCCCGCGGCCGGTACCAGCAGGTACTGCCTGCCATCCATCTCGTACATCGCCATCTGTCCGGTGAAGTTGCCGCCGAACGAGGACGACCACAGCTCGCGGCCGTTGTCCGTGTCCCAGGCGCGAATCAGGTTGTCGCGGCCTGCGCCGAACAACAGGCCCGCCTGGGTGACGATGAGGCCGTTCTGGATGCCGGGCACGCTCGTGCCCTTGATGCCGCGCGCGGCGAGCACGGGATCGTCGCCGTAGGGAATCCGCCACTTGATTGCGGGCTCGTTGAGGTCGTACTTCACGATCGTCGTGAACGGCGGCTTGATCTTGTTGCCGACCGTGTTGTACTCGTTGATCGTGTAGCGCGTGAAGTTCTGCGTGCCTTCGGGATACGGCATCGCCGCGCCGCGGCCGCGCGCGCCGGCCGCATCAGCCGGTCGCGTCCACGCCGAACCGGATCCGGCGATGAGTTCGGGCGGCGCGCCCGATCCCACGGGCCCCGCACCCCGGCCACGACCACCCGCGAAACCGGCTCCCGCACCGCCACGCCCGCCTGCCGGCGTCATCAGGTACGTCACCAGCTGGTCTACATCCGCGGTCGTCAGGTGCGGAAAGGCCGGCATGCGTCCTTTGCCTGCGCCGATGACGGTCCGAATGGCCTCCGCGGTATAGCGCGGGGCGCCGGCCGCGATGTTGTTGACCGGGTCTGCTGCGGCGTGCAGGAGCGCCGCGCCGTTTTCGGTGCCTTCCCGGTTGGGTCCGTGGCACGCCTGGCAGTTGAGCTGATACACGGCCTGTCCAGGCGGCATCGGCGGCGCGCCGCCGCCACCACGGCCCGGGTTCGTGGCCGGATCCAGCAACCGCAGGATCCCCGGGTTGTCGTGCGCCACGATGTACACGTGGCCCGTGGGATTGGAACTGACGCCGCCCATGAGCACGCCGCCGTTGCTCGTCGGCACGTGGACGGTGTCCTTCAAGCTGATGGGCGTGAAGATGCCCTGGTTGTCAGCGGCGAGCAGGCGCTGCCGGAAGGCTTCCTTCTCGGCCGCCGGGAGGTCCGGATTGATGTCGTCCACCGTGAACGTGTGCTTGACGTACGGCTCGGGCTTGGTCGGATGCGGCTGCGTCGGCCAGCTCTCTTCGAACGGCATCGTGGACTTCGGCACTGGGCGCTCTTCGATCGGCCACATCGCCTCGCCGGTGACGCGGTCGAACACGTAGAGCCAGCCCGTCTTGTTCGTCGCGACGACCACGTCGCGGTTCCGGCCGTTGTGGCGGATGGTCGTGAGCTGCGGTGCCGCGCTCGCGTCGAGATCCCAGAGATCGTGGTGCACGAACTGGAAGTGCCAGAGCCGCTTGCCGGTCTTGGCGTCGAGCGCCACCATGCTGGCGCCGAAGAGGTTGGCGCCGATGCGATCGGCCCCGTAGAAGTCGTAGGTCGGCGACCCGAGCGGGATGAAGGCGATGCCGCGCGCCGTATCGACCGTGAACTCACCCCAGGCGTTCGTGCCGCCAATGTACTTGTGGGCGTCTTTCGGCCACGTGTCGTACCCGAACTCCCCGGGGCGGGGCACGGTATGGAACGTCCACACCAGCTTGCCCGAGAGCACGTCGTAGGCGCGGATGTCGCCCGGAGGCGACATATACCCTTCACCCGTGGCGCTGCCCTGGATGATCAGGTTCTGGTAGACCTCGCCGGGGTTGTTCGAGTGGATGTTACCGATGGTCGCCGGATCGCGCCCGTCGAGGCCCTCGCGCAGATCCACCACGCCATTCGTGCCGAAGGTCATGATGGACTTGCCGGTCTTCGCATCGACCTCCTGGAGCAGGCTGTTCATGGCGAAGATCAGGCGTTGGTCGCTGCCGTTGGCGCTCTCCCAGTAGTTGAAGCCGCGGCTGGTCATCCCCTGCATGTTCTCGCGGACCCACAGCTCCTTGCCCGTCTTCGCGTCGATCGCGACGAGGGACCCGTTCCGCCCGCGGCCGTACACCCGGCCTCGGACGACGATCGGTGCGCTGCCGGTTTCGCCAAAGGGATAGGTCCAGGCCACGCGGAGCTGGCTCACGTTGGACTTGTTGATCTGGCGCGAGGCGAAGTAGCGCGAGTTATCGGGGCCGTTGCCGTAGCCGGGCCACCATTTGTCGGCCGGCGATTGCGCCAGGCTCGTGGCCACCGCGGCAACGCCCGCCAGGCCGGCGGCTGCGGCGATCCACGGTCGGACGCGCGATCCAGTCATTGCCATATAGCTGCTCCTCAACTAAGCGGGGGTCGCGACTGCGGTCTATTCGACGAAAATCAGTTCGCCGAACCGCGACGGCACGTGCGGCCACGAAGTCGTGTTCTCGGGATCGGACCAGATGGACATCCGGCGGGCCGGCGCGACGCCGTCCCACCGGTTGAAGTTCGCCTTCCAGACGGTGCCGGCCACGGGCGGGCGCCGGGACAGTTCCTCGAAATTCGCCCAGGGAATCGAGGCCTCCAGCGTCCATCCCGTGTCGGTATCGGTGCGTTCGTTCAGCGTGCCGCGCAGGGTCGTGGCGATCGTCATCCCGGTCGCATCCCACCGCTTGAACAGCGTGCGGCTGTTGTAGTTGAGGTAGTCGTAGAGGACACCGCGCGCGTTCATCTCGAAGCCGTAGTACATGACTTCCTGCTTCGGATCCGGGTTGATGAAGAATTCGACGGCGTCGTCCTGGTACGTCGGGTCGTCGCGCTGCAGATACCGCGCGGTGATGTCGGCGTCCTCGACGTCGTAGGCGAGGTAGAGCGCCTGCGCGTTCCAGACCACGCGCGCAGAGGTCTTCTGCTTGGTGCCGGTCTGGTTCTCCCAGAGGAACTGGAGCGTGACCGGAGCCGACGCGTTGGTCCACGCCGGTTCGTCCAGTTTGCCGTCAACAGTGATCGCAGCCGTTGCGCGCTTGACCTCGTATCGAGGGATGGGCGCCTGGGCGAACAGAGGCGCCGCCGCCACGAAGGCAATCCACAGCTTGCGCATGGCCGACAGCATAATCGAAATGCCCGGCAGTGGATTATCGATTAGCGATTGCCCCTGCGCATGGGGTAATCTCCGGAGCCATCAGCAAGCGAGTCTCGGCACGGGGTCGGTTCCAGATCCCGACGAATCCGAACCGGTCTGGCTCCTGGGAGGGCGCGTATGGGCAAGGAAATCACGCGGCGAAGCATCCTGCAGTTGGCGATGACGCCGGCGCTGCTGACGCAGTTGCGGGTGGGCGACATGCCCCCCACGGTGTCCAAGGTCTATCCGGGCCCGGACGGCAAGCTCGTCTACGCGCCCGACGACAAGGGCAACATCATCCACGACGCCTCGCACGCTGGTTATCGCGGCGGCGGCGTCCCGATTCCCACCGTACCGGTCAAGGAAACGATCTGGCCGGTACACGGAGACAACACCGCGCACGTGCAGGCCGCGATCGACCGCGTCTCTGCGTTGCCGCTCGACCGAAGCGGGCTTCGCGGCGCCGTGCTGCTCAAGGCCGGCATCTACAGGATGGCCACGCCCCTCACGATCCAGGCGAGCGGTGTGGTGCTCCGCGGCGAAGGGATGAGTGATACGGGCACGATCCTGGTCGGCACGGGCACCGGACGGCCCGCCGCCCCGGCCGCCCCGCCCCCTGCCGCCGCGGCAGCCGGCGCGCCCCCGGTCGCTGTGCCGGCCGCTGCCCCCCCGGCCGCGACGCCACCCGGACAGGCGGCTCCAGTGACGGGCGCGCCCGGCGCGCCGGGTGGTCGTGGCGCAGGGCCCTGGCGCTCGCGGGGCGGGACCTGGTCCGGCGGGTACGGGCGTTCCTCCGGGTGCGGCCGGTGGCCGCGGCGGTGGGCGGGGCGGCGGCGGCGCCGGGCCCGCGACGTTGATCCGAATCGCAGGGCCGGCCGGCGTGACCGTGCAGGACGACACGAAGCAGCTCGTCACCGACGAGTACGTGCCGGTCGGCGCGCGCAGCTTCACCGTGGCGTCCGCCCGCGGCTTTAAAGCCGGCGACACCGTGATCGTGCGCCGGATCGGCAACCAGGACTGGATCAACGAAGTCGGCATGAACACCGACACGCCGGGCGGCCGCTGGCAGCCGTTCAACGTTGACTACGACCGGGTCATCACCGAGGTGCAGGCGCAACAGGATCACCGTTGACGTCCCGATCTTCTGCGCCATCGAGAAGCGCTGGGGCGGCGCCGAGGTCATCAAGTACACGGATGCCGGGCGCATCGAACACGTGGGCGTCGAGAACCTGCGCGGCGTCTCGGAATTCGATCCGTCGGTCCGCACGCGGGACTACGGCAACATGGACCGGAACAACTATGCGGCCGAGGAGTACTACTCGGACGAGAACCACTACAACAACTTCGTCGTCTTCGACAACATCAAGAACGGCTGGGTGAGGAACGCCACCGCGCTCCACTTCGTCACCAGCATGGTCGGCACGCAGCGCGGGTCGAAGTGGATCACGATCCAGGACTGCGTCTCGCGGGAGCCGATCTCGCAGCGGCGCGGCGGACGACGGTTCATCTTCGCGCTCCGCGGGCAGCTCACGCTGGTGCAGCGCTGCCAGTCGGACAAGGGACGGCACTCGTTCATGACCGGCCAGCCGAACGGCAGCGGCAACGTCTTCCTCGACTGCAAGGCGACCAGCCCGTTCTCGTCGAGCGAGCCGCACGAGCAGTGGGCGACCGGGTCCCTCTACGACAACGTCGAAGCCCCGCTGACCGCGCGCTTCTGGAAGAACATCACCATCGGCTGGGCGGGCGCCAACACGGTGTTCTGGAACTGCAAGGGCGACTTCCTGGCGCAGAAGCCGCCCACGGCGCAGAACTACGTGTTCGGCCACGTCGGCGTCAACGCCGTCGTCTACAACATTCCGCTGCAGGATACGACGAAGGAGAACGGCTACATGGAATCGCTCGACCATCCCGTCACGCCGCGCAGCCTGTACCTGACGCAGCTGCGCGACCGGCTCGGCGATCAAGCCGTCCGCAACGTCGCGCTGCCGAGCCAGCTCGGATGAAGGCTCGCGCACTCTTCATCACGAGTTGCATCTCGCTTGCGACCTGCGCCGTGTCGTTCGCCGTACGGGGCGACGTGGCCGGTGCGATGGGCGCGGCGTTCCATCTGACCAACGAGCAGGTCGGCCTCGTGCTCAGCCCGGCATTCTATGGGTTTGCGCTGGCGATCATCGTCGGCGGCCTTGTCATCGACACGGTCGGGATGCGAACCCTGCACGGGCTGTCGGGCGCGTCCTTCATCGTCGGCGTACTGCTCATCATGCTCGCGCCCCAGCCTGTCGGCCCGGTGGCGTCCGTGTTCGATCACCACGGCACGACGCTGCTCTACCTCGGGTTCTTCCTCTTCGGCATCGGGCATGGACTGGTCGAGTGCGTCATCAATCCGTTGCTCGCCTCGATCTACCCCACCGAGAAGACCAAGCGCATCGTGGCCGTCCACGCGTGGTGGCCGGGCGGCATGATTCTCGGCGGGCTGACCACGCTCGCCCTCAGCGCCGCCGCGGCCAGTTGGCAGTTGCGGCTCTGCCTCATTCTCGTGCCCGCGGTCACCTTCGTCGTCATGTCGCTGCGGCTGCACTATCCCCAGACAGAACGGGTGGTGTCCAATGTGCCGACCTCGGACATGTGGAAGGAGGCGGTGCGGCCGCTGTTCATCCTGCTGTTCGTCTGCATGTGGATGACGGCTGCCGTCGAACTCGGGCCCGATCAGTGGTTCCCGACCGTGATGGGCGCGCTCGTGCCCCAGCTCAGCCCGTCGGCCGGCAGCGGCGTCGCCTTCCTCGTCTACACCGCCGGCCTGATGTTCGTCCTTCGCGTGTGGGGCGGAGCGCTCGCGCACAAGTCACCGCTCGGGACCTTGATCTTCAGCGCCGTCTTCTCTGCGCTCGGCCTCTACTGGCTTGGCTCGCTCCAGCCGGGCACGAGTGCGGTGGTGGCGATCACGGCCGCGACGGTCTTCGGCATCGGCAAGACGTTCTTCTGGCCGACGATGGTGGGGGTGACGGCGGAGTTGTTCCCGCGGGGCGGCGCGCTCCTGATGTCGATCATCGGCGCGGCCGGCATGACGTCAGCGGCGGTCGTCACGCCGCTGATGGGACAGCGGATGGATGCGCTCGGCCCCGGCGCCGCGCTTCAGTCGGTGGCCATGCTCGGCGTGATCCTGACGGTGATCTTCACCGGCATCTGGCTGTATTTTCGGGCCAGGGGCGGCTACAAAGCCGTGCCCATCTAACCTCAATACCTCTCGAACAACAGGAAGGTGTAGTCGTGCGACGTCAGGAACTGCTCGAGCGCGCGCCACACCTCGTCGTGGACCGGCGAGGCCACCCACGCGACACGCAGCGCTTCGGACGCGTAGGTGATCGAAAAGCGATAGATCAACCGGCCCTCGGGAGGCGTCCCCATCGGGGCGCCCGTCAGCTTCAGCAGGTGCAGATCGATGTAGCCGGGGAACGCGCTGGCCTTGGGACGATAGACCGTCTCGAAGTAGTGGAGCATCTCGGCCTCGCGGGCCGGGTCCACGTGCAGATCCCCGTGCAGTTGTATCGGACGCGTCATGGTGTCTCCAATCCCGGAGGCGCCATGATACCGGGATTCTTCGGGGTATGGAGCCGGCCACGGCCGGCCGCTCGGGCGTGTTTCCACCATGGCGAATGACACAGTCGAAGTGAATGATTCCGAGATCCTGCGGCTCGTCGATCGGGACGCGCGGGTCGAGCAATTGGGTACCGGGTTCAGGTTCTCCGAAGGCCCGATCTGGAATCAGCGCGAACAGCGCCTCTATTTCAGCGACATGCCGGGTGACGTGCGCCGGCGCTGGAGCGAAGCCGACGGGGTCGTGGAGGTCCGGAATCCGAGCAACAAGTGCAACGGGATGACCTACGACGGGGAGGGCAACCTCTACGTGTGCGAGCACGTCACGAGCGCTCTCGTGATGGAACGCCCCGACGGCACGCGCACCGTGGTGGCCTCGCACTGGCAGGGCAAGGAGCTGAATAGTCCGAACGACGTGGTCGTGCGCTCGGATGGCACCGTGTACTTCACCGATCCCACATACGGACGGATGCCGGTGTTCGGCCTCGAGCGCAAGCAGGAGCTCGACTGCCAGGGCGTGTATCGAGTGGCCCGGGACAGGTCGCTCCACCGGGAGGCTGACGACTTCGACCAGCCGAACGGGCTCTGCCTGTCGCCTGACGAGACGATTCTCTACGTCAACGACACGACGCGCGCGCACATCCGGGCATTCGACGTGACGCCCGGCGGCTCGCTCGGCCAGAGCCGCGTCTTTGCCAGCCAGATCGGCACGGGAGACTACGCCGAGGGCGTCGTGGACGGCATGAAGTGCGACCAGTTCGGCAACGTCTACGTCACCGGTCCGCGCGGGGTCTGGGTGTTCAGTGGAGAGGGCAAGCACCTCGGCGTGATCGTCCTCCCCGAGATCTGCGCGAACCTGAACTGGGGAGGGCGCAACTGGGATGAGCTGTTCTGCACCTGTTCGACCTCGGTCTATCGCGTGCGCACGAAGGTGCACGGCAGTCCGGTGGCCTACATGCGGCTCGGCTGAAGGGGCAAGTGATGGGCACGACTCCAATGCGTGATCGCGATCGACGGCAATTCCTGGCGAGTCTCGGTCGTACGGGCGCGTTCCTCGCCTCGGCGTCCTGGCTCGAGGCCATCGGGTATGCGCAGGCCAGTCGAGGCCCGACGCGGGCGTTCCTGCGCCGCGCGCCCGGCCGCGGCGACTTCGACCGGCGCGTGTTCGGGTCGTTTCTCGAGCACCTCGGCCGCGCGGTCTACACGGGTGTGTACCAGCCGGGGTCCAGCCTGGCCGACGCCAAGGGGTTCCGCACCGACGTCGCCCGGGAGATCAAGGATCTCACCGTGCCGATCGTGCGGTACCCGGGCGGTAATTTCGTGTCCGGTTACAACTGGCTCGACGGCGTCGGCCCGAAGAACCAGCGGCCCACGCTGCTCGAGCGCGCCTGGAACTCGATTGAGACCAACCAGTTCGGGACCAACGACTTCATCGACTGGTGCGCCCTCGTCGGCACCGAGCCCCTGCTCGGCATGAACTTCGGCACCGGCTCGGTCGAGATGGCCGTGGCCTACGTCGAGTACCTGCAACGTCAATCGCGGCACGAAGTGGAGCGACCTGAGGCGGTCGCACGGCTACGAGCGCCCGCACAACGTGCGCACCTGGTGCCTCGGCAACGAGATGGACGGCCCGTGGCAGATCGGCCAGCTGCAGTCGCGCGAGTACGGGCGCAAGGCGCGTGATGCGGCCCAGCAGATGCGGACGATCGATCCGACGCTGCAGCTCATCGCGTGCGGATCGAGCGGCACCTTCATGCCTGCCTATCTCAGCTGGGACCGCGAGGTCCTCGAAGAGTGCTACGACATGGTCGATGGGATCTCGCTCCACGCCTATTTCGGCAACACCAAGGAGTGGTCGGGCGACAGCACGGCGAGGTTTCTGGCATTCAATCTCGACATGGATCGGCACATCCACGAGGTTGGCGCCGTCTGCGACTACGTCCAGGGCCTGCGGAAATCGCCGAAGCGGCTGTGGCTCTCCTTCGACGAGTGGAACGTGTGGTACCGCGCGCGCGATGCGGCGTCGGTGGACGGCAAACGCACGTTCGCGCCGAAGCTGCTCGAGGAGGTCTACAACCTCGAGGACGCCCTGCTCGTCGGCGGCTTCATCAACACGCTCCTCCGGAACTCCGATCGGGTTCGCGTCGCCTGCCTGGCGCAGCTCATCAACGTGATTGCGCCGCTCGTGACCAGCGACACGGGCATTCTGCGTCAGAGCACGTTCTACCCCTACAGCTGGGCCCTCAAGTACGCGCGCGGGCGCGTGCTCGATGTGCGCGTCGAATCGGAGACCTATCCGATCAAGGGTGCCGGGCTGCAGGCGGACTTCGCGCGCGACGGCGACGTGCCGTTCATCGACCTGGTCGCCACGATCGACGACCAGGCCGGACAGGCGGCGGTGCTGCTGCTCAACCGCGACCTGCAGAACGAGCGCGAGGTCGTGCTCGAGTGGTCGGACGTCACGCCGACGCGTGTCCTCTCGTCGGAGACGCTGACGGGGCCAGATCTGAAAGCCTTCAACACGTTCGCCGCTCCGCGACGTGTCGCGCCGGTGCGCCTCGACCCGCCCGCGGCGGCGAGCCGTATGACCTTCAAGTTGCCCGCTCGTTCGTACACCGCGGTGCACCTCTCGACGCGGCCGTGATCGCGCGAGGATCGAGGCGCTCGACGCAGCCCGCGGCTTGAGGCAGGAGAATGTGGATGCGGAACGCACACGCTGTCATCTGGTCGGTCGTCGCCGGTGTATCGGTGCTCGGCACGCTCGTCCTTCCTTCCATGCCTCTGACCGAGCCGGTCGTGCCGACGCTGGCGGCGACGGCGCAGCAAGCTGGCGGTGGGCGCGCCGGTGGCCCTCCGCGAAACCCGAACGAAGGCGCTGATTTCACGCCGCAGCCGCCCATTCCCCCGAAGAGCCCGGCCGACCAGGCCAAGACCTTCTACGTCCCGCCCGGCTATCGCATGGAGCTGGTGGCCGCCGAGCCCGACATCATCCATCCAGCCGTCATCGAGTTCGACGGCAACGGGCGGATGTATGTCGCCGAGTTCGTGAGCTACATGCTCGACGCCGACGGCACCGGCGCACACGACCCGATCAGCCGGATCACGAGGTTCGAGAGCACGAAAGGCGACGGACGCTACGACAAGCGGACGGTCTTCGCCGACAAGATGATCCTGCCGCGCATGATCCTGCCGCTCGGCGACGGTGTGATTCTCGCGCACGAGACCGACTCGGACGACGTGATTCGGCTCACGGACACCAACGGCGACGGCGTCGCCGACAGGAAGGAAGTGGTCTACAGCGGCGTCGGCGTCGGCCGCGACGGAAACCTCGAGCACCAGCAGAACGGGTTCGTCTGGGGCCTCGACAACTGGATCTACAGCACCTACAACTCCTTCAGGTTTCGATGGACGCCGACCGGCTTCGTCCGCGAGCCCACCGGCAGCAATGGCGCGCAGTGGGGCGTCTCGCAGGACGATGACGGCAAGATCTGGTTTGCGTGCGGCGGGTGCGAGCGGCCGTACCTGAACTTCCAGTTCCCGATTCACTACGGCGCCTACAGCTGGGCCGAGCAGGCAGAGCCCGGCTTCTGGACCGTCTACCCGATTGCGGGCCTCTCCGACACGCAGGGCGGCATGGGCCGCGTTCGCCAGCCGCTCGGCGTGCTCAACAACTTCACGGCAGGGGCCGGTATCGATGTCGTGCGGGCCGATCGGATGCCGGCCGATCTGCAGGGCGACGTGCTCGTCGGCGAACCCGTCGGACGCCTGATCCGGCGCGCGAAGCTGGTGAAGATGGAGGGGCTCACGCAGCTCCGCAATCCGTATCCGGCCTCCGAGTTCATCCTGAGCTCGGACGTCTACTTCCGCCCCATCAACCTGAAGTCGGCGCCAGACGGGCTGGTCTACATCGCCGACATGTACCACGGCATCATCCAGGACTCACAGTGGACGCTGCCTGGGTCCTACCTGCGCAATCGCATCGCGCAGTACCAACTCGACAAGGTGAACAGTCGCGGCCGCATCTGGCGGCTGCGCTATGACGGGGTGCCCGCCGTGCCGGCCACGCCCGCGCAGCCCAACTCCGGCGCCACGCCGGGCAGCCCTGCCATTCCAGGCATCGCACCGAACTTCGCGCCGCCGCGGATGTATGCCGAGACATCGGCACAACTCGTGGCGCACCTGGCTCATCCGAACGGCTGGTGGAGGGACACCGCGCAGCGGCTCCTGATCCTGAAGCAGGACAAGAGCGTCGTGCCGGCCCTGCAGACCCTGGCGCGGACGGTCCCCGCCGCTGGGGCGTCGCCCGTCGCGCGCTCCCACGCACTCTGGACGCTCGAAGGTCTTGGCGCGCTCGATGCCGGCCTCGCACGTGAACTGATGCGCGACGCCGATCCTCGCCTGCGCATTCAGGGCATCCGGGCGAGCGAGACCTTGTACAAGGCCGGGAACCGATCGTTGGTGGCCGACTACAAGACGCTCGCGAAGGACGCCGACGCTGACGTGGCCATCCAGGCATTGCTGACGTTGAATCTGTTCAAGGTGCCCGATATCGCCGACGTCGTCAAAGACGTCCAGTCGGCGAACAAGGCGCGCGGCGTGACGGAGATCGGCAACTGGATCACGCGTCCTCCGGCCGGACGCGCCGGTGGGCCGGGTGGCCGTCCGCGCACAGCGGAACAGCAGGAGCTGATCGAGCGTGGCGCAGTGATCTTCAACGAAACCTGCGCCGCGTGTCACGGGGCCGACGGGCTCGGGACGCCGCTCTCCGGCGCGGCGGACGGCGTGACGATGGCGCCGCCAGTGGCCGGGTCACCGCGCGTGCAGGGGCACCGCGATTACGTGATCAAAACGATCCTGCACGGGCTGACCGGCCCGGTGAACGGGACGACCTACACGCAGGTGATGGTGCCGATGGGCACACAGAGGGACGATTGGGTCGCGGCGATTGCCTCGTACGTCCGCAACAGCTTCGGCAACACGGCCTCGTTCGTGTCGTCGGCCGACGTGGCGCGGGTCCGCTCGGCGACGGCCACGCGCAAGGCGAGTTGGACCGTCGCCGAGATCGAAGGGGCGCTGCCCGTGCCGCTACCGGCCCAGGCCACGTGGAAAGCGACGGCGAGCCACAACAGCACGATTGCCGGCGGCGCGCTCACGCTCGCGGCCTGGACGACAGCCAGCCCGCAGGCGGCCGACATGTGGTGGCAGCTCGAGCTGCCCGTCGCCGTGAATCTTGCAGAATTACACTTCGACGCACCCGCGGGCGGCCGCGGCTTCGGCATGGGCAGCCTCGGCGGCGGCGACGGCCGCGCGACCAACGCGACGGCAGGAAATGCGGGCGGCGGTCGCGGCGCGGCACCGGCCGCGCCGCCACCGAGCCTCGCGCCGAAGACCTACCGCGTGCAGGTGTCGCAGGACGGCACACGGTGGAGCACGCCGCCCGTGGCCGAAGGCACCGGCATCACGGGACAGAACATCGCGGCGTTCAAGCCGGTGTCCGCCAGGTACATCCGGATCACGCAGGTGGCGACGGACGCCGCCGCACCGGCCTGGACGATGTCGAACGTGCGGCTGTTCGTAGGGAAGTAGTCGGGCCGCCGTGCACTCACGCGAAGAACGGCACGTCTTCCTCCTACTTGAGCTCGAAGATGACGGCGCGTCCGGTGGCACCGGCCGTCGGGCCGGCATGTGTCGTTCCAGCTTTCACGAACGTGGCCTTCGGCGTCGTGCCATCGAACACGAGCTCGATCGCGTCGCCGACGTGCCGATGCGCCGGCGCGGACGTCCCGGGCATCACCATCCAGCCGGCGGCGCGGTTGTTCTCCCACGACGGCGCGCCGGCGACCTGGCGCAGGCCCTCGGGACCATCGCCGGCCGTGCCCGTGGGAGCTGGACGCTTGAGCTCGATCAGGACCGCGCGCATCGGCGGGTCGCTCGCGCCCTCCTCGACGTGCGTCACGTTGGCGCGGTTCGTCTGAAACACCCACGCCTTGGTGTTGACGAGCCTGCCTGGCCCCTCGCCCTGCGTGATGATGCGATCGCCTTCCTCGAAGGCAATGCCGATCAGGTCGTAACGATGCGTGTGCAGCGGGTACTGCTGCTTGAGCCACGAGACGTTCCAGACCGCCACGACGTCGTTCACCAGGACCTCGGTCGTTCCTGGCCGCGGAAAGGGCGGCGGCAACGCCGGCGTCTGCTGAACGAGCAACGACAGAACGACGAGGCCAGTGGGCCAACCCATGAGACTCCTCCGTGCACCCGCATTATGCGGAGAGGGAACTCAGCCCGGCAACCCGAGATTTTTCCGATCGGCCCAGGGATCCTCCCCCGCTCACCGAGCCGGGTTGCCGTGTCCCGGCGCTCCATGCACCGCGGCCTGACCGCTCGGCCGCCCGGCTGCGCGGCGATTCGCCATCGGCGGATGGCATCGTGATCTGTGATAACCAGTGGGGCGGAGATAGCCAGGTCGGCACATCAGAGGAGCGAGACCCATGACCACCCGTTCCGTTCGTTGGCTCGTCGTCGGCCTGGCGCTCGTCGGCGCGGCCGCCCTGGCCGACAGGGGATCGGCGCAGACGCCCCCCGCGGTGGGCGATCCACTGATCGCCGGATTCAAGAGCACGTACGCCGCCTCGGTGTCAGACGCGGTCGAACTCGTCACCGGCAAGAACGGCACGATGCGCCATGACATGAAGCTCATGGCCGGCACGACGCTGGTCGGACGCGCTGTCACGGCGCTCGCGAGGCCGGCGACGCCCGAGCAGTCCACGCCGACGCTCGCCACCAAGCACTCCGTGGAGATGATCGACGAAGCCAAGTCCGGTGAAGTCGGCGTCATCGTGATGGAAGGCACGCTCGACATCGCCGCGATGGGCAATCTCATGGCGACGGCCGCGATCGAGCGCGGCATGGCCGGGATGGTGCTCGACGGCGCGATTCGGGACATGTGGGACATTCGGCGGATGGGGCTCACGGTGTACGCCCGCTCGAAGTCGCCGCGCACGACCGTCGGGCACTACGCGACAGTCGCCAAGAACGTGCCGGTCGAGTGTGCCGGCGTCACCGTCCGCCCCGGCGACATCATCGTCGCCGACGAAGACGGCGTGGTGGTGGTGCCGCGGGAGCGGGCCGAGGAAGTGCTGAAACAGGCTCAGGCCATCGACGATCGGGAACGCGGCATGTTTCCCTTCATCCGCCAGTTCAAGTCGCTGCAGCAGGCCATTGCCAAGTTCAACCGGATCTAGTGGACCGGACACGACAGATGTGCAGCGGCTGGCGGGCGCGGCGCCCGGATCGCCAGGCGCGAGGAGTGAGAATAGTGGAGCTATTTGAGCGACGAGCAACGCCGCGAGGCGGGATGCCCCGCCCGCCAAGCGCTGTACATGTGTCGTGTCCGGTCCACTAGCCGTCAGCTCACGGCCAAATGCGCTACTGTCTCCGCGTGTGCAGGAGGTTTCGATGTCCCGTTCGATACGTCGCCGTGATTTCCTGATTGCGACCGGCGCCTCGGGGATCGCCTGCCTGGCCGCGCCATCGTTACGAGCGTTTGGCGGTGAGCAGGTCGCCGCACCCGATCCCAACTTCCATGTGTACCTCGCCTTCGGGCAGTCCAACATGGAGGGCTTTCCGGGGATTGAGCCACAGGAGAAGGACGGCGTGGACGGGCGGTTCCGGATGCTGGCGGCGGTGGACTTTGCCAGCCTCGGCCGCCAGAAGGGCGAGTGGTACGACGCGATTCCGCCCCTGTGCCGTAGTTCGACCGGGCTCTGTCCGGCCGACTATTTCGGGCGCACGATGGTGGCCGCACGGCCGGCGCACGTCAGGGTTGGGGTGGTCAACGTCGCCGTCGCCGGCTGCAAGATCGAGTTGTTCGACAAGGATACCTACCAGACGTATGCCGCGACGGTGGCGCCGTGGATGAGCAACATCATCACGCAGTACGGCGGGAGTCCCTATCAGCGCCTGCTGGACATGGGCAAAGTGGCGCAGCTGAAGGGCGTCATCAAGGGCATCCTGCTGCACCAGGGCGAGTCCAACACGAACGACGTGACCTGGCCGAACAAGGTCGGGAAGATCTATCGGGATCTCCTCGGTGACCTGAACCTCAAGGCCGAGGAGGTCCCGCTCCTCGCGGGCGAAACGGTCAACGCCGACCAACGAGGCGCCACGGCTAGCATGAATGCGATCATCGCGGAGCTGCCGAAGGTCGTCGCCACCGCGCACGTGATTTCGTCGAAAGGCTGCGAAGGTCGGCCCGACCGCCTGCATTTCACGGCTGCGGGCTATCGTGAACTCGGCAAGCGCTACGCGGAGACGATGCTGACACTATGACTTGGCCCCAGACCTACGACCCCTTTGGCAACTGGCTCCTCTCGACGCTGGTTGCCGCCGTCCCTGTACTCACACTGTTCTTCGTCCTGGTGGTGCTCAAGGCCCGAGTCTGGGTCGCGGCGTTCTCGGGTATGCTCGCCGCCATCCTCCTGGCGCACCTGGTGTTCGGCATGCCGGCGACGCTCGTGGCCGCCGCAGCGGGGCACGGCTTGATCTTCGGGATCCTTCGCATCGCGTGGATCATCATTTCGTCGATCTTTCTCTACAACATCGCGGTCGAGACCGGTCAGTTCCAGGTCATGAAGGACTCGATCGCCGGTCTGTCGGGCGACAAGCGGCTGCAGCTCATCCTGGTCGCGTTCTGCTTCGGCGCCTTCCTCGAGGGCACGGGCGGCGGTGGCGCGCCGGTCGCGATCACCGGCGCGTTCCTGATTGGACTCGGCTTCAAACCGTTTCAGGCGGCCGTGCTCTGCCTGGTGGCCAATACCGCGCCGGTGGCCTGGGGTGGCGTGGGCAATCCGATCCGGGTGCTGGCTGGCGTGACGGGACTGCCGGAGATGCAGTTCAGCGCGATGACGGGACGCATCCTGCCGCCGCTGGCGTTCATCCTGCCGTTCTGGCTCGTTCGGAGCATGGTCGGCTGGAAGCAGACGTTCGAGGTGTGGCCGGCGCTCGTGGTGAGCGGCTTCTCCTTCGCCGCCATGCAGTTCTACTGGTCGAACTACCAGGAGGTGGGCCTGGTGGACATCGTGTCGGCCATCTTTTCGCTGCTCATGACGGTCGGTCTGCTGAAGCTCTGGCGCCCGGCCACCATCATGTCGGTCAGCGAGAACATGCCGGAGCGCGGTCGGCACCACACGATTGCCGAGGTGCTCAAGGGCTGGTCTCCGTTCATCATCGCGTCGGTGTTGATCTTCATCGCGGCATGGCCATTGTTCCAGCCCTACATCACCTTCCCCGAGTGGCGGATGCCCATGCCGGCCCTGCACAATGCCGTGCTGAAGATGCCTCCCGTGGCACCAAGGCCGACGCCCGAGGACGCGATGGTCAACCTGAACCTGCTGAACCTGCCCGGCACGGCGGTCTTCGTCGCAGGTCTGGTCGCCGGCCTGCTCGCCGGTCTCTCGTTTCGCCGGACGATGGCCATCTTCGGGCGCACGCTCGTCAGCATGACGCCGTCTCTTGCCGCAGTCAGTTGCATGGTCGCGCTGGCGTACGTCACACGCTACTCGGGCATGGACATCGTTCTCGGCCTGACCGTGACGAGCACCGGCTGGTTCTATCCCTTCTTCGGAACGCTGCTCGGCTGGCTCGGAGTGGCGTTGACGGGGACGGACGCCGGATCCAACGCGCTGTTCGGCAACTTGCAGAAGGTCACCGCCGAACAGCTGAACCTCAGTCCGATTCTCATGGGCGCAGCCAACTCGGCCGGCGGCGTCATGGGGAAGATGATCGACGCCCAGTCGATCGTCGTGTCGAGCGCGGCCACCCAGCAGGTGGGCAACGAGGCCGCGATCTTCAAAGCCGTGTTCTGGCACAGCATCGTGCTCGCGTCCCTGGTCGGCCTCGTCGTGATGTGCTACGCCTACCTGTTCCCGTGGTTGATTCCCGGGTGACGCCCCAAGTGTTTGAGCCATTTTCGAGGAGAGCCGTCCGCATGATGTCCGTATTCACCCCTGCGCGCTGCCGTTCGTTGCTCGTCGCCCTTGCGGGTCTGGTCTTCGCCGGTGCCTGTTCGTCGGGCGAACCCGAGTGGGCGGCCAGGAACACGCGCGTGATCGACGAGCACAAGGTCACCGGCCGCACCCGCGACGTCCCGAACGTCCGCGTGCCGAACGTGCTCGCGCCGGGCGTGCCGGTCGAGAACGCCGCGCTGCCGACGGCGACGATCGCGCCAGGGGTGGTGGCACGGCTCGGCTGGGGACGCGGCGCGCTCCTCGAACAGCTCGAGATGCAGGCGGGGGCGACGTATCCGGCGCAGACGTTGGGTGAGGAGCTCATCCTGATCGGTCGCGAGGGGTCGGCGACGATCGAGTTCGACGGGAAGACGGCCGAACTGGCGAAGGACTCCGTCCTGTACCTGCAGCCGGGTACCAAGCGGTCGCTCAAAGCGGGGCCCGGAGGGTGGAAGGCGTTCGAGGTGTATGCGCCCATCCGCCTCGACCACCTGGCGCTCGCCGGTCAGAACACCTCGGGTGTGACCGCGACGTTCCCCGACCAGGGCGTGGCGCCCTCGATCCCCGCCGGTGTGGTCCTGAACTTCAACGACATCCAGTGGACGCCGGTGACCAATCCGGACGCGACCCGACCCTACAAGCGAAGCACCGGCAACTCACGTCTCATCTGGGGAAAGAACGCGCAGATCAGCTTCGTGCGCATGGATCCCGGTGGAACGTTCCCGCTGCACATTCACCCTGAGGACCAGTTGACGCATACCGTGCGCGGCACGGCCGACCAGGGCGTGATGGACGCCACGTATCCGGTGTCGGGGCAGGCGGCCAACATGCTGTTCCTGCCGAGCAACATGGTCCACTCGGCGAAGCTCGGCCCACACGGCGCCGATCAGCTCGACGTGTTCTGGCCCGTCCGGCCCGACTACATCGAGCGCGCGCAGAAACTGCAGGCCGCCTACGAGGCTGTCATCGCGCCAGGCACGAAGCCGGTGAAGCTCGCCGAGGGGTTCACGTTCACCGAAGGGCCAACGTGGCTCAAAGGCCTGCTCTACTTCTCGGACATGTTCTTTGCGAATCCCTCCGCGGGCGACTGGACGGGCAGCCCGGCCAAGAGCCGCCTGATCGCGATGACGGCCGACGGCAAGCACCGCGTGCTCTCGCGCGGGATGCAGTCGAACGGCACGATCGCGGCCGCCAACGGGAACCTCATCGTGTGCGACATGTTCGGGCACCGGGTGGTGGAAGTCGATCCGGCGACCGGTCGCGTGGTGAAGGTCGTGCTCGACAAGGTGAATGGCAAGCCCATCGATGGCCCGAACGATCTCGTCATGGACGCGAAGGGCGGCTTGTACATCACCGACCCGCAGTTCACGCCGGAGGCGACGAAGAGTCAGCCGGGCAAGCAGATCTACTACGTCGCCCCCGACGGGACGGCCAAGGTCGTGGTCGGGCCCGGCGAGTACGCGATGCCGAACGGCGTAGAGATCTCACCGGACGGCAAGACGCTCTACGTGAACAACACGTGGGCGCAGCCCGGCGAGAACTTCGTGTGGGCCTACGACATTGCGGCCGATGGTTCCCTCTCGAACAAGCGGCAGTTCGCCATGCTCAATCTCACGCCAGACGTCCTCGGTGCCGCCGCTCCCGCCGATCGATTCGATTCGCGCGCCGACGGGACGGCCGTCGATACCGACGGGCGCTACTACGTCGCCACGAAGTCGGGCGTCCAGATCTTCCTGCCTGACGGCACCACCGCGGGAACCATCTGGGTGCCGCAGTACCCGGTGAGCCTGACGTTCGGCGGTCCCAACGGGGACGTGCTGTACATGGTCGGCGAGTCGTCGGCCTGGTCCATCCAGACCAAGGTGCGCGGGTTCAGGCTGCCGCAAGGTTTGAACTGAGGAGCCATGAGCGCCCAGAAACACATGGGGGAATGAGGTCCGAGCGGACTTCGCGCGGAGCCGAATCAGTTGAGACTGCGGGCAGCCTTGCTCAGGCGGTCATCGGCACACAGGAACCTGACATCGTCATCGTCGGCGGCCGTGAGGATGCGTTCAAAGGACGCGAGGTGGAGGGCGTCGGCCGCCCGCAGCCCGTGCTTCTCGGCGAGGCGAGCCGAGTGGCGAGCGAGATCGGCGTCGATGCCGACGGCGATCCACGACGACCAATCCGCGTCGAACGCCTGCTTGACCGCCTTCAGCGCGGCCGGACTGACGCTCCTCTCGCGGCGGCGGCGTTCAAACGCCGCGCACGCTTCAGGGTAGGCGAGCAACGAGGTCGCGACCACCGCCGCGTCCGCCACGGCAGCCGCGATGGCGTCTGAGTCCTCCTCGCGAATGTAGAGCTTCACGATGACCGAGGTGTCGAGATACAGCGTCATCGCCGGTCCTCGAGGACCAGCTGCGACGTGGGCGTACCGCGGCCCCCGACGGGCGACTTCAGGCCGCGCGGCTTGCCACCGCTCCAACCGGCCTTGCCTTCGGCGACCATTCGCCACGCCCATGCTGCACCCGCCTGCGGCTCGACGGGCGACAGCACGGCGATAGGCTTGCCGCGGTCGGTGATCGTGAGCCGGCTGCCACGTTGTACCCGCTTGAGCTGCTGGCTCAGCTGCGCCTTGAGCTCACGCACGCCTATCTCCGTCATGTAGCCACATTACCGTCGTCGATGTGGCCACGTCAAGCTCGACCGACCGACCTCACCGCGTGGCGCGCGACGCCGAGACAAGGGCCGTTCCATGGTTCGCTCGGCATCGCCGTGCATTCGGATTTCATGCGCACGGCGCTGACGCAGGTGTATGCGGCGACGGCCCTGGCCGCGGAACTGGGCGTGAAGTAGGCAGTCAGTCGTCGGACGGCGTCAGCAGGCGGCGCGGCGACCGGGCGCCATTATAATGCTGCCACACATGCCCCCTCCCGCCGCCGCGTCGGCCAAAGGCGATGGCCTCAGGCTTCGCGAATACGTCGGCTATGCGCTCGGCGACACCGCGTCGAACCTGTTCTTCGTCACGTTCAACATCTTTCTCATCTTCTATTACGTGGACGTGTGGGCGATTCCGGCGGCGTCGGTCTCGTTCATGATGCTCGCGGTGCGGATGTGGGACGCGGCCATCGACCCGGTGATCGGCCTCGTAGCCGACCGCACGAACACGCGCTGGGGCAAGTTCAGGCCGTACCTGCTCTGGGGCGCGATTCCGTACGCGGTGTGCGGCTACCTGATGTTCGCCGGCCCGGACCTCAGTCCGGCGGGCAAGCTCACCTACGCGTACGTCACCTACGCGTTCATGGTGCTCGCCTACTCGATCATCAACGTCCCGTACTCGTCGATGCTCGGCGTGATCAGCCCGTCGTCGCGCACCCGCGGTGTGGCGTCCAGCTTCAGATTCGTGGGGGCGTTCAGTGGCGGCCTGCTCGTGTCGCTCCTGTGCCGGCCGCTCGTGCAGTACCTGGGCGGGGGCAATCAGGTCCGTGGGTTCCAGGCGACCATGGCCATCTTCGCGGTGCTGTCGGTGGCGATGTTCTGGGCCTGCTTTGCCACGACGCGCGAACGGGTCACGCCTCCCCCGCAGCAGAAGACCAACGCGCGTGAGGAGCTGGGCGAGCTCATGCGCAACTGGCCCTGGGTGATGCTCCTCGTCGCCACCATCTTTTCGACGACGTTCATCGCCTTGCGTCAGGGCAGCACGCTCTTCTACTTCAAGTACGTGGTGGGTGACGATGGCACGCCGATTCTGTTCGGCACCTTGGATCGCAGCACGGTCTTCCTCTCGGCGGGCATGCTGGCCCAGGTGCTCGGTACTGCGGTGCTGGGCCTGATCGTGCGGCGCGTGGACAAGAAGAAGCTCGCGGCGGTGCTGAGTGCGATCACCGGCATCACCTTTGCCTTGTTCTTCGTGCTCCCGACCGACAACTACTGGCTCCTTGTGGTGGTGAACGCGTTCGGCACGTTCTGCATGGGGCCGACCTCGGCGCTCACCTGGGCTATGTACGGCGACGTGGCCGACTATGGCGAATGGAAGTTCGGCCGCCGGTCAACCGCCCTCGTGTACTCGGCGTCGTTGTTCTCGATCAATGCCGGCATCATGATCGGCGGTGCCATGGTGCCGATTTTCCTGGCGAAGTTCGGCTTCGTCCCGAATATCGGGCAGAGTGCGTCGGCCATCCTGGGCATCACCCTGGCGTTCTCGCTGGCGCCCGGCGCCTTCGCGATGCTGAAGGGCATCGCGTTGTGGATCTACCCGCTCGACCAGTCGCGCGTCGACGAGGTCGAGCACGCACTCGACACCCGTCGTCTGCAGTCCGCTGCGGCTACTGCCCTGTGAAACGGGCACTCCAGAACCCCAGAGCGTTTTCGGATTGCGTGTAGCGGCGCGGACGCGCGACTTCCGAGCAGCGCGCCCGCAGGGGCGCGAGAGGCTGCGAGGGGAGCGCGGAGCGGCGCTACGCGCAATCCGAAAACGCCATGGAACCCGAAGTCACCGAGTCGGATCGACGACGTACGCGCGTTCGCGATACTCGAAGTAGTCGAAGTCGGCCGGCATGGCCGTGCCGGCGAGATCCTGACAGGCCATGCCCACGAACGCGCCCGTGAAATTCGGCGCGCCGGGCGACGTCGCTTCGTCCGAGAGCGCACTCGCGTCGAGGATCTGCGGCAGCCACTGCCACGCCCCCTGGTCGAGTCGGTACGCGAACCGCAGTCGCTCCTCGTCAACGTCCACGCGCAGCTCCACGGGACCTGTCCCGGGAATGGGCACCGGAGGCGTGAACTGGTCGGGCACGACGGTGTCCGGCAGGCACGAGACCACCCGCAGGTGTCGCCCGTGGGTCTCGTCACGCGTCATGTACAGGTAGTGGAGCTTGACACTGTTGTAGTAGCAGACGAGACCCGCCATCTGCTGGTAGTGACGCGGCTCGGCGTCGAGGCGCGTGCTGGCGGTGTAGCAGTGGGCCTGCTGGCGCCGCGCGACCAGCGCCTGCTTGAAGAGGCTGCCGATCGATTCGCGTCCGAACAGTCGCAGGTGTCCGGGCCGCGCCGTCAGGCTGAAGAGCTCGTCGGGCCAGGGGGATCGCAGCCATTGGAAATCGATTGGCAGATCCGGACCGTCGAAGTCTTCCCGGACGGCGGCCGCTCGTTCGAGGGCCTGCGTGGGCTCGGATGGACTCGCGATCGATGGAGCCTCGACGGTCTCCGAGGGGACACCGCTGCCGTCGTGTGTGCGCAGCCAGCCGTCGGCGTCCCATCGCATCTTCTGGATGGCTGTCTCCCGTCCCAGCGTGCAGCGGCCCCGGTTCTTCAAGGGGCGTCCGCACAGGAACACCATGTACGTGTCGCCATCTGGAGTCTCCACGATGTCCGCATGGCCGGCCCGTTGCAGCCGCACGTCGGGCCGATGCCGCGCGGTGAGGGCGTACGTGTCCGGGTGGAGCTCGTAGGGACCCGTGAGCGCGCGGGACCTCGCCATCGTCACCGCATGACCCCAGCCCGTGCCGCCTTCGGCCACGAGCAGGTGGTAATAGCCTCCCCGCTTGTACAGGTGCGGCGCTTCGGTGAAACCGATGGGGGTGCCTTCGAAGATGCGGATGCGCTCGCCCACGAGCGCGCGCGCGGACGGAGAGTATTCCTGCAGCACGATTCCACCGAACCGGTTCGCGCCCGGGCGGTGATCCCACAGCATGTTCACCAGGTACTTGCGCCCGTCGTCGTCGTGAAACAGCGACGGGTCGAAGCCGCTGGCGTTGAGGTAGATCGGATCGGACCAGTCGCCGTCGATGGAGGGCGAGGTCACGAGATAGTTGTGGAAATCCCGGAACGACGCGCCCGTACGCCCGTATCGCTTCACGTCGGTGTAGATCAGGTGAAACAGCCCGTCGGCATGCGTCAGACAGGGCGCCCAGACGCCGCACGAGTCGGGGTCGCCCAACATGTTGAGCTGGCTCGCCCGGCGGAGAGGGCGCGTCAGCAGCCGCCAGTTCGCCAGATCGCGTGAATGGTAGATCTGGACACCCGGATACCACTCGAACGTCGAGGTCGCGATGTAGTAGTCGTGGCCGACCCGCACGATCGAAGGGTCGGGGTTGAAACCGCGGAGAATCGGGTTGGCAATCACGGCGCCCAGTCTACGATGCGCGCGGCCTCCCGAGCCGTCGTCAATCGCCCTGCTCACGACGGCCTGCTCCCGGCGGTCCCTGGTCGTCCCGATCGACCCGCTACTCCGACCGCAGCGCCTCCACGGGCTGCACCCGCGTCACACGTCGGGCCGGCAGGTAGCTGGCGGCGGCCGCGGCTGCCAGAAGAGCGAGCCCCATGCTCGCGTAGGTCAGCGGATCGGCCGGGCTGACCTCGAACAGCAGCGACGACATCAGGGAGGAGAGCGGCAGGGCCGCCATCAATCCGGCCGCCACGCCGATCCCGCACCAGAGAATGCCGCGCTGCACGAACATGAGCTGCAGTCGGCCGTGCCCGGCGCCGAGGGCGAGACGGATCCCGATCTCGCGCGTCCGTTGCGAGACCGCGTACGAAATCACCGCGTACGTGCCGACGACGGCCAGCAGGAGCGCCATCCCGCCGCTCGTCGCCAGCAGCGTCAGCATGAATGTCGTTCTCGACATCGACCGCTGATGGACCTCCGCCATCGTCTGCAGCAGCGTCACCGGGAGGCCGACCGCTGACACCACGCCGCGGATGTCGTTCGTCAGGCCCTCCGTGCCGGCCCGCGCGCTGCGGACGAGATACGTCACCGTTTGCGGTGTCCTGAGCGGCCAGTAGACGGTCGTCGGCGCAGGCTTGTCCACGCCGTCGTGACGGATATCGGCCGCGACGCCGACGATCTCGCTCCATTCATCATTCGGATTCGAGCGGATGCGCTTGCCGATGGCCCCGGTCGCCGTGCCCCACACCTCACGTGCGAATCCTTCACTGATGAGGACGACTTGCCGCCTGTCATGGATGTCGGTCCACGTGTACTCCCGACCGGCGACGATTGGCGTCCCCAGCACCTCGAAGGTGCCGGGCGCGGCGGTGATGAAGCGGCGGAGCGGCGGGATCGTATTGGCAGCGTACGTCTGGTCGCTGTCGAAGATCGGGTCCTGTGAGCTCGCTCCCGTCATCGGCAGGCCATTCATGACGCTGACCCGGGTCACCCCGGGAAGACCGGCCAGGCTGGTCACCATGTCGTGCTGCTGTTGCAGCCGGCGGGCGTCGTCGACGGCGCCCGTGAAGGCCACGCGGAACGTCTGCAGCGTGGCGGGCTCGCTGACGCCGGACTGGACGCGCCGCATCGACAGGAACGTGCGGATCATCAGCCCGGATCCGACGAGCAGCACCAGGGCCAGCGCCACCTGCGCCGTCGTCAGCAAGTTGCGGGTCAGGTTGCGATCGCGGCCGGCACTCGCATTGCGGCTCCCCGCCCGCAGCACCTCGACCAGCGGCACGCGGGTGCGCTTCAGAATGGGAATCGCGCCGAAGATTAGACTCGCGACCACAGACAGTACGAGCGCGAAAGCGAGCGACGACGCGTCGACGGCAATCGACGCCGCACGCGGCAGGCTCACGGCC
The DNA here is from genome assembly GCA_963738485.1 of uncultured Acidobacteriota bacterium. Classification (GTDB taxonomy): domain Bacteria; phylum Acidobacteriota; class Vicinamibacteria; order Vicinamibacterales; family SCN-69-37; genus CAVTWK01. Next base: position 464,750 of record CAVTWK010000001.1, read on the forward strand.
TCGGTCGCGAGGACCACCTTCACAGCGCCGGCCGAAAGCGCGATGCCGACGGCACCCGCGACCAGCCCGAGCAGCAGGTTCTCGACGAGCATCTCGCGCGCCAGGCGGCCGCGTCCGGCGCCGATGGCGGCGCGCACGGCGAGTTCCTGCGCGCGCCCTTCGGCGCGGACGAGCACCAGGTTGGCGACGTTCGCGCAGGCGATGAGCAGCACGATCCCGAGCGTCGCCATGATCACCCAGAGGCTGTCGCGGATGTCGCCCACGACGTCATCGACGAGCGGGCGCACATTGGGCCCGAGACGGGCATCTTCCATCTGCCCCAGGGTCATGCCCTTCGGCGGCGGGAACAGCGTCAGCTCGAGCCTGATCATCCGGGCCACGTCAGCGTCAACCTGCGGCCGCGTGACGCCCGGCAGCAGCCGACCCACGGCTCGGAAGTTGTAGCCGGCCAGACGCACGGTGGCACGATCGAAGCGCAGCGGCATCACGACGTCGTGCGCGGCGTCCATGAACCAGAAGCGCTGCGGCAGCACCCCGATGACTTCGCGCATGCTGCCGTCGATCGAAATGCGGCTTCCCACGACGTCGCGATCGCCGCCGAATCGCCGCTGCCAGTAGCCGTGACCGAGCATGACGACCTGGGGGCTGCTGGCGACGTCGTCCGACTCGGCGAAGGGACGCCCGAGGATGGGCTGGACGCCGAGGAGCGGCAGCAGCCGCACGGTGGCGAGCAGACCGTCCACGCGTTCCGGCACATCTCCTGTCAGCACCGTCGCGGAGGTCCGGTTCCAGAGCGCGACGTCGGCCAGGGCCGTCGAGTGTTCCCGGTAGGTGAGGTAGTCCGCGAAGGACGCGGGAAGGTCTTTGATGTCCACGCCCGGTGCGCTCTGCCAGACACCCACGAGCCGATCCGGCTCCGGAAATGGCAGGGAGCGCAGCAGCACGCCGTTGACGACGGTGAAGATCGCGGTGTTGGCGCCGATGCCGAGCGCCAGGGTGAGCAGGGTCGCCAGCGTGAACAGCGGAGCGCGCAGCAATCTGCGGCTAGCGTGCCGCACGTCGCGCATCAGGTTGGACATCGGAGACCTCCAGGTCGTCGGGAGCGCAGGCAATCGCGGATCACACGGTGCTCTTGCTTTGACGGGTGCCCGACCCGCCGGGTTCGCTCACACGTGCGGGGGCATCTGGCGTCGGAGCATCGCGGCGCCGCTGGACATGGGCCTCGCACCTCGCCGGACACTCCGTGTGGAGCCCGTTCCAGGTCCACTCGGCCGGAACCCATCGGCTGGCGCCGTACGGCGTTAAGCTGGCGACGTCACAGGGGTGTCGACTCAGCCAACTGGCGCGGTCAGCCGGCGACCGCGGGTTCAGCGCCGCGTGGTCGACTCGCGGCGACCACGGCCAGGCGCGCGGAACTCGTCGCGACGACAGGGGATCTCCATGCGGGCATTCGTCGTCGAGAAATATGGCAAGAACGGCCTCCGCCCCGCGGATGTGCCGGATCCTGCCGTCGGACCTCGTGACGTTCTGGTCCATGTGAGGGCGGCCAGCATCAACCCGCTGGACAAGATGGTGCGCAACGGCGACCTCAAGCGCATTCTCAAGTACAGGACACCGTTCGTGCTCGGACACGACATGGCGGGCGTCGTGACGCACGTCGGCGCTGACGTGCGGGACTACACGGCTGGCGACGAAGTCTACGCCCGAGCCCGAGACCTCCGTATCGGCACCTTCGCGGAGTACATCGCCATCGATCAGGCGGACATCGCACACAAGCCGCACTCGCTCACCATGGAAGAGTCTGCCGCGGTCCCGCTCGTGGCGCTGGCCGCGTGGCAGGCGCTCGGCGATCTCGCGCGGATCACGCCCGGCCAGAAGGTCCTCGTTCACGCCGGGGCTGGAGGACTCGGCTCGACGGCGATCCAGGTCGCCAGGCATCTCGGCGCATACGTTGCCACAACGGCGCACGGCAACGACGAGCAGAAGGTGCGCGACCTCGGTGCCAGCGAAGTCATCGATTACACGAAGGCAGACTTCGGCGAGTTGCTCTCCGGCTACGATGTCGTGCTCGATGCCCTTGGGGGGGACAACCTGGTGACCTCGCTGACCGTCCTCAAGCCTCGCGGCCTGGCAATCAGCGTGGTCGGCCCGCCGGACGCGGCGTTCGCCGCGCAACTCGGCCGACCGCTCCTGAAGCCTGTGATGGCACTGATGAGCCGCAGGGTCCGCGCGCAGGCCAGGAAGTTGGGCGTGCGCTACTCGTTCTTTTTCATGCGGGCCGATGGCGCGCAACTGAAGACGCTGGCCGCGCTGTATGACGCCGGCGCGCTCCGTCCGGTACTCGACCGCACGTTCCCCTTCGACGAGACCCTCGACGCGATGGCGTATGTGGAACAGGGGCGCGCGAAGGGCAAGATCGTCGTCACCATGCCGGTCTAGCCCATGACGACAATGGGCTGTCCGCGGGCGATTGCCCAGCGGTACGTTCGCCGGGCGCGAGTCTGAGCGGTTGAACGATTCTCGGCGTTTCTTGCCTGATCCTCCGGAGTGCCGGGTAATCGCGGTATCACGACATTGGTTCTTCGTTATCCTGTCCGCCATGCGTGGCAAGGAACCCAGCGTGGCGCACGACCCCGGGTTGAGCCCGGACGCGATGCGCAAGGCGCTCGCCCGCGCGATCGCGCGATGGACCCCGCCCGGGCCATCGATTGGCTGAAGTCGAACTACGCCTCGCCGCTGCGCGTCGAAGAGCTGGCCGAACGCGTGCACATGAGCGCGTCGAGCCTACATCATCACTTCCGTCAGCTCACGGCGATGAGCCCGCTGCAGTACCAGAAATGGCTGCGGCTGAACGAGGCCAGGCGGTTGATGCTGAATGTGGGCTTCGACGCCAGGAGTGCCGCGTTCGAGGTCGGCCACGAAAGCCCGTCGCAGTTCAGCCGCGAGTATGCGCGGCTGTTCGGCGCCTCGCCGAAGCGCGACGTGGTTGGCCTGCGGAGCAAGGCGACGCCCACGAAGCGAGCCCCGCGCGCTCAACGTGACGCCTGAGCGCAGCGCCGCCCTGAATCTCTTGGGCTAACTGGGGCGAGATGGATCGATCAGATCAGCGGCACGTTCACGAACACGATCTTTCCAATCAACGTGATGTTGTAGCCAAGCCGATGCAGCCATGCATCGTTGTCTCGAACGGCCAGACTGTGCCGAGACGCGGCCTGCGCGCGCCCCTGGCACCCCCTTTTCCGACGATCGCGGATGCAGCCGTGGAACGGCGGAGCCGGATGCTATATACTGCACCACATGGTTCAGTATGTGCGAACCGGCTTAGATGCTTCGTTTGCCGCGCTCTCGGACGCCACTCGACGCGGTGTTTTGGAGCAGCTCGGGCGTGCCGATGCTTCGATCACGGATCTTGCCGACAAGTTCCACATGAGCCTCACGGGCATGAAGAAGCACGTCGGGGTCCTGGAGCAGGCGGGGCTCGTCACCACGGCGAAGGTCGGGCGCGTGCGGACCTGCAAGCTTGGCCTGCGACGACTGGATGAAGAGGCGGCGTGGATCGAGACGTACCGCCAGCTCTGGGATGCACGGTTCGACGAGCTGGACACGGTTATCGAGGAACTGAAACGGAAGGAGACGGTTGATGGACGCAAGAAGAGAAAGTGAACCTCTGCCCATGAAGAACCGCACGACGGTGGAGCGGATGTCCGAGCGTGAGCTCGTCGTCACCCGAACCTTCAACGGCCCTGCCCGCATCGTGTTCGAGGCGTGGACCACGCCCGAGCTGTTCCGGCGGTGGTGGCTGCCGAAGTCGATGGGCCTGTCCCTGCGTTCGTGTGAGATGGATGTTCGTGTCGGGGGCAAGTACCGTCTCGCGTTCGAACCCGATGGTGTGGCGTTCTTCGGAACGTACCTCGAAGTGACACCGCCCTCGCGCCTCGTGTGGACCAACGAGGAAAGTGGTGAGGGCGGGCCTGTCACCACGGTGACATTCGAGGAGAAGCGTGGGCAGACGCTGCTGGTCCTGCGCGAGCTCTACTCCTCGAAGGACGCGCTCGACGCTGCCGGCACCGGCGCGGCGGATGCGATGGTGGAGACGTTCGCGCAACTGGACGCGCTTCTCCCCACCCTGGGCGCGAGCGTGGGACGGTCATGACGTCGTTGATCTTGCGGTTTCTGCTCTCGACGCTGCGCGTTGGCGGTCTCAGGCGACAGGCCGTCGGCGTACTCGCCGCGACGTCGCCGCTCGTCGCGATCGCGTGCGGCGCGAGCGTCCCCACGAAACCAGAAGCTGCCGCGGCGTTGTCGAGGGCCATCGAGTCGACGCTCACCAGGACGCTGCCCTCATCGACGTACTGCATGACGGCGAATCCGGATTTTTCCTTCGCGAACATGGGCCAGTCGGATTTTGTCGAGACGTTTCAGAACCTGAAAGACAAACGCCCACTGCACGACGCGGCGACCGCCGGCATCGTCCGCATCGAGCTCAGGGAGTTTCGCTTCGAACCCGCCGGGCGCTCGCCCGATCCGTCGTGTGATGCGCTGCACGCTCAGGCCAAGCAGAACGGTTACACGAGCCGTCAGGTGCGCCTCGCGGTCGTGCGGACCACGCTGACGCCGAAAGCCACGGCCTCGGGCGTGCAGCTGGACAAACCGATCGAGGTCGCCACGCGTGAGTTGCTGGACGTGACCGACGTCCGGCCCGAGCGCGGCGGGGCGGCGGCTGTGAAGTACACCTGGCGATGGCGGCCGACGAAGATGGCCGAGGCGATCGGCTACACACCGGCCGCTCCGCAGGAAGCCACCGCGCGCCTCCGCCGATCGGACGGAGGCTGGGTCGTGAATGACGCGGGCGTGAAGTAGATCGCGGGAGAGACCAGAGTGCCCGCGTTCAGGGTGCCGCAGGGTCGCTACTGAGGACTCGCGACAATGACGACGATTCGCATGGTGCGCTCGAGCCTGGAGCTCAGCGCCTTCGCATCAGCGCGCCCAGTCCCAGCAGCGCGCCTCCGACCAGGCTGCCGATACCGAGCACGGCTGGCGTGAAACCCGCGGCCGCCGTCTGCCGGCCGTCAGGCGACACGCAGGCCGCCGCGTCGAGCCCGGTGGATATCTGCTGCCGGTTTGCTCCTGTCGTCGAGGATCGGCCTTTGTCATCCACGAGGTTCCTCCGGGAGCTGTACCGCGTCTCGATACGATCGCCGGCCTGACACAGCAGCGGCACCAGCGGCTGGAAGATGGCATCACCGAACACGTCACGCGAACGCAGGAACATCACGCCCATCGTCCCCAATCCGCTGATCACGATCCAGACAATCAGCACCTGCAGCCACACCGGCGCCTTGCCCTGCTTGCGTCCCATGCGTCTCGTCCTCCCTGTGGGTGTCCGCCCCCTGAACGCTACCGCTGTGTCGTGCGGTCGAAGATCGACTCATTCCCCAGCCGTCCGCGCGGCCACAGCTTCGACCGGCTGGCCGGCGGCCCCGCCTGCCGGCTCGCGATCACGGCGTCCAATGGGCTGCGCGCGACGCGAGTCGAGACGGCCCCGTTCAGCGTGCGCGAGAAGCCGTGCGCGGCCGTCATCGTGCGGCCGGTCGATGGCGAGACGCTCGCGCCCGATGTGGTGCTCGTGGGCAACGGCTGGTGGCGCGAAGAACGACGCCCCGAGCTCCAGCAGCTCGGCTGGACGTCCGACGTGCAGGGCGAGTTGGGAAGCGGCCGGCAGGTGGCGGTTCACCTCGAGCCGGGCACACATACCCTCACGCTGCGCGCCGGCTCGGGGGAGCGAGCCGGTGAGCAGTCCGTCACCGTGCAGGTGGCGTAGCGAGTCGTCGTCACTCGACGATCCAGGTCTTCGTCCGCCCGAATGGCACGATGATCGCAGCAGCCAGGCGACGGCTGAAGTCGGACGGTGCTACTGCGGTTATCTCTCAGGGATGTCGATTTTCATCGCGCGAAGCCCGTCGATGATGGTGTTCACGTGAATGCCCTCGTTGCGATAGACGACGCGTTTGGTCCCCGGCTCCCGGAGCAGGCCTCCGCTATGGTGGAGCGCCACGACCGACCACGTCGAGTCAAAGACGGGAGAGCCAGACGATCCGGGAAGCGTGTCGGTCAGGTACTGCACCCGCGTCTGGTCCGCGTACGTGACGGTGTTGTGATACATGGCGATCTGTTTAGGGCCGCCCCCCGGGTGCTGAATGATGTTGACGAAGTCGTCAGGCGCCACCTCTGCGGCCCGAAGGACGAGCGAACCGAACTCCTCCGCGGCGTGTCCTTCGACGCGTACCGCCGTCCAGTCATCGGCACGACTCGTCTCGAAGCCGTCGGCCGGAGACAATGTGAATGACTTTCTGGGCGCGTCCACACCCGAGGCGAGCTGTTGGTAGTTGAATTCGGCCCGCGCTCCCGTGGCGTGCGCGGCCGATGGCAGCACATGGTGATTCGTCAGCAGCCAGTTCTGGCCGATAACGAATCCGCTCCCGCTGCTCCCGTCGCCAAGGACGACCCGCGCGACCGCGCGCGCGCACCGCACGCCCTCCTCGAGAAACGCGATTGGGAGCAGCGTACTGCGGGCTCCCGTGATCTTCTCGAGGCGGTCGCCCTCGGGGCCTGTTCGCCACACGACATCGCGTTGGATGTCAGGGCCCTTCAGGGGTTGCGCGTCCGGATCCGCCAGGTTGCGCAGCAAGAGGTTGTCGCCGAAGTCCTGCAAGGCCGCCTGGACGAGCGCCTCGACTTTGTGTGCCCTGCGCCCAGCTTCAAGGATGTTGTACCAATTGACGAGCGCGGCGGCGTGAAAGGCGATGAGGCTGGGTCGAAGCCCCGCGCGTGCGACGATGCGCCGCGCCTCCTCGACCGTGGGGTAGAGGTCGGCGAGGACGTCGTTCAAACTCGCGAGGCGCGGGTCCATCGCCGGTCACGCAGCGGAGGCGCCCGTGCGGTAAATGGCGAGCGCCTCCAGGACGGCGGGCAGGGACCTGTCGGTCACCTGGGCCAGGAACTGTGCGCTCTCGTCGGCCATTCGCCCGCCTCTGGACCACGTCGACGGCTGGATACCGGCAAGTGAGGAGATGCGCTTCAGATGCTGGACGTCTGGGAGGTCGGAGAGCTGTACCAATAGCTCAGTCGTGACCATCTTCCCCATCTGCTGTTCTCGAATACGGCGCTCGAGCAGCGCGAGTTGTGACCCGGCGGCAGGGTGCGCCCGGCTGAGTTCCAGCGGGCTCGCGTAGTCGGACTCCCACAGCGGCTGTGCGACGTCGGCGGCGATCAGGTATCGGCCGTCCCGCCCGTTGCGCGTCTTGTACCGAGTCGAAGAACTCCTCCAGCGCCTTCCTGTGCTTGGGATTCTGCGGTATCGCCCGTCGCAAAGACGAAGTCGAACAGCGCGCTCGGGCCGTCGGTGTGTTCCATGATGGTGAAGGGATGGATCTGGATGCCAGTTCTCTCCTCGACCACGTCGATCACGTCGGGGTGCTGCGCCAGAAAGCATCCCCGAGGCACATTGCGGGTGGACGGAAATCGCGCCGCCCACTCCTGCGCCATCGGAACCCAGGGCACACTCCGCAGACGGACGACGGCGCCTTCGCGGAGCTTGAGCGCCTCCCACACATCCGGCGCGACGAGGATGGGAACGCCCGCGGAGACGTTCGCCGTCATCGTGACCGTACCTAGCCGATAGCCCGACTCGCTTGGCGGGAACTTCAGGGTGCCGACCCCGCCGTGCACCACCTGCGACTTCCCAAAGGGTCGCAGCGTTACTCCGCCAAGGTCGTGTCCCTCAACCGCATCAGCCGAGTACTTCCGCAGGGGCGCCGACTCCGGACGCCAATAGAGGCCCGGCACCCGCGCGACCCACTCCGACAGCGCCACCGCATCAACGGTGTCGAAGCGTGTGCTCCACGCGGCGTCCGGGTCCTGAAAGATCCGCCTCCAGAACGTTTCATCGTCGTAGTACAGAATCCTGGCGGCCGGCCCGCTCACCTCCCGGCGTCGCAGGACTCGGCGGGATGCCTGCACGCGCATAGTTCTCCGCACTCTCGATGACGCGAGCAGCCGTGTACGCCCTCTCGAGAGACATTCCAGCCCTCCCGCGGTGAATGCGGTCCGGTAGGGGGACTCTACGGGGTTCTGGACTCCGAATCAACGTGCTCCCGGCTCGGGGTCACTTGATTCTGGCAACTGTCTTTGGCAGCCCATCGCCCCGTGCCGATCCGCACTGACCTACTCCATCCCGGCGAACCGCGCGTCGAGGGCCTCCGCCAGGGTCAGGAATCGCTCCGGGCTGGCGCGCGAGCTGTTCCAGGTTCTGGAGTCTCCAACGGATAGCCGGCAGTTCCTCAAGGTGTGCGATGCCCGGTCGTGGACCACTTGGGCTCGGTCCGGACGAGCGAGCGCAGAAACTCGCGTTCGTCCTTGTCGAGTGCGGCCGGCAGCTCACGAAACAGCCGCTCGCGTGCCGTGCGCGAACAACTCCATCGGGTCGAATGAGTCGCGCGGATGTTGGCGGTCCATCGCGGCCCCGCGTCAGCTGCGCACCGCTGGCATGGGCCTCGCGCCAATCGCTCCGGGTGTCGCCCATGCCGCTGCTGACTGGCCTGTCGCATCAGCAGATCGCAGACCTGCTCGAGCTCCTGAGCTCGATCTCGATGAAGTAGGGGGGCGCCAGCTGGTCCGCGTCCGATTCGTCAGTCGATGAGCAGTAGGCTCGGGCAGACTGGCGGTGCGGGCAGCCTGACCGTGAACGTCGAGCCAACGCCGGGTTCGCTCGTAACGTCGATACGCCCCCCCATGAGCGTGCAGAGGCCGAGACTCACGCTCAGTCCAAGCCCCGTGCCTCCGTAGCGACGTGTCGTCGAGTCGTCTGCCTGCGTGAACGCGTCGAACATCTGCTGGAGTTGGTCCCGAGTCATGCCGATACCCGTGTCGGTGACGCGGAAGACCACCTCGGGCACACCGTCGCTCGACTCGTGACTGACATCCACCCGCACGAGGCCGCCCCGCGTGAACTTGACGGCGTTGCCTACGAGGTTCATGAGCACCTGTGCGATGCGGGTGGAGTCACCCTCGATGACCGGCAGGTTGTCTGGGGTCGTCACCTCGATCCGGTTTCCGTTCTTGGCGGCCGCGAATCGGTTCGTCGCGATCACATCGCTGACGAGCGATGCGACATCGACTGGCTCCGTGGCCAGGGTCATCTTCCCTGCGCCAATCTTCGACAGATCCAGCACGTCGTTGATGAGCTTGAGGAGATGGCGGCTCGCCCCGGTGATCGTGGCCGAGTCACGCACGATGTTCACGTTATCGGCTTCTTCGGCTTGCTCGCGCACCAGCTCGCTGTAGCCGATGATGGCGTTCAGCGGCGTCCGCAGCTCGTGACTCATGTTGGCCAGAAATGCCGTCTTGGCCCGATCGGCGGCCTCGGCCGCATCACGCGCGACAATCAGCTGAGCTTCGGCGCGCCGCCTTTCGGCCACCTCCAACGTGAGGTCACGTGTGCGGGCGGCGACCCGGTCCTCCAGCTCGCTGTGCGCGCGGAGTAACCGACGCTTGGTGAGCTCGAGGTCGCCAAGCAGCCGCGCGTTGGTCAAGGTGTGCTCGATATGGCTCCGAAGGAGCTGTAGGAAAGGGATGGCAGCGGCGCTCGGCGCTTCGCGCACGTGGGACGACTTCGTCTGTGGTGCGGCCGACGCCGCCAGGCACATCGTCATTGCGGGGCCCACCCGGAGCGGTATGACGATGACCACGCGCCCCGGAGCGTCATCGGACCGCAGGATGCCAAGTTCGAGGAGTAGGGATCTCAGGTCCGGTGCCAGTCCGTGTTGGTCCCCGACGAACGGCTCGGACAGATGAGCTACGGCCTGGTCTAGCCGCTCGGCACCGACCACGAGGAGGCCTTGGTTGATCGGAGGAGCGGTCTGGTCCGTTGAAGAAACGGGGGGGAGGGCGGCTCGAGCGCGATCGGTCGTGAAGAGGTGCCTGAATATCCCTACGGCGTCCGCGAGGATGTCCTCGATTGGCGAACGACCGCCCCACCGGAGCGCGAAGCGGCTCAAGAGCTCGACGCGCAGCAGTTGACGATCGAGCGCGCTCTGCGATCGGTGCAGGCTGTGCTCGGTCTTGACGAGCAGTTTGATCTGCTCGTTCAGCTCTTCGTACAGCCGTCGCCCCGTGTCGTCAGACGGCGAGACTAGGCTGCCGGTCGCTCGAACAGCGCACACAGCGCCACCGTGTAGTTGTGGTAGTACGGGCGACCCGCGATGGGTGCAATCTCGCCATACGTGTGGAATCCCATCCACGGTGTTGAGGGACCAAGCACCCGGCGAAGCGGCACGACGATCTCGGCCGCGGCGCAGCTACCCCAGAGAATCCGTCCGCGGCCAGCGCAGTCGAATTGCAGGACGAGATCCGGCCGGCGACCTCCGTGCGTCGCCAGCACTCGCTCGGCACACCGCCGCGCACTCTGGCGGATCTTCTCGGGATCGCGACGCGTGAGCTGGATCGCATGCCCTTCGGTCAGGCCCCCGCCCGGAAAGAACAGGGCGCCGGTCGCCTTGTCGAGCTGGAGGGGAGTTCGGATGACGTACGGATCGTACCCGTCGGTCAACTCCGGAGTGGCCAGTGGTTCTCCGATGCACAGGTGCACGATTCCTTCAGCGTTGAGATCCTCTGCGCTATCGTCGAGATACGCCTTGAAGAGCTGCCAGGCCGGCTCACCATCGATCTCCTTGACCCAGCCACCCTCCGAGCTGGTGACCGTCCTTGGAAGTCCGATGGGGCTACACCCATGGCTGACGGCGATCGCGACGTCGGTCTCGCCGGAAATGAGCAGCGCCGCCACGCCGCCCGACACGATCTTGTCGTCGACATACTGGTAGGTTCGCTCGAAGGACATCGCGTCGGCCGCCAACCCGCCGACGACCGGAAGCGGTTTCACCAGCTTGGCGTGAAGTGCACTGAGGAACTCCGTGCAATTGCCCTGAAGTCCATCCGGCATGAGACAGAGGCAGGCCGCGTCGGCGACGTGTGGATTGACGAGCTCGGCCAGTCGTTCTCCGGCGCCGGCTGGTGACTCACCGTAGCCCTCAACCAGCAGCGTGCGGAATCGGATCCGGTCCGAAGCAACGACCATGACGGCCACAGCCGAGAATGCCTCGGTGGACTCGTCATGCGCGATGACGCCCTCGCCTGAACACCCGACGAGAGGCACGCCGGGCATCTCCGACCGAATACCCGCGAGGAGCGCCGCTTGATCGTGATCGGCGGTGGCGTAGACGATCGCCACGGCAGGCGAGGCGGTCGAGAGCCTTGCGATGGCGCCCGCAGCAGCCTCCCGACCCGCAGCGGCCGAATCTTCGCGATAGCTAGTGCCAACTTGAGCAAGCGTGGCCACGTTGTTCCGTCCTTCCAAGTGTTCTCGGGAATGAGTCCCTCATCAACAATCGGTTTCGGCCCCACGCGCCTTGAGGCGACTGGGGTAGCCGCGGTCGGGCTCGTATGCAGGACGAGGAAAGGCGGGCGCCTGGCTCCGGCCACCACCGGCTTCAAAAGGGGCGCGGTGCGTCAGAGCGCCGGTGTCGACGCGGCGTCTTCGAGGCGCGCGCCGCTACCGGGGCAGGACGCCGGCACGCGTACGCTGAACGTCGCCCCTCGGCCAAGTGCGGACTCGGCGCCCAAATGCCCGCCCAACAGCTCCGCGATCCGGCGGCTGATCGCCAGCCCGAGGCCGGTCCCACCGTGGCGCCGCGTGCTGCTAGCGTCCACCTGCGTGAACTCCACGAAAAGTCGGCACAAGTCTTCCTTCGCGATCCCAACGCCGTCGTCAGAGACCTCGACCACAATCCAGGCATCGGCGCCATGGCCCTCACGCCGACAGCGGACCGCCACGTGGCAGCCCGTGTTGAACTTGCACGCGTTGCCGATCAGGTTGAGCAGCACCTGCCGCAGCTTGATGCGATCCGAGCGCATCGAGCCAAGTCGATCGAGACCTGAGACCGAGAGGGTGTTGTCCCCGTCACGCGCCAGCAGCTGGCCCATCTCGACGGCGGACCGAACGAGAGTGCCCAGGTCGAACTCCTCGACCTGGAGCTCCATCCGCCCGGCTTCGATCTTCGAGAGCTCCAACACGCTGGTGATGAGACCCAGCAAGTGTCGGCCGGCTCGGTTGATGCGCTGCAGGTCCTCGGTGGTCCTGCCGTCCAACCGTCCTTCCGCGTCTTCGCTCAACATCTCGCTGTAGCCGATGATGGCGTTGAGCGGCGTGCGCAGCTCGTGACTCATGTTGGCAAGGAACGCGCTCTTCGCGGCACTGGCCTGCTCGGCCCGCTCAGCCAGATGGGTTGCTCGAGCCGTCGTCGCCTGGAGCGCGGCCGTGCGCTCGGCGATGGTCCGTTCGAGGTTTTCCTGGTACTCGGCGACCTGCCGGTGTGACCGGCGCAAGCTGGCAACCATCGCGTCGAACGTTCGACTGAGCTCACCCATCTCACCACCCGCCGACGCAGGCACATCCGCGGTCAGGTCGCCCGCGGCGACGCGACGGGCGGCGACCGTCAAGGCTTGGAGGGGACCGACGATCTTCTGACTCGTCCACCACCAGACGCCGACCACGACTGCCATGTAGGACGCGCCTGCGGCCTGGTCCACGACGATCTGGAGCGTCGTCGTCGGCGCCACGCCGGGCGCGTCGGTAGAGAAATCGCACGACTCTCCGCACCAGTCGTGATTCCCCCACGTCAGGATCCTGTGCGTCGCGGGTGAGTCCTGCGCCCACGGTCGGATGGTGCGATCGAACCAGCGCGCCTGCTGGTCCGGCGCGAACCTGGCAACAAAGGGGCCGAACCGATCGGGACAGATGTCGCCGGCCACGATGAGGAGATCGCAGGCGGGGATCTCCGGAAGGAATCCGTGCTGATCGCTGATGGCGACAATCCGCATGGTGCGCCCGCGTCTGGTCGATGGTCGTTTTCGCGTCAGTCGCCTTGAGGCTGTTCCAGCAACTCCTTGGCGATTGCCTTGTCAGCCGACGAGCCGTAGTAGCGGCGTGTCGCCGTGTGCGTTGACGATGGCATCGTCCTCGAGAGCGGATCAACGGAGAAGATCGTGCCAACGCGGGCAGCACGGACTTATCCAGCCCTGGCACGATCGCACGTTACCGCCTATCATCGGTCCTGGCGCCCACGTGACTGCGGCCTCCAGACGACACCACCGGCGTTCCCGTCGGTACCCGATGGCGACCATCGCGCTGTACGGGCCAGACACCGCGTTCGCGACGAAGATGGTCGTCTCGGTGCACATCCGGGCCGGACAGCGAGACCTGTCCGCGACGCGTACGTGGACGGCCGAGGCGACCGACGTGCGACGCGATCCGACGGTCGCGGCCGACGTCGCTGCGTTTCTCCGTGAGTCTGGCGTCACGCACACGGCGACCACCGATCGCATCATCGGGTGTCCTCATCAGGAAGGCATCGACTATCCGATGCGTCGCGCTTGCCCACGGTGTCCGTTCTGGGTGGGGATCGATCGCTTCACACATCAGCCCATCGCGGTACACGCGCCGACGCTGTCGCCGCCAGAGATTCTGACGACGCTGTCCCGAGACGTGTCAGCGCAGCCCGCGGAGGCGCTCGCATCGGCAGACGCCCACCGGGAGGCTTTGATCGACCCGCTGCTCTCGGCGCTCGAGCGAGTCATCGCGGGTCCCTCCAACCCCTCGATCTCGGACGCCACCCTCTTCTCGTACGCCCTGTACCTGATGGCCAAGTGGCGCGAGCCGCGCGCCTATCCGCACATCGTTCGCTGGCTCTCGCTGCCGGGAGAGCAGGCCTTCGAGATCGGCGGCGACATCGTCACTCAAGATGGCGCACGAATCCTCGCGGCAGTGTGCGACGGAGACCTGGCGCCCATCAAGGCGCTCATCGTGAATCGTCACGCCAATGAGTACGGCCGTGGTGCGGCCGTGAGCGCCCTTGCGCTCCTGGCGGCCTGGGCGGAAGTGCCGAGGGACCGGATCGTCGAGCACTTCCAGTGGCTCGCCCGAGAGGGCCTCGAACGGGAAACGAGCGCGGTGTGGGACAGCCTGGTCGCCGAGTCTGCGGACATCGAGGCGTTGTCAGTCTTCGCCGAACTGCGTCGAGCCTACGCCGACGGCCTCGTCGATCCCCGGTTCATGTCACTCGAGGAGCTGGGCGCAATTGAGGCCGCCCGGCCGGGTCGAACAATCGAAGACCTGCGCGAGCGTCAGCCGCCGATTGACAATGTGGCCGTCGCGACATCGTGGTGGTCGGCCTTCGCGGAGCACCAAGTGACCGGCGTATTGGACGAGGACTGGGACGACGAACGCGAGGGGCTCGGCGAACCGCAGGAACCTTACCGCGCACCGGTGAAGGTCGGGCGCAATGAGCCGTGCCCATGCGGGAGTGCCAAGAAGTACAAGAAGTGCTGCGGCAAGTGAGGGCGGTCGCGGCGACTCGTCGGATGCCCCTATGACAAGTGGACGCGCGCCGATCTTCACGCACCGCCCTGGCGGTCTCAAGCGACTGGCGGTTCTCGTGCTGGCCGCCGCGTCTCCGTTCTTCGCGATCGCGTGTGGCACGAGTGTCCCCGCGAAGCCGGAGGCCGCAGCGGCGTTGTCCAAGGCGATCGAGTCGACGCTCACCAGGACGCTGCCGTCCTTGACGTACTGCATGACGGCGAATCCGGATTTCTCGTTCGCGAACATGGGCCAGGTAGATTTCGTCGCGACGTTTCAGAACCTGAAAGACAAGGGCCCGCTCTACGACGCTGCGACCGCCGGCGTCGTCCGCATCGAACTCAAGGAATTTCGCTTCGATCCGGCCGGGCGCTCACCGCACCCGTCGTGCGATGCCCTGCACGCTCAGTCCAAGCAGAACGGCTACACGAGCAGTCAGGTGCGCCTCGCGGTCGTGCGGAGCACGCTCACGGCGAACGCGACCGCCTCGGGCGTGCAGCTGGACACACCGATCGCGGTCGCTACGCGCGAGCTGTTGGAAGTGATCGACGTCCGGCCCGAACGCGGCGGATCCGCGGCTGTGAAGTACACCTGGCGATGGAAGCCGACGTCGATGGCCGGCGCGGTCGGCTACACACCAGCCGCACCCCAGGAAGCCACGGCGCGCCTCCGCCGATCGGATGGCGGCTGGCTCGTCGGGGACGCGGGAGTGAAGTAGCCTGCGGCGGGCTGGATTCGCGCCGAGAAGCGCGAGCCAGATGCGAGCGGTTCGAAGCCTGACATCCAGGCCAAGTGAGCCAATTGAGCAAATCGAAAATTGGCTCCTCGAGCTGGACGATTTCCGCAACTGGTTGATCCAGGAGGCCGTATGAACCTTGACATGCGAATCGCATGCACGCATGCTAGTCGCATGTCCAGAATGGTCCAAATCAGGAACGTGCCGGACGCGCTGCACCGCAAGTTGAAGGTCCGAGCAGCTGACTCCGGACGGACGCTCTCCGACTACCTCCTGGCCGAACTCGAACGCCTGGCCGCGAGGCCCACGCGCCACGAGATGCTGGCCAGAATCCACAGTCGAAAGCGCGTGACGCTGAAGACGTCGGCCGCCACGGTCATTCGTGAGGAGCGCGAGTCCGCGTGATTGTAGTCGACGCTTCGGCGCTGCTGGAACTGCTCCTGCAGACCCCGCTCGGTACTCGGGTCGAGGCGCGTCTCCTTCGAGACGATGAGGAGTTCCATTCGCCACATCTGATCGACGTCGAAGTGACGCAGGCCCTTCGACGACTTGTTCGAGCGGGCGAAGTGTCAGCGGACCGTGCGGCCGAGGCAATCGAGGATCTCGTCGACCTCGACCTCCACCGTCACGCCCATCTCGATCTTCTGACTCGAGCGTGGAAGCTGCGCGAGAACGTGACGGCGTACGACGCCATGTACGTTGCTCTGGCGGAGGCGCTTGGTGCGACGGTAGTCACGTGCGACACGCCGCTCGCGAAAGCGCCAGGTCACCGTGCGCACATCGAAGTGATTGCGTGACGGTTTCACACACGCGAAGGTCGTCGGTCCGGTTGTGACGACAGGGCCGCTTGCGCTCCGGCGGGGTCTGAATAGTCGTACCAATTCACATGATGCGCCGTTCTAAGGCTTCGATTGTTGTCAGGTGGCTCCCGGTCGCGGCCTTCGCCCTCGTGGTGGCAGCTTCGGTGGCCGCTCACGGTGAGGCGCAGCCTACGTCTGCCGGCCTCTGCTGGCGGTCCCTCGCACCTGATACCGGCGAGCAGGATGGATCTGGCATTGCTGAATCGACGCTGACCTCCACTCGCTCCGGCGAGGTCTGGATCAGCCGGTCGCCGACGGGCCCGAATCTCCTGCGGTGGAGTAACGGGCAATGGACGTCTCCACCAGCACTGGCGCGAGCTGGCGTCGACGAGGTCTGGGTGGAAGCGGTTGCGGCGTCTCCGTCAGGCCGCATCGTCGTTGCCGCGGCGGCGAATCGCGATGATGGCTCGAGGGTGTTGCATATCGCGCGTCTGAACCGCGGCGCCTGGGAATGGCTTGGGGCGCCGCTCGTCTCGACCCCGGAGCCGTTCACGCACGCTCAACGACCAAGCATCGCTTTCGTCGGGGAGCAGCCGGTCGTCGCCTGGTCAGAGGAGAGGAACGCGGAGCTAGCTGGCCTCTTTGTCGCGCGCTGGAACGGCTCGTCCTGGACGAGGCTAGGTGTCGTCACGCTCGATCGCAACGAGAACGACTCGTTTCTCACGCCGGCTGTTGCGGTCGATGGGCGTCAGCAGATCTGGCTCGCCTGGACCGGGTACCCTGGCGGCGTACGTGTCGCCCGCTGGAACGGCAGTGCCTGGCGTGACGTCGGGCGTGAATCGCTGGAAAAGGTCATTGCCGTTCAGGGTACGACCGCGATGCGCGAGCTCTCACTGTCTGTCGACTCGAAAGGCCGTGCCTGGGTGCTCCGACTTGCGCACCAGCCGGCTGGTCCCGAGCTCGCCCTCACACGGTGGGACGTCGATCGCTGGACGGCGGTTCCTCCCGCGAGCGGGCCTCTTGGAACACCGGCCAGAGTCTGGTCCGCTTCAATGATCCTGCAACGCGACGCACCGCTTGTGGCGTGGTCGCAGACTGACCCCACCGACAATCACCATCTGTATGTATCGACGTGGGCCGCAGGAGACGTTTGGACGTCGCAACTGTCCGATTTGCATCTCGTCGAAGGCGTGTCAAACGTGGTGGACGTCAAGCTGGCGGCCGGCGATGGCCCTAGCTTCTTCGTGTCGTGGGACGAACCGGGGAAAGACAAGCGGAGCACCCGGATGATTCAGGCGTATGCCTGTGCGCCCGGCGAAATCCCGGCATCACCGCCAGCCTCTATCGTCGAACGGGACACGTGGCCGACTACGGTTGATGAGGCCGCGCGCCGGCTCGTTGCCCAGCTGGACGACAAGTCGAAGGAGCTGGTGCGGACGACCGCGAAGGATCGGCTGATCCGGTTCTACGACGGCTGGGGCCGCGGCATCAGGAACAGCTTCGGCCTCTGGCGCGGGAACGAGAAACTCCTCGAGTCTTGCGGTCGCGGTAAAGACGGATCCCGAGGCGTGCTCGATGGTCATCATCGAGGCTGCGTGGACGCTCCTGCAGTCGCCGGCGCCACAAGCCCCGGCTCGCTGACGGCGTTAGAACGACCATCCGCTCCTGCGCCTGGCCTAGCCAGAGACGATCAAGCGCGACGTCGGCAGCCCCCATCTCTCACTCCTGGTCGGCTCGTCCCTAGTCCGGTCCGCCAGGCGAACAGGGAGGGGAACAGGGAGGGGAACACAGGGGGGAACACCCCCTCCGCGGGAGGTGTTCCCCTCTCCCGCGACGTCGCAGCCATCGCCGAGTTGCTTGCTCGCGAGAGTGCGGGCGCGATGACGGTGACGACTAAGGCGCTGTCATGCAGAGAGTTGCCGGGCCGCCAAACGCGCGGCGCTATGTGCCGCGCGCTCTGTCTGAGACCACCGCGCTGTCGCCGCCCAAGCGGGTACCGTGGCGTGAGCGACCACCTGTTTTGGCCGCTCGTGCTGCCAAGCCCGCGGCCAGCGCGGTGGTCGCTCACGCCACGTAGCCCGTCGCCGGGTGAGCTGTCCCAGACCAAGTTGCGCGCGCAGTAGTCAGCCCGGAGCCGTCGCAGGAGCGTGCCACGAGCCAGCCTGGTTCCAACGGTCGAGACCGACGTCCCATCAGCGCCCGATCCACCCTGTCTGCACGTGGCAGATCTCTCCGAGTTCGCCGGCCGAAACTGCCCCGACAACATCGTCGACAACCTGCTCGACAACACCGCCGCTGTCGTCCTTGTTCGCGGCGGAGACCTCGTCGTGCAACACGAGCCGGCGCGCGGCTCGTCACTCGCGGATCTCCACGCGTGTCGCCAAGTCGTGCACGAACGCGATCACGAGCGGATCGTCGCTTCGGTTGCCGCAGATCACATCCGCTTGCTTGCATGTTACGACGTCTGAGCCCCCAGATCCCGCTTGACCGGAGACGCCGACCGTTGTATTCGATCGGTATCCCGTCTTCCACGCACGCGCTGTCACGGCCGTGCGTCTCGCGCCGGTTCGACGGCGTCCTCAGGACCTGCTCGAACGAGCCACTCCCAAAGCGGTATGACACCGTTGCAATCGTGACCCACTCGCCGTGCGGGCTCAGCCCGCGGCGTCACACCCGGTCACGAGCGCCGGCGTCACTCCACGTGCACCCGCTTCGAGTGCTGCAGTTTCCGGAAGTCCTCGGCCGCGTCAAGGCTTCGCTCGCTGCGCTCGCCGCCTGCGCGGCCTTGACCCGGCCTCTGGACTTCTTCGGTGGGCACTTGTCGAAGCGGTGCGGCAGAGTTCGACGACACGGGAGACTCGAGCCGCCCCGCCGACGGAGCACGGCCATGACGCAATCTGCTGAGATGCACGACCGCGTCGACGATGTTGAGCGGAGGTGGCTGGAACCTGTTGCCCGCTACCTCGAAGTCCTGCAAGAATGGTCCTTGGAACGCCTTACTGACGGCACTGGCACCGTTCCGCACCCGGAGCAGCACCATGAAGAGCCGTGCCCGTCAGCAACCGGCCACCACGCCGGCCCCCGGGACGTACCGCGGTCGTGTACGTCCGCGTCTCCTCCAAGGAACAGGAACAGGGATTCTCGATCCCGGCGCAGCGGCAGCTCCTGACGGACTACGCCGAGCGGGAGGGTCTCCACGTCGTCCAGGAGTTCGAGGACGTCGAAACGGCCAAGCGCGCCGGACGCACCGCGTTCGGCGAGATGGTCGCGTTCCTGCGCAAGCGAGGGTCGTCGTGCCGGACCCTCCTCGTCGAGAAGACCGACCGCCTGTACCGCAACATCAAGGACTGGGTGACGATCGACGAGCTCGGCATCGAGGTCCACTTCGTCAAGGAGAGCGTGGTCCTCTCCGAGGGCTCGCGCTCGTCCGAGAAGTTCATGCACGGCATCAAGGTGCTGATGGCCAAGAACTACATCGACAACCTCGGCGAGGAAGTTCGCAAGGGGATGATCGAGAAGGCCAGGCAAGGCCACTGGCCCACCGTGGCGCCCGTCGGCTACCAGAACAACCGGTGACGCACCGGATCGAACCTGATCCCGAACGCGCGCCAATCATCGTCAAGCTGTTCGAGTGGTACGCTCAGGCGAGTACTCGCTGAAGGCGCTCACCAAGATGGCCGCGGCTGCCGGCCTGACGAACCGCACGGGCGGCTGACGCGCTCGCGAAGGTCGCGGATCCACCAGCTGCTGCACAACCCGATCTACTACGGCGAGTTCTACTGGCTCGGCCAGCTGCACCAGGGGCTCCACAAGCCGATCATCTCGCGAGGGCTCTTCGACCGCGTGCAGCAGGTGTTCGCGCGGCCAACCATCCCGCGCCACACGAAGCGCCGGCACGCTTTCGCGGGGCTCGTGACCTGCGGGCGGTGCGGCTGCGCCTACACCGCGGAAACCAAGAAGGGCCAGTACGTCTACTACCACTGCACGGGCCACCGCGGGCCGTGCGGCAACACGTACGTGCGCGAAGAGGAACTGGTCGCCAGTTTGGCGAGCATCCTGAAGCAGGTCCGCATCCCGACGGAACTCGCCGGCAAGCTCGCGACGGTGCTGCGGGAGAGCCAGGCGGACAAGGAGAAGTTCGCCGGACCTCCATGCTGCGGCTGCAGCAGCAACAGATGCTGCTGCGCTCCAAACTGGATCGTGTCTACGAGGACCGCCTCAGCGATGCGATCCCCGAGGAACTCTGGAACTCGAAGTCGGCGGCGCTGCAGGAGGAGCTTCGGCGAGTGCGAACCGAGATGGAGCGTCACGAGGTCGCCAGTCAGGCGTACGAGACGGCGGGACTGCAGATTCTAGAACTCGCGCAAACCGCCTATTCCTCGTATGTTGCGAAAAATCCGCACGAACAGGCGCGTTTGATCAAAACGCTGGTATCGAACTCCACGTTCGATCGCGGAAGTCTTTCTCCCACCTACGTTAAGCCGTTCGACGTGTTTGCGAAGGGGAGTGAAACTGGAGATTGGCTCCTCAGGCTGGATTCGAACCAGCAACCCTCCGGTTAACAGCCGGATGCTCTGCCGTTGAGCTACCGAGGAACACGTCGTCGCGGGAGCGCGAGCTGCGTCTCACGGCGAGCCGGGCGGCCCGTCGCAAGACTTCCGATTCTATACCGGCACCCCGCGTCCAGGCCACTGCCCCGTCAGCAAGGACACCCGCGCCGCGCGCCGGGCACGCGCAATTGTGCTCGGCCGCGAGCCGAGGAGAGTCCCGTTTTCGCATTGGGGGGGCAATGAGCAACCCCATGACGCGCGCCCCGGCCCTCCGTCGTCCGCGCCTGGATCGACGCGGGCGGCCAGGCCGTGTTCATCGCCGACGGCACCTTCTTCCTCGCGTTCGCCACGCTGACCGTTGGACTGCGATGACCGCAGCCCATCGACCGTGGGCCGTGGCCGGTTGCCGGTCACTCCGTCGCCCGGAGCCCGTCGGCCTTCTGCCGTAGCCCGTTGGCCGTCTCCCGTAGACCGTCTACCCTCGCCAGGAGCCCGTCGGCCGCAGGCGGTCTTGGCGCCTGCGGCGACTGATCGCCAGACCCAGCAGGCCGAGGCCCACGAGCGCGAGGCTCTCAGACTCGGGCACCGCCGTCGGCCCGAGCGCGGACACGTCGGTCGCGAACGACGCGGAGTACAGGGCGGTCACCGACTGGCCGGTGCTGAGCAGCGCCAGCACCTGCTGATACGTCAGGCCCGCGAACTGGAGCGACAGCAGGCCGAGGAACGCGTCGTCATCGGGAAAGCTGTGGAACAGCCCGGACAGACCCAGCGCCGCGATGCTGCCGCCCGGCACGTTGGAGAACGTGAACGGAAACGGCGCGAACGCGCAGACCTGACCGATCGCGGCCGGGATCAGACAGTCCGCGCCGCCGAAGCCGCCCCCCATCACGGTCGTGAGTTCGCCGGAGAGCACCGGATTGACCTGGAACGTCAGGAAGTTCAGCAACGACACCAGCGCGTCGGTCGGGGCGGCGGCGAACGCCAGGTTGGCCAACTGCGCCAGCGTGCCTGACATGCCCAGGAACGATCCGGTGGCGGGACTGCCAATCAACGCCAGGCCCGGCGCCAGGGGGGATCCCACCTGCGCCGTCGGGCTGAAGTCGAGGCCGGCCGCCGACAGCGAGAGAGATCCGCCCGTGGAAATAGTCGTCCCGCTGACCGCGCTCACGAACTCCGCTGAATAGGTACTGGCGAGCGTCCCGCCGCCGGTGATGGTCGCCAGTACCTGCTGATACGTCATCCCGGCGAACTGAAACGTGTAGACGCCCGTGGTGGGATTCGCGTTGATGCCGTTGACGAGCGAGCCTTCGACCGTGAGGCTCGCCACGGCGCCCGACGGCGTGTTCATGAAGTTCAGCCCGGCGAGCGCGCCGCCCGGCGAACAGGTCTGACCCGCGGCCGCTGGCGCGCCACACCCGGCGCCCGAATACGCACCCGCCGCAATGCCCGTCAGATTGACCCGGAGCGTCGGCGCAGCCTGGAACGTCACAAAGTCAGCCAGCGCGGGCGCCGCGAAGTTCAGGTCGGCCGTGTTGGCCAGCGTGCCGGACAACCCAACCCCGAGCCCTGACCCGCCCTCGAACGAACCGGTCATCCCGGCGCCAGAAATCGACACCGCCCCCGACGACAGGCTGACAAGGCCACTGATCGGCGTGGCCACGGCTGGGCTGGCCACCGCCGCCACGACGAGACAGGCACCGACGAACACACGAGCGCGTGGGGAAGAACGTCGCATAGGTTTCACCTGTTCAGTCAAAGTCAGACGGCCTGTCGTCGAAGAGGAGGGAGAGCCGTCGATGCAGACGGAACCGGATCGGGAGCAAGCGCACTGCCAAGGGCCCGCGCCCGTGAGAATCGCGCGCTTCTGCCGGCTGCTGGGATCTGCGGGCGGACCTTCCGGAGCTGGTCAGACTTTGGTCGGCACCCGCGGCGCTCCGCGTCGCTCCAGTGCAGGTCCTGCGCCTGGACTGAGGGGCTACGGTCGACGGTCGACGGTCGACGGTCAACGGTCGACGGTCAGACGGTCGACGGTCCACCGTCTACCGTCTGCCGTAGCCAGTAGGCCGTCTGCGGTAGGCCGTGTGTCGTGAGCCCGTCCACCGTAGCCCGTGGGCCGTCGGCCGTAGCCCGTCGTAGGCCGTGGCCCGTAGGCCGTAGACCGTCTGCTGTCTTTCGTCCCTGCCATTTTCGTCGCCTTCGACGAAACCGGACAAATTTGTCCGTTTCGTCCCGTTCCTGCGTAGCCCTGCCCCACGTACTGCCGTAAAATCAGGAGTAGTTCGTCTTCCAGCCCGGAAGCGATGCGGTTCATCAACGTTTGTGGCTCTCCCGCCCCGCGCGAGCCGGCCGTCCCCGTGACGAGCCTGCCCGCGTCCCGGCCGAAGCCTCTTCTCCCAGGAGTAACGAAGGCATGAAGACCAGTCCGAGGTTCCTGCTGATCGCGCTTGCGTTTGCGCTCGTCAGCACGTCCGCCTTTGCGCAAGGCGGCGCGACGTCTTCCATCACCGGTGTCGTGTCCGACGCCGGCGGCGGCGTGATTCCCGGCGCGACCGTGACGGCTGTCAATGACGCCACGGCGAACAAGTCCACCACGGTGACCAACGGCAGCGGGTCGTTCACGATCCCGGCGCTCAACATCGGCACCTACACCGTGACCGTGGAACTGCAAGGGTTCAAGACCGCGGTCCTCAAGGCCATCACCATCTCGGCCGGCGCCCCCGCCAGCGTGAAGGCGACCCTGGAAGTCGGCGGCCTCAGCGAAACCGTCGTCGTCGAAAGCGCGGCGGAAGTCATCCAGACGCAGTCGTCGGCGGCCTCGACCACCTTGAACGTGACGCAGATCTCGAGCCTGCCGCTCGGGTCGCGCAACGTCCTCGACTTCGTGCAGTTCCTCCCGGGCGTGCAGACGCCGGCCGGCACGCGCGACTCGATCGTCAACGGCATGCCGCAGAGCTCGATCAACATCACGGTCGACGGCGTCAGCGTGCAGGACAACTACCTGAAGACCACCGACGGCTTCTTCGCCCGCATGAGCCCGCGCATCGACGCGGTCGAGCAGGTGACGGTGACGACGGCCGGCCAGGGCGCGGAAGCGACCTCGCAGGGCTCCACGCAGATCCGCTTCACGACTCGCTCGGGCAGCAACGCGTTCAGCGGCAGCGCTTATCACTACTACCAGGCCGATGAGCTGGATACGAACACCTACTTCAACAAGGTGCGGAATCTGCCCAAGGGTGAACGTACGCAGAACCAGCCCGGCCTCCGCGTCGGCGGACCGATCGTGATTCCTGGCCTCTACAACGGCCGGAATCGGGCGTTCTTCTTCATGAACTACGAAGAGAGCCGGACGCCGAGCACGCTCACCACCAACACCACGGTGATGCGTCCGTCGGCGGTCAACGGCGTGTTCAACTACGTCGGCGGCTCGGTCAACCTCTATACCCTGGCGGCAGCCAACGGCCAGCTGTCCACGCCCGATCCGAAGATCGTCCCGCTGCTCCAGCAGCTGCGCGCCCTCACCCAGAACGCGAGCGGCACGTACTCGGACATCACGGGCAACCTGAACTCCGAGCGCTTCTCCTTTCAGCAGCCCGTTGAGGGCCTGACGCGGTACCCGACGTTCCGCATCGACTACAACCTGCCGCGGCAGAACACCTTCACCGTCTCGTACAACCTGAACAAGCTGCGGTCGTCACCGGATACGACCAACAACCGTCAGGACACGTACCCCGGCGCGGGCATGGCCTCGTCGCAGATCTCCGACCGCTACACGTTCTCGAGCTCACTCAAGTCCGTGCTCGGCGCCAACCTGGTCAACGAGTTCCGCTTCGGCCTCTCGGGCGGTCCGACGAAGTTCTCGCCGGACATCGCGACGTCGATGTTCGACGGCCAGGGCGGCTTCGCACTCGGCCTGGGCGGTGGCATCGGCGCCAGCAGCCTGCCGGGCGCTGGGGCATCGGCGCGCGAGGGCTCGACCAAGCTGCTCGAAAACACGCTGACGTGGCTCAAGGGCTCGCACAGCCTGAGCTTCGGTGCGAGCATGACGCAAGCGGACGTGTGGCTGCTGACGCAGACGCGCGTGCCGAGCATCACGTTCGGCATGGCCACAGGCGATACGGCCAACACCATGTTCAGCGCCGCGAACATGCCCGGCAGCACGGCGGCCGAGCGCACCAACGCGGCGTCCCTTTACGCGCTGCTGACCGGTCGGGTGAGCGCCGTGACCGCCAATGCGCGGCTCAATGGCGAGACCGGCCGCTACGAGTACAACGGGGACAGCCGTGCCGAGGGTCGGCTGCGGAACA
Organism: uncultured Acidobacteriota bacterium; assembly: GCA_963738485.1. Classification (GTDB taxonomy): domain Bacteria; phylum Acidobacteriota; class Vicinamibacteria; order Vicinamibacterales; family SCN-69-37; genus CAVTWK01. Next base: position 489,607 of record CAVTWK010000001.1, read on the forward strand.
CCGAGTTCTTCATTCAGGACAACTGGAAGCTCAAGCCCAACTTCTCGCTCAACGCGGGCGTGCGTTACATCATCCAGTACCCGTTCTACGCGCTGAACGGCAGCTACTCGACGGCCACCGTGGCCGACGTGTGGGGCCGGTCGGGCTACCGCGAAGGCTGCAACCTGAGCGCGGCCACGCCCGAGACCTGCAACCTGTTCAAGCCGGGCGAGATGCCAGGCCAGTTGCCCACCTTCCAGAACCTGGGTGAGGGCGTGCGGGCGTACAACACCGACTGGGACAACATCGCGCCCAGCGTCGGCTTCAACTGGACGCCAGGCTTCCAGGAAAACCGCTTCGGGTTCCTGCGTCCGCTCTTCGGTGAGCAGGGCCGCTCGTCGATCTCGGGCGGCTGGAGCCGATCCTACGAGCGCTACGGCATGTCCGACTTCACGGGCGTGTTCGGCGGCAATCCGGGGATCTCGATCAGCGCCACACGCAGCACGGCCAACGGCAACCTCGGCGCAGGTTCCTCTGCTCTTCCGGAGCGGCAACCTCGGCGCGCCCGCGTACTGCTCGGTATCGAACACGGCCGGCTGCCTCCCCGACTCGCCGACCTACCCGCTCACGGCCCTGCCGACGGGCAGCGTGAACATCTTCGATCCGGAGCTGCAGGTGTCCTACACCGACAGCTACACCGTCGGCTTCCAGCGGCAGCTCGGCAGCAAGTCGGCGATCGAGGCGCGGTACGTCGGCGCCCGCAACCGCCAACAGTGGACGACCTACAACTTCAACGAGACGAACATCATCGAGAACGGCTTCCTCAATGAGTTCAAGCTCGCGCAGGCCAACCTGCAGGCGCACATCGCCTCCGGGTGCGGCGGCACGGGGAACGCCTGCTCGTTCGCGTATCGCGGCGCCGGCACGGGCACGTCACCACTGCCGATCTACCTGGCGTTCTTCTCGGGCGTCAACGCGTCGCTCGCCGGCGAGGCGGCGCGCTACACGTCGGCGAACTTCACGAGCTCGAACTTCGTGAACGCGCTGTCGAAGAACAACCCGAACCCGTTCACTCCGGCCGGGCACGAACGCGACGACGGGCCTGAGCAACGACCCGACGCGTCGGGCGAACGGCCTGGCGGCGGGCCTTCCGGCGAACTTCTTCTTCGCCAACCCGATCTGGTGGGCGGCGCCAACGTGACCGGCAACGGCGGCTTCAGCGACTACAACTCGATGCAGCTGCAGTACCGTCGGCGGCTGGCCAACGGGTTCCAGTTCAATGCGAACTACTCGGTCGGCCGGGCGGACGAATCGCGGTTCTACTCGTTCCGCGTGCCGCGCGTGACGCAGCGCAACTCGGGCACCGACCCGGGTGACGTGACCCACGCACTCAAGGCGGATTGGGTACTCGAACTGCCCTTCGGCGCCGGCAAGCGCTGGGCCTCGAACGTCGGTCCCTGGCTCGACCGCCTCATCGGCGGCTGGCAGCTGAACGGCACGATGCGCATGCAGAGCGGTCGCCTGCTCGACCTCGGCAACGTACGCGTGGTCGGCATGACGGAGAAGGAAGCGCAGGACGCGTTCCGTCTGCGCAAGGTGAGCGACGCGATCATCTACACCTGGCCGCAGGACATCGTGGACCAGACGATCCGCGCCTACTCCTTCGACCCGACGTCGATCAGCGGCTACGGCACGCTCGGCGCGCCGACCGGCCGGTACTTCGCGCCGGCCAACGGGGCGGACTGCATCGAGACGATCAGCGGCGCCTACGGCGAGTGCGGCGTGCGCAGCCTGATCCTGACGGGCCCGGTCTTCAAGACCGTGGACCTGAACTTCCGCAAGCTGGTGACGCTCAGCGGCCGGAAGACGCTCGAGTTCCGCATGGACATGCTGAACGTGTTCGACATCGTGAACTTCACGCCGGTGACCGGCGTGAGCAGCACGACGGACGCGGGCTACCAGATCACCGGCGCCAACTCGGCCCGGACGATCCAGATCGTGTCGCGCTTCAGCTGGTAGGAGAGGCGGGCCACGGTAGACGGGCTACAGTCGACGGAAGACGGGCGACAGTCTACGGTCGACGGACTACCGGCTCGGAGTTAGTACGAACAAAGAGGGGCGCGGCGAGTAATCGCCGCGCCCCTTTCTCGTCTGTGTTCTCGCAGGCCGTAGGCCGTTCGCCGTAGACCGTCTCCCGACCGTCTACTTCACTGACGCGTTGACCGTGATCGCGATCGATCCGCGCAGCGCGTTCGACACCGGGCAGCCGCCTTCGGCTTCCTTGGCAACGGCCTCGAAGTCCGCGGCCTCGATGCCCGTGAGGCCTTCGGCGACCACGTCGAGCGTGGACGACTGGATCTTGATCCCCTGGTCGAAGTTGGCGGTGACGGTGGCCGTCACGTGGGTGCGGCCGATGGCGCCGCCCTTGCGCCCGACGGTCGCGTTGAGCGCCATCGCATAGCACGAGGCGTGCGCGGCGGCGATCAGTTCCTCGGGGCTGGTCGTGCCCTCCGGCTCGCCGACCCGGCGCGGGAACGTCACGGGCAGCGTGAACGCTCCCGACCCCGCCTTGGCTTCACCTTTGCCGCCGCCCGCGAGCGGGCCTGACCAGTCAACCGTCACCTTGCGTGAAAACAGTGGCATTGCGTCGTTCTCCTTGTGTGGGATGTGAGTGAGAGATGTGCCTGCGCGGCGCGCCTAGCGTCGCCCGCTCTTCTTCGTCGTCGCCAATTGGATGAGCGCGCCGACGATGGCGAGGCCGATCCAGGCGAAGGGCGCCCACCGGCGTGCGGGGTTGGGATCGAGCGGATAGAGAATCCAGATGTCGCCCGCCGTGGCGGCACGCTGCGCGGCGGTGTCGCCGGCCAGGCCGAAGACGCCGATGAGCATCGTCCACGAGCCCGCGAGCGCGGTGCCGATGATCACGACGTGCCGCACCATCGCCAGGGCGCCGATGGCGCCGACGACAGCGGTCCCGACGAGCAGTGGCGTGGGCGGTTCCGGGGTCGCCGCCAGCTGCGCCCAACCCACGTTCAGCGCGAGCGCGGCCAGGCCCGCGCCAATCAGGCCGACGCCGAGGAAGTAGGCGACCACGGCCAGCCCCGCCCCGACGATGCCGCCGACGACGAAGGCGACGACGAGGGTCCAGTTGCTGGTGGGACCCATCAGCGACGCTGTGAAGAACGCGCCGAGGAGAAAGCCGTACATGGCGAGGACGAAGCGGAAGAGCCGGTAACCGGCCACGCACGCGAGGAAGCCGCCGATGGCGAGCACCGCCGACGCGGGTACGGCATACGAGGCGGGAAGCATCGAATGATTATACGGACAACGGCAGACGGCAGACGGCGGACGGTTCACAGCCTACGGTAGACGGTAGACGGCCTACGGTAGACCGTAGACCGTAGACGGTAGGCCGTAGGCTGTCTACCGGCGTCCGCGGGCTCGGGCGAAGATGATCAGGCCGACCGCCATCCAGACGAACACGCGCGCCTTGCGGACCAGTCCGAGCACGAAACCCTGGTGATGGGCGTAGCCTATCGCCGCGGCGACGATGCCGGTGCCGCCTTCCTCGACGCCGAGCCGGCCGGGGATCATCTTGAAGGCGACGTTCACCACGCGATTGAATCCGTCCAGGATGAAGGCCGGCAGCAGCGCGGTTTCACCGGTGAGCAGGTAGAAGATCAGCCAGCATTCGACCAGGCTCAACGCGTGGAAGGCCACTTCCGCGCCGATGACCAGCGGCAGGCGCCCAGGTCGCTCCGCCGTCGCTCGATAGGCCTGGGCCTCGAACGCCTGGATCCTGGCCGTCAGCCCGCGCACGCGCGCAATCGGGACCCTCGCGACGACCGAGCTGACCAGCGCCGGACGCTTCCACGCCAGCCAGAGGGCGCCGGCCAGCACCACCGCCATCCCGGACACCGACGCCACGCCAGCCCACATCACGTCGTCCTCGACGACATAGACCGCGAGCAGCGCGGTCGTGCTCAGCAGGACGTAGATGGCCACGGAGACGCTGTAGAAGAAGTTCTCGACGGTCAACGCCGCCAGTGCCCGGGCCGGCTCGACGTGGTCGCCCACGGCCATCGCCTTCGCCGGTTCGCTGGCGAGCAGGCCGAGCGGCGTCAGATTACCGAGCGCATCGCCGCTGATGGTCGCGGCGAGGGCCGCACGGAGCGGCAACGGAGGACTCGTCAGCGCCGCCCAGGCCGCCGACCGCACCACGAACCGCAGAAACGATGCCGCGAGCACGGCCAGAAACGCGTAGCCGACCTCCGCAAACCCCTCACGGATGTCGTCGAGCCCGACCTGCCTGATCTGCCAGGCCAGCAGCGCCGCGCCGGCGAGACCCAGCGCGAGAGTGATTGCGGAACGACGCACAGAGCATCATAACGGGCTGCGGGAGACGGCCTACGGCAGACGGCAGACAGGCTACGGGCTACGGCCGACGGCCTGCGGCAGACGGCTCACGGCCAACAGCCTACGGGAGACGGCTCACAGGCTACGGTAGACGGCTACGGGCTACGGGCTACGGGCTACGGGCTACAGCAGACAGGCTCACGGCCTACGGCAGACGGCTCACGGCTCACGGCCTACAGCCTACGGGAAACGGCTCACAGGCTACGGTAGACGGCCCACGGCCTACAGCAGACAGGCTACGGGCTACGGCTAGACGGCCTACGGCAGACGGCCTACGGCAGACGGCTCACGGCTCACGGCCTACAGCCTACGGGAAACGGCTCACAGGCTACGGTAGACGGCCCACGGCCTACAGCAGACAGGGCTACGGGCTACGGGCTACGGCGGACGGTCAACGGCCCACGGGCGACGGGCGACGGCCTACCGGCCACGGGCTACGGGGTACCGCAGACGGCCTACGGCAGACGGCTCACGGCTCACGGCCTACAGCCTACGGGAAACGGCTCACAGGCTACGGTAGACGGCCCACGGCCTACAGCAGACAGGGTACGGGCTACGGGCTACGGCGGACGGTCAACGGCCCACGGGAGACGGGCGACGGGCGACGGGCGACGGCCTACCGGCCACAGGCTACGGGGTACCGCAGACGGCCTACGGCAGACGGCTCACGGCTCACGGCCTACAGCCTACGGGAAACGGCTCACAGGCTACGGTAGACGGCCCACGGCCTACAGCAGACAGGGTACGGGCTACGGGCTACGGCGGACGGTCAGCGGCCCACGGGAGACGGGAGACGGGCGACGGGCGACGGGCGACGGCCTACCGGCCACGGGCTACGGGGTACCGCAGACGGCCTACGGCAGACGAAACACGGGCTACGGGCTAGGTAGCCTGTGGACCGTGGACCGTAGGCAGTTTGCGGCGACAGGCTCCGTTGCAGAAACTGCGATGTCCACGGACCGGCGCGGCGGCGGGATTCAATCTGCTGCCACGCGGCTGCTGAATTGCCGAGGAAAGACGACGGCCTGGCCTTTGCTACTGGGAGGCCATGAGCAGAAACTATCGCCAGTTCGATGCGTTCGTCGAGGCAGATGCGCTGCTGCTGGAGACGTATCGGGTGACCGAGACCTTGCCTCCGGCCGAGCGCTACGGCCTTCAGAGCAACACACCCGAGACGATCGCCGGCTGAAGGTCCTGGTCCACACGTCATTCGAGGAAAGCCGGCGCAATTACGGCAGTCCGCGCGTGCACGACGATCTGCGTGATCTGCGCGAGCGGGTCAGCCGCAAGCGCATCGTCCGCCTGATGCAGGAAGAGGGCCTCGTGGCGCGGGTTCGGAAGCGGTACAAGCACACGACGATGAGCGATCACGATCAGCCGGTCGCGGCCAACGTGCTTGATCGGCAGTTCGAGGCGGCGGCGCCCAATCAGCGGTGGGTCGGCGACACGACGGAGTTCGTGATCGGCACCAGCGACAAGATCTACTTGGCCGTGGTCTTGGACCTCTTCTCGCGGTTCGTCGTCGGCTGGGCGGTCAGCACGGTCAACGATCGCCACCTCACGCTCCGCGCGCTCGAGATGGCCGCTGAAGCGCCGCTGCCCACAGCTCGGTCTGCTGCATCACTCCGACCAGGGCTCGACGTATGCGAGCGAGGACTACCAGGACAGATTCGCCGCGCCGCCGTGTCCGCGCCGTCCAACATCGCGGAGGGCAGCACCCGCTCGAGCACGGTGGACTACTGTCGGTTCCTGGAGGTCGCGCGCGGGTCCTCCGTCGAGTGCGGCTACCTCTTCGATGCGTGCGGGCGACTCCGCCTGTTGACCGCAACCGTCGTTGCGCCGCTGACCAAGCGCTACGACCGCCTGAGCGGCATGCTCTACAAAGCGGAGCAACGGCTGAGACGCGACCTTGGGTAGACGTCAGCCTCTGTCGTTCGGAGGAGAGCTCTGCGGCTCGGTGCGCCGCCGCGCGGGCCGCACGGCGTGGACTGGTTGCCGCGGACAGCCGCGCCCTCCTGGGTCGGTGTCGCCCGTCACGGTAGCCCGTCTACCGTCGGCCGAGGACTGTCTACCGTAGCCCGTGAACTGTCCGCCGTAGCCTGTAGTCCGTCTCCCGTCGCCCGTCCCCGTAGCCCGTCGGCCGTCGATCGTCGGCCGTAGATCGTCCGCCGTGGCCCGTGGACTGTCTACCATAGGCCGTCGGCTGTCGACCGTTGCCCGTCTGCCGTGGACCGTCCGCCGTAGCCCGTCGTCCGACGACTGTCCGTTGTAGGCCGTGTCGGTCGTAGGCCGTTGACCGTTTGCCGTCGCCTGTCCGCCGTCTGCCGTCGCCCGTCCCCGTAGCCCGTCGGCCGTAGATCGTCGGCCGTAGATCGTCCGCCGTGGCCCGTGGACTGTCTACCGTAGGCCGTCTTCCGTAGGCCGTCGGCTGTCGACCGTGGCCCGTCCGTACCGTAGCCCGTTGACCGTCCGCCGTAGCCCGTGGCTCGTCTGCCGTAGGCTGTCTACCGTCTACATGTCCCTGCGGCCTTCCATCGCCTTCGACATCGTGAACTCGTCCGTGTAGTCGAGGTCGCTGCCGACGGGCACGCCCATGGCGATGCGTGACGGGCGGACGCCGAGCGGCTTCAGCAGGCGCGCGAGGTAGAGCGCCGTGGCCTCGCCTTCCACGGTCGGATTGGTCGCGAGGATGACCTCTTCGACGCCACCGGCCGCGATGCGCGTCGAGCAGGCCCTTGATCTTCAGCTCGTCGGGGCCGATGCCCTGGAGCGGCGCGATCGCGCCCATCAGCACGTGGTATCGGCCGCGGAAGCCGCGCGTCTTCTCGACCGCCGCCACGTTCTCGGGCTGCTCGACGACGCAGATGATGCGGCCGTCGCGCTCGGGCGCGGTGCAGTAGACGCACGGATCGATGTCCGTGATGTTGCTGCAGGCCGAGCAGTAGGTGACGCGGTCCTTGACGGACACAATGGCCGCGCAGAGCGCGTCCACCTCCTCGCGCGGGGTCTTGAGCAAGTGGTAGGCGAGCCGCTGCGCGCTCCGGGCGCCGATGCCGGGGAGTCGCTGCAGGGCGGCCACCAGCTCGGCCAGCGGTTCGGGTCGCGCCATCAGGACAGGCCCGGAAGCCTCATGCCGCCCATGAGTCCCTGCATCTGCGTGGAGAGCGCCTCGTCCACCTTGCGATGCGCGTCGTTGACGGCCGCGACGATCAGATCCTGCAGCATCTCGACGTCGTCCTTCGACACGCACTCGGGGTCGAGCGTGATGCCGACGAGCTGCTTGTTGCCGGTGACCACGACGGTGACCATGCCGCCGCCGGCCGTGGCCGTGATCTTCATCTCGGCCATCTGCTTCTGCAGACGCTCCTGCATCTGCTGGGCCTGCTGCATCATTTTCTGGATGTTCATCTCGAAGGACCTCGGAGGTATTACATACGAAAACTGTCAGTCAGGACCGCGGTCATTTGATCTCTTCGACGTCCTGGATCTCGGCGCCGAAGACGTCGAGCACGGCCTGGACGGCTGGTTCCGCGCTGGCGCGGGCACGGAGGTCGGTCTGCTTCGCTTGCTGCCCGGCATCGGCGACGGGGGTCTTGGCGACCGGGACCGCCTCGCCCTCCTTCGACACCACGGACATCTTCTGCCCGCTGGCCGCCAGCGCGAGGCCCTCGATCCAGGCGCGCTGCCGATCGAAATGCGTGCGCAGCCCCCGATGGATCGGCGCGAACGTGAAGACGATGGACGACGCGTCCACCTCGACCTTCTGGGCCGAGGCCACGACCATGTTGTAGAACACCTTGTTCTGCTCTCGAATCGTCGAGAGCACCGCAGCCTTGATGTCGGTCGGCGATGACGACGGGCGCGCGGCGACCGACGCGGCGGCCGGTGACGTCGCGGGTGCGGCCGGGACCGGTGCGGCCGGCGCCCGATCCGCCGATCGCGCGGCGGCGGCAGGACGCGCCGCCGGTAGTACACCGGCTGCGGTCGCGGCCGCGGGGCCAGATACGGCCGCTGGACCGGGTCGCGTGGGCGCGGGCACGGGACTCGCCGACACCGCGGGTCGCGAGGGCGCAGCCGTGTGACTCGCCGATACGGCCGGTCGCGCGCCCATCGGCGGCGCGGCTGAGGCCGACCGCGGGCCTCCGCCGGCGGTGGGCCCGCCGCCGCTCATCGAGGCGATCAGATCACCGATCGGCGTGAGCTGGCGCAGGTGGATCCACTTGACCAGCGCCATCTCGAACTGGTGACGCGGCTGCGACGACTGGCGGATCTCGTACTCGGACCGCGAGAGCAGGTCGAAGGCGCGCAGCAGGTCCTCGCGCGAGTAGCGGGCCGCGAGCGCCTTCAGGCGATCCTGTTCGCCGTCGGCGGCGATCTCCGGATCCGACAGGCGGCCGGCGTCGATCTTGACGACCAGCAGGTCGCGCATCAGGCGCGCGAGTTCGCGGCAGACGATGCGCAGATCGAAACCGTCCTCCGCCACGGCCGCGGCCTGGGCGAACGCGCCGGCCAGGTCTTCGGCCGCGACGGTTTCCGCGATGTCGAACTGGCGGTCGCGTCCGATCAGTCCGAGCACGGCGCTGACGTCGCTCGAGGTGACCTGCGTGCTCGTGAACGCCAGCACCTGGTCGAGCGCCGACAGGCCATCCCGCATGCTGCCTTCGGCCGATCGCGCCACCAGCGCCAGCGCGCCATCGTCGATCGCGACGCCCTCGTGCTGCATCAGCGCCTTGAGCTGGTCGCGGATCGCGGTGAACGACAGGGCCTTGAGCTCGAAGACCTGCGAGCGTGACTGGATGGTGGCCGGCACGGCGTGCAGCTCGGTCGTCGCCATCATGAACTTCACGTACGGCGGCGGCTCTTCGATGGACTTCAGCAGGGCGTCGAACGCGCTCTTCGAGAGGCGATGGACTTCGTCGATGATGAAGATCTTGAAGCGATCGCGCATCGGCGCAATCGAGAGCGGCTCGACGATCACCTCGCGAACGGCATCGACGCCGGTGTAGGTGGCGCCGTCGATCTCGAGGACGTCCACGTCGCGGCCTTCGGCGATCTCGACGCAGGCGTCACACGTCCCGCAGGGCTCACCGGTGGGCCCCTGGTCGCAGTTGAGCGCGCGCGCGAGGATGCGGGCGGTGGTGGTCTTGCCGACGCCGCGCGGGCCCGCGAAGATGAAGGACTGTGCCAGTCGGCCGCTCCCGATGGCGTTCTTGAGCGTGTCAACGACGCCGCGCTGGCCGATGACGTCTTCGAAGCGTTGCGGACGCCACTTTCGGGCGAGGGCCAGATGGGTCATAGGGCGCCGGCGTGGGTGTTGGAGGACTGCAGGTGTCGCGCGCCCGACCGCGGCCCGGATGGCCTGCGGCACAGCACAGGATCGACTTGAGCGCTGCTGCCTTCCGGCCCTGACGCGGTTCATCGACTGGACTTGCACAGGGTCCGGACCGCGGTCCGGCGCACGATCTCTATGAGTCTAGCACTGCATGGGCGACGGGCTGCGGACGACGGTCTACGGCAGAACACGGGCTACGGCTCACGGACTACAGCCAGCCGACGGACTACAGCCGACGGTCTACGGACAGCCTACGGTGCGTAGGCCGTTTGCCGTGGGCGGTAGCCCGTCTGCCGTAGCCCGTGTTCTGCCGTAGCCCTTCGGCCGTCTGCCGTAGCCCGTCTGCCGTAGCCCGTGTGCCGCAGTGCGTGTTCTGTTGAAGCCCGTCTCCCGTAGGCCGTTTTCTGTCGTTGGCCGTCTGCCGTGGCCTGTAGGCCGTTCTGCCGTCGCGTCTGCCGTAGCCCGTAGGCCGTAGGCCTGTTGTTCTGTCGGAGCCCGTAGCCCGTAGGCCGTGTCCTGTCGTAGCCCGTCCCCCGTCTGCCGTAGGCCATTTGCCGTCTGCCGTAGCCCGTATGCCGTAGTCCGTGTTCTGTTGTAGCCCGTCCCCCGTCGGTCCCGTAGGCCGTGTTCTGTCGTAGCCCGTCCGCCGTCTGCCGTAGTCCGTAGGCCGTTCGCCGTAGCCCGTCTGCCGTAGTCCGTAGGCCGTAGCCCGTCTGCCGTAGGCCGTTTGCCGTCTGCCGTAGCCCGTTTGCCGTAGCCGTCTCCTGTAGGCCGTAGCCCGTCTGCCGTCCGCCGTCTGCCGTCTGCCGTCCCCCGTCTGCCGTATCATCTTCCCGTGCCCGCCACTGCGTCGTACGTGTTCCCGCCGGTCCACCGGCGGCTGCGGGGGTACGCTTTCGATCCCAGCCTGGCGTCGAGCCTGCAGACGGCGGGCATTGGCGCCGTCACCTTCCGCGTCCGCTGGGAGTCGCTCGCGCCGGGCCCGGTCGGCGAATACCTCGAGGTCATCGACGAGGACCCGGCCAGCGCCTGCTTCTACGAGCCGGTCAATCTCGATCTGCCCGCGGTCCTGGCGCAGGACGGCCTCGATCCGTCCGAGGGCACGCCGCAGTTCCATCAGCAGATGGTCTACGCCGTCGCGAGCCTGACCATCCACAACTTCGAGCGCGCGCTCGGGCGCAAGGCGCTCTGGGGACCGGGCCCGCCGCGCCCCGGCAAAGGCCCCGCCGACGACGGCGCCTTCGTGCGCCGCTTGCGCATCTACCCGCACGCGCTGCGCGAGGCCAACGCGTACTACAGTCCCGCGAAGAAGGCGCTGCTGTTCGGCTATTTCGCCGCGTCGGACTCAGCGCCGGGCGACCACATGCCCGGCAGCCTGGTCTTCACCTGCCTCTCGCACGACATCGTGGCGCACGAAACCGCCCATGCCCTGCTCGACGGCATGCATCGTCGGTTCAGCCTGCCGACCAACCCGGACATGCGCGCGTTCCACGAGGCGTTCGCCGACCTGGTCGCGCTGTTCCAGCACTTCACGTTTCCCGAGATCGTGCGGCATCAGATTGCCCGGTCGCGTGGCGATCTGCGGTCGCAGCACACGCTCCTCGGTGAGCTGGCGGGCCAGTTCGGCCGTGCGACCGGCATGCGGGGCGCGCTCCGCAGCGCCATTGGCGAGTTCGACGACAAGACAGGCGCGTGGAAGCCGCACGTCCCGGATCCGGCGGAGTACGACCGCACGCTCGAGCCGCACGCGCGCGGCGCGATCTTCGTCGCGGCCGTGTTCGATGCCTTTCTCTCGATCTACGGATCGCGCACCGCGGATCTGCTGCGGCTCTACACGGGCGGCACCGGCGTGCTCCCGGCCGGCGCGATTCATCCCGATCTCGTCCAGCGTCTCGCGGGCGAGGCCGCCCGCAGCGCCGAGCACGTGCTGACGATGTGCGTGCGCGCGCTCGATTACTGCCCGCCGGTGGATCTGACGTTCGGCGAGTACCTGCGCGCGATCATCACCGCCGACTACGACGTGGTCAAGGACGACGACCGCCACTACCGGCTGGCGTTCGTCGAAGCGTTCCGCCGACGCGGCATCTATCCGCGCGAGATGCGGACGCTCTCGGTGGACAGCCTCATCTGGCAGACGCCCGAGGACGAAGGGTGGGATCCGTCGCCCGGCTTCGTGAAGATTCTGGACGGCATGCGCGCCGACGCGTACCGCCAGCTCTACACCGACGACCGCGAGCAGATCTTCAACGCGTCGCGATCGATGCGCGGCAAGCTCCACGCGCTGCTCACGCGTCACTTTGCGCGCGACGGGCAGGGACGCCGGGACGCCAAGCAGCTGGGCCTGCGGATGCCCGGCCGCTTCGAAGTCCACTCCGTGCGGTTTGCGCATCGCGTCGGCCCTGACGGGCAGTTGCTGCTGCAGGCGGTCCTCGAGCTGTTGCAGTCCACGGCGGTGCCGTTCGATGGCGGCACGATGACGTTCGAAGGCGGTTGCACGTTGATCGCGGACCTGCACAGCCGCGCGAGCGGCAAGGACTCGGCCCCGCGCGTGACGTTCTGCATCCGGAAGCGCATCGACAGCACGACGCGGCTGGACCGGCAGCGCAGCTTCCGCGCGGCACTGGCCGGCGCGTCCCTGCGCGGCACGTACTTCAGCGAAGCGGATGCACGTCGCGAGCGCGAGCCCTTCGCGGCGCTCCATCGGCTCGGCTACTGAGCGGGACACGATTGATGGCCAAGCGCACACGCCCCGCCTCGCCCCGCCGACGCACCACGCGTTCGTCCGGTCCGTCTGCCTCGTCTGCCGGACGATCATCGGCGAGGAAGGGGACGCGAACGACCGCCGGCGCGCGACGCCCCGCACGCCGGCCCCGACAGGCGCGCGCCAGCGCCGCGAGCGAGGCGGGACCGCGCGTCCGCGTGCGGATGTACCGCCAGGGCCTTGGCGACTGCTTCCTCATCACGTTCGCGCCGGAGTCGCCGACGCCGTTCCACATCCTGGTGGATTGCGGCACGCTCGGCACGAGCAACGCCGTGACGCTGGCCGCGGTGGCGCAGGACATCCTGACGATGACGGGTGGACGCCTCGACGTGCTCGTGGCCACGCACGAGCACAAGGATCACCTGTCGGGGTTCAACTCACAGCGCGCCATCTTCGATCGGATCACCGTGGATCGGGTCTGGCTCGCCTGGACCGAGGATCCGGCCGATCCGCTGGCGCAGGACCTGGCGAAGGACACGCGCGATCTGGTCCAGTCGCTGGGGCTGGCGCTGTCGCTGCTGGCGCGCGCGCCGAAGGACGAGACGGGCGCGACCGAATCGCGCGAGGGCCTCGAGCGGCTGCTCTCGTTCTACGGCGAGTCGATGACGCAGGCGGGCGGGCCTGTCCCTGGAGTTCGCCGAGACGGTGCATGCCGCGATGCAGTACGTGGTGTCACGCGCGCCGGCAGGCCCGGACTACCTGCGGCCGGGCCGCCTGATCGAGGGCGACTGGCTGCCCGGCGTGCGCATCTACGTGCTGGGGCCGCCGCCGAGCCGCGAGAAGCTGCGCAAGCTCGGCACCGACACGAGCGCGGAACTGTATCGCGCGGCGCCGGACCTGGCGCGGGCGTTCAACGTCACGACGCAGTTCATGGCGTCGGGGCGCTCGGTCGATGCGCACTACAACAAGCTGACCGAAGCGGAGCGCGTCGCGTTCGAGCGGCAGTTCCCCTTCGACCGCGAGTTCCGGCTGCGGCCGAACGACGCGACCGCGCGCCGCACCTGGATGCGCGGCTACGATGCGCCCGACGCGGCGTGGCGCCGCATCGATCGCGACTACCTCGGCACGGCGACGGATCTGGCCCTGCAGCTCGACAACCAGACGAACAACACGAGCCTGGTCTTCGCGATCGAGTTCATCGAGGACGGCCGCGTCCTGCTCTTCCCCGCCGACGCGCAGCTGGGCAACTGGCTGTCGTGGCACGACGAGGGGGTCCGGTGGACGGTGGCGCGCGCGGACGGCTCGGCGACGACCGTGACGGCGAGCGACCTGCTTCGGCGCACGGTGCTGTACAAGGTCGGCCACCACTCGAGCCACAACGCGACGATCAACACGCTCGGCCTCGAGCTGATGACCAGCCCGGAACTCACGGCCCTCATCCCCGTGGACGCCGTCGTGGCCGGCAACAAGCAGTGGAAGATGCCGGCGACGGCGCTCTACAAGCGGCTGCTCGAGAAGACGACGGGCCGGTTGGTCCGGTCCGACACGCTCTGGCCCGCCGACGCCGAGCGCCCCGCGTCGATCTCGCAGGCGACCTGGACCGCAGCCCGGTCCGCCGCGCCGATCGAGATCGACCCCGGCGGGTTGTTCGTGGATTTCTTCCTGCAATAGCCGGTCGGCCGATAGCCCACGGGTGACCGGCTACGGTAGACAGTAGACGGCCTACGGAAAACAGTCTACCGCCGTCGGCAGACCGTCCGCCCCTGCCGATTCGGAGCGGCTCCGCGCCGCGCGGGGCGCCCCGTTCGGCGTCACCCGCGGGCGCCGGCTTGCCGTAGTCCGTCGGCCGTGCGTCATGCCCGCCCGCGGGTCCTGCCGCCAAACAGCCCCACGCGGTGTTCGCCGGCAAAGCGCTTGAACGGGGTCGTACCTCGCCGCCGAAAGGCAGGTACGACCCCCTATCCCCGGCGCCGCGCGGGGCGCCCCGTTTGGCGTCACCCGCGGGCGCCGGCTTGCCGTAGTCCGTGGTCCGTCGCCCGTCTGCCGTCCCCCGTAGGCCGTCTGCCGTAGGCCGTCGGCGGTTATTTGCAGCTGGCCGGCTCGGACTTGATGTAATACGCCTTGTAGTTGGTCGCCTTCGGGTTCATGCAGCCGGCGAGGTTGAGCACTTCGATCTTCCGGAAATCCGTCTCCGCGGTCTCGGCCTGGATCGTGATGTAGCCGGACGACATCAGGGTCCCATCGACCTTGACCGCCGGATCCACCGGCGCGACGCTGCCGCCGCCGATCTGCATCATCGAATACTCGAGCACGTTCTCACCCTCGACCATGTGGCGCATCAACCCGCCGCCCTGGACGAGCACTTCGACGCGCACCCACTGGTCGCCGTCATACGTCTTCGACTTCGAGTTGGTGCAGTGCGCCGTGTGCAGTCGGCCGTTCATGACGACGTTCGAACCCGGTGTGCAGAGGTTGGCGGTCGTGCGCGGCTTGCCGTCGCCGAGCCCGCCCAGCAACTGCACCTCAATCGAGATCGGAAAATCCTGGTCCTTCATCATCGTCTTTGGATCCTGCGCATGCAGCATCAGCCCGTTGTTCCGCACGGCCCAGCCCGGTCCACCCTTGACCTGGTTGCCGTTGAACCGGTACTCGGCGGCGATGATGTAGTAGGAGAACGGCGTCTTGTAGAAGATGTGGCCGAACTCGCCGTTGAACGCCGTCCACTTGTCGTAGCGGATCTTCAGCAGCCCCTCCTCGACGCGGACGGTGTCATTGAAGTTCACGCCCAGGTCATGTTTCGAGAACTTGACCGTCCAATCGGCGAGGTCCTTCCCGTTGAAGAGCTGCATCCACTCGCGGGCGTTCGGATCGTTGGCGCCCTGCGCGGCCTGGGACGCTGCGGGGCCGTCGGCCATGAGGCTGAGCCCCGCGGCGGCGACGACGACCGTCATGAGGGCGGAACGGAAGCGACGACCGGTGCGCAGAATGTCCATGACGACTGTCTCCCTCGCCCTTGTCCCGGCGCACGCCTCGTCGGGCGCGCCGGAAAACAAGGATTGTGTGGTGTGCAGCTTACAGCGAAGATGACATCAGTGGCGCGGCCACGTGCAGGCGGAGGCCCTCCCCAGCCCCCGGAGAGGATGCCGTGATGCGATCGGCGATGACACGAGTGCTGTGGGGCGTCTGTCTGACGCTGGTGTGGGCCGCGACGCCGGCCGCCGCGCAAATCCGCGCGACGCTGGTAGCCAGCGGTTTCGACCGGCCACTGGGCTTCGTCCAGGTGCCCGGCGATCCGGCCACCCAGGTGGTGCTCGAGCAGTTCGGGCGCGTCCGCGTCCTGCGCAACGGCGTCGCCCAGTCCACCGACTTCCTCAACCTGACCGGTCAGATTGCCGCGGGCGGTGAACAGGGCCTTCTGGGCTTGGCCTTCGCGCCCAACTTTGCGACCAGCGGCCGCGTGTTCGTCTGCTTCACCAACATGGCGGGCCACACGGTCGTGGCGCGGTACACGCTGGCTTCGACGACCCCGCTCCGCGCCGATCCCGCGAGCCGGTTCGATTTCGTGTGGCCCGGAGGGCGCGCGTTCATCGAACAGCCGTTCACCAATCACAACGGCGGCCATCTCGCGTTCGGTCCGGACGGCTACCTCTACGTCGGCCTCGGGGACGGGGGATCGGCCAACGACCCGATGCACCTCGCGCAGCAGCCCCAGTCGCTGCTCGGCAAGATGCTGCGCCTCGACGTGTCGGTGCCGGCCTCCGACACGCAGGGTTATGACGTGCCGCCGAGCAATCCGTTCGTCGGACGCAGCGACGTGCTCGGCGAGATCTGGGCGTTCGGCCTGCGTAACCCCTGGCGGTGGAGTTTCGACACGGCCCGCGGCGGCACGGGCGCCATGGTCATCGGCGACGTCGGACAGGGCGCGTGGGAAGAGGTCAACTACGAGCCGGCGGGCGCCGGCGGCCGCAACTACGGCTGGCGCAACCGCGAGGGCGCGCACAACAACGTCACCAGCCAGCCTGCATTCTTTCAGCCGCTGCGCGATCCGATCTGGGAATACCCGCGCACCGACGGACGATCGATCACCGGCGGCTATGTCTACCGAGGGACGGGCCTGGGCGGCTCGCTTCCCGGACGCTACTTCTTCGCCGACTTCGTCACGAGTCGCGTCTGGTCCGTCGCGCTGACGATCGACGCCAGCACGCGCGAAGCCACGGCGGGCAATCTCGTCGATCACACCGCCGATCTCGCGTCGGCAGCGGCGTCCCCCGCCAGCTTCGGCGTGGACAGCTCGGGTGAGCTGTACCTGGTCAGCTACAACGGCTCGGTCTACCGCCTCGAGGGATCCGGCACCCCGACGCCCCCCGGCACACCGGCGCCACCGGTGACGCCGACGCCCGGCACGTCCATTCGCCCGCGGACGGGACCGACGGTCGGGACCGCTGTTCCGCGGGGCGGGGGACGGTAGACGGGCTACGGGCTACGGGACGGTAGGGCCCACGGGCTCCAGGCTACGGCAGACTGACGACAGCCGACGGCAAACGGGCTACGGCCGACGACGGACAGCCGACGGTAGACGGCAAACGGGCTACGGCAGACGGGCTGGACGGGCGACGGGCTACGGCGAGAACGCCGCGGGTGACGGCAAACGGGGGGCGGCGGGGAGGGGGAGCAGCGGCGAGCGAGGAGACCGGTGCGGCGAGACGGGGGGGCGCGGCAGGAACGGCGGGCGGCAAACGGCCAACGGCAGACGGCAGGCGGAAAACGCCAGACGGGCTACGGGAGGCGGCGTAGGCAGTAGACTGTCTGTCGCGTTCGGTCGGCGGTGGCGTAGTCGTGTGTCGTAGCAGTTTTGTAGTTGTTTTGTAGTTGTTTTGTAGTGTTTTGTAGTGTTTGTAGTTGTTTGTAGGGTGTCGCCGTAGTCTGTCTTCCGTAGCTGTCTGCCGTAGCCTGTGGACGGCGATGGTCGATGACGTTCGTTGTGCGAAGCGGTACACGGCGGCGCGGCTGGCCTGCGATGCTGGCAGTGGGAGTCATCATGGACAGGACCGCCACGAGGCAGCACGAACTTCAGCACATGCTGCACGCCTGCCGGCGCGAGTGCAGGACAGGTGCAGAGCCGGATGCGCGACGGCCGCGCGCGTCGCACGCGGGAGAGCGGCGACGACATGGACCGTTCCGACGCCACGACTCAGGGCGACTCGATTCGCCTTGCTCCAGATGAGCACGGAAAGACTGGCCGCGTGGACCAGGCCTGGTCCGCTGAGCGAGGCCGCTACGGCACGTGCGTCGATGCGACGACACATCACGGAGGCGCGCCTGCGCGCGCTGCCTTCGCCGCGCGCTGTCAGGCCTGCGAGCGCAGCGCGAGGCGCACCAGGGCCGCCGCGCCGGCTGACCGCGAGGCCGCGCAGCCGCTGTTTCCCGGTGCGTCGGGATTCTGATCCCGCCTGGCGCCCTCGCGCGATCACCTTCGAGTGATTGGCACGAAGTGATTCGGCGGGCTGTTGCCTGTCAGTCGTGCAGGACGACGCTCAGGAGCGAGCTATTGATCGTGATCGGCAGCTCGCCGCTGTATTCGATGAATCCGAGCTTCTTGAATTTGTTGAGGAAGAATTCACGCGTGAGCGCGTGGTGCCGACCATCTTCGCGAGCGTTCCTGCGAGATCTTCGGCACGACGCGGATGGGCGTGTCCTGGTTGCCGTAGCGCGCCAGCAGCAGGAGCGTGCGCGCCAGGCGCTTCTCGCTGGAGTTGAAGAGCTGATCGATCAGGTCCTCTTCGATCCGGATGTTGCGCGCGAGCATGTGCGAGATGAACCGGTCGGACATCTCGTGCTGCTTGTGTAGGAGATCGACCATCTCCTCTTCGCCAGCTGAAGATTGCACTCGGCGACGTCGTGGTGGCCGTGCCCATCCGCACGGCTGCCCGGCCAGGCACCTTCGCCGAGAAGTCGCCCGGCTCCAGCATCGCGACGACGGCCTCGCGGCCGACCTTCGAGAGCACGGACAACTTGATGCCGCCAGACTGGATGTAGAGCCGTCGGTGGCCGCTCGCCTGGCTGAAGACCGCCTGGCCCTCCGCGAACTGGACGACGCTGCGGGCGACACCGACCGAGTCGAGGAAGCCTTGCGCGTCGAAAGCCGGCTCGCCGTCTGGTCGCGCGGGGGACGGGCTTGCGTGCCATGCCAGAATCATGCCACGCCGGCGGGATGAGGAATGTCCCGAACAGCACAGTAGGCGCGGCATCAAGGCCGCGCCCGGGTTCTCGAGATGTCGCGCTAGTGGCGGTACACCGCCGTGGCGCACGACCGCCGGGCCATCCATTCGAAGCGGCAGGTCCCACAGCGCAGTCGCAGTCGAATCCACTCCGGCCCGTCGGTGAGCACACTGAAGGGCGAGGCCGTGACGCCGTTGCACGTGGGCACACCGGTACTCATGACCCTGCACCGGCAGGGCAGAGCCGCAATCGCCGGTCATTTGTTGATACGCCACGTCTCTACCTCCCGGAGCCGGCGGGTTGGTCGGCACGTCGAGTATGCGCGCTCCGCGTGGCGGCCGCCGTTCAATCGAGCACAGGGGCCGCGCCGTGAGGCCGCATGAGCCGCAGCGCTCAGTCGTGCAGGACACGTGAGCAGGGCTCCTTCACCTCGATGCGCCGGCCTCGTAAGCGATGAAGCCAGCCGCCTGAACTGCGCAGAAGTTCACCGCGTGCGCGTGGTCGACATCTCGGCAGCGCTCTGCGATGGAGCCGTACGGGCGGGCTTCCGTGCGTGCGGGCGGGCGCGTGCGCGCGAGCGCTTGGCTGACAGCTGTGACGAGGTCCTCCTCGATGCGGATGTTGCGGTGAGCTGGCGTGACGAGGCGCCGCCTGTGAGGGTGCCTCGCAGCGGACGCGCGGCGCGCGCGTGGCGCTGCCCGCGTCGGCTGGGCGGCCAGACAGCCCTCCCGAGACCCGGGGCGAGGACGCAGCGTGGCCTGTCGCCCGCTCGCGGGCGGCGCTCCGCTGCCGCCTGTGTAGAGCCGCTGTCGGCCGGTTGCTTGGCTGAGATCCTGCTGAGTGCGGTTATCGGTGATCCTCCCCGTGACTCCGGAGGCTGGGCGTGGACGGGCCCGGCCCGCGCAGACTGCGGTCTCGGCGCGATCGCGTCGGCCGCGCGGTCGTGGCGCCGTGGGGCGCGCGCCGCGGGCCCCGCGGGGCGCCGGCGACGCCGCGTCCCGCGGTGCCCCGGGCGGAGACGCGGCCCGAGAGCGCCGCGCGCGCCACCCCTGGCCCCGCGAGGAGTGCCCCGGCGAGGCGCGGCCGCGGCGCCCCCGGTGTGGGCGTCCGAGCGCCGCCGGTGCGCGGCGGCCGCCTCGCGCCTCATCGCGGCGGCCGACCGCCCGCGGCCGGCGGGCGACGACGACGCCCGGCGGCCGCATGCGAGGGGCCCGCCTGCCGAGGGCCCGAGGGCGACCGCCGGGCCCCGCAGAGACGACGCGAGGGGCGCGCGAGCGCCCCGAGCGGCGGCGCGGCCGCGACCCCGGGACGCGGCCGCGGACGCGCCGGCCGTGACCCCCCGTGAGGCCGAGCCCGGAGCGCGCAGCCCGGCCGCCGCCCGCCGGACGCGGACGCGCCGCCCGCGCGCGCCGCCGGCGCGCCGCAGGCCGCGGCCGAGCGCCACGCCCCCCCGCCGCGACGGCCCGAGACCGCCCGAGGCCGCGGCGCCGCCCGGCGCCCGGCGCGGCCCGCCGCGCGCGCGGGAGCGCGGCGCGCCGGGCGCCCCGGCGCGCGCGCGCCGGCGCGGCGCGCGCGGCGGGCGGCCCGCCGCGGCGCGGCCGCCGCCGCCGCGGCGCGCGCGGCGGCCGCGGCCGCGCGCGGCCGGGCGGCGCGCCGCGGCGCCGCGCGCGCGGCGCGCCGCCCCCGGCCCCCGCCCGCGGCCGACCGCCGCGCGGCCGCCCCCCCCGGACGCGGCGCGCGGCCAACCGCGAGCCGCGAGGCCGGCCGGCCGCGAGCCGACCGCGCGCCCGCGCGGGGACGCCAGTCGCTCGAGGGCCAGTTGCGGTCGCCGTGCAGGACACGAGCTTCGACTGCGCTATCGCCGAAGGTCACCTGCAGACGGCGCCATCACGAGCGTCGAAGCGCTGGTGCGGTGGCAGCCCCTGAGCGCGGGCTCCGACGCCCGCGCAGCCCCCCCGTCGCCGAGGAGAGTGGCGTGACTGCCGGCCTCGGCAGTGGCGCGCGCGAGGCCGTGCGCGACGCGGGCCTGACAAGGGCCTGCCTGCGGTCGGTCGGCGGTGGAACGCTTTATCGTGGGGTCGTAGCATCGAGAGTCCGGACGCTGGCGAGCGCGACCACCTACCTGGAACTCGAGCTACCGAAGCATGGAACGGATCTGTGACGGATTGGTGGGGCGAGTGGGTGGTGAGATTGACCGTCGCCCGAACCTGAGCTATCTCACGCAGTTCCGGATCGACACCCTCAAGCTCGATCGATCGTTCATGCCGAGCGTCGGCGGAGCGCCCGGCGCGGCGATGGTCGTGGGCGCGATCATCGACATGGCGCGACACCTCAACCACCGTGTGATCGCCGAGGGCGTGGCGACGGCCGAGCAACTCGCCTTCCTGCGCGAACACGGGTGCCAGGAAGGCCAGGGGTACTACTTCAGTCATCCCGTGCCGGCGCCCCAGCTGGCCGACCTGCTCGAGCGACGATCGTCGGCGCCCCTCGGCACGTGCGCCCCCATCCACGCGGACAGCTAGCGGCCGACCGAACACGGCGGGACGGCCAGGTCGGCCGTGGCCCGTAGGCCGTAGCCCGTGGGCCGTGGGCTGTAGGGTGTGGGCCGTAGGCCGTCCGCCGTGGCCCGTCTGCCCGTAGCCCGGTAGCCGTAGCCGGTGGGCCGTGGGCCGTAAGCAGTAGCCCGCGGGCCGTAGGCCGTCCGCCGTGGCCCGTCCGCCGTAGCTCGTAGGCCGTAGCCCGTGGGCCGTAGGCTGTCTGCCGTAGCCCGTCTGCCGTAGACTGTCTGCCCGTGGATCTCCAGCAGGCATGGCCGCGCCCCTCCGCGCCGCGGCCGATCGTGATCATCGGGAGCGGCGCGATCGTCCAGACGGCCCACCTGCCGAGCTACCAGCGCCTGGGCTTTCCCGTCGCCGGTGTCTTCGACGTGCGGCCCGAGGTCGCGGAGGCCGTCGGTGCGCGCTTCGACGTGCCCGTCTTTACGTCGCTGGGGGACGCCCTCCACGTGCCCGACGTGGTGTTCGACCTCGCCGTCCCTGGTGAGGAGGTGCTCGGCGTCGTCGAACAACTGCCGTTCGGCGCCGCCGTGCTGATCCAGAAGCCAATGGGCCTGGACCTGATCATGGCGGCCCGCATCCGCGGGCAGTGCCGGGCGCGACGCCTGAAAGCGGCCGTCAACTTCCAGCTGCGTTTCAGTCCGAACATGCTCGCGCTGCGCGACCTCCTGACGCGTGGGACCCTGGGCGAGATCGTGGACGTCGATGTGCGGCTCGTGACCGAGCAGCCCTGGCATCTCTGGACGTTCCTGCGCGGCACGCCGAGGGTGGAGGTGCTCTACCACTCGATCCATTACCTCGACATGATTCGCGCGATCCTGGGCGAGCCCGAAGGCGTCTACTGCCGGGCGGTGGGACGCGAGGACCAGCCCGACTTCGCGGACACGAAGTCGTCGATCATCCTCGACTACGGCGACTACATCCGCTGTTCGCTTGCGCTCAATCACACCTACGGCGCCGGCCTGCAAGGGCGCGCCTCGGAATTCACGGTCGAAGGCACACAGGGCATCGCGCGGCTGACCATGGGCGTGAACCTCGACTACCCGACCGGCCCTCCCGACACGCTCGACCTCTTCGCGTTCGGCGAGTGGGCGTCGGTGCCCCTGCGCGGCTCGTGGTTCACCGAGGCCTTCGAAGGCCCGATGTCGAACCTGCAGCGGTTCATCGCCGGTGAAGACACCGTACTCACGAGCAGCGTCGAGGACGCCATCGGGACGATGGCCGTCGTCGAAGCCTGCTACGCGTCGAGCCGTCGTGGCCACACGCCCGTGCCGCCGGCAGACTGACCCTTCGACGCCGTGCGCATCGACACGCATCAGCACTTCTGGCGCTACGACGCGGACGAGTACGCCTGGATCGACGACAGCCTCGCGCCGCTCCGCCGTGACTATCTTCCGGAGGACGCCTGGCGCGCGATGCGCGAGGCAAGTTTCGATGCGGCCATCGCCGTGCAGGCCAGGCAAACGCTCGAAGAGACGCACTGGCTGCTCGCGCTCGCCCGCGTCTATCCATGGATCGTCGGCGTCATCGGATGGGTGGACCTCCAATCGCCAGCCGTCGCGCAGGTGCTCGACACGCTCGCCGGGGCATCGCGGCTGCTCGGCGTCCGCCACATCGTGCAGAGCGAACCCGACGACTTCCTTTCGCGGCCCGCGTTCCATCGCGGCGTCGCGCTGCTGGCGTCGCGCGGGCTGACGTACGACGTCCTGGTCTACGAGCGTCAGCTGCCGGCCGCGATCGAATTCATCACGCGGTTCCCGGACCAGGGGTTCGTGCTCGACCACCTGGGGAAGCCCGAGATTCGCGGCGGGCGCTTCGATGCCTGGGCGCGGCAGATGAAGGCGCTGGCCGGGCACCAGAACGTGACCTGCAAGTTGTCCGGACTGGTCACCGAGTCGGACTGGACGAGCTGGACGCCGGAGGCGCTGCGGCCCTACATCGACACCGCGGTCGAGTACTTTGGTCCGGACCGGCTCATGATTGGGTCCGACTGGCCGGTATGCACGGTGGCCGGCAGCTACGGCCGCACCATGGCCGTGGTGACGGACGCGATGGCCGACTGGCCGACGTTTGCCCGCGAGGCGGTGCTGGGCGGCACCGCCGCGCGCGTGTGGCACCTCCCCCGCCCGGAGCCGTCCTTGTGAACCCGCTGCCTCATGTCGTCATCCGCGATCTCGACGTGATCGATCTGCGCTTCCCGACGTCGGTCACCAGTGACGGGACGGATGCGATGCATCCCGATCCCGACTACTCGGCCGCCTACGTCATCCTGCGAACCGACTCCGCGCTCGAGGGCCACGGCTTCACGTTCACGATCGGCCGCGGCAACGACGTGTGCGTGGCGGCAATCCTCGCGTTCCGACATCTGGTCGTGGGGCGGTCGCTCGCCGACCTCGCCGCGGATCCGGCGGCGTTCTGGCGGTCCCTATCCTCCGACTCGCAGCTCCGCTGGCTCGGCCCGGAGAAGGGCGTTGTGCACCTCGCGCTCGCCGCGCTGGTCAACGCGGTGTGGGACCTCTGGGCCCGTGCAGCCGGCAAGCCCGTCTGGAAGCTGCTCGCGGACATGTCGCCGCGCGAGCTGGTCGGCTGCGTGGACTTCCGGTACATCACCGACGCCATCACGCCGGAGGAGGCGCTCACGCTGCTCGAGGCCCAGGCGCCTGGGAAGGCTGCGCGCGAGGCTCAACTGCTGGCGCAGGGCTACCCCGCCTACACGACGTCGGCCGGCTGGCTCGGTTACTCGGACGACAAGGTGCGTGCGCTCTGCCGCGAGGCGCTCGCGGACGGCTGGCGGCACTTCAAGGTGAAGGTTGGCGCCGACGCGCAGGACGACGCGCATCGGCTGGCCCTGGTGCGGGAGGAGATCGGCCCCGACTGCAAGTTGATGATCGACGCCAACCAGCGCTGGGACGTCGGCGAAGCGATTGCGCGCGTCCGCGCGCTGGCTCAGTTCGATCTCTGGTGGATCGAGGAGCCGACCAGTCCGGACGACGTGCTGGGGCATGCGACGATTGCGCGGGCGGTGGCCCCGGTCGGCGTGGCGACGGGCGAGCACTGCGCCAACCGGGTCATCTTCAAGCAGTTGCTGCAGGCCAACGCGATCGCGTTCTGTCAGATCGACAGCTGCCGGCTCGGCGGCGTCAACGAGAACATCGCCGTGATGCTGATGGCCGCCAAGTTCGGCGTCCCGGTGTGCCCGCACGCCGGCGGTGTGGGCCTGTGCGAGCTGGTGCAGCACCTGTCGATGCTGGACTTCATCGCGATCTCCGGGCGGATGGACGACCGCGTCACCGAGTTCGTCGATCATCTGCACGAGCACTTCGTCGATCCGGTGGTGATGCGGCGCGGCCGCTATCTGGCGCCGACCCGGCCCGGGTTCAGCAGCGAGATCCGCGCCGAGAGTCGACGCGACTACCGGTTCCCGGACGGGCCGAAGACGGCGAAGGGCCGGTAGGACGCCGCGCACGCGCTGGGCTGCACCTCAAGTGCTTCTCACGTCAGCACCTCGAGTGCCTGTCCCTCCAGCACCTGAAGTGCCTGTCGCGTCAGCACCTCAGGTGCCCTTCCCTGTAGCACCTCAAGTGCTTGTCCCGTCAGTACGCCCGTCCGTCCGGCGTCTTGTCCCACTTCTTTTCGTCGAGGAACATGCCGCGCATCATGAAGAACGCGGTCTGGACCGCGCCCTGGTTGGCGCGCTGGGCGGGCAGCAGGCTCTTCAGCATGTCGGCAAGGGCCTTCATCTCGAGGTTGGTCATGGCCGCCACCGGCGTGGCGTAGGCGCGCACGGCCTGGTCGAGGTCGGCCGGTGCGGCCTTGGCTGCGATGGCCGCCGCCAGCCCGTCGCGCGTCGTCTTGAGCGCCTGGCGCATCGGCGCGGCTGATTTCTGCGCCTCGTCGAACAGCGCCTTCACCGGCTTCTCCTGGTCCTTCTCGAGCGCGAACGCCGTCTTGAGTGTGCCGAACCGCGACGGGGCTACCGTCCCGAAACTCATGTCGCCGCCCCCGCCGCCGCCACCACCGCCCCCGCGCTGCGGCGCGGCCACGGCCACCGGCGCGGCGCCCATCGCGACGTTCATGAGCGCGCCACCGCCGCCTCGTCCCCCACGTCCACCACCGGGCGCGCCGCCCCCGCCACGACCACCTCGGGTCGATGGCTGAAACAGTCCGGCCATCAGCGCGAACGCCTCGGCGGCCTTCGGCTGCTGCTTGGGCTCCAGCAGTTCGTACACCGACGCAAATGCCCGCGCCTCGAGCGCGGCCATCTTGGCGGCACTCGTCACGGTGGCCTCAACGGCCGCCGCGAGATCGTCGGCCCTTCCGGTCAGGTGGATGTTTACGAGGCGCTGGCGCAGTTGCGTCAGTTCCTGGCCAATCGGCACGGCGTCGGTGGCCGCCACCGTGAACAGCTGCTCGACCTTGGGCAGCTGCGTCTTCTTGTCCAGCTTCAGCTTGTTGGCGAATTCCTCGAAGGGCGACGGCGCCCCCATGGCGGGCGGGCCATCCTGGGCGGCGGCGAGCGCCGACGAACCAAGGACAAGGGCGACGGCGAATGCAGTGGCACGAATCACGGAGGCCTCCTGGGCGGACAGGGCGAATTAGACCACGGCGGTCCATCGACGAGCGCGGCCAGGGGTGGCCCACACGCCAGATTCACACTTCTGTCACAGATTGGATGGTCTCCTGCAACTGGGGTCAGCGGCACCGCGCCGCGACCTGGCGGGTGATCTGCGCGCTGGTTGGATCCGGACCATCCTCGCCAAGACCGAGTGAATGCAGCATCTCGTGGATGACCACCAGCTCCAGCATCCACTGCGCGGGGCCGGTGCTGCCCAGTCGGTCGTCCTGCGGGCAGATCGTGATGACGCGGCTGTGACGCTGCGTGAAGGCCATGACACCGGGTTGGCAGGTGCGGCTCGCGCGTCCGTCTATGAACCGGAGGGCCGGGAGGTACTCGGCCGTGGTCAGCTGCATGCCAGCCAGGACGTCCTCGAGTGTGCGGCCCGTGGCGTCGCGAAAATCCCCGAGCACCTGCCGGCATTTGGGCCGTTCGAGGCGCGCGCTCGCGCCGGCCGCGGCCAGGTCGACCTGCCGGGCCACGAGCTGGTCGGCGACAGCGACGCGGTATCGCAGGCCTTGCTCGGCCGAAACCATCGCGATCGACCCGACCACCCACCCCGCCACTGCCACCAGCCGTCGTCCCATGGCCCGCCCCCCGTCCGGAGGCGGCGATGAGCAGCCTCCATGGGGTGACGCGAGAGGGGTCTGGAAACCTGCTCACGCGCCTCGTTCGGCCGCGATGGCCTTGACGCTGGCCGCACCGCGAGACACGATGGCGCCCACCAGATCGATGACCGCGCCCGATGTGACCACTCTGCTGAAGGCCTGGCGCGACGGGCGGTCGTCGGCGCGCGACGAACTGGTGCCGCTTGTCTATGGGGAGTTGAAGCGCCGGGCGGCGGCGTATCTGCGGCGCGAGTCGCCGGGCCACACCCTGCAGCCCACGGCGCTGGTCAACGAGGTCTATCTGCGCTTGGTCAATCAGCGGCGCGCCGACTGGGTGAACCGCGGCCAGTTCTTCGGCGTGGCGTCGCAGTTGATGCGCCGCATCCTGGTCGACCACGCCCGGGCCCACAAGATGCACAAGCGATCCGGTCAGTGGGCACGGGTGACACTCGACGACGCGATCGCCGGATTCGCGCAGCAGGATGTCGAAGTCCTCGATCTGGACCGCGCCTTGACGGCGCTGGCCGCGCTCGATCCGCGGAAGTGTCAGATGGCGGAGTTGAGGTGTTTCGGTGGGCTGACGCTCGAGGAGGCTGCCGAGACGCTCGCGATCTCTCGGGCGACGGCGATGCGCGAATGGCAGGCCGCCCGCGCCTTTCTCTACAAGGCGCTCAACGGCGAGCGACACTCCGAATGACGCCCGCGCGCTGGCACGAGGTCACGGCTCTCTTTCACGCGGCGTTGGCCCGCGAGCCGGAGGTGCGGGCGGCCTTCGTCGACCAGGCGTGCGCGGCCGATCCGACGCTGCGCGCCGAGGTCGACGCGATGCTCGCCGCCCACCTGGCGGCCTCCGGCGCCTTCGGGACGAGCGCCGACGGGCCCGCCGTGGGGGCGCGGTGGAACGCGCACGCCGAGGCGCCGCCCCTCGCGCCCGGCACGCGCATCGGGGTCTACCGTCTCGACGCCCTGATCGGCGGCGGCGGCCAGGCCCGCGTCTATCGCGGCGAAGACACGACGATCGGCAAGCCGGTCGCCTTGAAAGTGCTGCCCGATGGCTGGCTCGACGAGCCCGACCGCCGCGTGCGCTTCGAGCGCGAGGCCCGCGTGCTCGGCGCCCTCAATCATCCGCACATCGCCACCATCCACGGCCTGGCCGAGGGCGACGGCCACCGCGCGCTCGTCCTCGAACTGGTCGACGGGCAGACGCTGGCCGACCGCGTGGCGCGCGGCGCGCTCCCCGTGACCGAGGCCCTCGCCCTCGCGCGCCAGATCGCCCTCGCCCTCGACGCGGCCCACGAGCGCGGCATCATCCATCGTGATCTGAAGCCCGCCAACATCAAGATCCAGGGCGCGTGGGGCCCCACCCCCACGCGCCTGCCGGACGGCCGCCTCGCGCCTCCGGGCTCGGCGTCCGATAGCGCCGCCGGCACGGTCAAGGTTCTCGACTTCGGCCTCGCCAAACTCGACGCGGAACCGGAGGCGATTCCGGCCGGCGCGCCGACGATCACGATCGCGGGTACACGCGAGGGCCTCGTGATGGGCACCGTCGCCTACATGAGTCCCGAGCAGGCGCGCGGCATCCCCGTCGACAAGCGCACCGACATCTGGGCCTTCGGCTGCGTCCTCTACGAGATGCTCACGGGGCGTCAGGCCTTCCGCGGGGACACCCTCAGTGACACCCTCGCCGCGGTCCTCACGCGCCCAGTGGATCTCGAGGCGCTGCCGGCCGATGTACCGCCGACCGTGCGTCGCCTCCTGCGGCGCTGTCTTGAAAAGGACGTCCAGCGCCGCGCGCGCGACATCGGCGACGTGCGGTTCGAGCTCGAGGAGGCCGACGACCGGGGCGCGGTCGGCGGGCCGTCGGCGCCAGCCGTCCCCGACACCGCGCGGCACTCATCTCGGTCGCTCGCGCGCCTCGTGACCGCCGCCTCGGCTATCGCGGCATTGGTCCTGCTCGCGATCTGGTCGTTCGACTCGGCCGGGAACGACGAGCAGGCGCGCGTCGCGCCGTTGACCGCATTCCCCGGCACTGAGCGGTCGCCGTCGCTGTCGCCGGACGGAACTCAGGTCGTCTACTCGTGGAATGGCGAGAGCGGCGACAACGACGACATCTATGTGCAACGAGTCGGATCCGACTCGCCCCATCGGCTGACCACCTCGCCGGCGCCAGACCTATCTCCCGCGTGGAGTCCGGACGGCCGGCAGATCGCGTTCGTGCGCGTCGCGGACGGCAAAGCCGGCGTATGGCTGATCGATCCACTGCCTGGCGGCCAGGAGGGCCGTGTCGCCGCATTCGCCAGCAGCGGCATACCGACCGACGCCTTCTTCTCGTACGGCGGCAGCCACGCCGGCCTGGCCTGGTCGGCCGACAGCCGCGCGATTGCCGTCAGCCGCGTCAGCCTGCTGCCCGGCAAGCCCGCCGGCCTGCTCATCATGCGCGCCGACGGCACCGACATCCGGGAGCTGCTCCCGCCGCGCGAGGGGATGTCGCTGCACTCGCCGGCCTTCTCTCCCGATGGGCGGTGGCTCGCCTATGCCGCAGGACCGCAGGTTGAGTTGGTGTCGATCGATGCGACGATGGCGGTGACCGGCGACCCAAAGCGGCTGACTGATTCGCGCGCGTCGATTGGCGGCCTGGTCTGGTCGGCTGACAGCGCATCGGTGATCGCGGCACTGGGGCAGGTGGGCTATAACCCGAGCTACCTCTGGCGCCTTCCGCGGGACGGCGGCGCCCCAACACGCATCGAGATTGCCGGCGATGCCGGGGCCCCTTCACTCGCGACGGCGGGACGCCGACTGGCGTTTTCCCGGCGCGACATGGACCTGAACCTGGTGCGGGTCTCAGTGCTCACGCCCGGCCAGGAAGCTGACATCGCCAGTTCGTCATTCAGCGAGTACGACCCTTCGGTGTCGCGCACCGGTCGGCTGGCATTTGCCACCGATCGCACGGGAGAAGGGAGCGAGATCTTCCTGGCCGACGCCGACGGCGGCAACCGCCGCACGCTGACCGGAGGCGCGCATCGACCCGAGGGCTCGCCGCGCTGGTCACCCGACGGCACACGCGTCGCATTCGATGGCGTCGACGCCTCGGGCACCACCCGCATCTACGTGCTCGACGCCGAAGCGGCAGGCAGTCCGGCCCGTATCATCGGCGCGGCCGATGGTCCGAGCGGGGATACCCGGCCGAGCTGGTCTCACGACGGCCAGTGGATCTACTTCTCGTCATCGCGCAGCGGTCCAGGCCCGGCCACGCTGTGGCGGGTTCGCGCCTCGGGCGGCCCGTCCGAGCCGGTCGCGCCAGGCCTGAAGGGCGCGACCCCGATTGAAGCGCTCGACGGCTCCCGGCTCTACTTCTTCCGGCAGACTCTCGGCGTGAGCGAGTTGATCATGCGCACCTGGCACGACCAGCGGGAGCAGGTCCTGGCGCCCGTCGTCTACTGGAACTACGCGGCGGCCAACGGAGGTCTCTTCTACGTGAAGCGGCCATCGCAGATCCGGCCGCCGTTTTCGTATGAGGTCTGGTTCTTCGACGAACGCACCGGCCGCCACAGCCTGCGAACCACCGTCACCGGCCACTTGATGTCGCCGGGCCTCGGCATCTCGCCAGACGGGCAGACGGTGACGATGGGCCTGGCGCGCCGAATAGGCTTCGACCTGTTTCGAATCGACAACATCGAGTACGACCTGCGCGCCCGCGGCACGGCCTTGTGGCCCTGGCTCCTCGCGGCGGTCGTCACCACGTGCGTGGCCGGTGGCTTCGTCTGGTGGCGTCGTGCCAGCACGTCAAGTGCGTCCCGCGCCCGCACCTGAGCGTCCGCGCCCAGCACCTCAGGTGCCCTTGCCCTCCAGCACATCGCGGTCAGCGCCCAGCACCTCAGGGCCCTTCTCTCCAGCACATCTCCGTCAGTGCCTGCACCTCAGGTGCCCTTCACTCCTGCCCCTCGTCGGCCGTCGCCCGTCGTCCGTCCCCCGTCCCCCGTGATCACTTCGGCAGCGGCTTGACCTCGAACGACTGCGGCGTGCCGATCGTCGTCGTCTGATCGCCGGCGATCTTGACGAGCTGTGCGAAGTAGCGGCCCTGGGCCACGGGCGCACCGCCACGACCGCCGCCACGGCCACCGCCGAAGCCGCCACCGCCACGACCGCCCCCCGCCGGCGGAGCTGCACCCGTCGCGCCCGGAGGCGGCGCCGCGGGCGCCGGCGGATCGCCGGCCAGGTTCCACGCCACGCGGCGCAGGCCCGGCGCGCCGTCCACCGGCATCTGTCGCACCTGACGGCCCGTCGGATCGCTGATGCGAATCGCGAGCGACGTGCCGGCCGGATAGGCCTCGCGCACGTGGTAGGTGAAGACCGCGCCCTGCGCGGGATTGTCGGCCGCCCAGTTGCCGTCGAGCGCTCGGTGATAAGTCAAGAGCGGGAACTGGTAGGCGTGCCGCAGCGGGAACAGCGCGGCCTCCTGCGCCAGTGACTCGCCCGAGACGCCGCGCAGCGCGCTGTAGTCGTCCAGCACGTAGAAGCTCCGGCCGAACGTGCCGAGCACCAGGTCCGTCTCGCGCCGCTGCACGTCGAGGTCGCGCACCTGGGCGACCGGCAGGTTGCCGCGCAACTGCACCCAGCGCTGGCCCGCGTCGGGCGAGAAGAACAGGCCGAACTCCGTGCCCGCGAACAGCAGGTTGCCGTTCAGGTGGTCCTGCACCACGGCCCAGACGTTCTGGCGATTGGGCAGGTTGCCCGCCACCGACGTGAACGTGCGCCCGCGATCGGTGCTCCGCAGCAGATACGGCTTGAAGTCCCCGCGCTGCCAGTTGGAGAGCGCGACGAACACGGTGTTCACGTCACGCGGGGACGCCGCGACATCGGTGACATACGTGCCGGCCGGCACGCCCGGGAACGACTCGACGCGACGCCACGTGCGACCGCCGTCCTCGCTCACCTGCAACAACCCGTCGTCAGTGCCGACGTACAGCAAACCTTCGAGCAACGGCGACTCGTCGAGCGTGACGATGTTCGAGAGCGTCGTCGTCGCGCGGTTCCAGGACACGGTCGTGGCCGGGTCCCACAGCTTGCCCATGATCGGGATCTCGCGCGGGTCGAGATTGCGCGACAGATCGCCGCTGACGCGGGTCCACGAGTCGCCGCGGTC
Source organism: uncultured Acidobacteriota bacterium (assembly GCA_963738485.1). Lineage (GTDB taxonomy): Bacteria > Acidobacteriota > Vicinamibacteria > Vicinamibacterales > SCN-69-37 > CAVTWK01. Next base: position 521,175 of record CAVTWK010000001.1, read on the forward strand.
GTCGGTGCGATAGAGGAAGTTGGTCCCCCAGTAGACTCGCGTCGGGTTGTGTGGCGAGACGATGTAGGGCGCGTCCCAGTTGGGACGCTCGTTCGGGAAGCCACCGCCGCCACCGCGTCCGCCGGCCTGTGCCGTGGGAATCGGCGTGCCGTCGAGCGCGCGGGTGTTGTTCGGCGTGGGCCGGATGCCAGCGGACTGGCCGGTTCGCAGATCGAGCCTGGTGACGGCGCCGTTCTGGCTCGTCGCGTAGGTGAAGTTCGGATCCTGGGGATCGCTCCGCGTGGTGAAGCCGTCGCCGCCGCCGGACCGGTACCAGTCACTCGTGCGGATGCCCGCCGAGTTCTGGGTCCGGTGAGGCCCGCACATCGATCCGTTGTCCTGCGATCCGCCGCACACGTTGTAGAACGGCGTCATGTTGTCCACCGACACACGATAGAACTGCGTGATCGGGAGGTTGACGAACTGACGCCACGTGCGGCCCTCGTCGTAGCTCTCGTAGATGCCGCCATCGTTGCCGAGCAGGATGTGCAGGCGATCCTGCGGGTCGAACCACATGGCGTGGTGATCGACGTGCACGCCCGGCGTCGGATGCGTCCGCCACGTCCGTCCGCCGTCGTCGCTGCGCTCGAGGTTGGTGCTCATCGACCACAGCGTGTCGGGCCGCACCGGATCGACGAAGAACTCGTTGTAGTAGCCCGGGTCGGCGTTCATGAACCAGTTCTCACCACCGGGCTGGACCGCCTCTGGCGGATCGTCGCCGCCGAGGTCCACGCCGCCGCGGCCCGCACCCGCGGCGCCCGCCCCGCGCCCCTGGGGCGCCGTAGCCGCGCCAACCGCGTCACCGCGCCCTTGGCCCGCCGCAGCACCAGCCGCGCCCCGACCTTGGGCCGCCGCAGCCGCGCCAGCCGCGTCTCCGCGCCCCTGGCCCGCCGTAGCCCCGCCCGCCGCCCCGCGCCCTTGAGGCGCCGTAGCCGCGCCACCGGCGAAGGCGCCACGACCTCGTCCCCCTGCATCGGCCGCTCTCCGGCCCACGCGCGCCCAGGTCGTGCCGGCGTCATCCGAGCGATAAAAGCCGCGTTCGGCGGCGAGCGCCTCGATCATCGCGTAGACGCGCGTCGGCTTGACCCGGCCGTCCACGCCGAGGTTGATGCGGCCCATGTCGCCCTTCGGCAGGCCGCCGGCCAGCTTGGTCCAGGTCCGTCCCGCGTTGGTGGACTTGTAGATGCCGCTCTCGGGCCCGCCGCCCACGAACTGCCCCGTCGCGCGGCGACGCTGCCACATCGCGGCGTAGAGCACGTCCGGGTTCGCCGGATCGATCAGCACTTCGTTCGCGCCGGTGTCCGGGCCCACGGTGAGAATGGCGTTCCACGACTTGCCGCCGTCCGTCGTCTTGTAGACGCCGCGATCGCCGCCCGACGACCACAGGGGTCCCTGCGAGGCGACGTAGACGACGTTGGAGTCGCGGGGATCGATCTGCAGATTGCCCAGGTGCTCGGAGTTGGCGAGGCCGACGCGTGCCCACGTCACACCGGCGTCGGTGGACTTGTAGAGGCCGTCGCCGAACATCGAGCTGCGCGGGTTCGAGTTCTCGCCGGTCCCCAGCCAGATGATGTTGGAGTTCTTCGGGTCCACCTTGACGCAGCAGAGGTTGAACGACCCGCCGCGGTCGAACATCGGCGTGAACGTCTGTCCCCGGTTTTCGGATTTCCACAGCCCGCCGGCGGCTGTGGCGACCCAGTAAACGTTGGTGTTCTTGGGATCGACATCGATGTCCGCGATGCGGCCCGTCGTGAAGCTCGGTCCGATCGACCGCAGGGCCAGTCCCTCGAAGACCTCGGTCGTCAGCCGATCGGCGCCGGCCGGGGTCTGGCCCGCGCCAGCGACGGTGAAGAGAACCAGCAGGGCAGCAAGCAGGATTCCGTGGGCGCGTTTCATCAGTCCATCCCTCGACGGCCGCGCGGACCGGCGCGGCCTGATGGACTGGATGATATCGCGCTTGGGCCAGGCACGCCCGGAGCGATAGACTGCGGCGCACACCGTTGGGTCCGCCGCCGACTGTCACGATTCATGTCCTCGGATCCCTGCGTACCTACTGCGGGGGCGCCGCGGAGTTGTCCATTTCGGCGCCCACGGTGCGTGCCGCCCTCGAGTCGCTCGAGCGGAGCCAGCCTGCGCTCTATCGCAACATCTGTGACGAGACGGGGACGGTCCGGCGGCACCTGAATGTGTTCGTGAACGCGGACAATGTGCGCGACCTTGCGGGGGTCGGCACGAGGTTGACGACGGGGGATGTGGTTTCCATCCTGCCGGCCGTTTCGGGAGGTTGACGTGGCAGATCGAGTGATCCTCACCATCGGCACCCGGAAGGGCGTGTTCGTCGCCGAGTCCAGCGCCACCAGGCGCGGCTTCGCGCTGCGTGGGCCGTTCGGCGCCGGTGTGCCCGTGTATGCGACCTTGATCGACACGCGTGGCACGCCGCGCATCTACGCGTCGAGCTGCAATCCCTTCTTCGGGATGAAGGTGTTGCGGTCCACGAACCTCGGGAAGACCTTCAAGGAGACCAAGTCCGCGCCGGCCTTCCCGAAGGATGACGGACGCGCCCTGATCAACATCTGGTCCCTCGAGCCCGGCAGCGGCAGGAAAGACCTGCTGTGCGGCGTCGAGCCGGCGTCGCTGTTCAAGAGCCCGGACGGCGGCGATACGTGGGAGATGGTCCCGGGCATCAGCAATCACGACCACGCGCGCCAGTGGCAGCCCGGCAACGGCGGCCTGTGCATGCACACGATCATCCGCGACGGCGCGCGGATCCACCTCGGCATTTCGACCGGCGGCCACTACCTGAGCGAGGACGGGGGCGAGACCTTCGCGGCGTCCAATCAGGGCGTCGGCGCCGGCTTCGCGCCCGATCCGTATCCCGAGTTCGGCCAGTGCGTGCACAAGATCGCGCGGCACGACGACGCGCCGGGCCGGCTCTACATGCAGAACCATGGCGGATGGGCGGAGTGGACCGGGCCGGGCGGGCCGCGGCCCGACATCGGCGTGCTGCGCAGCGACGACCACGGCCACTCGTGGCGATCGATTGCCCGGGGGCTGCCGTCCGATTTCGGCTTTCCGCTCGTCGTGCACCCGCATGACGCCGACACGGTCTACGTCGTGCCCCTCGAGCCGGAGACGCGCTCGTGTCCCGGCGGCGCGCCGGCGGTGTGGCGCAGCGAAAATGGCGGAGACTCGTGGAACCGCCTGGCGCGCGGGTTCCCGAAGAAGCAGAGTTACTTCACCGTCCTGCGCGATGCGTTGGACGTCGATCCGCTCCGCACGCCGGCACTCTATCTGGGCACGACGACCGGCCAGCTCTGGATCGGGAGGGAAGGCGGCGAACGCTGGGACTGCCTGTTCGAGTCGCTGCCGCCGATCCACAACGTGAAGGTGGCGATCGTGTAGTAGGGGTCAGACCCCGGTCTGACCCCACTACGGGCGCTTGGTGCCGAGGCTGGCCGCGATGGTGGCGAGCAACGCGCGCTCTTCGCTGGAGATGCGCCCGATGCCGAACACGCCGCCCGACGAGGCCGCGATCTCCTCGCAGTACTTCGTGAGGTCATCGGCCGTCAGGGACCCGGCCGGCGCGGTACCGGAGGCGAGCATCGCGCCAATCAGGCGACCGGCCTGCGCGAACACGGCGTCAGCGGGACGACGCGTCAGCCACTCGGTCAATTGGGCGTCCGCCGGGCTGCCAGCCGCGATGCCGCGCGTCCGCGCGAGGCGCGTCACCAGGTCGCGTTCGGCCGTGGTGACGCCGCCTTCGGCCCAGGCCATCTGGACGACGGGCACGAGCGGGAGCAGGCCCACCGTGTCGGTCGTGAACCCAAGCTCGCGCAGCTGTTCGACGAGTGCGGGATCATCGAGCCCCGCCTTCGCGCCAAGCGCCTGCCTGGCCTCGTCGTCGGCCTTCTTCAGCCGGATCTTCTCGATGAGTTCGAGGTCACGCTTGTGGAAGTACTCCTCTTCGAGACTGCGGCCACGCTCGCTCAGGAACCGGTCGTCGGACATTGCACTACTCCATTCGAAAGACAGCTCCGCCGATCGTAGCACTGGGCGGCGTTGGGGTCAGACGGGGGTCAGACCGGGGTCAGACCACCCGGGCCACTCAAAGGGGTCTGACCCCCGTCTGACCCCGGTCTGACCCCGACGAGCTACGGGAGGCGGTACGGCGCGGAAGCCGACCATGCGGTGGGCTTGGAACGACGGCCAGGCGGCCGATCGCGCCGAGGCGCGCAGGTCGTACGCTTCGAGGAAGAACGTGCCACCGCGGAGCACACGATAGGCCCCGGTCTCCGGGCCTCTTGGGGTTCCGGCGAGGCGAGGACGCGTAGTAGTCGCGGCTGTACCAGTCGAGGCACCACTCCATCACGTTGCCCGCCATGTCGAACGCGCCGTAGGGCGACGCGTTGCTGCGCGTCTGCAGCGTGCCGCGCAGGCTGCCGTCGTAGAAGCCGACCGAGCTGGCCCGTGTCGAAGCGCTGCGCGCCGACGTAGTTCGCCAGGCTGCGGTCGATCGTGTTGCCCCAGGGATAGCGACGCTGGTCGGTGCCGCGCGCGGCCTTCTCCCACTCGGCCTCGGTCGGCAGGCGGTAGCGCTGGCCGGTCTTCGCGCTCAGCCAGTTCGTGTAGGCGACGGCCGAATCCCAGTTCACGCCGAGCACCGGATACGGATCGCTGTCGGGCGTGCCGCCGCCGTGGTTGTTGGCCTGCGTCCAGTACGGGATCTGGTCCTTGGGCACGACGTGGCCGTTGGGCCAGAACGTCGGGTTGTCGTAGCCGGGATCGTCGCGGAACTTCCGCCACTCGCCGTTGGTCATCTCGAACTTGCCGATGTAGAAGGCGTCGAGGTCAACCTGGTGGACGGGGCGTTCGCGGATCCCAGCCCTCGCCGGTGTGGTCGCCCATCCGAAAGGTCCCGGCCGGGACGTAGACGTAGTCGCCGTAGCCCATCGTTGACGGTCGTGCCCGGCGCGATCGCGCCCGCGGTGGACGGGCGCGCCTGGTCTGCGGCGATCGGCGCGAGCACGACGAGCGAGGCGGTGACGGCAGGCGGCCAGGCCGCGTAGCGCCGCGATCACGGCTTGCCCGCGGGCAGGAAGCCGGCCTGCCGAGGAAGTGCGCGAGCGTCGGCATCCACTCGTCGAACTCCGGGCTCCCGGCGCCGCTGCCGAAGCCGTGTCGGCCCTTCTGGTAGACGTGGATCTCGGCGACGGCGCCCGCGCGCGTCAGATCCATGAAGAACTGCGCGTTGCCAAGCGACGGCCCGGTGTCGGCCGCCGCCGAGACGAGGAACGTCGGCGGGAAGCCCTTCAGCACCTCACCCGGTCGGGCGTTGCCCGACCCGTACACGAGCGCGAGGTAGTCGGGGCGCGCGGAGACGCGGCCGACCGGATCCGCGCTCTGCGGATCGCCAGGACCGGCGGTGGCGACCACCGGCCGCCCCATGTTCCCGCCGGCCGAGAAGCCGATGTAGCCGACGCGATTCGGGTCGAGCTTCCACGCCGCCGCGTTCGCACGGACCACCTGGATCGCGCGTTGGCCATCGAGGACGCGCGCGTCCTCGCGGTACCGGGGCGACATCCGATACGTGAGGACGAACGCCGTCACGCCCCAGTCGTTGAAGCGCTCGGCGATGTCGAGCCCCTCGCCGCCGTACATCAGCATGATGTTCGACCCGCCCGGGGCAATCACCACCGACGTGCCGTTGCGCTTGCCGGCAGGCGGCACGAACGCCGTGATCAGAGGGCGATCGAGGGGTCCCGTGCCGGCGGCGAGCGGCACCTGCCCGTCAGCCCAGAGCGGGATGTTCGTGGACGCGGTGAGCGCGGCGGGCGCTGGCCCCTGCGCGTGGGTGCGACGGGCCGCGGGCGAGACGCAGACGGCGAGGCCTGCGACGACCGCAGCGACACGGAAGCGAGCGATGGCAAGTGGGCTCATGGCAAGTCTTGGGGTCAGACCGGGGTCAGACCGGGGTCAGACGATGGTCTGACCCCGGTCTGACCCCGGTCTGACCCCAGTCGCTATTTACTTGACGGGCGCCGGCGGCGCCGGCGGCAGCGGCACGGACGCGTGGTCCATGATGAACACCATCTTCCCGTCGCGCATCCCCTTCACGTCGGAGTACCGCCCTTCCATGACCTGCGGCCCGCCAGGCGTTGGCATCGTCATCTTCCAGGTGCCCCAGCCGAGCACGAGGTCGCCGTGCACGTCGTTCTGCACCTTGATGAACTCGAGCTTGGCGCCGGGCATCGCCTTGAACATCTCCGCCGACCCGGCCTTGGCCGCGTCCCAGCCCTTCGTGCCCATGCCATCCGGGCCATAGGACACCAGATTGGGACTGTTCCAGTAGGTGGCCATGATGGCGTCCGTGTCGCCCTTGTTGAAGGCGTCCAGGAACTGCCGATCGAGGGCATCGGCGGCGGCGACCAACTGGGCAGGAGTGGGGCCGGCGGGCGCGGCGGGCGGCGCGGGCGCGCACCCGGTGACGGCGGTGACGAGGGCAAGACCGAGGACAGCCAAGATAGCTCGGCGCATGATGTCTCTCCTGGGGATGAGGTGAAGCGCCGGCAGCATATCAGGGTCAGGTCCTGAATGGACCCTGTGTCACCATAAGCCCGCGCGTGGCCGCCCCCCGACCTGTCGTCGCCTCACTCGTCCGCTTCCGGACGCCCAGCCGCTTCATCACCTTCGTCAGCCTGATGGGGCTGCTCGGAGCCATCGTGCTCCTCTACTCCGGGATCTTCCACATCCTGATGGCCCGCGAGGGGCAGCCGCACTCCTGGGTCACCGGCTTTTACTGGACCATGCAGACGATGTCCACGCTCGGATTCGGGGACATCACCTTTACCAGCGACGTCGGGCGCCTGTTTTCCGTGCTGGTCCTCGTGACGGGCATCACGGTCCTCTTCATCTTCCTGCCGTTCACGCTGATCCAGTTCTTCTACGCGCCCTGGCTCGAGGCCCGGGCGGCCTCGCGCGCGCCGCGCGAACTGCCGGCCGACACGGCCGGTCACGTGCTGCTGACGGCGCACGGCCCCATCGAAGCCGCCCTGATCCAGCGTCTCAACCAGTTCCAGTCGCCCTACGCGGTCATCGTCCCCGAGGTCGCGCCGGCGCTCGCGCTGCACGACCAGGGCGTTCGCGTGATGGTCGGCCGGCTCGACGACGCGGATACCTACCGGCGGGCGCGCGCCGACCGCGCCTCGCTCGTCGCGGCGACGCTGACCGACGCGATGAACACGACCATCGCGCTCACCGTCCGCGAGGTCAGTGCCTCGGTCCCCGTCGTGGCGACTGCGTCCTGGGAGACATCCGCCGACCTGTTGCGCCACGCCGGCTGTCACGAGGTCATCCAGCTCGGCGAGATGCTCGGCCGGTCGATGGCCTTGCGCATCGCGGGACAACACAGCCAGAGCCACGTCGTCGGCCAGCTCGACGACCTGCTGATTGCAGAAGCCGCGGCAGCGAACACGGTGCTCGTCGGCCACACCCTCCGGGAGCTGGGCCTGCGGGATCGACTCAACATCAACGTGGCGGGCGTCTGGGAGCGCGGCCGGTACACGGTGGGCGCCCCGGACGTCCGGATCACGCAGGACAGCGTCCTTCTGCTGTCGGGCACGCGCACCGAGATCGAGGCCTACGACCGCGAGGTCCGATCGACCGAGTCGCGCCCGTCACACGCCGTCATCGTCGGCGGGGGCCGCGTGGGCCGCGCGACCTCGCGTCACCTCGATGTTCTCGGCGTGGACCATCGCATCGTTGAGCACACGCACGGCCAGGTGCGCGACCACTCACATGTGGTCCTCGGCGATGCGACCGATCCACGGGTGATGCAGGAAGCGGGCCTCGACCGGGCGAACAGCGTGGCCATCACGACGCGCGAAGACGACATCAACGTGTACCTGACGCTCTACTGCCGTCGCACACGTCCGGACATCCAGATCCTGAGTCGCGCGACGAGCGAGCGGAATGTGTCTACGCTCTACCGGGCAGGCGCCGACGTCGTGCTGTCGTACTTCCCGATGGAAGCCAACGCGATCTTCGGCGTGCTGCGCCGGGGCAACCTGCTGTTGCTCGCCGAAGGCCTGGACTTGTTCACGGTGCCGGTGCCTCGGTCGCTGGTGGGCCAATCGATCGCGGCCGCGCGGATCCGGGACACGACGGGCTGCAACGTGCTGGCGGTGCGGCCGCCCAACGGGAAGGCCACGCCGGCCGATCCCCATGCGCCGCTCGCGGGCGGCGGGGAGATCGTGCTGCTCGGCGATCGCAACGCGGCGCGCGCGTTCTTCACGCGTTACCAACCCGGCGCACGCAGGGACTGACCGCGTGGCCCTGACCTCCGCTCATCTACAGTCTGGCGATCGAACTGGCCGACGTGGACCGCGGCGTCTACGAAGCGCTCGAGCTGCGCGTGGCGCGCCATCCGTCGGAGACGGCCGAGTACATGCTGACGCGCGTACTGGCCTACGCGCTCGAGTACCGCGAAGGCATCGTGATGACCGAGGGCGTGTCGTCGGGGGACGATCCGGCGGTGCTCGTGCGGGACCTGACGGGCCAGCTCGTCGCGTGGATCGAGGTCGGGATGCCGGACGCGGCGCGGCTGCACCGGGCGCGGAAGCTGGTGGATCGGGTCGCCGTCTACACCCACCGCGACGTGCGGCAGCTGCTGGCCCAGTGCAGCGGGCAGAAGATTCACCGCAGCGAGGACATCCCGATCTACGCGTTCGACCGCGCGTTCATCGACGAGGTGGCCGCGACGATCGAGCGCCGGACGGCGCTGTCCGTGTCGATGACCGAGCGCGAGCTGTACATCCAGGTCGGCGACCGGACGTTCCAGAGCACGCTGAAGGAGCACCGGATGGGGGGTCAGGTCCTGAGCTGAGGGGGCGCCGGATCAAGGGGTCAGATCTCGAGCTGACGCGGTCGCCGGATCAAGGGGGTCAGATCTCGCACTGACGCAGTCGCCGGATCAAGGGGTCAGATCTCGAGCTGACGCCCAAAGGAGATCTGACCCCTAGCGATCCGAGATCTTCGTCGGCGCCATGACGGTGGCGCCCGAGCGCTTGACCGCGACCTGCACGCGTTCGTGCTTCTTGACGCCGTCGGGCAGCGTGTACGACAGGGCGTACTGCTTCGTCAGATGATCCAGCACCCGCTGCACGCCTTCGGCGACCTGCGGCATCGCCGTCAGCGAGTGGCGCTTGCCGCCCGACTGCTTCGGCCCGTCATCGAGCACCTGCTGCAGGTTGATCTGGTCCAGGCCACCGCTGGCCGAGCTCACCAGCGCGTTGCCCAGGACCAGGGCATGCAGGGGCGCCATGGTCTGCTTCAGGAGGCGCATGACTTCAGCCGAACTGGACAGGCTCTTGTCGCCCGCGCCCACCGAGAACATCACGAGCACGGGGCGGGTGGCCTTCTTCTTTTCGAGGTCCTTCAGCGCCTCGAGCGCGCCGTCCACCGCGTAGTTGCCGTCCTGCGCCCCCGGGCGCGCCACCAGGCTGGTGATCCCCGTGCGGAGTGTCTCGACGTTCGAGGTGAACTCGGCCACCCTCATGACATTGCGCAGCACGGTCATGATCTGGAACTCCGAGCCGGGCTGGCTGCCGAGCAGACCCTGCACCAGCGTCGCCACGCCCTGCCGGAACGCGCCCGTCCCGTTGTCGTCCACGAGGATCGCCACCTGCATCGGCCCCTGCGCCAGCTCGGCCTTGACCAGCGGGTAGTCCTTCCCGTTCTCCTTCACCGAGAAGTCGGCCGCGGTCAGGTCGCCGATCGCGACGCCCTTCCCGTCCACTACCGACACGTACACGGTGCGCGGGGTGGGCTCGATGGCGCGAGCGCCCACGGTCGGCGTCGAGAGGGCAACAGCGCCTCCCACCAGAAGGACTGCAGCGAACAGGGCTCGTCTCACGCGGGGCCTCCACGTCGAAAGCGGGTTGAATGGGTACGGGAGACGATACCCCAAACCCGATACCGCCGCATCCGCGGAGGTGTAGAATCGGGCCGTACAGAGTCACACAGAATCACCACCATGGCCTCTGTTCCGGGGTGCCGGGCTGACGTCTTTCTCAGCTACACCTCTCGCGACAACCAGACCGCGAGCGGCGATGGCTGGGTGACCGCGTTCCAGACGCGGCTGGGCATCGCTCTCTCTCAGGAACTTGGCGAGGATGCGGTCATCTTTCGCGATGGCCGATCGGACGGCGCCGAGATGCTGACGCCCGAGGTCGAGTTCCAGCTGCGCCACGCCGCCACGTTCATCCCGATCCTGTCGCCGAGCTACCATCGCTCGGCCTGGTGGCAGCTGGAGTTGCAGGGCTTCCAGGAGTGGGTCAGGCAGCGGGAGTCGTTGCGCACCGGCGGCCGGTCGCGCGTCATCAAGGTCGTCAGAAAGCCGCTCGAGGCCGACGTCCACAAGCTCGGCGTGCTGCCCGACGCGCCCTGCTACGATTTCTTCCAGCGCGACGCCGCGTCCCACTTCACCTACGACGTCCCGCTCGACTCCGAGCCCTACACCCTGCTCATCAGCCGACTCGCCCAGGAGATCAAGGCCGTGCTCGTGGCGCTCAGCCGCGATCGCACCGTCTACCTCGGCGTGGCCCAGCCGGGCCTCGAGGAGCAGCGCCGCAAGCTCGAGCGCGAACTCGTCGATCGCGAGTATCGCGTCCTCTCTGCTGACCCGGCCGCGCCGGCCCCCGTCCCGGAGGCCCAGCTGCGCGAGTCGCTCGCCGCCTGCGGCCTGTCGGTGCACTTTGCCGCGCCCTACGGCACCTCCCCGCCGGCCGCTCGCGGCGAGACCGGGCTCCATCAGTCGGAGATGCGCCTTGCCGCCGAACTCGACGTCCAGCGGGTGGTGTCGGCCCAGGAGACCGGCTCACCGGAAGGATCTCCGCAGGACCTGGCGCGGCTGCTCGACGGCGACGCACGACCCGATCGCGTGGACCTGCTCATGAACAAGACGACACAGACCCTGAAGGAGACGGTCCTCGAGCGGCTGAAAGGGTCGGCCGTCCCCGTGCCTCAGACAGGCCCCAGGGTCGTCTACCTGATCTGCGATCGGCGCGATCACCCGTGGCTGGTCGAGAACGACGCGAGACGCGTACAGGGACACCTGAACGCGCTCGGCCTCGAGGTGAAGGTGCCGCTCGGCGACGATGCCAAGCCGGACGAGTTCTCGCGCGACAACCGCAGAAAGCTGAAGGAATGCGACGCGGTCCTGATCTACTGGGGCGATGCGACGCAAGGGTGGTTCGACGAGCGGCTGAGCGAGCTGAAACAGGCGCAAGGCTGGCGACGCGCCAGGCGGTTCGACGCGAAGTGGGCGTATCTCTCCAATCCACCCAACCCAGTCAAGATCAACTACGCCACGCTCGAGACCGATGGTCTGGTCCGCGCGTTCTCGCATTTCGCGCCCGAGCTGCTCGAGCCGTTCGTGCAAACCGTGCGGGGGCGCGCAGCCAAGTGACCGCGTCGCCGGACAACCCGTTCCCGGGCCTACGGCCCTTCGAAGCGGAGTGGTGTCATCTGTTCTTCGGTCGCGAGGCGCAGATCGACGCGGTCCTCGGCGCGCTGCACCACGCCCGCTTTCTGGGTGTCGTCGGGTCGTCCGGCAGCGGGAAATCGTCCCTCATCCGCGCCGGCCTGATTCCGGCGCTGAGGCGCGGCTATCTGTCACCGGCCGGATCCGAGTGGCGCATCCTCATCCACCGGCCCGGCCTCGATCCGCTCGGCAGTCTGGCGCGGGCGCTCGTCGAGGCGTCGGGCCGCGCCGCCGATGATGCCGTCACAGAACTGGATGCCGTCCGATCGCGTCTGGGCGAGAGCAGCTTCAGCCTGGTCGAGGAGCTGCGCAGCCTTCCCGGAGACGCTGCGTCGAACCGCCTGATCGTCGTCGATCAGTTCGAGGAGCTCTTCCGTGCGCTCTCCGACTCGGACCCGCGCGCCTGGGACGACGCCGCGGCGTTCGTGCAGTTGCTGCTCACGGCCGCGCACCAGCAGGCCGTGCCGGTCTACGTCGTCATCACGATGCGCTCGGACTACATCGGCGACTGCACGCGGTTTCGCGGACTGCCCGAGGCGCTCAACGAGAATCAGTACCTGGTCCCGCGCATGACGCGCGAACAGGTGCAGGACGCGATCGAGGGACCGATCGCCGTGCAGGGCGCCTCCATCGCACCGAGCCTCGTGCAGCATCTGCTCAATGCCATCGGCGACGCCCCTGACGACCTGCCGCTGCTCCAGCACGTGCTGATGCGGCTCTGGGACGTCTCGTCCGACGACCGCGCGGCGGGACGACCAATCGACCTCCACCACTACACCAGCGAGCACATCCGCGGGTTTCGATCCGCCCTCGACGTGCACGCCAATGCCGTGCTGGGTGAACTGACTCCGGCCGAGATCGCCATCGCCCGCCGCGTGTTCCAGCGGCTGAGCGAGAAGGGCCCCGGCAACCGCGAGGTTCGTCGGCTCGCCACGCTGTCCCAACTGGCGGACGTGGCCGACAGCCGTGCCCCCCCTGAGGCACGCGCCGCCGCCGTGCGGCGCATCGTCGAACATTTCGCCTGCCCGGGCCGGTCTTTTCTGGTGCGCTCGGCGCGGGGGGACGTCGACATCTCGCACGAAAGCCTGCTGCGTCAATGGGGGCGCCTGAACCAGTGGGTCACCGAGGAGTCTCGTTCGCGCGATCTCTACCTGGGACTCTCGCAGGCGACCCTGCGGTTCTACACGACGGGATCGGGATGGCGGCGCTGGCAGCGGCGGGGATCGCTGATGCGCGGACCAGAACTGGCCGAAGCGCTCGCGTGGTGGCGCGCCGAACGGCCTTCCCCGACTTGGGCGCAGCGGTATCAGCCGACGTCGTCGGACGAACCAGGCTGGCGCGTGTTCGACCGCGTCGCGCGGTTCCTGCGACTGAGTGCGTGGCGGCGGCTCTCCCTGCGCACGCTGGCGACCGCGGCCATCGCGGCACTGATCGTGACGGTCGGCTGGTTCGTTCGGCAGCAGCGACAGCAGGCCACGCGCGCGCTGGTCTCCCAGCTGGCCACGCAGGCGGACCAGGCCCGCACCTGGGATCTGCACGAAACCGACCTCAGCCTTCTGCTGCGCGCCGAGGCGTTTGCGCGCGCGCCGGGCGATCGGACGCTCAGAGAAGGGTTGCAGCTCGCGCTGTCGGAACCGATCGTGCAGGTGGCCGCGTTCGACGCTGACGGCCTCAGTGCCCTGGCGTTCGACCCGGGCGGCACAATCCTCGCCTACGCCAACCACGGCAGCGTGCACATTGTGCGCGTGCCCCAGGGCGAAAGCCTGACGCCGGTGACCCGTGCCGCTGCCATCTCGGCGATGGCCTTCAGTCCGGATGGTCGAGCGCTCGCCGCGGGCGGCTGGGATGGCGTCGTCGAGGTCATCTCGACGACCGACGGCCGATCGCTTCGGCGGATCGAGCCCCGCGGCCTCATCGGCGCCCTCGCGTATGGCGCGCGGGGGCGGCTGCTGGCGGTCGCCACCGATGGAGGCCGACAGGCCTACGGTGAGGTCAGGGTGTACGCGACCGACACGTGGCAACACGTCGCGACGATCCGGCATGCGGGGGCCGTCCGGGCGCTCGCCTTCAGTCCCACGGACGCGTTGTTGCTCTCGGGCAGCGACGACCACACGGCTCGCCTGGTCGACGGCTTCACAGGCCGGCAGCACTCCGTCATCCGACATGCGGACCGCGTGGTGAGCGTGGCGTTTGCCCCGAGCGGCGCGCTGTTCGCGACCGCGAGCGCCAATCGGAACGCGCACGTCGCGGCCACGGCCGGCGGCACGGTGATCGTGACGCTCGCGCATTCGCGGCCGTTGACCCGCGTCGCGTTCAGCGCGGACGGCCACTACGTCGTCTCGTCGAGCGTCGACGGCGTGATGCAGGTGGTGGACCTCAACCAGCGTGCGTCGCGGTCCCCGATCCTGCCTGAGAGCATCCCGCTGTCATTCGCGTTGAGTCCGGACGGCGCACGCGCGGCGACTGCCGGCGACGACGGGTCGGAATTGATCGAGGTGGGGACTGGCCGCGTGCTGGCTCACATCAACCACAGCGTGCCGAGCTCCTTCGTCGAGTTCACGCCGGACGGACGCTGGCTGGCGGTCGGCGGATCCGGCACGCTTCGCCTGTTCAACGTCGTGCCATTGCACGATGTCGCGACGCTCGACGACGCGGCCCTTCTCGCGTTGGTGTGTACCTCGGTCACGAGGCCGCTCACCGCCGACGAGGTCAGCGCGTCGCTCGGCCAGGACCGGCCGACAGCGTGCGCGAACCGCTGATCTGGTGAGCCGACCTATCGCTTGCTGGTGACCGTGCGCCCGAACGCCGTCCCGGCCGAAAAGGTGCACGACCAGTACTCCCGATAGCTACCGGTGGTCCGGCAGAAATCGACCAGGCGGTCGCCGTTGGCATCGGTCCACTTGCGCGTCTCGGGATAGCCCCAGTCGAGCTTGTCAGAATAGATCTCTTTGCCCAGAGACTTGCCGGCCGAGAGGTTGCACACCGCGCGGTTGTTCTGGTAGCCATCGCCGACGACCCGGCAGAAATCCTGGCGCCCGTCGCCGTTGAAATCGACCCAGGCGCGGCCCTCGGGATAGCCCAGGTCCAGCACCTGGCTTTCAAACGAGTACTTCGGTCCGGTGAGCGTGCAGGCGATGCGATAGCCCTGCTGACCGCTGACGGCTCGACACGAGTCGAGCAGGGTGTCTCCGTCCACGTCGACGGTCCATTGCCCGCTGTCGTACGACTTGACCATCCTCGATTGCTGCGCGCCCCTCGCGGCCTGCGAGTGCACACTCACGGCCACGCCCATCGCAAGGACGGCGGCCAGCGGCAGAACCAGTCGTCGGGTCATCAGATCGACGCCTCCCGGTCAGCCTACGCCTGGGCCGAAGAACTTGCAACGGGCCGACCTGTCGAGCCGGGCGCGGCCTCAGAACCGCTCGTCGTGGGCCTTCGCGACACCGCGGATCGCGCCCTGTACTTCGAGGCGGTTCGCCTTGTGGCAATAGGGACAGAAGAACATCGTGGACGTCAGCCGTGGACCGGGCACGTACGACAGCGTGACGTCACGCAGGCACGTGCCGCAGCGGAGGGCGAGGGACTGCGGCTGGGGAATCGGGTCGGCCACGCGGGTCACACGGCGTCCACGAGGCGGTAGTCCGACGCCCCGTCGGGCCGCAGATACACGCGCTGGCCGCCGCTGGTGGCGCGCGCGGCCATGGTCAGCGCGGCCGGCTGCGTTCGCTGGGACCCCATCACGTGCCCGAGCCGGCCGTTGGCCGACACGCGCGACACCTGATAGCTGCCGTCCTCCGACAGCGCGACCAGCACGTCTCCCGAGGAGTAGAGCGGAGCGGCGGGCGTCGGGATCATGTCAGGCATACCTCCACGATACTCCTGTTCGGGCCCACGCCGGGCTTCGTCGGCGGATTCCCCTCCCGGCAGGAGTGTCACCACGCTCCGAGTCTCGCCAGCGCGTCAGAAGCGCGCTGGCTCGATCGCGCTGCGCCGGGTCGCCACTCTTCCGCAGCTGGTGGACCCAGAGCGAGCTATCGACGAGTACCGGCCTCTCGCTGAAGAAGGCGACGACGATGGCCCTGGATCCGGAGGCGCCATCATCGCGCGCACCCAGTCGAACGCAGGAGGGTCCTTAACTCTGACTGACGTGCGACGTACCACTTCCGCCCATCGTCCCCGGCCGGGCAGCCGCTCGAGCGATCCGCCGCTGCCCCGTGCCGCGCGAGAGGCCCGTGAGGTTCCGTCCACCACTCCTGATGAGCGCGACGATCGCCAAGACCATGATCCCCGTCGTCATGACAGCGGCGATGAGCCCGGCTGCCGCTTCCGACGCGACGAGCGCGTTGAACAGAGCGTGCCAGAGCACGATCGCCGTAAGGCTTCCCCGCGTGGAGTTGTACAGCCAGGTCAGGAAGATGGCCCCCAACACCAATCCGATGAACCAGCCGACGATGTCGACCGGGCCGAAGTCCGCAAACCCCGAGTTGCCGAAGAACGACGGCACATGCCAGAGGCCCCATCCGACTGACAGAAGGAGCGTGGCTCGGAGGGCGTCATGCCGTGCCTGAAGGCGTGGCAGCGCGAACCCGCGCCACCCGGTCTCCTCGCCAATCCCGAACGTCATCAGGTGCACGACCAGCGTTAGCGGCAGACCGAGCGCTGGCAGATTCTGGGTCTTGGCGACCTCCGCGAACGCAGGCCAAGCGCCGGTGACTCCGCGCTCCACCGCCGCGCCGATCGCGAAGAGCACGAGCGGGCTGCCGAGCGCGAAGAGCAGCCAGCCGGCGGCTGGTCGCACTCGGAACTGGCTCAGCAGATCAGTAACCCCCGCCCGCCCGTCCGTGCGGTAGGTCACGAGCAGGGCGGCGGCAATCGGACCAGCGGCGCCGGCATAGTGCCACCATTCAGGGACGAACCATCCCCACCACCCTTGCTGGCTCGCGATCCGAGGCAGCCAGGCCAACCAGGAGACGGCGCAGGCTATCGAGAAATACGCGAGGAGAGGCCGGCTGGTCATGATGAGCCCCGGTGCCATGTTGTGTGGTGGGCGATGAGCCCTGCGACCCGTCTTCTGAATCCTCGGAGACACGAGGGGCTCCTGGGTGGTTCGCAGTACCTCCTCCACAATCCTTAAGTGGAGTGATGCACGTTGCGTTCCGAGAGGGGGCAGCCGGAACCGCGCGACCCGCGAGGTCTCGGCCGCGTCACCGTGAAGTTCCTCGCACTGATGCCGAGAAATTGGCGATCTCCGGTCATGGGGTCGTATACGTCCTCGTGTAGACCAGGTTGGCATGCGCGACATGAACCGCCACAAACGCGCCGGCCAGCACCAGATACATCCACGCCTTGAACGGCACCGACCCATAGAGCCGGCCACCGGTGAGGCCGAGGCCCGCGAGCCACACCAGTGGGGTAAACGCCGGCGCCAGGAACCCCATGCGGCTCGTACTCCACGCCGATTCCGGTGCGACCATCAGCGGTACCCAGGTGAAGACGTAGAGCAGCACACCCATGACGAACAGCCACAGACCTCGTCGTTGGACGGCGCTCGCGACGTCTAGCGGCATCAAGAACGGAAGGGCCATCACGGCGATGCGCAGCGCGTTCTCGGTACAGAGCAGG
Source organism: uncultured Acidobacteriota bacterium (assembly GCA_963738485.1). GTDB lineage: Bacteria > Acidobacteriota > Vicinamibacteria > Vicinamibacterales > SCN-69-37 > CAVTWK01. The sequence goes on from CAVTWK010000001.1 coordinate 538,375, forward strand.
AGTATTGGAATGTCGCGGTTGAAGTCGGAGGAGGCCAGAGATGGCGGCAGGTATGGAGTAAAGACGGCGTTCCAGACAAGAATCGGCACGGTCAGCAGGCCACAACTGACGACGTACCGAGTCATCGCGTCACCGCAATGTCTGATCTACTGACTCGCCCGGGCGTTGAAGGCCGCCTGGGTGGGCTAGTTGTCCGGCGATTCGTTGCGGCCATACGCCTTGAACGTCATCATCAGCCCGCAGAGCAACAGAACGATCTCCAATGCTTGCTCCCGTCGGTCGCTCGCAGGTGGGCGATTTGGACGTCGCACCTGAGGCGTAACCTAATCGAACACGCGTGCCACTGGGCTCCATCAACACCGCCCATGCTTCTTCCACGCCTACTCGCTCTTGGGTCGTACGGTCCCGAGCTCGCGCGCGCCGCCCTCGCCGCCCTCAAGCACCTCGTCGACGAGGCGCAGCATGCGCCGATGCCAGGGGCCGAGCGCGGCCTCGCGGGTGTCCCTGAGGATGGCGAGTCGAGCCTCCAGGTTGCGCGCGGTGCCGTCGAGAGGATCGCGACTCCGCCCATTGAAGAAACCGTCGAGCTCCACGCACTGATGACACACACCTTGCTTCGTCACTAGAGCGCAGGAGTGCGCGTACCGCTCCTCCATGGTTCGACGCGCCTGCTGGATCCAGTTCTTCACTTGTACGACGGTCGCCTCAATCGTCTCGGCGGCCTCCGCGGTCGAGAAGCCGTAGACTTCCCGCAATAGCAGGGCGGCCGCCTGCTGCGGAGGCAGGTTACGCAGCGTGCAGGCAAAACACACGGCCAAGTGCTCTCGCGCGATAGCCGCCAGCTCGGGTGAACCGCGCATCTGCTGCGATTCGGCCACGAACTCGGGATCGGCGACGGCGCGCTCGCGCGCGTCGACGAGTACCAGTTCCTTCCACGTACTATGTTTTCGTAGGTGATCGATCGCGAGATTGCTGACGACGCGGAACAGCCACGCTCGGATCTGACCTTCGTCGTTGGGCAACCCCTTGTCCTGGAGGAGGCGCAACGCGGCCTCCTGCGTCAGCTCCTCGGCGACGCTCTCCCGTACGACCAACCGGGTCGCGTAATTCACGAGTTCGCGACGATGCCGCTCGTAGATGTCGGCGCGCGTGTCGGCCTGCAGCACGGCTCCACCTCGTTTCGCTATCGTGACACGATCGCGCCGGCGCACACGTTGACGACCTGTCCCGCCACGCCGCTCGCCGAGTCAGACGCCACCCACGCGACCGTCGAGCCCCCTTGGCTCCCAACTGGCACATGACGATTCGTCGACGTGCTCCCCGACACAAGCTCCTCCACCACTCGAGCGACGCCGCACGGATCCTCCGCTGGCAGAAAGTGACCACATCCCTTCAACTGCACAAAGCGAGCGCCGGGAATGTGCGCGGCCGTTCGCTCACCAACGGCAGTCGGGAAGAACGGATCGCGGTCGCCCCACACCACGGTGCACGGGACCTGAATCCCGCTGAGGGCGGCGTGTACTGGCCCGTAGAGGCCCGGCAGGTCGCGAAGGCTCGCCTGGAAGAGACGCCGCGTCGACGTGACGCCCTGAGGAAACCGTAGCATCGCGCGATAGTCGGCGAGCCTGAATCGATCGCGTCGCGCGACCGCAGCGAACCACATCAAGGTGAGACCCGTGCGCCCGAACAAGAGTCTGGCGAACACGTCTCCAACCACCGGTGGCCGGACAAGCTGAAGCGGAAGCGGAATGCCGGTATCCGTGAGCACGTTCGTGGACGCCAGCGTCAGCGTGTCAACGAGCTCGGGTGCCTGTGCGCAGACCATCACCGCCGTCGGACCGCCAAAGTCGAATCCGACCAAGTGGACCCGCCGCAGGCCAAGGGTCCGAATCAACGCCACAATGAGACGGGCGTGGTCGGCGGCGTGAAACTCCGCGGGCGCTGCGCTCGATTCCCCAAATCCCGCGAGGTCCGGTGCGACAATGTGGGCGCGAGTCGCCAGCAACTGGGCCACAGGACGCCACGTCCCTCGCCACCCGGGAATGCCGTGCAGCAGGATCACGGGCGGCAAACCAGGATCGCCAAGAAGATCGGTGGCGATCGAGTAGTCGCCCACCTTGATCCTAACCAACCTAGGATTCGCGTCGCGAGGCGGCCCGACTAGGCGCACCATCGGCCCGCCGGCGAGTTCTTCGTGTTCCATCGCTATAGAACGTCTGATGCAGAAGGTTCGGATGTTCCTCGTCGTTGCGGGAGGCTCTGACGGGGATACACACGCTCACCGATCCGTCGCCCACGGTATCCGTGACCCTCCCCGGGACCGTGATGACCACCGCACCGGTCTTGGCCCCACTCTCCGCGTATCGATGCGCCTCGGCGGCCTGTTCCAGTGGAAACGACCGGTCGACGACCGTCCGTAGGGTACCGGCCTCCATCAAGCGTCGAATCTCGACGAGGTCCTCCTGGCGCTCCGACACGAGCGCACACATGACCCGCCGGCCGCCGCCGATCGACGTCCACAGCATCTGGCGGATCTGCTTCAGCTTGAAACTGAGGAAGACCAGCCGCCCCCGGGGCGCCAGAATGCGCCGGTACTTGGCGAACGTGCTCTTGCCGAGTGCATCGGAATCGCGACTGCCAGGTAGCCCAGCACGGCTGTCATGCCCCACCGTGGAATCGAGCGATCGACCACTCCCGCCCGTGCCAAGACGACGAACGCAAGGAGCAGAATCATGCCCATCGAAAGAGCGGAAAGCAGGCGCGCGGCCGGCGGCAGGACACCCGCCCACCGGCCACCCATGGTGAGGTGACCAACCGGCGCACCGCAGATGGCCGCGAAGTGGAACAATCCGACGACGAGAGAGAGGGCGGCAAACAACCAGGCAGCCAGGCGCACTCCATCTCCGCCAGTCATCATGTAGCCAAGTCTCGCACCCACTCGCGATGTACGTCCACATCAGTCGCCGACATGATCATCTCGAGCGCTTCGACCACCGTCCGACCTGCTGCGGATCCCGCGGTGTGCCGCTGGTACCGGCGTCGGGCGGAGCAGACGACGCGAGCTGGGCGCGCCGCACGAGCGGCGATGGCATCATCGCTCGAATGCCGTCGGGACTCTTGCGGCCAAGGCGCCGGCCCCTCGGGTCTGACGTCGCTGGGATCGTCGACGCCGTCGGCGACGGGTGACGGGCTTCGCGTCAGGAGACGCCGTCCTGGCCGACCTCTGCATGACGAATTGCACCGGCCGGACCACGAGCGGTGCGGCCCACCTGGGGAGTCCCTGAAAGCGGTACTCAGGCCCGCCGCGGACGCGCACGATGAGCCGCGTACCACCGCGCCCCGGATCGAGGGCGAACGCCCACGGCATCATCGGCGTCCCGCTCGGAAGCAGCCAGCCGACCACGAGACTCCGCTCTGGGTCGATGCCGAGCACCGTGAAGCCCTTCGTCTCGCCCGGCAGCGCCGGCATCAACGAGCCGACGTTTATCTCCCTGCAAGGCGGTCACCACGTGCGAGGCTTGCGCGGCCTCGCGGTCACGGGTACGAATACTGCAGCAGACTGTGGCATCGACCTTGGCATCGAGTGATTCCGGAGAGTCCGCTGGGTCGATTCCGAACCGACGGGGAGAAACCTGCGGTGATCGCTGAATTCCACGCACCGGGGTGCTCTGGATCTATCGCTCGGCAGCGAATGGAGGTACGCCATGCTACCTAATCAAACCCCGGCGTTCGACGTGTCCGACAACGAGACCAACTGCTGCCCCCGTTTCAGCCCGGGGCCGTGGCAGGACCAGGAACTCCACTTCGACAACAAGCTCTTCGTCAAAGCGTCGACGGTAAGCGCGTTTCACATGCCGCTCAACATGGGCTCGGTGTTCGCCCGGACGATCAACGCCATTGAGACCGCGCATGCCGCCGGTGGCGGGCTGCTGGTCTTGAGTCATGACGATTCGGCCTGGCACGCCGAACATCTGTTCGCCGTCGACAGGGAGGTGCCCGGCGCCGAAATGGTGCGTCTGAGCGGGGATTTCCTGACGAAGGTGTTCGAAGGCCCCTACAAAGAGGCACCGACGTGGGCCGCGACGATGGCGGCGTATGTGAAAGAGAGAGGCAAACACCTCGACACGATGTACTTCTTCTACACGACGTGTCCGAAGTGCGCGCGGCACTACGGCAAGAACTACGTGGTGGCCGTGGCCAAGGTCAACCCGCTCGAGGCGTGACCGGCAGAAAGGCCTTTGTGAAGCCAACGTACTTCGACCTCACCGTGACCGACCTGCAGCCCGAGTCCCTTGCGCGGGTCGTGGCCGTGCCGGCTCCAGGGGCGCGCGTCGAGATCCTCGAACTGGTCCGATGAACGCGCACTGGCACGCTGACCACCCGATACCCAAACCCACGACGATCGCGCAGCGACTCGCCTGGCATGTCGCCCACCAGAAGCACTGTGGCTGCCGGCCGATGCCGCCGGCGCTGGCCGCAACGGTCAGCGATGGCGAGCGGACGTCGAGGTCGGCGGCGTCGCTGCGTCGGCTGCTCGCTGGTGGCGATCGACGGTCGATCGCCGGCTCGAACCGCGCGCTGGCGCTCATCCTCGCGACCCCCGAGCGCGTCGGCGACGTGGCCGCGCTCGCGACGGACGCGGATTGGCTCGTCTCGCTACGTGCGTTGGATCTGCTCGAGAAGCTCGTCCACGATCACGCCGACTGGGTCCAGCCCCACCGGGCCGTGCTCATCGGCTCCCTCGCCGACAGCGACAAGTGGGAAGTGCAGCTGCAGATCGTCCGCGCGCTGCCGTTCTTGACGTGGACACGCCGCGAACGCCGACGCGTCGTAGCCATTCTGCGTCGCGACCTCGAACATCCGCAGCTGTTCGTCAGGGCGTGGGCGCTCGACAGCCTCGCGCGGTTCGCGGAGGACGACGCGACGCTGATGCCGGTCGTGCGCCAGCACCTCGCCGCATTCGCGCGCTCGGGCCGCCCGGCACTCGAGGCGCGCGCTCGCAAGATTCGCAGCCGCCTGCTCGCACGGGCGGCGAGCGGACGAGACGCCGGCCGAGGCCTATGTCGCGCGCCCGAAGGGTGCACAACGCGGTGGTTGCTGTCCACCCGTTCTGGGGCCTGAACCGGTTCGTTCGAACCGTGTGTGACCGCTTGGCCCGGGCAGGCTTCCTCGCGATGGCCCCGGACCTATTCGAGGGCCATGTGGCCACGACGCCTGCGGAGGCCGAGAGACTGCGACGCGCGCCGAAGCGCCAAGCGCCGTCGAGACGAGTGACCCGGGCCGCCGAGCATGTTACGCGCGAGGTGGGCGGCGCACTTCGCCGAACAGGATGCGTGTTTGATAGGCATCTGACACAGTTCTGACACAATCGGCGATTCGCGCCCGACGCGAGCCGTGACAAGCGCGATGGCTGAGTCACCCGAGCCAACGTAACAGCGGCCAACGCTGGCTATACCCCATCAGCCTTGCAGCCGCGCTCGTCACACTCCGGCGTTTGCGCCGGCCGCGAGTCGGTGCCAGCGGGGCGGGCGGTGTCCGGCGTGGCCTCGGCGATCAGCGCTCCACGATCGCGTCCGAGTTGGAGGTCGTCGTACAGGCCGAACACCTGCTGCCGGAGGCGACCGACCGCGTCGATCAGGACGACTGTGGGCGTGCCGCGCATGCGGTATGCCCGCATCGTCTGGGGCGTCGCGTCGCCCGACAGTCCGGGCGATCGCACGGCGACGGGGAACGTTACACGGTACTCGTGGAGGAAGACCTCGAGCGCCTCCGGCCCCATCACGTCGTGGTGCTCGAACACCGTCTGCAGGCCCACGATTGTGACCGGAGCGTCCGCGAACTGGCGGGCCACCCGCTGCGCCTGCGGAATGCCATGCGACACGCAGCCCGGGCACAACATTTGAAAGGCGTGGAGCATGACCACCCGCCCTCGCAGCGCGTCGAGCGTGAGCGGTGCAGCGATGTTGAACCAGCGGTCCGTGGACCACGCAGGCGCAGCGAGTGCGGTCATCAGAAGTCTCCGTCCTTGACGTAGGGATGGCTCCACAGCGTCAGTTGCAGCAGGCACGACTTCACCCACGCCGCATGCATGGCGTCGACCTCGGCGGCGCTGTGTCCGTGGCGCGCGAGGAACGGCTTCAGCGTCGTCGTGACCGGTACCACCAGCAGGAACAGATCGCGGAAGGGCACCAAGGCCGTCGACATGACGGCGTCGGTCTGGTTCTTCTTCGCCCGATGGTGCCGCAGGCCGATCTCGTGCTGGTAGTCGAGCCAGGCCTGGTTGTAGTCGGCGCGCGCCGTGTCGAGAATCCACTGACCGAAGCGGCGGCGGACGGCACCGAGATAGTCACCGAGCGGCGCGCCGCTGTCTCGGTGCGTGAAGGATGCGAGCAGGTGCGGCTGCGACCCGACGAAGCCGTACCACACGTCGAGTATCGCCTCGACCTGGTCTTTGACCACGTCGTGGGACTGACGCAGGGCTCGCACGTCTTCTTCGCCGAAGAGCACGCTCTTCTGCATCAGCGCGAACTCATCGAGCGTGATCGGGGAGCGCCCGATGGCCTGTGTGCCTGCGGTATAGCCGGGAATTGCGGTCGTCATGGTCACCTCTCCTTTGTGGTCAAGGCACACGTCTCCCCATCCGGCACCTGCCGTAATGTCGGACCCGTGCGCGTAGTTCAGACGGTTGCGACGAAACGCGCCCAATGCAGGCGCTGTTGCTCCGCGGGAGCGGACTCGTGCTCGGCGCAGTCGAGGCGCAAATGCGCCGCTCCCATCGGCGCGTCGACGAAGGCACAGTGGTGCGGCGTGTCGCCGTCACGCACGTGCGGCCGAAAGTGGATGCATGTGACACACATGCGGTGCACCGGGATCTGCCCCTGCTCCTGCAGCGTGCGAATCATCTTCATGAGTGCGGTGAGCAGGGTGGCCTGCTCGACGAGGGTCAGTGCGCCGACGGCCTGAGTGAGGAACTCTGGCCACGCGCGCGTCTGGACGGAGAGGCGGCGGCCAGCAGCCGTCAAGTGGAGCAGGCGTGCCCGCGGATGGCGCTCGTCCGGCCTGCGCCGCACGAGCCCTTTGGCGGCCAGGGTCGTGACCGCTTCGCTGATCGTCGGCAGCCCAATGCCGAGGCGCTCGCCCACCTCTGAGGCGGTGAGTGTACCGTCGGCCGCCAGGAGCGCGAGGATCTGTCCCTGCGTCGGCGACAGTCCCTGCTCGTTGGCGTGACTCCACTCCTGGTGCTTGAGGGCGAGTCCAAGCTTGTGGAGGCCGGCGGCGATGCGCCCGTCGAGCGGTGGCGAGTCGAGAGGCGAACGCTGCGCTGCACCCATGGGCGGGAGCTTAACTTCGGACTCCGAACTTGTCAAGGGCTCACGACATGGGGGATGTACTGGTCACCGAACTGCTGGAGGACGACGCGGCGCGCGACGGCGCCGGTGGAGACGACGATGCCGCCGCCATCCACCGACGGGCCGCGGCACTCGCCACGCGGCACCCCGACCATTGCGAGCAGCTCTTGGCGTTCGCCGCGCACCAAGCCGCAACGAACGCCCACATTAATCAGAATTTTCTGGATGCCGTGTGGGTGCTGCGTCGGTCAGACGTGTAGGCCCTCGTCACGCCCGTACGGCCGCGATAGATTGCTTTGCCCACGAGACGTCGCGCACCAACTACTCCGATCCCCCGGGATGCACGACCTGCAGTCCGAGGACGTCCTCGAACGGGTCGAAATCGCGATCGCAGTGGAGCAGCGCATGCGAGTGCTTGAGACAGAACGTCGCGATGAGGCAGTCGATGGTCTTTCGAACCGTTCGCCCGCGAGCGCGCAAGCTGCGATAGTTTCGCGCGGCCGCCTCCGCCAAAGCGATGCCACCGGTGTCGAAGATCTCGAAACGGCGTAGCGTGCGAAGGACTTGAGCGGCGGCGGCATCGGTCGAGACGCCCTGGAGCACCTCGCACACCGTCAGGTCGAGCAACCCCAGGCGCTGGCGCTCCGACTCGCGATCGAACCACTCGACTTCTGGTGTGCTGATGCCGTTCAGGTAGTCGACCCAGACCGTGGTGTCGACGATCACCACGTGGCTACCTCTCCGTTCGGGTTCGGCCGAGCCGGCTGGCGTTCAGGTCGCCGGTCCACTGCACCTTTCCCCGCAGGTGTCTGATTGCGCGCTGACCGCGGACGTCAACCAGCATGCGCAGACCCTGTTCGACCACGGCGCGTTTGGTTGTGGCACCGCTCGCACGCATCGCCTTGCGCATCAGGTCGTCGTCGATGTCAATGTTCGTCCGCATCGCCCCTCCGTGTGTAAGGATCGCCGATTCATGTGTAGGCGGCAAGCGGGACCAGTTCGCGCTCCCCCTCTGGTCGTCAGAGCGCGACGTGTGCATGTGATCCAGGGACATTCAGAGGTCTGACACAGTTTTCGAAGAACGGGCCGACCGCGTTCCCTTCAACTCGTTACCGATGAACGAGATGCGGATACAAGATGCGAATCGGATCGGCGTGTGCCATAATCTTCGTCCTGACCGCTCGCAAGTTGTTGATTCTAAATGGAGAGATGTCCGAGTGGTTGAAGGAGCACGCTTGGAAAGCGTGTGTAGGGGAAACTCTACCGAGGGTTCGAATCCCTCTCTCTCCGCCAGCCTTCGCTAACCGCTCGCTGCGTCCCGGCCTCCGAACCGGTTGGCGAAGGAGGCTCGCAGCTATGGCTGGCGGGCCAGCGAGTCGTTCGCATCGCGCGCTGCGCCCCGGCCTCCGAAGCCTTTGGCGAAGGAGGCTCGCAGCTGCGGCTGGCGGGCCAGCGAGTCACCTGCGGCGAGCTTCGGCTCGGCTGCGCCTTCCCAAAGGACCGGCATCCTCACTCATGACCCCTGGCGGTCCGCACGGACGAGGAGGCCGATAGTCAGAGGCCGATCGCCGCCAGCAGCACGGCACCGGCCGCGACACTTCACGCTTCTCAGCCGGCCTGTGAACGTCAGCGGCTCTGTCACCACGGGAGCGTGCACGCGCACGCCTGTCCCGGCGGACATGACGACGACGTGCAAGTACACGACGAAGGTCCGCCGCAACTGAAGCGCGCCGTCGAGATCTGCCGGCAGCTCACGAGGCCTACCTGTGTCGGATGATTCTCGACGCCGCCGTTCCAGTTGAACGTCACGAGATCGCCGAAGGCGGCGACGACCAACCGATGCGTCGGGTTGTAGCCGATGCAGCTGCGTTGCTCGGTCAGCGTGGCGTCCCACGGACCGTTGCTCGTGACGCATATCCGATCGAGAAACGCCTTGCCCGCGAACTCGCGCAGCTTGAAGTGGCGGACCTCAGATGGCGTGGATGCAGTTGGTGGCGTGGATGAGGTTGGGGATGTTGCTGGCCCCGGTCGGGCCCGCATCAGCACTCCGGACGAGGTCGCGACCACGAAGTCGAGCAGCGGGCCGCACTTGGTGTACGCCATGGTGACACGGAGCTGCTTGTCATCCGTGCTGCCGCAGCAGGGCGCAACCGCCGCCGTCGTCGCGTCCCGCGTCGGTTCCGGAACGCGCGAGTCGACGCGGGTGGCCATCGTGGCTGGATCGATTGTCGCCGCGAGGTCGGCGGGAAGATCGGGCAGCGCCTCCGCCCATTGTTCGGGTGTCTGCGATTGGCAGCCGCTCACCACCGTTGCCGCGAGTACCGACCATCTGAAGAACTGACGTCGCTCTCATGACACCCTCCTCTGCACGTCGCGCATGCCCGCCGGGGGTGGAAGGCATCATAGTCCCGTTCCGCTCCCCCGGGCGACGCCGCTGTCCTCATGGCCCCTCCCGGCCCGCACGGACGCGGTCGTTGCGCACCAAATACCGGCCGCCGAGACGGATGGGCACCGGCTCGCCGCTCAAAGGCGCGCTAGTCGATCCGGGCCGTTGCGCGTGGACGTGCAGGTGTGGCTCCCCCGTATTGCCGCTGTTGCCGACCAGACCGAGCCCGTGTCCGCGTTCCGTGAGTTGTCCTGCATGGACCGCGACACTGCCCCGTTGCAGGTGCCCCAGGACGATCCACACCGATCCGCATTCCAGGATGACGTGATTGCCGGCCATGTGCGCCCGATCGGCCTGCGGCGGGGGCATGTCCGGGGCGCCATCCTGCGCGAGCACGACCCGCCCCTGGCACGGCGCCAGGACCGGATCGCCGTAGATCACGTACGCGGCCGGATCTGCGGGTAGAAGGCCCGGGACGCGTAGACCGGCGCGGTTGATGCGTACCAGATCCACGCCATAGCTCTGCCCGCGGTAGGGCGCGAACCGCTCCCCCACGAGCGTACCCAGATGGGCATTGGTCAGCGCCTGGCTGCCGCCATTCACGACGAGGTACGTGCCGCTGCCGAGCGGAAACGCGAGGTCCACGGGTTCGCTTTGGGGCCATCGGCTCGCGACGGCGAACCCGCCAATGCCCACGAGGACCATCGCGGCCGCCGCGCACGACGTCGTCACCACCATGTCCCTGACGGCTCGCGGCCGTTGTGGGCGGCGAACGCCGCCACCCCACCGACGAGCGACGGCCCACACGCCCGCCGTTCCGTAGGCCCAGGGGAGCCACCACGGCAGCACCAGCCAGAGACCGGCGATCCCGATGGCCAGGACGTACGTCGCCACGAGCACAGCCACTGCGATGACGCGCGCCTTCGTCGCATGGCGACCGAACGCCAGCCAAGCCAACAACAGGACCGGAACGACGAGCTGCGATCCAAGCGGCAGCCACACCGAGAACCACTTCATCAGCGAGCCTCCGATCGCTCCTGGGGGCCTTCCGGATTTTGGGTAGGCGCGTCCCCGCCTGGGTTGGACGCCTAGCCAGCCCCCGCGCGCACGTCCACACGCGTGGACTCAGCACGCCGTGCGATGCCCAGCAGCTGCTTCCGCTGCATGACGAAGTGGACGACGCGGACGACGAACCTGGTCAGCGGCAAGGGCAACCCGTGGAATCGGTAGGCGGGACCGCCACGGACGCGCACGAGGAGTCGCGTGACGCCAGGGTGTCTCCTCTTCGAGCACGAACGTCCACGTCACCTGGGGTACGCCGTCGCCTCCGACCCAGCCAAGCGTCAACGCCCGCTCTGGGGCAATCGCCAGCAGCGTGAATGCATCCGTCGCGCCGGGCAGCGCAGGAAACACCGTGCCGACCGCCGGGTGCTGCAGGTCGCGCAGCAGGCGCGTCGCACTCGGCTGCCGGCCGTTGTCGAGCCAGTCGTAGCTGTACCAGCCGCCGCGGCTACCCGCGCCCATCTGCACCAGCCAGGGCCACACGTCACGCGGCGCGCACCGAATGGTGACGCCATGCGTCAGCGTGTCGATCGCGTCAGGAATCTGCTCGTCTCCGGGCAAGGCTCGTGCGCGTTCGTCCGCGGTGGCACGGATCGAGCGCCACATCCGGTGGGCATGCACGGGGCCCGACCCGGCGCCGTGCGTCGAGTCGGTTGCCCTCCCGCGACACCTGCGATTCAACAGACGCTGGCGTGGGTTCGGTCATGCGGCACCGTTGTCTGCAGACGCATGAACCATGCCGCGACTCTGAGGTGACGCGCGGGCGGAAACGGGCAGGGGTGCGGTGATTCCCTCGGGATCGGTCAGGAAAAGTGCCGAGTGCGGGCTGTATTTTTCGGCGAGCTGACCGCGTGGAGCGTCAGGGCGTGTCGCGGCCGAGGCCCGGCCTGGCGTCGAAGTCCTGGTCGTTGGCGTAGAGGAGCTAGCGCGGCGCGGTGAAGCAGTAGATCGCGCCGCGGGTGCGCACGAAGATGCGGCCTTCGCTCAGCGCGGGAGTGGCGTGGATGTCCTCGCCCAGATCGTTGACGCCGAGGACCTGCCAGTCCGCGCCGGCCTGCAGCACGGTGACCTTGCCCTCGGTGCTGGCCAGGAACACCTTCCCGTCGGCGGCCACCGGTGAGGCGTAGTACTCGCCGAGCGCGCCCGGGCTGCGGCCTTCCTTCAGCAACCGACCGGTGGCCGGATCGAGCGACGTGACAATGCCGCCGGTCTTCACCAGGTAGAAGACACCCTGGTAGACGAGCGGTGCGGGGATGTACGGGATGTTCTTCTGAAAGCGCCATCGGATCGCGCTCGGGTCGAGCCGGCCTGTCGCGGTGCCGGGCCTGACAGCCACCGCGCCGGCGTCGCCGACAAACAGGGACCGCACGGTGTTCCACTCCTCGGCCACCACGAACCGGTCCGCGTTGGCGTCGATCCAGCCGAAGTGCTCCCCGTTCTCCTTGTCGGCCAGGAACTCCGCGGCTGAAAGACGGCCATCCTTGTCCGTGTCGTACTGCGTCAGCGTGGCGGCAAAGGTCGGCATCGACGGAGAGGTGCTGCCGAGGGTGGAGACCAGCACGGTGTCTCCGCTCGCGACTGGCGTGCCGAGCGCGTCGCCTGACCCGACCGGCAGCCACCACCGCGCCGCGCCCGTCGCCAGATCGTAGGCATCGAGCCGGGTCGATCCGAGGACGACCACCTCCGGCGCGCGGGTGGCCGCTGGCTGAAACACGATGGGCGTCGCCCACCCGATCCGGAGACCGGGCCGCGCCGTCCGCCACCGCTCCTTGCCCGTCGCGCGATCCAGACCGACCACGAAGGCGCCCGACTGCTGATCGCACACCAGCACGACGAGGCCGCCGGCGATAATCGGCGAACCGGCCATGCCATAGAAATTTCGAAACGGACCAAGACGCGTCGTCCAGCGCACGGTGCCGTCGGTGGTGTAGGACACGAGGCCGAAGTCGGGGAAGAACGCCACGACGCCGCTCGCATCCGCCACCGGCGTCGGCGAGGCCGGATCGTTGGCCTTGTAAACCTCCGACGTGCGATCGCGCCGCACCTCGCGGCGCCACAGCTCTTTGCCGGTCTGCGCCTCGAGGCAGATGGTGATCAGGCGGTCGCCGTCGCTGGCCGTCACGTAGAGCCGCGTGCCCACAATGGCGGGCGATGACTGGCCGTAGGGTACGGCCACCTTCCACGCGACATTCTTCGTAGGCGAGAACTCGACGGGATAGCCGGTGCCGGCATCGACGCCTGAGCCGTTCGGCCCACGAAACTGCGGCCACTGCGCGTCAGCCTTGACCGCCGCGACGACAAACAGCAGGCACAGCAGAGAGACGCAGGCGCGATGGATCATGACAGGCACTCCACTACCCAAGGGGCGACTCGCCCCTGATGCGCCGCGCGATACGAAGACGTTCGACCTCGTCGAAGTCAGCACCGTACGTACGTTCGAAGATCTGCACGCGGAGTTCAGCTTCGGTGATACCTGGTTGACGGGCCCGAATGTCGGCGGTCATCAGCGCTCGGGCCATGTCGAACATCTCGAACGCCATCATGGCCCGTTCGCTTTCCGAGCGTTGCATGACGAGCGCCCTGAACGCTGCGGCAACATCGGGCGGCGTGTCGGCGCCGGCCTCGTTGAGCTTCGCGACCACCAGCTTGAGGACCGAGAGTTCGTCGTACATCAGCGTCCGCTCATGATAGTCGGTGGACCCGCTCGCGGGCGGAGCCTGCCGCGCTGAAGCGCGCCGCGCAACATCCGGACTTGCCCCCCGAAGCGCGCAGCGCGAAGGTGGGTACAATGGCCCAAGGGAGTTCCCCGCAATGCTGCACGCCGTCCTCGTCGCGACCGCGCTGTCACTCGCCATGGTCTCGATCCAGAATCAGGGCACGACGCCCCAACCGATTCGCAACTTCCTCCGGGTCAACACGGACTTCTGCACGGGAGGCCAGCCGCGACCCGAGCACTTCGCGCAGTTGAAGGCCGACGGCATCCGCGCGGTGCTGAACCTGCGCACGGCCGACGAGTACCGCATCGACGACGAGGTGGCCGCGATCAAGGCGGCGGGCCTGCGGTACTTCCACGTGCCGGTGGTCTACACGAAACCGGCGGCAGCGTCGGTGGATGAGTTCCTGAAGGTGACCGACGATCCGGCCAACCGGCCGCTCTTCATCCACTGCACCGCCGCGATTCGGGTCGGCGCGTTCTGGCTCATCCGCCGTGTCGTGCGTGACGGCTGGACGTACGACGCAGCGCTCGCCGAAGCGCGCAAGGTGGGGCTGCTCAACGCGCCGCATCTCGAGGACTTCGCGAAGGCGTACATCGCCGCTCACCCGCCCGTCGCGCCGGTCGAGTGGACCGGCCGTGTGCAGGCGCGTGTCATGGCGATCGGCGGCGAGACGACGGGCATGCTGCTCGAGACGCCGGCCGGCCGGCTGGAACTGACCGGAACCGAGGCGATCCGCGCCGCGATCGCCGGCCTCGACGGCCAGCAGGTGGTGGTCAAGGGACGTCTCGAGACGCGCGCCGGTGTCGAAGTGCCGGTGCGGCGCATCATCCACGTGACGGAGATAGTCAAGAAGCCGTAGGCGAATCGCGTCAGGCCCCGTGCCTGGACTTCACCGAAGGGTCCCGGACCTGGGCGTCAGAACCGGGACTTCAACGAGCGCAGCGAGCCCCCGGGACTTCTCCGAGCGCAGCGAGCCGCCGGGACCGCCCTGTAACTCCGCCGGTTACCGTAACACCCGCAGCAGCACCCACCGCCCACGATAAGCTGACACGCTTCCAGGCATTTCCCGGATCGGGCGTCCGAACTCGCAGAAGGTGGCGGTCAAGCATGGCAGTCGTGTCTCTCAAACGTGTGTTGTGGCTCCTCCCCGCGGTCGGCGTCGTGGCCGCGCTCGGCGCCGCCCAATTGCCGCAGATCGTCAACACCAATACCGTGCCCGGGGGGCTCGGTGCCCCGCCCAAGACGGCCGCCGAAGCGATCGCCGAGATGAAGCTGCCGGCCGGGTTCAAGGCAGGCGTCTTCGCATCGGAGCCGGATATCCAGAACGCCATCCAGTTGACCTGGGACACGCACGGCCGCCTCTGGGTCGCCGAGAACTACACGATGGACAGCGACCGGTTCGTGGACACGTTCCGCGACCGCATCGTCATCCTGGACAACGCCGACGGCGGCACGAAGTTCCAGACGCGCCGCGTCTTCACGGACCAGCTCAAGAACCTGATGGGGTTTGCGATTGGCTACGGCGGCGTCTGGGTGATGACGTCCCCCACCATCGCCTTCATCCCCGACCGGAACGCCGACGGAGTGCCGGACGGCCCGCCCGAAGTGGTCTTCGACGGGTTCAGCTACACCGGCGGCAACATGCACACCAGCGCGAACGGCCTGGAATTCGGCATCGACGGCTGGATCTACGGGCGGACGGGTCACGCCCACGTGCAGTCGATCGGCCCGCCAGGAACGCCCATCGAACAGCGCTCACGCCTGCACGGATCCATCTTCCGGTTCCATCCGGTGACGAAGGCGTTCGAGGCGCTGGGCTCCGGCACCGTCAATCCGTGGGGTCAGGACTGGGACAAGTACGGCGAGCACTTCTTCGACTCGACCATCGTCGGCCACCTCTGGTACTCGATGCCCGGCGCGAAGTTCGTGAGCAGTTCGGCGGAGCCGAACCAGAAGGCGTACGAGCTGATCGACCACATCGCGAACCATCGCTTCGGTCCTGAGCGAGGACGCGGCGGCGCGGGCGGTGCGCGTGGTGGACGTGGCGGCGACGCGCCAGCGGCAGGTGCCCCCCGCGGCGGGGGCGGCGGTGCTGCGGCGAGCGCGCTTGCGGCGGCGACTGCGGGCGCGACGGCAGGTGGCCGCGCGGGCGGAGACGCGACAACGGGAGCGGCCGGCCGCGGGGCCGGCGATGTCGCCGCCGGCGCTGTCGGACGCGGGGCCGCTGATCCTGCCGCGGCAGGTCGTGGAGGTCGGGGCGGCGACGCGGCGGGACAGCGCGGCGCGGGCGGCGGCACGCCGGGCTGGGCCGCAGGCGCGCCCTGGGTCAATGGCCACTCGGTCGTCGGCATGATGCTCTACCAGGGCGACAACTGGCCGGCCGAGTACCGCGATCGCCTGTACCTGATGAATCTCTTCGGCCACCGCACGAACGTCGAGGTCCTCGAGCGCAGCGGCTCCGGCTTCGTCACCAGGCGCGCGCCGGAACCCGACATCTTCGACATGATCGATCCGTGGTACCGCGCGATCGACATCACGTACGGACCCGACGGCGGCGTCTTCATCAGCGACTGGACCGACACGGGCGACTACCACAACCGGACGGGCGAGAACCGGCTCTCGGGTCGCATCTACAAGATCACGTACGGGGACGCGAAGCCCAGCGTCGGCAGCGACATGACGAAGCTCACGGTCGAGCAGCTCGTCGCGCTCAACACGCACGCCAACGAGTGGTTCCCGCGTCAGGCCCGGGTCGAGTTCTCCTACCGCATGGTGGACGGCCGCGGCATCGGCAACGCCAGGCAATTGCTGCGCGACCAGTTCGCCCGAGAAACGGACGTGACGCGCAAGCTGCGCACGCTCTGGACGCTCTACACGATCGGCGGCACCGACGAGGCGTTCCTGCTGCCGCTGCTCAAGTCACCTAACGAACATCTGCGCGTGTGGGGCATCCGACACCTGGCGGACCACTGGCCCATCGACGCCCTGCTCCTCCAGACACCGCCTGAGGTGACGGGAGGCGCACGTGTCTGGGCCCAGCGTCGGCCGGCGCCGGCCGTCGGTGGCGCCGCCGTCTCTCCCTCCCCTGCCGTCGTCGCCGAACTGAACCGGCTGGCGGCAGGCGATCCGTCGAGCCTAGTGCGGCTGGTGCTCTCGTCCACGATGCAGCGGATGCCGTTCTCGCTGCGTCCCGCGGTGGCCGCGGGGCTGGTGACGCACAAGGCCGACGCGACGGACAAGAACCTGCCGCTGATGGTCTGGTGGGCGATGATTCCGCTCGCGCAGACCGATCCCGCTGCGCTCGCGTCGATCGGCGCCCGCAGCGAACTGCGCGCGACCAGCAAGTACATCGCGCGCCGCCTGGCCGAGGACATCAACGCCAACCCGGCACCGGTCAACCAGCTGATCGCCGCCGCCCGGGGCCGTGCCGAGGACTACCAGTCCGACATCGTGGACGGGATCACGCAGGGCATCCAGGGCCTGCAGGGCGTCGCGAAGCCCGCCGCGTGGGACGCCTTCGCGAAGGTGGCGGCCTCCTCGCCCACGGCCGCGCTGGTCGAGAAGGTTCGCGCCCTCGACGTCGCGCTCGGCAGCGCGGCCGCACTGGAACAGGCCCGACGGGTCGCGCTCGACGCGGGCGCGGCCGCCACGGCCCGGAGAGCGGCGCTGCAGTCGCTGCTCGACGCGCGCGCACCGGATCTGCGCGCGATCGCTGAGCAGCTGATCAGGGTCCGGACGGTCAACGGGGTCGCCGCCACCGCACTGGCGACGTTCAACGACCCGACCATCGCGCCCGTCCTGCTCGACGCCTACCCGCAGTTCGACGGGGCCGATCGGCCGCGGCTGATGACGGCGCTGACCTCACGCCCCGCGTTTGCCGGCGCCTTGCTCGACGCGGTCGCCGCGGGCCGCGTGCCGCGCGGCGATGTGTCGGCCAGCGACGCGCAGCAGATGCGCAGCCTCAACGACGCGGCCGTCACGCGACGGCTGGGCGAGGTCTGGGGCGAGATTCGCGACACGCCCGAGGCCCGGCGGCAGTTGATGGACACCTACAAGGCCGAGTTGACGCCCGCGCAACTGGCCGCGGCCGATCTCTCGCAGGGCCGCGCGGTGTTTGCCGCCACCTGCGCCGCCTGCCACGTGCTCTACGGCGAAGGCGGCAAGGTCGGCCCGGACCTCACGGGGGGCGAACGCCGCAAGACCCTCGACACGTTGCTTACCAAGCTCGTCGATCCGAACTCCGAGCTGCCCATCACGTCACGCTTCACGCTGGTGACGATGAGGGACGGCCGGACCGTGAGCGGCATCGTGGACAACCGCACCGCGAGCACGCTGACCCTCAGGACGATGACCGACCCGATCACCGTGTCGCTCAGCGACATCCAGTCCACGGCGCTCTCGGCCGTGTCCCTGATGCCAGAGGGCCTGTTGCAGAGCCTGAGCCCCGTGCAGCGCCGCAACCTCATCGCGTATCTGATGAGCAGCGCGCAGGTGCCGTTGCCGGGGCGGTAGGGGAGCCTTCGCAGAAGTGCAGGCGCGTCGGTGATGTGCTGGCGGCTTCGCCGAGGTGCTGCAGCTTCGCAGAAGTGCTGTCGCCTTTCGAAGGGCTGCGCCTGACGGCGATGTGCTGGCAGTGATGACGAGCTGCCCCTGATTTTCACCACGAAGTCACGAAGCTGCCCGCGCGCGGCGGGCGGGGATGCGGCGCAGCTGGCTCACATGAGCGACTGGCGCGCCTCGCTCATGTGGACCAGCAGCGCCGCATCCCCGCCAGGCCTCTGGCCGCCACGCTGGCGCGCCAGCGTGGCGCCACGCGCGGGTCCCTCAGAGAACGCCTGCCGAAGAGAAGCCTACGTATCTTCGCGGTGATTGATTGAACGCGACGGCCGCCACGCGGGAACCCCCCGTGGCGGCCGGCCCTTGCATGTGCCGCAGCTGTCTGCGCGGTGAACCTTCGGCGTTCTCCGAGATAGGCGGTGAACGCTACTGCCCGCCGCGGCCGGCGCCAGCCGCTGCAGGCGCCGGAGCCGGGGGCATCGCGTGCGGCGCCACCGGCGCGTCCGTCAGTCCGAGCGACCACTTGATCGCTTCGAGGTACATCAGTTGAATGTCGCGGATGTCCCAGGTCTCGGCCGCATGGGCGAACGACCCGTAGAACACGCGCCCCTGGCCGTAGGTCTTGGCCCAGACCAGCGGGTAGTCACTCCCCTTGGGCACGTTCGGACGTTCAACGTCGCTCGTGTCCAGGCGGAGGAGCACGTCCACCTTGTCGCGCGACAGCAGCTTCGGCAGATAGAACTCATCGCTGAAGGCGAACGACGCCGGGAAGTGCTTCACCGCTGGGAACGTGGGCTGCTCATTGATGACGCGTCCCGGCCCGCTGATGGGGTGGCCGCTGAACTGGCCGCCGAGCATCTCGCCGAACTCGGGCCAGGACTCGAACGCGGTGAGGCCCGTGTGCGCGGCCACGAAACCCTTGCCGCTCCGGACCCACGCAAGCAACTCGGCCTTCTGCTGGTCGTTGATGGGCACCTCGCGGTGGCCCAGGAAGAAGATGCCGTCCACGCTGCTCAGGCTGGGGCCGCCGCTCGCCGGCGTGCCGTCGGTCTTGAGCGCCGTGTTGCCGATGATGTGCGAGTCGGTGCGGATGAAGGTGTCCCACAGCCCCGACTCGTACCCGAGACGCTCGATGACGGACAGCGCGTGCGACGTGAAGGCGTGTTGCGCCTGGCCGTTGCGGGTATCGGCCCAGGCCAGGATCGCCTTGCGCGTGCGCACCTGTCCGCGGCCACCGCCGCGTCCGGCCTGACCACCCGCGCGCCCGCCACCCTGCCGCCCCGCTGGCGCCGGCGTCACCGCGGGTGTCTGCCCCGTCGTCGCCGGTGGCGGCGTCTGCGCCGTCACCAGCAAACCGGCGACCAGCGTCACGGCGGCCGTCATCACCACCGCCACCGCGCCCGCCGACCTCCGCGTACCCGGTGTACCTGGCGTACCCGGTGTCTTTGTCCTGATCTGCATAATCCGACTCCCTGTTACGGCAACGCGAAGGCAATGAGCGTATCGGCACCGGGACTCCCGAGGAAGCCCCGGCCGCCGGCGGCGACGACGACGTATTGTTTCCCGTTCCGCCCCATGTAGGTGGACGGCACCGAATGCGCGGGGGCGTCCACGGTGACCGACCACAGCTCGGCGCCCGTGCGCACGTCGAACGCGCGGAACTTGCTGTCGATGGTGGCGCCGATGAACACGAGGTTGCCGGCCGTGGTGATGGCGCCACCCAGTTGCGGCGTGCCGGTCTTGATGCCCTTGGCCTCGAGTTCGTCGAACGTCCCGAGCGGCACGCGCCAGGCGATGTCACCGGTGTTGGCGTTGACAGCGATGAGTTCTCCCCACGGCGGCGCCGCGCAATTCCAGCGCTTGTTCGGATCCCAGAACCGGCCGCCTTCCGGCGTGACCTTGCGCAACCCGGCGTTTGCGGCCGTCGGTGCCGCGGCCCCCGGAGGGGTCACATTCGCCCCAGCGCCGGCGGCACCTGCAGCCGCGGCACCCGAACCGGCGGGCGCGCCTTGCCGACCCGTGCCGGCGGCCCCTGCACCAGCCGCCCCCGCCGCACCCTGGCCACCCGCGGCCCCGCCCGGGGCGCCGCGTCCGCCGCCGCGCCGGCCGCCGCCGGCCGTCGCCGGCTCCAGCTTGCCCCACTGCCCGGTGTTGTGGATGTTCGTGATCATCAGCCCGAGCGTCCGGTGGA
This sequence comes from uncultured Acidobacteriota bacterium, assembly GCA_963738485.1. GTDB lineage: Bacteria > Acidobacteriota > Vicinamibacteria > Vicinamibacterales > SCN-69-37 > CAVTWK01. The sequence goes on from CAVTWK010000001.1 coordinate 558,637, forward strand.
ACGTGACGCCGCCCCAGTTGCCGCCCCCGAGCGCGCCCGGGAAGACCGCAATCACCCGGTCCGTCCGCCACGGCTCATAGGGCGCCGCGTCGGCGACGTCGTACTTCTCCCACAGCCCGGCACAGAACGCCTCGTGCTCGGGCGTGACCTTGGCCAGGTCGGCCTTGGTCATCGACATCCGCGCCAGCGGCGCGGGCTTGAGCGGGAACGGCTGGGTCGGCGACGTCCATTCGCCCGGCGCCTTCGTCTGCGGAACGGCCCGTTCTTCCATCCCGTACATCGGCTCGCCCGTCTCGCGATTGAAGACGAAGAGCAGCCCCATCTTCGTGATCTGCGCGACGCCGGGAATCGTCTGGCCGTTGCGCCTGACTTCGACGAGCACCGGCGGGGCTCCCAGATCGAAGTCCCAGATGTCGTGATGGGTCAGCTGCTGATACCACTTCATCTTGCCGGTCGCGACGTCGATGGCAATCAGGCAGTCGCTGTAGAGGTTGTTGCCGGGATTCGGCCCTCCCCAGTAGTCGTTGCCGGCCTTCGAGACCGGCGCGAACAGCAGGCCGCGCTGCGTGTCCACGGTCATCAGCCCCCACACGTCGGTACCGCCCACGGGCGCGTTCCAGCTGTTGTTCAGCCACGTGGCGTTGTTCGGATCGCCGGGCTGGGCGATGAGGTCGAGCCGCCAGACTGCCTTGCCCGTCACAGCGTCCCACGCGCGAACGTACGGACCGTTGTCCTGTGTGAAGACGAGGTTGCCGTGAATCGACGGCGGAGAGGTCGAGGTGCCCGCTTCGGCGACGACGCCGTTCACGCCGAAGCCACCGGCCGGCTCGCCGGTCTTCGCGTCGAGGGCCACCAGCCCGGCCGAGGTCCGTGTGAACAGCCGCGGGGACCGACCGTTGCCCCCGGGCCAGTACTCGGCGCCGCGGGTGGAGGCGCCCTCCGCGTCGTACTTCCAGATCTGCGTTCCGGTCACCGCATCCAGCGCGTAGATGCCGGTCACGGCGTTCACGTACATGACGCTGTCGATGACGAGCGGCGTGGCCTCGAACGTGCCGGCAGTCGCGCCGGTACGGAATGTCCACGCGCGGGTCAAGCCCTTCACGTTGCCGGCGTTGATCTGGGTCAGCGTGGAGAACCTGGCGCCTCCTGGATCACCGCCGTGGTACGTCCAGTCGCGGCCCGGATCCGGAACGGCCGGGGCGTTCGTGCCCCTCCCCTGCCCGCCGATGCCGCTCTGGGTGCCGAGCACGACCAGCACCACGAACGCCAACCTGTGAATCCTGCGCATGCTCGTCTCACCTGTCTGGGACGCGGACGTGCCTCGCCCCGGCCAGACCGGAATCGACACACGTCCAGCGCGATCTGCAGTCTGCTCGAGCCCTAAGCCTACCCGGAGAACCCACGGCCGGGGGGCGCGTTACGGTAACCGCAGGGTTACGCGGTCGTCGAGGTCGGCATCAGGGGCTTGCGCGGGTTGACCAGCAGCGTCAGCAGGCCGCCGACGATGTAGACGGTGCCGCCCACCAGGAGCGGCGTCTCCCAGGATCCCCACCAATCGAGCGTGTACCCGACGACGAGCGGGCTGATCGCCCCGCCGAGGTTGCCGAACGTGTTCATGGCCCCACTGACGGTGCCCGCCGACTGCCCGCCGATGTCGTGGCAGATGGCCCAGGCCGGGCTAAGGCACATGTCCGCCGCGCCGGCGGCGCCGGCAAACAGAAACGCCGCTGTGAGCGGACTCGGCGTCAACGCCGCGCCGATCAGGAACGCGCCGCTGAGCGGCAGCGCGACGGCGGGAATGGAACGGCCGACCTTGAGGCCGTACCGCCTAACCAGCCGGTCGGTCAGCCACCCGCCGGCGATCGTCGTCACACCGCCGGTCAGCAGGACCATGCCCGACAGCCAGCCGGCTTCAGCGGCCGTATAGCCGCGAGCGTTCTGGAAGTACGTCGGCAGCCAGGTCAGGTAGAAGTACAGCCCGTAGATGACGCAGAAGTACATCAGGCACAGCAGGAACAGGTTCAGGCTCAGCAGGGCCCGCCACTGCATGGGCGGCTGCGGCGGCGCCAGCCCGGCCTTGATCGTCTGCAATTCCTCGGGGCTGACGGACGGATGCTGCGCCGGGTCGTCGCGGAACCAGCGCCACCAGAAGACGCACCAGACGATGCCGATGAGGCCGAAGAGCCAGAAGGCGGCGCGCCAGCCGAACCACCCCATCACCAGCACGACCAGGGGCGGTGCGATGGCGCCGCCGACACGGCTGCCCATGAACACGATGCCGTGCGCGACGCCGCGCTCGGGGACCGGGAACCACTGCGAGAAGCTGCGCGAGATGTTGGGATACGCGCCGGCCTCGCCCACACCGAACAGGAATCTGGCCACGACCAGCGAGGCCATGTTCCAGGTGGCACCGGTGAGCATGGTGAACGCAGACCACCAGAGCACGATCCGGGTGAGGACCTTTCGCGGACCGAAGGTGTCACCGAGCCAGCCGGTCGGAATCTCGAAGGCGGCGTAGGCAAAGGTGAAGGCGCTGAACACCCAGCCCATCTGGCCGGCGGTCAACCCCAGCTCGCCGCGTATCGCGGGGGCGGCCGCGCCAATCGCCACCCGATCGAGAAAGGTGATGAGTGACAGCGCGAACGTGAAGTGGAGGAGCGTCGTACGGGCCGTTCGTGGTCTCGAGGGTGCCACTCAGTCCACGCCAATCTGCCTGGTCAAGGCCTTGAAGCGCTCGTCATCCCGATAGGGATCGAAGCGGGGGTCAACTTTCATGCAGATCAGATCGAACGATCGATCGGTGCACGCCTTGGCCAGCCATCGGAAGCCGAGATCGATGTGGCCGAGCGCGAGGTGGATCCACGCGAACTCGAGCGGGGAGACGTAGCGTTCCTTGGCGAATGCCTCGAGCTTGCGCAGCACCTCGAGCGCCTGCTTCTTGCGCCCGGACAGGGCGAACGTCCGGCCGAGCGCACCCTGCATGCGCGGCGTCCTCGGCCACAGGTGCACCGCGCGCTGAAAGGCAGCCTCCGACTCGTCGAACTCACGTCGCTGTTCCTGGATCACGCCGAGCATCCAGTACGCAGGCGCGAAATGCGGGTTGAGCTCGATCGTGTGATCGCACTGTTCGAGCGCCGTCTCGAAGTCCCGGCGGTAGAAGTGAATCACCGCGGTGTCGCGCGCGATGATCGACGACACCGGGTCGATCGCCTGGGCGGCCACCAGTTCGTCCAGCGCCTCGTCGAGTCGGCCAAGCGGCGCGAGGCACGAGTTGCCATACCAGTGATGGGCGGTCGCGTACGCCGGGTTGAGCGCAATCGCCCGGCGGAAGCCCCGCTCGGCGCCGGCCCAGTCCCAGTCCTGCGTCGCCTTCACGTGCGCCAGCGACGTGTGCGCCTCTGACGATCGTTCGTCGAGCATCACCGCGGTCGTGGCGTGCGACGCCGCCTTGGTCCAGACGTCCGCCGGAGCGAGCACGCCGTAGTGCGTCAGCAGGCCGTACGCATCCGCGAGCCCGCTGTGGGCGGGCGCGTATTGGGCGCCCTCGGCCAGGGATTTCTGGAAGAAGTCCACGGCCTTGGTCAGCCCCTCCTCGGTCCGCTGGTTCAGGTAGTAGCGGCCCTGCAGGTACAGGTTCTTGGCAGCGAGGTTCTCGGCCGATCGGCTGAAGCCGGTCGCCCGTCGCTCACCCAGCAGGTCCGGCTCGAGTTGCCCGATGACGGCTTCGGCGACCGTGTCCTGCGCATCGAACGTATCGGGTTCCTCCACGTCGAACGACTTGGACCAGAGGTAGCAGCCGCTCGCCGTGTCGATCAGGTGCACGGTAATCCGCACGCGCGCGCCGGCGCGCCGCACGCTGCCTCCGATCATCACCGCTGCGGTTCGCGCGGCCTCGTCAACCTCGTGCGCGGGTTCACCCGAGCGGGGTGCCAGGATGCGCAGACCCGGCAGCTGCGCCAGCCGATGGACGAGCTCATCGCGCAGTGCTTCGCACACGTGACCGAGATCGCGTGACGCGCTGTGGTCGGTCAGGCGCAGTACCGCCAGCGTGTTGTGGCTGATGAGGAGGTTCCCGACCGCCCCGGTGACGGGCAGCGAGGCGTCGCGCGGCTTGAACACCGGAACGTAGCCGCCCTTGGGCAGTTCGATCGTGATCGCGTCTGTCTGGCTCTCTTCCCGGTAATAGCGGACGAGCTTGGCGCGGAGCCGCCGGGCCTGCACGCGCACGATGGGATCGGTGCGCGGATCGAACGTGTCCTTCTTGAGGAAGACCTGCACGCCGATGACGTATTCCTTGAGGTCGGCCTGCCGACCCGCAATCGCCTCGGTGACGATGAACGTCAGGAACCGCTTGAGCCGATCGGCATGCTGGAACGTCTCGCTGCGCAGGATGCGGTCGAGTTGCTCCTGCGGGGAGGGATCGGCCTTCGGCACGGCCGCCCGCGGTGGCGGGGCCTTCTTCGCGGGACGCCGGACAGCCACCGTGATGCGCCCTACTCCCCGCGACGATAGACGTCGTTGATGTCCCAGTGCCCTGGCGTGGGCGTGGGCGCGTTCTCCATCGGCGCCTGGATGACGGTCGGCAGGTCGGACGCGAGCGCCTCGGTCAGCGCGGGCCCGAGCTGGTCGGCCTCCTCGATCATCACGCCGCGCGCGCCGAACGACCGGGCCATCGCGGCATAGTCGGCGCGATACGGCTCGCCGTTCCGCTCGAACAGGCACCCGAAGCTCCACCCGTAGTGCATCGATTCGAGCCCGGCAATCGTGCCGAACGCCGCGTTGTCCATCACCAGCCAGATGACCGGCAGGTCGGCTTCCATCGCCGTGGCGACGACCGACGGGTTCGCGCTGAAGCCGCCGTCGCCTACCAGCGACACCGCCGCGCGGTCCGGATAGGCCAGCTTCACACCGAGCACGGCGGCCGGGCCGAAGCCCATCGTGGCCAGGCCGCTCGGCGTGACGAAGGTCCCCGGCACGTTGATCGGGAACTGCTGCGCGACGCCGTTCTTGTTCCAGCCCACGTCCGTCACGATGAACCCGTCGTCGGGCACGGTCCGCCGCAGTTCGCTGAGGATGCGCTCGGGCCGCATGGGGAACTGGTCGGACGTCCACTGATGACGCCAGTTGGCGGCAAAGGCTTCGCGCCCGCGCGCGATCTCCTCGCGCATCCGGCCGCGCGGCCGGTGCTTGATTCCGCGTGCCGCGGCGGCCAGGACGCCCAGCGCCGCCTTCGCGTCGGCCACCACGCCGAGTTCAGTCGGATAGTTGCGCCCGATCTCCGCGGCGTCGGCGTCGATGTGCATCAGCCGCGTCGGCGGAATCGCAAACGTGAAGCGCGGATCCCACGAACTCGAGTTCGCCTCGGCGAGCCGCGTGCCGATGGCGAGGATCAGATCCGCGCCGCGGCAGGTGTCGTTCGCGATCGGCGTGCCCCAGAACCCGGTCTGCCCGAGCAGCAGCGGGTGATCATCGCGCAGGCAGCCCTTGCCCATCAGCGTGTTCGCGACCGGCACGTCGAGCGCTTCGGCCAGGGCGGCCAGCTCGGCCGTCGCGCGGCCGGAGAGCACGCCACCGCCAGCGTAGAGCACCGGCCGCTCGGCGTCGGCCAGCGCGCGGACGATGCGGCGGGCCGTCTCCTCATCGAGGGTCGGGCGCACGATCGGCGCTGGCACCTTCTGGAACGCGCCGACCGCCAGGTCCGCCGAGAAGATGTCCATCGGCACGTCCACGAGCACCGGGCCGGGGCGGCCGGTCTGGCACAGGTGAAACGCGCGCTCCATGATGCGCGGCAGGTCGTCCACGCGATCGACGCGGTAGACCCGCTTGCAGAAGGGCCGGTAGATCTGGAACTGGTCGGCATCCTGGTGCAGGTTCACTTCCTGGTGCGGATGACGGCCGTGGTAGTAGGACTGGATGTCTCCCGAGATGACGACCATCGGGATCGAATCGAGCGCGGCGTTGGCCACGCCGGTGGCCGCATTGGTCAGGCCGGGGCCGAGGTGTGTCAGCAGCACGCCGGGTTTGCCCGTCGCCCGCGCGTAGCCGTCGGCCGCATGCGCGGCCGTCTGCTCGTGCCGGGTCGAGACGAAGCGGATGCGGCTCTTGCCGAGCGCATCGAGCATCCCGATGACGGTGTGCCCGCACAACCCGAACACCACCTCGACACCGAGGCGCTCGAGGTAGTCGGTCAACTGGTAGGCCGCGATGCGCGTGCCCGCCGGCGGTGAGAGGCGATCTTCCACGGGTTGCCCAAGTGTATGCATAGGGGGTCCTAAAAGACCTCGCTGTCGTAGAACTCGCCGAACAGCTCCTGCTCCGATGGGCGATCTTCCGGGATCGGCCGGCTGACCCAGGTGACGTTCATGTAGTGCTTGAGCGCGATGTTCTCGTTGGTGATGTTGCCGCCCCAGACGCCGCAGCCCATGCTCGAGGTCATCGGCATGCCGTTGGTGAACGTGCCGGCGTTGGCGCTCGACTGCACCTGGCGGACCATGATGCGGCTCACCGGTGCCGTCATCGCGAGCCGGTGAATATGGTCGTCGTCGAACGAGTAGATGCCGCAGGAGTGGCCCTTGCCCCCGGTCTCGAAGATCTGGCGGACCATGCCGAGCGCGGTATCGAAGCCGCCGTCGTACTTGAAGACGGCCAGCACGATGCCGAGCTTCTCCGTGGAGAAGGGATGGTCCTTGCCGATCTGCTGCGCCTCGACGATGAGGAACGTCTTGTCGGGCGGGATCGAAAAGCCGGCCAACTCGGCCACGGTGGCCGCGGGCCTGGCGATGGTGTTCGCCGTGCGATGCCCCTCGGCGTCCCAGTAGGCGGCCCGCAGCAGATCACGCTCGCGGCCGGCGACCAGATAGCCGCCTTCCGCCTGCAGCCGCGCCAGCAGCGCGTCGTAGATGGACGCATCGACGATCAGGTTGCCATCGGCCGAGCACCCGGAGCCGTTGTCGTTGGTCTTGCTCATGCGGGTGTTGCGCGCCGCCTCGTCGATGTCGGCCGTCTCGTCGATGACCATCGTCGCGTTGCCGGCGCCGACGCCGTAGGCGGGTTTGCCGGAACCGTAGGCCGCGCGCACCATCGCGGGCCCGCCGGTGGCGATCGTCAGGTCGCAGAATCCCCATCAGCTCGCGGGCGAGGGGGATGCTCGGCCGCTCGACGCACTGGAGCAGGTCCTCGGGCGCACCGGCGTGGCGCAGCGCGGCCCGCATGACGCGCACGGCCTCGAGCGTGGTGCGACGGCTCGCCGGGTGCGGCGAGAAGATGACGGCGTCCTTGCACTTGAGGGCGTAGATGGCGATGCCGACCGGCGTCACATAGGCACTGGTGACGGGCACCAGGGCAGCAATCACGCCGGCGGGTTTGGCGTACTTGACGATCGCCTTGTCTGGCAGGTCCTCGATGATGCCCATGCTCTTCTGCCGGAGCGCATCACGAAGAATGCCGAGGATCTTCGCACGGCGGCGAGGCTCGCGGGCCCCGAGCCCGCTTTCATCCACGCTCATGTTGGCCAGGCGCGTCGCGGTCGGCTCGTTGTAGCCGGCCCACGCGACGGCCTGGCAGAGCCGATCCACCGTGGCCTGATCGTACGACTCGACGGCCTGCATGGCTGCCCGGGCGGTGGCGAGAAGGGTTCGCGCCGTCGCCTGCTCTTCAGCCGTGACAGTTCGTGGAGCACTCGCGGCGACGGCCATAACTCACGATCACCCTTCTGACCAGGGACGTCGCCGAGCGCCGGCGAACGGCTGAAGGTCCCCGAGCTTACTTCACCCACCTGCCCACCGGCCCGGCGTAACGGTAACCACACAGTTACAGCCCCGGCCGCCGGGAAGGGAATGCTATTGTCCTCGATTGCCGGCCAGGCGCGGACCCCGGCGCAACGCCGAGGAGCAGGCATGGAACCGTGGCGCACCGCGATCGTCCAGGCGGACGATCATTCGATTCGACTGCACGGACACGACGTCACCGCGTTGATGACGCGGGCGACGTTCACGGACACCATCTTTCTGCTCCACCGCGGCCGCCTGCCGAGCCCGGACGAACGGGCCCTGCTCGACGCCATCCTCACGGGGGTGGCCGACCACGGTCCCGGCGCCCCGTCGTGCGCCGCGGCCCGACTGGTGGCATCTGGCAACCGGCAGTCCCTGTCGGCGGCCATTGGCGCCGGGGTGCTGGCGATCGGCGACGAACACGCCGGTGCGGGATCGCTCTGCATGGAGATGATCGGGGCCGGCCTGGCGCATGCCGACGCGGAGGCGCTCTCGATCGAGGACGCCGCGCGGCGAGTGGTCGCCGACTACCGCGCGGACGGCCGGCGCCTGCCAGGGCTCGGCCATCGCGTCCATCGGACCGCGGACCCCCGCACGGCGGTGATCTTCGGCATGGCGCGCGCCAGCGGGCTGGCCGGCCGGGGCGTCGTCTTTCTGGAGGCGGTCGAGGCGGTGCTGCGGGAGACGGGCAAGACGGTGCCGATCAACATCGACGGCGCGCTGGCGGCGGTGCTCTTCGACATCGGCTTTGCGCCCGCCTTCGGCAAGATCATCTTCATCATCGGCCGCGTGGCTGGGATCAGCGCCGAGGTCGCCGAGGAATACGCCCGCGAGAAGCCGATGCGCATCCGCATCCCGGTGACCTACGACGGGGTCCCGCCGCGGTAGCGGCGCAATTACCTCGGAGGTAATTGCTACGAAATCTGTAACCGGCCGAAAGGATCTTGAAACACGATGCGCTTCCATCTCCTCGCCATCGCCAGCCTGGCCCTGGCTGTTCTGCCTGCCTCGCCGCGTCAGACCGCGACGCCCGCGGCGCTCGGCGGGACCTGGGTGGCCACACGCGAGGTGCCCGCGTCGGTGCCCGTGGCGCCGAGCGGCGTCTTCGGCGAGCGCTTCAACCTGGCCGTCGGTGACCGCGAGCTCACGCTGGCGCGGCCGCTGCGGGGTGCCTCGTTCGTCTCGCGCCATCCCTTGGACGGTTCCGAAACCCGAAGTGTCGTACCAGGCCGCACCTGCATGGGCGATGGCACCACGGTGACGTCGGTCACGCGCATCCCTGACGGCCTCGTCTACACGCTCGTGGGCAACATCCCGGCTGGCGGCGCCGCCACGCCGGTCGGGCTGAAGTACACGTTCCGGCTTCAGGCGCCAGATGCGCTGGTCGTCGAAACGACGATGCGCGACTCGGCGCAGGCGGCCCCGCGTGCGGTCGGCACCGTGTACCGCCGTTCGACGGACGCCATGCCGCCGGTCCTCAAGGGACCGGATGTGGTCGCCGCGCCCGCGACGATCGCGGATGTGGCGTGGGTCGCTGGCGAGTGGGAGGGCCAGGTCGGGGCGTCGATGGTCGAAGAACGCTGGACGCCGGCCGCCGGCGGCGCGATGCTCGCGATCAGCCGCACGACGCGCAACAGCACGATGATGTCGGCGTTCGAGTTTCTCTGCATCGCCGAGCGTGGGGGCAGCCTGGTCTACACGGCGATGCCGAATGCGGGAGCCCCGACGGACTTCCTGCTGACGGCCGTGGACGTCACCGGCGCGACGTTCGAGAATCCGGGACACGACTTCCCGAAGAAGATCCGCTACGCGAAGCGCGCCGACGGCGGTCTGGACGCGACGATCAGCGGCGCGGCCACGAGCAAGCCGACGACATTCTCGTTCAAGCGCCGCGGCGGCAGCTGACGCCCCGGTGGGGTGGGGTCAGACGGGGGTCAGACCCTCAACCACGGTCACGCTAGCCAGATCGCCGCCCCCGCGGCGGCCATCATCGCCAGCAGCGTCCCTCCCGCAATCCCGCGGAACGTCGGTGCCCCGAACACCATGGCGAGCGCCGCCTTGAGGGCCGTATTGGAGAGCACGCCGATCGCGATGGCGAGCGCCGCAATCTCGATCGACACCGTCGGCGCGATCTCGCGCGCCATCGACACGGTGAGCGCGTCCACATCCGTCAAGCCCAGTGCGGCCGCCGTCGTCAGCACGCCCGCCTGTCCCCAGGCACCACGCACCACGGTCACCAGGGTGATGACCACCTGAAACAGCACGGCCATCTGCAACGCCGTCGAGAGCTGCAATGGATTCCGATCCGTGGCGCGTGCGCCGGCTGGGGCGACCGCGCCAGCCTGGCTCGGCTCGTCCCCAGCGGCGCGCGCCCGCAGGGCCCCAATGGCCACGACGAGCAGCGCCACCGCGGCTGGCGGGCCGAGGAGCGGTAGCAACGGGGGCACCAGCGTGGAATTGAGCACGCTGACCGCGACGAATACGCGCGGATAGAGGACCGCGTTGGCCCCGACGGCGCCAAACGCCAGGGCGCGTGCGAAGGCATTTTCGCCGCGGCTCAGCCTCGCAAACGTCCACGTGACGTTGGTGGACGAGATGAGGCCGCCGACCAGGCCGCTGAGGAGATAGCCGTGGCCGGGCCCGACCATGCGGCGGAGGACGTGCCCGGCGAAGCTGAGGCCCGAGAAGAAGAGCACCAGCATCCACAGCTGCCGCGGCCGCACACCGCCGAAGGGGCCGTACGGCCCCTCGGGCAGTAACGGCAGTACCACGAGAGCCATCACCCCGAACCGCATCCCCGCCCGCAGCTCCGCGTCGTCAATCCGCTGCACGAAGGCATGCAGGCGCGACTTTTCGAGCAGGAGCAGCGTGAGCAGGGCGATGATGCCGCTCGACACGCGGATCTCGCCGAGACCGGCCAGCACGCCCGAGGCGAGGACGACCAGCGCGGCCGCTTCGGTCGTGCCGTCCACGTCGCGCCGGCTCGCGGCGACGTAGGCCGCCAGCGTGAAGGCGACCGCGCCGCCGAGCAGGACGCCGGCGAGCGCGGGTGCGCCGTGCGCCCACAGCCACCCGCAGAGTCCTGCGAGCGCGCCCAGCATGGTGAACGTGCGAATGCCGGCAAACCGCGCCGTCGGCCCGTCCGCGTGCCCGGACCACTGGCGCTCGAGCCCGATGGCGGTGCCGCCCAGCGTGGCGACGACGAGGGTGATGAGGTCGGCGGAAGTCATGGGCCGTCGGAGGTGCCACTATACTGGGGTCAAACGGCGGACCCGGTCAGACCCCGGTCTGACCCCGGTCTGACCCCCGTCTGACCCCCGTCTGACCCCATGAGACACCGCGAAGGACATCGCACGGCGCGCATCGGCTGGTTGCGGGCCTCCGTGCTCGGGGCCAACGACGGCATTGTGTCCACCGCCAGCCTGCTGGTCGGCGTCGCGTCGGCTGGGGCGGAACGGGCCGATGTCCTGGTGGCCGGCGTCGCGGGCCTGGTCGCCGGCGCCCTGTCGATGGCGGCCGGGGAATACGTCTCCGTCAGTTCACAGTCGGACACGGAGAGTGCCGACCTGGCGCTCGAACGGCTGGAACTGGCCACACAGCCCGAAGCCGAAGAGGCGGAACTGGCGGCCATCTACGCAGGGCGAGGCCTCTCCCCCGAACTGGCCCGCGACGTCGCGCGCGCACTCACCGCCCATGACGCGCTCGGGACCCACGCCCGCGATGAACTGGGCCTCTGGGAAGCCACGACGGCGCGTCCCCTCCAGGCCGCGGCCGCCTCAGCGGCGAGCTTCGCCGCGGGCGCCGTCCTGCCCATGCTCGTCGTGTTCTTCGCGCCCCTGTCCGGGGCAGAGTTCGCCGTGTCCGGCGCGTCGATCGTCAGCCTCGCCGCGCTCGGCGCTGTCGCCGCGCGAGTCGGCGGAGCGTCGCCGCTCGTCGGCGCCACGCGCGTCGCCGTCTGGGGCGCCGTCGCGATGGGCGTCACCGCCCTGGTCGGCTGGCTGTTCGGCACAGCCATCGCCTAGCCGCCCGCGGTGCAAGTCGGCCGCGCCAAGTTCGCACCCGCCCCTGACAGTCCTGTAAGGTAGTGGAGCCGCGGCGCCCATTCCTCCCGCCCAGCCGCGCGGTGCCTCGCACCTCCCTGCGTGGCACGCAAGTTGACAACACACTCGGCGGCGTCCCTCTGGGATGCAGGAGGAATTGTGTTTCGCGCCACCGTCGCCCGGATTCGCCTCGCCAGTCTGTTCCTGCTCGTCGTTGCGTCGGCCTGCACCGGCCGCTCGCCGGTCGAGCCCAGCCCGACACCGACAGGCAACGGCGCGTTGACCATTGCCGAACAGCCGCAGCACCAGACCGTCGCGGCTGGAGGCACGGCGACCCTGCGGGTCACCGGAACAGGCACGGGCACCATCCGCTATCAGTGGTACGTCGGCCTGAGCGGCACGACGACCGCGCCGATTGACGGTGCCACGGCCGCGTCCTACACGACGCCTTCGCTGACCTCGACCACCAGCTACTGGGCCCGCGTCTCTGGCGAGGCCGGGTCGGTCGATTCGGCCACCGCGACGGTCACCGTGAGCGGCCCCAGCGCGCCGGCGGCGGTCGCGCCGACGATCACGACGCAGCCGCAGAGCCAGTCCGTGGATGCCGGACGATCGGCGCTGCTCACCGTAGTCGCCAGCGGCTCCGACCCGTTCTCCTACCAGTGGTACCTCGGCGAGACCGGCACCACATCGTCGCCCGTGGACGGTGCGACCGCCGGCACCTACGCACCGTCGCTCCAGGCGACGAGCACCTTCTGGGTGCGCGTCTCCAACGAAGCTGGCTCGGCCGATTCCTCGAGCGCGACCGTGACCGTCAACACGGGAACGCCGACGCCGCCCGCACCCGCACCGCCCGCACCACCTGCGCCGCCAGCCCCACCCGCGCCGCCCGCACCACCCGCGCCGCCCGCACCACCCGCGCCGACGCCGCCAGCACCCACACCACCGGCCCCCGCGCCGGGCACGCCGCCGTCGATCGTGACCGGCCCGCAGTCGCAGACGATCGCCTCAGGCCAACAGGTCACCCTAACCGTTTCGGCGGGCGGAACATCGCCACACACCTATCAGTGGTACGAGGGCGTGAGTCCGTCCACAGTGACGCCGGTCGGGGGCGCGACATCGGCCAGCCTCACGACGCCCGCGCTCTCGGCGACCACCAGTTATTGGGTGCGCGTGAGCAACGCGTTTGGCGCCGCCGATTCGGGCACAGCCATCATCACCGTGCCGCCCACGGGTCCCGCGCCTGGCGTGACCGCCTTCGAGGACCAGGTCCTCGTGCTGGTGAACCAGCATCGGGCCACGGGCGCCACCTGTGGAAGCACCGCGTATGCCGCCGTGCCCGCGCTGACCATGAACGCGCAGCTCCGGACGGCCGCACGCGATCACAGCCAGGACATGGCGAACCTCAGCTACTTCTCGCACACCAGCCTCGACGGGCGCACGTTCAGTCAGCGCATCTGGAACGCCGGGTACACGGGGACGTTCCCGCTCGGCGAAAACATCGCGGCCGGCCAATCAAATCCAGCGACGGTGGTCGCAGCCTGGATGGCGAGCCCCGGCCATTGCACGAACATCATGTCCGGCGGCTATCGGGCGATCGGCGTGGGCTACGCCTATCGGTCGGGCTCACCCTACGGGCACTACTGGACGCAGAGCTTCGGGGGAAGCTGACCTGAAACGAGAATGTGGTGATGTGGTGATGTGGTGATGTGGTGATGTGGTGATGTGGTGATGTGAGATGTGTGATGCCGTCAGGTGCGACTGGCGACGACCACGTTCAACCGCTTGAGCAGCAGCCACGAGACGACGACGCCGGCCGTGCCGCGGCGGTGCCAGATCCAGTCGTGGACGATGACGACGGGCGCGGGCGGGGTCGTGAAGAACGCGCGCTTGTCGCCGACGTAGGCCAGCGGCACGACGACCAGGTCCGCGCGCAGGTCGACCACATCCGTGGCACTGCAGCGACGTGCGATCCAGGTGAACGCGGCCGCGTCGGAAGGACGCGTGGGCGTGGGACCAGAGGTCGCGTTCTCGATGAAGCGTTGCGCCAGCGCCAGGTGGGCCGACGACGCGTCGGCGACCGTGATGCGGGTCGTGGGCAGCAGCCGTCGCAGCACCAGTGCGGTCCGCGGGAACAGCCCCCCACCCACCACCAGGGCCGTCTCTGGCACGGGCACTCCGGCCTGATTGAAGAGCGTCCGGAATGCGCGCTCATGATGATCGACGACGAACCGCTGCAGCCGCGGTGACCTGGCCACGAGCCGCTCGAGCCCACACAGACTGACCGCATCGAGCCAGCGCAACACCGGTGGCCAGCGACTCGCGCGCGCGTCAGGTGCGCTCCGCGCGGCCAGCGCGGTCCAGTGCGTACCCGGCCTGGCGTGATGTTCCACGTGATAGCCGTCGTTGAAGAAGAGCGCGTTGTAGATCCGGCCGTAGTGGCTGGTGGTGCCACCGGCATGTTCGTAGTGACCCTGCAGCGCGCACAGGCCAAAGCCGAGCGCCCAACCAGGCACATAGATCCACAGGAACGCGTCTGCGGCAAAGACGGCGAGCGTCGTCCACAACGAGACGACGAGCGCAGTTTCGCCCAGCAGCCCGCGCGTCAGCGTCAGCCGCGCGGGGCGGTCGGCATGGTGCGCCAGATGCCGCTCACGCCACACACGTTGCGGCACACCCAGCAGCAACGTGAGCAGCCCCGAAAAGGCGCGGTTCGCCCACGCGGCCCGGAAGAACGGGCGATGGATGAAGTGATGCGCGATGGTGTTCGCGTTCCACCAGAGGCCGATGGCGACGAGCGGAATTGACGGGACAGTGATGAGCAGGGCTCCGTGCGCGAGCGCCAGCCCCACGAGCACGACGTCGCGGTCCGAGTGGCGGAAGATCCGACTCGGCCGCGCGCGCCACGTCGTCGCGGTGCTCGTCATGGCTTGCCTCCCGCCTGTCCCGCCGACGGCCCTACTTCGTCGGCGGCCGCAGCCGCTCGAGCAGCGGCGCGGGGATGGCCGGCGTCGGACCACCCCAGAGATACGCCGAGGCCTCAGTGGGCACGGGCATCGGCGCGGAGACCTTCTCGCGCTGCTTCACTTTGATGAGCGGTGTCGCGAGCAGCACGGCTGGCGCGCCGTTGACCGGGGGATAGAAGCGCCCGTGCTGCCACGCCATCTCGGGCTTCAGCTGATCGAGCGCGCGGACGCCGTTGAGCGCCGGATCGTGGGCCGGTCCCCAGAAGAGCGCGACCGCGATGAACGGACGCGGGCCGAGCTCCGCGGCTTTGATCGGCGAAACACGCACGAGATCCCCGAACGCCAGCGCATCGGGGCCCTGGACAAAGACGGGCCGCGGCAACGACGCGCCGTAGAACATGAGCACGGTCGGCGAGAGCGCCTGCACGACCCGCCCTCCGGGCACGAGCATCGCACCTGCGACGAGCAGCGCCGTCGCTGCGACACGACGAAGACTCACGGCCGCCATTGCTGCCTCCAGACGCGCCACCAGTTGGCGGCGCCAAATCCCAAGTGGTCCCACCAGGTGTCGAGCATCGCACGGTCGCCTGCGCGGATGCCATCACGCGCCACACCAGCCGGCGCCGGAACGAAGGCGGACAGGCGGTCGAACACCAGATCGCGGGCGTCCGGCTCGACGCGCGTGAGCAGATGCCACAGCGTGAAGGCGTCACGTGCCTTCGCCTCGCGTAGCACCAGGCTCAACGCGTCGGCTTGCGCGGACGGCGGCCCGAGACGCAGATCGAGCGTATCGAGCGCGGCTCGGAACGCGGCGGTGCTCTCTTCAACGTGCGGCGTGCCCGGGCCGAGGCCCGGGCGCGTGAAGCAGACGGCGCCGGCCGGGATGAACGACTCGCGACCCTGCCACTCGAAGCCCACCCAGCCGGAGATGACGCGGACGAGTCCCACGCCCTCGCCGTCCACCGTCATCGTGTAGGCGCACCCGAGATCGACGGCCGTGGATGAGGGCGTCTTGACGACGAACTGCCCTGGCGGCGCCCAGATCAGCGCGTGCATCGTCCCGCGTTCGAGATGCAGGCGGTAGTCGCCCTCGCGCGTGCTCAGCACGCCGATGCGACTGTCGGGGTCCACCTCGACACGCCCGATGCGGCCGATGTCGATCGCCGCCCGACCGTCACCGCCGGTCTCGAGCCACGAGCCCGCGCCAAGGACCTGCCGCTCGCCCATGGGCCGCGCATTCACGGCGGGCGATCCGGTGAGCCGCGTGACACCGAGGGGCGACGGGGCCGGCGCGACGAACCACGGGACGCCGGCCAGGAGCGCGACGACCGCGGCCTGCGCGACGACCGCGAGCCAGAAGCCGCGCGAGAGCCGGTGCGTGCGCCTCGGCAGCTCACGCGCGATCAGGGCCGGCGACAGCCGTTGGCCACCCAACAGGTGCTCGAGCCGCAGCACGTCCGCGTCGGGCGGGCCGGTGCGATCCCACAGGTAACTGTCGTTCACGCAGACCTCCCTTCCAACCGCTGGCGGAGCAGCCTCATCCCGCGATGCAGATTCACGCGCACGGACCCCTGCGTCAGCCCGGTGCGTGCCGCGATCTCGGGACCCGTCATGCCTTCGACCAGGCGCAGCATCAATGTCTCGCGATAGGCGTCCGGCAGCGCGCGGATCGCGTCGAGGGCCGCCGCGGCCTCGGTCCGATCACCGGATCCGTCCGTCAATCCGTCGGGCAGCTCCGTCGTCTGTGGCGACCGGCGCAGGTAATCGATCGCACGGTGCCGAGCGATCGACGCGAGCCACCCGGGCAGCGCCGCCGGATCCCGCAGGGCCGACAGCCGCTGCAGGGCGATGACGAAGACGTCCTGCACGAGATCCTCGGCCTCCGGCCGCCTCACGCGGGCGAGCAGGATGCCGAACACGGTGCGCGCGTAACGCCGATAGATGGTCTCGAACGCGGCCCGATCGCCACCTTGCGCGCGGACGATCGCCACGCGCTCGTCCTCGGGCGCGGCGGACGTAGAGGCCGACGGCGTGTCAGCCGCCGCCCGCCACGCCTGCGCTGCGCGCGAGACGGTCACGAATGATCCAACGATCGACCCGCCAAATGCGTCAGGGCAGCAGCTTCTTCAGCTCGGCCACGTACGGGTGCACCTTGCCCAGCCGGAACATCCCCATGCCGAGCGGGTAGGCATCGGGATCGGCCGCCGGCGCCGTCGGTGGCCGTAGCCGGCCGGCAAACCCACGTACGCCAAATCCGACCGCATCGCCCGACCCGGCGATCGCTTTCAGATCGGCCCATTCGTTCAGGGCCACCCCCGTCGCGGCCACCTCGGAGGGGCAGGTCGTGCATGCCCACACCTTGGGGGGCAGGCTGAAATACAGGTAGCCGCGACCCAACTCGGCCGTGTAGTCACGACCGATGCGGAAGGCTCCCCACACCTGGATCCGGGCGGGCGTGCCCGTCGCCGGCTCGAGCACCACCCGCTCGACGATGGCGTGGATACCCGACATGTCGCTGCGGGCCGCGGCCGGCAGGGGGAGCAGCGCGACCACGGCGACGACGAGCGCGAGACCGAGGCGAAGGAACGTCATCGGAGGCCCTCCTGGAAAAGGTGCGTCATGTGGAGTAGACGCGGCAGCGGCTCGGACTGTTAACAGGCTACGGAGGACAGGCTGCAGGCAGACGGGCTACGGCAGACGGGCTGCGGCCTCACCACAGCCTATGGGCTACCGCAGACAGCCTACGGAAACCGTCGCCCGTCGTCCACAGGTCGTCGTCCGCGGGCCGTCTTCTCCCGTCTACCGTAGGCCGTGTAGGCCGTCGGCTGTCTGCCGTGGGCTGTCGTGCGGGACTGTTAACACGCGGGGTTCCGAGATGTTACGCGCCCTTGCGTCCCGCGACACGGCTCCGTCACCCCGCCGGGCGACTCTGTGGAGGACCTCGGAGGTAATTGCTACGAAAACTGTGATCCAGGCCAAAACCACCTCTGAGGTGATCGTGTCCGAGGTGATCGTGTCACGGGAGGTTCAGTGAAGCTCGATACGCATGTGCATTCGCTGTACTCGGGTTACTCGACCATCCAGCCGCTGGACCGGCTGATGCGGGAGTCCTACAACACGCCCGAGGCCGTGTACGACCGGGCCAAGGCGCGGGGGATGGACCTGGTCACCATCACCGACCACGACCGCATCGACGGGGTGATGACCATCGCGGACCGGCCGGACGTGATCGTCGGGTGTGAGGTGACCGCCGTCTTCCGCGACGGTGTCCGAGTCCACCTGGGCGTGCTCGGCCTGACGCCCGACCAGCATCGCGAGATCGACCGGCTCCGGCACGACATCAGCGAACTGCTCCCCTACCTCAAGCAGGAACGGCTGTTCGTCTCGCTCAATCACGTGGCGTCCCGCGTCAACGGCGAGATCCGCGGCAAGCACATCGCGGCCCTCATGCCCTGGATCGACGGCCTCGAAGTGATCAACGGCTCGCGCCTGAACCGGCAGAACCGCACGGCCGGCCGACTGGCCGCCACGCACGCCAAGGTGCCGGTCGCCGGCAGCGACGCGCATACCCAGCGCGGCATCGGCCAGACCTGGGTGGACGCCCCGTTCGCGACCACGCGCGAGGAGTTTCTTCGCGAGCTGCACGCCGGACGCGTCCAGGTCGGCGGCCGTCAGGGACACGTCCTGACGATGACCTCCGACATCGTCCGCATGACGACCTCGATGTATCGCGAGCACGGCCGTGCCCTGAGGGACAGTCCGCTGCGATGGCGTCGTCACCTGATGGTCTGGTGCCTGGCCGTGGGCGCGCCCGTGATCGTCGTGCCCATCGCCCTGGCGGCGGTGCACTTCATGATGGAGGCGCGCTTCAATCGCAAGCTCCTGCACGACCTCACCTCGCGTCCCGAGCTGCGCATGCCGGAGTGGGCGGCGTGATGCGCGCGGCGATCTTCACGGACAACGACTTCGCGAAGGTCAACGGCGTCACCACGACGCTGCGCGCGGTGCTGCGCCACGCCCCGGCCGGATGGAGCCCGCGCGTCTACACCGCGTCGGACACGGGGACGGCCACCGATGACTACGTCGCCCTGCGATCGCGCGGGATCGGGCTGCCCTGGTACGGCCAGATGCGCGTCTATTGGCCGCGCGTCCATGCTCTCGCCGGCGAACTGGCCCGCCAGCGGCCGGATGTCATCCACATCACGACGCCGGGCCCCGTCGGGCTGGCGGCGCGGTGGCTCGCCTGGCGGCTGGGGATTCCCGCGACGGGCAGCTATCACACCAATCTCGGGGACTACGTCGAGGTCCTGAGCGGATCGGCGCGGCTCGGCGATCTCCTCGAACAGTACATGCGGTGGTTGTACGGGTCGTGCCGGACGGTGCTCGTGCCGTCCGCCGCGACCCGCGACGCGTTGATCACGCGTGGTCACCGCGCCAATCGTCTGCGCCTCTGGCCCCGTGGCGTGGACGTCTCCGCGTTCGCGCCCGTCCGGCGATCCCCGGCGCTGCGCGAGTGCTGGGGCGTCTCGGATGAGCGGCCGGCCATCATCTACGTCGGCCGGCTCTCGCGCGAGAAGGGGCTGGGCCTGCTCGGCCCGTTGACGCATGAGCTGACCGCCCGCCGCGTGCCGCACCGGCTCGTCGTCGTCGGCGACGGGCCGATGGCTCACGAACTCAAGCGCACGTGCCCCGACGCGGCCTTCCTTGGGGAAGTCAGTCACCAGGACGTGGCCACCGCGATGGCCTCGGCGGACATGTTCCTGTTCCCCAGCGAGACGGACACGTTCGGCAACGTCGTCCTCGAGGCGCAGGCCAGCGGGCTCCCCACGCTCGTGACCGACGCCGGCGGACCCCAGGAGCACGTCTCGCACGGCACGACAGGGTTCATCTGCCGTGCCGGCACGGTCAGCGAGTTCGCCGTCCGCATCGAGTCGCTCGTCAGTCGGCCCGCGCGTCGCGCCGAGATGAGCGAGGCGGCCCGGGTCCACGCGCGGGGACGCGACTGGCCCAGTTCGCTGGCCCCACTGTTCGCCGCGTGGCGCGAGGCCGCCGCCTCCACGGCCGCGCCGGGCACGCCGCCAGCAATCGGCCAGCGCCACCGGTCCCACGACGCGATCCCTGCGTCGCGACCGCGCATCGCCGCGCTTCGCGAGTGGTCACGGGCCTGATGGCCCGCACCGGCGTGCAGAAGGTCCTCGCGGCCTGGAACTGGAAGTCGGCGTTGACCAGTTCGGTCTGGCGCGCCAGCGTGTTCTTCTCGACGAACCTCCCGGCGGGACTCGGCGCGGCACTGGCGGCCTCGCGCACGGAGTTCCTCTATCGCGCCGTGGCGGCCGGCTTCTACGGCGCGCTCACCGCGCGGCTCGCCCGCTGCCACAATCCGCGCGTCGGCACCGCCACAGCGCTGGTGGTGCTGCCGCTACTCGCGCATTCACTCGAGTACCTGGTCCACCGCTGGGCCGGAACGGAGCGGCTCGCCAGCTCGATGGTCGCGTCAGTCGCGGTGACGGTCGCGACCACGCGCTTCAACCTGTTTGCGATGCGGCGGGGACTGCTGCTGGTCGGACCTGGGCGCGGCTCGCTCGGGTCGGACGTCCGCCGGCTCGCCTCACTCCTGACGGGCGCGGCGGCACGCTTCGCGCGGCGTCTGGCGCCACGTGGCCGTCACGTTCCGGAACAGGGCTGACCCTCATGTCGATTCGCACGGTGCATCTCACCAACGCCTGGCATCACGCCTCAGGCGGCATCCGCACGTTCTACGAAGCGATGCTCACGGCGGCAACGCATCGCCGACGCCAGGCCACGCTCATCGTGCCCGGCGCGCGGTCGTCGCTGCGGATCGTGAGCCGGCACGCACGCGTCTACACCGTGGCCGCGCCGGCCAGTCCGGTGTTCGACCGCCGCTATCGGCTGCTGCTGCCCCACCACTACTGGTCTGCGGGCAGCCCCATCCGTCGCATCCTCGAGATCGAGCGCCCGGACCTGGTGGAGACCTGCGACAAGCTCACGTTGGTGCACCTGGCCCGACGCCTGCGCGTGCACTCCGCGCGAACCGGGACCGCACGGCCGACGCTCGTCGCCCTCAGCACCGAGCGCATGGACGACGGCATGCGGGCACAGGTGGGGGCGGCGCCCACGCTCGCAGAGCTCACGCGCTGGTACCTCCGCCGCGTGTATCTGGATCCGTTTGACGCCCACATCGCGAACTCCGATTACACGGCGGACGAAGCCGCATCGCTAGAGCGCCACCGCCTCCCACAGCCGATGGCGCCGGGGCCTGCGCGCCACCCCTGGGTCCTGCCCAACGGCGTGGACGTCCAGACCTTCACGCCGCGGCGCCGGTCGTTCGGCCGGCGCCGGGCGCTCCTCGATCTGTTCGACGGCACACCGTCCTCGACACTCATCGTGCACGCCGGGCGCCTCTCGCACGAGAAGCAGGTGGACTGGCTGGTGCCCACCGTGGTGTCGGCGGCACGGGCCGGCATCGACGCGCGCCTCGTCATCGCCGGCGACGGTCCCCTTCGCGCCCGCATCGAACGGTCCGCGGCGCGCGAGTGTCCCGGGCGCGTCGTGACGCTCGGGCACATCGACGATCGGCACGCCCTGGCCTCGACGCTGGCCTCAGCCGACCTGTTCCTGCATCCCAACCCGCGCGAGCCTTTCGGCATCGGCCCGCTCGAAGCGATGGCCGCCGGAACGCCCGTGGTGCTGCCCCGCGCCGGCGGCGTCCTGTCGTATGCGACTGACGAGAACAGCTGGCTGGCCGATCCGTCGCCCGACGGTCTGGCACGCGCGGTGGCCGAGGCGATGGCCGATCGCGCCGAGCGCCGCAGTCGCGCGGCTGCGGCGATCGCCACCGCGCGTCACCTGGCGTGGCCAGCAGTCATGGATCGCTACTTCGCCGCCTACGACGAGATCCACGCGGCCGCTAACGGACGGTCAACAGGCGACTGTCTACAGGCCACGGCCCACAGGCCACCCACCACGGTTGGCGCCCGCTTCGCTGAGGTCCCGGGACTGACGCAGAAGTCACCGGGACTTCGCCTCGCTGACGCTCGCTTCGCCGAGGCCCCGCAATGACGTGAAGTCCGGGGCATCCCGCGGCCGACAGGCGGTAGGCGGTGGGCTGTCAGCCGTGGGCCGTGGTCTGTGGGCCGTAGCCCGTGGGCCGTTAGCCGTGAGCCGTCAGCCGTAGACCGTCGTCAGTCCTTCTCGCCCAGCCGGTCCAGGACGATGGCGACGAGCATGTCTGCGGTGACGTTCACCGCCGACCGGACACGCGCGATGATCCAGTCCACCGGAACGATCAGCGGAATCGCCGCCGCGATGGCCGCCTCGGGCAACCCGGCGGCCGTGAGCACGAGCGGCAGCACGATGAGTCCGGCTTCGGGGATGCCCGCGATGCCGACGCCCGCCATGATCGACGCGAGCACGACGATGATCTGGCTCGAAAATGACAGGTCGTAGCCGAGCGCCTGGCAGAGGAACAGCGCCGCGATCGCCTCGTAGAGCATCACGCCGTCGTTGTTGAAGTTCGACCCCACGCAGGCCGAGAGTCGCGACGCCTTCGCGCTCACACCCATGCCCGCCAGGCACCGCAACGTGATCGGCATCGTCGCCAGGCTGCTGTTGATCGAGAAGGCCGAGACGATGGCGTCGGATCCGCCGCCCAGGAAGGCGCGTGGACTGCGTCTGCCCACGAACCACGCCACGAGCGGGTAGTAGATCAACCAGTGGATGAACAGGCCGGCCAGCACAGTCATCAAGAACGGCCAGAGCACCGCGAACACGCTCAGGCCCGCGCGACCGACCACCTGCGCGATGATCAGCGCGACGGCGAGCGGAATCAGGTGCGCGACCCACATCAGTACCATGATGAGCGTGCGATAGCCGATGTCCACGACGTCGGCGACGGTCTCGATCGCGCGCACGGCCTCCGCGGGCGGATGGTCTTTGAGCCGCCGAAGTGCCGCGCCGGCCAGCACGGCGAGCAGCACGAGCGGCACGACGCTGTTCTTCGCGATCGGCTCAATCGCACTTTCGGGCACGTAGGCCGACAGATTCTTGAGGGGATTGAGCGTGGGCTGCGTCCCCTCGGGCACCCTCGGAATGGCCGCGCCTGAACCCGAGATCCCGGTCAGCAGCTCGTCGATGTGCCCGGTCCAGGCCTCACCCGGCCGGAACACGTTGAGGATGGTCAGCCCGATAACCATCGCCACCGTCACGTTGACCAGGCACGTGCCGAGCAGCCGGCGCGCGGACGCGCCGGTGAGTCTCGTTTTCAGAAACGAATCGAGCACCGCGAACAGGATCAGCGGCGTCGCGAGCGTCTTGAGGAGCCGGATCACCAGCATGCCGACCGGCCCCAGATCGTCGTTGCCGAGTCCGAAGAGAATCGGCCCCGTGCCGAAGATCATTCCCAGCGCGATCCCGACGACGACACCGAGGACGACGCGAAGCGACAGGGGGATGTGGAAGCGGGAGCGTCCGGCGGACCCGGGCACGTCGGACGGCGAAGACACGCTGCGATTCTAGCCGAACCGCCGCGGCGGGACGTCTACGCCTTCTGGTGGCCGTTGATCGTCTCGGCCGTGACCACCATCGACTCGTCCACGTACCGAATCCGCTTGCTCATGTCGGCGTTGAGCGAGTGGTATCTCGACAGCAGGTTGCCCGGCGAGAAGAGCGTCTCTCGCACGGAGTCCACGTCGTCCCGCCCGATCGCACGGGTGAAGATGGTCGTCAGGTATTCGATGCCGGTCCGAGAGGGCTTCATCAGGTCCGCGTCGTAGAACGACGGATGGAGGCGGCGCGCATGGATGTGCCCCCAGCGGTCGCGGAAGCCGTTGCCCTCGAACGAGTCCACGTGCAGGCCCTTCTGCTGCGTCCACTGCAGGGTGGCGACGCAGTTGCTCTGCCCGGTCTGGAGCAGGTCCACGGCCTTGCCGCCCAGCTGGGCCGCGTGGAACCGGTCGAACATCAGCGGCCGGCCTCCGCGCTGCGTATGGCCGACTTTCCGGGTGAAGATCGCCTCGCGCGCGCTGGTGCCCCGACGCAGGTCCTTGAAGAAGCTGTCCCCCAGCCGTTCCGACAGCATGTGCCGCAGCACCTCGGCCGCGCCACCCAGCATCGTGTTGCCCGCCGGATCGCTGCTCTTCTTCTCGGCGCCCAGCTCCTGGCCCTGTTCGTCCACGATGCCCTCGCCGCAGACGATGACGACGTTCTTCTGCAGGTCGTAGAGGTGGCGGATGCGCTCGATGATGCGGTCCACGTTGATCGGTGATTCGGGCACGAGCACCATGTCGGGCTGCCCGTAGGCCGATCCGAGGGCGATGAAGCCGGAGTGTCGGCCCATGACCTCGACGATCGCGATGCGGCGATGGCTCTCGGCTGTGGTACGGATGCGCTGGATGCCGCTCGCCGTCACGAAGACGGCGGTGGCGTAGCCCGGCGTCACGAAGTTGATCATCTGCTCGAGAGCGACGGGCGGCGACGTCGTCGGCCGGCGGTAGGTGTACTCGCCATTGCCCACGTGGTCGCGATGCCAGTCATCGGGCTCGCCGCGATAGTTCAACCCCATGTCGTTGTCGATCGTCTTCGGCGCCAGCACCGTGGGCAGATACTCGGCGAGCGGCTGCATCGCGTTCATCGTGCCGTCGCCGCCGACGCAGATCAGGCCGTCGATCTTCAGGCGATGCAGGCGCTCGGCGACCAGCCGGATCGTCGCCGTGTCGTTCGGATCGACATAGTCGCGCGAGGCGGCCAGCAGCGTGCCGCCAATCGTCGGATCGAGTTCCGGGATGGCCTGGAACAGCGGGTTGAGGTGCACGTGCGGCACCCGGGGGTTGAACAGGCTGTTGAAGCCCTTGATGAAGCCGATGACGTCGATCCGCAGCGCGTTGGCGCGCGCCACCGCCCCGTGGATGGTCGCGTTCAGGGCCGGCGTGTCGCCGCCCGCCGTAAGAATGCCAATGCGCTTCATGACTATCGATCGTAATCGACCGGCCACCCTGGCGCTGTAACCGGACGACATGGCAGCGACCGACTTGAGATCACGAAGAGCAGGGGCACCGCGGAGAAACGGAGGGCACTCTCACGCAGTGATGTTCGGACGCCGCCTCGGTGCGCCGACGACCGCTGAGCTGGCGGCCTGGGTCACCGACGGGTCAATTTTTCCCAAAGAGACTGGGGGACCAACCCATCGCGGCCGAGACCATCGGGAGTATCCTGTGGTACTTGTCTTGCTCCCGCGCATGCCGATGAGTCGCCTGCTTCTCGCCCTGATCGCCGCGTCAGTCGTCGCCGGCACTGGGGCGATCGTGCTCGGCCCGATCTGGCTGGGCGTGACGGTCACCAGCCTGGTGGCCGTGGGGTGGATCGGCTACGGGCTACTGGCCTGGCGCCAGGCCCGCCACGCACGCGCGCTTGCGCACAAGCCGCGTGTACGGAAGTCGAGCGACTGGCCCCTCGTCTTCGCCGTGAAGGGACAGGACGAACCGGCCAAACCGCCCGCCGACGACTCTACAAACCACCCATCAGCTTTGTGAGTTCTTCCGTCGTCCACGGCCGGGTGCGGCCAGTGGTCTCCGTCCGGGTGCCGATCACGGTCGCAGCATCGATGGGTGATCCGGTGTGACCCCATTCGCGGCGGACATACGTCAGGACGTCCGCGATCTGGTCGTTGGTCAGCGTGCCGCCGAGCGGAGGCATCAGCCCCACGGCGCCTTCCTTGCCCTGCAGCAGGACGCGAACGGTCACGGTCGCCGGCCCGAGGGCGATGGGTGATCCGATCAGCGACGGCGCCAGGCGTTCGCGCCCGCGGCCGTCTTCCTGATGACAGGCGAGGCACAGGGTCTGGTAGACCTGCTTGCCGGCCTCGAACCGGCGTTGTTCGTCGGCCGTCAGCGGCGCGGCCGCCGCGGCCATGCCGGCCTTGCCGGGCCACTCGACACGGGCGAGCACGGCGGCGGCGCGCTTGGCCAGTTCGGCATCGGCCGAACTGGTCAGCGTCGCGATCGCCGGTTCGCGGTTGAGGCGCAGCGCCGGGGCGCCGCCGCCGCGACCGCCGCCGCCACCACCCGCGCGACCGCCGCCGGCACCGCCAGCCGCGCGGCCGCCACCCGCAGGGGCGGCGCCAGCCGCGCGACCCTCGCCGGCCGGCGCGGCGCCCGCAGCGCGGCCCCCACCGGCCGCAGCCATGAACGCGGAGCCGCCACCAGGCCCGCCGCGTCCGCCCGGACACGTCGGGCACGGTGGCGGCTCGGCGGCGGCCACGGCCGGCGCGGCCGGACGCACGAGCGCCCCGGGCATCGCCGCGCCGAGCAGTGCGACTTCAGCACCGCGTAGCAGCGCCGCACGCTGCCAGGCGGGCCGCGCGGCCTCGGCGGTGCGCGCGAAGAGGTCCTGCACGGCGGCCTCCTGGCCGCCGCGCAATACGGTCCCGGCCACCATGGTGATCGCGGCCGACACCCGCGGCGTCTCCGTCGTCACCGCGAGCAGCCGCGTCAACACGGCCGTCTCACTCCCGCGCATGCCGCTGATCGCCGCGTCCAGGACGATGCCGTCGTCGCCGGCGCGTGCGAGCAACGACGCCAGCGCCGCAGCCTTCTTCTCGGCAGGCAATTCCCCGAGCGTGGCCGCCAGCTGCCGGCGCACCGCCCAGTCGGGATCGTCCACCTTGGCCAGCACCACCGCCTGCAACGGATGATCGGCCGCGCCGATCCAGCGCTCCGAGAGCCGCAGCGCCGAGGCGCGCACGTCGCGTGACGGATCGCCGAGCGCGCGCTCGACCTGCTCGGGCGTCAGGCTGTCGAGGCCATCGAGCGTCCACAGCGCATGCAGACGCGTCCGCCAGTCGGGTGCCCGCGCGGCGCGGTCCACGAGCAGGCTCATGATCGTGGGCGACTGCACGCCCCGCTCGACGAGCAGGCGCTGCGCGTTGTCGCGCCACCAGCCATTCGGGTGCGCCAACATCCCGACCAGCTGCGTGGGCGTCGCCGTGCTGAGCGCCGGACGGGTGTCGCGCTTCGTCGTCTCGTGCACGACGCGATAGATGCGTCCAAGCCCGGTCGGCTGCTCGAGGTCCCGGGCCACGAAGTAGTCGCGCAGGTACTCGGTGACGTAGTTGCGGTGCTGGATGATGCCGCGATAGAGGTCGAGTACATAGAGCGCGCCGTCAGGCGCCGATGACAGGTACACGGGACGGAAGCGCTCGTCGGTCGCAGCGAGGAACTCGGCCCCTTCGTAGGCTTTCTTCGACACCAAGGTGCTGCCGTCGTCGCTCACGATGATCCGGCTGACGAGGTTGCCGGCCGGCTCGGCGACGAAGACATTGCCGGCGACATCGGCCGGCAGGCGGTCGCCACGATAGAGCGTCGGGGCCCCGACCGCGCTGAACGCAGCCAGCGTGCCGTCGGGCTTGAGGACACCGGCCTGGTAGCCCCGATTGACGCCGCGCGTGGGACGCACGGGCCAGACCGTGTTGACTGCGCGGTTCTCGAGCGAGTCATACAGCCCGCGCGTGCGCAGGAGCGAGGGGTGACGCGTGTAGTACCGCGCCGGCACCATGTCCACGAACAGCGCCGCCTCGTTGGTGTTGCGATAGATGCGACCGGCGTCGTCCTGCGTGAGGCCCCACTGCCCGCGCGACAGCGTCCGCGCCAGTTCGAACTTGCCGTCCTTGAAGCGCAGATAGCCGTCGTGCTCGGACGTGTGCATCCAGTTGTCGAGCGCCCAGAGGAGGCCATTGGCGTTGTGCTCGGGCGTGGCCAGCAGCGTGCCGTAGTTGTTGGTGACGAGCTCTCGGCCCTCGGGCTTCAGGTCGCGGTTTTCGTCGCGGTAGTACCAGAGGTTGGGCGGCTCGGCGACGAGCACGCCGCGGTCGAGCACCTTGACCGAGCGCGGAAGCACGAGGCCGTCCACGAACACCGTGCGCGTATCCATGCGCCCGTCATTGTTGGTGTCGTCGAGCACGACGATGCGTCCGTTGGGGACCCGTTCGAGATCGTTGGACGGGTTCATCGTCGGCATGTAGCCAGGCATCTCGATGACCCAGAGCCGCCCGTCCTGATCCCAATCCATCAGGATGGCGTCCTGCACCATCGGCTCGCTGGCCACCAGCTCGACCCGGTATCCCGGCGGCAGGTAGAAGGTGGCCATTGAATCCTGGGGCGAGAGGACCGGCGACCGATCGCTCACCGTTTGCAGCGCGGGTGGCCACGGCTTGGCGCCCTGCTCACCGGAAACGGACCCGCCGACGACGACGGCGGCCACGAGGCCCACCGCTGCCCACTGTCTCTGCCACGTCATGCCCGTACCTCGTTGAATGGTCTGGATCAGCATACGGCAAGTCCAGGGACTGACGGCCAGGTCCCGGAGGCTCGCTGCGCTCGCAGAGGTCCCGGACACTGCGCTCGCTCACGCTCGCTCCGGAGAAGTCCCGGTGCTGACGCCCAGGTCCCGGGGGGTCGCTGCGCTCGCAGAAGTCCCGGACACTGCGCTCGCTCACGCTCGCTCCGTAGAAGTCCCGGTGCTGACGCAGAGGTCCCGGGCGCTCCGCTCACCACGCTCGCTTCGCAGAAGTCCCGGTGCTGACGAACCAGGTCCCGGCGGCTCGCGGCGCTCGCAGAAGTCCCGGACACTGCGCTCGCTCACGCTCGCTCCGTAGAGGTCCCGGTGCTGACGCAGAGGTCCCGGGCGCTCCGCTCACCACGCTCGCTTCGCAGAAGTCCCGGTGCTGACGAACCAGGTCCCGGCGGCTCGCGGCGCTCGCAGAAGTCCCGGACACTGCGCTCGCTCGCGCTCGCTCCGTAGAAGTCCCCGCGCTGACGCAGGAAGTCCTTGGAGGCTGGATCTGGGGCAGAATGGCAACGGGAGAGTGACCATGGCGTTCACCAGACGAGAGTTCAGCAAGCTGGCGTTGTCGGCGATTCCAGCCGGGTTGGCCAGTGATGCACTGCTCGGCGCGCAGGGTCGGCCCAACTCGAAGGTGGCAGGCGTGCAACTCGGCCTGAACGTCCCGTACAGCTTCGGCAGCGATTTCCTCCTGAAGGGCGACGAGACGCTGGCCGGCTGCGTCGCGCTCGGCGTGAGCGCTCTCGAACTGAGGTCCCAACCCGTCGAGGTGTTCCTCGGTGCTCCGATGCTGGCCGGCGCAGCGGCCAACGCGCCGGCTGCGATCGAGGCCCTGCGAGCGTGGCGCGAGAAAGCCTCGCTGGACCGGGTGAAGGAATTCCGCGCCAAGTACGAGAACGCCGGCGTCGCAATCGAAGTCGTCAAGTTCGACCGCGTGTTCCAGCTCTCGGATGGTGAGCTCGACTTCGCGTTCACCCTGGGCAAGGCCCTCGGCGCGAAGGCACTGTCGTGCGAGATCGCCAGGCCGGTGGACGGCACGAAGCGTGTCGGCCAGTTCGCGGACAAGCACAAGATGATGATCGGCTACCACGGTCACGCCGAGACGGCGCAGGCCGATTGGGAACAGGCGTTCGGCTTCGCGCAGTACAACGGCGCGAACGTGGACATCGGCCACTTCATCGTCGGCAACAAGACGTCGCCGATCCCGCTGATCGAGAAGCACCACGCGCGCATCACCCACCTGCACATCAAGGACCGCCGGTCCGCCGCCAACGGCGGTGCGAACGTGCCCTTCGGGGAGGGCGACACGCCGATCAAAGAGGTGCTGCAACTTCTCAAGAAGACGGGCTGGCCGATTCAGGCGACGATCGAGTTCGAGTACCCGGTGCCGGCCGGCTCAACCCGGATGGCGGAGATTGCGAAAGCGCTCGACTACTGCCGCAAGGCGCTCGCATAGAACGAACTGACGCTGGGGTCCCGGGGGCTTCGCGCTCACTTCGTGGCGCTTCGCTGAAGTCTCCGGGGCTCCGCCTCACTGGCGCCCGCTTCGCAGAGGTCCCGAACCTGACGCCGAAGTCCAGGGAAGGCCCCTGGAGCGCTGAACCCCAGCGCCGGCGCGCGGCAGAGTCAGTCCGAGCACGTCTGCGTGAGCGCCCGGGACTTCAAGCGAGCGCCGCGAGCCTCCGGGACCTGACCGTCAGCGCCGGGACTTCTGCGAAGCGAGCGTGAGCGAGCGGAGAGCCCGGGACTTCGGCGTCAGCGCCGGGACTTCAGGCGAGCGCCGCGAGCCTCCGGGACCTGGGCGTCAGTCCCTGGACTTCCGCGTCAGCTCCCTACGGATGCGTGATGCTGATCGAGAAGGTGCTGTTGGCCGTGAGGACGCCCGGGTCGGCCACTCGGACGCAGTAGAGGCCCGGATCCACCGGCAGCGAGATTCTCCGAGCCGGCGCCCGCCGTCGTGCGGCGCGTGCGGGTGAAGAAGCAGCCTCGCCCATCAGTGCCCGGAATGCCGATGGCGAAGTCTACGGCGCCCGAGGTCCCGGTGAGGCTGTCCAGGCGCGTGGTGGCCAGGCCGGGGGCGGTGGCGACGAAGGTGCGGATCGCGGACCCTGCCGGCGTCAGGGTGCTGGACCATGTCTCGGTGCCTGACGTCCCTGCGGGAATCGAGGCGACCGGATAGGCGATGCGGACCATGAACGTCACGCCGGCCGTGAGCCCTCCCGGGTCGGCCACGCTGACACAGTAGGTGCTGGCGTCGATGGGCGCGGTGATGTGCGAGAGCAGGCCGGGCGTCGCGACGACCGTCGTCGTCGGCCCGCAGCCGGTGCCTTTCGGCACGCCGAAGACCAGGCGAAGCGGCGTCGTCAGCACGGTGCCTGCCGCGTCCGTGACGCTGACGAGCGTGATGCGGGTCGCGCCAGCCGACGCCGACTGAAAGGCATAGAACGTCGCGCCACCCGGCGCGAGCGTCTCCGTGTACAGCTCCTGGAGCGGCGAACTCGACGAGCCCGAGGGCTCGGTGGGCGTCGCGTCCTCGCCGCAGCCGGCGGCGGACAGGGCAGCAAACAGCAGCAAGAGTCGGGCTGATTTCATCGGGGGTGCGCGATGTTGAGGACGAAGGTCGCCCTGGCGGTCATGTTGCCGATGTCGGCCACCCGCGCGCAATACACGCCCGGGCTGAACGCGCTGGTCAGCTGAGGGGTCGTCCCCGTGCTGACATTGACGGCCGTCGAGAGGACGCACGTCGTGCCGAGCGGTTGTCCGACGCCGACGGACATCTGCGCGCCAGTGCTCACGCCGTCCTCTTTGAAGTCGAGCAGCGTCAGCATCACGTTGCCGAACTGCGTGATCGAGAACGAATAGAAGGTCTCCCCACCGACCGGGAGCGACCCCACGAAGCTTTCCGACACGACCGGCACGTTGTTGGCCGTCGGCGTTGGCAACACCGGTGTTTCGGTGCACGAGAGGCTCGAACCGCCCACCACGAGCGCCCCGAGCAGGGCGAAGATCGATCGATCCATGCGAAACATGCGTCTCTGTGCCGTTGGCCAGCCACACCGCTGCCAGAGGCGTCCACCAGTATATGGCGACTCTTCAGACGTCCGGCCCCAGGTTCCTGGCCGGGTCGTCATCGGCCGGGCACGTCCCCCGCCTCGAAAGGGGCCTCAGAGGGCGCGGACCGCCGCTCAGGCGAAGTAGATCCAGATGCTGATCACCAGCATCAACAGCGCCGCCGTGGCCGCGATGTTGGCCACGGCCGTGGGACTGTGAGGCGCGCTAGCGCTGCGGGATCCGGGTGGGCGCCAGCACGGTCACGCCCCGGCGTGCGCTCGTGACGTTGATCTTGCCCGACGGCTTCTGTCCCGCCGGCAGCGTATAGGTGATGGCGTACTGCCGCGCGAGCAGCTCGCTGATGTTCGCGAGGCTCTGCGGATTGGCGGCCGCCGTCGCCACCAGGAGCGCCCGCGTGCCGCCGGACTGTCGCGGCCCGTCGCCCAGCACCGCGCTGAGTGACATGTTGCCGTCGAGCATCTCGGCCGGCGTGGCATTGGCCGGCGTGGACCGCTGCGTCGCGCCCGACAGTTCCACCACGTGCAGCGCCGCGCCGGATTTCTGCAGTTCGTCGAGGACCTGCTTCGAATCACGCGTGCTCTGCTCGATGCCGCCGACCGTCAGGGCGATGATGACGCCCCGCCGCGCCTCGCGCTTCACGAGGTCGCGCGCCGTCTCGTAGATACCCTCGATGAGCTGGCCGCCGTCGTTGGTCGCCGCGCGCACGCCGAGACGGCCGAGCGCCGTGGACAACACCTTGAAATCGCCGGTGTAGTCGGTGAGCTTCTGCGTCTGGCCGGTCACCATGCTGATCGCGTATTCGGCCTTGCCCTGCAGGCGCTCGATGAGCCCGGCCATGCCGAGCCGGAAGATGCCGCTGCCGTTGTCATCGACGATCAGGGCAATGTGCATCGACGTCGTCGCCTGCGCCGCCGAGACGATCGTCGCGATCTTGTTGTTCTCCTTCACGACGAACTCGTCGGCCTTGAGGTCCGTGAGGATGGCCTTGTCCGGGCCAATCGCGTTCACGTACACCGTGTAGGAGGTTGCCTGGCCCGCGGTCAGCGCGACAGTGGAGAGTGCCGCGGCCAGCGCGACGGCGAGGAGTCGAGTCATGGAGAGTCCCTTTCGCCGGTCAGTATAGTCCCGGGGTTCACCGGGTCGGGACATGGGTCGGCGCGCGGAGCGTCACACCGCTCCGCGACGTCGTGACCGAGATACGGCCGGTCGGCCTGGTGCCGGCTGGTTGTGCGTAGACCACGGCGTACTGGTTGAGCATCTCGCGAGCGATGCGCTCGAGGCCGACCACCGACCCGGCGGTGGCGACCAGCTCCTCGCGGCGCCCGCCGCTGTGGCGGGGTCCGTCACCGAGGACCTCGTTCAGGTCCAGGCCGTTGCCGAGCAGCGCGGCGGGGTTGGTGACCGCGGCCTGCTGGCGCATGGCCGAACTGGCGACGGCCACGGTGTGGATGATCGCGCCGATGCGCTGGCGCCGGGCGAGCACTTCGTGCGCGCTGATGGGGCTGTGCTCCTCGCCGCCCACCGTCATCGCGACGATGACCGGCCGCGGCGATTCACGGCGCTCGAACTGGCGGATGACCTCGTAGATGGCCGAGAGGAGCTGTCCGCCCTCCGGCGTGGACGGCTCGGGCCCCAGGCGTCGCACCGCGGCAATCAGGGCGTCCGGATCGGACGTGAAATCGGTCAGCGTGCGCGGCTGAATCATCACGCGGATGATCGAGATGTCGGCGTGCGGCGCAATGCGCTGGACCAGCGCGGCGACGGACTGCCGGAAGAAGCCGGTGCCGTTGTCGTCCACGATGAGCGCGACCTGCATGCGGGCCGACGCGAGGGCGGCGCGCACGACCTGGCGGGCCTGACCACCCTCGCGGACGACGAAGTCCTCAGGCGCCAGGTCGAGCACGACCTGACCCGTCCGGTCGGCGGCTGAGACGTAGACCGTCCGCAGGTCCTGCACGGGCACCAGGACCGACACGGCGAGCACAGACGCCAGGAGGCGCATCATCGGCAGAAGACGGGCACGGGCGTGCCACCACGATAGACCCACGAGGCGGGCAGCGCCAGCGCTTTTCAGCCCCGGCCGCCCGGGCGTGCTATCCTCCAGCCACCCCACGGAGAGTGCCCATGTTTGCTCGTATGAAAGCGGTTCCGCTCGCAGGTCTGTGTCTGTCGCTGCTCGTCGGCGTCCTGGTGTCGGCCCAGTCGTCGGCGCCGGCCCGACCCGCCCCAGTCGAACAGGGCGCGGTGGAACGAGCCACGCCACCGCCCGGAACAGCCGGACGCCAGTCGGCCGCCCCGGCCCCGGCGGCCCTGTCCCGGCGCCTGGTGCCGGCCAGCACCGGCCCCCGTCGCATCGAGGTGCTCTTCCTCGGACATGCGAGCACGCATCATGATTCGGGCCGCTTCGCGCCCATGCTGCAGGCGGCGCTGGCGCCGTCCGGCGTCAACTTCACCTACACGATCGACCTGAACGACCTGAACGCCGCCAACCTGGCGAAGTACGACGCGCTGATGATCTACGCGAACCACACGAAGATCGCGCCGGCGCAGGAGAAGGCGCTGCTCGATTTCGTGGCCGGCGGCAAGGGGTTCCTGCCGATCCACTCCGCGTCGTTCTGCTTCCAGAACTCGGAGCCGTACATCGCACTGGTCGGCGCGCAGTTCCAGAAGCACGGCACGGGCGAGTTCACCACCGAGTTCACCAACACGACACATCCGGTGATGCGGGGCCTCAAGCCGTTCCAGGTCTGGGACGAGACCTACGTCCACACCAAGCACAACCCCGACCGCACGGTCCTGATGGAACGGGTGGACGCGGCGGGCCGCGAGCCGTGGACGTGGGTGCGCAACCACGGCAAGGGTCGTGTGTTCTACACCGCGTACGGCCATGACGAACGCGTCTGGAACAACCCGAACTTCCATCAGTTGATCCAGAACGCCCTGCTCTGGTCGGTGGGGCCGACCGTCGAGGCCCAGCTCGAGGCGCTGAACCTGCAGCCGCTGCGCTACACCAAGGGCATCGTGCCCGTGCCGAACTACGAGCGGCGCGACCCGGCACCGCTGCTGCAGGACGCCCTCACGACCGACGAAGCGGCCAAGCACTTCCAGATCCCCGTCGGCTTCGAGCTGCAGCTCTTCGCGTCCGAGCCGATGATCAACGGCAATCCCGAGGTCATGGCCTGGGACGAGCGCGGACGCCTGTGGGTGCTCGAGACCAAGGATTATCCGAACAACCCGCAGCCGAGTGGCCAGGGCAACGACACGCTCAAGATCCTCGAGGACACCAACCGCGACGGCCGTGCCGACAAGGCGACCATCTTCGCCGACAAGCTCAGCATCCCGAGCGGGATGGTGTTCGCCAACGGCGGCGTCATCGTGGCCCAGGCCGCCGAGTTCGTCTTCCTCAAGGACACCAACGGCGACGACAAGGCCGACGTGCGGCAGACGATCATGACCGGCTGGGGTGTGCGCGATACGCACGCCGTCGCGTCGAACCTCAAGTACGGCATGGACAACTGGCTGTACGGCGCGGTCGGCTACTCCGGCTTCGACGGCGTCATCGAAGGCCGCCCGCTGCGCTTCCAGCAGGCGCTCTATCGCTTCTCGGCCGACGGCAAGCGCATGCAGCACATGGCCAACTTCACGAACAACACGTGGGGACTCGCCTTCAACGAGACGAATGACCTGTTCGGGTCCACGGCCAACAACGACCACAGCTTCTATGTGCCGATCACGCTCCCCCACTACCAGGGCGTGCGCGGCCTGAACGGGCTCGGCCGCAAGAAGATTGATGGCCACTACGCGATGCACGCCAACACGCAGAAGATCCGCCAGGTGGACGTGATGGGCGGATTCACGGCCGTCGCCGGACACAACTTCTACACGGCGCGCGCCTTCCCGCAGGAGTACTGGAACCGCGTGGCCTTCGTGAATGAGCCGACGGCCCACATCATCCACCGCGCCGTGATTGACCGGAAGGGCTCCGGCTTCGCTGAGGTGGACGGCTGGAACCTGGTCGCAAGCGCCGACGAGTGGATGGCGCCGGTGCACTCGGAAGTCGGCCCAGACGGGGCCGTCTGGTTCGCGGACTTCTACGACTTCATCATCCAGCACAACCCGACGCCGGCCGGGCCGGTCGCCCAGGGCTATCAGTACCTGAACGGGCGCGGCAACGCCTACGACACGCCGCTGCGTGAGTCGCAGCGCGGCCGGATCTATCGGCTCGCGTACAAGGGCGCCAAGCCGTCTACGCCCCTCTCCCTCTCGGCGTCCCGCCCGGCCGAACTCGTGTCGGCGCTGCGGAACGACAACATGTTCTGGCGCCTCACGGCGCAGCGGCTGCTCGTCGAACGCGGGCGCACCGACGTGCTGCCGCAGCTCTACGCCGTGGTCGCGGACCGGACCGTGGACGCGATCGGGCTGAACGCCGGCGCCGCGCACGCGCTCTGGACGATCCACGGCCTCGGGGCCCTGGACGGGACGAACGCGGCCGCCCTCGGGGTGGCGAAGCAGGCCCTCACGCATCCCTCGGCCGCGGTCCGCAAGGCCGCGCAGTCGGTGTTGCCAAAGACCGCCGCCAGTACGGCAGACCTCATCGCCGGCGGCGCACTCAAGGACAGGGATCTCAACGCCCGCCTGAACGCGTTCCTGGTGCTCTCCACCCTGCCGACGTCCCCCGACGCCGGACGCGCCCTCTACCTGGCGAGCAAGGAGAAGGAGAACGTCGAGGACGAATGGCTGCCCGAAGCGATCTGGATCGCGGCGGCGAAGCACGAAGAGGCGTTCTACGCGGCCTACTCCGCCGACATCGGGGCGGGCGCGTTTGCGAAGTTCGCGGTCCGCGGCGCGCGCGGTGAACGCGACACCACGGTGGACTGGTCCGCGCCAGGCCTCGACGACACCGGCTGGACCAACATCCAGGCGCCGCGGATCTGGGGCGAGACGCCCCTGGGCGCGCACCTCGGCGTGGTCTGGCTGCGTCGGACGATCGATTTGCCGACGGAAGCCGCGGGCAAGGCGGCGTTCATCAGGCTCGGCACCGTGGACGACACCGACGCGACCTTCATCAACGGCTCACGCGTCGGGGGCACGAACAACAACCAGAACGCGCCGCGCCAATACGCCGTGCCGCCCGGCGTGCTCGTGCCGGGACGCAATGTGATTTCGGTGCGCGTCAGCAACTCCGCCGGGCGCGGCGGCATGATTCCCGACATCATCCCTGTCCCCGGCCAGCCGGCTCCCGGTGGTGGCCGCGGCGGCCCGGCGACGCCGCCGCCAGGTCCGACGCTGACGGGCATGACGCTGCACGTCGAAGGCACGAACTACCCGCTGGCGGGCCAGTGGCGCCACAAGGTCGAGGAAACGTGGGAGGGCGGACGTCGCCGCGAGATCCCGACCAGCGTCCCCATCGCTCAGCAGTACCTGCTGGCCAACAGCCCGGTCCGCGACCTGATCACACCACCAGCGGTCGTGCCGCCGGCCGCGCGTGCCGCGGCGGCCGCCGCCGCGGCCGCGCCTCCCACCGCGGGTGGTGCCGGTGCCGCGGCCCCTGGTGGCGGACGCGCCGGCGGGCCCGGCGGACGCGGAGGCGCGTTGCCCCTGCTCGAAGTCGCCATGGGCGTCATCGTCGGCGAGAACAAGTTCAGCCAGACCTTGATCACGGCGCGGCCGGGGCAGCCGGTGGCCATCACGTTCAACAACAACGACGACATGCCGCACAACATCGTCGTGTTCAGGCGCGGCGACATGGCGGCGTACGAGAAGGAGCTGATCGCGATGCTGACGGACCCGACGGCCCAGGGCCGCGGGTACGTGCCGGATTCGCCGAACCTGATCGTGGCGACGCCGCTCCTCAACCCGCGTCAGGCCGTGACGCTGACACTGACGGCGCCGACCGAACCTGGCGACTACCCCTTCGTCTGCACGTTCCCCGGCCATTGGGTGACGATGCGAGGGATTCTCAGGGTTCAATAACGGGTCCGCCGGGTACGGCGGGTACAACGGGTACAGAGGTACGAACAGGTACTCGGGTACGACAGGTACCCGGGTACGGCAGGTACGACGGGTACGGCAGGTGCGACTGGTACACCAGGTACGGTTGGGACGAAGCGTGCTGCGCCCGGCCGCCCGTGTCGCAGGGTGCACCGACGCCGGCCGGCGCTGTCGCCCGTGGGCTGTAGGCCGGGGCCTGTAGGCCGTAGCCTGTGGCCCGTGGCCTGTAGTCCGTAGCCCGTAGACCGTCCCTGCCTCTGCTAACATCCGGAACGGGTGCGTTCGACGCGCCCGTCAGCCGGATTCATGGAAGGTCAGCAGCTCGGGCACTACCGAATTGAGCGTCGGCTCGGCGCTGGTGGGATGGGCGTCGTGTACCTGGCGCGGGACACACGACTCAAGCGGCCCGTCGCGATCAAGCTGCTGAACCACCGGACCCTCACCGACGCGGCCGCGCGCGACGAGCTGCTCCAGGAAGGCCGCGCGGCCTCCGCGCTCAACCACCACAACATCTGCACCGTCCACGGCGTCGAGGAAATCGACAACCAGACGTTCATCGTCATGGAGTACGTCGAGGGGTCGCGCCTGAGTGGCGTGATTCCGACCGGCGGGCTGCCGGTGGAGACCGTGCTTCGGTACGGGATTCAGATCGCCGATGGGCTGGAGCACGCGCACGAGCGCGGCGTCATCCACGGCGACCTCAAGACCGCCAACGTGATGGTCACCCCCGGGGGGCGGATCAAGGTGCTCGACTTCGGCCTGGCGCGACGCGCCTTCGCCGAGGCGGCCGAGGACACGACACTCGCCGAGGACTCCGGTCGGAACACCCCCGTGACCGGCACGCTCTCGTACATGGCGCCGGAGATCCTGCGAGGAGAACCGAGGCGAGCTGCGAGCGACGTCTGGTCGCTCGGCGTGCTGCTCTACGAGCTCAGTTGCGGCGAGCTGCCGTTCAGCGGACGGACGTCGTTCGAGCTGACCGCCGCCATCCTTCGAAGTCCCGCCGCCCCGTTGCCGGCGCACGTGCCGCCGGCCGTGCGCGCCGTGATTCAGCACTGCCTCACCAAGGATCCCGGACAGCGCTATCGGCGCGTGGGGGAGGTCCGGGCCGCCCTGGAAGCGATTGACACCAGCGTGCGCCTGCCGCTGCCGGCCGAGGGGACGGCAACGGCGGGACGCGCACGCGGCCCACGGTTCTGGGCAACCGCGCTGGGTGCGGCGACCCTGGTCCTGGTGCTGCCAGCGACCTGGTGGTATCGGTCGGGGCCGCCGGCATCGACGACGGTGGGCGGGAACCGCTTGATCCAGATCGTGTCTTCGGAGGGACCGGCCTTCGATCCGACGCTGTCGCCAGACGGCAGGATGATCGCGTACGCCGCCGAGACGGCCGAGGGCGTGGACCTGTTCATCGCCGATGCCCGCGGCGAAGGGCGCGTGCGACTGACTGAAGACGCGGCCCGCGAGGAGCATCCCCGGTTCTCTCCGGACGGCACACGCCTGTTGTTCTCCCGCTTGCGACCGGGCGCGACGACGCGCGAGCTGTGTCTCATCCCCGTGCTGGGAGGCCAGACCGTAATGATCGTCGAACGGGCGACGCAGGCCGCCTGGGCGCCGGACGGCTTACGGATCGCGTTCGTCCGGTTTCCGTCGGGGTCCGAGCCTGCGGCCCTGGTGACTGCCAACGTCGATGGATCGGATCCGCGGACATTGCTCGTGGCCGACGGCGAGTTTCCGTTCATCATGTCGCCCTCGTGGTCCCCGGACGGCGACCAGATCGTCGTGGTCAGGAACATCGGCGGTGCGGCCGGGCAGTTGTGGGTCGTGCCGGCATCGGGCGGCGCGCCGCGCCGGCTATCGAACGACCCCGCCGCCGTCTTCAGTGACGAACCCGTCTTCGCGCCCGACGGCCGTGGCGTCATCCACTCCTCCAATCGCAGCGGCGCCGTGAACCTCTGGGTCGCGCCGCTCGACGGCAGCGCGCCGGTGCGCCTCACGACCGGCGCCGGCCCGGACGCCGCGCCCTCCGTCGCCCGCGACGGCAGCATCGTCTTCACGAACTCGCGCCGGCGTTATGTGCTCGTCGTCCACGACCTGGCGAAGGCGACCGCGAGGACCCTCGTCACGCATGCGTCGTACGTCTGGGCACCGGCGTTCTCCCCAAACGGACAGGAGATTGCCTACAGCCAGGCCGAAGTGGACGGGTCGTGGCACATCTGGGCCATTCCGGCGGCCGGAGGCACGGCGCGGCGTCTGTCATCGACGCCGCAAGGGGAGATCTATCCGCGTTACGCGCCCGACGGCAACGCCATCCTGTACCACAACTGGAACGAGCCACGGCGCATCTGGCAGGTCGCGCCGAGCGGCGGGCCACCCACACGACTCGCGTGGTCGGAGGGCCCCGACGACGGCTACGCCGATGTCGCGCCAAACGGGTCCGCCGCAGCGTTCGTGCGCACGGAGGGCCGGAGCGGTCGCGTGTACGTGGCGCCGATCGGCGGCGGCACGCCCCGGATGGTGGTCGATACGCCGGGCGCCGTGCCGCGATGGTCGCCGAACGGCGAGTGGATCGCGTTCTCGCCGTCGCGGGGCTTCGCGAGCGGCGTCTTCGTGGTCCGGCCGGACGGCACCGGGCTCCGGCGCGTGAGCGATCGCGGCGGCTGGCCGGTCTGGTGGCCGGACGGCACGAAGATCGCGTACCTGATGCACGGGGAGGACGGCAACCAGGTCATCGAGACCGTCCCATTCGAAGGCGGCCTGCCGACACGGCTTGCGAGCCTTCGCTTCCTCGAGTCGAACTACCCGATCGCGGTCTCGCCCGACGGCTTGACGATCGCCACGTCCAACTCGGTGCACGTGTCGGACGAGATCTGGCTGCTGACGCGATAGGGCGTGTCTAAGGGGTCGGGTCTGGCTTACGCCTTCAAGACCACGGCGCTCACGGGTGTCTAAGGGGTCGGGTCTGGCTTACGCCTTCAAGACCCGACCCCGTGTCATCTGTTTGAACCGCGCGACCTGGGCCGTGATGCGACCTTCGGCGGGCAGGCGTTCCATGCTGCTGGCGCCGTAGAAGCCGACGATGCCCGTCGTGCGGTCGAGGATGTACTGGGCGTCCTCGGGCTCGCTGAGCGGACCGCCGTGACAGATGACGAGGACGTCGTCGCGCACGGACTTCGCGGCGTCGTGGATGTCCTGAATGAGCGGCACACACGCGTCGAGCGTGAGAGCGGTCTTGGCGCCGATCATGCCCTTGGTGGTCAGGCCCATGTGCGCGACGAGCAGGTCGGCGCCGGCGCGCGCCATCTGTCTCGCATCGTCCGCGTTGAAGACATAGGGGGTCGTCAGGAAGTCCATCTCGTGCGCGAGAGCGATCATCTCGACTTCCTTCGCGTAGCTCATGCCGGTCTCTTCGAGGTTCTGCCGGAAGACGCCGTCTATCAGGCCGACGGTCGGAAAGTTCTGGACGCCCGCGAATCCAAGTCGCTTCAACTCGGCGAGAAAGACGGGCATCAGGCGGAACGGGTCGGTGCCGCAGACGCCCGCGAGCACGGGGATGTCGCGCACGACCGGGAGCACCTCGCGCGCCATCTCGACGACGATGGCGTTGGCATCGCCGTAGGGCATCAGGCCGGAGAGCGAGCCGTGGCCGGCCATGCGGAACCTGCCGGAGTTGTAGATGACGATGAGGTCCGCGCCGCCGGCCTGCGCGCACTTGCCGGAGATGCCCGTGCCGGCGCCCGCGCCGACGATGGGAATCTTGCGCGCGACGAGATCGTTGAGACGGGCGAGGATGTCGGTGCGAGTGTGCATGGTGGTGTCAGTGTAAGGGGGTCGTACCTCGCCTGTGGAAAACTCCAGGAACTCCGCTATCGCCCAGGTTCCTGGAGTTTCCCACAGGCGAGGTACGACCCCTTAGACACGCGCCCCGTTCCGGGAGTTTTCCACAGTCGAGGTACGACCCCTTAGACACGCGTTCGCGTCCCGGGAGTTTTCCACAGGGGAGGTACGACCCCTTAGACTCGGGCCATCATTCGGATCAGTCCGTCGGCCATCGCTTCGGCAAACGCGGCGTCGTTGATGGCCATGTCGAGTTGATGGAGCGGGATGTCGCGGCGGAGATGGTCGCGGAGCGCGTCGAACAGCGCCTGGTCCGCTGCGGGCCAATGGAAAGGCCCGCCGGGGGCCGAGATGACCGAGATCGCGCGCATCGGAAGGTAGACCTCGACGAGACCGACCGACTGGTTGATCTTGCGCGCGAGCACGCGTCCGAGCTCGGCGTTCTCCTCGGGTGTCGTGCGCATGAGGGTCACGTTCGGATTGTGCTGGTAGAACCGCCGGCCGGCGAAGCGCTCCGGAATGGTGTCCGGCGCCCAGAAGTTGACCATGTCGAGACAACCAGGCGCGATCACCGCCGGCGTGCCCGTGCTCGCCGCCGCGTCGAGCCGCGTCGGGCCGGCGTTCAGGACGCCGCCGACCAGTTCATCGGCCCATTCCGTGGTGGTCACGTCGAGGACGCCCGCGATGTAGCCGGCTTCGATCAGACTCTCCATGGTCTGCCCGCCCGTGCCCGTGGCGTGGAACACGAGGACCTCGAATCCGCGCTGTTCGAGTCGGGCGCGCGCCAAATCGACGCACGTGGTCGTGTTGCCGAACATCGAGGCGGCGATGAGCGGCGTGTCGTCAGCCGCCGGCACCTGGGCCTCGACCATGCCGCAGATGGCGCCAGCCGCCTGCGCGAAGACGGTGCGACTGATGCGGTTGAGGCCGGACACGTCTACGACGGCCGGAATCATGACGATGTCCTTGACGCCGGTGAACGCACGGACGTCGCCGCTCGCCAGGGTGGAGACCATGACCTTGGGAATGCCGAGCGGCAGCGCGCGCATCGCGGCGGTGGCGACGGAGGTGCCGGCGCCCCCGCCCATGCCGATGATGGCCTGGAGACGGCCGTGCGCATGGAGGCGCGTGGCGATCGCGACCGCGCCGTCGCTCATCGCGGCGACGGCGCGGCCGCGGTCGGCGTCGGCGATGAGCGCGCCGAGGTCGGCGCCGCCTGCGGCGGCGACCTCGGCGCGGGAGATGTCGGCGGCGAACGCCGGCGTGCCGAGCACGCCGACGTCCACGACGACAGGGACGTGGCCGCGCGCGAGGATCTGGTCTTTCAGAAAGGCGAACTCGGCGCCCTTGGTATCGAGCGCCCCGACGAGGACGATGGAGGACACGGCTGTATTCTAGGGGGTCAGGTCTCTTTTCCACAGATCCGGGGGATCCGGGGACAGATGTCCGGTCTCCTCGGCTGCGATCTCCCCGGACATCTGTCCCCGGGCGCCCCGGATCTGTGGAAAAGAGACCTGACCCCTTAGACTCTACCGATGCGCCTGTCCCACCTCTGTTCAGCACTCGTCCTGGCCGGCGGCCTGGTGTATGCGGCCGCCCCATCGCCGGTGGCCGCGCAGGCACCGACGGCCGTCCCCGCCGACCTCACCGCGCTCCTCGACGCCCGCCAGAGCGAGATGCGGCTCGTCGTCAATCGCTACACCCTCGACCGCACTCTGCTCGGCGGCAACTACGCCGGCGCGGCCGCGGGCGGCCGCGGCGGCGGGGGCCGTCAGGGCGGGCGCGGCGCTGCGGCGCCCGCTGGCGTCGCGGCACCACCGGCGCCCGCGCCGGTGGTGCCGCCGGTCATCTCGCCGGCCCGCATCGCACGCCTCAAACGCTTCGACCTGTCCTGGCAGACCGCCGTCGGCCGCATCGACGCCGCGAAGCTGTCGCCGGCCGCGCGCACGGACCTCGACGCGCTCAAGGCGTCCATCCAGACCAACCTCGCGACCCTCGAAGCCGACACCGCCACGCTCGCCGACATCGCGCCGCTCCTGCCCTTCGCGCCCACGCTCGTCGGCGTTCTCGAGTCGCGTCTGCGCCTGGAAGACATGAAGGCACAGGAATCAGCCGGCCTGATCACGCAGGCGACGAAGGACATCGCCGCGATCACGACGCGTATCGAGTCGGGCCTGGCCGGCCAGGCCGACTCCGTGCGCGCGGGCCGCGACCAGGCGACGCGCGCGGCCGCCGCGGTCGATGCGCTGCGCGGCAACCTCACGGCCTGGTTCAACTTCTACAACGGCTACGACCCGCTGTTCACGTGGTGGATGGGCGTGCCCTACAAGAAGATCGACGCGTCGCTCAATGCCTATGCG
Source organism: uncultured Acidobacteriota bacterium (assembly GCA_963738485.1). Taxonomy (GTDB): domain Bacteria; phylum Acidobacteriota; class Vicinamibacteria; order Vicinamibacterales; family SCN-69-37; genus CAVTWK01. The sequence goes on from CAVTWK010000001.1 coordinate 602,022, forward strand.
ACGCTGCTGCGCGACAAGCTCGCGGCCGCCGATCAACCTGCCGCCCCACGCGGGCCGGTCACGGTCATCGCGCCCGCACCCGCGCCCAAGTTCAGCGAGGTGCCCGACCTCAACGAGCTGATCGCGCTGCCCCAGGATGAGCTGACGACCATCGTCGCGCGCTTCATGGCGGGTCGTGGCGTCGGCGGCGGGCGAGGCGGCGGACGCGGCGGTGACCCGGCGGCGGCGGTCCCTGCCCCGGCCGGCCTGCAGTACTACGCTGACTGGCTGAAGGCCCTAACGACCCTCAACTTCGACGCCCTCTCGCGCAATGCGCAGGTCAACTACCTCTACCTCAAGAAGTACAGCGAGCTGCAGCTGGCGCGCGAGGGCCGGACGCTGCCCGCCAATCCGCCGCGCAAGGCCGACAACAGCGGCATCCCCGGCCCCGCGCGCGGGCGTGAGGGCCTGATCCGCGATCTCGAGGACGCACTGATCCCCTACACGCCCGAGCAGCTGCTCGACCTGGCCGAGAAGGAGTTCGCGTGGGCCGACCGCGAGATGCTGAAGGCGTCACGCGAGATGGGCTTCGGCGACAACTGGAAGCAGGCGGTCGAGAAGACGAAGACGATGCACGTGCCGCCGGGTCAGCAGCCGGGCATGATCCGCGATCTGATCTTCGAGGCGATCGACTTCCTGCGCGCGAAGGATCTCATCACCGTGCCGCAGGTGGCGGCCGAATCGCAGCGGATGGGGATGATGTCGGCCCAGCAGCAGCTCGTGAATCCGTTCTTCACCGGCGGCGCCCAGATCACGGTCTCGTATCCGACCGACACCATGGACTACGACGCGCGCCTTCAGAGCATGCGTGGCAACAACCGGCCGTGGTCGCATGCCACGGCGCACCACGAGATGATCCCGGGCCACAACCTGGTGCAGTACACGGGACAGCGCTATGCCGGCTATCGCGCCAGCCTCAACGCGGGCGGTCCGTTCTTCGGCGAGGGCTGGCCGCTCTACTGGGAGGTGACGCTCTACGACATGGGCTTCAACAAGACGCCGGAGGAGCGTGTCGGCGCGCTCGTCTGGAAGATGCACCGCTGCGCGCGCATCATCTTCTCGCTCAAGTTCCACATGGGCCAGTGGTCGCCGCAGGAGGCGATCGACTTCCTGGTCGATCGCGTCGGCCACGAGCGCGACAACGCCACGGCCGAGGTGCGCCGGTCGTTCGACCCGGCGGCCGGCTACGGTCCGCTGTATCAGGCGGCGTACCTGCTCGGCGGACTCCAGATCCGCGGCCTGCGCCGCGAGATGGTGGACTCGAAGCAGATGACTGAGAAGGCGTTCCACGACGAGATCCTGCGCCAGGGCAGCATGCCGATCACGTTGCTGCGTCTCGCGCTGACGAAGCAGAAACTGACGCGCGACATGAACATCGACTGGCGGTTTTACTAGGGGGTCAGATCTCTTTTCCACAGATCCGCCCGTCCGGGTGCCAGATGTCGATCGGAACCGTGACCCGGGTTTGGCCAGACGACCAAGCCAACCCCCGCCTCGGGATCGACATGTGGCACCAAACCGGGCGGATCTGTGGAAAAGAGATCTGACCCCTTATCATTCACCCATGACCTCTCGTCCGCTCCGTCTGGTGCTTCTCGTGGGCCTGGCTCTGGGCCTGCCTGTCGTCGTTCCTGGTCCGTCGGCCTTGCTCGGCGCCCAACAGGCACCCGCGGCACAAGCGCCCGGCGACACGTCGGTGCCGACCGACCTCAAGCCGCTCCTGCAGCCCAAGCAGAGCGAGATGCGGCTGGTGACTCTTCGCTACACCGCTGACCGCAACACGCTCAGCCTGAACTATCTCGGGGGGGCCGGCGCCGGACGCGGCGGCGGGCGTGGCGCAGGACAAGGCGGCGCCGCGGGCGGCCAGGGCGCCGGGCCGGCCCCCGCGGCCCTGGTGTCCCCCTCACCCAGTCGCATCGCCCGACTGAAGCGCTACAACACATCCTGGCTGGCCGCGCTGGCCAAGATTGACGTCTCGAAGCTCTCGCAGGCCGGCCGCACCGACCTGGACGCGCTCAAGGCGACGATCACCGCCCATCAGACGCAGCTCGACGCCGACGCGAGAGTCATCGCCGAGCTCGCGCCCGTGCTGCCCTTCGCGCCTGCCCTCATCCAGGTCGTCGAATCGCGCATCCGGATGGAGGACGTGGACGCCCAAAAATCGGCCGGCATCGTCACCGCGATGACGAAACAGGTCACCGAGATTCGTGCTCGCGTGGAAGCCGGCGCCTCTGGCGCGACCACGCCCGAGCCGCTCCGAGTCAGCCGCGAGATGGCGACGCGCGCGGCCGCCACCACCGACCTGCTGCGGACCAGCCTCGCCGAGTGGTTCAACACCTACAACAGCTACGACCCGATGTTCACGTGGTGGATGGGCCTGCCCTACAAGCAGGCCGACGCCGCGCTGACGGCCTACGCCGGTGCCCTGCGTGACAAGGTCGCGGCGGCGGACCTGACCTCCAACGTGCCCGCGCCGACGCCGGCCTCGCTCGTGATCCCGCCCAGCGCGCCGACGCGTATCCCCGAGGTGGTGGACCTCAACGAGATCCTCACGCTCGCGCAGGACGAGATGGCCGGCGTGGTGCAGCGCTTCCGCAGCGCGATGGGTGGCGGACGCGGTCGTGGCGGGGCGGCGGCCGGATCGGGCCCAGGCGCGCAGTACTTCCGTGACTGGCTCGCCGCGCTGCCGTCGCTCGATTTCGACGCGCTCAGCCGGAACGCGCAGGTGGACTACCTCTTCATCAAGAAGACGTCCGAGCAGCTGGTCGCCCGAGCGGGGACGACGCTGCCTGCCGACAACCCGCGCAAGGCGGACAGCTCCGGCATCCCCGGAGCCGCGCGCGGCCGCCTGGGTCTCATCTTCGATCTGCAGGACGAGATGATCCCCTACACACCCGAGGAACTGATGGTCCTCGCGGACCGCGAGTTCGCCTGGTGCGAGGAGGAGATGAAGAAGGCGTCGCGCCAGATGGGCTTCGGCGACGACTGGAAGAAGGCGCTCGAGAAGGTGAAGACGATGTACGTGCCGGCGGGCCAGCAGGTCAGTTCGGTGCGCGGCATGCTGTTCGAGGCCGTCGATTACCTGCGTGAGAAGGACCTGGTCACCGTCCCGCAAGTGGCCGGCGAGTCCCTGCGCTTCACGATGCTCTCGCCCGAGCGGCAGCTGACGGCGCCGTTCTTCCTCGGCGGAGCCGAGATCCTCATCGCCTATCCGACCGACACGATGGACTACGACACGCGCATGCAGGTCCTGCGCGGCAACAACGTCGCGTTCTCGCATGCCGTCGCCTTCCACGAGATGATCCCGGGGCACAACCTCGTCGGCTACATGAACCAGCGCTATGCCGGCTACCGCGCGAATCTCGGCGGCGGGTCCCCCTTCTACTCCGAGGGTTGGCCCCTCTACTGGGAGACGCTGATGTATGACTTCAACTTCCACAACACCCCGGAGGAGAAGGTCGGGGCGCTGTTCTGGAGGATGCATCGTTCGGCGCGCATCGTGTTCTCGCTGAAGTTCCACATGGGCCAGTGGTCGCCGCAGGAGTGCATCGACTTCCTCGTGGACAAGGTCGGCCACGAGCGCGACAACGCGACGGCAGAGGTGCGCCGCTCGTTCGCCGGCGGCTACGGCCCGCTCTATCAGGCGGCGTACCTGCTCGGCGGCCTCCAACTGCGCGGGCTGCGCAAGGAACTGGTGGACGCGAAGATCCTGAGCGAGAAGCAGTTCCACGACGAAGTGCTCAGGCAGGGCAGCATGCCCATCTCGTTCGTGCGGCTGGCCGTCGGGAAGCAAAAACTGACGCGTGACATGAACGTGGACTGGAAGTTCTACGGCGAACTCAAGGCGCAATAGGTCTGCGGCCACGGCCGACAGGCGACCGGCCACGACGTAGACACGAGAGGGATCGGGTCGGCGGCCGCGGGTGACGCCGAACGGGGCGCCCCGCGCGGCGCGGTGACCCGCGGCCGCCGACCCAGACGACAGGCGAGAGACGACGGACTTAGGACCCGACCACGACACGCGTAACGAGACCCATGGGCGATCGATCATTGTTCCTGCGTTGGGTCCGCGCCACGCTCAGCGGCTGGCTGCTCGGCGTGCCGAGCATCGTGCGCTCGCACCTCCGCACGCCGATGACCTGGCTCGCCGCGAGTGTCCTCGGCTGGGCGCTGGCCGGCGGCGCGGTCTGGGCGGCCGACGCGCTGTCTCGCGGCCAGGCGCTCCGCGGCCTGACCGGCGCGCTGGCCTACCTGGGGCTCGTCGCCACTGGCGGGCTCAGCCTCGGGCTGGTCACCGGCGTGCCGCTCCTTACGTGGCCGCGACCGTCAACGCCATCCTCTGTGTAGCCCGTAGGCGGTCAGCCTTGTCGTCCGTCGTCGTCCGTAGCCCGTCGTCTGTCTCCTGTCGTCCCTCTGCCGTAGCCCGTAGGCCGTCGTCCGTAGCCCGTCGTCTGTCTGCTGTCGCCCGTAGGTCCTTCTGCCGTCGCCCGTAGGCCGTGTGCCGTAGCTCGTCCTCCGTAGCCCGTAGCCCGTCTGCCGTCTCCGGTCTGCCGTTTCCCGTCGCCCGTCCGCCGTTTGCCGTAGCCCGTCGGCCGTGTAGCCCGTCGCCCGTGGCCTGTCTCCCGTCGGCCGTCTGCCGAGAGCCGTCTCCCATAGCCTGCCTCCCGTAGCCCGTGTTACAGTCCGCCTGCTCAGGTCATTGCGAGATGCCGCCTATCTGTGAAATCGATACTCCCGCGGGCGTGCGGCCCGGCGTGGAGTCTTTGGTCTGCCGAGGATAAGAAAAACTATGAGCACTGCTACTGTTCGCAACGACGCCATCGCGCCGAACGCCCAGCGCCTGCTCTGGGCCGGGTTCCTGGCCATCCTCGCCGCCGGCATCGGCTTCGGCATCCGCGGCGGCATCCTGGCCAACTGGGCCGCGGACTTCGGCTTCACCGGCGCGCAGTTGGGCGCCATCGGCGGCGCAGGATTCACGGGCTTCTGCTTCGGCATCATCATCGGCGGCGTCGTCGTAGACAAGATCGGTTACGGCAAGCTGGTCGCGGCGGCCTTCCTCTTCCACGTGCTGTCGGCCTTCATCACGTTTGGCGCGACCACGGGACAGGCCCAGACCACGGCCTACCTGTTCCTGTACCTGGGCACGTTCGTCTTCGCGCTGGCCAATGGCACGCTCGAGGCCGTCGCCAACCCGCTCGTCTCCACGCTCTTCCCCAACAACCGCACGCACTACCTGAACATCCTGCACGCGAGCTGGCCCGCCGGCCTCGTGCTCGGCGGTCTGGTCGGCTGGATCCTCGGCGAGGGCATGCAGGTGAGCTGGAAGCTGCAGCTCGGCCTCTTCCTCGTGCCGACGGCGCTCTACGGCGTCGCGTTCCTCGGTCAGAAGTTCCCGAAATCCGAGGCGTCTGCCAAGGGCCTCACCGTCGCCCAGATGCTGCACGAAGTAGGCATCCTGGGAGCGCTGGTGGCCTGCGTCCTGGTCGGCCTGTTCTTCAAGGACCAGCTCGGCAGCATCCTGGCGTTCTTCACCAACAACACCTTCTACACCTCGGCCACGTGGGGCTACCTGTCCTGGGCCGTCGCGTTCGCCATCCTGCTGGTCGTCGCGGTCAAGACCAACTTCTCGATCGGGTCGATCCTGCTCTTCATCCTGTTCATGACCCATGCGCTGCTGGGCGCGGTGGAGCTGGGCACGGACGGCTGGATTCAGAACATCACCGGCAACATCCTGACGCCGGCGCAAGGCAAGATCCTCTTCGTGTTCACCTCCCTGCTGATGTTCGCGCTGCGCTTCAGTGCCCACTTCATCGAGAAGAACCTCAAGCTGTCGCCGATCGGGCTCCTGTTCGTGTGCTCGATTCTCGCCGTCATCGGTCTGCGCATGGTGAGCGGTATCGAGACGTTCGCCGGGGCGATGATTGCCCTCGCGGTGTACGCGATCGGCAAGACGTTCTTCTGGCCGACGATGCTGGCCGTGGTCGGCGACCGCTTCCCGCGCACCGGCGCCGTCGCGATGTCGATCATGGGCGGCATCGGGATGATGTCGGCCGGTCTGCTGGGCGGCCCCGGACTCGGCTACGCGAAGGATCGCTTCACGGCGGAGCACCTGCAGGCGACCGCGCCGGCCGTCTACGAGCAGTACAAGGCTCCCGTGCCGAGCAAGTTCCTGTTCCTCGATGAAGTGACGGGACTCGACGGCAGCAAGCTCTCGGCCGCCCAGACGGCGTCACCCCGCACCCCGGATCAGCAGGTCGTGGCCGAGGCCAGCATCGTCGGCGACCGCGAGACGCTCAAAGCCGACGCCTACATCCCGGCCGTGATGGCCCTGGTCTACCTGCTCCTGTTCTTCTACTTCAAGGCCATCGGCGGATACCGGCCGCTGCAGATCGAAGGCGCAGGCACAGGGAAACGCTGAGCGGCCTCCAGCGGACGGACGACGGGCGACGGAAGACAGTCGGCCGTAGGCCGTCGGCGGTCTCCTGTAGCCCGTAGACCGTCGCCCGTAGGCCGTCTGCCGTAGCCTGTCTGCCGTCGTCCGTAGGCTGTTTGCCGTAGCCCGTCTGCCGTAGCCCGTAGTCCGTCGTCTGTCTCCCGTAGGCTGTCTGCTGTCTGCTGTCGTCCGTCTGCCGTAGGCTGTAGGCTGTGAGCGTGATCGCGCGCGTCGCCCGGCTTCTTCGTCTCGCCAATCCGCTCACGTTCGGCGCGGCCCTCTGGCGGCAGCGGCACCTGGTGGGGCAGTTGACGTGGCGCGAGATCACGGGGCGTTATCGCAGTTCGGCCCTTGGCGTGTTCTGGTCCTTCGTGACCCCGCTGGTCACGCTTGCGCTCTACACGTTCGTGTTCGGCGTCATCTTCCGCGCCCGGTGGCCGGGATCGGTGACGGGCAACCTGGCGGAGTTCGGCCTGATGCTCTTCGCCGGCATGACCGCGTTCGGCGTCTTCCAGGAGTGCCTGACGCGGGCGGCCACGCTGATCTCGGCCTCGCCCAACTACGTGAAGAAGGTCGTCTTCCCGCTGGAGGTCCTGCCGCTCAGCGTGCTCGGCGCCGCGCTGTTCCATGCGGGCGTCAGCGTCCTCATCCTCACCATCGCGCGACAGTTCGTGCTGGGCTCGATGACCTGGACCGTCGTCCTGGTGCCAATCGTGATGCTGCCGATGGTCCTGCTCTCGCTCGGCCTCAGCTGGCTCGTCGCGAGTCTCGGCGTGTTCTTCCGCGACCTGGCGCATACCGTGGCCTTGATCAGCCAGGCGCTGCTGCTGACCACGCCGATCTTCTACGCGGCGGAGGTCGTGCCCGAGCCGTTCCGCACGATCGTGTCCTACAACCCGCTGTCGCCGATCGTCGAGAACATGCGCCGTGTGAGCGTCCTCGGCGTCCTGCCGGACTGGCCGGCGCTCGCGCTGGGCTCGGCGCTCGGCCTCGGCGTGATGTGCGCGGGCTACGCGTGGTTCGCGTCCACCAAGCGGGCATTTGCCGATGTCATCTGACCCGTCGCCGGCCTCGTCCCGCACCACGGGCGCCCAGGGCTCGCCGGCGCACCCGTCCGTGCACGTGTCGGCGTTGTCGAAGATCTATCGCCTGTACGCCAGACCCCAGGATCGACTGGTCGAGATGCTCGTGGCGCCGTTCGGCGGCCGGCGCAGCCGGGACTTCGTCGCGCTGGAGGGCATCTCGTTCGACGTGCCACGCGGCGCACGCCTCGGTGTGATCGGCCGCAACGGCTCCGGCAAGAGCACGCTGCTGCAGATTCTCGCCGGCACGCTGCAGGCGACCTCGGGCGACGTGGTCGTGAACGGCCGGGTGGCCGCCCTCCTCGAACTGGGGAGCGGCTTCAATCCCGACTACACCGGCCGTGAGAACGTGTTCCTGAATGCGTCGATCCTCGGCCTGTCGCGCGAGGAGACCCACGCACGCTTCGATGCGATCGCCGCGTTCGCCGACATCGGGGCCTTCATGGATCAGCCCGTGAAGACCTACTCGAGCGGCATGTTCATGCGCCTGGCCTTTGCCGTGACGACCAGCGTGGACGCCGAGGTGCTCCTGATCGACGAGGCGCTGGCCGTCGGCGACGTGTTCTTCACCCAGAAGTGCTTCGCACACCTCGAGACGTTGATTGCGCGCGGCACCTCCGTCGTGCTCGTGACGCACGACACGTCGGCCGTCAATCAGTTCTGCGACACCGTCGTCGTGCTGGACCGGGGACGGATGGCGTATCAGGGCGATACGGTCGGCGGCCTGCGCGCGTACTTCGCGCTGCAACGGTCTGGCGAACTGGCCCCGGTGCGGCGGTCCCGCGTGGCGACCCCGACCGGACAGGCCGTGGCGCCCGTCGAGTGGCCCGCACCCGAGGCATTCCTGCCGCTCGACGGCGCGTCCGTGCAGGGCACGGGCGAGGTCCGCTGCACGGGTGTCGCGCTGTGCGACGAGAAGGGAGCGGTGGCAGCCACGTTCGAGATGGGCGACGTCGCCGTCTTCTACCTGGAGTTCGACGTCGATCGTGACCTCGATGCCCCGATCTGCGGGGTGTCGATCGTCAACGAGCGCAATCTGATCGTCCACGGCCGCAACTCGCTGCAGCACCGCACGGCGGTCGTCGTGGCGCACGCCGGGTCGCGGCTGCGCGTAAGGCAGTGGATGCGGCTCGACGTCGCGCCCGGGCGCTACACGTTCCTGGTCGGCGTCGCGTCGATGCCGATCGACATCTACCAGCGGGCCGCGGAGCTGTCACACGCCGCGCTCGATGAACAGACGACACGGCTTGCGTCGATTGGCGGTGTGGGCGGGTTCACGATCACGCTGCGGCGCGAAGGGCTGGAGTTGCCGTTTCACGGCCTCTGTCAGCTCGAGGGGGGCTCGCAGATCGAACAGGCCTCGGCCCACGAGGAGTCGGGCGCGTGACCACTCCGAAGAGACCCCTGCCGGCCGGCACGTGGACGGCCGAAGCCAGCTCGCTGGTCGATCCGGTCGGCCAGGTCCTGCACCACGAAGGCCGTATTCTCAGGGGCATCCGCGCCCCGTTCGCCGACGACATCCCGACGCTCGTCGCGCGCGCGGAACACGAGGGCTGGTTCGATCACGGGCTCGTGCCGACGTGGATCACGGATCTGACCACACACGAGTTCCCGCTGGTCATCGAGCACCAGCGCGTGCCGTTCGTGACGATCCGGGGTGAATGGACCGCGGAGGGCCTGCGGCGCGCGGCCCTGTGCCTCATCGAGCTCTCGACGAGGCTGGCGCGGTCCGGCTACTGCATCAAGGACGCGCACACCTGGAACATCCTGTTCGACGCGACGACCCCGCGGTTCACGGACTTCGGCTCGATCAGGCCGCTCAGCGAGTTCAACTGGGAGGGCTGGCTGCGCGAGTTCCGGAAGTACTTCCTGACGCCGATGCTCGTGTTCGCCCAGGGCCAGGCGGATCTGGCCCGCGCCCTGCTGCGGGAACACCTGGTGGGGACGGGGCTCTGGCTGATCGATCACGCACCCGATCGGCTGTTGACCTCGCCGCCGGTCGGCCTGCCGGAAGCGCCCGTCGTCTACGAGGACGCATTCGCCCAATTGCACGCGCTGGTCAGCGGCCTTCGGTTCCCGCACGCCGCCAGCGAGTGGACCGGCTACGCACAGCCGTCGGCCCAGGTGCCGGGGTCCGAGCTGCGCGGCAAGGACCTGCTGGTCGCCAGCCTGCTGGATCGGCTGCAGTTCCGTACGGCGATCGACGTCGGAGCCAATCGCGGACTGCACGCGTCGATGTGCGCGGATCGCGGCGCGGAGGTGCTGGCGTGCGACATCGACGAAACCTGCCTGGACGACCTCTTTCTGCGGTCGCGCACCGAGGGCCGTCGTGTCCTGCCGTTGTACCTGAACATCATCTGGCCGGCCAGTGCCGGTGGCGCGTTCGAGTCGATCGCCCCGGCCACCGCGCGACTGCGGTGTGACGTCGTCATCGCGATGGCGCTCATCCACCACGTCTGCCTGCGCTGGCAGTTCACACCGGAGGCCTTCGTGCGTGGCGTCGCGGCATTCACACGGGAGGCGGCCATCATCGAGTTCGTGCCCGCCGACGACTGGCATGTGGCCCAGTGGCACGTGCCGACGCCGCCGGGATACTCAATCGAGGGAATGCACGCCGCCCTCGCGGGCCACTTCGCTCAGGTGGAGATGATCCCTATCGATCCGGCGCCGCGGGTGGTGTTCTTTTGCAGAGGGGTCAAGACCTGACCCCCTCCAACTTCAGAAACAGCGCCGCCAGCGGCGGCAGCGTCAGGCGCAGCGACTGCGCATGGCCGTGCGCGGGGATCGGCTCGGTGTCCGCCCCGCCCTGATTCCCGACATTGCTGCCGGCATACGGCCAGGCATCGCTGTTGAGAATCTCCCGGTAGTAGCCAGGCTCCGGCACGCCAATGCGGTAGTCGTGCCGGATGATGGGCGTCCAGTTCAGCACGACCGCCACCCAGTCGTCGGGATTGCGGGCGCGCCGAATGAGCGAGATGACGCTCGCCTCGTGATCGTTGCAGTCGATCCATTCGAAGCCCGACGGCTCGAAGTCCACCTCGTAGAGCGCGGGCTCGCGCCGGTAGAGGTGGTTCAGGTCCTCGACGAACTTGCGCAGGCCGCCGTGCAGCGGGTCCTCAGACAGGTGCCAGTCGAGCGACGCCGCCTGGCGCCACTCCGTCCACTGCCCGAACTCGCTGCCCATGAACAGCAGCTTCTTGCCGGGATGGGCATACATGAAGCCGTACAGCGCCCGAAGCGTGGCGGCCTTCTGCCAGGCGTCGCCCGGGATCTTGTCCATCATCGAGCCCTTCCCGTGCACGACCTCGTCGTGCGAGAACGGCAGGATGAAGTTCTCGTTCCACGCGTAGAGCATCGAGAACGTCAGGTGCTGGTGTTCCCAGCGCCGGAACACGGGGTCCTTGCCCAGGTAGGTGAGGATGTCGTGCATCCACCCCATGTTCCACTTGTAGGTGAAGCCCAGGCCGCCCACCCACGTCGGCCGGCTCACCGCAGGAAACGCCGTGGACTCCTCGGCGATCATCACCGTGCCGGGATGGAGTTCGTGCGTGAGCCCGTTCAACTCGCGCAGGAAGTCGATCGCCTCGAGGTTCTCGCGCCCGCCGTAGCGGTTGGGTACCCACTCGCCGTCCTTGCGTGAGTAGTCGAGGTAGATCATCGACGCGACGGCATCCACGCGCAGGCCATCGATATGGAACGAATCGAGCCAGTAGAGCGCGTTGGTCAAGAGGAAGTTGCGCACTTCGTGCCGGCCGTAGTTGAAGATGAGCGTGCCCCAGTCCTGGTGCTCGCCCTGCTTCGGGTCGTCGTGTTCGAAGAGCGACGAACCGTCGAAGCGCGCGAGGCCGTGCGCGTCCTTCGGGAAATGTCCGGGTACCCAGTCCAGCAGCACGCCGAGTCCGGCGCGATGACAATCGTCCACGAACTGACGGAAGTCGTCCGGCGTGCCGAAGCGGCTGGTGGGCGCGAAGTAGCCGGTCACCTGGTAGCCCCACGACCCATCGAACGGATGCTCCATGATCGGCATCAACTCGATGTGCGTAAATCCGAGCGAGGCGACGTACGGAACCAACTCGTCGGAGAGCTCGCGCCACGTGAGCGACCGCAGGCCTTCGTGCGGATTGCGCCGCCACGATCCGGGATGCACCTCGTAGATCGACATGGGCCGATCCAGTTCGGTGCCGCGTTCCTGACGGGCCGCCATCCAGTCCACGTCCTGCCAGACATGCCGCCCGAGGTGCGCCGTGATCGACGCGGTCCGCGGGGGCACCTCGGTGGCCAGGGCGAACGGATCGCTCTTGATCAAGGGAGGCCCGGACTCCAGATGGATCTCGAGCTTGTAGAGCACCCCCGGACCGAGTCCGCCGATGAACCCCTCCCAGAGGCCACTGGCGCCCAGGGCCGCCAGCGGATGGACGCGCCCGTCCCACTGGTTGAACTCGCCGACGACCGACACGCCGCGGGCATTCGGCGCCCACACCACGAAGGAGTAGCCCTCCACGCCGTCGCGCGTCAGGGGCCGCGCCCCCATCTTCTCCCACGCGCGGACCCAGTGGCCCTCGCCAAACAGGTAGGCGTCGTAATCGGACACGATCCGTTCCGGGCTGGGGTGAGGGGGTCTGGACGGCACGAGGGGACTGTGCCAGAAAACACGGTCAACGGTCTACAGCCGACCTGCGACGGGCCCTACGGACGTGGGCGGGAAGCCCGTAGACTGTAGACCGTATGCCGTCCGAGAACCCGTTCGTCTACGGCGAGATCGTCCCCTCGGCAGCCTTCGTGGGCCGTGAGATCGAACTCGGCCGGCTCGTCACCGACCTGGCCTCGAGCCAGAAGGTGTTCCTGATCTCGCCGCGGCGCTACGGCAAGTCGTCGCTCATCCGGCAGGCATTCACCGCCCTGCAGCGGCAGCGGATCGTCACGCTCGAGTTCACCGTCAGCAGCTTCAGTTCGTACGTCGCGTTCCTCGAAGGCTACGCGCGCGCCATCGTCGGACTCGAGTCGCGGGCGGCCCAGTCGGGTTCGTGGATCCGCGAGCTGTTCACGGCGGTGACGCCCGAAGTACGGCTCGGGGCCGGGGTGGGCGGCGCGGGACTGACCGTCGCGTTTCCCACGGTGCGGACGCCACGGGATGCGGCGCGCCTGGCCGAGGAGGTCTTCGCGCTGCCCGCGCGCATGGCCGATCGGCTGAAGCGCCGCCTGGTCATCGGCCTCGACGAGTTTCAGACCATTGGCGCGTTCAACGGCGGGAGCGTCGAGCAGGCCCTGCGGGCCGCCGTTCAGCAACAGCGCCAGGTGGGATACGTCTTCGCCGGATCCGAGCCGTCGTTGATGGAGCAGATGATCGGGCACAAGCGGCCGTTCTACAAGGCCGGACCCGTGATGCGCCTGCAGAAGATTCCTGAAGATGTCTTCGCGGCCTTTGTCGAGGCGCGGTTCCGTCGCTCGGGCCTGACGCCGGAGCCCGGACTCGGCGCCGCGATCATCGACCTGGCCGGCAATCTGCCCTACGACGTGCAGCGGCTGGCGCACGAGACCTGGGACGATGTCGCCGCCGCCAAGCGGCGACGCGTCACGCTGGACGATCTCCATGCGACGCTCCACCGGCTGCTCGCGGAGCAGGACACGATGTTCGAGACCGCGTGGCAGCGCTTCACGTTGGCCCAGCGCGCCACGCTGCGAGCCGTGGTCCTCGAGCACGGTCGGGAGCTGCTGTCGGCCGCCGTGCGCGACAGGCACCGGCTCGGTGTCGCCTCGAGCGTCCAGGCATCCCTGGCTGCCCTGATCCGGGAGGACGTCGTCGCCCGCGAAGACGACGGGCGGTATGTGACCGTGGACTCACTGATGCGCGAGTGGGTGGCGAGAACGTTTTAGCGGGCTACGGGGGACGGCTCACGGACTACAGGCTACGGGCTACGGGCTACGGCTAACGGCCGACGGGCTACGGGCTACAGTTAACGGACAACGGACAACGGCCGACGGGCACGGGCTACGGGCTACAGTTAACGGACAACGGCCGACGGACAACGGCCGACAGTCAACGGGCTACGGGCTACGGGCTACGGGCTACGGGCTACGGGCTACGGACAGATCAGCACCACTTTACCGATGAGGTCGCCGGCTTCGAGCGCGGCGTGCGCGGCGGCCGCCTGTTCGAGTGGGAACGTCCGCGCGATGACAGGACGAGCGCGGCCGGCGGCCAGCAGCGGCCAGACCTCGCGCTCGAGTGCGGCGGCGATCTGGCCCTTCTGTGCAGGTGTCCTGGGACGCAGCGTCGATCCGGTCAGCGTCAGGCGCCTCTGCATGATCGGATAGAGCGGCACGTCGGCAGACCGCCCGCCCATCAGCGCAATCTGCACGAGTCGTCCCTCGACCGCGAGACACTCGAGGTTGCGCGGGAGATACGGGCCGCCGACCATGTCGAGCACGACGTCCACGCCGCGCCCGGCGGTGACGTCCTTCACGGCCGCGACGAAGTCGTGGGTCCGGTAGTTGATGGCCTTGACGGCGCCGAGCGCTTCGCACGCCCGGCATTTCTCGTCGGTGCCGGCGGTCGCGATGACGTGCGACCCGCGCGCCACCGCAAGCTGAATCGCGGTGGTCCCAATGCCGCTCGAATCCGCCATGCACCAGCAGCCATTCGCCCGGGACCAGTCGTCCACGGTCGAAGACATTGGTCCACACCGTGAAGTAGGTCTCGGGCAAGGCGGCTGCCTGAATGGCGTCGAAGCCCGTCGGGATGGACAGGCACTGGACGGCCGGCGCCACGCAGGACTCCGCGTATCCGCCACCCGCCAGCAGCGCCACCACGAGGTCGCCGACCATCCACACACGTCCGCTCGCCGAGGTCGGCGGGCCGTCGTCGTCCGGTGAACCGACGGCCACGATGCGGCCGGCCACCTCGAGCCCGGGGATATCGGTGGTGCCCGGCGGCGGAGGGTAGCCGCCGGCCCGTTGCATCAGGTCGGGCCGGTTCACACCGGCCGCCGCGACCTCGATGAGGACCTCGCCCGGCCCTGGGGCCGGCCGAGGTCGCTCGGTGAGCTGCAGGACCTCCGGCGGGCCGAACGTCGGGATCTCGATCGCGCGCATCTGGGTCAGGTTACCTGACCCCTCCCCTACGCCGCCTTGGCGACCGGCAGCGCCTGCACGGCGATCGTGATCTTCACCTGGTCACCGACCAGGAATCCGCCCGTCTCGAGCGCGGCGTTCCAGTGCAGGCCGAAGTCCTTGCGGTTGATCGTCAGCTCCGTCTCGAACGCGATCTTGTCGTTGCCCCACGGGTCCTTGGCCTTGCCGAGGAAGTCCACCGGCAGCACCACGTCCTGGCTGATGCCGCGGATGGTCAGCTGGCCGGCCACGTCGAAGGCGTCCGCGCCGCGCGGGATCACCGACGTGCTCGTGAACGTCAGCGTCGGAAAGCGTTCGACGAAGAAGAAGTCCTCCGACCGCAGGTGCGTGTCGCGGTCCGCCGTCCGGGTGTCGATGCTCGCGGCGTCGATCTCGACGGTGACCTTTGCCGAGGTCGGCGCGCTCTCGTCGAACTCCACGGTCCCGGAAAACACGGAGAAGCGGCCGCGGACCTTCGAGAGCAGGTGGCGGACCTGGAAGGCGACTTCGGAATGCGCAGGGTCGATCTGGTAGGTCATGGTCATCACCGGGCTTCGGGGCGTCGAACACCTGGCCCAGTGCCGGGGTCGCGCTCACGTCGTGACAACAATAGTCGTTGTAACGACTATTGTCAAGCGGTGCATCTGCCGGGGGACGCCGAAGCACCGCGGCCCGGGTTCCCGGCCCCCGGGGTTACCGGTAGCTCGCCAGCCGCTGCTCGAGTTCCGGCACCAGGGCGTGGTTGCCGTTGGCCTTGGCCCGTTCGAGGGCCTCAGCGCCGACCAGGGCCGCCTCCGCACGCCGACCCGATGCCGCCAGGCCCGCCGCCAGCGTGTCGAGGGAGGTCTCATCGCGGCGGCCGGTGAGGCGCACCGCCCGCTCCGCGAGCGCCACCGCCCGCGGCGCGCTACGCACATTTGGATCCGAAGAGGTGGCCAGCAGCCAGCCCGCCCTGTTCAGCAGGAAGACATCCTCGGGCGCCGCGTCGATCGCCGCGAGGAAGTGGCGCAGGGCGTCGGCGTCCCGACCGAGCGATCCATGGGCCTCACCGAGATCCCGGTGGAGTCGCTTCGCCGACGGCTCGAGCTGCAACGCCCGCTCGAGGTACGTCACCCCTTCCGCGCACGCGCCGGTCCGGCACAGCGCCACGCCGAGGTTGCCGTAGTTGCCCGCAAAGTCCGGGTCGAGCGCGATCGCCCGGCGCAGATGCGACGCGGCCAGGTCGTACTCGCCCCGCTGCAACAGCGACACGGCGTAGTTGTTGTGCGCGCGTGCGTTGTCCGGCCGCTTCTCGACCGTATCGCGCCACAGGGATTCTTCGCTGCTGTAGTCGCGATTGCGCGCGTCGGTCAGCGTGACGAGCGTCACCGTCGCGACCGCCACGAGCGCCCCACCGACCGCGAGGCGTCGCGACGCGGCCAGTCGGCCGATGATCGCATCGACACCGAGCACGACCAGGACGAGGACACCCGCGAGCGGTAGGTACATCCGGTGCTCCGCGGCGACTTCCGTGACGATCGGCACGACACTCGACGTCGGCGCGAGGATGACGAACACCCACGAAGCTGGATACGCCAGCGGATGGCGGCGGAGCGTTAGCCAGCCCGCACCTGCCACCAGCGCGCTCACGAGGAGCACAGGGCCCGCGGCCACGGCTACCGATGACACGGCCGACCAGCCGTAGTCGAGCACGAGCGGCGCCGGAACGAGCGACAGCCTGACGTAGTGCAGCACGACCCCCGCCTGCGTCGCGAGGTAACGCCACCACGGCCAGGCGTCGAACCCGAACCCGACGGACTCGGGGCGCGGGGAGTTCCACATCAGCCAGGCCAGCAGCAGCCACGACGCCGACAGGCCGGCGTAGAGGGTCCACCGAGGGGCCGTGTCGGCGCTCTCCGGCGGCCGCCGGCCAAACAGCCAGTCCCACAGAAGAACCAGGAGGGGCGCGACCACCGTCACTTCCTTGGTCGCCATTCCTGCGGCACAAGCAGCCACACTGGCGACGGCCCACCATCGACGGCCCGGACCGTGCGCTCGGATCGCGCAGTAGAGCGTCAGCAGCACGAACAGGCCCATCAACGACTCGGCGCGTTGCACGACGTAGGTGACCGATCCGGTCTGCAGCGGATGAACGACCCAGATGAGGGCGGTGATGAGGGCCAGCGGCGTGGCGCGCGGGGCCACCGCGGGCACGGCGGCCAGCGTCCGGCGGACGACTCCGAACAACGCCAACCCCGCGAGGACGTGGATGGTCACGTTCATCGCGTGATACCCCCACAGGTTCCGTCGGTACCTGGCCAAGTCACCTGCAGGACTCGCCGGCCCTGGAGCTGAGAGCACGTCGCGCACGTCCGCCGGCGCCAACGCATAGTTCAGCGCGAGGGACAGGCTGACGACGGGCCGGCCGGCGACCGTGACCTCGGGCGGGGCCGACATCGCCCGTGACAGCGGCCACAGCGCCTTGATGTGGGAATTGAGCGAGATCGCCGGCCCGTCGTCGAGCACGAACGCGCCGGCGAAGCTGGATCGGTAGGCGACGAGGCCTGCGATGACGAGGGCGAGGGCGGTGAGGAGGGTGATGGCAGCGGTCGTGGTTCCAGGGGACGAACCGCGAGCCTGGGCTCGCAGGTCCGTCGCGGGACCGGTCCGCGACTCGCGGTCCGCTCGACCGCCCGCCGTCATCCGCCTCGGTGGCACGGCAGGAGCTTATCCGCCTTCGCGCCGGGGCCGCACTTCTCCCCAGGCCTCGCCGTTTCGGCGGACAAGCCCGCCTTCGCGCGGCCATCCATGCCTGCAAGCCGGGCGCCGGCGGCCCCGGGAAGATAGTGGGCTCACCACCGGGAGCGGCCGCTAGAATGGCCTCGTGCGACACCTCATCCGTCTCATCGTCGCGTCGCTCACAATCTCGACGCTGGCGGCGCAGCAGCCGCAGCAGCCCGTGTTCCGGTCGCGCGTGGACGTCGTCACCGTGGACGTCGCGGTCGTGGACAAGGACGGCAAGGCCGTGACGGTCCTCTCCCCGGCGGACTTCACGGTCACCACCGGCGGGCAGGTGCGCCGGATCGTCTCGGCCGACTACATCACGCTCACCTCTTCGGCGGCTGCCAGCTCGGCAAGCCGGTCCGAGGGGCGGGCGGCTCTCCCGCGCGCAACGTCCAACTCCGCGCCAACCACCGGTCGCTCGTTCCTGTTCGTGGTGGACACCGAGCACATCGCCGCCGGCGGCGGGCGGGTGGCCATCGACAGCATCAGCGCGTACGTTGACAGGCTGGCGCCGGAGGACAGGGTCGGCCTTGTGGCCGTGCCATTCGGCACACCGCGCGTGGATCTGACAACCAATCGCCCGCTGGTCAAGGCCGCCGCCTCGCGCATCATCGGCACCTCCACGCGCAATCGGGGCGCGCAGATGACGGTGGGCGAAGCGGCCGCGATCGAGATGTGGGACCAGCACGCCCTCGACAACTACCTGGAGCGCAATCAGAACTTCGGGTGCGAGTCCGGGATCCAGTTCATGGACCCGGAGTCGTCGGCGCGCGTCGATCGGACGGCGACGTCCTGCATCATGGCGATGCATCCGGTTGCCGGCGCCGTCATGGAACGCGAACGGCGGCAGAGCCGGGAACTGCTCGACACCCTGACGGCGCTCGCCGTCGCGATGGAGTCCATCGACGGGCCGAAGAGCATCATCCTCGTGTCCGAGGGACTGATCAGCGACATCCAGCTGACGGGCGAACTGCGACGCTTCGCAACGGCCGCCGAGCGCGCCCGCGTCTCGCTCTACGCGCTCAATCTGACGACGCCGATCTCGGATGTCGGCACGCGGTTCAACATGACAGGCGCGCGCGTGCTCGATGCCCAGCACCAGCTGGACGGCATGTCCACGCTGGTCGTGGCCGCACGCGGCGAGCTGTTCACGGTGAGCGGCACGGCCACCGCTCATCTGACCCGCATCGACGCGGAGAACGCCGGGTACTACCTCATCGCGTTCGAGCGGGATCCCCGCGAGAAGGACGGAGACCGCCGACGCGTGCAAGTCACGGCGAACTGGCCGGGCGCGGTCGTGCGCGCGCGCAACGACTTCACCATCAACCCGAAACCGATCGACCTGCGGCCGGCTTCGTCGCTGGACCCGAAGACGGCCATTGCCGAGGTCCTCGCCTGGCCGCTGCCGACGACCGAGATGGGCGTCGATCTGGCGACCTTTGCCGCGCCTGACGTCAGCAAGCCGGACGGCGTGACCACGATCATCGCCGGCAGCATGGCGTCGGCCGGACAAGCGATCGCGGCGCTCGGCTACAGCGTGACCGATCAGTCGGGATCCGTCGTGCTGAGCGCGTTCGAGCCTGAGGCGGTGCCCACGTTGACGCCCGCATCGGCGGGCGACAAGGGGATTGCACGTCCGGTGCCCACGCAGCGAACAGCCGGCGACCGGCAGTTGTACCTGGCCGCGGCGGCCTTGCCAGCCGGTGAGTACCACGTCAAGCTCGCGGCCATCGCGACGGATGGCCGACGCGGCAGTGTGGAACACACGTTCACGGTCGCCTCGTCGCGCACGGGGGCCTTGCGAATGAGCGACGTGTTCATCGGACAGATGGCCGCGAGCGGCTTTGTCCCGACACCCTCGCAGATGCCGGGCACGAACGCGTTGCCGGTGAGCCTCGAGCTCTACGCGGACACGGCCGAGGCGCTCAAGGGCGCGACGGTGACGCTCGAATTGCTCGGCGCGAGCGCGGAACCGATCGCCACCGTGCCCCTGACCCTGCGCGACGCCGGTGACGCACAGGCGTCGGCTCGCGCTGGCCACGCTCGCGGTCGGCACCCTGCCGCCGGGCGAGTACTCCGTGGCCGCCGTACCTTCGCACGGCAGGCGGCGCGTCGCTGAGGCAAACGCGCGTCTTCATGAAGAGATAAGACAGCGCGCCTACGGCCGACAGGAGACGGCCGACAGTAGACAGGCTACGAGGGACGGAGACGGTCTACGGGAGACGGTCTACGGGGGACGGCCAACGGCCAACGGGAAACGATACACAGTTGACAGGCCACCGATACGGCGGACGGTCTGCGGGAAACGAGTTACGGCACACGGCGGACGGGCGACAGTCAACGGGGGCCGGGGAACGGGAGACGGCCGACGGGAAGCGGTCCACGGGAGACGGTCTACGGGGGACGGCCAACGGCCAACGGGAAACGATACACAGTTGACAGGCCACCGATACGGCGGACGGTCTGCGAGAAACGGTCTACGGCGGACGGCGGACGGGCGACAGTCAACGGGGGACGGGGAACGGGAGACGGCCGACGGGAAGCGGTCCGCGGGAGACGGTCTACGGGGGACGGCCAACGGCCAACGGCCAACGGGAAACGATACACAGTTGACAGGCCACCGATACGGCGGACGGTCTGCGAGAAACGGTCTACGGCGGACGGCGGACGGGCGACAGTCAACGGGGGACGGGGAACGGGAGACGGCCGACGGGAAGCGGTCCACGGGAGACAGGCGACGGGCTACGAGAACATGGGCTGCGGTTCGAGAGGGTCGACCAATCCCCGTGGGCGGTCTGTCGTAGACCGTCGTCCGTCCACCGTAGGCTGTAGGCCGTGGACTGTCGGCTGTGTGCCGTGAGGTTGTGTTTCCGTGTCTTCGGTCTGCCGTGGGCCGCCGTAGGCCGTCCGCCGTAGCCCTTCTGCCTTTGGCTGTCTGCCGTCGCCTGTGGACTGTCTCCCGTCTGCCGTAGCCCGTCTGCCGTCTGCCGTCTCCTGTAGGCCGTGGACTGTCGGCTGTGTGCCGTAGGTTGTGTTTCCGTGTCTTCGGTCTGCCGTGGGCCGCCGTAGGCCGTCCGCCGTAGCCCTTCTGCCTTTGGCTGTCGGCCGTCGCCTGTGGACTGTCTCCCGTCTGCCGTAGCCCGTCTTCCGTGTCCCGTAGGCTGTCTCCCGTCTGCCGTAGCCTGTAGGCCGCGTGCCGTCTTCCGTCTGCCGCCGGCGTCAAAAAGCAACGAGCGGCAGGACCCGAAGGTCCTGCCGCTCGTTGTCGTGTCTTGTCGCCGTCTTAGAACGTGAAGCGCACCTGGACGCGCGCCGACCGCGCTCCCAGGTAGCCGGACGCCAGCTTGTAGAGCGGGTTCGGACGACCGGTGTTGGCGGCGGCCTGGTTGATGGCCATCACGGCATCCGTGTCGAACCCGGCGAAGAACGCCGTGTCGGCGCAGAGCCGGTTCGCCGTGGCCGATCCGCCCGAGCACTGCCGGAAGTTCAGCGCATCACGGTAGGGCGCCGTGCCGATGTTCGTCACCGTCATCTGATCGAACAGGTTCTCGATGTTGAACGAGATCGACGCGCGCGTCCCGCCTCCCAGCCGTACTTCCTGCTGGAAGTTCAGATGCACCTGCGACAGGGTCGGCAACCGGCCCAGATCGTTGCGGCCGTAGACGTAGACCGGCACGCCCGTGAACGTCACGGACGAGGTCATCGGGAGACCCGCCGAGATGTCGATCTCAGCGCCCGCCACCGTGCCCCACGGCAGACGGTAGCCCGGCTGGATCTTGATGAACCAGGGACGATCCGACTGCAGACGGCCATCGATCGGCTTCCCGCTCTCGTCGAACGACATGTAGAGGCCGTCGTAGAAGCGGTTGACGCTCGGCGAGTTGCGACCGCTCTCGTCCGAGCTGGTCAGCCCCGAGAACGTCCCGAACGTCCGGCTCAGGACGATACTGGCATTGAGGAACCAGTCGTTCTGCAGGCGGCGCTTGAACGTGAACTCCAGGCCGTCGTAGACGCGCGTCGGGCACGGGATCGACGGGAAGGCGTCTCCGAGCGGCGCCCTGCCGAGACCCTCGCAGGGGTTGGCCATGTAGAACACCTCGCCAACGCCGGGCACCTGCACGCCGACGTCCTCGATGGCCTGATTCAGCCACTTGTGCGTGTAGCGCGTGCCGACCGAGATGGTGCGGCCGAGCTGATGGTCGAGGCCGAACGTCAGTTCCTGCGTGCGGTACGGCTCGAGGTTCGGATCTACGAGGTTGTCCGCGCCCTGACCGTTCGAGACGTGCCGGAAGTCCACCTGCTCGATGAACGTGCCCGGGCAGTTGCTCGTCGGCAGGCCGTCGCAGTCGATGGCGGGCCAGTTGAAGCTATCGAGCGTCCAGTAGTAGCTGATCCAGTTCTGGGCGCCGAACGCACCGAGCGGCATCTCGAGCTTCTCGATGTCGTAGAACACGCCCCACGAACCGTAAGCCTTGAAGCGGCCGTCGCCCTTGAGGTCGTACGCGAACCCGACGCGCGGCGACATCTTGTCGGCGAACGAGAACTTGATGCCCGAGTTCTCCTCACGGTAGGACGGGATGTTCGTCTGGTCCGTGCGAAGGCCGTAATTGATCGTCAGCTTGGGGTTGACCGTCCACTGGTCCTGAATGAACAGGCCGACGTTGTTCGAGTGGATGTCGCCCACCGTGTACTGACGGGTCACCGTGTAGTAGCCGTAGGTGCCGCGCACATTGGTGCTGCTCAGCGTGGCCCGGCTGGCATTCCACGAAATCGCGACGTTCGGGAACTGCGCGCCGTTGTTGATGGAGTGCCCGAAGCGCTCGAGCTGCATGCCGACCTTGACGGAGTGATCGCCCTTCCAGTTGAAGAACGTCGTCATGTCGCCGTTGAGGCTCAGGCGCGTGAAGTCGTTCTTCGTGTTGAACGTGTTCGCGTTGTTGTCGGCATAGCCGCTGTTCTGCTGGAGGTTGGCCGGGACGTCGAGGTAGTTGACGTTCGACGTGCTGAACGTCCGGCGGATGCCGCGGTAGTAATCGCCGCCGGCCGAGTGGCTGCCGTAGCCCAGGTAGCCGCCGGTGATGTTGAAGAACGTCCGGTTCGACGCGGTCCAGTCGAACGTCGCGCTGTAGGAGTCGTTGAAGCTCTCCGAGTAGATCGGCGAGCGCGGATTGAAGGTCGCCGCATTGGACGTGCTCGTGCCCGTGGACGAGTCGATCTGCGGCAGCGCCAGGGCGCCGGTCGCCCGTTCGTTCGATCCATTGAAGCGGATGCGCTGCGTGGGCGAGAGCTGGGTCGTGATGTTGTAGACCCCGCTCGTGTTCTTGGTCTTCGTATCGAACGACTGCGTCTGCCCGGCGAAGGCCGCCGGCGTCGTCCAGGTGACCGTCCGCTCCGTCTTCGAGCGCGACGGATTGAACCCACCGTAGAACCACATCTTGTTCTCGAAGATCGGTCCACCGATGCTGTAGGACGGGTTGATGGTCGTCGATTCGTTCAGCCGCGGCGTCGTGAAGTACTCGGCCTTGGTGTTGTCGGCGATGACGAGCCGCACCTGGGGCCGGATGTCACCCTGCAACCCACGCACGGGCCGGCCGCTGATGTAGGCGTTGACGTCGCCGTGGAACTTGTTGGTGCCGCTCTTGGTGACGGCGCTGACGACGCCGCCCGTGGACGCGCGGAACTCGGCGTTGTAGCCCGAGGACTTGACCTGAATCGTGTCGATGAAGCTGATGTTCAGGTCCTTGCCGAGCGTGCCGTTCTGCAGCGAGCTGACATCCATGCCGTCGATGATGTAGCGGTTCTCGGTCGCGCCTGCGCCATCGATGCCGAAGCCGCCAAGGCGGCCTTCGCTGCCCGCACCCGGCAGGCCCGCGAGGGCGCTGAGGATCCCGGTGCCGGTCTTCGGCAGCATGTCGATGAGGTCCGACGTCACGACATGCGTCACCGAGTTCTGTTTCACGTCCACCACGGGCGCCGCGGCGCGCACCTCGACCGTGTCTGTCAGTCCGGGACTCATCGTCAGACCGACGGTGATCACGTTGCCGAGCGTGACGGCCAGCCCGTCTGCCTTCGCCGTCGCGAAGCCCGTGAGGGCCGCCACGACGCTGTAGGTCCCGGGCGTGAGCGCCGGGAACCGGTAGACGCCACGGGCGTCGGTCACGGCCGACGACGCCGCACCGCTCGCGGACGTCGCCGTGACCGTCACGCCGGGCAGCACGCCGCCCGTCGAGTCCTTCACGGTGCCTTCAATGGAACCGCGTGTTTCCTGTGCCGCCACCGGCATGGCCCACAGGGCCAACGCCAAGGCTGCGCAGCCGAGCCATATCTTGCGCATGAGACCTCCTCCAACGAACTCCGAGCGGGATAACAACTGTCCGTGGCAGGACGCCCGAATTCGGACGCATTCGGGACGAACCCCGGGACGAAGCGCAAGATATCACGGTTCAGCAGTGTGACCGGATGTGGGACAGGGATGGTGACCCGGTCGTCACGGCGATGTGTCTGGCGACAGATCGTGCTGATTTGCTCAGCAATACTGCGGTTTCAGAACGGCACCAACGCGCGAGCGACGCTCCGGAGAATCCGCGCTACGCAGGGTATCCATGAGTTATTTGTGTGGCGGAAGGAGCCCGCGCGCATGGGGGGGGCGGGCGGGGCGCGCATGGGGTCAGGTCAATTCAACGCCTGACCCGCTTCTTGAGCAGCGCGATCTGGCCGGCGTGATACGCGGCGTGGTGAATCACGCCGTGGAGCGTGACGTAGCGCGACGCCCCGGTCCCCAGCGCCTTGTCGCGGCGATCGACGACGGGCCGATGCAGGTCGTCGGCGGGCAGGGCCGACACGGCACGCTGGAGGTGGCCCACCCGCTCGTCCATACGGGCAAGGGTAACAAACGCACCCGGGTACCTGTCGTACCCGAGGACCTGCCGTACCCGGGTACCCCGAGTACCCGTGTACCCGGCGTACCCGACGTACCTGGTGGACCCGTCTTAGAACTTCACGCCAATCGACATCCGGAACGTCCGCGGCACCTGGTAGGCAAACCGGCTGGTCGGCTGGCCGAACGTCGGGCCGAGGTCCCAGTGCGTGCCCTGCACCGGCGCCTCCGTGAACGGGTTGAACAGCGCGTACCGCGCGGGCGTCGAGTTGTTCGTCAGCACGGCAGTGTTCAGGTACTGCGAGTTGACGACGGCGGCCTGGTTGAACACGTTCAGCACATCAGCCTTCACGTAGACCTGAAGGCCGGACAGCCCCTGAATCCGGTAGCTGTAGGTCGCCGCGACGTCCGTGCTGAATGACTTGTCCGTGCGATGCGCGTCACGCGACGTGAAGTAATACCCGACAGTCGGGGGCGCGCTGCGATACCCGAGATTGGTCGGGACGTAGCGCCCCGTCGTGATCGAGCCCTGCGCGCCGTACGGATTGCCGCTCCCGAGCGCCTGAATCGCGCCCAGCGTCAGCGTCCCCATCCGCTCGGTCGGCACCACGTAGGTCGCCACGATGCGTGCCTTGTGACGCTGATCGTTGAGCAGGTCGCCCACCGGGTAGTTCCAGCGGCCCTCCCGATACTCCGGGTACGAGTTGGCTGTCGCCGTCGTCGTCCCCGACTGCGGGTTCTCGCCGTCCACACTGCCCCACGTGCGGGACAGCGTGTAGCCGAGGCCGAGCGTCAGCCGGTCCGTCGGACGCCACGACCCGCTCAGATTCAGGCCCCCATACTGCCGCTCGACGTCGTCGGTGTTCTCCGTGACGATCACGTCGAAGAGCTGGCCGAGGTCGTTCCGCACCTGCCCGGTGCCGGTATCGACCCGCTCCGCATAGAAGTTCTGGTACTTGCGGTAGACCACGTCGGCGCGCACCGTGCCGCGCGAGCCAAGCCGCTTCGTCACGCCTCCGGCCACCTCGTTCGTGAACGGCGACGACAGGTTGTCCGCAATCCGCCGATTCACGCCCGGCACGCTCGCGCCGACGTTGGGCTGGGTGATGCCGCCATTGGCGTTGAACCAGTCGAACACCGTGCGCAGCGCGTCGGTCGTCGAGACCAGCGTCGCGGCGTTCGGGTTGAGGTTGATGGCCGGACCGAGGTAGTCGAAGTCGAGCCGGGCGGCCGCACCCGCGCTCGATCCGGAGTTGGCGAAGCCGTTGTTCAGCGACGCCACATACGTCGCGTAGCTCGCGTTCAGGATCCAGTCGCCGTTGGCTTTCGGGTCGAACGTCAGGCCCAGGCGCGGACTCACTTTCGACCCGTCCACTTCCTTCACGCCGGCAGAGTTCGCGCCGCTGTTGCGATCGTACCGGACGCCCAGGTTCATCGTCAGGTGCGGATTGACGCGCCACTGATCGTTGAAGAACAGCGAGTGCGTCTTGAAGTCCGAACCCTTCGTCGGGTTCAGGATGGGATTGAACCGAATCAGCACGCTTCCCGGCTCGGGGTCGAGCACGGGATAGACGACGCCGTCGCGGATGATCGTGTCGGTGGTGAAGATCCGGAATCCGCTGCCGCTCTGGTGCTGGTCGGCCGCCACCTTGTCCGAGAAGCGGTCGTAGCCCCCGACCATCGTGTGCGTGCCCAGGCCGGGTTGCGAGAGGAAGTAGGACGCCTTGACGGCGAAGTCGTCGTTGTTGCGATCCTCGGGGCGGCAGACGCCGCAGAACGTCGCCGAGTTGAAACGCCCGCCGTTGAGGCCGTCAATCATGAGCGTGCCCGTGATGATGTCCGAGGACCTGGCGCCCGCGCCGACGATGGACGACTCGTGCCGTGAGTACTGGGCCTCGAGAAACAGGCGCGCCCCGAGCACGGCGTTGTAGGTCACCGACCAGGTGTTCTCGGGATCCTCGCGGTTGGTCAGGCTCTGCAGGTCGAGTTCGTTCTGGAAGTTGCCGTTCGTCTGGCGCGTGAAGTTGTTGAGGTACGCCACCTTCAGCGTGTGCCCGGACACCGGGCTGTAGGTGCCCTTGCCTTCGAACCGCCGGCGCAGCGTGACCCGTTCGTACGGCGTCAGGATCGGCCGGAAGAGCTGCTGGGCCAGCGTCTCGTTCTGGTAGCGGCCGGCCGTGAAGAACCACAGCTTGTCGCGGAACACCGGGCCTCCGAACGTGTACTCCTGCACGGGCACCGTGACATCAGCCTTGGTCTCGCCGGGAAATGGGGTGACGTTGCGCCAGCTGTCGTTATTGAGACTGGTGCGGAACGTCGCGCTGAAGCGGTTGCCCCCCGACCGCGTGATCGCGTTGACGACGCCGCCCGAGAAACGCCCGAACTCGGCAGACACACCGGAGGTCGAAATCGTCGCCTCCTGAAGCGCGTCCTCGATGTAGACGTTCAGCGAGGAGCGCCGGATGTTGTCCTGCGCCACGACGCCGTTGACGAGGACGAGATTCTCGGTGGTGATGCTGCCCGAGACGGAGAGCGCTGGCACGCCGCTCGAGTTGCTCGGCCCGGTGCGCAGCACGCCAGGCGTCAGCGCGGTGGTCGCGTCGATGCCGCGGTTGAGCGGCAGTTCGTTGACCAGGTCCTGCTTGATCGTGGTCGCGGCGGCCATGCCCGGCACGATGGTGTCCGCCACGCTGCCCGTGACCGTGACCTGCTCGCTCACGCCGCCCAGGCGCAGCCGCGCGTCGAGCGTCACCGTCCCGCCAGCCGTCACCAGCGTGGTCTGCTTCGCGGTCTGGAAACCGCGCAGCTCGAAGGTCACGGTGTATTGGCCCGGCGGAAGAAAGGGCAGGATGTAGTCGCCCGAGCCGGTGGTCGTCACGCTGCGTTGGCCCTGCAGGTTGGTGGAACTGACGGTCACGGTGACGCCGGGTACCGCAGCGCCGTCCTGATCGAAGACGCGTCCGGACACGGTGCCGGTCAGGTTGCCTTGTGCGGAGACGGGCAGGGCGCTCACCACGAGCAGCGCGACCACGCC
Source organism: uncultured Acidobacteriota bacterium (assembly GCA_963738485.1). Classification (GTDB taxonomy): domain Bacteria; phylum Acidobacteriota; class Vicinamibacteria; order Vicinamibacterales; family SCN-69-37; genus CAVTWK01. The sequence continues at coordinate 629,360 of CAVTWK010000001.1, forward strand.
CAACAACGTCGAAAGGGTTCTCATGCTCATACTCCCGGAGGGACGAAGGATGTCCATCCAGAGGAGAGAGCAACGAGCGTGCCCGAGACGACGAAAACTCATCCCCACGCATGACGCGCGCATGTGGGACGAACCGCAGCAGAGGCAGGTCGGTCAGTGCGTGGTGAGGGTCCGCGTCATGACGGGGCACCCTCCATCACAACGGTGGTTCACGGGCTCCAACGCGGTGAATCTGGCGATCCACGAGAGCGGACGTCAGGCGACTTCGATGCTGCGCCACTTCCCCTGATTGAACCGCAGGACGCTCAGCCCGCATCGGGTGATGTGGCCGAGCAGAATGGCGAGCCAGATGTGCATCGGCTGCAGGGTGGTCATCGCGCTCACCATCGCGCAGAGGCCCAGCGGCAACACGACCTGCGAGACGATCGAGATGTAGAGCGGGCTGCGGGTGTCGCCTGTCCCCTGCAGGCCGCCCGTGTACGTCAGCGCGACGGCGATGAAGAGGCCTGACACACTGAGCACGCGCAGCAGCTGCACGCCGATCTCGACCACGACCGGCTCGTTCATGCCGAAGACGGCGAGCAACTGGCGCGGGGCGACCATGAAGACAACGCCGACGGCCGCCGAGGCGCCAATCGCGATGCGCGCGGCGACGTGCACCGCCTCGTTGGCCCGATCGGGCTGGCACGCGCCGAGGTTCTGGCCCGCCACAGTGGCCGCGGCGCCCATCAGGCCCGTCGCCGTCCAGGTCACGAACGAGAACAGCTGCGAGTAGGACACCGCAAAGGCCGCCTGCGCGGCCGCGCTCTGCGCGAGCGACCCGATGAACGCGAGCATGAACAGGCCCCCGATGTTCATCGCGATGCCCTGAATGCCGGTCGGCAGACCGAACCTGAACAGCAATCGGATGATCGCCCAGTCCGGCCGGCGGTGTCCCGACGAGGGGAACTTCACGACCCAGCCGCCGCGCCAGAGCCGAACCAGCGCATATCCAGAGACGAGGCCGGAGGCCAGCACGGTCCCCATCGCCGCCCCGGCCGTGCCGAACGCGGGGACCGGCCCCCACCCGCGAATGAAGATCACATTGAAGACGATGTTGAGCACGGTCAGCGCGATGCCGAGCGCCATCGGCGTGCGCGCATCACCTGCCGATCGCAGCGCGCCGCCGAGCATGAAGAACACGAGCATGCCGCTCGACAGCACGAACATGATGCGCAGGAACGGCAGCGCCTCGCGGGCCACGGCCGGCGTGGCGTTGACCAGGTCCAGCAGCCAGGGCGACAGGAAATATCCCGCCGGCGCCATTACGAACACCGACAGGCCGATCGCGGTGAGGAACGCCTGATAGACGGCCTGGTCCACGCGGGCCTCGTCGCCGGCCCCGGCAAACCGCGCCACGATGACGCTCATGCCCGTGAACAGGGACGCGATGAAGACGATGACGATGATGAAGATCTGCCACGACACGCCGATGGCGGCGTTGCCGGTGAAGCCGACGAGATGGCCGACCAGGATGTGGTCGATGATGCCCTGCAGGCCGCCGATGATGTTGGTCAGCATCGTGGGCCACGCGATCTTCCAGACGGCCGAGCCGAGCGGGCCATCGACGATCGACCGGTCGTATCGCCGCCCCGACGGCGCGCGGCTCACGAACCGGATTCCTGACGCTCGATGACCAGCACCCCGGGATCAGACCAGCTTCACGAGGCTGGTGCAAGCTCGGCGTGCGCGTTCTCGAGCGGGTGGTCGCACCCGCCGCTCAGGGCAGGCGCTCGAACCGGAACGTGCCGAGGGGCAGGACCTGGCTGCCGTTGAGGAACGGAAAGCCAGTCAACCGCGCGATCGGCTGGCGCGGACGCGTCTCCTGATCGGGTGAGGCATACGAGGCGCCGCTGTCGGTGCCGGCGTCGTAGGCGAAGACCTCGACGCTCACGCTGTCGCGCCAGGCGCCGTTCTCGAAGAGCGCGAGTCCCGACACGCCGACGAACCAGTCCGGGCTGGGCGCCACCATCGTCACGATCGTCGCCAGGGGGAACTCCTGTGTGATGTCGAACTCCAGGCTGACCACCCCGGGCGACCTGCCGAGGGCGTCGCCTGAGAGGACGTACTGGGCGCGCCCTTGTGCGATGGCCTGATCGACCTCTCCAGACAGCGTGCTCTTGGAGCCGCGCTCGGCCATGGCGCGGATGCCTTCGGTCGCCAGCGCGCCCGGCTGCCAGAAGCTGACGGTCGAGGCGTGGGTGCCCCCGATCAGTCCCGAGTAGTGGGCGTCGGCGGGCCAGTCCTGCGGGTGCGTCGCCGCGCTCCAGGTCGAGTCGAAGGTCACCCGGTAGCGCGCCGTCCGAGGAGCGGAGGGCGGAGTCGGCGCGGGTGGTGCGGGCGCGGGGGCCGGCGGCGCCTCGGCCATCGGCGTCATGGAGGTGGGCGTGGTCGGCGTGCGGCTGGACGAGCACGCGCTGACGGCCAGGGCCAGCGCCGCGGTCACCAGCGCAGTCAGCCCCGGAAGCCGGAATCGCATCGTCATGCCGGTTCTACGGACGAGACGGGACGGCGGTTACGGGGGCGGCAAACGGGCTACGGCAGACGGGCTACGGGGGACGGCAGACGGCCTACCGCCTACGGCGGACGGGCAACGGCAGACGGGCAAGGGGACGGCACGCGACGGCCGACCGCCTACGGCGGACGGCAAACAGGCTACGGCGGACGGGCTACGGGCTACGGCGACCAGGGCACGGCCTACGGGCGACGGCGGACGGCCTACGGGGACAGCCCGCCGGCTACCGCAAACGGGCTACGGGCTACAGCAAAGGCGCTACGGCAGACGGCCTACGGGCTACGGCCCACGGCCTACGGCGGACGGGCTACAGAACACGGGGCACCGCAGACGGCCTACGGCGAACACAGTCGACCGGCTACGGGCTTGCACGCCGACGCGAGGGAGCGCGAAGGTGGGCGCTCTACGTAGGCTGTCTACGGTCTCCCGTAGCCAGTCGTTCTACTGCCGTTTGCAGATGCGCGTCACGTCGCGCCAGCGCGGCGTCCGAGCCGCGAGCGTCCCGGCCCCTTCTCGAGCGAGCGGAGCGCGGCGCGGCGCTCCACCCCACTGCAAACGTCCCTAACGCCTACAACGTTTTCGAAATGCGTGTAGCGGCGCGACGCGCGACTTCCGCGCAGCGCTCGCACGGAAGGCGCGCGGGCCTGCGCGGGGAGCGCGGAGCGGCGCTACACGCATTTCGAAAATGCTCTAGCGTGGACGAACTGGCGCAGCTCGTCGCCGATCGCGTCGCGCACGCGCCGGAACGCGTCGAGCCGTGTTGGTTCGTCGCCCTCGACGGCGGCCGGGTCGGGAAAGCTCCAGTGCAGACGAGTCGCGCGTCCGGGGAACACGGGGCAGGTTTCGCGGGCGTTGTCACACACCGTCATGACGTAGTCGAACGGCTGGCCGACGAACTCGTCCACGTGCTTCGACCGATGCGCGGAGAGGTCGATGCCCACTTCGCGCATCACGGCAATCGCCTCGGGCCGCACCAGGCTCGGCCTGGTGCCGGCCGACTCGACGTCGAAGGCACCCGCGCCGAGGGTGCGCAGCCAGCCTTCGGCCATCTGGCTGCGTGCGGAGTTGCCGGTGCAAAGAATCAGCACGCGGAGACGCGGAGACTCGGGGGACTGGCTCACGGGGATACCTCAGTGGGGCGGGTGGGCGCGCCGGGAACAGCAGTTCCACCGAGCAGCCAGCGCATGGTCACGGCTGCGGCAAAGGCGCCGGCCATCTGCGCGGCGGCGAAGCCGGCGACATCCGTCGGGCGGATGCCGGCGAACGTGTCGGTGAACGCGCGCGCGAGCGTCACCGCCGGATTGGCGAACGAGGTCGAGGCGGTGAACCAGTACGCCCCCGTGATGTAGAGGCCCACCGCCATCGGCACGGCCTCGGCGCGCGCCCGGGCGCAGCCGAGGATGACGCCGACGAGTCCGAATGTGGCGACGAACTCGCTCACCAGCTGCGGCCCGCCCGCGCGCACGCGGGTCGAGACCTGGACGACCGGCAGGTCGAACATCACATGGGCGATCGCGACACCGATCAGGCCGCCCACCAGCTGGGCCGCGACGTACGGCGCGGCGTCGCGCCGGTCCACGGCCCGCCGCCAGGCCATGACCATCGTCACCGCGGGATTGAAGTGCGCGCCCGAGATCGCGCCGAACGTGAGAATCAGGGCCACGAGGGACGCGCCCGTCGCGATCGTGTTGGCGAGGAGCGCGATGGCCACGTTGCCGCCGGCCAGGCGCTCGGCCATGATGCCCGACCCGACCACGGCAGCGAGAAGGAACGCCGTGCCGAGGCCTTCGGCCGCGGCACGGCGAGCGAGGGGGTGGCGCGTCATGCGGGGACTACGAGCAGCAACCTGGCGCGCAGCACGCCTCGGCCGCGGCGGCCTTGGACTCGGCGGCCTGCGCGGCGCCAGCTTTGCGGGCGCGGACGAAGGCGCTGATGAACTTGCCCTCCACCTGGCTGGCCAGCGCATCGACGTCGAGGCCTTCGCCGGCCAGGAACGTGCGGGCGTCCTCGACGCTGTAGACGCGCGTCGGCTCGATCTCCACGTGCTCGAACCCGGCCGCCGACAGCTTGCTGACGTACTCCGTGTCCGTCAGCGCGCCGGCCACGCAGCCGACCCAGAGTTCCATGCTCTTCCTGATCGCCGCGGGGACCTCCCCTCGCACGACCACGTCGGACACCGCGAAACGCCCGCCCGGCTTGAGCACACGGAACGCCTCGCGGAGCACGCGATCCTTGTCGCCCGAGAGGTTGATCACGCAGTTGGAGATGATCACGTCCACCGAGTTGTCCGGCAGCGGGATCTGCTCGATCTCGCCGCGCAGGAACTCGACGTTGGTCAGGCCGCTGCGACGCTTGTTGTCCTCGGCCAGGGCCAGCATCTCGTCGGTCATGTCGAGGCCATAGGCCTTCCCGGTCGGGCCCACCCGCCGCGCCGACAGGAGCACGTCGATGCCGCCGCCCGATCCCAGGTCCAGCACGGTTTCGCCGGCCGCCAGCTCCGCGAGCATGGTCGGGTTGCCGCAGCCAAGCGACGCCTTGACGGCCGCCTCCGGCACGAGCCCTTCCTGATTCGCGTCATACAGGTTGGCCGTGATCGGATCGCACGCGAGTCCGACCGCCGCCGCCCCGCCGCAACACGCGTTGCCCGCGCCCGCCTGCACGCGGAGTGCGGCCTGGCCGTACTTCTCCTTGACGATCTCCCTCACGTTCTCTGTGCTCATGACGCTGTCTCCTTCTTGGAAGGCCGTGCTCTGGCGGCCATCGCCCACAGGCCGTGGCGGCCGCTCGTCGTCCGTGGACGGTCCACGGTCGACGGTCGACGGCCTATGGCCTACCTGCAAGCCGCGGCGATGGTTCGCGGTTCGATCAACTTGTTCCTGGTGCAGCACTCGGCGTAGAGAAAGCCAAGCAGTTCCTGGAGCGCGTCGGTGCTCGCGCGATAGCGGAGAAACGCCTTCTCGCGCTCGACGATGACGAGCCCTTCGTTGCGCAGCTTGTCTAGGTGGTGCGACAGCGTGGACCCGGGGATCCCCGTCTCGGCCTGGATATCGCCGACCACCAGCCCCTCGGGGTGCGCTGACAGCAGCAGGCGAAGAATCCGCAGCCGTGCCTCGGTGCCCAGCGCGGCGAACATGTCCGCGTACCGCGTGACCGCAGCGTCGGTGACTTTCATAACTACATTTCTACAATTGTAGAAATGTAGTGTCAACACTTTTTTCCAGCTACCTGTCGTACCGCGCGTACCTGACGCACCTGAGCACCGGCCGTACCCGGGTACCCTGGTGTACCCCGGTACCTGGCGTACCCTGGGACCCCTGTACCTGGCGTACCCGCCGTACCCGGCGGACCAGATCTAGAACTGAATCCTGATCCCGCCGTTGACGACCCGCCCTTCGAGCGGGCCCCATGCATCAACGGTCCACCGCCCATCAACGAAGCGCGACGGGCGGACGAGCGGCGCGGTACGCGTCTGCCGGGCGTCCGTCAGATTCTCGAAGTTGACGAACAGCCGATACCGGCCGAACGCCCGCTCGGCCAGCGCGCCGAAATACGGATACGCCTCGCTCCGCTGCCGATACGGATCGTCGCGGAGTTGCTGCTCGCCGGTGTAGTACGCCTCGAGACCCACGCGGAACAGGCCCTCGGCCTCCCACATCGCCGTCACGCCGGCGGCGTGTCTCGGCGTGATCGGCACGTCACCACGGAGCGCGGTGATCGGATCGGGCTCCGTTGAATGCGTGTAGGTGTAACTGCCGACGAGCGTGGCCGCGCCGAGGCTGACGCGCCCGAGCAGTTCAGTCCCGATCGTCCGCGTCGGCCCGTCGAGCGCGACCAGTTCGTAGCGAGCCGCCTCGCCCGCCACCTCGCGGGTCGCTAGCGTGCCCGCCACGCGTGATCCGAACAGCGTCACGTTCAGGTCGAGCGCGCCGAACGTCCGATTGAGGTCCAGAGACGCGCTGCGCGCCCGTTCGGCCTCGCCGACACGAAACGGCGCAAGCCGTGTGAGGCCCGCGGCCTCGGTCTCTTCGGTCAGCGGCGTCGGCGCGAAGTAGCCGGTGCCTCCCGACACGCGCGCGGTCCAGCCGCCCCCGATCTTCAGCAAGGCCGACAGACGAGGACTGAGGAAGGCGCCGAACTCACTGTGACGATCCACGCGCGCGCTGGCCGACAGCGACACGCGCGGCGAGACGGTCACATCATCCTGGACGAACACGGACGGCGCCCAGAACGTGTAGTTGAAGCCGGGCACGTCGCGGCCCCGATAGCCGTCGGCCTGCACCGCCGCGCCGACGACCCAGGTGTGCGCGCCGCGCGCACCGGTCAAGGACACCTCGCCAAATCCGGTGGTATGGCGATCGCGTTCCGTCGCGTCCCCGAAGACGTGCGTGTGCGCCTGCCGCGACACCGAGCCGCGAATGCCGACGACCTTCTGCCCTATCAGCAACCGTCCGACGAGCCCGCCGTCGGCTCGCACCGTGCGCAGCGACTGTGGGAATGCGGTGCCGTCCGGCACGGTGCGGCCCGGCACCGTGCCGCCGTCGCGGTCCTCGACCATCGTGCCGACCGTCATCAGCAGCGACCGGCCAGCCCCGTTGTCCCAATACAGCCTCGGTCGCACCGACACACGGCGGACCGACGCCACGTCGGCCCAGCCGTCGTCGTCCACGTCCTGGCGCTGCTGGCGGTCCAAACCGGCGAGCAGCGTGTAGCCCCAGCCTGACGCGATCGGCCCGGAGAACCACGCCACCGCGTTCGTGCCCGCCTGCGTCGTCTGATTGACGAGCACCTCGTGTGCCGCCTCGGCGGGCGGACGTCGAGACACGAGATTGACGACGCCCCCGAGCGCGGAGGCGCCGAACAGCGAGGAGGCGACGCCCTTGATGACCTCCACCTGCCCCAGGTCCATCGGCGGAATCTGCAGCAAGCCAATCGAGCCGGACTGGCCGCCGTAGAGGGGCAGGCCGTCAGCGAGCAACTGCGTGTAACGGCCGCGCAGCCCCTGGACGCGCAGGCTCGCCGCACCCAGACCGGGCGACGTCACCTGCACGCGGAGTCCGGTCGTCTCGCTGAGCAACATCGCGATGTCGCCCGGCGTCATGAGCATCTTCTCTTCGATCTCTTCGCGGCCGAGCACTTCGACGCGCAACGGCTCGTCCTGGATCCGCTTGTCGGAGCGCATCGCGGTCACCACGATCTCCTCGCTCATCGTCGGCGCCGCTTCCAGTGCGACGACGACTGGCGTCACTGTCCCGGCCACGACCATCACGCGGATGGACGACTCGACGAAGCCGTCCTTGCGCACGACCAGATGGGCGACACCGGCCGCGGCCGGCAGCGTGGCCACACCGGATGCCGTGGTCACCGCTGTCGCGCCCGCGATCTGGACCTGGGCCTCCGCGACGGGCTTCTGGTCGAAGGTGATGCGGACCTCGACGGTGCCCGTCTGGGCCTGCTGCGCCTGCAGGGGAACGCCTGCGAGGATCGCGGCGCCGACCACGAGGAGCCAGCACAGGGACCGGGGGAATGTGGGATGTGAGATGTGGGATGAGAGATGTGAGATGCGCGATTTCGAAGTCACATGTGTGACCTGAACATCTCACATTTCGCATCTGACATCTCACATCACAGGGCCGTGCGTCGAGACACGGTCCGGGCGTATACTCGCGCCACACCACGGAGGTCATCCCATGCGCGTCGCAGTCGCCAGTCTCGTCACTGGTCTCGCCCTGGTCGCCGGCACCAGCGCGTTCGTGTCCGGCCAGCAGGCTCCCCCACCGGCGCCGACGCCGGCGTCACAGACGTCGCCAACGACCGTGCCGCCGACGTTCTTCCCGCCGAACTATATCGGCGGACCGATCACGCCGCCGCCCGTGAAGGTGCCGGATGGCTTCACACCGATCTTCAACGGCACGACGCTGCAAGGCTGGCACATCAGCCGGACCAACCACCACGGTCGCACACCCGACTTCTACGTGCTGCACGGTGCGATCGTCGCGACGCAGAATCCGTTCGGGGGCGGCGGCATCCTGCTGACCGACAAGAGCTACAAGAACTTCGAGCTCTACATGGAGGTCAAGCCGGACTGGGGGTGCGACAGCGGCATCTTCCTCCGGAGCACCGAGTCAGGCGCGGCCTATCAGGTGACGATGGACTTCCTGCCGAATGGCGGGATGGGCAACGTGATTGGCGAGGGTGGCCTGACGGGTGTCGGCGGACGAGGTCGTGGTGCGGGACGCGCGGCGACGCCCCCAGCGGCTGGTGCCGCCGCAGGCGCGGGCGGGGCGGCAGGAGCAGCCCGGGGCGCCGCGCCCGCGACGCCAGCGCCGACCCAGGCGGCTCGGCAAGGCGGCGCACCGGCGGGTCCGCCGCCAGGATTCGGCGAGGGCAATCAGGCAACGGCGGCGTGGGTGAAGGCGTGGAAGCGCGACGACTGGAACACGGTGCGTGTGCGCATGACGGGCGAGATTCCGCACGTCACGGTCTGGTTCAACGACATCCAGGTGTCGGACTTCACGGACGTGGCCAACAACGCGATCGGCGGCATCACCGAGGGTCCGATCGCGATCCAGGTGCATGGCGCCGGGCGCTGGGTGCAGGGCGGGTTCTGGCGGTGGCGGAATATTGGGATTCGGGAGCTGCCGTAAGGGGGGACAGGCACTGAAGTGCCGGAGTGAAAGGCGCGGAAGTGCGGGCGACAAGGGCGCCTGAAGTGCTGGAGGAAAGGCCTCTCGAGGTGCTGGAGTGCAGGGCGCAGCGGTGCTGGGTCAGAAGGGCTCGCCGAGGTGCTTGGGAAAAGGGCGCGCGGGATGCGCCGGAGTGAAGGGCACTTGACGTGCTGGGGGATACGCCATGACGAGCAGGCGCGAAAGCACGGGGCGTGCGGCACCGCGTCGCGCCGTCAGGTCGTGTCGCCCGACGGCGTTGTCGATTGGCTGCTCGCGTGTCCGTCGAAGGGCTTCTTCGTGCCGATCGCGGCGACTGCGCTCACGCACGATCTGACCGTCGTGACCCGCAACACAGCGGACTTCAGGAAAACCGGCGTGAAGGTGGTCAACCCGTTCGAGGGCTGAGCCGGTCGGGTCGAAACGCCGATCTCGCGAGCAACACCAGAGCCGCAATGACGAAGGTCAGGTTCGGGATCCAGGCGCCGAGCAGGGCCGGCACTGAGTCCGCTCGTGCAGAGATCGTGAAGACCGCCAAGTAGGCCCAGCAGACGCCGAAGGCGAGTACGGCCCGCACCCAGAGACGACGACGCCGGCGCAGCCGCACAGCTAGGGCAAACAACACCAGGGACAGGCTCGCCCACGCCAGCGCGTCTCTTTGATAGTAGAAGCGGGCCAGCCGATCCGAACGGTACTGACCGAGCGAGCGATTGGACATTGCGTAGTGTTCCCTGAGCTGCGAACGCGTCATCTCACTCGCGCCGCGGCGCAGATCAGCCATCCCCGATGCGGCCACGCGGAACGAATGGTTCGAGCGGGGCACGACCCAGTTGAGCATCGCGAACGAGCCCAGCGAGGCCACGATCGCGAGAGTCACGACGGTCGCCTGCAATCGTCGAGACGTGACTCGCCCAGCAAGACCGAACAGCACACCCCATGTCGCCGCCAACGGCAGCGCGATGGGGACGGCTTGGGGTACGAGCAGCACGACCAGGTAGGCCCGCTCGGATCCCAGATGTCGCGCGTAGCCGACCGCCGGCGACACGGTCAACAACGCCGTCATGACTGCCATGACGACCAGCGCCACACTCACCACGCGCGTCAGTTCCCGCTGGTCGTCATTCGACCACGCACGGGCCCCGGTCACGGTATCGTGGGCGACCGAGACGGCCAGCGTCCTCACGAGTGACACCGCTGCCAGCGCTACGACCAGACGAGCGCGCCACACGCGACCATCGAGCCTGGCCAGGTGATGCTCGACCTGCATGTCGGACACGAGCGGTTCGACTACGCGAGCGACGGTGCGATCCGAGCACCATCGTCTCGCCCAGTTCAGCAGGCGCGATCCCGGCGGTGGCGTCATCGCGCCAGCTCCGGAAGGAGCACGGCGGCGGGATCGGCGAACAACTCGAGGACGCGTCGTCCGAGTGCCGTGGGCTCATAGAGCCGACGCGGCAACCCGCCGCCAGGAGGCGGCTCGTCGTCCAGACGCGACGAGACGTAGCCCTTCTCTTCCATGCGGCCGAGCGTGACGTAGACCGTGCCGCGCTTCAGGCGGCGGCGCGACGAGGCGACCAGCTGAAGACCGTACATCTCCTGCTGCCGGACGAGCAGCTCGAGAATCAGCGTTTCTTTGGGCGAGAGCGAGAGGCTTCGCGGGCGTTTGGCGGCCATGCGTGGTTCAGTCTTACATCGTAGTAAGACTGAAGGCAACCGAAGAGCGCGTTTCCACTCTCCTCGCTGCGGGTCCTGCCGCCGAATTTCGCCGAACAGCCCCACGCGGTGCTCGCCTCCGACACGGGGTCGTACCTCGCTCGCCGTGAGGCAGGTACGACCCCCTTGCCGGCGCGTCGCGTGGGGCGCCCCGCTCGGCGTCACCCGCAGCGAGGAATCCTGAAACGCGATCTAAGACTCAAGCCGCCTCGGCTTGTTTGCGGACAGGCCCCAGGCCACCGCAAGGGCCGGGCACTCAGCGGCGCTTGAGCATGCCGCTGTCGGCGAGCCACTCCTCGAAGCGCACCATCCACTGGCCCACCGGACGGGCGTTGGTCGCGCGCAGGCCGAAGCCGTGGCCGCCCGTCCCGTACATGTGCAGTTCGGCGGGGACGCCGGCACGCTTGAACCGGAGGTACACCTCCGCCAGCCCCTCCGCGATGTCCGTGCGGTCGTTGTAGGCCGCCGCCAGGAACGCGGGCGCGGCGTCCTTCGTCGGCTGGATGTCCACCGAGCGTCCCGGATAGATCAGCGCCTGGAACGCGATCCGCGACGACGCGCGCTCGATCGGGTCGGTCGCCGTGGGCGTGCCCTCGTCGTACTTCGCGCTCGCCATCGCCACCAGTTCGCCGCCGGCCGAAAAGCCGAGCGCGCCGACGCGGGCCGGATCGATCCGCCACTCGGCCGCACGGCTGCGAATCAGCCGCAGCGCGCGCTGCGTGTCGGCAAACGATTCGACCTCGATGCGGTAGGTCGAGTTCGCCTCGCGCGCGAGCCGATGCTTGAGCACGAACGCGGCGATGCCGCGGCTGGCGAGCCCCTCCGCGACGTTGTAGCCCTCGTGCGTGATTGCCAGCACGCGATGCCCGCCCCCGGGAATGACCAGAATCGCGACCCCGGTGGCCTTGTCCGCGGCCGGCAGGTACGCCGTGAGGCTCGGATGATGGATGCCCGCCACGCTCAGCTCCCCGCTGGCCGACTTCGTGACCTGCTCTTCGCGCGGCTTGCCCTCCGATCCGGGGGCGCCGGCCGGCCACAGCGGGATCTCGGGCGGGATCTGCGCCGCCCCAAGGCACACCGTCATCGTCGCCACAGCAATCAAGGCAGGGACTGTTCTCATGGGCCGCTCCAAAGTGAGGCTTGGTGATAACAGGGACGGCACCAAGCGTCAAGACCCGCGACGATGCCCCGCAGCCCGTGGTGCAAGTCCGCCGGCTCGTTGCGACGGCCGACTTGCACCACGGGCCGCTACCGGACGCGCTCGAAACGAAATGTGCCGAGGGGCAGCACCGATGCGCCGTTGAGGAACGGGAACGTCGTCAAGCGGGCGATGGGCTGGCGCGGCTGGGTCTCCTGGTCGGCGGAACGGAACGACGCGCCGCTGTCGGTGCCGGCGTCGTAGGCGAAGACGTCGACGCGGACACTGTCCTTCCAGCCGCCATTCTCAAACAGCGCCAGACCGGCGACGCCGACGAACCAGTCCGGGCTCGGCGCCACCATCGTGACGAGCGTCGCTAGCGGGAAGTCCTGCGAGACCTCGAACTCCATGCTGACGCTGGCGGGCGAGACGGCGAGGTTGCCTCCCGACAGCACGAACTGCGCCGTGCCGACAGCGATTGCCCGTTCGACCTCGAACTGCAGGGATCCCTTCGAACCCCGCTCGGCCATCGCACGGATTCCCTCGGAGGCCAGCTGTCCGGCCTGCCAGAAGGTCGCGCTCGCCTTGTGGGTGGCGCCGATCAAGCCCGAGAAGTGGGCGTCCGAGGGAAAGTCCTGCGGATGGGTCTGGGCGCTCCACGTAGCGTCGAACGTCACACGATAGCGGGCGCTCGGTGGCGCGGGCGACGACGGGGGCTGCGGTGGAGTCGGCGGCGTCGGTGGCTGGGGCGGCGGCACAGGCGGCGCTGGCGGCGCCGGCGGAGGGTCCACGGGTGGCGGGGGCGGCGGCACAGGTGGCGCGGGCGGCGCCGGCGGAGGGTCCGCGGGCGGTGGGGGCGGCGGGACCGGATCGACCGGCGGCGGCGCAGGAGGAGTCGGAGCCGGCGCCGGAGTGGTCTCGGCCAGGGCCGTCACCGGCGTAGGCTGCGTTGATGACTGGCTCTGGGAGCACGCGGCCCCGATGATCAGCCCGAACGCCAGAAGCAAGGGCAGGTGCGCGCGTCGAGACCCAACCACAGTCATGACCTGTCTACGGGGCCACTCGTGGCTGGGTTACAGAGGGCCAGGCCAGGCCACGTCGCGTCGGCCGCCGCTGGGCCGGCGGGCAGGGCCCGTGCTTGACACCGGTCCGCTTACTGTCCTACTGTCCTATGACAGTAGACAGCCCATGCGTTTCCAGCTGAGCTTCACGTCCTCCAAACCCGTCTACCTGCAGATCGTCGATCAGGTGAAGTCGGCCGTGGCCTCGGCCGCGCTCCGTCCAGGCGAACCGCTGCCGTCGATTCGACCGCTCGCCGAGGAGCTGCGTGTCAATCGCAACACCATCGCCAAGGCCTACCAGGAACTCGAATCCCAGGACATCATCGAAACGCTGGCTGGCAAGGGCTGCTTCATCAAGGCCGGCGCATCACCACTGCGCAAGGACGCGCGCCTGAGGCTGCTGACCCAGGTCGTCGATGAAGCCGTGGTCCAGGCGCATCACCTCCAGGTGGAGCGCGCTGACTTCCTTCGCGTGATCGAACACCGCTTCGACGCGCTCGCTGACCGGCGAACGCGAGCCCTCACCACGTGACGCCTATGACCGACACTCCCGTCATCCAACTCGAGAATCTGGTGCGACGTTACGGCCGCACCGACGCCGTCAACGGGCTCTCGTTATCGGTCGCACCCGGCCGCTGTTACGGCTTCTTCGGCCGCAACGGCGCCGGCAAGACGACGACGATCAAGTGCCTGTTGAATCTGCTGCGACCGACGTCCGGCAACGTGCGGGTCTTCGGCCTCGATCCGGCGAAGGACGAGGTCGCGGTGAAATCCCGCCTGTCCTACGTGCCAGACCAGGTCGCGTTCTATCCCTGGATGAGCGTCCGGCAGGTGCTCGACTACGTCGCGGCGTTCCGGTCGCGCTGGAACGACGATCTCGAGGGCGCGCTGCTATCGCAGTTCCGGCTCCCCGCGGCACAGAAGGCCATGAGTCTCTCGAAGGGCCAACGCACCCAGTTGGCCCTGATCGCGGCGCTCTGTCCGGAGCCGGACCTGCTTGTCCTCGACGAGCCAACCTCAGGGCTCGATCCCATCGTCCGGCGTGAGTTCATCCAGACGGTGATCGGCGCCTATCAGGACGCCGCGCCGGGTGAGCGCACGGTGTTCGTGTCGACGCACCTGATCTCGGAGTTCGAGGGCCTGATCGACGAGTTCACCATCATCGATCAGGGCCGCGCGGTGCTGACGCTCGATGCTGATGAGGCGCGGGCCCAATACCAGAAGCTCTACGTGCGGTTCCCGGGCCACGCACCGTCGGAACTCGCCGTGGCCGGGGCGCGCGTGCTCAAGCGGCGCGGCCGGGAGCTGGAGTTGCTCGTCAGCGGTGACGTGGCCCTGGTCACCGAGCGGCTCCGCAGCTTCTCGCCGGAATCGATCGGCACCGAAGCCCTGACGCTCGAGGAGATCTTCGTGCAATCGGTGTCGCCGCTGGGAGTGGGCGCGTGAGGTCTGGCATCCAGGCGGCGTTCGCCAAGGACGCGCGCGCCCTGCTGCCCGCGCTCGCGGCGTTCTCGGCACTGCTCGTGGCCCTGACGTTCGACGTCCTCCAAATGGCCGGCGCGCATCGCACGTCGGCGTACTTCATCGCGACCGCGCTCCTTGGCGCGATGCCTTTCGGCCAGGAGTTCGGGTGGCGGACGCTTGGCGCGCTGATGGCGCTGCCGATTCCTCGAGCGACGATCGTCATCTCGAAGTTTGCCAGCCTCACCCTCGCCCTGCTCCTCCTGGCCGGCGTCGCGTGGTTCACGGTGCTGGCGCCCGCGTCGTTGGGCGGGCTGCGGGACGATCGCTTCGACCTCGTGACCCTGCCGGTGGTCCTCGCGCTGTGTGTCGCACCGTGGTTCACGCTGCTAACACGCAGCACGTTGGGCGGCGCTGTCTTCTCACTGACCGCCGGCGCCGGTGTGCTCCTGGGCGCCGACATCCTTGCGAACTGGAGGTACGAGCTCTACGACCCCTCCGCAGCGCCCTTCCAGCAGGCTCTGGTGCGCGCGGCGTGGTTCACGCTGTCCGTGGTCGGCGCGGTCGCCACGTGGCGGCGCCTCCGTCGCCTCGAAGTGCTCGATGCGCCGGACGCGCACCTGGCATTCCGATGGTGGCCCGAGCGTTCGGGCACCGACAACCTGGCGCGCCGTCGACGTTCGGCGATGCGGGCGCTCGTGGGCAAGGAGCTGCGACTCCAGCAACTCGCGCTGGCGTTGGCCGGCCTCTATGTCCTGGCATGGGCTTTGATGATCGTCTTCATCGTCGAGCGCCAGGGCGGCCACCACCTGATGGGGCCCCTCACCACCCTGTACATGGTGCTCGTCGCGACCGTGGCCGGGGCATCGGCGAGTGCGGATGAGCGCCAGCTCGGCACGCTGCAGAGCGACCTGCTCGTGCCGATCAGCCATCGGCGCCGGTGGACGACAAAGGCCGCGGTCGCGCTGTTGACGGCACTGGTGCTCGCGGTCGCGCTGCCGCTCTCCCTCGGCCTCCTCGGCGTGTGGGGCGCGTTCGGGTACATCATGACGGACGTCGAAGAGACGCCCGTCATCGCGCTGCTCGTGTGCGTGGCCGCCCTTTACAGCTCGTCGCTGTCACGCAGCGCGATGCGCGCGCTCATCGGCACGGCGCTCGTCGCAGCGGCGGCGCCCGCGTTGACCTGGATCATCATAGGGCCGGCCGTGGTGGTGAGCGAAACCGTCCTTCTCCCGCTGCTGGGGCAGCTCCCCCTCGCCACCTTCGATTCCTGGATCGTCAGACGATGGCTGCCGCCGGCCACTCTCTTTGTCGCCGCAGGGCTGGCAATCGTGCTGGCGGGGCGCAACCACCGTACCCTCGAGCTCCCTCGCCCAAGAGTCGCCCGCCAGGTCGCGATGCTGGTTGTGGTCGCGATGCTCGGATCGCTCGTGGGCGAATCGTTGCGGTACGCGGCCGTCGCTCAGCGCCGTGCCGAGGCCGAGCGCGCACGAGACGCCGGCACGCGGTAGGGCCGTCGCACAGACTGACCCGTCGCGCGGCCGCGCGCGGACGATTACCGCCGCGTCGCCGTCAACCCGCGAAACGCCGTGACCGAGTCCGCCTTCGTCCAGAACCCGACGCGGCCCGCGATGTCGCGATCGAGGGTGTGCGCCACGCGCAGCCTGTCGTTGACCGTCGCCGAGATGGTCCGTCCCGTGATCGACACGACGAGCGCATGCCAGACACCGAACGGTAGTTGCTCGTGCATGTCGCCGTGTTGCAGCACGGTTCGCGCGCCGGCTTCGAACTTCCAGATCGCGACGTTGCCGTCCTTGGTGTTGTAGCGCGCGTAGGTGTACGAGCCGTCGGGCCTGATGTTGAACGCAAGGCCCGCGGTCTGGTCGGTCGCGCCGGCGAGAATCTTGAACTGCACCCGAAGCTCGCCGCTCGAGAACGTGTCGATTGCCTTCGCGGCGGCCAGTGGAAAGACGCCCGGCTTGCCGGCCGCCGCCAGAAACTGCGGCGCGGCCGTCCCGAAGATCGCGGTCGCGGCCTCGGCAACGGGCGCCGGCGCGCCCGCCGTGCCATCGACCGTGAACGTCGCGCGGCCGTCTTCCGTACCCGCGCGCCACAGGCCGATCAAGCCGACCAGCCCGGGATCGGCGGGGCCCGCGGTCTGGCCTGCCGCCTGGAGCGACCACCGGCCGACCTGCGGCATCGCGCTGATAACGACGCCGGCCGCAAGCGCCGCCCCCACCAACCACGGCCGCGTCCCGGCGCCAGTCCGGCTCCTTACGACCCTCGTGCGCACGTCGGTATTCATAGCACGACCGCCGGTAAGCCCTGGTCCCGCCGTTCGTCCCACAAAAGATCGCTCGCGGTGGCATGGATGACGCGCAGGGGGTGCCCATATGGCACCCTGTCGGCACCATGTCGAGGCTCCGCCGCATCATCCACATGACCGCCGCCCTCGCGCTCGCGGTCGCGGCCCCTGCCGCGGCCCAGACGCCACCGCCACTCTCGCCGCGTGAGCAGCAGGCCGCACAGTTCTTTCAGGCTGCCGATCTGCCGAAGGCCGTCGCTGCCTACCAGGAGGTGGTCGCCGCCGAGGCTCAGAACCCGCGGGCGTGGTTCGGTCTCGGCGTCGCCCTGCACGACAGCGGCACCTACCCCGCGGCGCGCGAGGCGCTCCTGAAGGCGCAGGCGCTCGGCTATCAACCCGCGAACCAGGTGCGCGTGCGCCTGGCCCGCACGCACATCAGACTGGGCGAGACGACAACGGCCCTCGACCTGCTGGATCAGCTCGCCGCCGGAGGCTTCGCCAACATCGCTGCGCTCCAGGCCGCCGACTTCGCCCCGGTCAGGGACACCGCGCGCTTCGCCGCGCTGCAGCAGCGTGTCACGCAGAACGCGCGGCCATGTGAATCCGATCCGCGCTTCCGGAGATTCGACTTCTGGATCGGCGAGTGGGATGTCCAGGCGACGGGCGCGCCGCGTGCGCCGGTGGGCGCGGCCAGTCACGTCACGCGCGACCTCGACGGCTGCGTGATTCTGGAGCACTGGGTCCCGCCGTCGGCTCCTGCCGGCAAGAGCTTCAACATCTTCAACACCAGCTCCGGCAAATGGGAGCAGTACTGGGTGGACGCGCGCGGCACGATCACGCACTACATCGGCGAGTTCAGAGAGGACGGCCACCTCTACTACGAAGCGACGCAGTTCGGATCCACCAACAAGGTACGGATGACCTTCTTCAACCAGGGCCCTGATCAGGTCCGCCAGCTCGGTCACCTGTCTACCGATGGGGGGAAGACGTGGACCGTCTCGTTCGATCTGACCTACCTGCGAAAAAAGTGATCGGCCCCGCCCGGGCCTCCCCCGGAAATTCCGCACAGGGCCGGGAATAGTCCGTATTCGACCACGGTGACCTCGAGCCGCCTTCCTCGTGCGGCCTTGGTTCTTCGCCAACTTCCGCACTGTGCGGCCCGCCGGCGACTGGCCCCCGATTTGCCTTCTCAGCGCACGGCCGCCTTCGGCCTTGTATGGCTGCTGTTGTCTCGTCCACGGTCGTCGCCCTGCCGCTCCCCGCCAGCCTGGCGCGTTGTGGCCATTGTGGCGATCCGTGCGCGACGGGCGCGGTCGTCACGGACACCCACGTGTTCTGCTGCGTCGGCTGCCAGTCGGTGTTCGAGATCCTGCGCGACCACGACCTGGCGGCCTTCTACATCTGTGATCCGGCCGCGGGCCTGTCGCAACGCACAGGCCAGGCGCCATCGGCTGACGCCTTCGCCTCGCTCGATCTGCCGGAGGTCGCCGAAGGGTTCCTGACGCCGGGTGGAGACCGCATCCGCCGCGCGACGTTCCCCGTGCCGAACCTGCACTGTGCGGCTTGCGTCTGGCTGCTCGAGCAGCTGTGGAAACTCGACCCGGCGGTGCGACGGTCGGAGGTCGATCTGGTGCAGCGCGTCGTCCGCGTGGACTTCGACACGCACAAGACCTCGCTGCGCCGCATCGCCGAACTGCTCGCCCGTGTCGGGTACGCGCCGTCGCTCGACGTGTCGGGTCAGGCCGGCGGTGCCCCGTCAGCGAGGCGGCGGCTCTACGTCCAGCTGGGACTGGCGGGATTCGCGTTCGGCAACGCGATGATCTTCAGCATTCCCCGCTACGTGAACGGGGCCCCGCTCGACCCGCTGTTCCAGGGCTGGTTCAACGCGCTCAACGTCGCCCTGGCCCTGCCGGTGTTCTTCGTGAGCGCGTCCGACTACTGGCGTGGCGCATGGGCCGCGCTGCGCGCGCGCACGGTGACGCTGGATGTGCCCATCGCCCTCGGCCTGCTGGTCCTGTTTGCCCGCAGCCTCGCCGACATCGTGGCCGGCGCGGGCGAGGGCTATCTCGATTCGTTCACTGGGCTCGTGTTCTTCCTGCTCATCGGCCGCCTGTTCCAGATGAAGGCCTTCGAGCATCTGACCTTCGATCGGACGATGGCCGCCTTCCTGCCGCTGTCGGTGCTGACGGAGCGCGATGGCGAGCGCCGTGCGACGCCGGTCGGCGACATCCGGGCTGGCGACATCCTCCACGTGCGGCCGCGCGAGGTGGTTCCGACCGACGCCGTGCTGCTGTCGGCCAGCGGCACCCTGGAGTACGCCTTCGTCACCGGTGAGCAGACCCCCATCCTGATCCGTGCCGGCCAGCACGTGCGGGCAGGCGGACGCGTCATCGGCGGCACGCTCCGGCTGGCGGCGCTCAGCCAACCCTCGGAGAGCCGTCTCGCGGCGATGTTCAGCGGCCTCGGCGGCACCCACCGACCCGAGCACTGGCTGGTCAGCGTGTCGGCGCGGTTCGGTCAGGGCTTCACGGTCGCCGCGATCGGACTGGCGGCCGCCGGAGCCCTCTGGTGGTGGCCCGATACGCGCATGGCCCTCAACGTGGCCACGTCGGTCCTGATCATCGCCTGCCCGTGCGCGCTGACGCTGTCGGCCCCGATCACGCTTGGCACGGCGCTGGGCCGCCTCGGCCGGCGAGGCTGGTTCCTTCGCACCCCGTCTGTTGTTCTCGACCTGGCGCGCATCGATACCGTGGTCTTCGACAAGACCGGCACGCTGGCGACCTCGGGTTCGACAGCCGCGGCGCCCGAACTGGATGGCGCGGCGTGGCGCCTGGCCCGCCGGCTCGCGACCGAGTCACTGCACCCGACGAGCCGCGCCATTGCCGCCGACTTCGACCCGGCGGACCTGGTGGCGCTCCCGGTCACGCACCTGGATGAGTCCCCACATGGCGGCATCCGGGGCCAGGTGGCCGGACACGTCGTGGCCATCGGCACGGCCGCCTACGTTGGACGCGGGGTCGGCCCGGAGGGTACGAACGGCCCGCTCGTCACCTGGGCGCGCGTGGACGACCGATTCGGTCAGGTGGTCGTCTCGCCCACGATGCGTCCGGGCGTGCCCGCGCTGCTCACGGCGCTGCGCCGGGGCTACCGGCTCTGGCTCACGTCAGGCGATCACGCGCTCGAGGCCCCGAGCTGGCGTCCGTGGTTCGGCGAGCGTCTGCGCTTCCTGCAGTCGCCGGTGGACAAGGTGTCCCTGGTGCGCGATCGCCAGGCCGAGGGCCGGCACGTGCTGGTCGTCGGCGACGGGCTGAACGACGCGGGCGCCCTGCGCTCGGCCCATGTCGGTCTAGCTGTGTCCGACGACACGGCGTGCATCGTGCCGTCGTGCGACGCGATCGTCGGCGGCCGCGACCTGGCGTCGCTGGCCGGTGTGCTGGCGTACGCACGGCGGGCCCGTCGCGTCATCGTGCTGTGCTTCGTCGTGTCGCTGCTCTACAACGCCATCGGCCTGTCACTGGCGCTGGCCGGCCACTTGACGCCGCTCGCCACCGCCGTGCTCATGCCGGTCAGCTCGCTCACGATCGTCGGTCTCAGCACCGGCCTCATGCGCTGGCGGGCAGGCAGGGGATCACGGCCGTGAGCGTGATGGTGGTCCTCATCGTCGCCGGCGGGCTGGTGGCCGGCGGGTTTCTGGCCGCGTTCGTGGTGGCGGTCCGGACCGGCCAGTACGACGACCTGCAGTCGCCGCCCCTGCGCGTGATCGCGCCCGACGCGCCTCGTCCGTTGTCTCCGCCCGCTCGAGAAGGTGCCAATCGTCAATGACCGATATCGCCAGTACCCCATCGTCATCCACCGTGGGCCCGCGTCCGCAGGTCGATCGATTCGCGTACGACAACCGCGTCGTCCGCCTCTTCGTCATCGCCACCGCGGGCTGGGGCCTCGTCGCGTTCCTCGTCGGGCTCATCGTCGCCCTCAAGCTGGTGTTCCCGGAATTCCTGGGGCGGATCCCGGAGCTGTCGTACGGACGGCTGCGTCCGCTGCACACCAACGCGGCCATCTTTGCCTTCGCGGGCAACGCCATCTTCGTCGGCGTCTACTACTCGCTGCAGCGGCTCTGCAAGGCCCGGATGTGGAGTGACCGCCTGAGCGCGTTTCACTTCTGGGGCTGGCAGCTCATCATCGTGTCGGCGGCGCTCACCCTGCCGCTCGGCTTCACGACGAGCAAGGAGTACGCCGAGCTCGAATGGCCGATCGACATCGCCATCACGGCCGTGTGGGTGGCCTTCGGCATCAACATGCTGGGCACCGTCATCGCACGGCGTGAGCGGCACATGTATGTCGCGATCTGGTTCTACCTGGCGACATTCATCACCGTGGCCGTGCTGCACCTCGTCAACTCGTTCGAGCTGCCGGTGTCGCTGCTCAAGAGCTACTCGGCCTATGCCGGCGTGCAGGACGCGCTGGTCCAGTGGTGGTACGGCCACAACGCCGTGGCCTTCTTCTTGACGACCCCGTTCCTGGGGATCATGTACTACCTGATCCCGAAGGCAGCGAACCGGCCGATCTTCTCGTACCGGCTGTCGATCATCCACTTCTGGGCGCTGATCTTCCTCTACATCTGGGCCGGCCCCCACCACCTGCTCTACACCGCGCTGCCCGACTGGGCGCAGTCACTCGGCACGGTGTTCTCGATCATGCTCATCGCGCCGTCGTGGGGCGGCATGGTGAACGGACTGCTGACCCTGCGCGGCGCCTGGGATCGCGTGCGCGAGGATCCGGTGCTCAAGTTCCTGGTCGTCGGCGTGACGGCCTACGGCATGGCCACGTTCGAAGGTCCGATGATGGCCATCAAGAGCTTCAACGCGCTGACGCACTACACCGACTACATCATCGGCCACGTGCACCTGGGCGCGCTCGCGTGGAACGGCGGTGTGTCGTTCGCGCTGCTCTACTACATCGTCCCGCGGATCTACGGCACGACGCTCTACTCGGTGCGCCTGGCCAATCTCCACTTCTGGCTGGCCACGACGGGCATCCTGTTCTACGTGATTCCGATGTACATCGCCGGGATCACGCAGAGCCTCATGTGGCAGGAGTTCACGGCGGACGGGGCCCTGCGCTACGCCAACTTCCTCGAGACCGTGCTTCGACTCGTGCCGATGTATGCGATGCGCGTGTTCGGCGGCACCCTCTTCCTGGCCGGTGCGATCACGGCCGTCTACAACCTGTATCGGACGGCGCGGCAGGGGCATCTCATCGCCGAGGAGCAGGTCGAGGCCCCGCCGCTGCTGAAGCTCAGGCCCGCGGCCGCCGGGGGCGCGTGGCACCGGGCGCTCGAGGCCAGGCCGGTGCAGTTCAGCGTGCTCACGCTGGTCGCGATACTCGTCGGCGGGCTGGTCGAGTACATCCCGACGGCGCT
This sequence comes from uncultured Acidobacteriota bacterium, assembly GCA_963738485.1. GTDB lineage: Bacteria > Acidobacteriota > Vicinamibacteria > Vicinamibacterales > SCN-69-37 > CAVTWK01. The sequence continues at coordinate 651,673 of CAVTWK010000001.1, forward strand.
CGTGCGCGCCAACGTGCCGACCATCGCCTCGGTTCGTCCGTATTCGCCGCTCGAACTCGAAGGCCGCGACCTCTACATCCGTGAAGGCTGCGTCGGCTGCCACTCGCAGATGATCCGGCCGATCCGAGCCGAGACGGAACGCTACGGCGAGTACTCGAAGGCCGGCGAGTTCGTCTACGACCATCCGTTCCTCTGGGGGTCGAAGCGCACCGGTCCGGACCTCCAGCGCGTCGGCGGAAAGTACCCCGACGCCTGGCACTTCATCCACATGCGCGACCCGAAGGCCACGTCGCCCGGCTCGCTCATGCCGGGCTACCCGTGGCTCTACGACGCGAAGCTCGACGTCTCACACACCGAAGGCAAGATCATCACCCTGCGGCGCCTCGGTGTGCCCTACCCCGACGGCTTCGAGCGCACGGCCGTCACCGACGCGCAGACGCAGGCCGCGACCATCGCCAAGGCGCTGTCGTCGTCGGGGCTGGCCACGCCGGCCGACCGTGAGATCGTCGCGCTGATCGCGTACCTCCAGCGGCTCGGCACGGACATTCGCCGCCCTGTGACGCAGGCCACCACGGACGCCACGCAGACGGGAGGCCGGTGATGGGCATGGACGTCCTGCGCGCGATCGAGGGCATCGAGATCTTCCCGATCGTTTCACTGCTGCTCTTCCTGGTCGTCTTCACCCTGATGCTGGTACGCGCGGCGCGACTCGATCGAGCTCACCTGGCGCGATGCGCCCGCCTGCCCCTCGAGGACGGGCCTGACGCAGCCGCACCGGCTGCAGGAGACCACATCCATGGCTGACCAACGCGACCCCCTGCTCGACCATGAAGTGGACGGCATCCGCGAGCTCGACAACGCGCTGCCGCGGTGGTGGCTCTACATGTTCTACGTCACCATCGCGTTCGCGGTCGTCTACATGGTCAACTACCACATGCTGCCGCAGCCGTTCCTCGGCGGCCCGAGCCTGGCGGCCGAGTACGCGGCGGATGTCGCGGCCTCAGGCCGGCCGACGCCCACCCCGGCAGCCGGAACGGCCGCGGCCGTCGTGGTCGCGCGCGTGGACAAGGAGAGCCTGACGCGCGGCGAAGCGATCTTCAACGGTCAGGCGAATGCGTGCTTCTCGTGTCACCGCGTGGATCTGGGCGGCCTCATCGGGCCCAACCTCACCGACGACCTCTGGATGCACGGCTGTTCGGCGGACGCCATCGTCAAGAACATCGTCACCGGGTTCCCGACCAAGGGGATGATGCCGTACGGCACGACGGCCAAGCTGTCGGACGACCAGTTGCTCGACGTGGCGAGCTACATCCTGTCGAAGCACGACACGCACCCGGCCAATCCCAAGCCCGCCGAACCCGAACGTGATGTCCGCTGCGAGGGCAGCGGCGAACGCGAGAAGCCCGAAGGACGAGAGAAGGACGGACGTGACTGACGTCGGTGCCCCGGTCCGCGACGTTCAGGCGGACTTCGATCACGCGCACGACACGTTCCGTGACGAACTGGCCAGCGTCCACAAGGACGGCCGGCGTAAGTGGATCTACGCGCGGCAGCCGCATGGACGGTTCTACCGGGCCCGGACATGGGTGGCTGTGGGGCTGCTCGCGTTCCTGGTCTCGGCCCCGTTCATCCACCTGGCCGGCGAGCCGCTGGTCCTGCTCAACGTGCTGGAGCGACGATTCGTCTTCTTCGGCGTCGTCTTCTGGCCGCAGGACTTCTACCTGGTGGTCGTGCTCGCGCTCACGGGCCTGGTCACGCTCGCGCTGACGACGACGGCGGTCGGGCGGGTGTGGTGCGGCTGGGCCTGCCCGCAGACGATCTTCATGGAGATGGTCTTCCGGCGGCTCGAGTACCTCATCGAGGGATCGGCCGCCCGTCAGGTGCGACTCGCGGGCCAACCCTGGGCGCCGGGCACGGTGGCGCGCCGCGTCGCGAAGCACGTCATCTTCTTCGCGCTGTCGTTCGCCATCGCAAACCTGTTTCTCGCCTACATCATCGGATGGCCTGCGCTGCGGACGATCATCACCGACCCGATCGACGCGCACGTCGGCGGCCTGGTCGCGATCACCGTCTTCAGCCTCCTGTTCTACGGCGTCTTCGCGCGGTTCCGCGAACAGGTCTGTACCCTGGCCTGCCCGTACGGCCGCGTCATGTCGGCGCTCATCGACCCGCACACGCTGACGGTGACCTACGACCGTCCGCGCGGCGAGCCACGCGGCCGACTGACGCGCCAGGCCCGCACGGCCTCCCCGCAGCCGGCCACGCCGGCCTCGCGCACGGGCGACTGTGTGGACTGCGAGCAGTGCGTCACGGCGTGTCCGACCGGCATCGACATCCGCAACGGCATCCAGCTCGAGTGCATCAACTGCACCGCCTGCATGGATGCCTGTGATGACGTCATGACGCGACTGTCGCGACCGCGCGGGTTGATCCGGTGGACGTCGGACGAGGCCATCCGGCAGGGACGCCCGGCCTGGATCACCGCGCGGGTCAAGGCCTACGCGGCTGTCTGGCTGGTCCTCGTCGTCGCGGCGACCACGCTGCTCGCGCGGCGGCCGGAGATGGACGTGCTGATTCTGCGTCAGGCCGGCTCGCTCTCTGTGCCGCTCGAGAACGGCGCCGCCGCCAACTTCTACACGGTCCAGATCATCAACCGCACCCGCGCCCCCCGGCTCGTGGACTTTCAGATCACCGTCCCGGCCGGCGCGACGGTGACGCCGCTGGGGCTGCCGTCGGCGGTGCCCGCTCAAGGACTGAGCGAAGGCCGCCTGCTGGTGCAACTGCCGGCCGCCAGCGTGTCGGGCGCGAGCACGCCGTTGCAGTTCGAGGTCCGGTCCGGCGGCGCCGTGATTGCCACGGTCGAATCTGTGTTCCTGAAGCCCGGCGGCGTGGCCCCGGGCGCCGGACGCGGCGAGGGAGGACGGCCATGAGAATCCGCTGGCACTGGGGGACCGCCATCGCGCTCGTCTACACGCTCTTCGCCGCCGGCACGGTCACGCTCGTGGCCTACGCCATGGGCCACCGCGTCGATCTGGTCAGCCCCGACTACTACGCGCAGTCGCTCGAGGTCGATGCGCGGCAGCAGGCCCGCGCGCGCGCCGACCGGCTCACCGGTCTCGAGATCACCACCAGCCCCGACGAGCGCGAAGTGGTGGTCACCTGGCCGCGCGATCAGCGCGCGTCGGTGCGGGGCACGGCCGTGCTCTATCGCGCCGCCGCGTCACGCGACGACCGCACCGTCGCGCTCGCTCCGGACGCGTCTGGACGTCAGACGTTCTCCCTCGCCGGCTTGCCCCCTGGTCGCTGGGTGCTGCACTTGTCCTGGAGCGTGGGGTCCGAGGCCTACTACCTGGAGCAGGCCTTGAGCGCGCGATGAGCCTCGTGCTGTCAGCGCTCCTGCTCGGCCTGGTCGGCAGCGGCCACTGCGCCGCGATGTGCGGACCGCTGGTGCTGTTCACCACGCCGGGCCATCCGTCGCGCCTCGCCAGATGGCGACACATCGGCCTGTACCATTCGGGGCGTCTCGCGATATACGGGGCGCTCGGCGCTGTGGCGGGCGGTCTCGGGCACGCCGCCGTCGCCATCGGGTTCGGACGCGCCCTGGCGATCGCCGCCGGCGCCGTACTCGTGGTGCAGGCGCTGATCGCGGTGCGGCCGACCGTCGCGCCCGGGTGGCTCACGCGCGCGACCGGCATGCCGTCGCGGCTGGTGCAACGCGCCCGGTCCTGGACCGTCGCGCACCGCATCCGTGGCCCCATCGTCGGCGGGGTGTTCAACGGGTTGTTACCCTGCGGACTGGTCTACAGCGCCGCGGCGGTGGCAGTCGGGCTGGGAGATGCCCCCGACGCGATCGGGTTCATGCTCGCCTTCGGTGTTGGCACCGTGCCGATCCTCGCGCTCACCGCTCTCTCAGGTGCACGCCTCGTGCGTCGCGCACCCGTTCGCCTTCGGCGACTCGCCCCGTTCGCGCTGGCTGGCCTGGGTGTCCTGCTGGTCGTGCGCGGGGTCAAGACTCCGGCGCCACATGGACATCCGTCCGGTCCGCCCCCACATCAGGTCCACGCCGGATCGCGATGATCTTCTCCAGGCAGTCCTCGACCGCTGGCGGGAGCAGCGCCTTGAGCGTCGCCGCCCGCTCTGGCCGACACCGCACCTCCGCCAGGGCGTAGTCGATCAGCGCCGTCTCGAGGCCACGCAGCGTGTCCTCGTTGGCTCGACTGGCGCGCGTGGCGTAACCGCTGACACTCATGGCGACGGGGCCTCTTCGGACGCGCCCACTCCTGGCGTCCCCGCTCGGAGAGAGCAACAACCGGGCCAAATCCAGGCCGCCGCAATTACAGTCCCGACAGCGCGCCTGGCGGACCGGCAGCGCCGCTCGCAGAAAATCCCGCAATGCCGCGGACTACTTCCGGGGGCCGGGGCCAGGCCCAGGATCCACCGGCCCGGCAACCGGCCGAGGCCGGCCGCTGCGAGTGGCATCCGACGTGCAAGGGCCCTCGGTGCGCACGGGTGCCCGGGTCACCGAGCTCCGTGACTGGAGGACATCGTGATCGCCATCAAGAACATCCTGGTCGGAACGGACTTCAGTGCCCCGTCCGAGGCCGCGCTCATCTACGGCCGCAACTTCGCGCGTGCACACAGCGCCACGCTCCACGTCGTCCATGTGTCCGACGATGTCGCGGCGCGCGTGGTGACCCTCACCGGCCCGCTGCCGGACGTCGGGCGGCTGCAATCCGAGCTCGAGACCGAATCCCGTCGGCGGCTCGACGAGGTCCTGACCGACGACGACCGTCGCGCCCTCCACGCCCGTGCGGTGGTCCTCACCTCGGCCACGCCGGCCCAGACGCTGCTCTGGTACGCCCGGGACGCCAACATCGACCTCATCATCGTCGGCACCCACGGACGAACCGGCATCGCTCACTTCTTCATGGGCAGCGTCGCCCAGCACATCGTGCGGTCGGCGCCGTGCCCGGTACTGACGGTGCGGCATCCCGAGCGGGAGTTCGTCGTGCCCGACGCGCTCCAAGTCACGGCGCACTGAGACCGGCGGCGCGTGGTCCCGTCCTCGGTGACGGATGACTACGCCAGCGGCGCTGCCGGCGGGCGGCGTGGGAGGACGACGCGAACCACCGTGCCACCGCCCGGCCGGTTGTCGAGGGTCACCTGCCCATGGTGGGCCTCGACGACGCGCTTGACGGTTGGGAGGCCGAGGCCCGTGCCGCGGTGCTTGGTGGTGAAGAAGGGCTCGAACACACGCGGCAGGACTTCCGCCGTGACGCCCGTCCCCCGGTCGGCCACTGAGATCGCGCAGGCCTCATCCCGCTCGCGCTCGATCGCGACGTCGATGCGTCCCACCCCGTGCATGGCCTGTGCGGCATTGACGAGCAGGTTCATGAACACCAGCCGAAGCTGGTTCGGGTCGGCGTCGATCACCACATCGGCTCCCCCTGTGATCTCCACTTCGATCCCGTGCATGGCCGGGTCCTGCTTGAACGCGCTGACCAGCTCGGAGATGAGCGGCTGCACGGCGACAGGCGAGGGCGCAAACGGCCTGGGTCGGGCGAAGGTCAGCAGGTCCTCGATCACGGTGTTGAGGCTGTCGATGCGGGCGACGATGTCGTGGCTGAGCAGCGCGCCCTCGGCGTCGGAGGGCAGTTCCGAAGCGATCAGCTGCACACCGTTCCTGATGCCGGCCAGCGGGTTGCGGACCTCGTGCGCGACGACCGCGGCGAACTCGCCCAGCGCCGCCAGGGCCGTCTGATCGCGCAGGCGTTGCTCCTGCGCCTTCCGCTCGGTGATGTCGTACCGAATCGCCATGTACTGCCAGGGCTTGCCGCTGGCATCGAGGAACGGGACGATCGTCGTGTCCACCCAGTAGAGCGACCCGTCCTTCGCCCGGTTGCGGAGTTCGCCCCGCCAGACGCGGCCCTGCGCGATCGTGCGCCAGAGGTCGCGCACGAACTCCTTGCTGTGGAACCTCGAGTTCAGGAGCCGATGGTCCTGTCCAATGAGTTCCTCGCGAGGGTACCGCGAGATCTCGCAGAACTTGTCGTTGACGAACTTGATGCGTCCCGGCACGTCGGTGACGGCGACGATGGCGGACTGGTCGAGCGCCTCCTTCATGTCCGTGAAGGCGCGCAAGGATTCGCGGCGGCGGTCGGCCGCCCGGCGATACATGGTCACGCCGATGGCCGTGATCCAGATCATCGCCACGACCAGGATCCGGTTGAACACGGCGACACCCCAGTGGGCGCCGGTCGACGTGCCGATCCAGTCCAGGGCCACGAGGAGCGTGGCGGCCGCGGACAGGTGCAGGCTCAGCCGCGCCTGCCGGGAGACCAGGCCGACGAGCAGGGCCGGCACGTAGAGCAGTGCGACGACGTAGCTGGCCTCGAGCCTCAGATCCACGACGAAGATCGACGCCAGGCCGATCCACGCCGCCGCGGCTGCAGGATCGCCTCGCCACCGGAGACGCAGGGAGGCGGCGGCGGAGCCCGTCATAGCTGGGCCATGCTACTCCGAGCCGACGCGGCCGCGTCACGAAGGCGCGACGCAGACCCGGTCCACCGGGGTGGATCAATTCTTGATAGCAGGAGTGGGAACCGAAGAGGAGCGCCCGCCGGTCGGCGGATTGCTGGCGCGGTTCGCGGAGTTTTCCGCGGGCGCCGCGGGAATCCCCACAGTCCTATACTTGGTTCCCCATGGTACACGAAACGATTCTGGTGGTCGATGACGAGCAGCTGATCAGACGCACCGTGGCGAGGCGTCTGCAGACGGCGGGGTACGAAGTCATCGAAGCCGAGACGGGCAAGCTCGCACTCGAGCGGGCGGCCGGGGGCGTGGATCTGGCCATCCTCGACTACCGCCTGCCGGATCTGGACGGCCTGACCGTCCTGAAGCAATTGAAGCAGAGCGATCCCGACATCCTGGTGATCCTGCTGACGGCCTACGCCAACGTCGAGGCGGCCGTCACGGCGATGAAGCTCGGGGCCTACCACTTCGCCAACAAGCCGTTCGATCTCGAGGCGCTCGTCGCCATGGTCGAGCAGGCGCTCGAGACCACGCGACTCCGGCGCGAGGTGCGGCAGTTGCGCGCGACACAGGCCCAGCCGTACAGCCTCGACGCCATTGTGGGCGAGTCGGCCGAGATCGCGGAGTTCAAGGCGCTGCTGAAACAGGTGGCCACCAGTCCCGCCTCGACCGTGCTGTTCACGGGCGAAAGCGGCACAGGCAAGGACCTGGCCGCGAAGGTGCTGCATTACACGAGCGCGCGGGCGAACCGGCCGTTCGTCAACATCACGTGCTCGGCCCTGCCTGAGACCCTGCTGGAGAGCGAGCTGTTCGGCTACGAGCGGGGCGCGTTCACCGACGCCCGGCAACAGAAGCGAGGGCTGCTCGAGTCGGCCGACGGCGGCACCGTGTTTCTCGACGAGATCGGCGAGATGCCGCCCCTGCTGCAGGCCAAGCTGCTGCGCTTCCTCGAGGAGAAGACCTTTCGCCGGGTCGGCGGCTCGGCCGATGTCCGGGTGGACGTCCGGGTGGTCGGGGCGACCAATCGAACTCTCGAGGACGAAGTGCGGGCGGGGCGGTTCCGGGAGGACCTGTTCTATCGCCTCAACGTGCTCCCCCTGAAGCTGCCGCCGCTCCGGACGCACCTCTCGGACCTGCCGGCCCTGGTGGCCTTCTACGTCGATACGTTCAACCGCGAGTTCAAGAAGAACGTGAAGGGCGCCTCGGAGGCGACCCTGCGCCTGCTCTCGAGCTACGGCTGGCCGGGCAACGTGCGCGAACTTCGCAACGTCGTCGAACGCGCCATGCTGCTCGTCGCTGGCGACGTGCTGGAGCCCGAGCAGTTCCCGCAGGCGGCGGTCCGTGATCTGAGTCATGTCGTAGAGCTGCCGCCGCAAGGCCTGGATCTCGAGAGCGTGGAGCGAGGCCTGGTCGTGCAGGCCCTCGAACGAACGGGCTGGAACCAGACGCGCGCCGCGAAGCTGCTGGGCCTCAACCGGGATCAGATTCACTACCGCATCGAGAAGTTCAAGCTGACCGCGAAGGCGCCGGGTTGACGCGTGGTGAATTGGTCCTGTGGTGATGTGGTGATGCCTTCGTGGCCGTCGTCAGTGGACGCGTACTATGCAGACGCTGAGGTGCGCGCCCGAGTGGCCGAGGGACTGGGCGGCGGCGACGCGGGCCCGACGGCGGCCTTCGTGGCGGTCCTCAGCGCCAGTGCCGGAGTGCATCCGACGTGGGAGCACGCGAGCCTGGTGCCGAGCCGCGACCTCAGCACGGTCTGGGAGCGGCAGGGAGATCTGGCGCGGTCGCTGTGGGACGCGCGCCACCTGGTGTTCGTGATCGAGCTCGACTACGAGAACATCGATGAACCCGCGACGCCGTTCCATCATCCTGCGGACGTCTTCCTGAAGCTGGAGCCGGCCTATCGGGCCACCCTGGGTCTTCTGCGCGCGCTGGACCTCGACGCGCAGGTGGTCATGACGGGGCGCGGGTATCACTTCGCCGGCCTCATCCCGCTGACCGACCCGCTCGTGGATCGTCTCGCCTCGATCCTGCCTGAAACACCGTCCTGGTTTGCGGGCGTCGAAGGACGACGCCCGCCGGGTGTCACCACGCCGCTGACCGAACGTCAGGCGCGCGCGGCCACGGGCCTCGGCTGTCTCATCGAGCACCTGGCGCATCTGGTGCACGCGGCCGCGTCGGGCAGCCCGATCCCGGTTGTCCTCAACGGCACGGTGGTCGGCAAGGCCGGCCCGATCGGCCGGGAGTGCGTCTCGATCGACTTTTCACACGTGGGCGATCCGCTCGACGTGCGCCACATGCGGGTCGGGTTCAGCACGTATCAGTGGCATCGACTGCGCCCGGACATCTTCGGCGCCCACACCGCGGACTCGGTCCCGCCTCTGGTGGCGCTGCCGCGGGGACGACACGCCCTGATGGCCATGCTCACGCACGGCCGTGACCTCGACGCGGCCGTGGCTCGTGCGCCAGAGGTGTCGATGGTCCTGCCGAACGTCGCCCGCGGCATCGGTCGGCTGCTCGCGTCGTACGAGGCGTCGCCGCTCGCCGCCTTTCACCGCCGGTTCTACGCGGAACGTGTCCTGGCCGATGAGCGCCCCGCCGGGCGGCCGCTGGGCTTCGCACCGCCGTGCGTGCTGGTGGGCCTCGAGAATCCGAACGACCTCCTGCTCAAGCCGGAACACCTGCAGCACCTCGTGCGTTTCCTCCTCAGCCAGCGCTGGTCGGCAGCCGAGAATCGCCCAGCTCGTGCAGGCCCAGTACGAGGCTGACCACGGCTGGGGCGACCGGTGGCGCGCACGGATGGACGCGCGGACGCGCGCCGAGTTCGAGGTGCGCGTCTTCGCGGGCCTGCTCGAGACGCACGATGACAGCCTCGTGGACTTCAACTGCGTGTCCGCGCAGGAGAAGGACATCTGTCCGCAGCGGGGTTGTCAGTTCGACCTGCGGATCGCCCGCAGCCGACTGGGGTCAGGACGCCCATGAGCGCACCGTGGAAGATGGGACTATCGACCGGCGCATGCGCGGAGGCGGCCATCCTGGACATGCTGCCCCACCTCCACGCGAGCGGGGTCACGGGCGTCGAAGTGGGGACCCCCCCCGCACACTTCGATCACCTGCAAGAGTCGCAGATCCTGGCGCTCGCCTCGGAGCTTGCTCACAGGGGTATGGCGGCCGTCTCGATCCACGCGCCTTTCGGCGGCACGCTCGACCTGGCCGATCCTGACCCGCACCGTCGGCATGCGGGGATAGGGGCGGCGCTCTCGGCCGCAGACGCGATCAAACGGCTGGGTGGCGAGCTGGTCATCGTCCACCCGAGCGATCTGGTGCGCCATGCGCACGACGTGCGCGCGCGTCTGGCCGATGGCGCGGAGAGCCTGCGCCTGCTCGGCCGTCACTGCCGCGCCCTGGGTGTGACCCTGGTCGTCGAATCACCGCTGCCGCACTTGATCGGCGGTCATCCGGACGAATTCGCGTGGCTGCTCGAGCGGACCGACGAGGCCACGCGTGTCTGCCTGGACACGGGCCATACGTCGCTCGGCCATCACTGGCAGGCGTTCGTGGACGTGGCCGGATCGCGACTGGTCCACATCCACGCGAACGACAATCACGGGCACTGGGACGACCACCTGCCCCCGGGTGATGGCCGGATCGACTGGGCCGCGATCGCCAGCAGCCTGCGACGCGCCGAGTTCACGGGCTGGATTATGCTCGAGCTGCAGTGTCCGGTTGAGGACCCCACGCGGTACTTCAGCCGGGCCGTCACCCAGGCGGCCGCGCTCTTTGCCGACCCGTCCGGCGATTCGCCATCCCACGTCACGACGTCCGCGACCGAACCGGCGGTCTTCCCTGGAGCTTCGAAACCATGATCGAAATCCGTCACGTCCTCTGCCCCCTCGACCTGTCGGAGACGTCGCCTGCCACCTTCGGCTACGCCACGATGCTGGCGCGTTGGTACGGGGCCTCGGTCACCGCGCTCCAGATGATCTGGGTTGGCCTGCCGACCGTGCAGCCGGTGTCGTCACCGCTCGTGATGACTCCGGAGCACGAGAAGCGCTTCACCGATGATCTGCAGCAGTTCGTTGACGCGCACACGCCGGCCGGCCTCGCGGTGAACGTGGTGCTCCGCGAAGGCCCCATGGTCGAGGGCATCCTCGAGGAAGCCCGGTCACGCCGAGCCGACCTGATCGTCATGGGCACGCACGGCCGCGGAGGCTTCGACCGCCTCGTCCTCGGGTCGGTCACCGAGAAGGTGCTGCGCAAGGCCACCGGCCCGGTGCTCACGGTACCGCCGGCAGTCACCTCGGCGCCCGACGGAGCGATCGCGCCGTTCAAGAACATCCTCTGCGCCATCGACTTCTCGCCGGCCTCGCTTCGGGCCCTCACCTACGCGCTGTCGCTGGCGCAGGAGTCCGGCAAGCGCCTGATCCTGCTCCACGTCTTCGACTGGCCGGTCGATCGACCGATGCCCGGCGGGCTGGGCCCGGAACTGGCCGAGTACCGGCGGCACAGCCAGGAACAGGCGGAGCGGGAACTGCACGCCGCCGTCCCCGAGGCGGCGCGTGCCTGGTGCGAGTGCACGGAGGTCACGGCCGTGGGCCGACCGCACGAGACGATCACGCGGATCGCGCGCGAACGGGGCGCCGACCTGATCGTCCTCGGCGTGCACGGACGGAACGCGGTGGAACTGGCGCTCTTCGGATCGACGACGCACCAGGTCGTCCGCCACGCGACATGCCCGGTTCTGACGATCCGGCCATGACCGGCCGCACAGGCTGATTCCTCTCATGCGGACAATCCTGGCGGCGCTGCTCGGCATCCATGGGCTCATCCATCTGATCGGGCCAGTCAAGGCGTTCGGGCTGGCCGAGGTGCCCCAGCTGACGCAGCCGATTTCGCGCACGGCGGGGCTGGTGTGGCTCGTGGCGGGGGCGCTGTTCGTGGCCTCGGGCGTCTCGCTGCTCGTCGCGCCCCGCGTCTGGTGGATGATTGCCGGTGTGGCGATTCTGCTGTCGCAGGGCGCGATCGTCGCCTCGTGGACCGACGCGCGGTTCGGCACGGTCCTGAATGTCGTCGCGTTGGTGGGCGTCGTGCTGGCGTTCCTGATGACCGGGCCCACCAGCCTGCGGGCGCAGTACGACCGCAACGTCGCCTCCGGGCTTGCGCGCCTCGGCCAGCCGGCTCCTGTGACTGAAGATGATCTTCGGCCCCTGCCACCGCCCGTGCAGCAGTATCTGCGGATGAGCGGCGTGGTTGGACAGCCGCGCGTGCAGAACCTGTACGCCCGCATGCATGGGCGGATCCGCAGCGGCGCGGACGCGCCGTGGATGCCCTTCACCGCCGAGCAGCACAACTTCTTCGACGAGCCCGCCCGGCTGTTCTACATGGACGCGCAGCGGTCGATCATGCCGATCCAGGTCTTTCACCGCTACGTCGGGTCGGGCGCCACGATGCGCGTCAAGGTCGCCGGCGCGGTGACCGTCGCCGACGCGGCCGGCATGGAGATGACGCAGGCCGAGACCGTGACGCTGTTCAACGACATGTGCATGCTCGCACCGGCCACGCTCATCTCCCCGTCGATCGCGTGGGAGGTGGTGGATGCCCGTACAGTTCGCGCACGGTTCACCAACGCCGGTCACGCCATCCGGGCAGAGTTGCTGTTCGACGCGTCGGGTGCGCTGGTGAACTTCTGGTCGGACGACCGGCGCCAGGCCTCGGCCGACGGCACGACGATGCGGGCGGTCCGATGGTCAACGCCGTTCGGTGCTGCGCGCGCCTTCGGGCCGCTGCGCCTGTCGGGGAGCGGCGAGGCCCGATGGCACGAGTCCGGCGGCGACTACGCGTACATCGAGATCACGCTCGATGACGTGCGATACAACGTGACACGGTGAGGCCATGGCCCATCCCCCGGCTATCCTGACGCTCAACAGCGGGTCGTCGAGCATCAAGTGCGGCCTGTACACCGCCGGGTTCGATCCGATCCGCGTCCTGCGCGCCGAAGCGACGGGAATCGGCACGGCGGCCAGCGCGCTTCGTATCGAAACTGACAGCATCTGGGCCGACGTCGCCCTCTCGACCGAGGACGGTCGCACGCACGCGTCGGTCATGCGCCGGATGGTCAGGGCGCTCGCGCCGCACCTGGCCGGGGAGCCCCCGACGGCGATCTGTCATCGGATCGTCCACGGCGGCGCTCGCTTCACCCGGGCGATGCGGATCACGCCGGGCGTCAGAGACGCGTTGACAGCGCTCGTGCCCCTGGCGCCCAACCATCTGCCCGACGAACTGGCGCTCATCGACGCCAGCGTCGAGACATGGCCCGGCGTGCTCCAGGTGGCGTGCTTCGATACGGCCTTCCACCACGCGCTGCCCGAGGTCGCGCGCATCCTTGCCGTGCCCGCCGGACCGGAGGCAACGCCGATGCGCCGCTACGGCTTCCATGGGCTGTCCTACACGTTCGTGCTGGCGGAACTCGCGCGCATCGCGGGCGATCGCGCGATGGCGGGGCGCCTCGTCGTCGCCCACCTCGGCAACGGCGCCAGCCTGGCGGCCATCCACCACGGCCAGCCGATTGACACGAGCATGGGCCTGACGCCAGCGGGGGGCGTCGTGATGAGCACGCGCGCCGGCGACCTCGACCCCGGCGTCGTCACCACGGTCGGACGAACCCGTGCGCTGACGTGGGACGCACTCGACGAGATGCTGACGCGACAGTCCGGCCTGCTCGCGATCTCCGGCCGGACGGGTGACATGCGCGAGCTGCTGGCGACCGAGGCTCATGACGTACGGGCGCGCCTGGCGGTGGACGTGTTCTGCTATCAGGTTCGCAAGTGGATCGGCGCGTTCACCGCCGCCCTCGGCGGCCTCGACACGCTGGTGTTCACGGGCGGCATCGGCGAGCACGCCGCCGTCGTCCGCGCACGCGTGTGCGCGCCCCTCGACTGGCTCGGGCTCTCTCTGGACGACACGGCCAACGAGGCGAGCCGCGCCGTGATCTCCGCCAGTGGGTCACGGGTGGCCGTGCGGGTCATCAAGACCGACGAGGCGCGCCAGATGGCCCGCGAGACGTGCGCCCTGCTGGCCGGAACGACCGCATCATGAACGCGGGTCCTCTCATGACAGACACCTCGACGCTGCCCGAATCGCTTCGCCTGCTCGACGCGTACTGGCGCGCCGCCAACTACCTCTCGGTGGGTCAGATCTATCTACGCGACAACCCCCTGCTCGACGCGCCGCTCGCGCCCGCGCACATCAAGGCGCGCCTGCTCGGACACTGGGGCACCACGCCCGGGCAGAACTTCGTCTGCGCTCACCTGAACCGGGTGATCACCGCACACGACCTCAACATGATCTACATCTCGGGTCCGGGTCACGGCGGGCCGGCGATGGTGGCCAACGCCTACCTCGAAGGCGTGTACACCGAGGTCTATCCGTCCATCACCCGAGACCGCGCCGGTCTTGCGGCGCTGTTCAAGCAGTTCTCGTTCCCGGGCGGGATTCCGAGCCACGTCGCACCGGAGACGCCCGGCAGCATTCACGAGGGTGGTGAACTCGGCTACTCGCTGAGCCATGCGTTCGGCGCCGTGTTCGATACGCCGGACCTGATCGCCGCGTGTGTCATCGGCGACGGCGAAGCCGAAACCGGGCCCCTGGCCACGGCGTGGCATTCGAACAAGTTCCTCAGCCCGGTCACCGACGGCGCGGTGCTCCCGATCCTCCACTTGAACGGCTACAAGATCGCGAACCCGACGGTGCTCGCGCGGATTCCGCGCGCCGAACTCGATCAGATGCTGCGCGGGTGTGGATGGTCGCCCCGATTCGTCGAGGGTGATGAGCCCGTGCGCATGCACCAGGTCATGGCCGACGCAGTGGACTGGGCCATCGCAGCCATTCGCGAAATCCAGTCCGCGGCGCGGGCGGGCCGGTCCGCAGTCCGGCCGACGTGGCCGATGATCGTCCTGGTCACACCGAAGGGGTGGACGGGACCGAAGGTCATCGATGGACACCGCGTGGAGGGCACCTTCCGGTCGCATCAGGTGCCCATCACCGGGGCACGCACCAAGCCGGCGCACCTGGCCGCACTCGAGGCCTGGCTCCAGAGCTATCGTCCGCACGACCTCTTCGATGGCGACGGCCGGTTGCGGCCAGAGATCGCTGCGGTCGCTCCGAAGGGCCCACGGCGGATGGCCGCCAATCCGCACGCCAACGGCGGCGCACTGCTCCGGGCGCTCGAGATGCCGGACTACCGGCTCCATGCCGTCGCCGTTCCAGCGCCGGGTGCGACGGACGCCGAGGACACCCGCGTCCTGGGTCGCTTTCTGCGCGACGTCGTCAGCGCCAACGCAGCGTTTCGCAACTTCCGCATCTTCGGCCCTGACGAGACGGTCTCGAATCGCCTGGATGCGGTGTTCGAGGTCACCGATCGCCAGTGGCTCGGCGAGACGATGGCGGACGACGAACATCAGGCTGCCGACGGACGGGTGATGGAGGTGCTGAGCGAGCACCAGTGCCAGGGATGGCTCGAGGGCTACCTGCTCACCGGACGCCACGGGATCTTCAACACGTACGAGGCGTTCGTCCACATCGTGGATTCGATGTTCAACCAGCACGCGAAGTGGCTGAAGGTCACCCGCGGCCTGCCGTGGCGACGTCCCATCGCCTCACTGAACTACCTGCTCTCGAGTCACGTGTGGCGCCAGGACAACAACGGCTTCACCCATCAGGACCCTGGCTTCATCGATGTCGCGCTGAACAAGAAGCCCGAGGTCGTCCGCGTCTACCTGCCGCCGGATGCCAACTGCCTGTTGAGCGTGATGGACCACTGCCTGCGCAGCCGGCACTACATCAACATCGTCGTCGCCGGGAAGCACGCCGCGCCGCAGTGGCTCGACATGGACGCCGCCGCGCGTCACTGCGAGGCCGGCATCGGTCGGTGGGCCTGGGCCAGCAATGACCACGAAGGCGAGCCCGACGTCGTCATGGTTGCAGCCGGCGACGTGCCGACGCTCGAGACGCTGGCCGCGATCACGATTCTTCGCTCAGCGCTGCCCGCGTTGCGGATTCGGATGGTCAACGTCGTGGACCTGATGCGGCTGCAGCCCGACCGCGAGCATCCCCACGGCCTGGTTGACGAGGACTTCGATCGGCTCTTCACGCGCGACCGGCCGGTGATCTTCGCTTATCACGGGTATCCGTGGCTCATCCACCGACTGACCTACCGGCGCACCAATCACGACAACATCCACGTGCGCGGCTACAAGGAGGAGGGCACCATCACGACGCCCTTCGACATGGCGGTGCTGAACCAGCTCGATCGGTTCCATCTGGCCATGGACGTCACGACGCGCGTGCCCAACATCGGCGCCGCCGGTGAGGCCCTCCGCGCGGACCTGACGTCACGCCTGGCCGCCCATCGTGCCTATATCTGCGAGCACGGCGAGGACATGCCCGAGATCCGCGATTGGCGCTGGCCGGGTTGAGGCGGCCCGTCAGCGCACGCCGTCGAAGAAGTCCACGACACCCGTCTCCAGGGAGTACTCGGCGCCGACGACGAGCAGCCCGTCGCGCTGGATCAGTTCCTCGAGAATCTCGGATCCATGCCGCAGGTGATTGGCCGACGCGCGGATGTTCGCACGCACCGCCTCGTGCACGAGCGTCTCGGGTGAAGCGCCGACGCCGGCGGCCACCAGGGGCTCCACGGCAGGCCGGATGCGATCGACGATCGAGTGCAGGTTACGGGTCCGGTGGACGGGCGCGCGCTTGAGTTCGTCAATCGTCGCGAGGATGGCCCCGCACTGCGAATGGCCGAGCACGACAACGAGGCCGGAGCCGAAGCGCTCGGCCGCGAACTCCACGCTGGCCACCTGCGACGGCGCCACGATGTTGCCGGCGACGCGAATCACGAAAAGGTCGCCCAACCCCTGGTCGAAGACGATCTCGGCCGGGACGCGTGAGTCGGCGCAGCCCAGGATGATGGCGAACGGCTCCTGCCCTTCGACGAGGGCGAGGCGCCGACGCTCGTTGGAGGTGGCGTCGCGCCGGCTGTCGGCGACGAACCGCTGGTTGCCCTCACGCAATCGCGAGAGGGCCTGCGTGGCAGAAATCATCGAGGCCTACGGCGTCGCGACGGCGCGAGCCACGGCGACAATCTGCGCTTTGGTGAGGCCATTGCCGACGATGCGTGCGACGCCATCGGCGCGCTGAACGACCGCCAGGACCTGCGGATCGGTCGGGACGAAGGCGGCCCGCTGGCCGATGCCCGGCAGCATCTCGCGCTTCCCGGTCGCGGCGCCCTCTCCCGCTGAGACGATCTGCTCGAAGAACGCGGCCAGGGTGTTGGCGGTCGGGCTGCCCTTGATCATCCTGAGCTCGAAGAATTCCACGAACACTGTCTTGACACCCGCGGGTCCGCGCGACATCCACGGGCACTCGGTCGTGCCCGCACTTCGCGACTCACTGCCGGCGTCGGTCATCGCGAGGCCGACAGCCTTGGTCAACTCCTCGGCCGTCAGCAGCGACATGCACGTGGAGGCTGCGGGCGTGGTCTGCGCGCGCACGTCGGCTATCAGCCCAAAGGACGAGGTCACGGATACGGATACGGCCACCGCGAGCGCAGCCTGCCTCAAGCGATTCAACTTCACAGAACACTCCTCTCGGGGGACTTCCCGTGGGCCACAGGGTACACCGAAGCACCCAAGGCCTCGGAGGTCACCTCGGAGGTCCTTGCGCGGGCGGCGTTGGTCTGAGAAGCCTCCACCGGTTCCGTGTGGGCTCGGTTAACACTTCGGCCTCCGGGCGCGTCTAGTTCACAGACCAGCACGCCATTCACGCCAGGGGGTTCTCATGCATCGCCGCACCGTGTCTCTCAGTCTGCTCGCCGTCGCGCTCGTCCTGGGCTCTCGAACTGTGCCAGCCGGCCAGACATCCCAGAGGCTCGTCGCGCACGAATGGGGCACCTTCACGTCGATCGCGGGCGAGCAAGGGCAGGCCGTGCCATGGCGGCCGCTGGACGGCCCGTCAGACCTGCCGTGCTTTGTCGAACGCCACCGTCTGTGCATCAAGTGCAGCGTCGCGGCCCTGGTCCGCATGGAAACGCCGGTGATCTACTTCTACGCCGACAAAGACGTGGATGTGAATGTGGCGGTGACCTTTCGCCAGGGCCTGGTGACCGAGTGGTACCCCTCGGCGAACGTGACGCCAACGGCGTTGCCCGTCGGCGCGACGCCCTTCAGCAGTCCGTCATTCGCCAGTCTGGCTCGCTGGCCCCGCGTATCGATCCGACCCGGCAGCCCCGAGCGCTATCCGACAGAGCCGGCCGAGAGTCACTACTATGCTGCGCGGCGCACCGATGCCGCGCCGGTGGTCGTCGGCGGCCAGCAGGAGAAGTTCTTGTTCTACCGCGGTGTTGGAGACTTCGAGCCGCCAGTGTCCGCGACGGTCGCCCCTGACGGGTCCATCCGCGTCTCGGCCAGGAGTGACGCACCACTGGGCACGCTGATCCTGTTCGAGAACCGTGACGGCAGCATGGCGTACAGCGTCCGGCACGTCGCGAGTCGGTCTGCCACGTTGGCCGCGCCCACACTGGACGGCGAAGCCATGCCGCCGACGGCAGAGTTGGAACAGGCGCTCATCGCGGACGGGCTGTATCCCAAGGAAGCCCGCGCGATGGTCGAGACCTGGCGGGACTCCTGGTTCGAGGAGGGGACGCGTCTGTTCTACCTCGCGCCGCGCGCAGTGGTGGACAGCAGACTTCCGCTCGTCATCACGCCCGCGCCCGACGAGACCGTCCGTACCTTCGTCGGGCGAGTCGAGCTGTTCACGGCTCGCAGCGAAGGTGCAGTCAGAACCGCGATCGACCGGCGCGATGGCGCGACGCTCGCGCGTTTCGGCCGGTTCGCGGGACCGATCGCCGAGCGGGTGCTGTGGCGCGACCCCACGATGGAGAACCGGCGATTCCAGGCCTTGATGCAGCCGATCTACGCGGCGGCTGTCTCAGCACCGCGCTCCCCGAGCTGCCGGTAGCCTCGGCGACGACCTCGGAGGTAATTCCTACGAAAACTGTAAGCACTTCAACCGGCTCCTCGTGCTTACAGTTTTCGTAGGAATTACCTCCGAGGTCGTCGTTTTGCACGGTCGGCAGCGGTCTGACACGATGGTGGCGGTCATGCAGACGTCCGCCGCGCCCGTCCTCGAGACTTCGCAACCTTCCTCCACCGGGCCGGCCGACGTCGCCGTCATCGGTGGGGGCATCGTCGGCGTCGCCTGTGCGGTCGAACTGGCGCGTCGCGGCGCTTCGGTCGTGGTCATCGAGCGGGACACCATTGGCCATGGGTGCTCGTACGGCAATGCCGGGTGGCTGACGCCCTCGCAGGCCACGCCGCTGGCCAACCCGAGCATGCTCTTCAAGTCGTTCAAGTGGATGCTCGACCCGGAGAGTCCTCTTTACGTCCAGCCCAGACTCGATCCGTCGTACCTGCGCTGGCTGGCCGGATTCCTGCTCGCGTCCCGTCGCGCGCCGTTCGAACGCGGCGCTGCGGCCCTGGTCGAGCTCTGTGTCGCGAGCACCGACCTGTGGGAGCAATTCGCGGCCCGGTCGGCCGAACCCTTCGGATTCGAACGCCACGGCCTGCTCGCCGTGTACGAGAACCCCGCGTCGTTCGACGCGGCACGGGCGACGATCGATCTCGTGACACGCCACGGCGTGCGCGCGGAGCGCTGGTCGTCGGACGACGTGCGCGAGCGCGAACCAGCGGTCGTGGGCCGCCAGGTCGGCGGCTACTTCTATCCGGACGACGCGCACTGCGAACCCTACAAGGCGGTGCGCGCCCTGGCGGCCGAGGGCGCGTCGCTCGGGGTGCGGTTCATGGAAGGCGCGGAGGTGTTTGGCGTTTCGGACCCCGGCACCTCGCCCCGGCGTCTCACGACGACGCGTGGCGAGGTGACGGCGACGCAGGTCGTGTTGGCCGCCGGCTCATGGGCCGAGTCGCTGGGCCGGCTGTTCGGACTCCGCGTGCCGATCCTCGGTGCAAAGGGGTACTCGCTCGTGCTGCCGCGGGCGACGCCGCACCCGACGCGATCGATTTACCTGATCGAGCGGAAGGTCGCGGTCAATCCCCACGCCGACGCGCTGCGCATTGCGGGCACGCTCGAGTTGGTGAGGAACGACTTCTCGATCAACCAGCGGCGCGTGAACGTGATCATGCGTGGCGCCCGCGCCATGCTGAACCTCGGCGAGGCCCCGGTTGCCCGCGAGACGTGGCGCGGCCTGCGCCCCTGCGCCCCGGACGGCATGCCCCTCATCGGCCGCGCGCGCGGACAACGCGACATCTGGCTGGCCACCGGCCACCAGATGGCGGGCCTCAAGACCGCGCCCGGGACGGCCGTGCTGCTCGCCGATCTCGATGACGGGCGCGAAGCCCCGCTTCAACCCCGAGCCGTTCCGCGCCGACCGGTACTGAGGCTCGGCAGATCTCACATCACCACATCACCACATCACCACATCACCACATCTCACATTCCCCATGTCCCGTCATTCGTCGGTTGATGCGCTCCGGTCTGACCCCGACTCAGCCTAGGCCGAGTTCGTCGAGGTGTCGCCCGTGCGCGGCGAACCACCGGCCGAGTTGCTCGTACTGCGCCGCCTTCGGTGCGACGACATCGGGTGATACGCCAAAGAGCTCGGTGCACAGCCGCGCATCCTCGAGCGCGCCGTGCAGGTACGTCCCAACCACCCGGCCCACGCACAGCCCATCCTCGCGGCCGTCGTCCAAACTGGCAAACGGGTGCGGGTCGCACGGACCCGCACGCGCCAGCTCGGCGTCCACCGTCGTGACACCCAGGTGAATCTCATAGGCGCCGAACGTGGTGCCGCGCGCCGTGGTTGCCGTGACCACCCGGGTGTACTTCTCCCGCGTGAGCACGGTCCGCACCGGCAGCAGGCCGAGTCCCTGCGCCTGACCTGCGGACGATTCGACGCCCGTCGGGTCCGCGATCGAATGCCCCAGCATCTGATAGCCGCCGCAGATCCCGAGAATCATCGCGCCGCGCGCGTGCTGCGCGGCGATCCACGCGTCCAGTCCCGCGCGCCGCAACCACGCCAGGTCCTCGAGGGTGTTCTTCGTGCCAGGCACGATCACGATGTCGTAGTCCGACGCGGGCGGGGACGTCAGCCAGTCGGCCCAGGTCAGCAGGCGGAAGTCGGTCCCATTCGACAGGTGCGGGAGCCGGACGATCGCGAGACGCGCCCCCGGCGGCGCCTGGTCGCGGGGGGCCGTCGCGAGCGCCAGGCTGTCTTCCGCATCGATCGTGATGTCAGCAGCGTGGGGAAAGACACCGAAGCATCGCGACGCGGTGTACGCCTCGAGGATGCGCACGCCGTCCTCGAAGAGCGACCGGTCTCCGCGAAACTTGTTGACCATGAACCCGAGCAGCAGCCCACGCTCCTCCGCGGTCAGGAGTTGCACGGTGCCGATGACCGACGCGAAGACGCCTCCGCGTTCGATGTCCGCGACCAGGACCCACGGCGCGCCGATGCGCGTCGCGAGCCCCAGGTTCACGAGGTCCTGATCGCGGAGGTTCAGCTCGCTGACGCTGCCGGCTCCCTCGATCACGACCACATCGAAGCGCCGCGCGAGGTCCTCGTACGCGTGCAGCACGTGCGCACGGAGTTCGGCCGCGTGCGCGTAGTACTCGCGCGCCGTCAGCGTCTTCCACATCCGTCCGTTGACGATCACCTGGCTGGTCCCCGAGCCGCTGGGCTTCAGCAGGATCGGATTCATCGCCGCTTCGGGCTCCAGTCCGCACGCCTCGGCCTGGACCACCTGTGCGCGGCCGATCTCACCGCCGCCCCGACAGGGATACGAGTGGTTCGACATGTTCTGCGCCTTGAACGGCGCCACGGATATGCCGCGGCTCCGGAGCCAGGCGCAGATCGCCGTGACCATCCAGCTCTTGCCTGCATTGGACGAGGTGCCGCCGACGAACAACGGACGTGCGGTCATGAACGTTCCAGTGCTCCCCTACCCACCGTGCCCCCAGAGACGGCAGCGGCGGCACGAACCGCCGCTGCCCCCGTGGTCACTAGAAACCCAGCCGATACGACAGGGCGAACGACGCGCCCTGCAGGGGGAAGCCGAGCTTCTCGTAGTAGTAGGCATCGAACAGGTTGTTGATCGAGGCGACCATCGCGTGCCGACGAGCCAGCCGGTAAGTGACCATCGCGTCAACCACGGTGAAGTTCTCGTTCTCGATGATGGGGAAGCCCGGCAGGTTGAAGTCGTTGTCCTTGCGACCCTGGACATACCGCCCGGACACCCGGGCGGCCACTCGACCGAAGTCCAGATCGATACCGGCGCGAATCGTGTTCCGGGCCACGTTGAGGATGTCCTGCTCCGCGCCGCTCGTCAGGCGCTCCTTCCGCTGGAAGTAGTGCGTCGTGTTGGCGAACACGCCTACGCGGGACCCGATCCGCTGCGCCAGTTCCAGTTCGAGGCCGCTCAGGTGCGCGTCGAGCCCGTTCTCAACCGAGACGACAATCGGCGCCGGCGCGGGCGGGTTGCTGATCGTCACGTTCGAGATGAAGCGGTCCCGCACCTTGGTCCGGAACACCGTCACGTCCACACGCGTCGTCGCGGCCGACCACTCGGCTCCGACGTCGAACGACGTGCTGCGCTCAGGGCGAAGGTCCGCGTTGCCCTGGTTGATCTGCGTCCGGCCGCCGATGGTCGAGACGGTGGAGCCGGTGAGCTGAAAGGCCTCCGCGGGAATGAAGGCACGACCGGCGGTGATGTGTGCGCGCAGACCCGGGCGCAGTTGGTGCTTCAGGCCGATGCTCGGGTTGAAGACATGGAACGTCGCCGCGGACGGTGTGAAGTTGGTCTTGAGCCTCGTCTCCACGGTCTCGTTGGTGAGCCGATCCAGGCGCCCGCCGAGCGTCATCACGGTACGCGCGGCGCGGAACTTCAGCGTCTGCTCGGCGTACGCGCCAACGGTGCGCTTGTGGCTGTTGGCTGAAAAGGGGGCGGTCTCGGCACCCGTCCGGGCGAAGGAACGGCTCACACTCGAGACCTTCTCGTAGTCCACGCCCACGACCAGATCGCCGAGCCTCGACCAGCGCCACGCGTCCTTCAATTGCACGCCGCTCCACTGCAGATCGCTCTCGAAGGACAGGTACGGGAGGAACGGAGCGTCAGCGGGATTGCCCGACGTGACGTTGGTGGTATGACTGGCTTCGTTTGCGCTGAACGCGGTGATCGAGACCTCGTGGCTGGCGAGGCGTCCGGACAGCACGACGTCCTGCGTTGACCGCTCGAGGTCCTTGCTCCCCTGGGCATTCACACCCGAGGCCAGCTCACCGGGTGTGAGGATGTCCCGCCCGCGGTAGCCGTTCGCCCGCCCGTCCACGCGCCAGCCCTGGCCCAGATCGACGCCTAGACGTACCGTGCCGTCATGAGTCTGGTAGCTCGTCGCAGGACGGACGGCCCCGTTGCCCATGCGGATGCTGTCGCGCTGGTCGAAGAGGTTGCCGGACAGGTCGAAGTCCACGCGCGACGAGGCGTTCCCGCCCATCCGCGCACTGACATCCGACGTCCCGAAGCTGCCGCCGCCGAGCCGCACGTCCCCGGCAATCTTCCCGCGCGACCGCCGCGTGATCACGTTGACCACCCCGCCCATCGCCGACGAGCCGTACAGCGCCGACGCGGCGCCCTTGAGCACTTCGATCCGATCCACGTGATCGAGGCGCAGGGTCGCGAGATTGGTCACACCGGACGCCCGGCCGTCGATGAGCAGCAGCGAGCGCTTGTTGATCCCGGAGAATTGCGGCCGGAAGCCCCGAATCCCGATCCCGGACAGCGCGCCGCTGTATTGGATGACGTCCACGCCCGAGGCCTTCTTGAGCACATCGGTGAGATCGGCCGCCACCGTGCGCTCGAGGTCCACCGCGTCGATGACCTCGATGCGTTGCGGCGTCTCGGCCAGCCTCGTCTCGGCACGGCGCGCGGTGACGACAACGTGCTCGGCAAAACCGCCGGGCGTGAGCACGAGGCGCAGCGGCGGTGCCGGCGACGCGGCGACAGTCACGCGCTCGGTGACCGGCATGAACAGGTTGAGTTCGATCAGAACGACATAGGCGCCCGGCGGCAGCGTGCGGACGGCGAACGCGCCCGCCGCATCGGTGGTCAAGACGTGCGCCACCTTGCCCTGTCCGTCTGTGACGGTGACGCGGGCACCTGGCAGGGCGAGCCCGGCGCCGTCGGCGACGACGCCCGAAAGCGCGGCCGTCGCCTGCGCGAGCGTTGGCGCGGCGGTCCAGACCACCATCAGCAGCGCGAGAACGAGGGTCCGGAAATGGAAGAGGGGAATACGGGCAGACGTACGCATACCTGAAGCCTCCGCGAGCGCGGGGACCAACGGCAGCGACAGGATGGCGTGCGGAAGGGCGGTGAAGCGACGTTCCGGCACACTCTCTGTCGTCGCAGAAAGTCAACCGCAAGAACCCCTGGGTAGGTCTCCTGGCTCGGAAGGACGAGACGGCGCTTGCCGTCTCGCGAGTCGCTTCACCTTCCCCGGCTGTCAGGCCGAGTGGTCTTTCGAAGCGACGCCTTCACTCACAGTGGCGGGACCGCGCCGGATTCGCACCGGCTTCCCCGTTATGCCCGTGTGGGCACCCAAGGCAGGGAGAGACGGTACCACAGACGAAGGGGGACGGGGAACGGCCTACGGGCTACGGGCGACGGCCTACGGTCCGCCCGCGGGTGACGCCGAACGGGGCGCCCCGCGCGGCGCGCAGCCGCTCCCCCGTTGGAGTGTTCTTGTCGGCGAGCACCGCGTGGGGCTGTTCGGCGGCAGGACCCGCGGGCGGCACGACGGCCTACGGCAAACGGGCTACCGGCTACGGCAGACGGGCTACGGCAAACAGGCTACGGGAGACGGCAGACAGGGGACGGCGGACGGCGGACAGGCTACAGGCTACGGGCGACGGGCACAGACAGGCTACGGGCTACGGGCTACGGGCTACGGGCTACGGGCTACGGGCTACGACAGAACACGGACTACGGCAGACGGGCGACGGCAAACAGGCTACGGGAGACGGCAGACAGACGACGGGCTACGGGCTGCTCACCCACGCGCGGGCCGTCAGGCCGCTCTAGCGGTGGCTCTCGATGAGCCAGGTCGATCCGTTCCAGAACAGCGTGAACACCCAGGCCACCGCCTGGGTGCGCGACGACGGTCGCTGACCGATGTTGGCGCGCGAGCCCTGCGTCGGGAGCAGTTGACGGGCGAAGTCCGTCGTGATGGACGCACGGCACTGCACACGCGCCTGATCGCGGCGCACGGTCGCGCTGTTGCACGTCACCGTGGCGCTCACCTTCTCCGCGCCGGCCTTGGCCCGCTCGGCGCGGAGCGCGGCGGCACTCCACGACGGAAAGTACGCTCGGCCAGCCGCGTCATCGGCCGTCTCCCAGGCCGCCTTCCAGTCGATGATCACGGCGAAGAGCGCCGCGAGTTCGTCGGGTGTCGCCACGCGGGTCGCGTCGGGGCGGTACCCGCGGGCGCCCGCGGCCGCCACCGATCCGGGCGGCAGGTAGACCCGCTGATAGTCCACCGTGTTGGAGGGACTCCCAACCTGGCTCGTCCTGAAACCGTCGTCTCGTCGCTCCAGATCGAACACGTACGCGCCGCTCGGATCGCGGATCTGTCCGGTCGCTCCCACCCACTCGTATCGCACCGGCGTCACGCGCGGTCCTCCGACGCCGACCGTGCCCGTGATCGTCCCGTCGGCATGCACGGTCAACTCGACGTTGGCCTTGGTCACCAGGTTGGTGCCGCGGAAATCGCCGACGAGCCAGGTCGGCACACCGGCCGAGTTCGCGGTCAGGCCCGGGGCCATGCTGGGCGCGGGCGGGCCAGGGCGCAGCGGCGGCGCGGCGGAGGACGCCCCTGATTCGGCGGTGGCGGCCGGCCTGAGAATCACATCGCCGATGAGGCCGTCGTAGACCGCGGGGAACTGCTGGCCGCGCGAAATCTCGAACACGCGCTGGCGCACGCGAAAGAAGATGTCGCGCACCGGCAGTCCGGGGACCTTCAACGTCTCGAGCAGTGCGCCTGTGAACGTGCCCTGAGCCCCGCCGGGATTGTCGCTGGCCGTCTGCCCCGCGCCGGTCGCGAAGGCCACCAGGCTGCCGCGCGCTTCCATCGGCGCCAACCCCCCAGCGGCCGAGCGAGTCCCGCTGTACGGGTTGTTGCGGCAGGCGTCGAGCACGAGAATCGATACTTGCGCCCGCTGCAGCCACGTCTGGACCTGCGTGGCCGAGATCCCCTCCAGCTCCACACCCTCTTCAGACCGGCCCGCGTAGTCCACCGGCAACAGATAGTTGATGCCGCGCACCTGCGCACCATGGCCGGCGTAGTAGAAGAGGACGATGTCGCCGGGGCCGACGCCGGCCGCCAGGGTCTCAATCGCGCGGATGAGCCGGGCGCGCGTCGCGTCCTCGACGAGCGTCGTCGTGAAGCCGATGGCGCCCAGTTCAGTGGCGATGGCCTTCGCGTCGCGCCGCGCGTTCTGCAACGCCATCGCGCCGGAGTACCGGTCGTTCCCGACCACGAGGGCCAGACGGCGCTGGCCCTGGCTCCTCATGGACGATTCACGCTCGCCGCCTGCGTGATGGCCGTCCCTCGACATCGACGGGACCGCGGCGCGGCCGGAGACGCCAGCCGCGAAGCAGGCCACCACCAGCGTGGTCGCCAGCACGCGAAATGCCGAACCGGTGCGCATTGCTCCGAGAGTCTATCCGGCCGGGTGACGTAGAATCCAGGCCGAGAGCCCCCGAATGCGACGTGCCGCGTGGTTGGACTTCTGGGTCGGGCTCGCCTTCACCGCGGTACTGATCGTCCTCAAGATCGTCGTCGAACATGGAACATTCGGGCGGCAGATCGAGCAGATGACGCTCAATCTGCAGCAGCTTCGCCTGGCCGGCGCCGCCTCCGTCGCACGGCCGCCCGTGGTCATCGACATCACGGACGTCCCACGCGTGCCGCGCGACCAGTCCGCGGACCTCGAGCTGGTCACCGACCGCCGCCGCCTCATCGATCTGGTGGCTGCCGCGGCCTTGCGGGATCCCGCCGCGATTGGCGTGGACGTGCTGCTGGATCCGCCGACGCCGGACGCTCCCCTGACCCCGGACGAAGTTCAGTTGCTCGAGTTCTGCCTCGACGTCCGCAACAGCCGCGGCGAGCGCATCCCGACGGTGGTCGGCATCTTCGACGGCGCGGCGCGCGGGCCCGCGCGCTGGCTGGGCGAACCACGATTCGGGGATCTGGCCGCATACGTCCTCGTGCCGAAGCCGGACGCCGACGCGGCGACGACCTCGATGATCCACGCGGTGGATGTCGAGACGACGGGCGGACCGGCGCGGATTCGATCGCTCGCGCAGGCCCTGGCCGATGTCGTCAATGCCCGCGATGAGACGCGCTGGTCGCTGGGGCGACGGATCGTCGATCGCTTCCAGCTCCTTGTGAAGCGGGATCGCCCCGTGACGCGCACGTCGTTCGCGACGAGCGAGTTCGCGGTGAACTTCGGTGTCGTGCCGCGCCTGCGCGAGACGACCATCCGGGCGGCGGTGCCCGCAGACATCGAGCGCAGCCCGGTCGCCCTGCGTGATCGCGTGGTGCTGCTCGGGCGGGCCGAGACGGGTCGGACAACCGATGTCTTCACGGTGCCGACACAGGCCGAGCCGTTGGCCGGCGTGTACGTGCACGCCGCGGCGGTCTACACCCTCACCGACGCGCCACTCTTCCGCCCGACCCACGCCGGCCGGATCGTGGCGGACGTGGTGGCGGCGCTCGTGCCGCTCGGCTTCGTCCTGTTCGTACGCCTGAGGCGGAGTCGCCGCCCGATGGACGACGCGGGCGCACACACGCTGACCCGGCGCCTGACGCTGGGGACGGCCGCGCTCGTGTTCCTGTGCGGCTATTTCTGGGTCACCTACACTGGCGTGCTGTGGACCGACTACCTGATGGTCATCGCCGCACTGCTGCTGCACGGTCCGATCGAGCGCACGTCGCTGCGGCTGCTGCGACGTGCCACGGGCGGCGCCGTGTCGGCGCACGGGGAGGGTCACTGATGGCCCGTGTGGCCCGGCTGTTCCTCACCGCTTGCGTACTGGTCAGCTTCGCGGGCTCTCTGTCGGCGCAGGAGCCGCGAGCGGTCGGGCTGGTGCTGGAGATCGTGGGTCCGGTGTACCTTCGCACGACCACACGAGGCGCGGAAGTCGCGCTGGATCCGCAACGCGACGTGCGCCGTGCACTCTTCGAAGGACAGGCGATTCGGTGCGGACCAGGTGGGCGGGTGCGCGTGCGGCTGGGCTCGCGCGTGGAAGAACTGACGGCCGCACGCGGCCGATTCGAGCTGCGCTTCGCCGAGCCGGCCTCCGACGTGGAACGCGCGACACTCGCCGCTCTCGCCGCCTACGGCCGGCCAGGCGGCTCGCGGGCACTGGGGGCCGTCCTGCACGCCCCGGCGCATGACAGCGTGGTGCGGCTGGAGCGCCTGCCCGTGCGGTGGGCGCCGGGCGGCCTGCGAGGCCCGCTCAACATCGAACTCCGCAACGAGGCGGGACGCGTGGTGTGGACGGCCGGCGGCATCGCCGCAGCCGACAGTCAGCTGAACGACGCCGACTCGCGGGCGCTCGTCGCGGCATTGCGCCAGGCCTCGGCCTCCGCGGCCACGACCGCACGCTGGACGATCGTGGTGCGTGACGGTGTCACGGTCGCCGGCAGCGCGACCGTCCGGCTGCTCTCACGCGCCGACGAGATGAGTCTGACCGCACGGCTGTCGGCGGCGGATCAGGAGACAGACCCGGTGCTCCGCGGGATCACGCGCGCGTTCGCGTTCTCGACCCTCGGCCTGATCAACGACGCGGCCGATGAACTCGACGGCCTGCTCCCCAGCGCGCCGCGCAGCGAGGCGCTCCTCCGCGCGGCGATTGCGGCGCACGCGCGCACCGGCCATACGGCGCGCGTGCAGGCGCTCACGGCGCGACTCGATCCGGTGAAGTAGGGCATCACGCGGAGACGCGGAGCCCACGGAGCAAGCCCTGATTCACCGCGGAGGGGCAGAGGACGGGGTGACTGGCAGGCGCGGCGGCGCGCCAGCGAAGCTGGCGTGCCGGCCAGTTGGCCGGCATCGAGTGGATCGAACCCTCGCGGCAAGCGGTCGGAGGGACACCCGCTTGTCGCGACGGTTCGTGTTCACGTCGGCCGCCGCGCCTTCGGATCCTTCGTGTCTTCGTGGTGAGGTTGGAGTCAACGGCCGGCGGTCACAGCCCTTCCGCCCGGCGGCAGCGCGAAGGCGACGTACACGCCGCCCGGGCCGCCCTGCGGCGACTTGCCGCCGCCCGCGGCGATGACGACGAACTGCCGGCCGCCGGCTTCGTAGGTCGCGGGGGTCGCGTTCCCCGACGAGGGCAGGGTGGCCTCCCAGAGCAACGCGCCCGTCGCCTTGTCGAACGCGCGGAACTTGCGGTCGTGATTGGTCGCGCCGATGAACAGCACGCCGCCGGCGGTCACGATCGGGCCGCCGTAGTTCTCGCTGCCGGTGTCCTTCATCCCCCTGGCGACCAGTTCCGGATACTCGCCGAGCGGAATCTGCCACGCGTAGTCGCCGGTGTTGAGGTCGATCGCGCTCAGCGTGCCCCACGGCGTCGCCGTGGCGGGATAGCCGTCCGGGTCGAGGAACTTGCGATAGCCGGTGAACCGAAATGCGCTGTTGATCAGTGGCGACATCGGCGGCGGCTCGGTGCCCCGGCCCTGTCCCGCCGTGCCGCCGCCACGACCCGGGGTCGATGCCCCGTCGGCGCCGGTCGTCGCATACTGCAGCACCGCGTTGACCATGGTCTGGTCCAACTGCGGGAATCCCGCCATGCGACCCGTGCCCTGACGGACCAGCGCAGCCAGATCGGCGAACGTGCGCCGCTCACCGACACCAATGAGCGAGGGAATCGCCGGCGGCGTGCCGAGCCGATCGTCGCGGTGACACGACGCACAGTACTGCTGGTAGAGCGCCTGACCACTCTGCCCGCCGGTGTTGGGTGACAGGCCGCCGGTCCATGCCAGATCGTTCGCGTTGACGTAGTAGAGGCCGCTGGTCGGATCGAACGCCGATCCGCCCCACTCGGCGCCGCCGTCGAACCCGGGAAACACGACGGTCTGCTGCCCGACGCGGAACGGCACGAACTGCCCCTCACTCCGAAACGTCTTGAACTGCTCGAGTGCCCAGGCCCGCGCCTCCGGCGTGCGATGCGTCAGAAGGTCGGCCGTCAGCTCCTGCCGCGCGAACGGCTTGGGGAGTGTCGGCAGCGGCTGCGTCGAGCTGGTGACTTCGCCAGGCACCACGCTCATCGGAAACGAGGCGTGCTGCGACCGGGAACAGCGGCTGTCCGGTCACGCGGTCCAGCACGAACAGATAGCCGTGCTTGGTGGCCTGGGCGACCGCGTCAATCGTGCGGCCGTTCCGGCGCACGGTGACCAGGGTCGGCGGGGACGGCAGGTCGCGGTCCCAGATGTCATGCCGCACGATCTGGTAGTGCCAGAGCCGCGTGCCCGTCGCCGCGTCGAGTGCGACGAGGGAGTTGGCGAAGAGGTTGTCGCCGAGCCGGTCGGCGCCGTAGAAGTCGCTCGCGGCCGAACCGGTGGGCACGTACGCGATGCCCCGCGCCTCGTCCAGCGCCATGCCGGGCCAGCTGTTGGCGCCACCGCTGTACGTCCAGGCCTCCGCAGGCCAGGTCGCGTGGCCGAACTCGCCGGGATGCGGGATCGTGTGGAAGCTCCACTTGAGCGCGCCGGTCCGCACGTCGTACGCGCGCACATCGCCCGGAGAGGTCGGGAGCACCTCTCCGACGCGGCCGCCGACGATCATCAGGTCGCGATAGATGACTCCAGGCGACGTGAGCCGCACACTCTGTGTATCCGGATCGCGGCCGAGGTGCTGGCGCAGATCGATGCGACCGTCCGTCCCGAACGACCGGATGACCTTCCCGGTCCGCGCATCGAGGGCATAGATGAAACTGGCGACCGCCGCGAAGACGCGCCGGTCCTGGCCGCTGGCCCAATACATCACCGCGCGATTGGGCCCGCTGCCTCGTATCCCGGAATCGAACGTCCAGATGGCCTTGCCGGTCGCGCCGTTGACGGCGAACGCCTTATGCGTGGGCGTGTAGCCATAGACGACGCCGTCGATCGCGATCGGCTGCGTCTGCATGGCGCCCGGTTCGCCCGTGTCGTAGCGCCAGGCCACCTGAAGCCCGGCGACGTTGGTCGTGTTGATCCGGGAGAGCGTCGAATAGCGCGTCTGCTGCGGGGTGCCGCCGTAGCCGGCCCAGTTCCGCCCGCTGGCGGCGGCCGGCAGCGCCCGCGCGACCGCCACCGGACCTCCGCGGCCGGCGGTCTGTTCGAGCGACGCCAGTCCGGCCGGCAGCAGGAGCAGCGCACCGGCGGCCGCTCCCGAGATCGCTATCGTGCGAAGGGTCGATGTCTGCATGGGACAGGCGTCATCCTAGAACGGGACGCGACTCATGGCCACAGGGTCGCACGGCCCGTATGCTAGGATCCGGCCGAAGTTCAAGATGAGTACCGCTGCGCTCCTGGCAGGGAGCTGGGTCCGCATGTATGACGCCGTGTCGGACGCGCTCGGCAAGCGCGTCTGCTACGGGCTCTACGACGGCTCAGGCCTCGACGCACACCGGCGCACCCACGGCGACGTGCCGGTGCTGTTCTGTGTGCCGCCGATGAGCGACGTCAACGGCGCGCTGCCCCACCCGGGGGTCGAGGTCCTCACGACGATCCTGCGCCACCAGGGTGTCGGCGCGGAAGTCCTCAACTACAACCTGCCCTGCATCGAGCCGCGCGACCCGTTCGATCATCTGATCCGCGCGATCAAGGCCCTCGGGTGCCGCATCCTGGGTGTCTCCACCTACAGCCAGGCGATCCGCAACACGCTCGAAGGCCTGCAGCGCGTGCGCGCGGCCTGTCCGGACCTGACGATCGTGCTCGGGGGCCCACATCCCACCGAGGCGTACCTCAGTGTGCTCGGCGCCGACTACGTGGACTACGTCTGCCGCGGCGAAGCGGAAGACAGCTTCCCGGCCCTGGTGAAGATGCTGCTCGGCGGACAGACGCCCGCGCACGAACAGATTCCCGGCGTCTACACGCGCGATCGCGAGACCGGCCTGGCGCGCGGTGTGCCGGCGCCGATGATCGACGTCGAACGCTTCGACGAGGACCGGCTGCTCCGCTACCACCTCTCGGAGGACGAGCGGCGCCAGTACGCCCTGTATCGCGGCGCGCACGGCACGGCCGGCGCCGAGTACTGGCCAATCCAGCTCGTCCGCGGCTGCCCCTACGACTGCACGTTCTGCGGCGCGTTCCAGATGTCGGGCAAGAAGCTGCGCTACCGCAAGGTCGAGAAGGTCGTTGACGACATCGAGTTCTACCACCGCGAGTACGGCCGGCGGCAGTTCAGCTTCATCGACGACGCGTTCACGCAGCAGTACCAGTACGTGATCAGCCTGTGCCGCGAGATCCTGCGGCGGGGCTTGAAGATCTTCTTCACGACGGACAACGGCATCCGCTACGAGACCCTCGGCGGCGGCAAGCTGGTCGAGAACGCGCTCAAGCAGCACGGCTTCTCGAACGTGGATGAGCTGATCAGCCTGATGATCCGCGCCGGCTGGCGCGGCACGGCCATTGGCCTCGAATCCGGCTCTCCACGGGTCCGGCGTGAGCTGGTCCGCAAGGGCGGGATGAACCTGACCAACGCCGAGATCCTGTCCAACTTGACGCGCTTGAAGCGCGTGGCCCGCCAGGAGGGCGTCTACTTCTACATCAACGGCTTCCTCATGGCCGGGTTTCCCGAGCTCCGCTTGCCGAGCGGCAAGGTGGTGCCGGCCGAAACCGCCGAGGAGATGGAGAGCACGCGCGTCTTTGCCCGTGAACTGCAGGAGGCCGGCGCGATCGACATGATGAACCTCAGCATGGTGATCCCGCTGCCGGGCACGGACATGTGGGAGGCCCTGTCGATGCGGCAGAAGCTCGTCATCCTGCTGAGCCGCGTGCCGGACGGGCACCCCGAGGCGCCGACGATTCGGAGCATCGAGGCCCGCGTCCTCGCCGAGTTTCCCGACGAGGACGCGACGCGCTACAACGAGCAGCCGGAGCGCCGCTTCTGGGAAGAGGTCTATCGGCTCAACCGGACGGCGCAGACGCTCATCATGCAGTCCTACGACGCCTTCAACGCCGACGCGGCCCAGACGATCAAGCTCGACCGGCCAGACGCCGACGCGCTCTGGAGCTACCGCGAACGCGTCGTGGACGAGTTCTACGGTGGCATCCGGATGAAAGCCAAGATGGTCGGCCACGTCGTCCGCCGCAGCGGCAGCATGCACGACGTCGCGGCGTATCTCACGCTGATGGGCCGCAAGTTCGACGTGAAGTCGAAGGCCAGGTGAATGGGATGTGAATGTGGTGATGTGGTGATGTGGTGATGTGGTGATGTGCTGATGGGGTGATGCGGCGCCTCGCAGCCGGGCTCGTGCTTGGCTCCGCGATCACGATCCTGGCGGCCGGGGGCTGGACTTCTGCCGCGGCACAGGGCGACGCTGGCGGACAGGCGCTCACGGCTGGTCAGCTCATCCTGGTCGCCGGCACGCCTGACGGGGCGATGCTCTCGGGTCTCCGCGAAGCCCTGGCAAGCGATCAGGCCCCCATGCGCGCGCTGGCGGCGCAGTTGATCGGCGCCTCGCGCATTCTCGCCCTCCAACGTGAGTTGATCGCGGCCGCATCACGCGAGGCCGTTGGCGACGGTAGGCAGGCGTCCCTGCTGCGAGCGCTCCTTCTGCTCGACACACCGGAAACCAGACTCGTGGTGGAGCAACAGGTCGCGGCAGGCACACCGCGCGCGCGCCTGGCCTGGGCTGCGTGGCTCGCACGGACCTCGCCTGCCGGACTGGCTGACGCCCTGCCGGCATTGGCACAGGGCCTGGACGCGGGCGACAGCTGGTGGCTGATTCAGCACGTGCAGCGAGCCTCGATACGGGGGCCGGGGACCGGCCCGGCCCTCCACGCGGCGCTCCTCGCGACGCTCGGCAGATCGGTACCGAGGCGCCGGGCGCGAGCGCGTCCCGGGAGTTCTCCGAGGCCGCCGCGGCGGTCCTACCCCAGCGGCCCCCAGGTCCAGGGCATCGTGGTCATCCAAAGCACGATCGATCCGAGCGGCTGCGTCCAGAGCGGCCGGGTGCTCTCGGGTCCCTCGACGGCCCTCGCCCTGGCCGCCTTGGAGGCCGTCCTCCAGTGGCGCTACACGCCGACGCTCCTGGACGGCCAGCCCGTGTCCGTCCTGATGACCGTCACCGTCAACTTCACGCTCAACTGAGCGGCGCCGAACCGCCGCGCGTCGCAATCACCACATCACGACATCGCCACATCACCACATCACCACATCACCACATCACCACATGGCCCGGGGTATACTGGGCTGTCGGCCTCGCGCTGACACCCGCCGCTAGCCGGCCCCTTGCGTTCCACCAATGTCGATGGCGCGTGACGGACCTCCTGTCAGGAGTCACCATGGTCCATCGCCCCGCCGCCGACAATGCGTTCGTGTTCGTCAAGGTTGCGTCGCTGCGCGCGGCGCAGTTGATGCGCGGCTGCGTCGCCCGGGTGCCGGCGTCGGCCAAGGCCGTGATCACGGCGCAGCACGAGGTGGCCGAAGGCAAGGTGAGCGCACTCCCGCGGCCCTAGGCCGCGGCCGGCCCCACCGGGCCGCATTCGCGAGAGCGAGGACCGTCATGGCGACAAACGAACGCGACGTGCACACCCGGGAGATGCTGACCGACCTTCAGCGTCTGATCGAGGCGCTCAATCGGCGTGTCCCGCGACTCGAGCGGCTCGGCGAAGCCGACATCGCCCACGACGCCGCCGACCTGCGCGAGCGCGCCCTCGGCCTCATCCGCCAGCTCGAGGCCGCGACCGGCAAGTCCTGAGAATCTCCCCTCTGATCACCACTCCGCGGCTCCGCTGAACTGACCGCCCCTCCGCGTGAGCGGCTCCGCGTGAGCTCTCGTCGCAGAAGTCCCGGCCCCTTCGCAGAAGTCCCGGCGCTGACGCCCAAGTCCCGAAACTGACGTCCAGGTCCCTCCCGCCGCGGCGATCGCACGCTCGCGGTCAGCTCGAAACGCTCGCGGCTCGGAAGTCGCGCCGGGTGACGCGACACGCGGCCCCAACACGATGGACCTCAGGCGGCCGTGGCGCGAGACCTGACGCGGTCGAGCGTCTCGAGCAGCTCGGCCATGTGCGTCTCGTTGAACAGGGCATCCGGTCCCCGGGGCGTCAGGTCCGTGAAGGGCGACTCGTAGAGCCGAGCGACCTCGATCACACCGTGTTCGGTCAGGTGGTCCACGATGAGGTTCACGAACTGGATCTGGTTGGCTGTGAGGGTCTTGCCGGCCACGAACTCGCCGAGCGCGGTCTTGGCGGCTTCACGATCGAGGCCCACCAGTGACCGCACGAAGAGGCCGAGCCCCTCAGCCGACGTTCGCAGACGACGGACCTCGGCCTCAGCCGCGCCACTTGCGAGCATGATGTGCTCGAGGCTGTCGAGGTCCGCCCTGGTCAGCGTCTCGTTCATGCGCAGCTTCCGGATGGCGGCATGATCCTGGTGCGCGCGAAGAAACGCCTGCGTCTTCGCCCGGAACTTCGCGAAATCCATGCCTTCGCCGAATCCGGGCAGGTCCACGACCATCTCGGGCCCCAGCAGGTCCTCGAAGTCCGTGTAGATGATCTTGCGCGCCCGCTTCTCGATCAGCCCGACCAGATCGCGGAGCCTTCGCCGCACCAGCTCGAGCATCGGCGTGGTGACGTCGCGCCACCACTCGTCAGACTGGACATCCTGGATGAGCGCCATCTGGTCGCGGATCATCGGAATCGGCGACTTCTCCTCGAGCAGGCCGGCAATGGTCTTGACCTGATCTCGGAGCCGTTCGAACGCGGGCTCGTGCCGAAGCACCGCGAGCTGCAGGTTCAGAAGCAGGAGATCGAACCGCTTGGCCTCTTCCGGCTCCGGATCGAGCTCGGTCGGCAGACCCGCCAGCCCGTAGGAAACCTCCTGGGCATCGGCCGGTGTCATCGTGGTCCAGGACTCAGGCCGCGCGAAGCGCTCGACCAGACGGCGCTTCGGCCGCACGACGAAGTTGTCGAGGTTCATCGCGGCGACCTCGCGATGTAGCCCCTCGGCCACCGCCTCCCGAAGCCGCGCCTCCGTCAAGGGGTCGCCGTAGGCGGGCGCGATCTCGCGCACCTCGAGCGCGGGCCGAAAGGCCGGCGTCCACGCTGGCGGCACCAGCTCGTCGAGTGCGACAATCAACTCCACGCGCCGCACGAACAGTCGCGTGCCGAGCGACACGGGCCCGGCACCATCAGACGTCGGCAGATCCTGGCTGAAATACTCGAGGTTCTGGCAGTAGTCGAACAGGTAGAACGACGCCTTGTCGAGCCCAGGCCCAAACAGATCGCGGCACAGTCTGGTGCCCCGTCCCACCATCTGCCAGAACTTGGTCTTCGATCGCACCAGCTTGAAGAAGACCAGATTCACCACCTCCGGCACGTCGATGCCGGTGTCGAGCATGTCCACCGACAAGGCGAGGTGAGGGGCCCGCTCTTTGACGGAAAACGCGTCGATGAGGCTCTGCGCGTACTCGGTCTTGAAGGTGATCACACGGGCGAATTGGCCCTTCAGATGCGGGTAGTTGGCGTTGAACCGCTCTTCGATGTACTCCGCGTGCGCCTGGTTCTTCGCAAAGAGGATGGTCTTGCCGAGCCGGTCGCCGCCGGCCACCTTCATGCCACGGGTCATCAGGTGCGCGAGCACCTTGTCCACCGTGTCCTTGTTGAACAACCACTTGTTGACGGCCTCGGCCTCCACACTCGCAGGCACGTTGCCGTCCTCGTCCCATTCGAGCGCGTCCCAGGCGTCCTTCTCGTCATCCGGGAGGTCCGCGTACTTGATGCCTTCGCGCTGGAACCTGAGCGGCACGGAGACGGCCTGCGCCGGCACGAGGAAGCCGTCGCGCACGGCCTCCTCGAGCGCGTAGGCATCGGTGGGCACGCCATCCTCGAGATCGAACAGTCTTGTAGGTGTTGCGATCGAGTTCATCCTTCGGGGTCGCCGTGAGGCCGACGAGCAGCGAATCGAAGTAGTCGAAGATCGCCGCTGTACTTGTTGAAGACCGAGCGATGCGCCTCGTCGATGATGACGAGGTCGAAGTGCCCCACGCCAAACCGGCGCTCATCGTCGCGACGCTCGTTGATGAGCCCCATCATCGTCGGATAGGTCGAGACGTAGATGCGCGCCTCAGTGTCAGGCTCAGTCACCAGGTTGACGGTCGCCGCGTCCGGCAGGTGGACCTTGAACGCGTTGGCGGCCTGATTGACGAGCGCCACACGGTCGGCGAGAAACAGGACGCGCTTGGCCCAACTGCAGCGCATCAACAGGTCGCAAAGCGCGATCACGGTGCGCGTCTTGCCGGCGCCGGTGGCCATCACGACCAGCGCCTTGCGGTCGTGGTCCTTCTCAAAGGCTTCAGCCACGCGTCTGATGGCGCGCGTCTGGTAGTAGCGCTCGACGATAGTGGAGCTGACCTGCGGTGGCGAGCTCCTTGCGACTGGCGCGGCGCTGGACGATCAGGTCCAGCTCGGTCTTCCGATAGAAGCCCTGAACCTTCCCGTGGCGGATAACGCGTGTCGTCCCAGATCCAGTGGTCGTAGCCGTTGGAGTAGAAGATGACGGGGCGTTGGCCGAAGCGCTGCTCGAGGCAGTCGGCATAAAGCTAGCGCCTGCTGTTGCCCTTCGCGGGAGTCCCGACGCGTGCGCTTGGCCTCGACCAACGCGAGGGGTTTGCCGTCGTCTCCCCAGAGCACGTAATCGACGAAGCCCGTCGCCTGGCGATTGGGCATGCCGCGCGACTTCGAACTCGCGATCACGCGGCTGGTCGAGGGGCCAACCGGCCTCCTTCAGCAGGAGGTCGATGAAGTAGTCACGCGTCTGGCTCTCGGAGTAGTCGTGCGTATCTGGCCGCGCGTGTGCGGCCTCCCTCGCGGCGGCGACCTCCGCGCGAAGGCGCACCAGCTCGGCGTCGAGTGCCGCATGGTCCG
Source organism: uncultured Acidobacteriota bacterium (assembly GCA_963738485.1). Lineage (GTDB taxonomy): Bacteria > Acidobacteriota > Vicinamibacteria > Vicinamibacterales > SCN-69-37 > CAVTWK01. The sequence goes on from CAVTWK010000001.1 coordinate 689,401, forward strand.
ACAGAATCGACGACAGCTTCTCGTCTCTCTCGCGCAAGGCAGACTGCAGCTGCCGGAGCTGTTCGGCGGTCTGCCTGGAGGCCTCGCCCGACTTCGGGCAGCGCCTCAGCATCGAAGGCTGAGGTCTGGCGACGGGTGGCGCGCCGCGGCCGTAGGTGCGCGCGAGCCAGTAGCTGACATGGAACAACTCGGTTGCCGAGGCGACGGCGTCCGCAAGCGGGATCGGACGACTCCCGTGCACGGCTCGGTTACCGAGCGTCGTGATGACCCGTGCCTTGTTGAACACGGCCTCGCCGGCCGTCGTCTTGAACGTCGGCTCATGGATCAGGGCGCTCAGGTTGTCCTGATACGGCAGCTTCAGCGCCGGGTCGTGCTTGTAAAGCCAGCCGATGGCCAGTTCGAGCGCGCGACGCGAATAGAAGCAGGCCGCACGCGCATCGCGATGCACCAGCGAGGCCGACCGACTGGCCGCGTCGAACACCTCCGGCCACTCCGCGCGGAGGAACGCGAATGGATTGGTCACGGTCGCCTCGGCAGGGTCCGAGCGCGCCGCATCAGCGGAAGCAGCCACGTACCCAGTTCGTGGACCACCACTTCCAATGAGGGGGCCTGCAGCCGGTTCTTCGCCACCTCGCGGCGGTACATCAGCAGTCGCGGCGCGGGCGAACCATTCAGCAGCACCGGCAAGTCCGCGGCAATTGGCGCGAGAGCCATGGCGTCGCCATAGCCTACGTCGAGTTGCACGACGCTGAACGCCGTGCCGAGCTGGCCACGAAGCCTCACGCGAAATCCCGCGTAGCTGGCCGCCTCGCGAATCTCCGCCAGGACGACGGTCTCCGGGGCGTACTGCATGCCGTCGTCGATCGCCATCACGCAGAGTGAACGGACGGTATCAGTCAGGGCCAGGACATCTGCCGATCCCGAGGCCAGAACATCGGCATCACGGGTTGGGCGGTGGGGCGCGTCGAACCACAGATCGAACAAGAGGGCCCCCTTCAGCACGAACTGGTCTCTGGCAGGCGAGAGCGACAGCCGATACAGAAACCGCTCCACGGCGTAACGCCCGAGGACGTGGTTGAAGTCCTGGCTCCGCCCGTGCGCGATGGCGAGCAGCCGGGCGTGCACCTTGGCCGCTCGACCGCCCGGGCTCACACCAGCGATTCCAGGTAGGGCCGCATGACGTTGGCGACGCGGTTGATCGACGCGTATTTCCAGAGTTCGTTCATGTTGACCTTCCGCTCGCGCCATCCTTCGCGCAACGCCTCGAGGGCCGTGTCGAGGCCAATCTTGTTCCTGAACTTGAAACAGTCGGCGATGGTCTTGGCCAGGCTGAACACCGGGACAGACACGCCATCGACCTTGGCGCGTTCAATGCCGTGCGTGAGCGAGGCACCGGACATCCGGACGATGCGGAGTGCCGGCGAGACCATCCGCGGGAGCCGCGACGCCCGCGGGCATTGCCAGCCAGACCTCTGAGGGCGCCTGCGTCCCTACCTCGTGAACCCGGAGCGCGGACAGCAGGCAGACGACGCCCCGTGGCGCGCGCAAGGTGACCTCGGCGAGCGAGCGGTGTTCACTCGGTAGGGCCTCGGGGAGGCTGTAGAGCCCGCGGGCCGTTCGCTCGAGCTTGCCTTCGCGAACCAGCCGGGTCAGCACCACCGTGGGAATGCCCAGCCCTGCCACGTCACGGGTGTGAGCCAGCCCGCGCCTGCCCACGAGCTGCAGCACCCGGGCGGCGTGAGAGGAAGACCGCCGGGCGGGCCGCCTGCGTGTCATGTCTCCCGTGATGGTGTTGCTAATTCACATCGAATGTCAATAAGTAGTGCGATCGAGCACCACTTCCACCCTGGCGTGGAGGGTGTCTGGGGTCGCCACGATATGGTCCTGCCAGCGCATTGGGGATTCTGGCGGAGCAGTCTATGCCGAGCACGTCGGCCCCGCGCAACCGGCGGTGATCGGCACCTGCGGTGCGGTCGGGCCGGCCGCCGGGGCCCCGCCACTTGACGACCGCCTGCCGGACGGGGCGGTGAGCTGCGGTAAGCTCGTGCCATGACGTCCGCGATTCAGGACCTGCTGGCCGAGGCGCTGCGGTTGCCCGAGGATGCCCGTGCTGATCTGGCGGCCGCCATTGTCGAAAGCCTCGATGACACCACTGATGGCCCCGCCGAAGTCGAGGCGTCATGGTCGGCCGAGATCCAGCAACGAGTCGCAGATCTGGAATCCGGCCTGGTGAAGCCGGTCGCCTGGAAGGACGCGCGAAGGACCATCTTCGGGCCTGCGGATGAGCCGGCGGATCGTTGAGCTCCATCCCGAGGCCGTCGAGGAAGGCCGGCAGGCACGAACCTACTATCTGAGCAAGAGCGCCCAGGCCGACGAGGTATTTCGGCGTGAACTCGAGCAGGCCATCGCACGAATCTCAGAGCGTCCGGATGCGTGGCCGCACTATCTCCATGGCACGCGTCGCTACGTCCTGAGAATTTGTCCCTACAGCGTCGTCTATCGATCCCGAGGCGAACACGTGCTTGTGGTCGCCATTGCCCATGCCAAACGGCGAGCCGGGTACTGGAGGACGAGGACAACGCCAGTCGGCCGGTGACGAGTGCGCCGCGCGTGAATTCCTTGCTCACTCGTCTCCGCGTGACCGTCCGAGCCCTACTCCGCGTCCCCCGCGTCTCCGCGTGAGCGTCTCCGCGTGAACCTCGGCTACAGCTCGCCCCGGAACGCCCGATGCTGCAGCGACGCAAACAGCGCGTCGTGCTCGGCAAGCGCCGCGCGATGACTGGCCTTCAGCTTCTCGATCGCGGCGACGCGGCGGGCGAAGCTCGCGCTGGAGGGCGAGGGGCGGGGCATGCGAGCATGACGCCTTCGAGCATCTCCTGATTGACCTTGACATGCTGACGTCGGTCGTCCGCGCGCAGCGAGCCAATCTGCCGCCGAACGTCAGCAGAATTCCACTGGTAGCAGAAACCGACGGTCGACCACGTCTGCCACGCCCTGACCGCAATCGATCGTGGTCAAGGACACCTTACGTCGGGCATGTCATGTGTCGGTGAAGACTGCGCTCTCCCAACCAGCTCTGCGTTGCCGTTTCCCCGGCAGACGAGCAGATCCCGTCACTCACGCGACCCGTCTGCCGCCGGCGCAGAAGCGCGCTGCTCGTCTTCCAGTCGCTGGAGTCGAACCGGACGCTCGTGATCGCTGACAGCGTCAGAACCACCCGATCGCAGTCCCTGTAGTAGATAGCGAGACACTCCATTCCGCGGGATACTTCAGCCAAGTCAGCAAGGGCTGAAGTGGCCAATGCATCGGATTCGCCACTGGATCCCCGAACATCTCGAGAAACACCGACTGCGTGAGCTCATCGAGCCGCGCGAGCGCCGCGCGGCGCTTGGCGCGCAGGGCCTCGGCGCGATCGAGCATGTCGGCGATGCGACGCTGCTCGGTCAGGGGCGGGAGAGGCAACTGGTCAAGTCGCTCGCACGAGATCGATATCGTCAGGTTCTTAGCGGTCGCACCGTTGCCAAGCTCGACGCGTCAGACGCTTGACGAGCGGCTCGTGGCCCCATCAGGTGATAGGAGAACTACTCAGGATCCGCACCGGAGTCGCGCGGTCGCCGGCAACGCCAGCTGTCATGAATGCAGGCCGATGTCTGGCACTGCTCTGGAGCACTGCCGACGAGCCTTCGTCCAGGTGATCGCGGCATAGCGCCAGCACTCACCTTCCTCGCAGAGCGCTGTACGCCCTCGAGACGAATTCGTTTCCGGGTCCTGGACACCTGTATCTTGGAGCTCGCTGACGTCGTCGTCACGATCATGACCCACGTTGATGCCTGTTGGATCGTCGTGTCAGACCGGCATCGATCGGTCTTGAGGATCCACTGCCCTGCGACGTCGCGAAAGCCACGTCGGCAACGCTTCGCGGCTCTCGCTCCTCACCTGATCATCCCCTCCAGCTCCCGCATCCCCTGCTGAATCTCCTCCTCGATCTTCGCCAGCTCCGCGAGAATCTCCGTCGGCGGCCGGTGCGCGACCTCCTCGTGCACCACCTCCTTGTAGCGGTTGAGCGAGAGGTCGTAGCCCTGCGCGGCGATGTCGGCCTTGGGGACGCAGAAGCTCTGCGCGGTCCGCGGACGATCGCGCTCTGCGCCGTCCCGCTGCTGCCAGCGCGCGATCGACGTCCGGCAGGTTGTTCTTCGCGTGCTCCTCGTCGCTGAGGCTGGCCGACGGGACGGGCCCGAGCTTGTCCTCCGCGAGGAGCGGCGTGCGCTTGTCGTCCAGGCTCCAGCCGTCGGCGTCCACGTCGTAGAACCACACGACGTCCGTGCCGCCCGAGTTGGTCTTGGTGAAAAGCAGGATGGCCGTGGACACGCCGGCGTAGGGCTTGAAGACGCCGCCAGGCAGCGACACGACGGCATCCAGCTTCTGGTCTTCCACGAGCAGGCGCCGCAGTTCCTTGTGCGCTTTGCTCGATCCGAACAGGACGCCGTCGGGCACGATGACGGCCGCGCGGCCGCCGGGCTTGAGCAGACGCAGGAACAGGCCAGGAACAGCAGCTCGGTCTTCTTGGTCTTGACGATCTGCAGCAGGTCCTTGGCCGTGTTCTCGTAGTCGAGGCTGCCGGCAAAGGGCGGATTGGCGAGGACCAGCGTGTACGCTTCCTCGTCGGCCGAATGCTCCTGCGCCAGCGAGTCGCGATAGCGGATGTCTGGCTGCTCCACGCCATGCAACAGCATGTTCATGCTGCCGATCCGCAGCATCGTGTTGTCGAAGTCGAAGCCGTGAAACATCCGCTGGTGGAAATGCTCGTTGAGCGTGGCGTCGTGCAGGGCCTTCGGATGCCGGTCGCGGATGAACTCCCCAGCGGCCACGAGAAACCCGGCCGTGCCGCACGCCGGATCGCAGATGAGATCGGTCGGCTGCGGCGCGGTCATCTCGACCATCAGCCCGATGATGTGGCGCGGTGTGCGGAACTGCCCGTTCTGCCCCGCGCTCGCGATCTTGCCGAGCATGTATTCGTAGAGATCGCCCTTGGTGTCGCGGTCCTCCATCGGCACCGCGTCGAGCAGGTCCACGACCTTGGCCAGGAGCGCTGGCGTCGGAATCGTGAACCGCGCGTCCTTCATGTGATGCGCGTAGGTGGACCCGTCTCCCCCGAGCGATCGGAGGAACGGAAACACGTGCTCGCCGATCACGACGAACATGTCGCCCGGGGAGAAGTTCTTGAAGTGCGACCAGCGGAAGTCGCGGTACGGGCGTCCTCGCGGATCCGCGCCCTCGGGGAACGTCCGGCGCCGGATGGCCTTGCCCGTGCGGCTCGCGAGGTTCTCCTCGAGCGTCTGCAGGTCGTCGAGGCGGCGCAGGAACAAGAGGTACGTGATCTGCTCGATCACCTCCATGGGGTTGGAGATGCCGCCCGTCCAGAACGCGTTCCAGACCGCGTCGATCCTGCTCTTGATCTCGCCGGTGATCATCACCCGCGATTCTATCCGGGCGTGCCGAAGGACGTGAGTCAGTTGACAGCCCCCTCTTGATCGACCAGGATACGGGCCGAAACCACACCCCATCCCAAATGGACGCAGCCGAGCAACGACGTCAATCGAAACGCGTGCGCCTGATGACCCTCGTCGTGCTCGCGCTCGCGGGCGGCGCCAACGTGTTGTTCATCCTGCTGCTGTCCCTCACGAACACCGCGAGACCTCCAGGGACCCTGGGCGAGCCGCCGAAGGCCAGACCCGCCGTTCGTATCTTCGCGTTTCAGGGTGAGGCCGACTGGCAGCGAGCTGACGCGCTGCAGTTCGCCATGTCGGAGACGACCGCCATGATCAACTTCACGTTCACCGGCGCGGGCGTCATGCTGGCGTTCGCGGTGAAGCTCTTGGGAGACTCGCGCGCGCGCGGCCTGTCGCGTGTCTGGTTGCTCGCCGCCGGGCTCGGCTGTGTCTCGTCGCTGGTCGGAGGCATGGCAGCCCGGGGGTACCTGCCCAGGTTGATCACCTTGGACCAGTTCGACCTGCAGGGCGAGTTCGGGCTGTCGATGTTCTTTCAGCAGAGCACGATCGTTCTCGGCGCGGTGTGCCTGCTGTTCGCGGCCCTCCCGATACTTTGGCGGCCGAACCTGGACGGAGGGTAGTCCCATGACGGCGATGATCGCGGTGCTGCTGACCGCCCTGCTACCCGGCGTACAGGAGCGTCCGGTCGGTGTAACGGCCGCGCAAGCGACGATGCTCATCGACTTTGCGAGAAGCGTCACGCGTGCGGGCGGCGGCATGGCGGAATTGCCGTCGCCCTCAGCGGCGCTTCTCGACGAATTCAGGCTGAATGTGGAGAAGATACTCGCGACACGCAACGCAAGGCTCTCAGAACCGCTGATCCTACTGGCGACCAAAGCGCCGACTGATCGTGGAATCGTCGATAGCGCCCTCAAGAGTTCAAATCGGGACGAGCGGGCGACCGCCGAGATCCTGCAGTTGATTCGCAAGAACAGCGGCCCTGGGACCAGCGGTCTCCCGTTCCCGATCTGCCTGTTCACCGGCTGCCGATAACGGGGACGATTCCGGCGAACAACGCGTTCCGCGCCGATCGCGTATGATCGAAGGCGTCAGGTCCCCTGACGCCCGCCAGCGTTCGAACAGTACCCACCCGGGTGCGCGCCGACCGGCCTGAACGTGCCGGACCGTCGCGCCCACCAGCCAGATACTGATGCGGCGTGACCGATTCCTTGGAGGTCACTCGTGTCCACGAACCGTTTTCTCATTCTTGCTCTTGCCGGATGGAGCGTCGCCATCGCCGCGTCGTTCTCCGCCCGAATGGTGCTCATCGCGAGCGCGCTGTCGCCCGTCGAAGGCGTGGCGTGGCTGGTGGGCACGGTGGGCCCGATGGTCCTGCTCGCGTCGATCGTGCGTGGCGCCTCGTCGCGGACGATCGCCCAGGTCCTGTACGACACCGAACATCCGGTGACGATCGCGTCAACCAGCGCTCCCGTCGAGACCCCACGTGACCCGCGTTCCTGACGCGCGGCCGCCGGTGGCGGCCTGTCCGTTCTGCCGCTCCGCCTCGGTCACACAGACGGGCGCGAAACCCACGCCCGACTCGTACTGGCGGTGCGAGTCCTGCCAGCAGATCTGGCACGTGGACCGCGTGCGCGTGGCCAGTACCGGTCTCGATTCGCGCTGGCGCTGACCGGCCCGCAGCCTGCTGCCTCAAGACGCCATCCGCCCTGGCGCGCCGATCGCGGCGAGCACATCCTCGCGCCGGAGGCCGCGCTGTTCCAGATGCGCGCGCAGCGTGTCGAGCAGACGGCGCAGGCGCCGGTAGAACGCCTTGATGTTGGCCTCACCGGCCGACATGCGCTCGGCGATCTCACGAATGGTCAGGCCGTCGATGAAGCGCAGCGTCAGCATCCGTCGGTCGTCGTCGTCGAGCCTGGCGAGCTCAGCGGCGAGCGCGCGCGAGGCGTGCGCCGCCACCTGGCGCGATGAGGCGGCCTCGACGAGCAAGGCGGGCGTCGGCGCTGGCGAGGGGCAATCCGCGAGGGCTGCGTCATCTACCAGCCGCGGGCGCACCGCCCGAGGCAGCGTCGCATAGATTGCCTCGAAAGCCGCACGGGTGAGATCCACCTGATGGCGGGAGGTCAGGACATCAATCGCCTCCTCGAACGAGAGGCGATCGCGCACGGTGAGCCGTTCGAGCAGGACGGCCACGGGGCCTCCGCGGCGCGCATCGGCGGATGGGCGCCACTTGCCCCAGCGCGCCACGCGCTCGTCCAGGAAGATCCGCTGGACGACCACGGTCAGGAAGGTCCGCAGGGAGCTTCGCCCTTCGAACTTGCGCAGGACCGCGTAGTCGTGGTCGATGAGACGGATGAACACGGCCGACCGCAGGTCGTCCGCTTCCTCAGGGGCCAGCCAGTGTCGCCGCGCGATCCCCTGCGTGACCTGCTCGATCGCCGGCAGGTTCGAGACGAACCACTGCTCGTAGTCCTCGGTGGGCCCTGGGACCTCCAGGGCCTCTGCGCGCGTGTGCGGTTTCGACATCGTGGCCTCCCTCGAGGGCGCTCGGCACAGGCCGCCCCCTGAGAGACACGCGCAAGGTCGAACCCGAACGGCTCACGGCTCAGCGGTTACTTGACTGGACCGCGCGCCATCACGATGTCCACCGCCGGGCCATCGCCCGCCGCGCCCTGACGCAGGGTGACGTCCCACGGCCAGAAGCCACGCCCGCCCTCCACATCGAGCTTCTCGAGGAGCTGACGCTCGACGGCGGACATCGACGACAACGATTGACGGGTGGACGGATCGGACACGCCGCCTCCGAGCACGGTGTAGTCAGTGCCTCGCTTCTGCTTGTCATAGAGGGCCATCGCACCCTCCTTGACGCGAAGCAAGGCGAGCAACTCGCCGTCGAAGCTGCTGATGCGGAGGCTCGACGGGTCGTCCGCGACGTACTCGCGGGTCCCGTCCCAACGTCCGCCGATCGGCAGCGCCATCAGGACGTTGACGCGGTCGGCGGCGAACCACGTCGCCTGAACCCGATGGCCCTTGGCCGCGACCTTGGCAATCTCCTTCTCGAGTGCCACGGCATTGCCCGAGGCGGCCAGGCTGTAGGTGACCGGCTGCGCCCCGGGGCCCTTCTCGGCGACGAAGATCGCGTCGCTGATGCCGGAGGTCGTGACCACGGGGCGGGCGATCACTCGAGAGACCAGGAATCCCGCGGCGCCAGCGTTCTCGAGCATGGCCCAGTCCCCGGCGCGCCCGGTGGTGCGAAAGAACCGGTACGTGAGGCTCTCGTTCGGGCCCGCCAGCGTACGGGTCATGACGGCCACCGGCGTGTAGACGGTCGCGCGGCCATAGACGGGAGCCGTGAGCGTGACGCCGCACAGGCGGAAACCCTTCGCGGCCACCGCGTTGACGTCCCGCTCGAAGTCCTCCATCGGCACGAACCGGCCCACGACGACCGCGACCTCCTCGACCGCAGGCGCCAGCAGCGGCAGGATCTTCGGACGGCCCATGACGACGGTCGCGTTGCTGGGCAGCAGGGACGCGAGCGGCCTGGCCACCGCGGCGCACGAGTAGCCACGGCTGGCATGCACCCTCAGAGCCCTTTCGAGGGTGAGTGGGCCGTCCCGCACCACCTGGAACTGGAACGAGGGACGCTGGGCGTCCAGGAGGATCCCGGCCAGGACGACCACGGACACGGCGGCGGCGGCGCGCGAAGGCGCAACATGTGGGGATCCGGCCTACTTGAGCGTCAGAACGACGTCGGGGAAGAACCCCTGTGGCACGCTCTTCACTTTGCCGGCGCAGTACTCACGCACGACCAGGCGAATGGTCTGACCCGACTTCACACCCATCGCGACGTAGTCGAGCGTGGCTTGCACGACCGCACCGCTGACCGGCGTCTTCCTCGGTTCCTTGACCGTGCCGGACGCGGGAATGTCGAGCAGCGTGTTCTTGTTCATCCACTCCTTGCCGAACTTCTCGAGGGTGACGATGGCCGAGTGCGGACGCGGCTGCGCATTCGTCCCAGCGCAGGTGGTGCCGAACGTCTCGTGTTCGAGGCAGGCATCGAGCGTGCCGTAGAACTCCATGCCGGTCAGCCGGCGCGGGTCGTCTGGATGCGTGATGCCCGTCTTGGCCGTGTTGTCGGCGTCGACGTAGAACTCGAGGACCTCATAGGCGGCGCGGGCCGGCGGCGTGTTGAGCGTCGCCGCAAACGTCAGCGCCTTGCCGTCACTCGAGATGACGAGCTTCACGACGTCGAAGCCGGGATACTTGACCTCCTTCTCGGGTCCCGTCGCCGACGCTCTCGAGATACACAATCGGCTGGATGTCGCCGACGGGATCGGCGAGCTCCACGCGTCCGCTTGCGACCACCGGCGCGGTCGCCGGTGCAGGCTTGGCGGTCGCGGCCTGGTCGGCCGAGACCGAGGCTCCGTGAACGAGCAACACACCCACGAGCAGTGTGCCGGTGGCCGTACGCGTGAACAAGGTCATCGGGTCTCCTGCGGCGCAGGGTACATCAGATCGTCACGGGAGACGCGGGAGGGCGCGGAGCGAACACCTCCAGTCACGCGGAGACGCGGCGAGCCCGGAGTGGGACGCCACGGATCACGCGGAACGCGGAGGTGGCGGAATGTCGGCCATTCTGACAGGATCGAGAGCGACTCGACCCGTTACCTGAAGGGACTCCTCATGTCAGCCTGGTCACGCACCGCCGCCACCTCGGCCCTCGTCACGGTCCTCGGCATCAGCGTCACCGCGCAAGTGACGAAGCGCGAGTATCCCGGGGTGCAGAACTTCAGCCGCGTGGATGCGACCGTCGCGTGTGGCGGCGCCATCACGCCGGCCGCCGTCGCCTCGCTCAAGAAGGACGGGTTCGTGTCGATCGTGAACCTGCGGGCAGCGGGTGAGCCGGGCGCGGACGTCGAAGGCGAAGGGGCCGCGGCGGTGGCAGCCGGAGTGAAGTACATCCACCTGCCGTTCGTGGTCGCCACCCCCGATCCGGCGGTCGTCGATCGATTCCTCGCGGCAGTCACCGACCGCGCCAATCAACCGGTGTTCATCCACTGCGGATCAGCGAACCGAGTGGCGGCGCTGTGGCTCATCAAGCGCGTGCGCGTCGATGCGTGGACTACTGAACGTGCGCTCGAGGAAGCCAAAGCGATCGGCCTGACCAGCGAGGCCCTGCAGAAGTTCGCGCTCTCCTACCTGGCAGGCGGCAAATAGGACTTCTGCGAAGTCCCCGGGACTTCAGCGAAGCCACCGGGACTTCAGCGTCAGCTCCGGGACCCCTGCGAAGTCGCCGGGACTTCAGCGCCAGCTCTGGGACCTGGGCGAAGTCACCGGGACCTCGGCGTCAGCTCCGGGACCTCTGCGAAGTAGCCGATCTCTGCGTCAGTTCCCCCTGCCGCGGCCTCGCCCTCGACCGCGGCCTCCGACGCCGTCGGGACGGCCGACCGCGGCATCGCCGAGGTCCACGCCGACCACGAATGTGGCCGACAGGCCCTCGCCCTGCTTCACCGGCGACAACTGCATCTGTGCGCCGCCCTGTCGATAGATGCCGTCGGTGCGGTTGGTCGTGTCGCGCGGCCCGCGGCCGGCGTAAAGGCCGGTCGTGAAGACCTGGTCGGTCAGCGCATCGTCGAAGTAGAGCTGCGAGGTGAACTCGTACGCGCCGGTGGGCGCGGCGGTCGTCCGCACCTTCAGATGGAGGTGCACGGTCCGGCCCTGGTACCAGCCAGGGTAGATAGTCGTGAACCTCGCACGGCCCCGGGGCGTCGGTCGCCTGGTAGCCGCGCAGTGCCTTGCCGCCCGGTGCCTGATCGGGCTGGCCTGGCCCGGACACGCCCGAGTAGATGCCGCGCGCCGCGCGCGTGTGGCTGCCACGGAAGTTTCACAGCCGCTCTGGCGCTGCCGCAGATCCGTATGTGCCATCAGCCCTTCAGTGCTTGTCTCCGCAGCACCTCGCGTTCTCCCGTCACCACGTCAGGGTCTTCCCTGCAGCACCTCTGGCTTGTGCCGCCCGCACTTCTGGCTGTCCCGCCAGCACCTCTGGCCAGTCCCCGCAGCACCTCGTACTCGTCGTCCCAGCACTTCAGTCGCTGTCCCTCAGCACTTCCGCGCTTGTCCTCCGGCACTGCAGAGTCTTCGCCAACGCACTCCCGCCCACCTACCGGTAGAACCGCACCTGGACGAGGCCGGTGCTGGGGGAGGCGCCGTAGGCGCTGCGCTGCTCGGACCCGAGGGCATCGCGCCCGTACGAGAGGTACCCGCTCACAAGCAGGGACCATCGGTCCGTGAACGTGAGCGTCAGCGACGGAGTGAGCACGCCGGATCCGTCCGTGGGTTCGTGAACCAGCGCGGTCGAGGCGGCAACGAGTGGCGACCACTCGTACGAGGCCACGACGGCCACGGCGTGTCGCGTCAGGATCTGCGTATCCCCGCGGAGGATGCGTGCGACGAATTGCCCGTCGGTCAGCGCCGGCACGACGTCCTGTGCGCGTCGCACGCCGAAGCCGGAGTAGTGGTACTCGAGGTGCACGAGCAACCCCGCGGCGACCGGTAGCCGCGACGATCCGCCCACCACGGCCTTCAACACCGTCCGTCGATCGCCAAAGAGGCGCGAGCCGGCCACGGCATCTGTTCGAAACGCGGCGACCTCGACATGGGCCTCGGCCTGTCCGATCGCGAACGAGGTGGCTGCCCCACCGAACGTGTCGCGCGCGCGGCGACCGGCGACGACCTCGACGTCCACCTCGCCGGCGTAGCCGCGGAGTCGCCCTGCAAACGCCGACTCGCTCCATCGATCGCCCAGCGCCAGCACGGCGTCGGCCGATGCGCGGCTGGACAGATGTGCATCGACGCGGATGGCGTCGATCCCACGGCGCCACTCACGATCGGCCTCGAACGGCGAGAAGGGCGAGAACAGATCGACGGCGCCGAACAGCACGCCTCGTCCCCAGCCAATGGCCTGCCGGCCGACCCCGATCTCCAACCGCGACACGGCCACGCGCAGCACCGCGCGGTCGATCTCGTGGCGCCACGCGGCATGCTGACCGGCGGCGATCTCCCAGTCGAGCGGCGTGAGCCGGTAGGCCGGGGGGGAGTCGGACGGCAGCACGGCAATCGCAGTGCCGGACGACCGCGACTCGCCGCTCGCGACCCGCAGCCGCTGCTCATAGGCGAGGTCGAAGCTGGCGCGCGGCCCGAGCCGCAGGCTCGGTTCGACCCGGCCGCGCCACAACCCGGCACGGCTCGGCCCGGCGACCACGGCGGTGCCCTTCATGGACCATCGAGCCGCGACCGGTGGATCGCCCGCGCCGGCGGGCGCACTGGCGGTCTGCGCCCGGGCCGCATCGACGGCCACACCCACGCACAGGCACACGCACACGCTGGCGGCAACCCGCGCGCGTCGCCTCTGCGTCACCGCCACGTCCCTTCGCACCTGGCGCCTACGTGGCCCTGCGGCTATCCGCGCGCGTTTCTTCGGGCGCCTTGCCGATCACCGGGAGAATCTCGTGCGGCGCTTCGCCCGGTCGGTCTTCGTCGTGGGCGACTCGACCATCCACGAGCGTGACCACCCGGTAGGCGTGCGCGACCACGCGCGGGTCGTGGGTCGAGAAGACGAACGTCATCTCATGGCGATCGCGCAGGTCCCGCATGAGATGCATGAGGATCTCGGCGTTCTCGCCATCGAGGTTCGCGGTCGGCTCGTCGGCGAGCACGAGTTTGGGACGCGCCGCGATCGCCCGGGCCACCGCCACACGCTGCTGCTGCCCGCCTGACAGCTCATTGATGCGACGGTTGGCCATGTCGGCGAGACCCAGTTCGTCGAGCGCCGCCACCGCCCGGGCGTGACGCTGCGCGCCCACGCCCTGCAGTTCGAGCACGAACTCGACGTTCTCCACGGCCGTCAGCACCGGCACGAGGTTGTACGCCTGAAAGACGAAGCCGATGCTGCGCAGCCGGAGCACGGCGCGCTGGTGCTTCGAGAGCGCACCGATGCGCTGGCCAAGGACGACCAGGTCGCCTCCGGTGGGGGCATCGAGCGCGCCGACGAGGTTGAGCAGCGTCGTCTTGCCGCTGCCCGAGGGCCCGACCAGCGCCAGGAACTCGCCCTTGCCGATGTCGAGATCGACGCCTCGGAGCGCCCACACCTGCTGCGTCCCCTCACCGAAGGCCTTGGTCAGTCCGCGGGCGTGGACGATGGGTTCATTCATTGGGCCACCCGAAGCGCGGTCGCGGGGTTGGTGCGCGCGGCAAACGACGCCGGATAGAGGGACGCGATCATCGTCGCGCCGAGCGCGACGATGAGCACGTAGGGCACCACCCACCAGCCGAAGTCCACGAACAAGACGGGCTCGACCAGGGCGCCGCCGAATGAGAACCCCTGTCCCATGAAGCGACTGAAATCGAGGCCTGTCACGGCGAGCCGCCACAGGATCGGCACGCCCACCGCCATCCCGACGACGCCGCCAATCAGGCCCAGCGAGGCCGCCTCGAGCAGCACCAGTCGCACCATCGTCGCGCCCGACATGCCGAGCGCGGACAGCACCGCGAACTCCCGGCGACGCTCGAGCACGGCCGCCAGTTGCGAACTCGTCACGCCCAGGAGCACGATGAGCAGGATGATGGCGCTGATGACCCGCGCCGAGAGCTGGTCCTGCCTCATGTGCCCCTTGAAGTCCGGGTTCAGTTCCTCCCAGGTCATCACGACATCACCAGAGCCAAGCTGACCGGCGAGCACGTCCCGCACGTCACTGGTGAGCCGCCAATCTCGAAGGGTCACCGCGACCTCTCCGGTGCCCGCGCGCCCGGTGAGCGCGGCCATGTCGCCCAGGGGCACGTGACACACCATCGTGTCGGCCAGGTCACCTCCGCTGCGGACGATGCCGACGATGCGGAACATTGCGTTCTCGATGTCGCCGCTCGGGCCGACGACTGACGCGAGGATGTCGTCGTCCAGTTCCGCGCCAAGGCGTCGCGCAATGGCCGCACCGAGCACGAGGGTGCCGGTGTCGGCCTGAGCCAGATACCGTCCTTCGTGAACGGTGCGCACCAGCCGATTGGTCGCCTGCTCATGCGCCGGATCGACCCCGACGAGTTCGACGCCGGTGACGCGCGTCCCCAACGCGAGGAGCGCCTGCGATCGCGTGCGCGGCGTGACCGCGATGACCGACGCGTGCGCACGGGCCGCGGCCAGGTCCCGCGCCCCGTCGGAGAGGCGCAACGTCGGGTCTCGAGCCTCGCGCCAGCCGGGCGCGACGATGCGCAGGTGACCGGCACCGCTGTAGGTGCCGGCGCGCGCGAACATCTCGTCGCGGCCCCGATTGAAGCCTTCCATGACGAGCGCAAGGATGCAGCCGATGGCAATGCCGGCGATCGCGAGGACCGACCGCCGGACGTTGCGGCGGATGCTGCGCGCGGCATAGCGTCCGGCGACCCAGGGCATCAGTCCCTCAGAGCCCGGGCTGGCTCGAGTCGCGCGCTCCTGATCGCGGGCCACGCGCAGGCCAGCAGCGATGTCACGACCACGGCGGAGACGACACGGACGATGTCGATGACTTCCAGCGTCGGGTAGAACCGGAGCGACCAGTTCAGGCCGAAGACCGCGATCTCGGAGGGGCCTCCCCCGGTGAGCGCCGCGTAGTCCACGCCGGTCCGATGTCCCCACGCGACGAGCAATCCGCCGATGATCGTGCCCACCGCGGCGCCAAGCAGGCCCAGGGCCAGGGCCTCGAGCGCGATCATGCCCACCAGCCGCCGCGGCGCAATGCCGAGCGCCAGCAACATGCCCAGCTCGTGCGTGCGCTCGTAGGTCGCCATGAGCATGGTATTGGCCACGCCGGCGGCCGCCGCGACGAAGACGAGCAGGAGCACGAACACCCACGCGGTCTCGACGAGTCTGAGGACGTCCACCATCTCCGGCGCGAGGGCCTTCCATCCGAGTACTTCCTCGCCGGCCAGGTCGGGCAGGGCCGCCAAGGTGGTCGCGAGCACATCGGCCTGCTGCGGGTCGCTGGCATAGACGACGATCTCGTGCGCCTCGTCCTCCATGACGAAGAGCTGGCGCGCGGTGTCGAGCGGCATCAGCACCGCTTCGCGGTTGACGAAGTCGACGGGCGTCGAGACAAGGGCCGCCACGGTGAACAGGTCGTTGGCGAGCGAGCCGTCGGCGCCCTGGCCGACGATCGCGATGACGTCCCCAGGCGCCACGTGCATCTGCGTCGCCAGTTGACGCCCCATCAGCACCTGGTTCGCCGGCGGCGGTGTCGCCCCGGCGAGCAGGCGCCCTGCCGAGGTCTCCGAGGCCATGTCCACGCCCATGACAAACACCGCAAAGCCATCCATGCCGACGGCCGCCAGCGCCGGAGCGTACACGCGGGCATCGGCGCCCGTGACGCCCGGCTGGCCGCGGATGATCTCCGAGCGAGCGCCCCGCGGTCGGCAGCGTGCGGTCCATCGCCCGCGTGTCGCGCCACTCCCGCGCGTGCACCTGGACATGTCCCAGCATCGGCCCGGTGATCGTCTGCACCAACCACCCCGATACCCGCGGAGCATGCCGTTGTAGATCAGGACCAGCGTGACCGAGAGGCCGATGGCCGCCAGCGCGAGCATCGTGCGGCGCCTGTTGCGCCACAGATTGCGCCACGCGATGCGCCACGTCGTCACGGCCGGCCACCCTTCTTGCTGCGCTCCAGACGCGCCAGGCTGAAGGTGTCGTCCGGTAATCTGATGTCGAACTGCAGGTCGAGATAGCGCATCTCGGTGCGCTGGCCTTCAGCATCGGCCGGGACCAGCGTCACCCGGGAGGGCAGCCGACGGCCGCCGAGCGTCCTGATGTCATCGAACGTCATCGTCCGTGCGAGCCGTCCGCGGCGATCGAAGTGTCGCTCCTCTACCGGCAGGGTCTCGTCGGAGACGAGCAACTCAATGCGCGACCACCGCCCGACGACGCCAGGCTTGACGTCCAGGACGATCCACCAGCCAGCCGGCGACGTCGACCGTGCACCGAGTCGGGACGTGAAGTCGTCGTGGAGTGACGACTCCTTCACGAGGTCGTCGTTCGTGAAGTCCGTGCCCATCCAGGAACCGAGCATCATGGACGGCGGAACGCGGATGGTGCGCGCGATTCGCGGCAGGTAGTTCCAGAGATTCTGCCCGACGCGCAGGGTCGCGATGCCCTCCTCGCGGGGCGGCGCCTCGATGACGACCAGCGCTTCCTCGGTGCCCCGGGACCACGCGCGCAACCGGAGGCTTCGGGTCGTGCGCGGCGTGCTCACCTGAATCTCGATGCGGGCGATGCTGCTCCTGGAGCGATAGAGGTCATCGATGTGCCGCAGCAGTGCCGCGACGTCCGGCGGCGGCTGCTGAAGACGGGCTGGCGGCGGCGACGTACGCGCGATCGGGCCCACACCCAGAAGAAGCGTGAGGCTGAGGACACCGGCCGCGCCAGTCGCGGTGCCATACCTCACCGGACATCCTTCGCGATCGCCGCCTTCACGATGGCCGCGTAATCGCCGCCGCGGCGGCTCTCACCCGGCGGCGGCGCCGTCGGCGCCTTCGCGACGGCGTCCTTCACGGCCTGTGGCAGGTCGGTGAACTGGTTGAGCGTGTAGAGCGCGAGATGCGAGACGAATCCTCCGCGCGTGGTGACGTCGGCATCGCGCACCAGCACGGCGAGCGCGCGATCGCGCATCTCCGCGGGACCGAAGCGGCCGATCGCCTCAGCGGCCACGATGCGAGGGCCCGGCTCCGGATCGTCCAGGAGTCGCACCAAGGGCGAGAGTGTGGCGAGAACCGTGTCGCGCCCGCGGATGACCGCCCCCATCGCCGCCCAGTAACGCACCGTCGGATTGGTGTCAGCGAGGCCTGGCGCAACCATGGCCATCGGCACCGCGCGATCGCTCGCGCGCTGCGCCATCAGATGGATGCGATCGAAGTCGTAGCGCTTCGGGTCGCGTGCGCGCTCGTACGGTGTGATCGTCGCGATGTCGCGCTGCAGTTCGTACTCGGGGAGGAACCCCACGTCCCGGATCGCGCGCGCGTGCGCGTCGAGGGCCAGGCGCAGACGATCGAGAACGGCACGATGGGTGGACGACGCGGCCAGGTTGCGCGTCTCCTGCGGGTCGGTCTGCAGGTCGTACAGTTCCTCGCTCGGCTTGGGCTCCCAGAACGCCGTCTGAGGCGGCTTCAACTGACCCGCGTCGAACATCCGCTTCCACACCACGGTCGTGGGCGTCTCGAACATGTAGCTGACGTGCTGGCCGTGCGGGCGATGCGGCATGTAGTTGCGCAGGTAGACGTAGCGCTGGTCGCGGACGCTGCGCGTCAGATCGAAGCGTTCGTCCATCCGCCCGCGGAAGCCGAACAGGTACTCGGGTGCCGGCGCGGTGTGCGGCCCCAGGAACGCGCGCCCTTGCATCCAGTCAGGCGGCTTCTGGCCGGCGAGACTCACCAGCGTGGGCGCGAAGTCCACGAATGACACCAGCCGGTCGCTCACGCTGCCGGGACGCGACGCCTCCGGCGGACCCAGGGCGCGAAACTTCGGCGGAATGTAGACGATGAGTGGCACCTGCAGGCCGGAGTTGTACGGAAAGCGTTTCGATCGCGGCAGGCCCGCGCCGTGATCGCCGTAGTACATGACGATGGTGTCGTCAGCCAATCCCGCCGCGGCCAGTTCCGCGAGGCGGCTGCCCGCGGCCGAGTCGATCAGGCTGAGGTTGTCGTAGTACTGCGCCCAGTCCTCGCGCGTCTCCGTGACGTTCGGCATGTAGGCCGGGACCGGCGCCTTCTCGACGTCGTGCACCCAGGTGTGGGGCCGGGTGCGCACCTGACTCTCGTGCGAGCGCGTGTCGTTGAAGATGGCGAAGAACGGCTGTCCGGGCTTGCGGTTCTTCCAGTGGGCCGTGGTCGAGGAGGCATCCCAGACCTGGCCGACCTCGGCGTAGTTGTAGTCGGTCTTGCTGTTGTTGGTGGTGTAGTAGCCGGCCTCCCGGAGCAGCGTCGGATAGAGCCGCATGAACGCGGGCAGGGGCACGAGGCTCCGCATGTGCTCGCCGCCGGTTGACTGCGGGTACACGCCGGTGATGAGGGCCGTGCGCGAAGCCCCGCACACGGGCCCGTTCGACCACGCCACCCGGTAGCGATAGCCTCGGGCGGCCAACTGGTCGAGGTTCGGGGTCGTCGCGTAGGCATCGCCATACGCACCGATCTGCGGCCCGTTGTCTTCACTGACGATCCAGAGGATGTTCGGACGGGTCGTCGTCTGCGACGCTGGCGACGCCTGGGCTGGTGTGTCGGCAAGGGGCGCACCGGCACGGCCGATGGCTGTCGAGCCGGCCAGGAGGGCCGAGAGCACGATGCCTGCGGCGATCTGCCAGCGCCGTCGCATGAGCGGACGGGACACACGCGCCATGAGCTTCCCTCCTGAAACAGACGCAGCCCTGAAGGTGGCACCGACCGTGCGCGAATCATCTTCGAGGTGATTCAGGACGGCGTGAGTGTATCGTAGCCCCGTCATGACGTCGCGCGCGCGCGGATTCATCGTCGGCAGCCTTGGAGCGATGACTGTCGTGCTCGCTGCGGCCGTCTGGTGGAAGGCCGCCGTGCCGCCGACGACCGTGAGCACGCCGACCGGGGTCACCGCCACGGTGACCGCCGACTTCGTCGGCAGCCAGGCGTGCGCCGCCTGTCACGCGACCGAATCGGCCGACTGGCAGACGTCGCAACACGCCGGGGCGATGGCCGAGGCCACCTCTTCGACGGTGCTCGGGCGGTTCGACGGGACCACCTTCACGAACGCGGGGGTGACCTCGACCTTCGCGCGACGCGGCGACACGTTCGTGGTCCGCACGGAGGGCGCGGACGGACGGCCGGCCGAGTTCGGGGTGTCGCACACCTTCGGCGTCTATCCCCTGCAGCAGGTACCTGGTGTCGTTCCCTGATGGCCGGCGTCAGGCGCTCGGCACGGCCTGGGACAGCCGGCCGGCGGATCGCGGCGGCCAGCGCTGGTTTCACCTGTATCCGGGTGAGACCATCCGGGCCGGCGACCCGCTGCACTGGACGGGCTTCCTGCAGAACTGGAACTTCATGTGCGCGGACTGCCACTCGACGAACCTGCGCAAGGGGTACGACCGCGAGGCGCGCACCTACCAGACCACGTGGTCGGAGATCAGCGTGGGGTGCGAGAGCTGCCATGGCCCGGCGTCGCGACACGTCGCCCAGATGCAGGGTCCGGTCACCTCGCGCGACGAGGCGCGCGGATTCACGACACGCCTGGATGAGCGCAAGGCGGTGACATGGGTGCCGGATGCGGCGACGGGCCGCCCCACCCGCAGTCAGCCGCGCGGATCAGACCGCGAGATCGACACCTGCGCCCGCTGCCACGCGAGGCGCACGCAGCTCACCGACGAAGTGACGCCCGGGGACGCGTTCGCGCAGGCGTTCCGCGCGAGCCTGCTCGAGCCCACGCTCTTTCATCCCGACGGACAGCAGGACGACGAGGTCTACACGTACGCGTCGTTCCTGCAGAGCCGGATGTACGCCAAGGGCGTGACGTGCAGTGACTGTCACAACCCGCATTCAGGCGCGCTGCGCCTGCCGGGCAACGCGACCTGCACGCAGTGCCATCAGGCGCCGCAATACGACGCCACCAGCCATCACGGACACCGGGCAAACACGCCGGCCGCGCAGTGCGCGACCTGCCACATGCCGACGAAGACGTACATGCAGATCGATCCCCGGCACGACCACAGCTTCCGCGTGCCGCGACCGGATCTGTCCGCCGCAATCGGGGTGCCGAACGCGTGCACATCGGCGTGCCATGCGAACCGCGATGCCCGATGGGCTGCACGCGCCATCGAGACACGACGACAGGGTGGGACGGATTCACGCGACGACTGGATGCGGTTCGCCGGCGCCTTCGCCGCGCTCGACCGGAGTGCCGGTCCATCCCAGGCACGTGAGGTGGTGCAGGTGGCGGCCGATCCGGCGGCCCCGGCGATCGTGCGGGCCAGCGCGCTCTCGCGGCTCGCCCGATCGGGCACCGGCGCGCCGGTCCCGTTCGACCGGCTGCTCGGCGATCCAAGCCCCCTGGTGCGTCGGGGCGCCCTCGAAGTCCTGCGCGCCGCGGATGACAACACGCGTCTTCGCCTGGCGCCTGCCCTGCTCGGCGATGCGGTCCGCACCGTCCGCGCGGAAGCCGTGCTCGCCGTGGGCGACCTCGCCGATCGCGCCCTCACCGGTCCGGCACGCGCCAGCTTCGAACGCGCGTTCACCGAGTCGGTGGCCGAACAGCACTTCAACGCCGAGCGACCCGAAGCGCAGACCAACCTGGGCAATCTCTGGCTGATGCGAGGCCGGTTGGAGGAGGCGGCGACCGCCTTCCGCGAGGCGATCCGGATCGACCGCACGTTCTCGGCTGCCCACGTGAATCTCTCCGATGTCTATCGCCAGCAGGGCCTGGAGTCGCGTGCCGAGGAGACGCTGCGCGCAGGCGTCGCGGCCAGTCCGTCCACGGCCGCGCTCCGACACGCGCTCGGGCTCACGCTCGTGCGCCAGCGCCGCACAGCAGAGGCGATCTCGGAGCTGCGCGAGGCCGCGCGACTCGATCCGTCCGCTGCTCGCTACAGCTACGTCTACGGCGTCGCGCTGCACGACACCGGCAAGGCGGGCGACGCGTTGCGCGTGCTTCGGGCCGCGGCGGTCCGCCACCAGACCGATCGCGACATCCTGCTCGCCCTCGGGCTCTACTGCCGCGATGCCGGGCTCGCGGCCGAGGCGCGGACCTACGCCGATCGGCTGCTCGCGCTGGATCCGGCCGACGCGGCTGCGCGCGATCTGCGGCAGTCGCTCGGCGGACGATGAGGGTCACTCAATCCCGACATGAACGGCGGCTACTTCGCTGGTTAGTCAGATAGAGCGAGCCAGGTGGCGAAGACGCTTGACCAGGCCATCCACCCGCGCCGGGTCGTACACGAGCCTGAAGGCGATGCTCGTACAGAGCGCGGTCGCCATCCAGAACGGGCGCCGTGCGAGAAACCCGTCAGGCGATCCGCCGGCTCGTCGGTACGCGGCCAGGAACAGGTGCTCCTGTGTCCGCGTCAACGGCCACCGCGCGATCAGGCGCGCCAGGTCGAAGGCGACCGGGCGCAGCGCCAGCCGCTCCTCGTCGATCGCGCGCACACGGCCGAGGGGCGTGACCACGAAGTTGTCCGGCCCCGGGTCCCCGTGGCTGATCCGCAAAGGCGTCGCGCGGGGCACCTCGATCCGGCGAAGCCCCTGAGCGGTCTCCGCGTCGATCAGGCCTGATCGGCGCAGACGCGCGGCGACGCGACCAATCAACCAGCGCGACCCGCTGGCGACCTCGCGCTCGATGCGCGGAGGCGTCACCCCGTGCAGTGCGGCAAGCGCCCTGGCGGCACCACGGATGAACCGGTCGGCGTCGGCTCGAGCGCGTCTCCGCCTCAGCACGTCGATCGGCGTTCCCGCGACGAACTCGACGACGATGGCGCGACCCTGTCTTGCGAGGGGGCGCGGCAGCACGCCGTTGGGACAGTGCAGGATCCGCCACACGCGATCGGCCGCCGCGGAACTCGGATAGACCCGCAGCTTCGCGGTGCGCCCATCCGCCAGATCGAGTCGCATCGCCACCGTCGCCGGATGACCGGACAACGACCACGCCTGCCGCACGTGCACGCCACGTGCGACGAGACCGGCGCGGCGCCGCGGGCTCAGATCGAGCTCGAGGCATCGCCGCAACACCTGGTCGATCTCGTCAGTCTCGTGCTCCACCGGCAGTCGGCCCGAGAAGCACGGAACCTGTTCCGCCATGCGGCGACACCGTGCCTCGAACGTCTCGGGCCCGAGGTCCCGCGTGTCTCGTGTCGTGAACACCTCCGACGCGTAGACACCCGCCCGTGCGCCGAGTACCGATTCCCGCAGTCGGTCCGCCGCGTCATCCGTCACGAGCCGATGCAGCGACACACGCGTGTCGGTCGAGGCCTCGAGAAACAGGACCGCTCCAATCGGCGAGGCAGCCGCAGCCTCACGATCGATGGCCTCGCAGAGCTGTGACGGACCGAGATGCCACGCGTCGCCCCACGAGATCGGCGGACTGGGGCCGACGAGGGCGCGGCTGGTCCTGGTCAGCCGAAAGTCACCACAGTCCTGGAGGCGTGGGGTCATCTTCGGCAGCAGCACTCGCGATCCGGAGCGAATCGACACGACCGTCGGCATGGCTGTCGCCGCCAGCGGACGCCCGGGCGTGTCGGCCGTGCAGACGACCACGCGGTCGTTCGACAGGAACGTCACACCGTCGATCTCGAGACACCTCAGCATGAACGTCGTCTTCCCCGTGCCCTTCGGGCCGGCGATCGCGACCGCCCGGCCGCGCGTGACCACCGCAGCCGCATGCAGCACGAGGTCGCCGGTCGCCACCGCGTGGTTGTGGGCGTACTCGCGCACCACGCGCATCAGGTGGACCCGTGCGTGCCCGCGGTCGCCACGGTAGGTCGCCACCGTCCCGAGACCGCCCGGCGAGACGACGTAGGACATCGCGCGCACCGGATCGTCGAGTTCGAGTCCGGCGTGGGTCTCCGTCGTGAGCAAACGGACGGGCTCGGCGTCCAGGGCGAACACGACACGCCAGGTGCCGGCGCGCGTCGGGAGACCTGGTCCAGGTCCGAACGTGACGGCGGCCGTCGGCCGCGCCGAGCCAGGCGCGAGCGTCGCAAAGGAGGTGCCCAGGAACTCCCGCAGCCAGTGAACATCGTCGTCGTCAGCGTCCACCGCGATGACGAGATCGCGATGCGCGAAGAGGGCGGTCATGCCTGCGCCGGTTGAGCCGACGGGCGCCCCGCGCGCGCATAGTGCCAGGCGCTCCACACGAGCAGGAGGACCGTCGTGAGAATCGCGAGGCGCAGGCCTGTCGCCGACGCCGTGGCACAGGCCGGCGGCAGCGTGGTCTGGATGGGACGTCCGAGGCAGGCCGCCGCGTAGTCACCTGGTGCGCCGAAGGCACGAGTCGCGAAGCGATCGCTGCCCCAGCCGATGATCACCGGACCCAGGCCCTGGCCGACGACGTTCATCGCGAGGAGGAGCAGGGCGGAGGCCGAGGCCCGCATGCGCGAACCCACCAGGTTCTGCAGGATGGCAAACGACGGCGCGAAGTAGCACGCCAGGCTCATGGCCCCGAGCCCCAGCCACAGGATGGTGGCAGGGAGCGATGACCGACTGTAGCCCAGCAGGTAGAGCGGGCAGGCACAGGCGACGCCGAAGGCCGGGACGAGAGTATGCCAGCGCAGATCGCGACGGCCGCCGACGTCAGCGGCCAGTCCACCGGCGAGGATGCCGGCGATCCCGGACACGCCGATCAGCAGCCCGAAGATCGCGCCGGCCTGCGCGAGCGTCAGATCGAAGGTCCGGACGAAGTACATGGGCGCGAAGACGTTGATGCCGTTCGCCGCGGTCGTCGCGAGCACGGCGCCGATCAGCACGTGACGGGAGGCGCGATCCGCGAAGAGTTGCGCGACGACAGCGCGAAGGGGCGGGGGCGCGTCGGTGCTCCGGGCGTCGGCGGCCTCTCGCGGCGGTTCGTCCACGGTCCACCAGACGAGGGCGGCGAGCAGCAACCCCGGCAGGCCGACGATCATCATCGTGGGTCGCCATCCGTAGGTCTGCGTGAGCCACCCGCCGGCCCACCCGCCGGCCAGTGCGCCGATAGGCACGCCGAGCGAGAAGACCGCGAGCGCGGTCGCTCTGGCGCGCGGCGGGAAAAGGTCGGAGATCAGGGAGTGCGAGGCCGGCACCACACCCGCCTCGCCGAGACCCACGCCCATCCGACACGCGAGCAGACCGACGTAGCTGCGGGCCAGACCGCAGAGCGCCGTCATGACGGACCAGACGGCAATCGAGACCGCGATCAGGGGCACACGCGGGCGCCATTCGGCCAGCCGCGCGACAGGAAGCCCGAAGAGCGAGAAGAACAGTGCGAACGCGAGTCCTCCCAGCAGGCCGAACTGCAGGTCGGACAGTCCCAGGTCGCGGATGATGGGCGCGCCAGCCGCGCTGATGATGATGCGATCGACGAACGCGCAGGCATAGGTCACGGCGAGCATCGCGAGCGTCCACACGCGCGCGCGTGACCACACGGAAGCCGGCCCCGGAACGAGCGGCGCAGGTGACCGCATCAGCGCGCGCACCTCAGGCGCGCGGACGCGACGGGTTGCCCGACGCGCGAAGTTTCCACGCGACGCGCGCGCTGGACGCCAACCGGCCCGGGCGCAGCCGCCGGAGATTCCCCGGGAATCCGGCCAGCCAGAACCTCACGAGATACGGGACGAGCCGACCGGGATAGACCCGCCCGAACCAGTGCAGGTTCGCGGGTGTTCTGGCGGACGCGAACAGCAGGGCCGTGCGCGCCTCGCTCGTGAGCGGCACGACGAGCGCCCGTCGATCGTCGAGCGCGCGGCTGAGCGCGGGCAGTTCGGCGCGATCGGCGAACACCGCGACGACCAGGTCGAAGACGTTGACACAGACGGGCGTCAGACGCTCCGGGTCGCGCCGATCGAAGAACGCGGGCCAGTCAATCGACGCGTCGCACGCCCGCAGCAACAGGTAGAGGTCCACGATCGGCCGAAGCTTCGCCGAACCCTGGCCCAGTTCCTCGAAGATCGACATCGCGAGCAGGACGAGATGCCATTCGTCCGACAGGGTCCGGTAGGTGACGCCGTCGAGAGGCACCTCGACGGCGTCGTTCCAGATCGCGTCCTCGTCGATCCGATACGCCGGGGCGCCACGCAGGCAGAAGTGGACGTCGAGTTTCGCCGTGCCTTTCGCGAACGTGAGGGCGTGGCCGTCGTACCCGACCTTCGAAAATCCGCGACCGGCCAGATGGCGGGCCGCGCGCGTCCGGTCGCGCTGGCGCACCAGCAGGTCGATGTCGTGCTGGGGCCGGCGATCGAGACCGCCATACAAACGCTCGGCGAACACCACGCCCTTGAGCACCAGCGTGTCGATGCCTGCCTCGCGAAAGCCCGACTCGACGTCGTGCAGGGTCGCGACGAGCCGGCGGGCCGTGGCCGAGGCATCGACGCGCCACTGCTCGAGCGCCACCGCATGCGGCACGGGCAAGGCGCGGCTCAACGTGTCGGTATCAACGGCCCCGAGGACCAGGCGCAGCAGGTGGTGGCGACGGAGCGATGCGGCGAGCCCCTCCGGCGAGCGCGCCATCGCACGCAGGGCCGCGAGCAGCACGGGGATGTTGCGAAGCGCGGCGGCCTTGGCCACGTCAATCAGGCGTGACCGGTCATCGACAGTGTGCGGCATCATCGCGGGGAGGCGCTCATGGCCGGGCGATGGGCAGTGTAGCCTATGTCGCGCGATGCCCCGACCGTCGATTGTCTGCGTCTCGATGGCCGACCGCGGCCACTGGCAGCGCATGTGCTCGGTCGTCTCGGGCCTCGGGCGCCTCGACGCCGACGTGTTCGTCGCGACACACCACCGGTTCGCGCCGGACATTGTCGCCGCCGGCGGCACCTTCGTGGACCTGTTCGAGACGCGGTCGGTCGAGGCCGCCGACGCCGACTCGTGGCCGTATCCCTGCCGCTACGTCACGTTTGCCGCGACATTTGGGGAGGCGTTCGCGGACCAGCTCAAGGCCCTGCGACCCTCCCTCGTCGTGCACGACTCGTTTGCCGTCATCGGTCGCGTGGCCGCGCGCCGGCTTGGCATCCCGCACGTGGCCGTGCTGTCCGGGCACAACGTGGCACCGGCGCGGTTTCTCGAGGTGCTGGCGGCACATCCACGCGTGCACGTGTCGGAGGCCTGCAACCAGGCCGTCACGCGGCTCCGGTCCGAATGCGGCATCGTGGACGCCTCTCCGTTCTCCTACGTGACGAACATGAGTCCGTGGCTGAACCTCTACTGTGAGCCTCCGGAGTTCCTCGAGCCTCAGTCGCGCGCGCCGTTCGAACCCCTCGCGTTCTACGGATCACTGCCAGACGACGCGGCCCCGTCGCCAGGCGTGGCCGTGCGCTCGACCACGCCGCCGTTCCCGGCCTCGACCGACCACTCGCTCAACGTGTTCATCTCGTTCGGTACGATGATCTGGGACTACCGCCGGGAAGAGGCGCTGAGCGCGCTGCGCGTGCTGAGCGATGCGGTGGCCCGACACGGTCGCATGCGCGCGATCATCAGCCTGGGCCTCGCCGAAGTGTCGGACGCCGAGCGCGCCTCGATTGCGCGGCCGGGCGTGGTGGTCGCCTCATACGTGGACCAGCGGCATGTCCTAGCGCACGCGGACCTGTTCATCACGCACCACGGGCTGAACTCCACACACGAGAGCATCCTGCACGGCGTGCCGATGCTGTCGTATCCGTTCGTATGGGATCAGCCGGGCCTGGCGGCCACCTGCCAGGGACTCGGCCTGGCGCTCCCGCTCGCCTCGACGCCGATGGCGCCGCTCGATCCTGCCGATGTCGCCTGCGCCTTCGCGCGGTTCGAGGCCGAACGGGCGCCCCTGCAGGCGGCTCTGGCCCGCGCGCGATCGTGGGAAGCGCAGGTGGTGGCGGATCGCCCCCGCGTGCTGGCGCAGCTCCTCGACCTGGCCCGGTAGCCGGCCCGCCGGGTCTGGTCGCGATCGGTCAGCAGTGCGGCCTACAGGTAGTAGTGCACCTGGAAGAGCCAGGTCTTGACGGGCACGCTGAACCTCGGCTTGTCGCGGTAGAACGACACGTTCACGTTGAAGTGCGTGCGCGGCAGCACCGTGGCCGTGAAGGCCCAGCGCATCGTGCGCGGCCGCACGCCGTCGTCGGTCCGCAGTTGCGGAGAGATGGCCAGCCAGATGCCGCGCGCCGCTTCGAAGGACGTCTCGTTGACCAGCAGAAACCCGGTCTTGCCCGTGCCCTCGCGTCCCTGCAGATCGGCCTGCGTCCACACCGTGAGCCGGGAGGTCGGCGCAAAGCCGAACGCGGCACCGGCGGCGGTCTGACGGGCCTGGGTGACGGACCCATCGCGATAGAGACCAGAGACGACGAACGCCGTTGACGAGCCGAGATCCATCTGGACGCGACCGACGGCGTTGAAGGTGCTCTCCAGGCTGTTGCCCGTGAACGACTCGGCCAGTCCGGGCGCCAGCGCCACCTGCACCAGCGCCTTGTCGGTCGTCCGGCTCACTTCCACGCCGTAGACCTGCTCGTACTGCGTGAAACCTAGCGTGGTGCGATTGAACGCGGTGTGGTCGGCGAACCGCACGCCGTAGGCCGGCGTGAAGCGTCCGCCGCGGATGCCGACGCCGTTCTCCGCCTGATACCCGGCCCAGTGCTCGTACGAATCGATGCGCGAGCCTGGGCTCGTCGGCTCGCGGCCGATCTGCCCGTAGAGCGTCCAGCCGCCAGCCTGGACCGCGGCCACCACGTCGGCGTTCATGTAGATGTTGCGCGTGAAGGTTTGATCGTTGAACGTCGTTCGGATGTGTGACGGTCGCAGCTCGACGCCGAGTTGCAAGGGCCCGAGCGCGTCGCCAAACGCGCCCCAGAGAAAGGCCTCTTCACCGCTCGCCGTAGACGCGGTGGGGTTGCCCGGGACGCGACGTCCGGTGGTCGAGAGCTCCGCGCCGGAAAGCGCGCGCCCGTACGGCGAGAGCAGGCCCCCGCCGGTCGGCGAGACGTGACACGAGGTGCAGCGGGTGTATTGCCGCGAGAGGAATCGGGGTTCGGCGGCAGCCGGCCGCGCCACGCCAGCACAGGCGGCGACCATCAGGGTGCAGACGAGCGATCGAGAGGTCATCACAGCAGGTCGGTCCTCATGGGCGAATGGCTTCGAACGTCACATGGACGGTGACTTGGTCCCTGACGCCCACGCCCAGGTAGCGCGGCTTGGGGATACCAAACTCCGGCAGCACGACAGGGAACTCCGCGCGCACGTCGAGCGCGGCGCCGTTGCGCCGGATCTCGACGCGGCCGGCGACGGCCTTCGTCTGGCCGTGCAGCTGCAGCATCCCGGTGAACGTCCCGCGGCCGACGAAGGCCTGCGGGTCGAGTCCGGTGACACGAACCTGCGACAACACCGCACGCGCAAACGTGAGGCCGCGACCGACCTCGAGGTAGTTGTCGCGCAGATGCTCATTGCGCAACTGGATGCCCGTGTCGAGCGTGGCCAGATCCACCGTGAGCTGACCAGCGCCGGCTTCCGACGGCACCGCCGGGGCGCGCCACGTGCCGGTGATCGCCGACGACTTCGCCTCGAAGCTCCCGCCCACCGTGAGTGGACAGACGACCCGCACGGCCCCGGCTCGGACGGTCCAGTCGCCGGTCTGCGCGCGAGGCGAGGCCGGCCCGGCGATGGCGGTCGCGATCGCCCAGGCGACCAGGGCCCACGCGCGACGACGAGACGGCGACATGGGCCTCATCAGACCACGAACGTCAGCACGCCGCCAGTGAACTGCGTCGCGAACTGCGGGAGCGCGCGTGTCGCCGGGCCGTTGATGACCGTGCCGGCCGTGCTGAACCGCGAGCCGTGGCAGGGACAGACGAACTGACTCGTGGCGAAGCCCGTGATGGTGCAGGCCTCGTGGGTACACGTCGCGGAAAAGGCGGTGAAGGCGTCCTGCGCGGTGCGCGCAAGAAGAAAGGTGCCGAGGCTGGTCTGCACGGTCGCCCCGGCGCCGACAGACGCCAGCGGCGAGGCCGCGTCAATCGTCACGGAAATCGCACGGCCCGCCACACTGCCGGTGACCGACGTCAGCGGAGGCGCCGACGTGGACGGCGAGGTGGGACTGCCGCCGCAGCCGGCGACCGCGCCGACGGCCAGGACCGACGCGGCCTGGCAGGCGTACGCGCAGAACTCTCGACGCGTGGGAATCTCGGGCATCTCCCTCCTTCGTGTCACCGGGAGCGGTGACTCCAGTTGAGCATGGGCTCGCCTGCGGGGTAGCAAAGACCGATCCACGCGCGGGTCGTCGCAGGCGCGGTCGCGCGGCGGCGCCGTCGCGGAGCTATCCGGGAAACTGTCCGGCCGAATCGGTGAATCCGTCCGCAGCAGCGGACATGACGTCATGCACCCGCGCCTCGAATCGCGTTAGGCTCTGGACTGTGCGTGGCCGGCGGCTTCTCGGCGGGATTCTCCTCGTGGTGCTCGCCTCGGCGGGCGCGCTGGGGCAGGGTCGCCGCTTCGGCGGATTGGACGTCCTGCGGTCGGCCCCCTCAGTCGAAGACAACATTCCCTACGACGGCCGATTCACGTTCGTCCGCGTGAACTACCGGACTGCGCCAGGCGGCTACTGGTATCGCGGTCAGCCCTCCTGGTCGCACGGCTATCCCTCGGCTGAGCGCAACATGATGCGGATCCTGAACTCGATCAGCACGCTCGCGCCGCACGTGGACGAGGTCAACACGCTGCCCCTCGACGATCCCGACCTGTTTCGCTATCCGGTCATCTACCTGATCGAGCCGAGCTGGTGGGAGATGTCGGATGCGGAAGCGCTCGCCCTCCGCGCGTACATTCAGAAGGGCGGCTTCGTCATCATCGACGACTTCAAGGTGCCCGGCGGCATCGGCGGCCCCGGCTGGGCGCAGTTCGAGGAGAACATGCGTCGCGTGCTGCCGGACGGCCGCTTCTTCGACATGGACGCGTCGCATCCGATCTTCCACGTCTTCTTCGACATCGACAACCTCGACATCGTCCCGCAGGCGTACAACGCCGGGCGCCCAATCTTTCGCGGCCTCTACGAAGACAACGACCCGTCGAAGCCGCTGCGCATGATCGTCAACTACAATACGGACATCTCGCAGTTCTGGGAGTGGTCGGAGCGCGGCCTGCGCTCGATCAGCGAGACGAACGAGGCCTACAAGCTGGGCGTGAACTACATCCTGTACGGATTGACGCACTGACAGAAGACCTCGGAGGTATTTCCTACGAAAACTGTAATGGTCAGACGCGATTACAGTTTTCGTAGGAAATACCTCCGAGGTCTTTTCTGATATATAGGTGCGTCATGTCCTATTCCCGACGCGAATTCGGCAAGCTCGCCCTCGCGGGCCTGCCCGCCACCGCCCTCATCGACGTCCCCCTCTTTGGCTCGTCCCTCTGGCAGGCCCGCCCGAACTCCGTTGTCCGGGGCGTGCAACTCGGCATCATCACCTACAGCTACCGGATGATGCCGGACCAGAGCGCGGAAGCCACGCTCAAGTACGTCACCGAAGGCGGCTACAGCGGCATCGAGTTGATGGACGGTCCCGCCGAGCTGTTTGCGGGCCGGCCTGCGGCCGCGCCGCGCGGCGGCGGCGCCGGAGTCGCGGGTGGCGGCGGTGGAGGCCGGGGGGCCGCGGCTGCACCACCAGCAGGCGCGGCGGCCGCGGGCCCGCCACCGGCCGGAGCGCCCGCCGCGGGCGCCCCCGCCGGCGGGGGACGAGCAGGTGGCGCGGCGGGCGGCGGTGGTCGAGCGGGCGGCGGCCTGCCTGAGGGCGCCGAGTACCGCGGACAGCCGTGTGCGTCGCTCGGTCGCGGCGGCGCAGGGGGCGGTGGCGGACGCGCGGGCGGTGGTGGCGGACGCGGCGGCGTGGCCCTGACGCCCGAGCAGATCGCCGAGCAGCAGGCCGCGCAGCGGGAAGCCGCGCAGAAGCTCAAGGACTGGCGCTCGAGCGTGTCGATGGACAAGTTCAAGCAGCTGCGCAAGATGTACAACGACGCGGGCGTCACCATCTACGCCTACAAGCCGGACGGCCTGCAGAAGAACCTGCAGACGTCGGACGCCGAATGGGACTACGCGTTCGGGGCCGCCGCGGCGCTGGGCGCGACCCACATCACGATGGAACTGCCGTCCGGACCGGACGCCGAGACGCTGATGAAGAAGGTGGCGACCTTCGCCGAGAAGCACAAGGTCTACGCCGGCTATCACACGCATGCGCAGGGCAGCCTGACGGCGTTCGATCAGGCGCTGGCGATCTCCAAGGCGAACATGTGCGCCGTGGACCTCGGGCACTTCGTCGCGGCGGGCAGCCCCGGCGGCACGCCGGTCCAGCTGCTGCAGAAGTACCACGACCGCACGCTCAGCTTCCACATCAAGGATCGGACGTCGCCGATGCACTGCTCCCTGACGACGCCGTTCGGCGAGGGCGACGTGCAGATCAAGGAGATCCTGCAGGCGGTCGTGACCAACAAGTGGAAGATGATCCCGACGATCGAACTCGAGTACCCGGTTCCGGCCGATTCGGATCCGGTGCGCGAAGCGAAGAAGTGCCTGGACTACTGCAAGGCCGCGCTCGCGTAACGACGTTCACGACAGACTGACGACCAGCGCCGGAGCCGCGCCCGCTGAGGGCGTGGCTCCGGCGTTGCGGTGTTCGGGCGCAGTGCGGGTCGCGGCAAGCGGCGGCAGCGCCGCCGGTGCATTCGCGTGGGGACCCAACCCGGCCGCCGCCGCGCCATCCCGCACTGCCATTGAGATGGTAGGCTGATGGCATGAAGGCGACCATCGACAAGGCGGGCCGGATTGTCATCCCGTCGGCCGCGCGGGACCGCGCGGGCCTGACGCCGGGCGCGGAGCTCGAGATCACGGCCGATGACTTCGGTGTGCGACTCGAGCGGATCGCGCCCGGCCCGCGGGTGCTCAAGGTCGGACGACGGCTGGTCGCACGGCCCACCGCGCCGGCTGAGGGCCGGCCGAACATCAACATCGCCGGCCTGGTGGAAGAGGAGCGCAATCGCTGGCCATGAGCGTCTTCTTCGACACGAGTGTCCTGGTCGGCGGCCTCATCTACTTCGGTCCGCAGAGCGCGCCGGCGCAGTCGCTCATGCACGCACTCAGCGAGGACAAGCTGTCCGACGTCTCAACGGCCTGGCACTGCTGTCTGGAGTTCTACTCCGTCAGCACGCGACTGCCCCAGGAGTATCGCCTGACGCCCGGTGACGCCGTCCGTTTGCTACAGCACGAGATCCTCGCGAGGATGACCGTGCACGACCTGCCCATGGCCGATCGCGAGGCCCTGCTCCGGGCCTGCGAGCAGGATGGCATCGCCGGGGGCCGCATCTACGACGCGCACATCGCCGACGTCGCGCGCGCCGCGGGCGCTACTGTGGTCGTCACCGACAATCGCCGCCATTTCCTAACTGCGTTGCGACACGGCCTGCGCGTCGAGACACCGGGCGAGTTCCTGACCCAGCTGAAGACGCGGAAGCGCTAGCCCGGGCCGACGGACAGGCGGCGCCATACTCCGTTCGTGCGCAGCCGCCTGTTGATCCTGATGGGGATCGTGGTGGGCCTCCTGATGGGCCTGGCCGCAGCCCGCTCCTGAACATCAACCGCGCGTGCCAGACGTGCCACCGCTGGTCCGAGGACGAGTTGCGCAGCCGGGTGGAGACCATCCAGGACCGCACCTACCAGGTGAGAAACGTCGCGATGGACGCCGTGGTCGGCCTGATTGGCGATATCAAGGCCGCCGCCGCGCGCGGCCTCCCGGACGCGCAGCTGGCGCGGGCCCGCGACGAACACCGCCAGGCCCAGTTCCTGCTCGACTTCATCGAAGCCGAGAACTCGATGGGGTTCCACGCGCCGCAGGAGGCCATGCGTGTGCTGGCGCTCTCACTCGACCACGCGCGCAAGGGGCAGCTCGCGCTGCGTCCACCGCAATAGGCAGCTGCGGTCGCTATACTCGCCAGGTGGCCAACGTGCCCACCACGCCGCCGCTGTCGAACTCGCGCCTGTTTCGTGACGTGTCGCCCGCGGACCGTCAGGCGATTCTCGCGGCCGGCGCGCCGCGCACCCTTCGCAAGGGCGACGCACTGATTCGCCAGGGCGAGCCGGCGAGCGCGTTCTTCCTCGTCGAACGCGGCTACCTGAAGCTCACGCAACTCACCCCCGAGGGCGCCGAGGTCATCGTCCGGTTCGTCGGTCCCTGGGACCCGGTGGCCGGCGTGACCGCGCTGGGAGAGATGTCCTATCCGGTGACCGCGCTGGCCTGCGACGAGGTCCACGTCCTCATGTGGACGCGCCGCGTGCTCGCGGATCTGTTGACCCGCGTCCCTCAGCTGAAGACAAGCATCCTGCGCGAGATGACGGCGCACATGGACGACGCGCTGATGCGCCTGAGAGAGCTGGCCTCGCTCAACGTGAAGCAGCGGCTGGCGCATACGCTGATTCGCCTGACGCAGCCGGCAACGCCCTCAGCCTCCGGAGCGCTCGTCGTGCCCCACACCTTGACGCGCCAGGAACTCGCCGAGCTGACGGGCACCACGCTGTTCACGGTCAGCCGCATCCTCACCGACTGGGAGGCCGACGGCCTGGTGCATTCCACCCGCGCACACGTCGAGGTGATCAGCGCGGCAGGTCTTCGGGACGCGGCGGAAGGCGACGCGTAGCTCCTGCCGGTCGGCCGTAGCCGGTGGCCCGTACCCGGTTATTGATCCAGGTCAACGATCCGGGTCCCCGGGGTCGCTACGCTGGAAACATGCTTCTCTCACCCCTGAACGGACGAACGCCGACGACCATCACCCCCTCGACACTCGTCTCCGACATCGTCAGGCTCAACCCGGCCACCATCAAGGTGTTCCAGCGCCACGAGATCGAGTTCTGCTGCGCCGGCAAGGTGCCGCTGGGCGAAGTCTGCCGGCAGCACGCCCTCGACGAGGGCGCGATGCTCGCCGAGATCGGGGAAGCCCTGGTCAGGCCGGACGCGCCGGGCAACTGGACGTCCGCCCCGGTCGGAGCCGTCGCCGCGTATGTGGCGCGCCGGTTCCATCAGCCTCTGCCCGAAGAGCTGGCACGACTGTCGAGAATGGCGGACAAGGTGGTGCAGCGCCATGGCGAGCGCCTGCCGGAGACGCTGATGCCCCTGCACTACACCTTCAGGCGGCTGCAGTCCATCCTGCTCAGCCACACCGCCGCGCAGGAGGCCGGGCTGCTCTCCGACCTCGCCGCATCGGATCTGAGCGGACTGCACGAGCCGAGCAGGCTGGATCGGGCCGCCGAGGCCGCACGTCGTGAGCTGGCGGACGGGGTGGACGAGGTGTCGGATCTCGACGCCTTGACCCAGGCCTACACACCGCCCGTCGATGCATGTCCGACGTTTCGCGGCCTCTATTTTGGGCTCTCGGAGCTCGATCGCGAGACGCGGCTGCACAGGCAGTTCGAGTGCGACGTACTCTTCCCGAAGGTCCGCGCGCTGATCGCGCGGCCCTCGCCCGCGAGGTGATGGTCGTGTCCACTGTGACTCCACGGATTCCACCCGGAGAGGTCCTCGCCTTCGCGGCGCTGATCGCGCCGACCCCTCAGGGCATTGCCAGCCGCGTGCTTGCGCGCGCCTCGGGAGGCAACGTCACGCTGTTCGCCTTTGACGCCGGGCAGGGCCTGACCGAGCACACCTCGCCGTTCGACGCCCTGGTGATTCCGCTGGCCGGCTCCCTCACCCTCACGATCGGGGGCGTGGCGGTCACCGCGCCTCCGGGCACGATCGTGCGCATGCCCGCCCATGTCCCCCACGCCGTCGAGGCGCACGACGAAGCCCGCATGCTGCTCGTCATGCTGAAGGACACGCCGACGCCCTGACGCGGGAGAGCCCAGCCGGCCCCGTGCGGGCCGATGACGCGCCAACCGAGGCGGCCCGTGCCATCATGGACAGATGAGTACTGCGTCCTGGCCGTCGATGTTGCCGATTCTGCTCGACGTCCGGTGCGACAGTTGCGACGGCGTCGTGGAGCTGGCGTGCGAAGGCCTGAGCGGGACCGCGATGTACCAGACTTACCACGAGTTCCACTGCCCGCACTGCCGCAAGCTCAATCGCGCACGCACGCCGGGGCACATCATCAGCGTCGGACCGGGAAGAGATCGCAACTGACGCAGAAGTCACGGGGCTTCGCAAGAAGTCCCGGAGGCTCGCTGCGCTCGACGAGGTCCCGGAGACTTCGCAGAAGTCCCGGGGGCTCGCTGCGCTCGACGAAGTCCCGGACACTTCGCCGAAGTCCCGGAGACTCGCTGCGCTCGACGAAGTCCCGGACACTTCGCCGAAGTCCCGAAGACTCGCTGCGCTCGACGAAGTCCCGGAGACTTCGCCGAAGTCCCGAAGACTCGCTGCGCTCGCGGAAGTCCCGGACACTTCGCCGAAGTCCCGGAGACTTCGCTGCGCGACTCGCCGCTCGCCGAAGTCCCGGACACTTCGCCGAAGTCCCGGAGACTCGCTGCGCTCGACGAAGTCCCGGACACTTCGCCGAAGTCCCGAAGACTCGCTGCGCTCGACGAAGTCCCGGACACTTCGCCGAAGTCCCGGAGACTCGCTGCGCTCGACGAAGTCCCGGACACTTCGCCGAAGTCCCGGAGACTCGCTGCGCTCGACGAAGTCCCGGACACTTCGCCGAAGTCCCGAAGACTCGCTGCGCTCGCGGAAGTCCCGGACACTTCGCCGAAGTCCCGAAGACTCGCTGCGCTCGCGGAAGTCCCGGACACTTCGCCGAAGTCCCGGAGACTCGCTGCGCTCGCGGAAGTCCCGGACACTTCGCCGAAGTCCCGAAGACTCGCTGCGCTCGCGGAAGTCCCGGACACTTCGCCGAAGTCCCGGAGACTCGCTGCGCTCGCGGAAGTCCCGGACACTTCGCCGAAGTCCCGAAGACTCGCTGCGCTCGCGGAAGTCCCGGACACTTCGCCGAAGTCCCGGAGACTCGCTGCGCTCGACGAAGTCCCGGACACTTCGCCGAAGTCCCGGAGACTCGCTGCGCTCGACGAAGTCCTGGAGACTTCGCCGAAGTCCCGGGGGCTCGCTGCGCTCGGGGAAGTCCCGGACACTTCGCCGAAGTCCCGGAGGCTCGCTGCGCTCCACGAAGTCCGTGGGCTTCGCCGAAGTCCCGGAGACTCGCTGCGCTCGACGAAGTCCCGGACACTTCGCCGAAGTCCCGGAGACTCGCTGCGCTCGCGGAAGTCCCGGACACTTCGCCGAAGTCCAGGGGCGCGCGGCCTTTCGGGGAAGTCCAGGACCGTAGAGCCGCCTCTGCCGGGGACCTCACCGTCAGTGCCGGGACCTGACCGGTCAGCTCCGGGACCTGACCGTCAGTGCCGGGACCTGACCGTCAGCGCCGGGACCTGACCGTCAGTGCCGGGACCTGACCGTCAGCGCCGGGACCTGACCGTCAGCGCCGGGACCTGACCGTCAGTGCCGGGACCTCACCGTCAGCGCCGGGACCTGACCGTCAGCTCCGGGACCTGACCGGCAGTGCCGGGACCTGACCGTCAGCTCCGGGACCTGACCGGCAGTGCCGGGACCTGACCGTCAGCTCCGGGACCTGACCGTCAGGGCCGGGACCTCACCGTCAGCGCCGGGACCTGACCGGCAGTGCCGGGACCTGACCGGCAGCGCCGGGACCTGACCGTCAGTGCCGGGACCTGACCGTCAGTGCCGGGACCTGACCGGCAGTGCCGGGACCTGACCGTCAGCTGCCGGGACCTGACCGGCAGTGCCGGGACCTGACCGTCAGCTCCGGGACCTGACCGGCAGTGCCGGGACCTGACCGTCAGCTCCGGGACCTGACCGTCAGCTCTGGGTCTTGGGCGTGAGTGCCGGGACCCTCTGCGTCAATTCCGAAGACCGAGGCGGGCGACGACGTCGGCGGCGGTGTACGACAAGGCGTCTGGCCGCATGAACTCCGCGACGGAGGGCAGGTCGTCACCGGACGTCACGAGCCCAGGCTCAGTCCCGCGGCCGCGCGTCTGTCCGAGCCCGATGTTGGCCAGCAGCGCGTTGCAGATGCACTTGCGGCCGGCGGTATCCTCGACCGCCCCGCCCTTCCCGACATAGGTGCCCACCGGCTCGGCCGAACAGCGATACCCGACCTGACCTTCGGCCGTCCGATACGCTTCGCGGAGGTAGCCCAGGTCGCAGACGCGGACACGGGCACTGCTGATCGCCGGGTCAGAGACGGTTCCTGCAAGCTCCGCCACCTTGAACGGAAATGAGGTCGGCGAGGCCAGCGGATCGGTGAAGACCCGCGCGTCACCGGCACGCACGCGCGCGAGCAGCGCTCGTTTGTAGTCATCACGGAGGCCGGATTCGTCGCAGAAGGCGAACGCCGTCCCGACCTGGACACCCGCGGCGCCGGCGGCCAGCGCGGCACCGAGTTGGCCCGGCCGCCCGTAGCCCCCCGCGAGCCAGAACGGCAGATCGAGCCCGCGCATCTTCTCGAGATCCACCAGGTCGCGCTCGCCGTAGACCGGTTCGCCCGCCTCGGTGAGCTGCAGCTTTCCTCGCGGGGGCGCATTGTGCCCACCCGCCGTCGGCCCCTCGACGACAAAGCCGTCCACGCGGCCATCGGACCGCTTGAGCAGGGCCGCCGCGAGCACGTGCGACGACACGATCGCGAGGAACTGCGGCCGCTTGAGCGGAGGCCGCGCGCCGGAGACAAACGCGGCCGGATCGAAGGTCAGCGTCGTGTCGTCGTCCGGTTGGGCGCCGGACACCGCGAGCGGATAGGTCACCGGCGCGTGATCGGCGAGTCGGTCGAGCACGCCGGGGATCCGCACCGGGATCCCGGCGCCCATGAGCACGTAGTCCACTCCGGCCAGCATCGCTCCGTATATCGACGGCAGGTGGGGCAACTGAATCTTCTCGAGGTAGTTGATCCCGACTGGACGGTCGTGTCCCTCGCGTGCGAGCGTGACCTCGACGAAGTTGGCCACGATGCAGAGTTCGATCAGATCCCGCGGCGCGTCGCGGGTCTGCATGGGGACAGGCTTGAACGCCGTAGACGCCGGCTTGCCGCCGGGGATGTAGTACCGGTCGCGAATCCGTGCGGCCATCGCCGGCTCGGGAAACTGGTCGAGCGCGCGCCGCATGTGTCCCCCGGGATCGCCGGTCTGCAGGCGCCGCGCGAGGATGACATCGAGCGCGGTGCCGGAGACCACGCCCAGCTGACCGCAGGCCGAGACGGCTCGCGCCAGACGCCAGTCCGAGACCCCGGCCCCCATGCCGCCTTGAATGATTGTCGGATTCACCATTCGGCCCGAAACTGCAACACCTGGGCCAGTCCGGGCCGTGAGACGAACCCGCAGTTCCACGGGTATGACCTTCGGGAAGTCCCGTGGAACTCGCTGCGCCCGGAGGGGTCCCGGCGGCTTCGGGGGAGGTCCCGGCGGATCGAGAAGTCCGCGGGCGGGGATTTTCCCGCGGCCTGCGCGGATTTCTCGGGATTCGCACAGCGGCCGCGGGACTCTGTCAGTGCCGGGACTTCTGCGGAGCCCCCTGGACTTGAGCGTCAGTGCCGGGACTTCCGCGAGCGGAGCGAGCGACCCCCCTGGACTTGAGCGCCAGTTCCGGGACTTCATCGAGCGTAGCGAGTGCCCGGGACCTGAGCGTCAGCTCCGGGCCTTCTGCGTCAGCGCCCACTGTGGGAGCGGTTCCGCAAAGCCTCCGCCCGTGACGTAGAATCCTCTCCATCCGTCTTTGCGGCAGTTCGCGCCTGGAGGCTTATGAAGCGCCTGGGGTTCTCCAGTGCCCTGCTTTGGGTACTGGCCACGATCGTGTCGGCGCAGGCTGGGCCCCAGCGGTCCTCAGCCACGGGCCTGCCCAGGCTCGCTCCGCCTGCCGGGGCGCCGGTCGGCCTCGACAATCGTCCACCCGACACCTTCCGCAAGTACTGCTTCGAATGCCACGGCACCAAGAACCCGAAGGGCGGCCTCAGCCTTGAAGCGCTGACCGCGCAACCGTCGGTCGGCGCCAAGTGGGAGGACTGGGAGAAGGTCGCTGAGATGCTCGAGACCTCCCAGATGCCGCCGGCCGATGCCGACGAGCACCCGTCGGACGCCGAGCGGACGGCCGCGGCCAGCTGGATCCACACGTCCCTCAAAGTGTACGAAACCGCGCACGCCGGTGACCCCGGGCGCGTGACCGTCCGCCGGCTCACCAGCGGCGAGTACGCCTACGCGATTCGCGACCTCACCGGCGTGAACATCAACGCGGGCATCGACGCGTCGAGTGATTCGGTGGGAGGCGAGGGCTTCACCAACTTCGGCGACGTCCAGTTCGTGCAGGACGCGAGCATCGAGCGCTACCTCGAGGCCGCCAAGCTGGTGGCCGATCACGCGGTCGTCGGATCGGGCCCGCTCGAGTTCTACACCGACCCGGGCAAGACGGGCCTGGAGCTTTCTGCGCTGAACCGCATCAACGAGCTCTACGCCACGCGCGGATTCCGTGTGGTGTCGGGCGAAGGCGGGCGCCCGTTCGGACTCGAACGCTACACCAAGGCCCTCTTCGTCGCGTGGTACTACAAGCACCGCGTGGCGCTCGGCGATCCGGGGGCGACCGTGCGGGGCCTCGCCGAGAAGGAAGGCATCACGGGTCGCTTCGCCGATCACGTCTGGACGGTGATGAACCGCCCCACCAGCCTCTATCCGACCAACGAGATGGTGCGCCGCTGGGCGGCGCTCCCCTCACCCACTGCGGACGTCGCCGCGTCGATCGCCGCGGGCCGCGCCGGGGCCGACGCCCTGTGCAAGTACCTGACGACCTGGCCGAGCTGGTTCTTCGCGCGCGGCGACCTCGCCGCGGGCGGGGCTGGCGACGAGAGCCCGCTGTCGTTCGACGACGCGACGCTGAAAGTGGTGCCGACGCATCGGTACACCTACGCGCTCGGTGCGCGCGGGGGACGCGGGCGCGGCCCCGCACCAGCGCCGGGCCCGCCGACGGTGCACGTGTTGTTTTCAAGCGTCAATCCCAGCCCAAACGTCACGCCCGTCGTGATCTGGCGCAACCCCCGCGTCGTCACGCGCGCGGCGCCTGCGGGCCGCGGCGGGCCCGGCGCGGCGCCCCCGCCCCCGGGCACGATGGTGGGACGCGGCGGTGGTGGCGCGATCCTGGCCACGCAGTCGCTGCGATCGGTGCTGCCGGCCGACGTGGCTGCGAGGTTGTCGTTCGGCCGGAGTCCGGATGGCAGCGTGATGGCCCCCGATGACCTGGCCATCACCGGTCCCATCGCGTTCGAGCTGGGTGCGGCCCCCGCGGGCAACACGATGGACCTGCAGACCGAGGTCGAGCTCGGCACCGATCGCAACGCGGTCGTGCGCATGGTCCTCTCCGACCGGGCGGAAGGGACCGCCCGGGACGCGGCCACGCGCGTCCTGCTCGGCGATCCCGCCAGTGCGGGCTACAAGACGTTCCGCACGGGCATCGCGGAGTACGCGTCGCTGCTCCCGCCCAACTCGCACGGCGAAGCCAACCCCGCGGACAAGGACCCGGTGCCCGCGCCGTTCGACAACACCTACAACAGCCCCGAACACGACGCGTTCGTGCTGCAGGTGAAGTACCAGCGCACGGACCGGTTCTTCACCGAGAACATGGTGGACGGTGCGGATCGGGCGCGACTCAACCATGCCTGGAATGACCTGTTCGGCTCGTGGCCCTACCACGACGCCTATCTGGGGATGCTGGCGGATCACTTCAAGCTCGCGTTGAAGAGCCGGCGCATCCGCGATCTCGACGCGGTGCAGATCGCCGCCTTGCCGGCCAACGTGCGGCAGTACGTCGCCCCCCTGCGCGCCCACTACGACGCGGTGATGCGTGCACAGCGGCTGGCGCAGCCGGGACATCTCGAAGACGCGCTCGCGTTTGCGGGCCGTGCGTGGCGCCGGCCGCTGACCGTCGCCGAGAAGGCGAACCTGCGGGCGTTCTACCAGAAGTCGCGCACCACCAACGGCCTCGACCACGACGGCGCCCTGCGGGCCGTGCTCGCGCGCATCCTCGTCTCACCCGGCTTCCTCTACCGCGTGGAAACCGTCGCGGCGTCCGCCGAACGGCCGCTCAACGGGTGGGAGATGGCCAGCCGCCTGAGCTTCTTCCTCTGGTCTTCGATCCCGGACGACGAGCTGCGCCGGGCGGCATCAGCCGGCGAACTGGGCCAGCCGGCCGGCCTGGCCCGACAGGTGCGGCGCATGACCGCCGACCCGAAGGCGCGTCGTCTCTCCACCGAGTTCTTCGGCCAGTGGTTCGGCTTCTACCGTTTCGACCAGTATCGCGGCGTGGACACCGGTCGATTCCCGGAGTTCACCGACGACGTGAAGGCGTCGATGTACGACGAAGCCGTCTCCACGTTCGAGTACATCGTCCGGGAGAACCGGCCCGTGAGCGAGATGCTCTACGCCGACTACACGTTCCTCAATCAACCGCTGGCGAAGTTCTACGGCGTCACGAAGGACGTGGCGCCGAAGACGGCGGAGTTGAAGGACCAGATGGTCAAGGTGGACGGCGCCAACGCGTTCAACCGCGGCGGCCTGCTCCGGCTCGGCTCCGTGCTGACCACGACGTCCGCGCCGTTGCGCACGAGTCCGGTCAAACGGGGCGACTGGCTGCTGCGCCGCGTGATCGGCACTCCGGTGCCCCCGCCGCCCGCCGATGCCGGATCGATCCCGAGTGACGACAAGGCCTTCGAGGGGCAGACGCTGCGCGAGCGCCTCGCGCAGCACAAACGCAACGCCACCTGCGCCGCCTGCCATCTGCGGATCGACCCGCTGGGATTCCCGCTCGAGGGCTTCGACCCGGTGGGACGCACACGCACGGCCTACACCGACGGCAAGCCGGTGGACGTGACCGGCGAGTTCGCCGACAGCACCACAATCTCGGGCACCGACGGCCTGCTCGCGTATCTGCGCAGCCAGGATCGACAGGTGCTCCGCACGCTGTCGAAGAAGATGCTGGGCTACGCGCTGGGACGCACGGTGCTGGCCTCCGATCGCCCGTTGATCAACGAGATGACGGCGGCCGGCGGCACCGCCACGTTTTCCGATCTGGCCGTGAAGATTGTCACCAGCCGTCAGTTCCGCTACCGCCAGGGCACGGCCGTCGACGAAGCAGGTTCACGATGAGCATGGACACCACCTCACGTCATCCGTCCCGTCGTCATTTCCTCCGCGGCATGGGCGTCGCGCTCGCGCTGCCGTGGATGGAGTCGCTGCCCCTCTTCGCGCAATCGGCCGCGAAGGCGACGGCCAGCACGCCGCCGCTGAGACTGGGCATCGTGTACTTCTCGAACGGCGTCGAGCCGATTCACTGGTGGGCGAAGGGCGCCGGCGCCGGGATGGAATTGGGGCCCGGGCTGCAGGCGATGTTGCCGCACCGCCAGGACATGGTCTTCGTCCAGGGCCTGTTCAACCAGTCGGCGTTCGTATCCACGAGCCCGCATCTGGGGCGCATGAACGTGCTGTCGGGTGCGCCCGTGAGCCTGAATCCGAGCGAGATCCGCGTCGGCACGTCGATGGATCAGGTGCTCGCCAGTCAGATCGGCAACCGGACCGCCGTCCCGAGCCTCGTGCTCGGCATCGAACCGAACGAACTGCGGCTCGAAGATGGCCTGTCGATGGTCTACGGGTCGAGCGTGTCCTGGGTCTCGCCGACCAAGCCAGCGACGAAAGAGATCTACCCGGCGCGCACGTTCGATCGCCTCGTCGGTGACGGCACGGGACGACGGCTCGATCGCAGCATCCTCGACGAGGTGCTGGCGGATTCGAGGAACCTGAAGCCGAGAATCAGCCGCGGCGACAACGTCAAGCTGGACGAGTACCTCGAGTCGATTCGTGACATCGAACGCCGCATCGCGCGCGCCTCCAAGGAAGAGCGGATTGAGGGCTGGCGGCCGACGCTGGAGACGCCGGACATGCCGCGCCCGGCCAACGAGCTTCCGCAGAACGTGCCGGACCACATGAAGCTCATGCTGGACCTGACGGTGCTCGCCTTCCAGATGGACAAGACGCGCATCGCCACGCTGATGCTGAACAACGACCTGTCCCAGATGAACTTCAAGTTCCTGCAGGGCGTGCAGGGTGCGCTGCACCTCGATCTGACGCACAACGGGAAGGCCGCCGACAAGGAAGCGATGTACCTGAAGACGAACCAGTTCCACATCGAACAGTTCGCCTACCTGACGCAGCGCATGAAGGACATCAAGGAAGGCGACGGCACGCTGCTCGATCACTCGATGCTGGTGCTGACGTCGAACCTGTTCGACGGCGACGCGCACAGCGCCAATCAGTTGCCGTTCCTGATCACGGGCCGGGGCAACGGGTCTCTCGAGCCGGGCCGCGTGCTCGACTACCTCGACAAGGGCGACGACAATCGCCGCGCGTGCAGCCTGCACCTGTCGCTGATGGACCGGATGGGCGTCAGGCTCGACCGATTCGGGGATACCAGCGCGCGGCTCGCCGGGCTCTAGGTCTCCTCTCCGCCGCCTCACGCCGCACCGATGGCGGCGAGGCATGGAACGGGTTCCACGACTCACCGGATCGCACAAGGAGTGCTGGATGACGTTCGCACTGCGCGTCTCGTTCGTCGGCGTTGGGTGCCTGATCGCGGGCGTTCTCGCCCCAGGAGCCGGTCTGATCGCCCAGCAGGCCGCGCCGCCTGCCGGCGCGCCAGCGGCGACGGCGCCACAGGCTCCCGCCGCCCCGAATCCGGCCCAACTGGCGGCGATCGAAGACCGCAAGGCGATGATGGACCTGCTCGGCATCACCGCCATCCGGCCGGGCCCGAGCGGCAACGAACAGGCACCGAACCACGCGAACTACGACGAGGCGCTCGCCAATCCGTTTCCGAATCTGCCGGAGGTCCTGA
Source organism: uncultured Acidobacteriota bacterium (assembly GCA_963738485.1). Lineage (GTDB taxonomy): Bacteria > Acidobacteriota > Vicinamibacteria > Vicinamibacterales > SCN-69-37 > CAVTWK01. The sequence continues at coordinate 733,472 of CAVTWK010000001.1, forward strand.
CGCTCAAGAACGGCCGCAAGGTGACCTCGGCGGCGGCCTGGAACAACCAGCGGCGGCCGGAGATCATCGAGGACTTCGAGCGCGAGGTCGTCGGACGTGTGCCAAAGAACGCACCGAAGGTGACCTGGTCGGTGGCCAGGTCCGTCGAAGCGACCGTCGGTGGACGCCCCGTCGTCGGCAAGCAGCTGGTGGGGCACGCGGACAACGCAGCCCACCCGGCGATCACGGTGGACATCCAGATGACGCTCGTGGTCCCCGCCGATGTGAAGGGCCCCGTGCCGGTGATGATGATGTTCGGTGGCGGCCGCGGGCTGCCGGGTGATCCCCCGCCGGCCGGCCGGGGAGGGCCAGGCGCGCCAGGTGGCCGCGCGGCCGGACCGGGTCCCGCAGGCGTAGCGGCCCCGAGCGATCCGCCGGCGACCGAGCAGTTGATTGCCGCCGGCTGGGGCTATGCCCAGATCAATCCGGCGAGCATTCAGGCGGACAACGGTGCCGGACTGACGAGCGGCATCATCGGATTGGTCAACAAGGGGGCACGTCGCAGTCCGGAGGATTGGGGATCGCTGCGCGCGTGGGCGTGGGGCGCCTCGCGCGGACTCGACTATCTCGAGACCGACAAGGCGGTTGACGCGAAGAAGGTCGGCATCGAAGGCGTCTCGCGCTACGGCAAGGCGGCGCTCGTCACGATGGCGTTCGATACGCGCTTCGCGGTCGTGCTCGTGGGATCCTCCGGTGAGGGCGGCGCGAAGCTACATCGCCGTAACTTCGGCGAGGCCGTCGAAAACCTCACGGGGACCGGCGAGTACCACTGGATGGCCGGCAACTTCCTGAAGTACGGCACGGCCGAGTCCACGTTCGGCAGCCGAAACGCGGGCGACATTCCGGTGGACGCCCATCAGCTGATCGCGCTGTGCGCCCCGCGACTGACGTTCATCAGCTACGGCGTGCCGGAGCGCGGCGATGCGCGATGGCTGGATCATCAGGGGAGCTTCATGGCGGCGATTGCCAGCCAACCTGTGTTCCGTCTGCTGGGCGCCAAGGATCTCGGCCGGTCCGACGACTACAAGACGGAGAAGATGCCGGCCGTGAACGTCAGCTTGATGGACGGCCACCTCGCCTGGCGCCAGCATGACGGCGGGCACACCGACGGTCCGAACTGGAAGTACTTCATTCCCTGGGCCAGCACGTTCCTGAAGTACACAGACGCGAGGCCAGCGGCCGCCACGGCGCGGTAGCCATGCGAACGGGTGCGGCTACGACCTCACCCCACTGCGCCCCAGCGTCCCTGAGGTCTCGGAACTACCGCTGACATCCCGACGCTGGCGATGAAGGCGGTTCTACGGGCGCGCGAACTTCGCAATCACCGCGACCGCGGTGACTGAGTCGGTCTGCTTGAATCCCGGAGGCGGATCGTTCGCGAAGCGGATGGCGTTGGACACCTTGAGTGACAAGCCGGCGGCCAACTTGGTCGTGATCGCCACGGTGTGCTCGACGCGCCAGTTGTCCGACTCGGAGAACAGTCCCGTCAGCCGCAGCTCGTCGCTGAACTCCGCGGTCTCGGACAGCTTCGCCTTGTAGGCGGTGCCCACCAGATAAGACCCGCTCGACAGGTCGGCGCCCGTCACGCGGCGCTCGTTGAGGTACCCGGCTCCCAGATCGATTGAGAACGACTGCGTCGCCGTGGAGACGGCTTTCAGGGCGATTCCGCCCGTCACGGCGTTACGCCGGACGACGCCCGCGAAGCGGTCGCGGAAGAAGTTGTACTCGGCGAAGGCGGCCGTGCGCGGGTTGATCGTCTTCTGCGCCCGGGCGACGTAGTCGAACGACTTGGCCACCAGCACGTCGTTCGATTCGTTACGGAGAAACGACGCCTTGTGCCGGAAGATCCACGATCCCGGCCGGGCGATGATGTCGGCGCCGAGCCCGAAGGTGTTGCTCGTGGCGTTGCCGGTCACGCCGACGTAGGCCGCCTCGAACGTCTGCTCATGTTTCGGCGGAGGCGGCGGCGCGCTCTGCGCCAGGACGATGGACGGCACACAGAAGGAGATCGCAAGAACGGACGCACGGACGATTCGCATGGGACGACAGACTCCTCGATGCATCGTAGCTCACCGCCGAGGAGCAGAGATACGGCGACCGATCGGGTTCACCACGGAGGAGCGGAGAATCACTCGGATGGGATTCACCGCGGAGGAGCGGAGAATCACCCGGATGGGATTCACCACGGAGGAGCATCCCACCGAGGGTCAAGACGGCGCAACCTCGGCAGGCGCCCCAATCGGGTTCACCGCGGAGAGTTCACCCGGGAATTCACCGCGGGGGAGCGGAGAGTCAATCAGGTGGGATTCACCACGGAGGAGCGGAGAATCACACGGATGCGATTCACCACGGAGGAGCATCCCACCGAGGGTCAAGACGGCGCAACCTCGGCAGGCGCCCCAATCGGGTTCACCGCGGAGAGTTCACCCGGGAATTCACCGCGGGGGAGCGGAGAGTCAATCAGGTGGGATTCACCACGGAGGAGCGGAGAATCACACGGATGCGATTCACCGCAGAGCGACAGGGGCACCACAACCGAACGTCAGAGCGGAAGACCCGCCGCAACCACCGATCGGGTTGACGGGGAAGGGAACAGAGCACGCAAACAGACCTGGGGGCACCACAGAACACTCTCACGCGTGCCAGAGGTTTGGATCCACCGCGGAGCGACGGAGAGGCCGCGACCGAACGTCACGACGGCGGACGCGCTCTCATTTCGTGGCCGCCTTGCTGATGACCACGTCCGCACTTTGCAAGGTCAGGAGCAGAGGGGCAGACGCCATCATCGCCTCCGCTTCCATCGGTTGCGTGCCCAGGTCATTCGAACGCGTTCGGATCGTGACCTCCCCGTGAAACGCCCTGCTCCCGCCGTCCACTCGTTCGGTACGGCAAACGCAGCTTCCTTCCTTCGATTCTGGCTCGATCAGCGGGAAGGCCGCCCTCCGCTTCTCTCCGCGGTTGAAGCCAGGCCTCCGGCACGTTTGAGATGAACCGCTTCTTCTGGCCCGCCGGAGTTCGTATGGTGCCCCCCAGTCTGCTTGCGTGCTCCGTTCCTCCGGGGTGAATCCCATCCGAGTGATTCTCGATCCTCCGTGGTGATTTCCCACCCGGGTGACCCTCCGCTGCGCGGTGAGTCCCACCCGAGTGTGCCCTCAGTCCCTCGGCGGTGAACGTGCCAAACGGCCTCCGTTTCTCCGCGGTGAACGTCTCCGTCACTCCGCAGTGAGCCACGCGGTGAACGCGCGCTTGGCGCAGCCGGCCATCGGCGCTACAATCCCAGCTCCGTCACATGGAAGCGGTTCCATCAGGGACCGGTCGGCATCTCCGCGTCGTGAATGCCGCACATCAGGAGATCCCCGCATGGCTGGCACGCACATGAGCACACGTCGCGCGATCGTCGTTGTGGGAATGGTCGCCCTGGGCACGACCGTCGTGCCGTCGATGGCGCCGCAGGCGCCCCGCCCTGATCAGCCGGCTCATGTGCAGCTGACACGCGATGAAGACTTCCAGCGGACCCGCGCACTCCTCGGGATCACGGGACCGCCGCCCGCCGGCGCGTCCGGCACTGCCGTCGTGACCTACGACGAGGCGACGGCCAACCCCTATCCGACGCTGCCCGATCCGCTGCGTTTGAACAACGGCCAGCGTGTGACCTCGGCCGCGGTGTGGACCAAGCAGCGGCGCCCCGAGCTGCTCGAGATCTTCGAACGGGAGATCTACGGCCGCACGCCGAAGACCACGCCGAAGGTCACCTGGGAGGTGCTGAGCACGACGCGCGAGATGAACGGCGACGTGCCCGTCATCACCAAGCAACTCGTCGGACGTGTGGACAACTCGGCCTATCCCGCGCTCACGGTCAACATCCTCGCGTCGGTGAGCACACCCGCCAACGCCACGGGTCCCGTGCCTGTGATCCTGTCCTTTGGCGCTGGAGGCGGTTTGGCGGCCGCGGCTTCGCAGGAGGCCCCGCCGTCGCTGCCGCGAGCCGACGACACCACGCCCCGCCCCTACTACGGCGTGCGTGCCGACCAATGCGCCGCCTCCCGCGGCCCCGCCCGCCGCGGCGGGCGCAGGCCGGCAGGCCGGCGCCCCGCCTGCGCCAGGCCAACTGCCCGGCGGCGCGGCGGCACCCGGTGCGGGACGTGGACCGGCCGGTCCGCAGGGGCCGACCAACCAGCAGCAGGCCCTCGCCCTCGGCTGGGGGTATGCCACCGTGCAGACGGGGTCGGTGCAGGCCGACAACGGCCAGGGCCTGACGTGCGGCATCATCGGCCTCGTCAACAAGGGCCAGCCGCGCAAGATCGATGACTGGGGCGTCCTCGCGGCCTGGGCGTGGGGTGCGAGCCGCGTGCTCGACTACTTCGAGACCGACAAGGCGGTCGATGCCAGGCGCATCGGGATGTACGGACACTCGCGCTGGGGCAAGGCGACGCTGCTCGCCTCGGTGCTCGACACGCGCTTCGCTGTCGCCTACGTCAGCTCCTCAGGCCAGGGCGGCGCCAAGCTGCATCGACGGAAGTACGGGGAAACCGTGGACAACGTCGCCAACGGCTTCTACTACTGGATGGCGGGCAACTACATCAAGTACGCCGGCAAGTGGGACACGATGCCGGTGGATTCCCACGAGCTCGTCGCCCTCATGGCACCTCGGCCGGTGTTCTTCAGCGGCGGCAACGACCCGCAGAAGAACCCGGACGGCACGATCGCCACGCGCGTGAACGACCAGGGTCAAACCGTCGTCGTGCAGGCCTTCGACGCCTGGATCGATCCACGAGGCACGTTCATGGCTGCCGTGGCCGCTGCGCCCGTCTACGAACTCCTCGGCAAGAAGGGCCTGGGCCTGAAGGACTTCCCAGCGATCGATACCAAGGTCATCACGGGCGACATCGGCTTCCACCAGCACCCGGGCGGCCACACGTCCGGCCCGGCCTGGGAGACGTTCTACACGTTCGCGAGCCGTCACCTGAAGAAGTAAGACGACTTCAGAAGATCGTCGTGCCGAGCGGTGGCAGCACGGCTTCGCCCGCCGCCTCGTCCGTGATCTCAATCGAATCGACGCCGAGGAATCGCAGGACGTCGTCGCGCACGGCGATCTTGTGGGACGCCAGCAGCCCGTGTGGCGCGCCGTCGTACTCGACCAACGTGCTGCGAGGAATCGCTGCGGCGGCCTGTCGGCCCGAGGCATCGATCGGCACGATCTTGTCGGCCGTGCCGTGGATGATGAGCGTGGGAATCCGGAACGACGCGAGGTCGGCTCGAAAGTCCGTCGAAGCAAAGGCCTCAGCGCACGCCAGCGTGGCGTTCAGACCGGCCTGCATCGCCACGTGCCGTGACCAGGCGACCACTTCGTCGCTCACCGGATGACTGACCAGGCCCACGCCGTAGAAGTTGGCGAAGAACGTCGTCCAGAACTTCGCGCGATCGTCGAGCATCGCCTCGGCCATCTGGTCGAACACGTCCTGTGGCACGCCGGCGGGGTTGTCGTCCGTCTTCAACATGAAGGGCACGACCGAGGCAATCAGCACCGCACTGGTGACGTCGTTGTCCGGGTACCGCGTGAGGTAGCGCGCGACTTCGCCGCCGCCCATCGAGAACCCCACGAGCGTCGCGTCCCGCGCGCCCGTCTGCTCAATCACTGCGGCGAGGTCATCGGCCAGGGTGTCGTAGTCGTAGCCGGACCAGGGCTGGTCGGATCGACCGAAGCCGCGCCGGTCGTAGGCGATGGCGCGGAAGCCGGCGTCGGCGAGCGCCACGCCCAGATCATCGAAGGTGTCGGAGGAAAGGGGCCAGCCGTGCAGCAGCACGATGGGGCGCCCGACGCCCCACTGCTTCACGTACAGCTCGACGTTGTCCCTGGTCTTGACGCGCGTCATCGGTGGCCTCGCTTCGCGGTTCATTCCGCGCGAGTCGGTGTTGCAAGGATGTCGCCAGCGCAAGGACGCCGCGATCGACCCGGATCGCCCCCGCGTGACCCTGACGGGTCACACCCTGGGTGGCTCAGGTCTCAGGAAGACGCACTCGCGGTCCCGCCTCACGCCCGCGCGCGAGGGCGGCGATGATCGCGTCCACGTCGTAGACACAGCCCCCCCAGGTGCCGCCGCCCACCTGTTGCAGCGCGGCCCAGAGGCGCGTATCCGCGGGCAGCTTCGCATGCGGCGCCAGACGCGGGTGCATGGGGCGTGAAGCCAGCAGCCGGCCGGCCTCGTCCGCGCCCAGGTCCTGGTCCGCGAGGCCGACGAAGTTCAACCGCCCGTCGAGTGTCTCCCGATTCACCTCGATCTCGAGCACGTCGCCATCGATGAGCCGGCCAATCGGCCCGCCGGCCAGCGCTTCCGGACCGACGTGGCCGATGCACGCCCCGGTGGACACCCCCGAGAACCGCGCGTCCGTCACAATCGCGACGGTCTTCCCCCACGGGATGTACTTCAGCGCCGAGGTGAGCTGATAGGTCTCTTCCATGCCCGTGCCCATCGGCCCGGCGCCGATCAGCACCACGACGTCGTTGGGTCTGACAGGCGGATCGGTCAGGCCCTTGATGGCGGCGATCGCATCGGATTCCGACACGAACACGCGCGCCGGGCCGCGGTGGCGATAGACCTGGTCATCGCCGACCACCGCCGGGTCGATCGACGTCGCCTTGACCACCGACCCCTCCGGCGCGATGTTGCCGACCGGAAACACCACGGTGCTCGACAGCCCCGCTCGTCGCGCCGCGTCCGGACTCATGATCACGTCGTCCGGATCGACGCCCGACGAGGCGCGCAGCCGGTCGCGCGACGCGCGCCGTCGCTCGCTCGACTCCCACCAATCGAGCACCGCGGAGAGCGGCTCGCCGGTGACCGTCAGCGCCTCTTCGTTCAGCAGGCCCATCCCGCGCAGATGCCGCATCACCTCCGGCGCCCCACCCGCGAGGAAGACCTGCACGGTGGGGTGGTTGCGAGGGCCGTTCGGCAAGGCATCGACCAGGCGCGGCGTGGCGCGATTGACGCGCGTCCAGTCGGCGACCGTCGGGCGAGGGAGTCCAGCGGCGTGCGCAATCGCGGGAATGTGCAACAACAGATTCGTCGAGCCGCCGCACGCGGCATGCACGAGCATCGCGTTCTCGAGCGAGGCCTGCGTGAGAATGTGCGACAGCAGGATCCGGCGCTCGGCCAGCCGGAGCAGCGCGAGCGCGGACCTCCGTGCCATGTCGAGCCACACCGGTTCACCCGACGGCGCGAGCGCGCTGTGCGGCAGCGTCAGGCCGAAAGCTTCCGCGACGACCTGCGATGTGGCCGCCGTGCCGAGGAACTGGCAGCCGCCGCCCGGCGTGCCACACGCCCGGCAGCCGGCCTCCGCCGCGTCCTCGAGCGTGATCAGCCCGTGCGCGAACCGCGCGCCGATCGACTGCACCTTCCCCGCGTCTTCCGCTCCAGCAGCCGGCAGCGTCACGCCGCCAGGCACGATGATGCCCGGCAGATCCTTGCACCCGGCCAGCGCCAGCAACGTCGCCGGCAGTCCCTTGTCGCACGTCGCGATGCCGGCCACCCCCGAACAGCGTGGCAATGACCGCACGAGCCGCCGCATCGTGATGGCGGCGTCGTTCCGGTACGGCAGGCTGTCGAACATCCCTGTCGTGCCCTGCGTGCGACCGTCACACGGATCGCTGCAGTAGGCCGCAAAGGGCACGACGCCCTCGGCGCGCAGCGCCTCGGCGGCCGCCCGCACGAGCAGCCCAATCTCCCAGTGGCCCGTGTGGTACCCGAGCGCGACCGGGCGTGCCGTCCGCGTCGCGCAACCCGCCCTGCGTGCTGAGGATCAGGAACTGCGTCGCGCCCGACCTCGGCCGGATTCCAGCCCATGCCGGCGTCCTGGGTCATCCCGAACAGGTTGCCGCTCGGCTCACGCAGGAGCATCTCGCGCGTGATCGGCAGGCGACCGGCCGGCCCGCTCGCGCTGGCGCGCGTGGACGCGAACAGGTCGCCCGATCCCAGGATGTCCGCCAGCGGTCGCGTCACGGCAGACCCGTCACACGTTCCGTTGCGACCACTCGCCATCGACGAGTCGCCACATCGTGCCCGTGGGATTGCGGTCCGCCAGCTCCGGCGGCAGCCGAGGTGCGCGGACGTTGTCGTAGCACTGGAGCGCCGAGAACCGCAGCATCGACGCGGGCAGGCCGACCGCCGTGAAGCCGGGGTGGCCGGTCGCCGGGTAGGGCCCGCCATGATTCATGGCCGGCGAGACCGCGACGCCGGTCGGCATCTTGTCGTTGAGCAGCCGGCCGACGCGCTGCCGGAGCACCGGCGCCAATCGCGCGTAGGCCTCGTCATCCTCGCCTTCGGGGTCGCTGTAGATCGCGCCCGTGAGGTTGCCGTCGAGCGCGGCAGCGATGTCCACCATCTGCTGGACGTCGCGCGCGAGGACCACCATGTTGACCGTGCCGAAGGCCTCGGTCTGCAGTCCCTCCGTGTGGGCGAGGAACGCGTCGCCGGTCACGCGCAGCAACGTATTGGCGAAGCTGAATCGGCCGTTGTCGACGGGCGTTCCGCCGGTGACGATGGACGCGCCGTGACCACGGAGCACCTCGAGGGCGTTCGCGATGCTGGTCACCCCGGAGGCGCCGAGCAGGGTGCCCGTCGCGCCAGCCTCGAATCGCGTCGCCAGGGCGTGCACGAACGCCTCCCCATCGTCGTCGGCCCGCACGACGCTCACGCCGGGACGCGTACAGAACTGTCCGGCGCCGAGCGCGCAGGAATCGGCCAGTTCCTTGGCCATCGCGGCACGCCGCTCGGCCGACTGCAGGAGGCCTGGCAGGATGAACACGGGGTTCACGCTCGACATCTCGAGGTAGATGGGCTTGCCGGCCTGGTCGGCGGCCGCCTTGAGCTGCAGCCCGGCGTTCTTGCTGCCCGTGAATCCTGTCGCCGCGACCTGCGGATGGGACACAAGCGTGAACCCCACGGCCGCCGGTGTGCGGTAGATCAGCTGCACCATGCCGGGAGGCAGGCCGTTGGCCCGTGCCGCCTCGAGGGCGGCCTGCGCCATCAGCCGGCTGGTACCGGGATGGCTCGTGTTGGCCTTGCCGAGCACTGGGTTGCCCGCCGCCACCGCGGCCACGAAGTCACCACCGGCGATCGAGTTGAAGGCGAATGGGAAGTTGTTCGGGCCGAAGACGACGACCATGCCGCCGAGGGGCGCGTGCATCGACCGGATGTTGAGCTTGGTGTCGATCGTCGCCCGGGACCATGATCGGCCGCGGGCGGCCGCCGCGCCCTGCCGGAGCTGGTTGGTGGTGCGAGGCAACTCCACGTCACGCAGGCGCGGCGTGACGGGGTACGCGGTCTCTCGGTGGGCCATGTCCACCAGGGCGTCCGCGGCCCCCTCGAGACCCGCCGCGTACTCGTCCAGAAACCGCGCGATTCGGTCTGGCGCGTCCGGCATGGCGCGGAGCGCGACGGCGGCGTGGTGCCCCGCCTCGCATGCGGCCGTGACATCGGCGAGGGACGAGATCGGGAACTGGTCGGGTAACGGCTGTGTCGTGGCCGGGTTGAACGCGGTGAACGTCCCGGAGGGCTGACGCGCCTCACGCCACTCGCCGTTGATCAGCACGGGCGCCACGCTCATGACGCCCTCCCGCCGACCGGGTTCTCGAGCGTGAGGTCGCCGATGGTGATCCGCACCACGTCACCGTGGGTCATGGAGAACTCATGCGGGGGTACGACACCGGTGCCGGTCATCAGGAACGCTCCGTGGGGAAACGCCAGTTCGCGATAGAGGTAGCCCACCAGCTCCTCGAGCGACCGCTTGATCTGCGAGGTCCGGATCGCGCCATCGAAGGCCACCGAGCCGTCGCGGGTGATCGTGACGCGGATCGCCATGTCGCGCATCCGGTCGGGATCCTCGAGCGTGATCCCCGGTCCCAGTGCACACGAGCCGTCGTAGACCTTGGCCTGAGGCAGATACAGCGGGTTCTCGCCTTCGATGTCGCGCGAGGAGACATCGTTGCCGACCGTATGACCCACGATCTCGCCCGCCGCGTTGATCACCAGCGTCAGCTCGGGCTCCGGCACGTTCCAGCGCGCTGTCGTCGCGCACGCGAATCGGGGCCTGCGGGCCGACCACGCGCCAGCCGGGGGCCTTGAAGAACAGCTCTGGCCGTGGGGCCTCGTACACCCGCGCGTAGACGTCCTTCACGGAGGATTCGGCCTCTCGCGCTTCACGGCTCCGCAGATAGGTGACGCCGCTGGCCCAGACTTCCTGGTCGGCATCGAGCGGGGCCAGCAAGGGGCCGGCGGCCGCGTTCGTGCTGACCCTCGCGCGGATGAACGCGGCGATCTCGGCACGGGGGTGCTGCAGGATATCTCCGAGGAGCAGGTCGGTCGGAAGCCAGTGACCGTCGGCCGCCCAGCGCGGGCCGGCCGGCGTCTGGTGTTTCGTCAGATGCATCGTGTCTGCCTCATGGTGTCTGCGAATCTTCTCATTGAACGGCCTCACGCGGGAACGCGGAGCGCACGGCGGCCACACGGGCAACCCGCAATCGTGATCACGGCGCCGGGGCGTTGACGAGGCGCCCGTGCGTGTGCTTAGATGCTTTTATGCGCACAACAGTCGAGTTTGCGCCCGCGCTGATGCGCGCCGCCAAGGCCCGGTCGGCTGAGCGGGGCGAATCGCTCAAGACGCTGCTGACCCGCGCCGTCGCCGCGGAGCTGGGTGTGGTCCGGGTCGCCTCGGCCGACCGCCCTCGCGTGGTGCTTCCCCTCTTCGGGGCCAGCACCGGGCCTCGCGTCAGTCCCTCGAATGCCGACCTCGAGCGCGCGCTCGCGGATGCCGACGCTGCACAGGTTCCGCCACGACAGGCATCCAACCGCTCGCGCCGCCGGAAGATCCGGCCGTGAAGCTGCTCGACGTCAACGTGTGGCTCGCCGCGGCGTGGGGCCGACATGCGCACCATGCGGTGGCCAGGCGCTATCTGGATGCCGAAGACGACGATGTCGGGTTCTGCCGTGTCACCGAGATGTCGTTCCTGCGACTGATTACCAACCCAGCGGTCACCGGTGCCGATGTGCGGACACGACGACAGGCGTGGGACCTCCTGATCCAGGTGCAGGCCGACCCCCGCGTTCGGTTCCTGCCTGAGCCGCCAGGCCTCGCGCCGCTCTGGATCGCCTTCTCGAAACGCGACGACACCAGTCACCTGCTCTGGACCGACGACTACCTGGCGGCCTTCGCACAGGCGGCCGACGCCGATCTGGTCACCATCGACCGGTCCCTACACGGGCGCTATCCGTCGGTGCGCGTGGTTACCCTGCGGACGGCGTCCTGAGAGGCCAACCGGGCGCGTCATGATGCATCGCGGCATCCCGGACAAAGTAATGAGCGCCTCGCCTCGCCTTCTCCACGACCTGCGCCTCGAGACGTCCCGGCTCGTCCTGCGCGTGCCCCATGTCGACGACCTCGATCCCTGGACCGCGCTGATGACCGATCCCGAGGCGGCGCGGTTCATCGGGGGCGTCATGCCACGCGCGATGACCTGGCGCGCGATCATGACCATGATCGGAGCGTGGCATTCGCAGGGCTTCGCCATGTTCTCTGTCTTCGAAAAGGCCAGCGGCTGCTGGGTCGGACGCGTGGGTCCCTGGATGCCGGAGGGCTGGCCTGGGCCCGAGATCGGCTGGGCCATCCTGCGTGAACACTGGGGCCGTGGCTACGCCACCGAGGCCGCGGAAGCCGCGACGACCTGGGCCTTCGACCACCTCGACTGGGCAGAGGTGATTCATTCGATCGCGCCGGGCAACCTCGCTTCGCAGCAGGTGGCGCGTCGACTCGGCTCCGTCAACCGCGGCCCCGGACGACTCCCGCCGCCGTACCAGGACGCGGCAATCGACATCTGGGGACAGACCCGCGAGCAGTGGCGCGCACGGCCCAGCGTGACCGTGTGAGACGTCAGTAGCGCCATGCCCAGACGAGGTCGGGGGCCCGTCGCCCGCCTCGTCTGTCGTTCTCCCCTCGGACGCCGACCTGGTCCGTCACCTGCCTAGCCTGCGTAGAACGCCACACGGCGCTGGCGCCATCCCCCGCCTCGGGTCGTTGGGCTGACAACTACGGCTTCGGCACCCTGATCGTGCTGATCATCAGACTGCCGCTGGCGAGGAACAGCAGGGAGAAGGGATGGACGTCGCGCCCGACGAGCTTGACGTGCGTGCCGAGCATCTCACCGCCGTCGTCCATCCCGAACAGGACGGCCATCAGCAGCACGAGGATCAGGCTCGTGGGGATGGGCGTGCCTTCGAAGTAGCGCACCTTGCCCGTGGCCGCATCGGTGAGGGTTGTTGACGTCACGTTGAACCGCGCCAGGCGGCTGATGCCGCAGCAGACGAAGAAGGTCAGGATGGTCACGTCCCAGAACCCGCGCAGCCCGAGGGTGTAGGCGAGGACGGCCGGCGCCACGCCGAACGACACGACGTCGGCCAGCGAATCGAGGTCGCCGCCGAAGACGGACTGCCGCCTGGACGCGAGCCGCGCGACGTACCCGTCGAGCACGTCGAAGACCAGTGCAAACACCGGCAGGACGAACGCCGTCCACAGCCACCGTGTCTGATCGCCCGCCAGATAGCTGAGGCACGCGAAGATCGTGATGGTGCCGCAACTGGCGTTCGCCAGCGTCAACACATCCGCCCACGTGTAGGACCGGAGCATGGAGAGCGGCGGCGCTTTGCGAGGGGCGCTCGGCACAGCGCCTATCTTGGCACGAGGGTCGGCTCGACTCCGGAGGCGGGCATGCCGGTGGCGAGGTCGTCGCCACCGGCCATGCGCGTCGCCGCCCGCCTCGCCCCTCAGTCCGGCGTCTTGACCGGGCTGGCCGGCGCCTGCGGCGCCGTCGTCGGGAACGTCCCGGTGATGGGCACGCCCATGGGCCCGACCGGAATGTAGACGACGGTGTGATTGGGGGAACCCACCATCAGCTTCTGGGCCTCGATGGCTTCGTGCTGGATGTACATCGCACTGAGCTGGCCGCGAATGATCTGCATGGCGTTCGCGATCCCCTGGGCTTGGACTTCGCGCTTGGTCCGCTCCTTGCGCTCGATCTCGATCTCCGTGTCCTTACGCTGCAGCTCCTGGGTGGCCGCCAGCTTGCGCGACACCGCGTCGGCGACCTCCGCCGGATACTGCACGTTGCCGACCACGACACTGCTGATGATGAAGGGACTCCCCTCGGCATAGGCACGGATTCTGTTCAGTACCGCCTCGCCGATCGGCACCAGCGCTTCCTTGACGTCAAGGCCGTTGCGGCGCTGGACCTCGTCGCGCGCAAACATCCGCAGTGGCTCGCGGACGAAGTTGCCGTAGGCCACTTTGACGATGGCGTCGGGGTCGCGCTGCACGGTATCGGCGCTGATCGTCGTGCTGAACCGGTCGAGAAACTGCGGCACCCGGCTGTCGTCGATGCGCCAGACCGTGTGCACCCCGAATACGATCTTCAGGTTGTCGCGACTGAGCACGGCATCGTCGCCCGCGAACGTCTCGGTGTAGGTATACGGCGTGATGCTGATATTGGTGACGCGCAGCAGCCAGGTACGCCCGGCGGACGTGGGTCCGCGCTGGACGCCGTGGAAGCGCGCCTTGCCGAAGACGGCGTCCTTGGTCAGATAGCCGACGTAACCGGCCGGCGTGGAGGGATTCCTGGATCCGACGAGCCAGACGAACACGCCGGCCCCCAGGAGCACGAACAACGCTGCGAGCCCGCGGTGAACGGGACGCAGTACGGACAACGACACCTCCGGCGAGTCGCCGGATCTTGCCCTGCGAGGAAACCACACGGTGAGCCCCCAAACCGCCGACGAGGTTAGCTGACGGGCTCGGGGTTGGAGTTCCCCGCCCACCTTCGCCGCCGACCTCACGGTCACCGGATCCGGCGGGTTTGCCCCGTGGCGCGCTCATCGCGCCGTTGGGTCCCCCGCGACACCTTGCGATGTCTTAGGCGTTCGATTCGACGTTAGACCTCCCCAGACCGTTCGTCAAGTCAACGACGGGAGACGGGAGACGGCCGACAGGCTACGGGGGACGGGGGACGGGCTACCTGCCGTCTACGCGCGTCGCCGACCAGCCGGCGCCCTCGAGGCGATCGCCGACCACCCGCCCGGTGTAGGTGCGCTCTCCCGCGGTGAAGGTGATCTCGGTCGCCGCGCAGCCGGCCGCCGGTGACCGGCGTGGTCGCGCCTCCGCCCTGTCCGACGGTGCCGCCGATCATCTGAAACTCCTGCGTCAGCGTCAGCGTCGCGTTGCCCATCGTCCAGCGTCCGTCCACGCGCGCCGGGACGATATAGAGCATGACCTCGCACCACTGCTCGCAATCGGTCACACGGTCTGTCGCGTCAGCCGTCCAACCCGACACGGCGAACGTGTTGAGGACGATGCGCGTGCCGGGCCTGAGCGCGAGAAACTTGTCCTTCAGCTTGTCCAGGTTGCTCGGCAGCAGGAACAGGGCCAGGACCGTGGCCTTCGAGATGTCCGCCTCGTACATGTCGCCCTGGGCAAACGTGGCGCGTCCTTCCACACCGGCGTCGCGGGCCCGGGTTCGCGAGAGTTCGACCAGGTCCGGGTTGTATTCGACGCCCAGGGCCCGTGCACCGCGCCTGGCGGCCGCGATGATGTTGCGGCCATCACCGGACCCCAGATCCATGACGAGGTCCTGCGGCGTGACCTTGGCCAGATCGAGCATCTTCTCGACCATCGCCGGCGGCGACGGGACCCACACGACGTCCTTGCCCGGCAGATACTCCTCCGGCTGGAAGTTCTTCTGCTGGGCCACTGCCAGGGACAGGCCGAGGGCCATCACCGCGATCAAGGTCGAGCCTGTGCGTGCGCGCATGCGGAGACAATATCAGCCGGACATGGGCCAGAACTCCGTGGCGCCATACGTGGCCAGAGCCGACCGCCACGCGGATTGCGGGGTCGTCGCCGCGCGGCGCTTGACTTTGTCTCGTTTTGGCTATTCAATGCTCATGCTTTGATTAGTCAAAATCTCCACGGCACGCATCGACACAGGCCTGCAAGGCGGGCCGGTGCCTGGACGCTGATCCTGGCCCTGTCCGCAGCCTCGCCGTCCCTGGCCCAGACCCCTGCGCCCCCGCCTCCCCCGCCGGCGGCCCCAGCCACGGGCCTCTCGGGCTACATGGACTTCCATTACAACAAGGTCGTCGGCGAGGATGGCCGGCTCGATTTCCACCGGTTCGTGCTCCTCGTCACCCATCAATTCTCAGAGCGCATCCGGTTCGTCGGCGAACTCGAGCTCGAACATGCGTTCGTCGAGGGGCTCGAGAAGGCCGGCGAGCTGGAACTCGAACAGGCCTATGTGGACTTCCTGCTGTCGCGGCGGTTCAACGTCCGCGCCGGGATGATGCTGATGCCTGTCGGCATCCTCAACGAGCGGCACGAACCGCCGGTCTACTACGGCGTCGAACGCCCGATGGTCGATACGGTCATCATTCCCAGCACGTGGTTCGAAGCCGGCGCGGGCATCCACGGCGAGCTGGGGCGCGGCTGGCGGTACCGCCTCTTCGTCACCGCTCCGCTCAACGCTGCCGAATTCGACGCCGACCAGGGCCTGCGCAACGGCCGCCAGAAAGGCAGCCAGACCAACGTCGGGCGCGCCGCGACGACGGGGCGCGTCGAATACGTCGGCGTCCGCGGGCTGACGGCGGGCGCGAGCTTCTGGACCGGCTCGTCCGGCTTCGAGTTCCGGCCCCGATTCGACGTGCCGGTGCGCGTCGTCGAGGCCGACGTGCGGTACACCCGCGACCGATTCGAAGCCCGCGGCCAGTTCGCCAACGTCGGCATCCTCGGCGCCGCGGACCTGAACGACGCCATCACGCGCCAGAGCGGCGTCAACCCGAATGTCGCGCGCACGCTGCGTGGCAGCTACGTCGAGGCGGGCTATCGCATCATCGCCGGGCGTGCCTGGGGCGAGGTGGGCGCCTTCCTCCGCTACGAGAACGCCGATACGCAGTACCGGATGCCGGCGGGCTACCGGCCGCTCAAGGAGTTCGACCGCGACTCGTGGACGGTGGGCGGCACGTACTGGCCCGAACCCGATATCGCGATCAAGGTGGACTACGTGTTCATGCGAAACCAGAGCACGGTGATCCAGGCACCCAGCTCCTTCAACGTCGGTCTCGGATGGTGGTTCTGATGCGCATGCTCATCCTCGTCGCCTTCGTCGTCATTGGCGCCTCCGGGGCAGGCCACTCGGCTCCCGGCCCGGCCCCTGCACCCCGGGACGCGTCCGCGGTCGAGATTCAGGCCGAGCGCTTCCAGTTCACGCCGAGCGAGATCAAGGCCACCGTCGGCAACCCCCTGACCATCAAGCTCACCAGCGATGACACCGACCACGGCTTCCGGATCCTGGGGACGACGATCAACGTCGCTATTCCCAAACGAAGCCGAGGCAGCGTGACGGTGACGTTCACTCCTGAGAAGGCGGGACGCTACACCTTCGAGTGCTCGCACGTGTGCGGCGCGGGACATGCGTTCATGCGGGGCGTGGTCGTCGTCGCCGCCTCGAGCGAAGGCGCGCGATGAGGTCGCCCCTACTGACGCCATCGCCGCGATCGGCACGCGCGGCGATCGTGGTCGTCGCCTGCCTCTGGACCACGTCCGCGCTCACCATGACCGCACAGCGTGTCGTGCAGCCGGGCGATCCGCTGGCGGGAATCACGGCCGCCGAGTTCGAGGAGTTTCGACTGGGTCTCGACGACTTCCTGGAGGTCGAGACGGCCGAAGAGGGTCTCGGCCCCGCCTTCAACGGCACGAGCTGCGCCAGTTGCCACAACAGCCCAGTGGTGGGCGGTGTGAGCCCGGTCGCCGAAGTGCGCGCGGGGAAGCGGAACGCCGAGGGCGAGTTTCAGGCCCTCGACCCGTCTGGTGAGACGCTCTTCCACCTCTTCTCGATTCCCACGCACGGCTGCCAGCCCCTGATCCCGGCCGATGCCACGGTCATCGCGCGGCGCGTGCCAGTGCCGCTCTTCGGCGCCGGGCTGATCGAGGCTATCGAGGACGAGACGTTGCTGGCGCTGGCCGATTTCCAGGCGCGGGGCCGCGACGGCGTCTCAGGTCGTGCCGCCATGGTCACCGACCGGGGTACGGGTGAGCGCCGCGTCGGCCGGTTCGGCTGGAAGGGCCAGCACGCCACGCTCCTCGCGTTCGGCGCGGATGCGTACCGCAACGAGATGGGCATCACCAACGACCTGTTTCCTACGGAACTCGCAATGGGTGTCGATGCGGCCAGGATGAGACGCTGCGACCCGATCCCGGATCCCGAGGACATCGCGGACCCGCGGACGCGGCGTCGGGGTATCGACAACTTCGCCAGCTTCATGCGCCTGCTCGCGCCCATTGGACGCACTGGCGTGGACGACGAGGTCAACGCCGGCGAGCGCGTCTTCGGCGCGCTCGGCTGCGCCGCCTGCCATGTGCCGGAGTTGACCACCGGTCCCGACGCCAATCCGCTGTTCGATCGCCGGAGGGTGCCGCTCTACTCGGATCTGCTGCTCCACGACATCGGCACGGGCGACGGCATCCGGCAGGGCGAGGCGGCGCCGGAAGAGATGCGCACGCCGGCGCTCTGGGGCCTGCGACTGCGCCGGCCGCTGCTCCACGACGGCTCCGCCGCGACGATCCTGGACGCCGTCCGCCGGCACCGTGGCGAGGCGTCGCTCTCGCGCCAGGGCTTCGATCGCCTGAGCGACGCGGACGTCCAGGCGCTGCTGAGATTCCTGCTGTCGATCTAGCGTGCTGAGTCAGAGATTCGCGGAGGAATTCCGGGCGCGGCGCCCGGATCGCCAGGCGCGAGGCGTGAGAATAGTGGGGCTATTCGAACGACGAGCAACGCCGCGAGGCGGGATGCCCCGCCAGGAATTCGACTGCGAATCTCTGACCAGCACACTAGACTCTCCCGATGACGACGTGCGAGTGCAGGGACGTTCACAAACGGAAGTGCGTGGTGCTCACAGGTGGGCCAGGTGCCGGGAAGACGGCGCTGCTGGAGTTGATCCGGCAGTCGTTCTGCTCGCACGTCAAGGTACTGCCTGAGGCGGCCGGGATCGTCTTTGGCGGTGGCTTTCCCCGCGAACAGGACGATGCCTGTCTGCGCTCGGCCCAGCGAGCGATCTACTTCGTCCAGCGCGAGCTCGAGATCACCGGCAGCAACCACAATCCGGCCATCGTGCTCTGCGATCGCGGCACGCTCGACGGTGTCGCCTACTGGCCGGGCACGCCCGAGGAGTTCTTCTTGTCGGTCGGCACCACCTTCGAACGTGAACTGGCCCGCTACGACGCCGTCATTCACCTCCGCACGCCAGCCGCCGAGCAGGGCTACAACCACAGGAACCCCTTGCGAACGGAGTCCGCGGCCGACGCGGCGGACATCGACGCGACCATCGCCAGGGTGTGGGAACGCCATCCAATGCGGTTCGTCGTCGAGTCCTCCTCCGATTTCCTCGATAAGGCCGCGCAGGGGCTGGAGATCCTGCGCGAGCAGGTGCCCGAGTGCTGCCGAAAGCACGCCCTGCCGGCCGACCGCGCCGGCCTGCTGAAAGTCAGACCTCACCACGGCGTGGACTCACCCGAGGCCTGAGGCCACTCCGCACGCTACTGCACGACAACCGTGCCCCTGAGCATGTTCATCCCGCAAGTGAATGCCAACTCCCCGGCCTGTGACGGCGTAAACGTGATCACGACGGGCTCGTTGAGCGGGAGGGGTCGCTTGAGATTCAGGAACGGAAACACAATCTCCGTTCCACAGGTCTTGTCCGTCGTCCGGACGACGGTCAGCCGGGCAGGCACGCCCGCCCGCAGGGTCACGCGAGACGGGTCGTAGCCCTGCTCGCCAAGGGTGATGCTCGCCGACTGACCCTCGGCCGACGGCGCGCCGCCGGTGGGCGAGGGCCCTGCTGCTGGTCTCAACCCCAGCCGCTCGCGCTCGGCGCGGATCGAGAAACTCCCCTCGGTGACGACGACATCACCTTCAACGAGTCCGGCGATCACCGTGACCAGCGGACCGGTTGACGCCCCGAGCCGCACCTCCCTCTCGATGAAACGGCCGGGCGCCTGCGGATCGGCGAAGTAGACCACGGTCCTGTCGCCGACCTGCTGAATCGCGCCGCGCGGCACCACGATCGATTCTCGCCCGCTAACGCCGATCACCACGTCCACGAACATGCCGAGGCGGAGCTCGCCGCGCGCATTGGGTACCTCGATGCGGACACGCGCGGTCCGCGACGTGGCCTGCACCTGCGGATCGATGTAGCTGACCTGTCCCTGCAGGACCTGACCGGGATACGCCGAGGTCGTCACGCGCGCCGTCGAACCGACGTGCACGCGGGCGACGTCGCGCTCGAAGACGTCGGCCACGACCCAGACGCGGCTCATATCGACAATCGTGAACAGCTTCGTGGCCTCATCGACGTTCTGGCCGACGTTGGCCATCCGTTCCGTCACGACACCTGCGATGGGCGCCGGCACGCTGGTGATGGCGTCCAGGGTGCTGCCGGGGCCCAGCGCATCGATTGCGGCATCTGCCAGCCCAAGCAGGCGCAGGCGGGCAGCTGCGCTCTGGAGGCCCGCGCGGCGGGCCGTATGGTCCGCGTGGATCCGCTCGAGTTCCTGCCGGCTGGCCGATCCGATCTGGACGAGCTTCTCTGTGCGCGCCAGCTCTCGCTCGTGCGCATCCAGATCCGCGCGCGCTGAGATATAGCGGGTCTGCAACTCGGCCAGCTCGGGGCTGAAGATCTGGGCGATGACCTCGCCGCGCTGAACGCGCTGCCCGAGCTCGGCCGTGACGCGCGTGAGCCGGCCGCCGACGAGCGGCGTCACCGCGATCAGCGTGTAGGTGTTCGGTTCGACCACCGCCGGCACGCGCAGGCTTTCTGTCGCCGGCCCGGCTGTCACGGCGGCCACTCTGACGCCGGCTCGATCAGCGCCGTCCTTGCTGAGCGGCACCGCCACGTCCGGGAGCAGCATCGATGTTCCGGGCCCTGCCGTGACCGCGCCGGAAGGCGCGGCCCCTGACGCTGCTGGTCGCGACCGGTCGCTGTCCTCCACGGGCTGCGCGCGGTGTTCGCGGGACCGCAGGGTCACCACCGCGGCGCCCGCGCCGACGGCCAGGAGCCCCGCCACGCCGCCGACGAGAACCAGCCAATGGACGCTGATACGAGAGTGGTCTGTCATTTGGATTCACCCAGCGCCCGCTTCAGGGCGGCGTGCGCCGCCCAGGCTTCGCGCAGCAGCGTCGCATAGGCCTGCTCGAAGTCCAGATAGCGGCGCTGTTCGGTCAGGACATCGAAGACCGTGGCGCGACCGAGGTCGAACGTCTGGCGAATCACCTCGAGATTGGCGCGTGCAAGCTCCCGGATTCCTCCCTGGTACAGAGCGACCGCCTCCTGGGCCCTTCTGTGGCGCGCCTGCGCCGTCGCGACCTCTGTTCGAGCGGCCAGTTCCGCCGCGGCCAGTCGAGCCAGGGCGCCCGCGCGATCGGCCTGCGCACGCGCGACCTCGCCCTGGTTGCGATTCAGCATCGGCAGCGATACCAGGGCGCCGCCAGAGACGGAGTTGAACCTGCCGCGGACGCGTTCCATGCCGCCGTCGGCGCCAACCCCGAACTGCGGGAAACCCGTGTCCATCCGCATATACGAGGCGACGAGGCTCACGTCCACCCGCGCGTCCCGCCGTGCCTGGTCCACGCGGCTCCCGGCGACCGCCAGGCGGGCCTGCGCCTGCAGGACGTCAGGCCTGGATCCCTGCGGCGCCTCCCCGGCGCGCGCTGCCGCGGGGCCGGTTCGGCTCGCGAGGGTGTCGAGTGTGTCCCGCAGCAGCAGAGGTTCGTCCGGGGTCATCCCCAGCAGTTGCTTCAGCTGGAGGATTGCGACGTCCGCGCGGCCGTGAGCAAGCGCGCGCTCGGCCTGAAAGCGGCGCGCCTCGACCTCTAGCAGATCACGATCGAGGCGTGGGAGCGCCCCCTCGGTCACACGCGCCCGCGCGAGCGTCACCTGACGCTCGAGTGTGTCCGCCAGATCGACAGCAACGGAGACATCCCTCGCCGCCGCGGCGGCCAACCCGTACTGCAGACGAACTTCAGCGGCAAGCAGGCGCTCCCGATCGGCGACGGCCAGCCGCGTCGATGTGAGCTCGCCGTCTGCGACGCGCACCCGTCCCTGGCGGCGGAAGAGATCCAGCGGCCACTCGAGGCCGACGGAGGTGACCCGATCACTGCCGCCTGGTTCCTGTCGTCTCTCGACCATGACCGTCGGATTGGGCCTCAGGCTGGCCTGCTGGCGCTGTCCCACTGCCATCTCGATCTCGGTCCGCTCGGCGCGCAGGCCAGGCTCCCGTTCCAGCGCGCGGGCGATTGCGTCGTCCAGGCCGATGCCCGTCCGCTCGTCCACGTACGGGGGCGACGCGCCGACAGACTGCACCACCTGTCCGCGTAGCGACGCCGAACACAGCGCGGCCAGGAGCACGGCGCCCACGGATCGCGAATACATCGTCATTGCACGGCCCCCTGGAATCTGATCGAACCCTGGCCCACCGGACCACTCCATTCGATGCTCATCTGCCACGAACCAGACATCCCGAACTCAGCCGTCAGGGCATATCGGCCCGGTTCGCCGGTGGGCGTCACCTGCAGGTTGCCGGACATCACCATGCCCGGCATCGACATGTTCCCGGTGGCCCGCACGGTGCCGACGTCAATGAGCGCGCCGGCTGAGGATTGAAACTCGATCGAGAACGCGTTCCGTCCGGTGTGAAGCCCTCCGGTCGGGGATCGGAGCACAATCACCAGGTCGCCAGAGGTGACGGTCTGCACTATGGGATTTCGCGGCTCCGAGCCGGAGTCCGTGCCAGGGCCGCGGGCGATCCACCAGGCCACGGCCGCGACAAGGAGTACGACGGCCGCCGATATCAACGCGACGGATCGGCCACGCCGTGCGCGTGTCGGTTCAGGAAGCGCAGCCGGGAGGTCGACGTCCGGCGCCAGCTTCCGCTCGCGGATCCAGTAGAAGATCACGGGCGTGACGATCAACACGTGCGCGAGCGAAGAGATCATCCCGCCCAACACCGGCGTCGCGAGGGGCTTCATCACCTCGGCCCCGACGCGCGTACTCCACATGATCGGCAGCAGCCCGGCGATGACGGTGGAGACGGTCATCAACTTTGGACGAAGCCGGAGCAAGGCGCCTTCCATGACGGCGTCCCTGAGGCTCGCACGAGTGAGCGCGCTGCCGAGTTCGCGGGTCTTGCGCTGGACGGCTTCCTCCAGGTAGATGACCATCACCACGCCGGTCTGCACGGCGGTGCCGAACAGGGCGATGAACCCGACCCAGACCGCCATCGAAAAGTTGTAGCCAAGGAACCAGAGAAGGTAGATGCCACCCGTCATGGCGAACGGAACGGCGAGCAGCACGTGCGCCGCTTCAACCGCCGAATCGTACGTGACGTACAGCAGCACGAAGATGATCAGAAGGACGACCGGCAGCACCACCTGCAGCCGGTCGCGCGCCCGTGCCTGATTCTCCCAGCGGCCGCTCCAGGTGGTGTAGTAACCGGCGGGCAGCGTGACGCGGCGCGCGACCTCGTCACGGGCGGCCGCCACGAATCCGCCCACGTCACGAGCCTGAACGTTCAGCAGGACGGTCGCGAGCAGCAGCCCGTTCTCGGACGAGATCATCGCGGGCCCCCGTGCGTGCTCGATGCGCGCGAGCTGTCCGAGTGGAATCTGCGCCCCGTCAGGCGCCGCCACCAGGACTTGCGCCAGGGCATCGGCGTCAGCGCGCGACCCCGATCGGTACCGCACACGTACCGGGAATCGCGCGCGGCCCTCAATGGTCGTCGTCAGCATCGTCTCGCCGATCGCAATCTCGATCGCCTCGAGGACGTCACCCACGCCGATGCCGTATCTCGCGGCAGCGGGCCGGTCCACGCGGATGTTCAGATATTGGCCGCTGGTGACCTGCTCGGGATACACGTTGGCGGCGCCGCGAACCCCCCGGATGACGTCAGCCACTTCCCGCGCCAGCGCTTCGAGCCGCGCCAGGTCGGTCCCGAACAGCTTGACTCCCACCTCGGACCGGATGCCTGTGGTCAACATGTCGATGCGGTTGATGATCGGCATCGTCCAGATGTTCGAGACACCGGGCATCTGCACGGCCCGGCCCATCTCGGCGCGCAGGGCGTCGAGGGTCATCCCAGGGCGCCACTGATCGCGCGGCCGGAGGTGCACGATGGTCTCCGTCATGTTCAAAGGCGCCGGGTCGGTCGACGTATCGGCGCGGCCGACCTTGGCCACCGCGGAGGCGACCTCGGGAAACGACTGCAGGACCGCGTTCTGCCTGGCTGCGATTCTGAGGTTCTCCTCGAGCGAAATGCTCGGGTCCGCGATGGGCATGAACATCAGATCGCCTTCGTTGAGCGCTGGCATGAACTCGCTGCCGATCCCGCGTGCCAGGAACAGGGCGCCGACGAACAGCGCGGCCGCGGTCAGCACCGTAGTGGTCCGGTGCGCGAGCGCTGCCCTCAGCGTCGGGCGATAGATCCGGCCCAGCGCCCGCATGATGGGGTTGTCCTCTTCCCGGTGGACCTTGCCGCCGAGGAGCACGCTACAGAGCACCGGGACGAGGGTAACCGCGATGACCGCTGCTGCCAGCACCGCGAAGGTCTTTGTGAACGCGAGCGGATGGAAGAGCTTCCCCTCCTGTCCCGTGAGCGCGAACACCGGAATGAACGCCAGCAGGATGATCGCCATCGAGAAGAACACCGGCCTGCCTACCAGCCGCGTCGATTCGAGGACCGTCTGCCAGACCAGGCGCCGGTCTCTGGGATCGACGGCACGTAGTTCCATGAACCGGAAGGCGTTCTCGGTAACAACGATGCCCGCGTCCACCAGAACGCCAATCGCAATGGCAATCCCGGCCAGGCTCATGATGTTGGAGGAGATGCCTGCGTAGTACATCCCCAGGAACGAAGCGAGCACCGCAAGAGGCAGCGGGATCGTGACGATCAGGATCGATCGGAAATGCATCAGGAAGATGACGTGCGCCAGCGTGACGAGCACGACCTCCTCAACCAGGGCATGGCGCAGCGTGTCGACGGCCTGCTCGATCAGGATGGATCGGTCGTAGAACGGAACGATTCGCACGCCCTCGGGCAGGCCAGGCTCGATCTGGGCGATGCGCGCCCTGACCGCGTCGATGACCGCCTTCGTGTTGACGCCGGTGCGGGCTACGACGACGCCTCCCACGGCTTCCTGCGTGCCCTTGACGAGGGAGGACACTCGAAACGCGTTGCCCATCTGGACGTCCGCGAGTTGCTCGATGTACACCGGCACTCCGCGCGACGCGCCGACGACGATCTTTCTGACGTCATCGACGGACGCGATGAGACCGACGCCGCGCACAATCAGCCACGCGCCGTTCGACTCGAGGACGTTGCCGCCGACATTCACATTGCTGGAGCGCACGGCGGCCACGACGGCGCTGAGGGGCAGACCGTACTGGCGGAGCCGATCGGGATCGATGTCAATCTGATACTGCTGGACGTATCCCCCGACCGAAGCGACCTCCGCGACGCCGGGAACGGCGTTCAGCTGGTACCTGATGAACCAGTCCTGCAGCGTCCGGAGGTCGCGCAACGAGTGTGTGGGGCTCTCGACCGTGTACCAGAAGACATGCCCCACTCCGGTCGCGTCCGGCCCCAGCGTCGGTGCGACGCCCTGCGGAAGGTTCTGGCTGACGAGGCTGAACCGCTCCAGGACCCGGCCACGCGCAAAGTAGAGGTCCACGTCGTCCTCGAAGATCACGTAGATCATCGAGAACCCGAACGCCGACTGTGACCGGACGACGCGCACACCCGCCAACCCCTGCAGGGAGACCGTCAACGGGTACGTGACCTGGTCCTCCACCTCCTGCGGACTGTGACCGGACCAGTCCGTGAAGACGATGACCTGGTTGTCCGACAAGTCCGGAATGGCGTCGATGGGTGTCGCGCCAAGCGCCCACCATCCCCAGGCGCCGAGGCAGACGAAGGCCACGGCCACCAGGAACCGATTCCGGAGAGACAGTTCGATGAGCTTGTTGATCATGCACAGCCCTCCGTGCCACAGGCGAAGCCGTCGTTCCGCCGTGGGCTGCGCCCAGGCGACGCCCCGCAGGAGGCCAACGCTGGCGGCCATTCCCCCAATCGCGAGGCCCTCACACAGTCCGCCTCGAGGGCGTCTGCACTTGCTCGTTCGTGTTCACGTGACGAGTCCTTCGGCTTGTTAGCGCCCCCGGTTCCCCGGCACGCGTGCGGGAAGCGGGAACGTCGCCGGCAGATGAGGGCCGGCGTTACTCAGCTAGCGAGCAACCGTGAGGGGCAGCGCGCAGCGCGCCGGGTGGGCGAATCAGACGCGAAGGACGTCGAGAGCTCTGTCAGGAGAGAGGGGTACGACCGAGGGACCCGTCCGAGGGCTCAGGCGCACCGCGAAGAACGAGGCGTGCGGTGCGGCGGGAGCGGCAGCGATCGCCGCGAAGTGCACGTCAGGGTCGAGGCGCGAGGTCGTGAGAGCGGGCGAGGGAGCGCCGCTCGTGGTCAGGCAGCACGACCGCCCCTCCCAGAAGGACTGCGGGCCGTGTGCCGGCGCAAGCACTCTGGCGTCGGACGGCACCGCGACGACCGGACGTCCTTCGGCTGCAACGGTGGTGGCGTGGTGGTGCCGAGCCGGCCGAGCGGTCGCTGCTTCGGCCCCTTGGGGGCTCCCGGGCGAGTTGGTGTGCTCGTGGACGGGCTGCGAAACGGATGCGGGCGAGGCGGCGCTCCGGACCTCAACCACCTCCCGGCCGGACGGGCACAGCGCCAGGCAAACCGAAACGACCGTCGGCGCCCCCGCGAGCGCGGCGATGGTCAAGAGGCTGGCGAGACGCCGGATCCACGAACCCACAGGTCGAGTATACCAACCGGTGCCCGGCTCAACGCTGGGACAGATCGCCAGGCGCTCGCGTCAATTCGCGAAGGCCGCGATCCCGGTCTGCGCGCGGCCGAGGATCAGCGCGTGCACGTCGTGGGTGCCCTCGTAGGTGTTGACCACCTCGAGGTTCACCATGTGCCGCATGACGCCGAACTCGTCGGTGATGCCGTTGCCGCCCATCATGTCCCGCGCCATGCGCGCCACGTCGAGCGCCTTGCCGCAGGAGTTGCGCTTGAGCAGCGACGTGATCTCGGGCGCGGCCGTGCCTTCGTCCTTCATGCGCCCCAGGCGCAGGCACCCCTGCAGGCCCAGCGTGATCTCGGTCTGCATGTCGGCGAGCTTCTTCTGAATCAGCTGATTGGCGGCGAGCGGGCGGCCGAACTGCGTCCGATCGAGAACGTAGGTCCGCGCGCGGTGCCAGCAGTCCTCGGCCGCGCCGAGCGCCCCCCACGCAATGCCGTACCGGGCGCTGTTGAGACACGTGAATGGGCCCTTGAGGCCGCGCACGTCCGGAAACGCGTTCTCGTCGGGACAGAACACGTCGTCCATCACGATCTCGCCGGTGATGCTCGTCCGCAGGCCGATCTTGCCGTGCACCGCCGGGGCCGACAAGCCCTTCCAGCCCTTCTCGAGGATGAACCCGCGAATCGTGTCGTCATTGTCCTTGGCCCAGACGACGAAGACGTCGGCAATCGGACTGCTGGTGATCCAGGCCTTGGTGCCGGTCAGGTGGAACCCGCCGTCAACCTTGCGCGCGCGCGTCGTCATGCCGCCAGGATCCGATCCGTGGTTGGGCTCGGTCAGGCCGAAGCAGCCAATCCACTCGCCCGTGGCCAGCTTCGGCAGGAACTTCTGCTTCTGCGCCTCGGTGCCGAACTCGTTGATCGGCAACATCACGAGCGATCCCTGCACGCTCATCATCGAGCGGAAGCCGGAATCGACACGCTCGACCTCGCGCGCCACGAGACCGTAGGAGACGTAGCCCAGGCCAGCGCCTCCGTAAGCCTCGGGGATCACGATGCCGAGCATGTCCAGGGCGCCCAGCTCACGAAAGATCGTGGCATCGGTGCGTTCATGCCTGAACGACTCGAGGACGCGGGGCGCCAGCTTGTCCTGGCAGTAGGCGCGCGCCGTGTCGCGCACCATGCGCTCATCGACCGTCAACTGCTGGTCGAGGTGAAGCGGATCGCTCCAGTCGAAACGGGCCTCTCGGCGTCCGGACATGCGTCGATCATGCCACGAAAGACCTCGGAGGTATTTCCTACGACAAACGTCATCGTGGCCGACCAGACGTTCAGACGATGACGTTTTTCGTAGGAAATACCTCCGAGGTCATCTTCCTGTGCTTCAGTTCTGGTTCTGACGAATCCGCACCGAGATCGCCATGGTCGTCATGCGACGGCCCTCGAGATTGGCGCGGCTGCCATAGAAGCCGACGTCGAGCGCGACGCGGTCACCGACGCCGATGCCGTACGTCGGATCCCAGTGCCCGCGCGTGTACTTGCCGCCGCCCCGCAGCCACACGGGCCCGAGCTGCCGCTCGATCCCTCCGTGGAAGCTCTTGCCGTTGAAGCCGTCTGTCGCGCTCGCCATCGCGCCCCAGCCGAACCCCCTGAAGGCGACGTTTCCCGTCTTGACCACCGGGAGTTCGACGCGCAGTTCCGTGACTGGGGGGATGCCTTCGATCTCCGTGAACTCGAGATCCGAAATGAGGTTGGGCAGCGAGTAGGTCGTCAGCGAGAAGTCCGACCAGTCGATCCGGTTGCCGATGCCGTTCACACCGAAGCCCGCCTCGATGTAGCCGCGGACGAACTGGACGCCGATGTCGGCGGAGCGGCCCTTGCCCGACCGTCCCTGGATCGACGCGATGGACAGCGGCGTGGTCGCCGGGGCGGGAATCAGGTTGCCAGCGGCGTTGGTGTCGAAGCGGACCAGCGCATCCGGCTGCAGGTACCGGAAGCCCTTGAGGACGTGGTAGTTGAACGCGACATACACGCCATCGCGGCCCTCATCGGCGCTCGAGGGCGCGGCAATGGGCAACCGCCCGCGATAGCCAATCGTGACGGCCATCGCGAGCTGGACCTTGGATTGATTGCGCATCGCCATCTGGACGTTGGGGTAACGAACGCCGTTGCCCAGCATGTCGGCCAGCCGCGGGTCCACATCGAGCTGGGTGTCGAAGCTGAGATAGGGCCCGGCGCCGATGTAGATGCCGTGAAACCGGTCGGCGCCCTTCGCGAACTTGATCGTCCCGCCGAAGCTCGGCGAAGCGAGCCCTTCGGCCCGCAGCGTCTCGGGAATCGCGAACCCCACGTAGGAGGTCAGGTTGGGATTCAGGCGTCCGTTGACGAGGTCGTTGATGAAGATCTGGCCCGAGCTGCTCTCCTCGCGGCCAAACGTGTAGTGCAGCGGACTGCTCGCCACTTCGAGGGCCCGGACCGGGTCGAAGCTGTCGCTGGTCGGGTTGAACTTGTCGAACCCGCCCTTGAAGACATGGATGAGACCGAGGGGGATGGGGATGACCCTGTCTGGCGTCGCCGGCTGCACCATGGCTGCGGCGATGTTGTCGCTGCTGCCGGGGCTGCCGCCCATGGCCACGGTTCGGGCGTCTGTGTTGGTACTCTGCGCCGCGGCGGGGGCCACACCCATCGCAAGGAGGGTAGTGACCATGAGGATTCCGGACTTCTGACCGCGCATGTGTTCTCCTTCACACGTCGTGCTGGTGGACGAACAGCCGCAGATCTGCCTCGATCGGGGGGAGCCTCCGGGGCACGGGGGCCGGCGGGGCGTAGTCTAACCGGATTGCGGGATTCCGGGTAACATTCGCCCCACATGAACCTTTTGAGACGGACATTCGTCGTGCTGGCGCTGGCGCTCGTGCCAGCCTGGCTGCCGGCGCGCGCGCAGTCGCCCTCGCCCGCCGATCGGCGGGCCCGAATTCAGACGCTGCTGCAGCAATACGTGGACGAGAACCGCATCGCCGGCGCCGTCGCGCTCGTGCTGCGTGACGGGCAACCGGTGTATCAGGGCGCGGTCGGCTGGAGCGACAAGGAGTCGGGACGGCGGATGACCGCCGACACGATCTTCCGCATCGCGTCGCAGACAAAGGCCCTCACGAGCGTGGCCGCCTTGATGCTCGTCGAAGAGGGCAAGCTCGCGCTCGCCGATCCCGTCGGGCGCTTCATCCCGACCTTCGCCAAGACCACGGTGACGTCGCGCACGGAACAAGGCGTCGCGACGGTCGCCGCCCGACGCGCGATCACCATCCGCGATCTGCTGACACACACGGCGGGGATCTCGTACGGCACCGGCGCCGATGTGGCACCGGAGTACCAGGCCCAAAGCCTGGGGCCGGCGGCCGGGTACGGGTGGTACACGGCAGACAAGGCCGAGCCCATCTGCGAGACCATGGAGCGGCTCGGCACGTTGCCGTTCGTGGCGCAGCCGGGCGAGGCCTGGGTCTACGGCTACAACACCGATGTCCTCGGGTGCGTGGTCGAGCGGGCGTCGGGCACGCCGCTCGACGAGTTCATCCGCACGCGCATCACCGGCCCGCTTGGCATGACCGACACGCACTTCTTTCTGCCGCCCGCGCAACGCGACCGGCTGGCGGCGGTCTATGCGAGTGGCAGCGATGGGCGAATCGTCCGGGCGCCTGACGGCCCGAGGGGACAGGGCCACTACGTGGACGGACCGCGACGCAGTTTCGCCGGCGGCGCCGGGCTGTTGTCCACGGCGGGCGACTACGCCCGGTTCCTCGAGATGATCCGCAACGGCGGCACGCTCGACGGCGTCCGACTGCTCGCCACCCGCACCGTACGCCTCATGACGACCAACCAGGTCGGCACGCTGCACTCGTCGGCCGGCCTCGGGTTTGGTCTGGGGTTCGAGACCACCGACAGTTACGGCGCCAACGGCATGGACGCAGTCGGCGCCTTCGGCTGGGGCGGCGCGTACGGGACGATTTACCGCGTGGACCCTGAGTCGAGGCTTGTCATGGTCCTGATGATCCAGCTCCTCCCGAGCGCCACGGACATCCGCACGAAGTTTCCGACGCTGGTCTACCAGGCCCTCGTGGACGCCCGGTAGCCGCGCGTTGGGCAAGGCGCACCGCTGGGGCGGGGTCAGTGCCCGGCCCGGCGCGGTTGTCACCGATTTTGCACAACTTATGGGGCGTCAGGCGCTAACTTTGTCGGCGCGCCGTCGTCTACTCCTTAGAGGCACGGTGCCTCTGGAGTGAAAGCCATGACGTTCCTGAAGTATTTCGACTGGTCCTTTTCGAACACCGCCGAGACCGCCACCGCCGTCCTGCTGGTCAGCGCCATCCTGCTCGCCGCCTTCGCCTGACGGACTCGAGCGTCTTCACCACGAAGGCGCGAAGAAGGGCTCGACCACCGCGGAGGGCTCGGAAACCACGGACTTCACGCGAAGCCGCAGAGCCGCGCTGGGCGCGGCGAGCCGAGAGGGCCACGACCCGGACACATGAGCGGTCCAGGAAGCGTGCTGCTCATGCGTCCGGGTCGTGGTCTCGCTCGGTCCGGCCACGGGCCGCCAAGCGGGCAACGCCCGCTTGGCACCGCGCCCAGCTCAGTCCACTGCACTGGGCACCATGCCCCGCCCCGGGGGCGCTCGTGATTACTCCGCGCACTCCGCGTCTCCGCGTGAGCAGCCGTCCTACTTCGTGTCCTTCGTATCTCCGTGGTGAACCAAGTCTTGGTCTTTGCTCGGCGTCCGACGCTCAGGCTCACCCAATCGGCTGAACCGTCACCGGACGCGGGGTTGACCGATCGACCCGCACGGGATTGCGGAGCGCGCGGCCGAAGCCGTCGAACTGGATGACCATCACGTCGCCGTCCTCCAGTTGCAGGCCCTCCCCGAAGCTCAGGCTGTGCGCCCCGAAGTAGTGCACGTGCAGGTCGCCCGGCCGTCGATGCGCCTCGAACTTGAAGTGATGGTCCTCGAGATTCGCCAGGCTGTGGCACATCCCGGCTTCCCCGGTGGTAATCGATCGGGTCCAGATGGGACGCCCCTGCCGTTCGATGGTCACGGTGCCGGCGACTGACGTGAAGTCGGGATCGACGACCAGCTCCGGGCCGATCGCACAGGTGCGCAGCTTGGATCCCGCCAGGTTCAGATAGTTGGCCTTCTCGAAGCGGTGATCGGAGAACTCGTTGCCGGTCGTCATGCCGATGCGTCGAGGCTGCCCCTGCGCGTCGATGATGTACACGCCCGCGAGCTCCGCCTCTTCCCCGCCATCCTCGGCGTAGGACGGGATGACCAGCGGCTCGCCGGGTCCTCGCAGGACGGTGCCGACGCCCTTGAAGAACCACTCGGGCGCGGTCCCCACCTCGCCGGGACGCGGACGCCCACCCGCCAGGCCTGACCGGAACATGCGCATGCTGTCGGTCATCTCGGCGTCGCCGGTGCCGTGCATCGCCGCACGGTGCATCGCGCTGCCGAGATGGGTCAGGCCCGTGCCCGAGACGAGGCACCGGGCCGGATCAGCCGGATGATCGATCGGCACGAGGCAGCGCCAGGGAGACGTCCCGGCGTCGATCGGATCGTAGGCGACTTGTTCTTCGGACAGCCGCTCGGCGACCAGGGTCGAGATCGAGACATCGCGGACGAGGGCTGCCAGGGCGAGCGCATACACCGAGTCGGTGCCCGTCAGCAGGCGCAGCCAGGGCTCGGCCACGAGTCCGACACGGCGGACGTCACCTTGCTGGAGCTGGACGAGTCGCATCATCGAGTCCGCACGATTGTGCCAGAGATCGCCCGCGATCCAGTGCCCATCTGCTTGCGCTAGACTGCCACGCAGCCATGCGCTGGCTCCTCCTGCTCCTGACGTCAGTGCTGACCCAAGTCCTGCCGCCAGGCCAGGTGGTTCCCTCGGTTGCGTGCGCGGCCGACCCCACGCAGAGCTACGCCGTGTACGTGCCGTCGAACTACACGCCGACGCGTGCCTGGCCGGTGATCTTCGCCTTCGATCCGGGCGGCCGCGGACGGGTACCCGTCGAACGCTACCAGGCCGCCGCGGAGCAGTACGGCTTCATCGTCGCCGGCTCGAACAACTCGCGGAACGGCTCTCCGGACACAGCCAGGGCCGTCGCGGCCATGACCAATGACGTCGCCGCCCGGTGGTCGCTCGATCCGGCGCGCGTCTACACGGCCGGGATGTCTGGTGGGGCACGGGTCGCTCTTGGCATCGCCCTGAGTTCGAAGGCGGTGGCGGGCGTCATCGCGTCGAGCGCCGGCTACCCGGATTCGGTCCCACGCAAGGCCCTCCCGTTCGTCGTGTTTGCCACGGCGGGTACCGAGGACTTCAACCACGTCGAGATGCGCCTGCTCGATCGGGCGCTGACGACACCGCATACCCTCGCCCTATTCGACGGCGGGCATGTGTGGCTGTCGACCGAGCTGGCGATTGAAGCCGTCGAGTGGCTCGAGATCCAGGCCCTCCGATCGGGCCTGAAGCCGAAGGACGCTGCGCTCATCGCTCGCCTCTTCGCCAATCGCACCTCACGCATCGACCTGGCCGCGGCAGACGCGCGGACCTTCCTCGCCGCGCAGGCCATCGTGTCCGACTTCCAGGGACTCGTGGACGTCGCGCCCTACGCGGCGCGAGCCGCCGCGCTCGGCAAAGAGAAGGCGGTGAAGGACGCGCTTAGGAAGGCGCGGGACGAAGACGACCGGGAAATGCGCCTGCTGGTGGACGTCAAGACGGCTGAGGCCAGGCTGGCCGTGGACGACGAGCGCGCCCGGGCCCTGCTCGAACTGAACCGCACGTGGAAGATGCTCAGCGAAGGTGCCCAGCGGCCTGCCGACTCGCCCGAACGCCGCCTGGCGCGCCGCGTCCTGGCCGCGCTCAGCGCGGGCCTGACGACCACCGATCCTGATTACCTGAAGATCGTCAGCCAGTACCGGCCGGCGCGGGGTCGCTAGCCGGCTACTGTCCGGACGTGTGAGGTTTCACGTCCTCGGCGCGGCGTGACTGGAACGGCAGGCTGCGCACGACTTCCAGCACGAGGGTCTGGAACCCGTGGTCGGAGGCCGCCAGCCGCTTCGTGATCTCGCGCACCGTGGGCCGGTCGTAGCGCTCGAGCCCGCGACCCAGGCCGTAGGTCAGCAGCTTCTCGGTCAGCGCCCGGGAAAAGTCGGGCAGCATCTGACTGAGAATCTGCCGCATTTCGGCCGGATTGTTGAACGATTTCCCGCTGGGCAGCACGCCGCTCGAATCGACCGCAAAGGCGCCGTCCTTCGTACGCCACTTGCCAATCGCGTCGTAGTTCTCCAGCCCGAAGCCAAGCGGATCCATACGAGAGTGGCACGAGGCGCAGACCGAGTTGCTCCGATGCTTCTCCATCTGCTGGCGTAGCGAGACGCTGGTGCCGAGGGCCTCTTCGTCAAGCGCCGGCACATCGGGCGGCGGCGGCGGCGGGGGCGTCCCGAGGATGTTCTGCAGGATGTACTTGCCCCGGATGACGACCGACGTGCGCGTGGGATAGCTCGAGACCGACAGGACGCTGCCGTGGCTGAGCACGCCCCCGCGTTCAGGGGTCGAGAGCTCCACCCGGCGGAACTCGGGGCCGGTGACGCCTTCGATCCCGTAGTACTTCGCCAGGAACTCGTTGAGGAACGTGTACCGCGCGTTGATGAACTCGACGATCGGCCGATTCTCGCGGAGCACGGTATCGAAGAACATCCGCGTCTCGGTCTTCATCGCGTCGCGCAGCTCAGGTCCCCAGGCCGGAAACTTCTGCGGGTCAGGTTTGATGCTGTCGAGATTCCGGATCTCGAGCCACTGGCCGGCGAAGTTCTCCGCCATCGCGGATGACTTCGGGTCGGCCAGCATCCGCTTGACCTGCGCCTCGAGCACCTTGGGCGTGTTGAGCGTGCGGCGTTCGGCCAGCGAGAGCAGTTCCTCGTCCGGCATGGAGTTCCACAGGAAGTAGCTGAGCCTCGAGGCCAGCTCGACGTCACTGATCCGGTGCACCTTGGTCGGGTCGCTGGGGTAGAGGTCTCGCTCGATGTGGAACAGGAAGTGCGGCGAGACCAGGATGGCCTGCACCGCCAGTGCGATGCCCTGCTCGACCGACATGCCATCGGCCTGGCCCAGCGCCACGAACTTCTTGAGGGACGCGACCTCCGTCCGCGACACGGGCCTGCGATACGCGCTTGCGCGCGAGCGTCGAGAGAATCCGATTCGACGCAGACCGACCCGGTGTTCGGATCGCACACCAGCACCTTCCTGCGGCTCGGCTTCTCCTCGGTGGATGCGAACGGACCGACCACGGTGACCGAGCCGACCCACTTGTTGGTGGTGTCCTTGTAGATGTTCTCCTTCGCCAGGGTCTTCACGTAGGGATCGTCGATGAAGCCGAGCCGCAGCGTGTGGTCGCCTTCCGGCAACGGCACACGAATCTTCTCCTCCGAGTACGGGTTGAAATAGACCAGCCCGGACGGCTTCGTTTCGACCATCGTCGTGTGCGTCAGCTTGCCATCCACCCAGAGGCCCAGCTTCACGGGCGCCGCGTCGGGCGGACGCTGTCCGGGCAGGCCGATGCGGAGCTCGTACTCGGCGTCGAAGTCGAGGCGGTGGGTCGCCTCGACGTTGCTCGGATCGAGCCGGCGGAGGTTCCTGAACCGTAGGCTGTATTCGACCTCGATGGGCTTGGGCAGCGGCTCGGCGGCCAGGGCCCGCGTGGCGATGCGCTCGGCGGCCGAGTAGTACTTGTCCATCAGCACCGGCGACACGGTCAGCACCTCGCCGATGTTGTCGAAGCCCTCGCCCGAGTCGTCGGTCGGGAAGTTGCGGTCGGCGCGGAACTCGATCGCCAGCAGGTCGCGGATCGTGTTCGTGTACTCGGCCCGGTTCAGCCGCCGCGCCGTGACCCGTCCGGGATCGGGCTTCATGTTGGCGTCGGCGCGCGCGAACTCGGCCTCGAGGAAGGTGACCAGGGCGGCGATCTCCGCCTCGGGGCGCTCGACGTCGGCGGGGGGCATCTCCCGCGACTTGAGCTTCATCAGGACGACTTCCCACTGGTCGCGGCCCGCATCGAGCGTCTCGACGGACAGGTACTTGGTGAAGTCGAATCCGCCTTCGGCGTCCGTCGCGTTGTGGCACTCGCTGCAGGTGTTGTCGAAGAGCGACTGCGTCACCGCGGCGAAGGCGGCCGCGGTCGGCGGACGTGAGGTCGCCAGCCTCGGCGCCTGGCGCGGAGGTGCCGCCGGTCCGCGCGAGGCGGCCGCCTGCCGCGGCGCCGCAGGCGGCGGGGCCTGCGCCGAGGACCTGATTTCCACGGCCACTACCAACGCGATCGAGGTGAATCCGAGGGCGAGGGTGTAGGGTTTCACGTGCAAGGCTCCGTCGGGTGATCAGGACGCTGGTGTTTCGTCGTCCGGCGTCGCTCCACCGCGTCCGCGGCCCGGTCGGGGCGGAGGCGGAGCGGACACCAGGGCGGTGTACAGGCTGACGACCGCCGCTTTCTGCGCCGGATCGACAATCAGATACCGGTGGCGGCCGTCCGCCCCCGGCGTGAAGCGCGTGGCCCCGTCGTCGAGCACCGTGATCGTGCCGGGCTCGGAGAGGGTGAAGTAGCCCTTGTCGGCGTGCACCGCATGAAGCACCGCGGCCAGTGCCGACGCCGGCGCGTCGTAGGGCATCGGCTTGAAGGCGCGGTACGCATCCACCACCGGATGCGCCGGCGACCACGCGAAGTCCTTCTCGATGCTGGCCGCCGGATACGGCAGCGCCTCCCCGACCTCCAGCCCCACGGCAATCACAGGCGTCGGCCAGTCGGCGAACACCTTCCGCGCGGAGGCCAGGTCGGCCTTGATCGCGGGATCCGGCGGCCCGGCCGCGAACGAGCCGGCGGCGATCACCAGGTGCCGCGCCTTGGTGGCGATCTGCGGACGAGAGCCGTAGAGCGCCAACAGCCGGGCCAGCCCGGTGAGCGGCCCGGCGACCACGATCCCGGCGTTGCCGTCGTTCTGGGCGAGGAGCACGTTCCGGATCAGCACCGCGTTGTCGGGCGTGTCCAGGAGGCGAGTGATCGTGGGGTTGTAGACCGGCGTCCCTTCAGCGGTCTTCTTCGCGAGCGGCGCGGCCAGCGGCACGTCGCCAGCCGACGCGGTCCCTTCGGGCACGCCGACGATGGCACCGCCGGGCCTGGGGTTGTAGAAGCTGGAGACGACGTCTGCGAGCTGGGCGGTCCGGAGGTTCGGCCGCGAGATGCAGAGCGCGACGCTGCGCGCTTCGCCCTTGCCGGTCAGGCCGCTCAGCAGCGCGACGGCGAGCACGGCATCGATCCGCTGCCCGAGGTCACCTTCGAATGCGATGCCTATTGGCGGCCGAGCTGTCCCGCGTCCCCCCGCCTGCATGCACTTCCGCTGCTGAACTGGACAGACGCCTCGCGGGCTAGGTCAGGCTCGCCGGATCGAGCGGGCCCGACGCGTCGCCGAAGTTCTCCACCGGCACGCCCATGCGATCCATCAGCGTCAGATGGAAGTTCGACATCGGGGTTTCCTTCCGGAAGATCACGCGGCGGCCCGGCTTGAAGTACCCGCCGCCACTGCCGATCAGCATCGTCGGCAGATCCTCGTGCAGGTGGCGGTTGCCGTCGGAGAGGCCGGCGCCGTAGACGATCATCGAGTTGTCGAGCAGGTTGGAATCGCCTTCCTTGATCGACTTCAGGTTGTGCAACCAGCCGGCCAGCTGCTTGGTGTGGTACTCGTTGATCTGCGTCACCTTCTCCATCAACTCCGGCTTGCCCTGGTGGTGGGTGCAGGGGTGATGGCCGTCGGCGATGCCAATCTCGCGGTACGAGCGGCTGGTGCCTTCGCGCGTCATCATGAACGTCATCACGCGCGTCAGGTCTGCCTGGAACGCGATGGTCATCATGTCGCTCATGAGCTTGAAGTGCTCGCCGAAGTCGGGTGGCACGCCGTAGGGCTTGTCCATGCCAGGGTTGATCGCGACGCTTTCCTTCTCGGCCTTTTCGAGCTGTCGTTCCACTTCGCGGATCGACGACAGGTATTCGTCGAGCTTCCGCCGGTCGGTCGGCCCGAGCGACGTCTGCAGCTTCTTCGTATCGCCGGTCACGAAGTCGAGGATGCTGCGTCGGTAACGCGCCCGGCGGTCGGTCTCCTCGGGGCTGTAGACGACGCCGGTGCCGAACAGCCGCTCGAACAGGACGCGGGGATCGAGAATCGGCGGCAGCGGCTGCGTCTCACTGCGCCACGCGAGGTTGTTGGTGTACGCGCAGGAGTACCCGGAGTCACAATCGCCGGCCTGCCGCGCGTCGTCCATGCCGAGTTCGAGCGAGGCAAAGCGGGTCTGGTGCCCGATCTTGTTGGCGATGATCTGGTCGCACGAGATGCTCGCCTTGATGTCAACGGTGGTCTTCCTCACCTGGATGCCGGTGAGGTATGAACCGGAGCAGCGGCCATGATCGCCCGCGCCGTCGAGCAGGGCCCGACCGCTGTTGTGCGTCAGGTTGCCGAGCTGGATCATGTCGTTGCGGAACGCTTCCAGCGGCTTGAGGATGCGCGGGAATTCCCCGAACGCCCCTTCCACAGGGACGTTCCAGTTCTTCATGTCGATGCCGTTGGGCACATACAGGAAGGCGAGGCGGGCCGGCGCCTTGACGGGAGCGGCGAACGCCGGGGACATCGCGTCGAGGTATGGAAGCGCTACCGCAGCGCCCAAGCCCTTCAGGAACGTCCGGCGCGGAAGAGACTTGCCGGTAATCATCATCGGCCCACCACCTATCTGAAAACGGGTGCTTTATCCTACCTCAGGAATCGGCCACCCAGGCAAGACCCTCTGGCTCGCCCACCGGACGCCCCTGAATTGGGCGTACGCCCCTATTTCTCCCCGCTTCCGTGTGACGCTCGTCATAGGAACCCGGCCGCGCCCGCCGGACAATCGCGGGTGTGGTTCGGTCCCTGCCGCTCGTCGTGCTCGTCCTGGCCTGCCCGGTCCTTGTCACGGGCCAGTCCCGCCCGCCACAGCGGGTGCAGGTCGAGGTGCGTAACACCAGCCGGATCGAGATGTGGCGCTACTTCGAGCCGCGTCCCGGCGGAGGCAACCCCAACTACACCTTCCCCGCCAATCGTCTTCTGGCCAGAATCGACTTTCGCAGCAGGCGGATCGAGGCGACCGCCGCGGTCCAGTATGTCCAGTTCGGCGGCCTGCCGCCGAACGCGACCGGCCCGGGTCCGCTCGGCACCGGCCCGCAGTATTTCGACCATGCCGGCCGCCGCGACAGCCGTCAGGTCTACCTGCGCACGCTGCAGGTCCGCTTCAAGGATGCCGGCCGAGGTCTCACCGTGCAGGTTGGCCGGTTCGGCTACGCCTCGGGCGCCGAATCGGCGTCCGGCGACCAGAAGATCGAGGCGGTCAAGCGCCAGCGGCTCGACGCCCGGCTGATCGGCGAGTTCGAGTGGTCGCTGTATCAGCGCGCGTTCGACGGGGCGCGCCTCGATGTGGCCCGGCCCAGGTGGCACGCCACGGCGTCCTGGTTCGAACCAACCCAGGGGGGATTCGAGGAGGAAGCAGGGGCTGGCCTTCGCCACGTGGGCATTGCCGCCGGCACGTTCACGCTCAAGCCAGGCGCGCGGCTGCGCCACACGGACTGGCAGGGGTTTGGGTACCGCTATGACGACACACGACCTGTTCGTGCTCGACCCGACAACACGCTGCGCTCGGCTGCAGCCGTTGACGTGCACATCACCACTTTCGGCACCAGCCTGGTGGGCGCCTATCCGGCCGGCCACGGGCAGGTCGACGCCCTCGGCTGGTTCGTGTGGCAACGCGGGCGCTGGTACGGCCAGCGGCATGCGGCCGGCGCCGCCGCCGTCGAGGGCGGGTACCAGTGGACCGCGATGCGCGGGCGACCGTGGCTCCGCGCCGGAGGGTTCCGGTCATCCGGCGATCGCGATCCGGACGACAACCGGCACGGCACCTTCTTTCAGATGCTGCCGACGGCTCGTCGCTACGCGCTCTCCACCGTCTACAACCTGATGAACCTGTCTGAGCTCTTTGGCCAGGCGCTGCTGCGGCCCCGTCCGAGCGTCGGCCTTCGGTTGGACGTGCATCGCCTGAGGCTCACGCGCGCGGCGGACCTGTGGTACGCCGGCAGCGGCGCCACGCAGCGGGCCGGAACCACATTCGGGTTCGCCGGTCGGCGCTCCAACGGATCCACCGCGCTCGGCACGATGGTCGAAGGCGCGGCGGACTGGACGCTGTCGCCGCATGTCGCCGTGAATGGCTACGCCGGGCGCATGACGGGTGGCGACGTCGTGGCCGGGACGTTCGGCCGGACGCGCCTGCTGTTCAGCTACATCGAGACGGTCGTCTCGTTCTGACCTGAGACCCGTCGATTCAACGGAAGCGGAGGAGTCGCATGAGATCGGACGCAACACATCGCCTCGCGGCGGCAGGCTTCAGCCTGTGCGCCATCCTGTTCGTGAGTTCGTGCGCGGGGCAGACGCCGCCGGCCGTCGATGCGGTTCAGGGGACCGAGGCGGCGGTGCTGACGGACGCGCCCAACGTGCCGCCCCCGATCACGCGCACCCACGCGACCAAGGTCACCGTCACGCTCGAGGTGAGCGAGGTCGTCAAGCGCCTGGCCGACGGCGTCGAGTACACCTTCTGGACGTTCGGCGGATCGGTCCCTGGCAAGTTCATCCGCATCCGCGAGGGCGACGAGGTGGAGTTCAACCTCAGCAACAGCCCGGCGAGCAAGATGCCGCACAACATCGATCTCCACGCGGTGACCGGCCCGGGCGGCGGCGCGGCCGCCTCGTTCACGGCGCCGGGGCACACGTCGGTGTTCTCCTTCAAGGCCCTCAACCCGGGCCTCTACGTCTACCACTGCGCGACCGCGCCCGTCGGCATGCACATCGCCAACGGCATGTATGGCTTGATCTTCGTCGAACCCCGCCGCGGCCTCCGCAAGGTCGATCGCGAGTACTACGTCATGCAGAGCGAGTTCTACACGGCCGGCAGAAACGGGGCGCCGGGCCTGCAACCGTTCAGCATGGAGAAGGCCGTCGAAGAGCGGCCCGACTACGTCGTCTTCAACGGGTCGGTCGGTGCGCTCACGGGCGACCATGCGCTCACCGCGAAGACGGGCGAGGTCATTCGCCTCTTCATCGGGAACGGCGGACCGAACCTGGTGTCGTCGTTCCACGTCATCGGCGAAATCTTCGATCGCGTGCACGCCGAGGGCGGCGACACCGTCAACACCAACGTCCAGACGACGCTCATCCCGGCGGGGGATCGGCGATCACCGAGTTCAAGGCCGACGTCCCAGGCACCTACGTGCTGGTCGATCATTCGATCTTCCGGACGTTCAACAAGGGATCGCTCGGCATGCTGAACATCGAGGGGCCCGCAAACACGTCCATCTACTCAGGCAAGCAGAACGACATGGTCTACATGCCCGAGGGCTCCGCCATCCAGTCCGTGGGCGCCGTGGCCGCGCCCGTCACCGCACCGGCGGCCAACAAGGCCGAGCGGATGGTTCGAGGACAGCGGGTCTACGCGTCGATCTGCGGCGCGTGTCACCAGCCGAGCGGATCCGGCATCCCGAACGTCTTCCCGCCGCTCGCCGGATCGGACTACCTCAATGCGGACAGGCGGCGGGCGATCTCGACCGTCCTCAACGGCCTCACCGGGCCGGTGGTCGTCAACGGCGCGACGTTCAACAGCGCGATGCCGGCACTCGGACTCTCGGACGAAGACGTGGCCAACGCGCTGACGTACGTCTTCAATTCCTGGAACAACGCCGGGCATGAGATCACCCCCGCCGAGGTGAAGGCGGTCCGTGGCGCGACGGTGAAGTGACATGGCCACGTGCACGCGTGCCAGCTCGGTCGATCTGCGGGTCGCCGCATTCGCCTGGGTCGTCGCCCTGACGCTCTGGGCGCCGCCATTCGGTGCCATCGCCGCCTCACCGGCCAGCGGCGCGCGGATGGCCCGCGTCGCCGCCGGCACGTACCTGCCGCTGTACGCGGCACCGGCGCCTCGTCGCGACCAGCGCCGGGCCGAGCCTGCGCCGCGACCACGCGTCGCCGTCGCCGCCTTCGACATGGACGTGTACGCGGTCACCAACGACGATTACCTCGCGTTCGTCCGGGCCCATCCCGAGTGGCAGCGATCACGGGTGAAGGCCCTCTTCGCCGATCGCTCGTATCTGCGCCATTGGCGGGGAGACCTGGACCTCGGCGACCAGGCGCCGCCCACCAGTCCCGTCGTCCACGTGTCGTGGTTTGCGGCGCGGGCCTACCTGAAGGCGTCCGGCAAGACACTGCCGACCGTGGACCAGTGGGAGTACGTGGCGGCGGCCAGTGAGTCGAAGCGCGACGCGTCCCGCGACCGTGTGTTCCTCGAGCGCCTGCGCCTCTGGTACGGCCGGCCGACGATCTCGCCGCTTCCGGCCGTCACCGCGACGTGGCGCAACGTCTACGGCGTGAGTGGCCTGCACGGGTTGGTGTGGGAGTGGACGCTCGACTTCAACTCCGCTCTCGTGACGGGCGAGTCCCGGGCGGACTCGGCGCTCGACCGCTCGCTCTACTGCGGCAGTGGCGGCGTCGGGGCATCGGACTTCGAGGACTACGCGTCCTTCATGCGCTACGCGCTTCGCGCCAGCCTCGAGGCGCGGTACACGGTCGGCAACCTGGGCTTCCGCGGCGTCGTCGAGCACGGCGTGTCGGGTGGTAGCGCCAGGAAGAGGGAGCACACGCGATGACCCGCCGTATGAGATCGATACGCACGTTGGCGCTTGTCGTGTTGGTAGGCGCGGCGGCCAGGTGCGCGGCGGAGGAACCGCAACGTCGAGTCCCGGAACCCCCGACGCCGGCTCGCGCGGCGGGCGAGTCCATCTACGAACTCGACCTGGCGCTCACCGACGATGCCGGAGCGGCCGTTCACCTCGCCGATTTGCGGGGTCAGACGACCGTGGCGGCGATGATCTACACCACCTGCACGTCCGTCTGTCCGCGCGTGACCGAGGACATGAAGGCGATCGAGCGGCAACTGCCCGCCGAACACAAGCGCGGCGTCACCTTCGCGCTCTTCTCCCTCGATCCCGGCCGGGATACGCCGGACGCGCTGCGCCGGTTCGCGGCAGAACACGGACTCGATCGTGCCCGTTGGCGCCTGTTCGCGGCCTCGGAGGATGGCGTGCGCGACCTGGCCGCCGTCCTCGGTGTGAAGTACAAGCGCGAGGAAGCAGGCGCGATCGCGCATTCAGCCACCATCTTCGTCATCGACCGCGAGGGCATCGTGCGGCACCGGCAACTGGGCCTCAGCGAGAACCCGCGCGACCTCCTCGACGCCCTGACCCGGGCAGGCTCGTGACCTCCCGGCTGCGAGGTGCCGCATGATCACGGCATGGCCCCATCTGGATGCCCTGACAGCCCACATCGTCAACCACCACCACCGGTACGTCCGCGAGATCACACCTGTGCTCGCGGGCTGGCTGAGCGAACTGGCCTCGAGCAGTGGCAACCGCCATCCGGAGTTGCTGACGCTCCAAGCGACGTTCGAGGCGCTCTCCGCGGAGTTGGGCACGCACATGGTCAAGGAGGAGCACATCCTCTTTCCCTTCGTGGACGCGCTGGCCGTCGCGGCGCGCTCGGACGCTCGGCTGCCTCCCGGGCCGTTCGGCACGGTCCTCAATCCGATCCGGGTGATGGAGGAAGACCACCGTCGCGCGGCTGGTCAGGTGGCGAGCCTGCGGGCGCTGACCGCCAACTACACGCCGCCCGATGACGCGTCGGCGACGCACCGGCGGTGTTACGCCGAACTGGCGACGTACGAAGCCGACTTCCACCGCCATGTGGACCTGGAAAGCCAGGTGCTCTTTGCGGGCGCCATCGACCTCGAGCGCCGGTTGACGCCGTCCTAACCCAGGGGCCTGTCCGCCCCGGCCGGCAACGGCTACTATCAGGGCGCCGATGACGCGCCCGACGCCCGAGCTGCTGACACAGATCCCGTTGTTCCGTCGCGTCGGTCCCCAGGACCGGGCACGCATCGCGGCGGTCGGCGAGATCCGCAGCTACGATCGCGGCGACGTCGTCTTCGAGGAAGGGGATCCCTCGGACCTGTTCCTGATCGTCATCTCCGGCCGCATCAAGGTGTACAAGCACGGCCCCGACGGCAACGACATGATCCTCGAGATGTTCGGACCCGGAGGACTGCTCGGCGCAGTGGCCGTCTACGAATCCCGGCCGTATCCCGCCTCGGCCATGCCCCTCGAGCCCTCGAGCTGTCTGCTGATTCCGCGCGCGGCATTCTTCACGCTGCTCGAGCAGCATCCGCTGCTGGTCCGCGGCCTGCTCAGCAGCCTCTCGCTGCGTCTGGTCGAGCTCACCACGCGGCTGGCCGAGTTGACGGGAGGGCGGGTCGAGACCCGCTTCGCGCGGCTGTTCCTGAAGCTGGCCGACCAGCTCGGACGACCTGAGCGCGGCGGCGTCTTCATCCCGCTGCCGCTCGCGCGCCAGGAACTGGCCGACCTGACGGGCACCACGATCGAGACCTCAATCCGCATCATGAGCCGATGGGGCAAGGAAGAGGTGCTGCGCACCGAGAAGGACGGGTTCGTGCTCGTCGAGCGTGCGGCACTCGAGGTGCTGGCGGCGCCCTGAACGAGTGGTCCGTCGTGGGGTCAGACGGGGGTCTGACCCCGGGCTGCCCCCCGTCTGACCCCAACCGCCACACTCGAAACTGGTCTCATAGCGCCCGCACCGCGGCCGAGATCGCGCCGACGTTACCGGTCACCACGTACCTGATTCGCCCGTCGGGGGCGATGACATACACGACCGACGGGTGCGACAGATCGCCGGTCTTCTCATTGCGCGCCCGCGGCACGCGCCAGGCGTTCAGGATGCGCTCGACCGCCTCGGGCGGACCGGACAGCACGCGGGCATCACCGGACAGGCCCCAGGCCTCGGCCATGGCGCCGAGACGACTCGGGGTGTCGCGCCAGGGATCGAGGGTGATGATGAGCACGGCCGGTGGCCGATCCCCGAAGCCTCGCGCAGCGGCGAGGACGTCGGCGACCACGAGCGGGCAGACCGTCTCGCAGTGGGCGTAGGCGAAGGTCACGAGCACCGGCCGCCCCAGGAATTCGCCGAGTCGCCACCGTGCGGCCCTGTTGGTCCACCAGTGCCAGCGCGGGCGGGGCGTCGTCGATGCGGGTCAACTGCGCCGCGACGTCGCTCATCGCGCCCGTCTGGAACGGCTCGCTCTCGGCGTCGGCGCCGGCCACACGGACCACCACGCCGCCCAGCCCGACGACGAGCGCGGCTCCGAG
This sequence comes from uncultured Acidobacteriota bacterium, assembly GCA_963738485.1. Classification (GTDB taxonomy): domain Bacteria; phylum Acidobacteriota; class Vicinamibacteria; order Vicinamibacterales; family SCN-69-37; genus CAVTWK01. The sequence continues at coordinate 777,806 of CAVTWK010000001.1, forward strand.
GGCGCCGACCACCAGCTGGCCTGTCACGCGGCTCATCGCCCGCGCCAACCCGGCCCGGAGTTCAGCGGTCCAGACCGTGCCGAGCAACGTCAGCATGCCGACGGGCTGCCCGATGAGCAGCAGCCAGCCGCCGGCATGTGGCAGGCCGTCGCGCGGTCGATCCGAAACAGACCTCCCGGGTGCGCAGGAACCAGGCGGGCGCCGACGGCCCGACCGGCCACAGCGCCAACGCCCACCACGACGCGGTGATCACGAGAATCGCGACCAGCGCTGACGAGGGCCGTCCACGCGCGCGTGGCCGCGATCATCCAATCCTCCAGAGGAAGGAGAGGATCTTCCAGTTCACGAAGAAGTACACGACGAATGCGGCCAGGAAGATGAACACGAGGACGACCGTGCCGGGCATCGGTCCCATCAACCCGCGCGACTCGTGGTGCAGCGCGGCGTTGCGCGCGTCCACGTCGGCGGCGTGCACGGGCGGATGCGTCAGGCCCGCCGGGATGCCGGCCACGACCACGCCCCTCGGGATGACGCCGATGGGCTCCCCGAAGAAGACCGACTTCACCGCGATCGCTACGAAGATGAAGGCCCCGGTGGCCGCCAGCAGCCCGCCGAGCGCGACGACGGCGAGGATCACGTCCACGACGGGATTGAACTGGACGTCGAACGGCGCCTGGCTGAAGCTGATGTCCCAGTGGCGTCTCGGCACGCCGAAGCTGCCAGCGAACGTCATCGACAGCGTGAAGATCAGCATGCCGCCCGCGAAGAGGTACGGTTGGATCTTGCGCCAGCGGCCAGAACGCAACCTTGCGCTGGAACACCAGCGGAATCAGGTAGTACGTGGCCCCCATGAAGGCCATGGCCGTGCCGCTCACGACCGTCGCGTGGAAGTGTCCGGGAACCCGCAGCGTGTTGTGCACGATGATGTTGATCTGCTCGGTGCCGATCGTCACGCCGGTGATGCCGCCGACGAAGCCGAATACGAAGACCGAGAAGACCAGCGAGCTGAAGCCCGGGTCCTGCCAGGGCGCCCGGCGCAGCCACTCGAACATGCCGTGGGTGAACCCGCGCAGGCGCATGCCCAGCTCCATGCCGGCCGGCACCGTGAAGCCGTGGATCATCGAGGCCAGCACCGCCATGTACATGAAGTAGCTGGTGTTCACGATCTTCCACGCCGGTCCAAACCCGGGGTCGACCAGCAGATGGTGCGCCGAGGCCATCGAGATGAAGAGGATGTAGAGCACGAACGCCGCGCGGCTGATCTTCTCGTTGACGACGACCGATCCGATCGTGAGCGCGCCGAGCATGTACCAGAGCGCCACCATGGCGGCGACGTTGATCTGCTGCGACGAATGGCCGAGCCCCCACCAGACGAGGCGGTAGACCTCCGGATCGACGTGCATCAAGCCAAGGGACCACAGGAACGTCGGGATGTAGATCGCCGCGCCGTGCACGAGGGTGATGACGGCGATGATCGCGGCCGTCGCCGCCCCGTAGACCACCAGCGGGAGCGACCCTTCATAGGTGCTGCTCCCGCTTGGCCATGACCAGATTGCCGAAGAAGATGGCAACGGCGATGAGTGTGCCGACGGCGAACAGGATCACCCCGAGATAGAACAGCGGGTCGGCGCGCAGCGGCACGTAGGACGTGAACAGCACGTCGGCCCGCCCCGCCCACATCATCCATTCCACCATCAGCGTGCCGATCACCATCAGGCCGAAGGCGAACCACGAGGTCTTCCGCGCACAGCTCCGCGCGTTGAGCAGCGCGGTGCTCGCGAAATAGAGCACCGCCACCTCGAAGAAGATGATGAAGAAGATCAGCATGCTCATGCCGTGCACGCCGAGGATGCGATAGAACCACTCGGCCGGCAGCAGGTGCACCGCCTGCCACCGGGTGAGGACGATCAGCACCGCCGCGATGGCGCCGACGAGCAGCGAGACCACCGAGGCGACCGCATGGACCTTGACCAGGCGCTCGGCGCCGAGCTCGATGCGGCGGCCGGTGGACTGACAGGTGCGAAACGTCGAGGCTGGCGCGCTCATCGGCCGGCTCCCCCGGTCGGCGTCCTGGGTTCATCGACGATGACCCGGCCGACCATGATGTGATGGGCGATGCCACAGAACTCGTTGCAGATGATCCGGAAGTCGCCGGAGGCGTTCGGCGTCACCCGCAGGCCGTAGTCGTATCCCGGCACCACCTGGAAGTTGACGTTGATCGGATAGAGCGAGAACCCGTGGTTGACGTCGAGCGCCGAGAGATGGAGCGTGTACTCGACGCCGCGCTCCAGCTTGAGGATCGGCATCCACTGGAACTGGAGCGCCGCCAGGTAGATGTCAGCCCCGGGCGGCGGCGACACAATCGGCATGCCGCGGTGGTCGCCCGTCTGGTACTGCTTGACGAACTCTTCCAGCCGCGCGGTGAACGCCGCCGGCGTCGTCCGGCGACGAATGCCCGACGGGTTCTGGCCGCCCTTCCAGTGCCAGAGCGGCATCATCGCAAAGAGCACCAGGCACCAGACGAACGCGATGGCGACCCAGAGCTTCTCGGCCTTGTGCGCCGGCTTCCACCAGATGCCTTTCGGGGCATCGAGACCCGTGTGCGTGTCGATATGCATGGTGCGCCTCAGGGAAGCGTGGCGATCGGCAGGCTGAGAATCTCCCAGAGACCCCAGCCCGTGTAGAGAATGAAGACCACCGCCACACCGACAACCAGCAACAGGAAGATGTTGTCGAACAGGCGTTGGCCGAGAGGAATCGGCTCGGATGACGCGGACCGGTCGGCCGGAGTAGTCATGAACGCTCCGTTCCGTCGTCCGGGACGAGGCGCGCACACCGCGCCACTCGAACCCACAGCCGGACGCACAGAAGGGCTTGACCATAGCGCGCGCCAGGAACGTCGGGTATGACGCTGGTCATACGGGCTGACGAGGCGGGCCCCTAGGATGGACGCCGAGTTCCTGACCTCAATGCTGCGCACGATCGAACGCCCGGCCCTGCGACTGCTGACCTGGAGCGATGCGATCGCCAACCGGTGGTATGGGTCGCAGTTCAACCCGCTCTACCAGTCCGGCACCATCGTCGTGGCGCTGTATCTGGCCATCCTCGTCACCGGACTCTGGCTGCTCTTGTTCTACCGGGTCGGCGCACCATGGGAGTCGGTCGCCGGCCTGACCGCCAACCTGTGGTTCGGCAACTGGGTGCGCGGTCTGCACCGCTACGCCAGCGACGCGGCCGTCGTCATGACCGGCGTGCACGCCTTCCGGATGTTCGCCGAAGGACGCAGTTGGGGCGCGCGCACGCTGGCCTGGGTCAGCGGCAGCCTGCTGCTGTTCCTGCTGCTGCTGTGCGGGTGGACCGGCTACGTGATGGTCTGGGACACCTTCGGTGAGGCGCTGGCCCGCGAAGGGGCGCGGATGCTCGACACGCTACCCGTGCTGTCCGAACCGGTCGGTCGCGCATTCACGGGAGAACGCCCCGTGCCAAGCGCGTTCTTCTTCATCAACCTGTTCGCGCACATCGGCATCCCGCTCGGCATGGGCGTCGTCTTCTGGATTCACGTGAAGCGGCTCGCGCGGCCGGCCATGCTCCCGCCGCCGCGGGTGACCTGGACCGTCATCGGCCTCCTGACCGCCGTCGCCCTGGTGAGGCCCCTGACCATGGCGCCACGGGCCAATCCCTTCGTGCTGCCGGCCGAGATCCCGAGCGATCTCTTCTTCGCCTTCTGGATGCCCCTCACGCAAGGACTGGCAGGCGGCGTGGCCCTCTCGGCCATGGCGGCGGCCGCCGCGGCCTGGCTGGTCGTGCCGATCTTCACCGCGCGGCGAGGCGACGCGGCGCCGGCGCCCTCAACGGTGGACGAGGACATCTGCGTGGGCTGCCTGCAGTGCTCAATCGATTGTCCCTACGGCGCGATCGAGATGATCGCGCGGACGAGCCGGCGGTCGGAGCTGGTCGCTCGTGTGGATCCGGCGCTGTGCGTGAGCTGCGGCATCTGCGCGGGCTCATGCGCACCGATGGGCGTGGGCCCGCCCGGACGGTCGGGCCGCGACCAGCTCGCAGGCGTCCAGGCGTTTCTGGCGTCGGCCGATCGACGACCGGGAGAGGTCGTCGCGATCGGCTGCGACCACGGCGCCGGGACGTTTGCGCGCGCGCTGCGTGACCAAGGGGCGGCGGTCCTGCCGGTCAGCTGCGCGGGCAACCTGCACACGTCGGTGATCGAGCTGCTCTTGCGAGGCGGGGCCGGCGGCGTCCTCGTGCTCGCGTGTCCTCCGCGCGATTGCTGGAATCGCGAGGGCCCGCGATGGCTCGTCGAGCGCCTCTACCAGGGACGCGAGGCGGAACTGCAGTCGCGCGTCGCTCGCACGCGCGTCCGCGTGGCGCACGCCAACGCGCACGAACGCCAGCACGCCCTCGCCGAACTGCGGCAGTTCAGTGCGGCCATCGCCTCGCTCGGCCCGGCCGCCGGCGACCCCAGCGCGGGCGCGCACGCCGTGTGCGAAACGGCCGCGTCGGCCACACCGCCATGACGGGCCTCGATCGCGTGCTCGGTCTTGTGGCCGCGCTCGCGGTGACAGCGGGACTGTGGTGGGCCTCCACGGCCCGGCTCACGCCCGACGCCTCGGTGCAGGCCGTGCTGCGCCTGGCCTGGAGCGCGCGTCCGGAGCGGATCGAGGAATGCCGCCCGCAGAGCGAGGACGCACTCGCCACGCTGCCCGCCCACATGCGCCAATCGCTCATCTGCGAGGGCACGACGGCCACATACGCGCTGGAAGTTCAGCGCAACGGAGTCGTGATCGCCCGGCAGACCGTGCAGGGCGGGGGCTGGCGCCACGACCGTCCGCTCTATGTGTTCTCCGACCTCCCGATGCCAGCCGGGGAGGCGTCGATCGCCGTGCGATTCGTGCGCGTGACCGCCGGCCCCGCGTCAGGGCGTCCGGACACCGAAGCGCCATCATCCGCGCCAGTGCTGCTGCCAGACTCGGTGGACCCGGGTCGCGCCGGTCAGTCGATCGACCCGGATCGCCGCCAGCGAGAGGACGACGAACGCCGCCGGGACCGCGATGAGGCCGTCCCCGCCTCGCTCACGCTCGACGAGTCGATCCGCTTTCACCCGCGCGAAGTGGTGCTGGTCACGTACGATGCCGAGCGCCGGGCGCTGGTCGTCGCGACACGATCGCCGCGATGACGCGTCGGCCGTCGAGGCGACGGCCGGTCGCGCGGGCCCCGAGCCTATTCGCGGCCGTCGATGAGCCAGCAGCCGCTGATCTTGCGAAACTTCATCGTGACTTTGCCGGAGAGGGCCACCGCCGTGTCGCCGGTGACCTTCAGGCCCGACAGCGGGCGCGTTCAGATCCCCGTAGCCGACCACGAGTTCGTCGAGCTTGGGCGATTCGCCGCCGCCCGAGACACCGGCCGCCTTGGCCGCCGCCTCGACCTTGGCGAAGAACGCTTCCATGTCGCGGGCGAAGGCCGCGTGATTGATGGGCGCAAACTTCGCGAGCACTTCGGGCGCCTGCATCTTCACCATCAGCGGCGTGCCGATCTCCTTGATCGTCGGCGCCTTGTGCTTCTTCAGGATCCCGTCGAGTTCGGCGAGGAGTTGCTTCTCGGCCGCCTGGGCCTTGGCGGCGGCGCCCGGCTTGTTCGACATGGATCCTGACAGCGCGCCGAGTTCGGCGACCATCGACGCGCCCACGGCGGTCTCGACCGAGTTCTGCGTCTGATAGGCGGGCGACAACCGCATCATGACGTTGCCGGCGTCCTTGGTGGCAACGGCTTCGCGCGCCAGACGCCACGCGTCGGCCGGTGTCGCCGCGCAGGCTGGCGCCTGCGCAGATGCCGGGGCCGCCAGCCCGACGGCCACAGCCAGGCTCACCACCACGACCACTGAGACGCGACCGCCAAACGGATTCTGCATGCGCGGGAGTATACGCGAGGGCGCCGGCAAGTGAACCACGTGCCGGCTCAGAACAGGGTCAGCCCGCCGTCCACGCGGAGGAACTGCCCGTGAATGAAGCGCGCGGCCGGGGAGCACAGGAACGCCACGGTGTTGGCCTGATCACGCGGGGTCCCGTAACGGACGAGTGTGCCGTCCTCCTCGAGCAGCGCGGGATCGATCGGTCGCGTCCGCAGGAACCGCGCGGTCGCCGTCGCGCCGGGACTGACGCAGTTGACCCGCACGTTGTGATCGCGCGTCTCGGCTGCCAGGCACCGCGTGTAGTGCACGATGGCCGCCTTGATCGTCGAGTACACCACCTCGGGCGACACGCCGAAGTGGCCCGCACTCGACGCGATGTTGACGACCGCGCCGCCACGCCGCGCGATCATGGCAGGCACGAAGGCGCGGCACATCAGCATCGTGCCGATGAGATTGCGATTGAGGAGCGCGTGCACGTCCTCCATCTTGATGCCGAGGGCCGTATTCGGCTTCGGCTTGCCACCTGCCGCAGCGATGTCACCGCCCGCCGCGTTGACGAGCAGGGTCACCGGCCCGAGCGCAGCTTCGGCCTCACGGGCCATGGCCATCACGCGGGCCTCGTCGGCGATGTCGCCGGAGACCGCGCAGGTGCGCGTGCCGAATCGCGCGACGTCCGCCTCGGAGGCCGCCAGGTCGGCGAACTCCCCGAACTCCGCCGGCGCTTCCTCGGTGCGATCGTGGACGGCGACGAGGGCGCCGAGTTCCGCGAGGCGGACGGCGATCGCGTGGCCCAGGCCGCGCCCCGACCCGGTGACGAAGGCAACCTGTCCGGCGAGCGAGTACTCAGGATCGGTCATGTGTGCAGCTCAGGCATCCAGCCAAGGGCGCGCATGTACGCCACGCTCCGGCGCAGGTGATCGCGCTCGTACGCGACGATATCCTGACCCGGCGCCAGCCGCTCCCACGGCGTCCGCGCGTCGGCGGTCTCGGCCAGGCAGCGGTGGCGCAGCCGGCCGATCGCCACGGCCAGCTCCCGGGCCTCGCGCGGAGGATATCCCTCCCACCAGCCCGGTGTGAACAGACGAATGTGCCGCGCCTCGAGGGCGCCGGGCTCGAGTGAGGCCGTCAGGTCGCCGCGACCGGCCCGGTCGAGGACGGCCACGATCTCGGCCAATGGCACGCAGCCGTCGCCAATGGCGCAACGCACGAGGCGGACGCCCTCATCGGTGAACTGCGCCTGGTAGTCCTTGAGGTGCACGTGGCTGATACGGGAGGCCGCGCGCGCGGTGAAGGCGACGGGGTCCTCGCCTACGGCGAAGGGGTTGCCGGTGTCGAGCACGATGCCGACGTGGGGGCCGGCCTCCTCGGCCAGCGCGACCAGTTCTTCGCTCCCGAAATCCTGGTGGTTCTCGATGGCGAGCCGCAGCCCCCCCGACGCGGCGTGCGGCGCTGCGGCCAGCAGCGTCGCGCGGGCGTGCGCGACGGCCTCGCCCCACCGTGGCCCCATCGCCGCTCGGTCCCCGGCCAGGACGGGCGTCAGGTGCAGACGCACGAGCGACGCGCCGATGGCCGCGGCGACACGAAGGACCGGGGTCAAACCGGGGTCAGACGATGGTCTGACCCCGGTCTGACCCCACCCGCTACAGAGCACGGTGATGCCATCCGCGCGGCAGGCCGCCCCGAGCGTCGCCAACGCGGCGTCGGTCATCGGCAGCAGCCAGCGCCAGTCGAACTCGAGACACCGCGCGCCGATCTCCGCGTCCGATCGCCACGAAGTCGCTCAGGCCCTTGGCGTCGAGGCGCACGGCCTCCGTGCCTCGCCCCTGCAAACCGAGGGTGTACGTCAGTCCGTACGGATTCAGTCCGACGCGCAGCATGCGATGGGCGACAGAGACGTTACCTCACCCGGGCTGCTGGATGCCGGGCCAGGAGGCACGGGCGGGCAACAGCGCGGATAATGGGCCCGCATGCTCCGCGTGACCTGGCTCCTCGGTCTCGTCGCATCCGCGGTCGCGATGCTGCTCACCCCGCGCGCGCGAGACGCGCAATCGCCGGCGCACGCGCGGATCCTTGAACTGGCCACGAGCGGCGCGGTCGCCGAGGCATGGACCGCGTGGACGACCCTTCCGGCTGGCACGGCGAAGCTCGCCCTGGGCGTCGATCTGGCGGTCGCCGTCAAACAGGTGTGGCGCGGAGTCTCGCTCTACGAAGATTCTCGTTGCCGCAACCGGGGCCCCGCAGCTTCAATCCCTGCGCGCGCTGACGTTGGCCGCCGCCGAGGACCTGGCACGCTCGACCGACCTCGAGGTGGTGACGCTTGCCTGTGGAGGGGCGCTCCTGCTCGAGCCGACACATGCCGCCTGCCGCGGTGCCCTCGAGGGCCTGGCCCAGGCGCCCTCGAACCTCACGGCGCAGGTGCTCGCTGCCTGCACCTTGGCCAACGCCGGCCTGGAACCATTCCCGGGCCTGCGCGATCAGCTCGAACGCAAACTGGCCCCCGATCATCGGCTGCGGTTGGCACAGACGCTGACAGCCGCGCCACCTCAGGATGGCGCAGGGCGCCCTCGGCGTAGTCGAAGCGCAGACCCAACGCGAGCAAGACGGTCAGAATCGCGAGGCCAGCCCTCCGCGGATGACATGACCCCGAGCGAGAGCGACTGGGTGTCGCCGCCATCACCGACATGCGAGCCGAACGCCCCTGGACATTGACGCTGACGCCGGCTCCCTGACCAGCCGCGACGGCGGGCGCGACGAATGACAGCACCGTGACTGCGCCGAGCAACCGAGCAGAGGTGAATGGCTTCCTCCTCATGTTCAGGCTCATGCTCAGGGATGCGAAATCACGCGGTCCGCGGACTCGTCGCTCGCGCCTGGGCTGACTTCTGGGCGCGAGCGATCGCCCATCCGTCGCCGTCGACATCCGGCCGTCGTGCAGCGCGCCGCCGTCGAGCACCGCGCCACGACGCCCGGCAATTCCACGTGGCGGCCTGATCCGTCGCGGCGAGGCCTGCCAGCTGACCCGGCCTGTCATTCGCGCGCACTCTGCACGAACGCCAGGAACGCGGCGTCCCACTTCGCCACCGTGGCCGCCGGGCCGGTGAGCTTGACGAAGTACGGACCGCCAGGCGTCTGGATGACCGCGGCCCTGAGCCGGAACCCAGACTTGTTGAAGCGTTCGGTCGTGCCGGGCCGGACTTCCGCCACGTATGTGCCGGTGACATCGAGCAGCGTGACAGCCAGGCCGGACTTCGTCCTGAACGACGTCGTCTTTGCCGCCTCGGTGGACGCTCGGCCGTCTGGTTGCGTCATCTGACTCAGCCAGCGGTCGAGGTTGGCCTGCACCGTCCCGCCCTGGCCGCTACCGAAGAAGAACACGGTCAGCTCGGCGTCCTCCGCATCGCCACCCGCTTTCGGAAGCGCGAACTCCGCCACACGCATGGTTGACGAGGGCGTCTTTGACACCCAGCCAGCGGGAGGATCGAACGTGAGCGCCGCATCGGCAGTCAACGCCGCGGCGGTCGCGAGCCAGACAACAAGCCCGAGTGCCGCTATTCTCCAATTCATGTCATTCTCCAATTCCGTCGTTCGTCGTTTTCGTCATCGGTGGAACCCCTCACCTTGTCACTCGGGTCTTGCCCTGACGATGCGCTCGAAGGCGGGCAGGAGGTCGCTCTGGCTCAAGGCATCCTCGAGCAGCCGCAAGATCGCGCGAATGCGGTCTTCGTCCAGGGCCTCCGCATGCAGACGCCAGAGCGCGGCGGCATCATCGAGATCCTTCGCACGTCCGGCCAGGATCTTCGCGACGACGAGATCGCTCATGTCGATCATGGGCACGGACGTTCCGCCGATGTCGACGAGCCGGGCACGATCCAGGAATTCCTCCTCCAGTCCTGAGCCGGCCAGGACCACATCGAGCGGCATCCCGGTGGCCTCGTGCACGAACGGCATGACCCGTGTGCGACGGACGAAGTCCGGATCCTCGACGCGCAACGCGAATCTGGCCGCGCGCATGTCACGCGCGAAGCGATCGAGCGCATCCGGCGCGAGCGCCAGGGTGACATCGACGTCCGCGCTGAGGCGCGGGACACCGTAGACGATGACGGCCTGCGCGCCAAAGACATACCAGCGACCCCAACGCGAGAGGACCGGGGCGAGGGCGGCGAGGAGCTCAACGGCCGCGGGTTGAACCGGCACGACGGAATCGCTCGGCGAGGCGCACGTGGAACAGAAGATCTTCCCGTCGGAGCGTCGCGTCCGGCCAGCCAGGTTGCTGTTGGAGCAACTGGCGCCGCAATTCCTCGGCGATGCGGAAGGCCTCGGCCGGACCCCGCGCTGCGATCCGGTCGCCCCAATAGGCGTCTTTGCTATCTCGTACCGCCTGCCAGTCCCGGGTCACGAAGTCGCGAATGCCGCGCGTGATCACCCCAGCATTGTAGCCCCCGCCGCTCCGGACGTGGCCGTGCTCCGCATCATCTGCCGGATCGGCAAAGGGATGGGCGGGGTGAAGGGCAGGTCGCGACCGATCGCTCGCGAGCGCTGAAGCGGCGGCGACGCCGGTGCGTGCGTCGGGCGCCGCTCGCGCAGCCGCTACTTCAGCCGACGGTATTCCGCGCGGGCTTACAATGCGCACGAGCCATGGGCACCGATGTCTGGGGTGAAGCTCGGTGGGTCTACGTCGAGCTCTTCGAAGCGACCGAGGGCGGGCGCGCGACCCGCCTCGCGCAGTGCTCCGCCGAGGTCCGCGCGGAAGTCGAGTCACTGCTGCGCGCCGACCGGGACGCGGGATCGTTTCTCGAGCACTCGCCCCACGACGGACTCCCGCTAGGGGCTCGATGCGGCGCGTACCGCATCCTCGAGGTGCAGGACGACGGGGACCCGAAGTTACTCGACTTCGGCATCGCGAAGCCGATCGATCGCGAGGCGCCGGACCTCACCGCCGCGCTGGATCAGCGACTGACGCTTGCGTACGCAAGTCCGGAGCCGGCAAGACGCTCGATGCCGCCATCGCCACCATCTGCGACAGCTCACCCCGGCGACTGTCGCGTAGGGCCATTCGACGCCACGTCGACTTGGACGCCTCAGGCGCCGTGTTCAGTATGGAGGCGGCGCTGACGATGTGGCGGGAATTGTTCGACGAGTCGCCTTCTCTCGCGCATGCGCAAGGCCCGGTCTTCGCGCGGACGGACGCGCTGCCCATCTACGAGCGCCTGCTGAGCCTGAATCCGACGGGTGCGGATTCGACGCGCAACGTGGCATTGGTCGAAAAGTATCTGGGCGGTGTTTTTCAAAATCCGAGTCGCAGCCGTGAGGGCCTGCCTCACGCCGTGCTCCGATGGTATTCTCGTCGCTCTCATGTCGCGCGCGCGCGGTGTCTTGCTTCAGGTGGCGTGCGCCATTGGCGCCGGCGTGGTGCTGTCCGCGCAGAACCCGCCGGTCCCGGCCACGCCGGCCCTGGCCGCTGACGGGGTGTACGTGCGCACGGCGCAGAGTCCGGGCGCGCCCCGGCATTTTCCGCAGGCCGTGAACCTCGAGGACACCTCGGAGACCTCGGCCAACGTCAGCATGGGCGACCTCGACGGCGATGGCGATCTCGATCTGGTTCTCGCCAAGGGGCGTCACTGGCCGCTCATCGATCGCGTCCTGCTCAACAACGGCAGCGGCGCGTTCGTCGCGGCCGATCTCGCGGCGATTGCCGACCGCAGCTACTCCGCCGTCCTGGCCGACATGGACGGCAACGGCACGCTGGACCTCGTGCTGAGCAACGACAGGCCGGACAGCAAACTCGTCTACCTGAACGACGGCAAGGCCCGCTTCCGCCGCGCGGGCACCTGGGGCGCGCCGGAGTGGACGACGCGCAATGCCGCCGTCGCGGATCTGAATGGCGATGGCCGGCCGGACATCATTGTCGCCAACCGCGGCGGGGCCAGCAACGTGTGCCTCAACGACGGCGCCGGCCGCTTCGACGCGACGCCGTGCCTTGTCATCCCCGCGGAGTCGGCGACGAGCATCGTGCCCGGCGACTTCAACCGGGATGGCGCCATCGACCTCGCGGTGCCTCACCGCGACGGCGGCCAGAGCCGAATCTTTCTCAACGACGGCAAGGCGGGCTTCGCGAAGACGGTGGCGTTCGGCCCCGCGGTGACGAACGCGCGCGCGGCCTCCGCCGGCGATCTGGACGGCGACGGCTGGCTCGACCTCGTGGTCGGCGACGAACGCACCGGCACGCGCGTGTACCTCAACGACGGCCACGGCGCGCTCGTGGCCGGCGTCGTGCTCGGCGATCCGGCCCTGGCCGTCGGCGCGATCGCGATCGCTGACATGAACCGGGACGGCCGCGCGGACATCGCGATCGGGCACGCGGGCGCTCCCGGCACGGTGTGGTTCAACAGGGGGGACGGCCGGCGGTTCTCAGAGGTGCGTTTCGGCGACGGCCGCGGCGCCGTCTACGGCATCGCCCTCGGCGACCTGAACGGGGACGGCTTTCCGGACATCGCGACCGCGAGGAGCGACGCGCCGAACGTGATGTTCATCAGCGCGAAGTAGACGACGAGGTGCGTCGCGTGACTGGCGAACCGCCCAGCAGCCGGTTCTTCAGCACGTGCCAGAGCGCGGGCCCGGTCGGGCCATCGGCGAACTCCCCCAGAAAGAACGTCACGTCATCATGGACGAGATGGTCGGTCTCGGCATGTTCGTGAAGCGCCGTGACGAGTCGCGTGGCGAGGCCCTCGCAGGGTTCGGCCGAGCCCGCCTCGAAGCCGAGATCGAGATTGAGCAAGGCCTCGACCCCGTGTGTGTCGAAGGGCGCGTCGTCCCGCGACGTCGTTTCGAGCACGCCATCGGTGATGAGCAGCATGCGGTCGCCAGGCGCGACCGCGAAGCGGTGGCGGGTGTACGTCGCCGGCAGCCGTACGCCCAGCGGCAGGTCCACGAAGGCGGGTCGATGCGCCGGCGGCGGCACCGGCAGTGCGAGCGCCTCCCACCGGCGCAGGGCCGCCCGGTAGAGCCACCCGAGCGGATGGCCGGCATACGCCACAGTCAGCCGTCGGCGCGGCGGATAGTAGGTCGCCAGCACCGCCGTCGTCATCGACGAGAGCGCGCGTCGATCGAGGCGGGTGTTCAATCTCGCGAACACCTTGCGCTCGTCCACGACGTCCACACTCTCGCGCAGGTGCGCATGGAGCTCGCGGCCGATCGCCGCCACTGTCTCGCCGTGACCGGCGACATCGGCCAGGCAGACGCGAGACATCAAGCCGGAACCGCAGACCGAGAGATAGTGAATGTCACCACCCGAGGCCCCAAGGCACGGGCGCGAGTAGATCACGCCGCGGAGGCCGGGGAGCTCGACGAGCCCGTGGGCCGTGGCATTGCCGCCGCGCACTTCACCGCACGTGAAGCCCGGCTGCGGCGTTTCGAGCATGGCTCATCCTACGACACAACGCTGCGCGCCCGGACGGCGGAGCCATCCGGGCGCGCAGCGTTGTCATCGAAATCCAGGCGGTTAGAAGCGGATGACCGCGCCCACCGTCACCGGCATCGACCAGCGACGGGACTCGTCGTTGATGGGCTCGAGGCCCGTGCCAGCCAGACCGTCGATCGCCTTGAGATTGTCCATCCAGCGGAAGTCCACGCCTCCCTGAATTCCGAAGTTCGCGCCCAACGGGATCAAGACTCCGCCGGACAGCGCAAACGTCAAGACGCTGGACTTGTCATACATGGCGACGTCCGGCAGGACGACCGACGCGGCTGGCACCGTGAACGTGCCCCTGATCCTGTCGACGGACACGAACCCAACGCTCGCGCCCGCGAAGGGCTGTGCTTTGGAGGAACCGTAGTACTGCCGCACGCCGAAATCGAGGCCGAGGGCGGTGTAGTCGTCGAACTGCGCGAAGAGCGGCAGCGTGGCGACGTCGCCAACCTGCACCCGCTCGGCTGCACCCGCCGTGCGGAACAGGCGGGTCCGGAACTCGGTGTTCGAGGCGAATCGGTAACCGAAGCCGGCCGCCCACGTGAACGGCGTCCCATAGATGTCCTCGTGGGTGCGCGCCCCAACCGTCGTGGCCAGCGCGAGCACGGTGCCCCTGCCTGCGCCATGGACATCACCCGACAACGCCACGTCCGCGCCGGCGTCGAACGACACCGAGAAGCGCGGAGTCGTTTGCGCCGCCGCTGGCGCAGCCATCGCGGCCACCATCGTCATCACCGTCGCTACGACCTTCAGTCTCATTGGAATCATCTCCCTCACCGCGCGCGGAAGTGCGCGCGTGTTGCTCATCAGGAAAATACGTTCTCGTATGGAGAAAGATGCGGCTGGCGCCGAGGTCGGTTACCTACGGGGACATCAGATGGCTTGGATTTTCTCCGAAGGAAATCGGTACGACGACGGGTGCGCCCCCGAGCTGACATCGAGATGCCTCACAGCGAGCATCAATCCCTCACGCTGGCTCGTCTCCGACGGCATCGGGAATCGTTCTCGGGGATAGGACGGATTAGAGGCGACAGAACCGGGCAGTCTCAGACACTGGGGCCGCCTCGCGGGGGCGGCCACGGATGTCGCGATCCCGAAGGCGGCGAAGCAGTTCGCCGACCAGCTCGAAGTCCGCGTCAGGCGACACCCGGAGTATTGGTACCAGTTCTACCGATACTGGGAGACGCAAAAGACCAGCCCCAGGCGCACGCGGCGCCGGCTCGACCGCCGGGCGCCGCGGCGCCCAGACCCTGGTCACTTCTTCCCTGACGGGCCCTTATGCGGCCTCGTGCGGCTGAATGTCGCGGGCGATTCGGCGTGCGGACGCGTGCGAGGCGACGTCGAGGTCGTACGCCGCCTGGAGGTTCATCCAGAATTGCGCTGTCATCCCAAAGTAACGGGCCAGGCGGCGGCGACAGTGCGGAGCGCCTTGGCCGCTCGGCTGATGCCCTGCAGGGAATTCTGGCAATGCCCCAGGAATCCTCGGCCCTTCCGCCGCGTCGTCACTGTGCCGCGGGCAGGCGGAGCGTGTTCCGCTGGGCCGCGCTTGGCACGCACATTTCTCCATCTAGATGCGTTCTCCCCTTCTGCTGGAGAAGGCGCCATCCCATGACTGTCCTTGGCCGCGGTCAATTCCGCTACTGGTTGGCGATCGCCCTCTCGTTCGGTCTGCCGATCGACGCCGCCGCGCACGTGTCAATCGACGAGCGGAAGCGCGGGTGCGGGGCGTCGAAGCGGGTCAACTGCGCCGCGTTACCTGACCGCGCTGGGCAACTCGTACGCGCGCAGGCTCGTCATCGACCACGCCGGAGCGCCCTCGACCGTGTCGGTTTGGGTCAGGCGCACGAACTTCGCGCGCGTGGGCGTGATGGAGATGGTCGTCCGGACGCCCTCGCCCTTGCCAACCGCCACCGGCTTGCCCCACGTCTGCCCATCGAGCGACGTCGTCACGCTGTAGCCGCGCGGAAAGCCCGCGTTGGGGGCGCCGCCCAGACCGGTGCCGCGACCGCCAGCCGCAGGTGCGCCGGCCGCGGCACCAGGACCTGCCGGTCCGGGCACCGCGGGTGCGCCGGGCGCGGCGACAGGCGCTCCGCCTCGGGCTCCCGG
Source organism: uncultured Acidobacteriota bacterium (assembly GCA_963738485.1). GTDB lineage: Bacteria > Acidobacteriota > Vicinamibacteria > Vicinamibacterales > SCN-69-37 > CAVTWK01. The sequence goes on from CAVTWK010000001.1 coordinate 793,297, forward strand.
AACCGGCGCCCCGGGCGCGCCCGCCCGGCCCGCGCCGCCCCCTCGCCCGGCGGGCGAATCGAACTGCACCTCTGACACCATCGTCGGTTGCGCCAACTCAATCTGAAACCACATGCCCGCCGACTGCGGAGCACCGGTGTTCCAGCCGCGCAACGACAGCGCGTTGGCCGCGGCCTCGGCGTTGTGACTGGCCGAGAGCCTCCACGACTGCGACTCGATCAACCGAGGCAGGCTCGCCTCGAGCTCGGGCAAGGTCCACAGCGTCTTGCGCCTGGCAGTTTCGGCGCGGACGCGCGCCACGTCGGCCGGCGAGACGGGACCTGCCGTGTTGCCGAAGTTACTGCGGACGAACGAGGCGATGCCCGCGACCCACTCGTCACTGTTGGCCCCCATCGGCACCATCACGTCGGCAAAGGTCTTGTCGCCCAGTGGACCGGTCATCCCGTGGAGCAGGACCTTGATGACGTAGTCGCGGTGCCCCTGCACCCGGGGCGATCCGGCCAGCGCCGGCGCCATCATGGTGCCGTCGTTCTTGCCGGCCACGGGCTGCCCGCGCCCGTCGGTCGCGTGGCACGAGAAGCAGACCGCGCCGAAGACGTCGCTGCCCTGCTGCATCAGCTTCTGCTGTTCCGGTGTCAGCGCCATGCCCCGGCCACCGCCAAAGGCGTTACCTGCCGGCGCCGCGAGCAGGTTGTTGGCGATGAGCTGGACGCCCTTGGCCGGCACGCCGGATTGCGCGGCCTTGATGACCGCGGCCGCGTCGGGCACCTTGAAGAGATTCAACGTGAGCATGCCCTGGATCACGACGTTCGCGTCCGGGTCCTTCGTCGCCGCGCGATAGTCGTCGGCGAACGACTTGTCGCCGCTCTTGTAGAGCGTCTCGCTGGCGCGGATCGCCTGGATCCGCATGCGCGGGCTGGCGTCCTTCATCGCGGCGCGCACCAGACCGGCGTCGAGCGCGCCGAGGCCCTCGAGCGTCCACAACGCATGAAACCTCGCCAGCAGGTTGTCCGAAGCGCGGGCGACCTGCTGCAGGTCCGGAACCACCGACTTGTCCTGCTTCAGGATGAGCAGCCGCTGCGCCGTGTCGCGGTACCAGCCGTTCGGGTGAGACAGGCGTGCCACCAGCTGCGCGGGGTTGTCGCTGTAGAGGCGTGGAGACGCGAAATCGGGACGGATGGCCGGGATGGCCGTCTGACCGACGTTGGTCGGCGTACTCGCCACCGCGGGACGACCGTCGTAGCGCAGCCGCCAAATGCGGCCGAAGCTCGCGACCTTGTCCAGCTGGTACTGCTCGATCTTCGCACGCAGGTAGGTGCCGGGACCCGACCACTGCCGTTCCTGAATGATGCCGTGATACATGTCGGCGATGTAGACGGTGCCGTCCGGACCGTTGCTGATGTTGACGGGACGGAAGAGCTGGTCTTCGCTCGTCAGGAACTCCGCCTCCGGATAGACGTTGCGGAGGATCGTCAGACCCTCGACGTTCTCGATTCGCGCGCGACGAATGAGCCGGCCGACCGGCTCGGCAAACAGCAGGTCGCCTTTCATGTCGGCGGGAAGCCGATCGCCTCGGACGATGGCCGGGCCGGTCGCCGCGGTGAAGTGATTGAGATTCTGCGCGGGCATGCGCGTCCGACCGAGGCCGCCCTGCATGTCGCCGATGCCGGGCGGCGGCCAGACGACGGCGAAGTCCTTCTCGAAGCCGTTCTCGACGCCGGCCGGGCAGTTCGGATCGGGCGCCGGCGGCGCCGCCCCTGGCTGGCCGGCGCGGCCGCCGCGACCGGCGCCGCACGGCGTGTAGGCGCCGTAGTGAATGGGGTACTGGAAATTCATCGGGCCGCGTTCGCCGCCCGCATCGACGAACCACGGCTTTCCGTCGTCATCGGTGCCGAGGCCCCACTGGCCGCCGTTCGGGCCCGTGGACTCGCGCTGGAAGCCCTTCGGCGTCCAACGGATACGGAACGGGTTGTAGGTCGTGTAGATCCAGTTGTCCATGTTCCACACGAGCCCGGCCTTCTGGTGCTCGATGTTGGCGTCGCCGCTCTGGCCGATGCCCGTGAACACCACCTCGCGCTTGTCGGCCACGCCGTCGCCGTTGGTGTCGGAGAGCTTGATGAGGTCGTCCGAATCAGTTTCGCTCGTCAGGATCACGCCGTCGGTCAGGGGCAGGATCATGCGCGGGGCGACGAGCTTGTCGGCGAACACGGTGTGCTTGTCGAACACGCCGTCGCCCTTGGTGCTCTCCCAGCGGCTGATCCGGCTGATCGGGTCGTGCTCGCGGGTCGCCTCGGCATCCATCATGTAGCTGACCAGTTCAGCGACGTACATGCGGCCGTTGCCGTCGAACTCGATCGCTCCGGGGCTGATGAGGTCGGGGTCGGCGGCCACCAGCTCCAAGCGGTAGCCCACCGGCAGTCGGAACCCCTTGGCCTGCTCGGCCGGCGTTCGCGGCAGGTACGGGGCCTTCGGCGAGAAGTCCGCCGCGCCGGTGTCGACCAGGCCGCGGCCGCCGCCGCGACCCTGACCGGCACCCGGCGCACCGGGCGCGGCAGGGGCATTCGTCGGGGCGCCGGGCGGCGCCTGGCCGCCCTGCGTGCCGACCTCGGCGCCAAGACCCAGAACGAAGAAAGCCGTGGCGCTGGCCAGCGTGAGCGACAGGTGACCGGACCGCGAGAAGCGTGGGGAAAACGACCGCATGGTGAGGACCTCTGTACTCATGATGTCTCAGGACCGCGGTGGCGTGCACACGCGGTGGGCCGCAGAAACCTGTTCCAGGCGCCGTCACGCGGACGTCACACCTGATACGACGGGTTCACGAGTCCCTCCCGGCGTGTCGAGGTTCGCAGGACACGCCGTCTGTTCATGATGTGGCCCGCGGGAGCACCCCGTGGTAGTAAAAGCGTTTCAGGTTCTTGCCGCCGTGACGGCCATCGGCGCCGCGCAGGCGGCCTCGGCCCAGTCGGCTCCTTTGTCCCCGGTGGCGGCGACAGCCGTCTCGGCGGCCGGCGCAGACGCTGAACAACGCCCACCTCCGGTGGTGGTGCGCCCTGCCGTGCCAGCAGCCGCGACATCCTCACTCGGACGACTCGTGGTGGCGTTCACGGCCGGCACGGCCTTCGACTCGAACATCGACCATGACCTCGATCCCCGGGCGGTCTACGGCGGCGTCGCCGGCCTGGGAGTCCGTTTCCGGGACAACCCGGCGAATCCATCTTTCGAGGTGACCTACGAAGCGGCGCTGCACCGATACCCCGAGGCCAATCAGTGGGATCGCCTGAGCCAGACGGCCCGCATGGCCTGGGAGCTGGACCTGGGCGGCCCACTCAAGTTCGAGACGGTAGCCGAAGCGAGCCTCAGGGGCAGCTCGGAGGATCGAGAGCTGTCGAACCAGATCCGCGTCGAGCCGCGACTCGAGGTGAAGCTTTCCTCAGCTCAGCGCCTGCGGTTCTTCACCGCGTATCGCGTGAAGCGCTATCCGGAGGATCCGGTGCGCAACGCGAGCAATCCCATGGCGGGCGTGCAGTTCCGTCAGCGCAGCCCTCGAGGCGACAGCTGGGAGTTTGGCGTGCGGTACGACAGCAATCGGGCCGACGGCGCCCGCTTCAGCTATCACCGCTGGACGACCGAGACGACCTTTGCGACGCCGCTCGGGCCTGTCGACCGGCTCGAATTCGGGCTGGCGATGCGGATGCAGCGGTACCCGAACCGCTTCGTCGAGGTCGAGGACGACGATGTGCCGCGCTTCGATCAGCGATGGAGCCCGTCGGTGCGCTGGGCCCACACGGTTGATGACGACTTCGAGTTCAGTGCGGAGTACCAGTTCGAATCACGACAGTCGAACGACCCAGGCCGGGGGTACCGGTCGCACTTGACCACGTTCCGCGTGGTGCAGCGGTGGTGAACTACATGGTGTTGACCCAGGTCCTCACTCGTCGGTCGGCCGACCAGGGCCACCCGACGCCCATTCGGATCGCGTCGCGTACGGCCCCGGATCGGTCGGCTGCGCAGCCCCGGATTGCCCTCTACTCGCACGACACCGTGGGCCTCGGCCATCGTCGCCGCAGCCTGCTGCTGGCGCAGGCCCTCTCCGCGTCGGCAATCGGACCGGTGACGCTGACCGTCTCGGGCGCCGCCGACTTGGGCGGGTCCATGTCGGTGCCGCCTGGCGTCGATTCGCTCGTGCTGCCGGCGCTGTCGAAGATCGAGGGTGAATACCGTGCGCGCCGGCTGGCGATGAGCCTGTCGGATCTGATTGCGATCCGCTCGGCAACGATTCGCGCAGCGCTGGCGTCGTTCGACCCGGACCTGCTGATCGTGGACAACGTGCCCCGTGGCGCGGTGGGGGAACTGGACGAGGCGCTCGAGATGCTGCGCCGGCGCGGCCGCACCCGCTGCGTGCTCGGCCTGCGCGACATCCTCGACGAACCCGAGGTGGTGCGTGCGCAGTGGGAGGAAAGCGGCGCGGAGGACGCCATTCGGCGCCACTATGACGCCGTGTGGGTCTACGGCGACCCGGCGGTGTACGACCTCACCCTCCACTACGGTTTCTCGCCCGATGTGCGGCGCAAGGTCCAGTTCACCGGGTATCTCGACCCGCGCGAGCGACTCACGCTGCCCGTGCACGACGAGGGGGCGCGCGAGGCGCTGGCCTCGATTCCCTCGGACCACCGGTTGGTGCTCTGCCTGGTGGGCGGCGGCGAGGACGGCGGAGACGTGGTCGACACGTTCGTGCGGACCCCGATGCCGGCGCGCACGACCGGGCTCGTCGTCACGGGGCCGTTCATGCCCGAGGCCGTGCGCGCCGCGGTGCACAGGGCGGCGGCGGGCCGTCGGGATCTGCGGGTGCTCGATACGCACGACGACCCGACGCGCCTCTTGAGCCGCGCCGACCGCGTAGTGATGATGGGCGGGTACAACACGACGTGCGAGGTCATGGCCTTCGAGCGCCCGGCGCTCGTCGTGCCCCGGGTCCATCCGCGCCGCGAGCAGATCATTCGCGCTGAACGGCTCCGCGATCTGGGCATCATGGACCTCCTGCACCCGGACGACCTCTCGCCGTCGGCGATCTCGGCCTGGCTCGAGCGCCCGATCGAGGCACCGCGGGTGCATGGCCGCATCGACATGGGGGGCCTGGCGCGGATACCGTCGCTCGTCGCCCCGTGGCTCCCATCACGCGCCAGCCGGCGCGATGAGGGAGGCCGACGATGACCCGGCGGTCTGACCGCATCGGCTACGTGGTCAAGCGGTACCCCCGCTACTCGGAGACGTTCATCGTCACCGAGATCCTGGCGCACGAGCGGGCGGGCGCGGACCTGGAAGTCTTCTCCCTGCGTCCTTCCTATGACTCACATTTCCAGGACTCGATCTCGCGGGTCCGCGCACCGGTGACCTACCTGGCGCCACCCGACGAAGGGCTGAAGGCGACGCACCTGTGGGACGCCATGCAGCGCGCCGACGCGGGACTGCCAGACTTCTGGACAAAGATGCCGGCCGCGCGCGGCGTGGAGATGCGCGATGCGTACCAGGCGGTCGAGCTCGCGCGGCACGTGCGCGAACGCGGCATCGAGCACCTGCACGCGCACTTCGCGACGTCGGCCGCGTCGGTGGCGCGCCTGGCCTCGGCCCTGTCCGGCGTGCCCTTCAGCATGACGGCCCACGCCAAGGACATCTTCCACCAAGACGTCGACCACGCCGATCTCGGCCGCAAGATCCACGACGCGTCGGCGGTCATCACGGTCAGCGACTTCAATCTGCAGTTCCTTCGCGAGGAGTTCCCTGACGATGGGCCACGGGTGCACCGCGTCTACAACGGCCTGGACCTGGCGCAGTTTCCGTTCAGCTCACCGCTCGATCGAGAGCCGTTCGTTCTTGCCGTGGGCCGGCTCATCGAAAAGAAGGGGTTCGAGGACTTGATCGACGCCTGTCAGGAGCTCGCGCGCAGGGCGACGCCCTTCTCGTGCCGCATCGTCGGCTCCGGCGAGCTCGAGGGGGCGCTTCGAGCGCGGGTGGCCGACTGCGGCCTGGCCGCGCGCGTCGAGTTCATGGGGCCACGGCCGCAGCGGGAGGTCATCGCGCTGATGCAGCAGGCGGCCGTCTTCGCGGCGCCGTGCGTCGTCGGCTCGGATGGCAATCGCGACGGGCTCCCCACGGTGCTGCTCGAGGCCATGGCGGTCGGCACGCCCTGTGTGTCCACAGACGTCACCGGGATCCCGGAGGTGGTGCAGCACGACGTCACCGGCCTCATCGTGCCGCAGCGGTCGCCGACTATCCTCGCCGACGCTTTGCAGGCGCTCCTGACCCAGCCTGGGCGAGGCGCGGCGTTGGCCGCGCGTGCGCGCCGGCTCATCGAGCGCGAGTTCGACACGGACCGCAACGCCGCACGGCTCCGGCAGGTCTTCGAGGACGTGTCGGCCAGCGCCCGTGCAACGGCAGGAGCGGCGCGATGAGGCTCGCCTACGTGTGCGCCGACCGCGGCGTTCCCGTGTTCGGGCGAAAGGGGTCGTCGATCCATGCACAGGAAGTGATGCGCGCGCTCGGTCGTCAGGGCGTAGCCGTCACGTTGTTCACCGCGCGGGCGGGCGGGACGACGCCTGGCTGGTTCGACGGCGACGTCCGGGGCATCGACGCCTTCGACCCGGCCGGCTTCGACGTCGTGTACGAGCGCTATTCACTCTGGCATGCCGAGGCCATCGAGCGCGCGCGCGAGGCAGGCGTGCCCGCACTGGTCGAGGTCAACGCGCCGCTCATCGACGAACAGGCGAGCCATCGACAGCTCGACGACCGGGCGAGCGCCGAACGGGTGGCCGACCGGGTGTTCGGCGCCGCGTCGGCGGTCGTGGCCGTCTCGGACTCGGTCGCGGCCTACGTCGTCGGCCGCGGTGTGCCGCCATCGCGCGTGCACGTGGTACCCAACGGCGTCTCGCCCGCGCGTTTTGATCGCGTGACGCCATGGCGACCGCGCCTCGGCGGCACGTTCACGGTCGGGTTCGTCGGCACGCTCAAGGCCTGGCACGGCGTGTCGACGCTCGTCGAGGCGTTCGCGCGCCTGTCGTCGACCGGACCTGAAGGGCGCTTGCTCATCGTCGGCGATGGTCCCGAGCGCCCCGCCCTCGAGGCGCAGGTCCGAGCCCTCCGGCTCGACGGACGCGTACACTGGACCGGCGCGGTCGATGCCGACGACGTGCCGGGATGGCTCGCATCGATGGATGTGGCCACGGCGCCGTACCCAGCCATGTCGGACTTCTACTTCTCGCCGCTCAAGGTGTACGAGTACATGGCAGCTGGACTGCCCATCGTCGCCAGCCGCTGCGGACAGCTTGCCGCGCTCATCGAGGACGATGTCAACGGGTGTCTCTGCGCGCCGGGCGACTCGCCGGCGCTGACTGCGGCGCTCGAGAGACTCCGCCGCGACGCCCCGCTGCGCCGTGCCATAGGCGCCGCCGCTCGCGCGACGATCACCCACGGCCACACCTGGGATGGGGTGGCCGGCCGCATCATGGATATCGCAACACGCGCCCGCGGTGCCGGCGACGGCGCACGGTCCTCGGTCGCCCTCGCGGGGGGCGCATGAGTGTGAAACGGCCGCCGACGATCTCGAAGGCCGTGCCCGGGCTGCGCCGGACCTTCGCTCACCTCCGACCGCATCTGCGGCGCGAGCGCCGGCTCGTCGTCGGCGGGTGCCTGGCGCTGCTGGCGGAGATCGCGTTCCGGCTGCTCGAGCCGTGGCCGCTGAAGTTCGTGGTGGACCGCGTGCTGACTCCGGCGCTCGTCGGGCAGCCGATCGGCTCGACCCTGCTGCCGAGCCTCTCGACGGGCGGGTGGCTGGCGGTGGCAGCGCTGGCGGTCGTGGCGGTCACCGGGCTCAAAGCGGCGGCTGTCTATGCGGGTGCCGTGAGCTTCGCCGTCGCGGGTCACCGTGTCATGACCGAAGTCAGGGCCGACCTCTATCGGCACCTGCAACGGCTCTCGCTGTCGTTTCATTCGCGCGAACGCAGCGGCGACCTCACGATGCGCGTGATGTCGGACGTCGGCGTGGTCGCCGACGTCGGGCTGACGGCCCTCCTGCCACTCGCCGCCAACACGCTGGTGATGGTCGGCATGGCGAGCCTGATGATCTGGCTGCACTGGCCGCTGGCCCTGCTCGCGCTCGGCCTGCTGCCAGGCTTCTGGTTCCTCACCTGGCGCACGGGCCAATCCCTCACCGACGTCACGCGCAAGCAGCGGCGTCGTGAAGGCGCGATGGCGGCGACGGCCGCCGAGTCGATGAGCGCCATCAAGACGCTCCAGGCGCTCTCGATGGAATCCGTGTTCGCGCAGGCGTTTTCTGCCCAGGGCACCAAGGGCCTGCACGAGGGCGCCAAGGCCACACGCCTGTCGGCTCGGCTCGAACGTGCGGTCGACGTCCTCCTGGCGCTGGCCACCGCGCTCGTGCTCTGGTACGGCGCCACGCTCGTGCTGCGACGCGAGTTGTCGACCGGCGAACTGCTGGTGTTCCTGGCGTATCTCAAGAGCACCTTCAAACCGCTGCAGGACGTCGCGAAGTACACGAGCCGGCTGGCCAAGGCGGCAGCGGCCGGTGAGCGGATTGTCTCGATTCTCGAGCATGAGCCTGAGATCCAGGACCTACCTGGCGCGGTGCCGGCCCCGCCATTCGTCGGCGCCGTCGCATTCCGGCGGGTGACGTTCGCCTACGAGCCTGGCACGCCGGTCCTCGACGCCTTCGACCTCGTCATCCAGCCAGGCACGCATGTCGCGATCATCGGCTCGTCCGGCACCGGCAAGTCGACTCTGCTCAACCTGCTCATGCGCCTCCAGGATCCGCAGTCGGGTGTCGTCGAAGTGGACGGACGGGACGTGCGCGCGTACACGTTCGAGTCGCTGCGGGCGCAGATCAGCGTGGTGCTCCAGGAGAGCCTGTTGTTCGCGGCCAGCGTCCGGGACAACCTGGCGTACTCGTCCCCCGGAGCCACGCCGGCGGCCATCGAGGCAGCCGCGCGGCTGGCCAACGCGCACGAGTTCATCACCGAGATGCCGCAGGGATACGACACGATCATCGGCGAACGCGGCACGACGCTGTCCGGCGGCCAGCGTCAGCGGCTGGCCATCGCCCGCGCGGTCCTGCGGCACGCGCCCATCGTGCTCCTCGACGAGCCGACCGTCGGGCTCGACGACGAGAACGCCCGCCAGGTGGTGGCGGCGCTGACGCGTCTCTGCGAGGGCCGCACCGTGATTTCGGTCACGCACGACCTGCAGCTGGCCTCGCGCGCCGACCTGATCGTCATCCTCGACCAGGGGCGTGTCCTCGAACAGGGAACGCACGGTGAACTGGTGGCCCGCGCGGGGCGATACGCCGCGCTCGCGTCGATGGCTCGCCAGGCGCCCACGCCGCTCCCCACCGTCGCCCATGCTGCCACCCTCTGACCGCGAGATCGTGCGGTCCGATCCGCATCTGCCTGGCCTGTCGGTGGTGCTCGATGCCGACGCCCTGGTCGAGACGCTGCGCCCCCACTGGCCACACGCCCGGCTCACCGCGGTGGGGCACGACTACATCCGGCTCAAGCCTGGCACGAGCTGCATCGTGGGTGGCACGGCGGTGGTCGACGACCAGGCGTGGCCGATCTACACGAAGGTGCTGCCCGTCGGATCGCCAAAGCTCGCGCGGCCCTTCGACCGCGAGCCGGTGGCCGGACCCGGCGGCCTCGTGCCGGTCACGATCGGCCGGCTCGGTCTGACAATCTGGCCGTTTCCGAATGACGCGGAGCTTCGGCCGCTGGCGCGGCTCAGCCGCGCGGGCGACCGCGCGCGGTTGCTCTCGGCTGTGTCGGCTGTCGATCCATCCGCCAGCACGGGGCGCCTCGTCACGCTCGCCTACAAGCCCGAACGGCGGTACGTGGCGGCGTGGACCCCGGAGGGCCAGCCGTCGGCCACACTCCGGCTCCACGCGGAAGCCTACAGCCGCGCGCTCTCCGCTGCGCGGTTGCTGCGGTCATGCGGCGATCTCCGGGTGCCGTCCCTCATCGGCCATGCGGACCGTTGGCGCGCCATGCTCGTCGACTGGGTGAGAGGAACATCGCTGATCGACGTGCTCCACGCGCCGGAGGCTGACGTCGCGTCGGTCTTCGCCCGCGTCGGCGCGGCTCTGGCTGAACTGCACGCGCAGGCCCCGACCGGACTTCCTGCGCTTGGTCGCGCCGAGATCGCGACAGCCGTGAACGCCGCGTCGGCGCACGTGGCGTGGACGTTGCCTGACGTGTCAGGTCGAGCGTCGAGCCTTGCCCAGCGTGTGACGCAGACCTTGTCCGGGGACTGGGCCTCGGTGGCCACGGCTGTTCACGGAGACTTCTATGCGAAACAGGTCCTGATCGACGCCGGTCACGTCGCCATCGTGGACCTGGACGACGCGGCGCTGGGCGACCCGATGGTCGACGTCGGCAACTTCGTGGCCCATCTCGAACTCGACGTCGTACGCGGCCGTCTGCCTGCCGACACGGCCGCGCGCGCCGGAGCGGCCTTCGTGTCGGGTTACGCGGTTGCTCGCGGGCCCGGCGCCCTCAATCGGCTGGACGGGTACGTGGCCGCGGCGATCGTCAAGCTGGCTCCGCGCCCGTTCCGCGACCGCGCCGCCAACTGGCCCGAACAGACGACTGCCCTCCTGGAACGCGCCGAAGCGCGTGTCCGCCCGTACCGCGTCCGGAACAGCGGCGCCGCGCACGGCAGACACGCCGCGCCGACAGTTTGCGTTCCCGACGATGGAATGGCCTCGCTCCTCGCCGACCCCGCGTTCACGTTCCTCGGGCCGGCCATGGACGGCCCGGCCGTGGCCACGTGGCTGCAGTCGAGCGTGGCGAAACAATCGGTCTCGCTTCGACGTGTCGTCAGCCGACGCGTGGTGCGCCACAAGATCGGCCGGCGGTGCCTCGTCGAGTTCGAGGTCGAGACGACCGAGGGGGTGGAGCGCTGGCTGGCCAAAGTCCGAGCGCGCGGCGTCGACGCGCGTAGCGCCGGCTTTCAGGATGCGCTCTGGCGAGGCGGCTTCGACGACCTGAGCGCGCACCGCGTGTCGGTGCCGGAGGTCATCGGACAGGCGCCCGACTTGCGGCTCTGGATCCAGCGGAAGGTTGAGGCGGCCGAGCCGTTGGGCGCCGACCGGTTCTTGGCGGCCGACGCCGTCTGGAGCGAGACGGCGCAGGCGATCGCACGGCTTCACGCCTGCGGTGTGGCGCCGTGCCGTACGCACACCCTGGGAGACGAGATCGCCATCTTGAACGAGCGGCTTGCGATCGTCGCGCGCCATTGGCCCCGGCGAGCCGACCAAATCGCCCGGGTGCAGGACGCGTGCGCGGCCGCGGCGGCCTCGTGTCCGATTCCCACGCACGCGGCGTGCCTGCATCGCGACTTCTACTTCGACCAGGTGCTCGTCCACCGCCACCGCCTGTATCTGGTCGATCTCGACACGGCGGCGGCCGGTGATCCGGCGCTCGACGCCGGCAATTTCATCGCGCACCTGCTCGAACGGGCGGTGCGCATGCCGAACCATGAGCGAGAGCACCAGCGGGCCGCCAGTCTGTTCCGCGCAGCGTTTCTCGAGGCATCGCCTGGCGTCGATCCCCGCGCCGTGGACGTCTACACGAGCCTGTCACTCGCGCGCCTGGCCGCGATCAGTACCGCGTTTGCCGAACGCAGGGCGTTCACCGATGCCCTGGTCGACCTTTGCGAACGTCGACTGGCGGCGAGAAGCGTCAGCGCCGCCGCCGGCGGCTGAACACGAGGGCGCCGCCCAACGCGACCACGACCGCGGCGCCCACGACCAGCGTACGCGTCTGCATGGTGCGTGGCACTGGCAGGGCGCCATCGCCGGCCAGAACAAAGGCCGCCCAGAAGTGCGGATCGGCCAGCGCCGTGCCGCTCGTCAGGAACGCCAGCTTGGCGCGGCGGAGCGCTTCGCCTCGAGCCGCGCCCTCCTGGAGCCCCCGATAGAAGATCTGCATGAACTGGGCGGTCGGTTCGTCCGCCACGCGCCAGAGCGTCGTCACCGTGCTCCGCGCCCCAGCTGCGAGGAAGGCGCGGCTGAAGCTTTGCACGCCCTCGCCGCGCACCAACCGGCCGCGCGAGGTATCGCACGCGCTCAACACCGCCAGCTCCACGCGGGAAAGCGGCAGATCGTAGGCTTCGCGCACGAACAGGTAGTCGGCATGCGAGGCGTCATCGTCGGCAGGCGAGAACAGGATGCGCGACTGCTCCAACGCGTCGCCATCGGCGATCGCGTGGGTCGCCAGGTGCAGAATCGGTGCGTCGCCGAGGCGTGACAGCAGCGCGGCCTTCTGATTGGCCGCGCCGGTGAGCACGTGGGATCGGCCGCCGAGCTCGCTGGCAATCTGGCGCACCTCGAGCGCCGAGGCCGCGAGGCGCGCCTCGAAGGCGGCCGGCCGGTCGAGCCGGGCGGCCGGGGCAATCGGGTCGGCGAACGCCGTGAGAACGGTCCGCCAGGGCGCACGCCAGGACTCGGGAGCCGGACGATTCGCGAGAAGAAGCGCCGCCGTGGGGAGGTAGCTCACCGCGGCCTGCTCGATGAGGAGCCGATCATTCACGGTCAACACGTCGAACGGGACCAGACTCAGCGCGCCATCCACGACAATCGCCACATGCGTGGCGTCGCCCAGTGCGCCGACGGGCACGAGCTTGGACCCGAGGGTCCGGGCGAGGCTGGGCCAGTCGGCCGAGTCGGGTCTGGTCAAGGCCGTGTTCAGGGCCGCGACCTCGGCGGCCGTGGCCGTCACGCTCGTTGACGAGACGCGGTCGCGCCCGATCACGATGACCGCGGATCCGAGTTCGGAGAACCAGTACTCGAGGAGCACGGTGCCGGCCGGGAGCCGCGCCTGCACCTGGTCCAGCTCGGGGGAGGCCGACAGCCCGAGCCGGTCGCGCCACGCGCGGGAATGGCTGCGCTCGAGCACGCTGAAGAGGCGCGAGGCCGGCGCGCCGGCCTCGACAAGCCCGCGGATCAAGTGGTCGTAGACCTCGCGCTTGTCGCTGAAGAAGTCCGAGCGCATGGTCGGCACACGGATGCGCTCGCGCAGAGACTCGATGACGTCGACTGCGGCCACATACCGCGCGGTGGCCTGACCGCGCTGGCCCGCCGCCTCATCAACCCGTCCGAGGCCGAAAAGCGCCTTCCACTCCTCCTCCGGTGTGCCGAGCTCTCGTGCGATCGCGAGGCCGGCCGTGAAGTCGGCGCCCGCCTCGACGTGACGACGGAGCCGCCGTCGGGTTTCCCCGCGGTAGATGAGCGCCTGCAGGATCTCGCGCCGATTGCCCGCGGCCGTGGCGCGGTTGAACGCCCGCGTGAAGGCGGCATCGGCCTGGACGAAGTCGCCGAGGTCGAGTGCGAGCGCGATGCCCCTGTTCTTGATCACGCCGAGCTCGCCGTCGAGCAACTGGTCCGCTTCGAAGAGCGCGAGCGCGCGGTCGTAGGTCTCAATCGCCTTGATCGGATCGCCGAGCCGCCGGTAGAGCACTCCCAGGTTGGCGAGGATCTGCGCGTGTTCGCGCGGACGCAAGTCGGCTCCACTCGTGTCGATCTGCTGGTAGCCAACGAGGGCCTCGCGGTCACGGCCAAGGCGCTGATCGAGCGTGGCCTGGTTGACGAGTGTCAGCCGCCGACGCCGCGCGGTCCACGGCTCGCCGGCATGCACCGCTGTCAGCGCGAGCGCGGCGTCGTAGGCGAGCGCAGCCTCGGCGTACCGGCCAAGAAAGAAGCTGACGTTGCCCAGGTTGGTGACCTGTTCGGCCTCGGCCGCAGCCGCCCCGAGGGCTCGAGAGAGCTCAACGGCGGCTCGGAACGCCGTGGCGGCTTGCGGATACTCGGCCGCATACAGCCGGGCCAGCCCGACGCGGTTCAGCGCCCCGCTCTGCCGCACCTGGTCCCCCTGGGTCGCAAACAGCCGGGCGGCCTCGTCGGCGTGCAGGACGGCGGGACCGTACGTCCCGAGCGCCACTTCGGAGGCGCCCAGCGCGTCGAGGACGCGCGCGCGGAGCGGGTGCGATGGGCCGGTCTCGGTCAGCAGCCGCTCGAGCGAGGCCACGGCTTCCCTGTGCTGGCCCACAAGCGCCGCCTGCTCGGCTGCCGCAAGCGCTGTTTCAACACCTCGCGCTGATTCCTGAACGGGACTGACAAGGATCAGTGCCAAGACGGCCGTCGGCCACCACATTTTCGCAGCCTAGCACAGCGGTCCCGGCCGTCAGGGATGCGAACGACGGCGAAAACTGTTCCGCCAGCGAGGCGTCGAACGTCTCATCCAATAGCGGTATGACGCCTGCCTTCTATAATCGAGCGGATGGACTCGGCCCAGCCCTCCGACGAGGAGCTCCTCGCCAAATACAAGAGCGCGACTGGTCCCGCCAAGCGTCAAGCAGCCGATGCCCTCTTCGCACGCCACTACGACCGGGTCTCTCGCTGGTGCTACCGGCTGACGGGAAGCCGGGACAGCGGGCTCGATCTGGCGCAGGACGTGTTCCTCATCGCCCATCGGCACCTCGATCAGTTCCACGGCCAGGCACGATTCTCCACCTGGCTGTACTCGATTGCACGAAACGAGTCCTTCAGCCGGCACCGCCGGCTGGGCCGCCAGCCCGATCTCGACGACAACGACGAGGCCCTGGCAGAGGCGCCGACCTTGGCGCCCGGGCCGGAAGAGCTGGCCTCGGAGGGCAGCCGCCGCGATCGGCTCATGCAGTTCCTCGGCACGACCCTCGACGAGGACGAACGCACCGTCTTTACGATGCACTACGGCGAGGGTGCATCGCTCGACGCCATTACGCGCCTGCTTCGCCTGCAGAACACCAGTGGCGCCAAGGCGTACATCGTAAGCGCGAAACGCAAGATCGCGCGGGCCGTTGAACGGCTGCGCGCCCGTGGGGAGACCTGGTGATGACCTCCAATCACGCCAACGACAAGCAGCGCTGGGAAACGGTTTTGGACGCGGGCGCCTCGTGTCTGTCGCTCGATCGGCTGGGCGAGCCGCTATCGCCCGACGAGCAGGCACACGTCGCCACGTGCCCGCGTTGCGCCGCCGAGCTCCGGATGTTCGAGGCCTATGAGGACGACACCCCCGGCGAGGACGCCGCCGTGATCCGCGAGATGTCGATCGAGCTGGCGCGGCGAGCCGCGCGGGTCAGTGCCGGGACGGCGCCCGCGCGAACGGCGATGCTCGCGGCCACGATGCTGCGCTGGGCCGCCGTGCTGGTGATGGGAGCTGGCGCCGCCTACGCGGTCTTTGGCCGGCAGCCAAGTCCGGTGGCTCCCGCCGGGACCGACCTCGTGTACAGGTCCGGGACCGTTGAACTGATCTCGCCAGCGGGGGACGTGGAGGTCCTGCCGGCGGAGTGGACGTGGCGTGCGGTTCCGGGCGCCGTACGCTACGATCTTCGCATTCGCGAGGTGGACGGGTCGGACGTGTGGTCCGGTTCGTCCGCCCAATCACGCCTCGGCATCCCGAGTGCCGTTCGGCAAATACTGGTTCCGGGGAAGACCGTCACTTGGGACGTCGTGGCACTTGGCCCGGACGGCCGCGAAGTAGCCCGGTCTTCGGCTCAGCGCGTCAGACTGGCGAGCCGAGCGCCGCTGGGGGGAGTGAGATGAGACGTTCGTTCCGATTCGCGATGGTCGTCACCACAGCCGTGCTGATGCTCGAGCCGATCTCGGCGCAGAGCGGTCGCAAGAAGCCCCGGCCGGACCGGCCCTCTGCCGTGGCCGAACTCACCGTGAGTGACGAGATCGCGATGCCGGGCACCATCACGCAGATCAAGATCTATCTGACCGAGCCCAAGCCCATCTCGACCGGGTTCTTCGACGTCGACGGCGGATTCGGGGACATCGCCGGCGTCGCCGTTTCCAGCCCCGATGGCGATGCGACGGCCCTGGCCTGGTCGGACGGCGGCGCGGTGCGCGTCGTCGCCGGGTCCCTGTCCGCCACGTTCGGTACCGGGGACAGCGACTACCCGCTGATGACGCTCGCCGTTCGGGTGCCGGCGTCGTTGCCGATGGGCACGGTCATCCCCATCGCCTTGGATCCCGCGTCCCTCGACTTGCGTGACCCGCGGGGCAACCCGTACGTGGTCATTGCGGCCGCCGGCAGTATCACGGTCGGCCGCGTGCCATCGGTCGAAGACGTCGTGCCCGGAAGCGCAGTGGTGGACGCCGGTGGCACCGTGACGGTGTTCGGTCACGACTTCGTCCCCGACATGCGCGTGCAGCTGGCCGAGGCCGACGTGCTCGAGACCACGATTGTGAGCGCGTCTGAACTGCGACTGGTGCTCGCCTCGCCCCTCGACATGCACGGCCGAAGGGTGCGACTTCGGACTCGGGCGAGCCGCACGTCGTATTTCTCGTACCAGCGCACGACCGACGCGGCCCCCAGCGCGTGGGTGACGCTCCGCGACATCGACCCAGCCTATTCGTCGCGCGGGGCGAGGCTGGGCGCGGTGCTCTACCCGGCGCCCGTCGAGGGACGGCTCCAGGCCCTGGCGCTTCAGAACGCGCTGCTCACGCCGGTGACGGTCCAGCTCGAGCGACTGGGAACGCCTGGGGCGGCCTCCATCGATCTGCCGGCCGCCAGCCGCGTCGTGCTCGAGATGAGCGAGATCTTCGGCTCGAGTTGCGACGCCAGCTGCGCGGTCTTGTACTCAGCGACCGAACCCGTGCAGGGCCTGGGTTTCACGACCGACCTGGCACGCACCTCGGTGCGCCTGATGCCGTCGCGATAGAACGGCACGCCGCCGGCGCGGGCGTTCTTCATGGACGCCGCGTCCCTGCCACAGACGTGTCATCGCGCCTGTGCGCACGAAATGAGGCACATTCGGCGCGACAAGCGAGTCAGACCTTACCCTACCCGAGTCCTAACTGGCGATCCTCTCCACCGATGCCTTCAGATCCGCCAGGTCCTTCGTCAACACGTCCCTGACCGTGCCGGCGATGGCCCACTCGAGCGGCGACAGCAGTCCGGGAGGCAGGCCATGGTCGTTCAACCCGAATTCGATGCTGACGCGTGTGCCCGTGGGAATGGGCTCGAACGTGAACACGGTGTCGATCCGCACGCCGCCCTTGTGATGCGTGATGGTGTAGGTGCGGTTCTTCTCGAACGCGGTCACTTCCATCTCGGCTTCGTCGAGCCGGCCCAGCACCTTGCGGGTCTCGTGCCACCGCGTGCCGGGGCCGAACGCGCCGTGCGTGAGCAACTGGACGTCCTTGATGCCAGAGACGTGTGCCGGGCTGACCTGCACATCCGTGAAACGCGCGAACACCGCCTCGACGGATGCACCAATATCGTTCGAAACCTTGACCGTAGACATTCTCTTTTCCCTCAGACGACGGCTGCCTTCGTCACACAGCGGACGTGGGAGCTGCCGATCGTCCTTGAAGCACGTCGGATGCCAGACTCCAGGAGCCCCGCTACCGCCCCGCACAGCTCGGTCCAAGGCCTGGAGGCGGAATATTCCCGCGCCTTGCCCGAAGTCTCCCCGGCTGGGCCGAAGTCCTGGCGACGGTGGCACCGCTGGTGGCGCGACTCAGCCGGCGGGGACGGGCCGGGACGGCGCAGGGCGCAGTCGACGCGCAGATCCGTCGCGAGCAAGACGGTCAGCGTCGCGGCTCGCTGAAACTGTGCTGGCAGAAGCGTGTGAACACAAAGCGCCCGTCGGCGCCGGTCATCACGCGCTGTGGAGTCGACGTGCCGCGGGGGGCCGAGGCGGTTGCCGCCGCCAGGGCGGGGCATTCAGGATCCCCGCCTCGATAGCCTGGACTGCCCGGCCCGGCGGCGATGCGGTATCGTGCTGGCGTGCTCGTTCCTGAAGCGGGGCCCGCCTCGTCGGTCGGCTTCACCTGCGGTGAGGTGCGAGGCGGCAACGGAATCACCCACAGCCTCGTCGAACTGCCTGGCGTGCGCGGCGTGCTCTACTCCCGCCCCTGCGAGGGCGCGCACGGCGGCGACATCCATTACCTGTCCGTGTGCGGATCGGGACTGATGGCTCGCGTGTGCCTGGCCGATGTGGCAGGACACGGCCCCACGGTGGCCACGATCGGTGCCGAGATGCACGCCCATCTCCGTCAGAGTGTCGATGTCATCGACGAGCGGAAGGTGCTCGATCGGTTCAATGCCCGTCTCGCCTCGATACACCTGCAGGCGATGACGACCGCCGTGTTGGCCACCTACTACCCTCCGGGCCGCCGGCTGACCGTGAGCTACGCGGGTCATCCCCACGGCTGGTTGTATCGGGCGGACGCGGGCGGCTGGACGGCTCTCCACCTGCCACTGCCGCCGCCGACAAGGCCCGCCTTCGTCGATCTGCCGCTCGGCATCGGCTTCACGCCGACCTACAATCGCCACAGCTTCAGGGTGTCGCCCGGGGACCGCATGCTCCTCGTCACCGACGGCGTACTCGAGACGCCATCGCCTCGCGACGAACTGTTCGACCGCCGCGGCATCGAGGCGTTTCTCGCCCTGGAGGCGGGTAGTTGCGAGGACATGGCCGGACAGTTGCTGGCGGCGCTTCACGCGCACGCCGCCTCCCCCCAACTCGCGCACGACGACGTGACGTTCTTGCTCGCGGAGTTCGTCGATGGCCCGCCGGGGCCTGCGTTGTGGCACGTCGTCAAGAACCGGCTGCTGCCCAGAACGCGGCGGTGACCAATCGCCTTCGAGCTCAGCCGCCGGGGTGCGGTCACCGCCGCGGGCACCGCAAGAGCCGGTTCGTGCGCGCCCGATACGCCGGCTCCACCTTTCAGGGCAGCCAGACAAGCCAGGCCGTCAACGCGGCGTAGCCGGCCAGATACCAACGAAACCGGCGCGCCATGCGCCGTTCCTCGTCAGTGTGAAAGTAGCGGTTGGTGAAGAGCGCCATCGTGTCGTGACCGAACCACGGCAGGACGTTGATCTTCCAGTCGGTCATCCGATACACGGTCGAGCGCCACTGATACCGCATCCGGAACAGCGGGATGCCGTAGAGCACGAGCGCCACGATCAGCAGTATCTTCATCGAGATCTCAGCGCGCGCCCGGGCGCGAATCTGAATGTTACCTGACCGACTTCGGAGAAAGGGCGATCCAGCGGTCGTTCGGTGCCATCATGTGCCGCGTTCCAGGCAGTGATCTGAGCCCGGGACGTCGCGATCAAGATTCTGCCGCACGCGTTCACCCGCGATCGGGGATAGGACGGGTTAGTTTAGGCGGCATCACGGACTGCCTCTGGACCGCGAGAAGGGCCGGGGACGCGACCGCATGGTGAGGACCTCGGTGCCCATGATGTCGCAGGAACTCAAGTCACGTGAGAACGCCGCGGGCCGGGTCGGCTGCCACGAAAGTGTCATCGCACCCTCAGGCACGAGGTGAGGTACATTCGGCGCGGATGGTGCGTCCAACCTGGACTTGGATCGCCGCCGCGCTGGCGCTTGCCGGCGCGAGCGGCTGCGCGTCGCACGCGCCGTTCGATCCAAACGGCCCCGCGGCGGGTCTCCGCGATCGCACAGGCGTCGAGGCTCGCGTTGACGGCGTCGTGTCCTCATCCGTGCCGGCGGGCGTCCGCCTCGACGACGGCCTGACGTCTGACGAGGCGGTGGCGCTGGCCCTGTGGAACAACGCCGCGTTTCAGGTCAGCGTCAGCGGCCTGGGCTTCGCCCGCGCGGACCTCCTCGAGGCCGGCGTGTTGACCAACCCCGTCCTGTCGCTGCTCCTGCCGGTGGGGCCGAAGCAATTCGAGTCCGCACTGAAGTGGCCCATCGAGGTCCTCTGGGAACGGCCGCGACGGGTGGCGGCCGCTCGGCTGGCTCTCGACGCGGCGGCCCAGCGGCTGGTGCAGGCCGGCCTCGATCTGGTGGCGTCGGTGAGGGTCACGTACGCGGACCTGAGTCTCTCGGAGGACCGGGCGAAGCTCCTCAACGAGAGCGCGACGGTATTGGCGCGTATCGACACGCTCACGCAATCGCGTCTCGCGTCCGGAGACATCGCGGAACTGGACGCCAGAACCGCGCGCGTGGATGCGTCGCGCGCCGCGCAGGATGTCCAGCGGGCCGCGTCCGACGTCGCCATCGCGAGCGAGCGACTGAGGCTCCTTCTGGGGCGACCGGCCGATGCGCCCGCATTGGTCCTGGCCCCGCCGGCGGGACCACAGGCGGCCTGCGGCCCGCCGGCCGACCTCCTGCGCGAGGCGCTCGTCGCGCGCCCTGACGTGCGGGCAGCAGAGATCGGCGTCGAAGCGGCAGCCGCCAGACTGGGCTGGGAACGGTCCCGGATCCTGGCGCTGACCGCGGTGCTCGACGCGAACGGCCAGGGGCGCGAGGGCTTCGAGGTCGGTCCCGGGCTCGATCTCGGGTTACCCGTGCTCAACCGCAACCAGGGGGCACGCGCGCGCGCCGACGTCCAGCTGCAGCAGGCTGCCGCCGCGTACGCCGCCCTGCAGCAGCAGGTCGCCCTGGAACTGCGCGAGGCGTCCGCGCAGTTCGATCAGGCGCAGCAGTCCCTCTCGGCCTGGAGGGACACGATCGTGCGTCCCCTCCAGGCGAACGTCACCGACGCCGAGCGTTCGTTCCGCGCGGGCGAGTCATCGTCGCTGTTCGTGCTCGAAAACAGCCGGCGGTTGATCGACGCGCGGTCGCGTGAACGCGACCTGCTCGCGGACCTGCAGCGCGCACATGCTCGCATCGAGCGCGCCCTGGGTCGGTCGTGTGGCGCGCCATCGCAAGGAGGAGGACGTTCGTGATCGCTCGCTCCCGCCCCTGGGCCATCCTCTGTGTCGCGGTCGTGGCCACCTCATGTGGCAGGAGTCCGAGCGCGCCTCCTGCCGTCGACGCCAGCCGCGAAGATCGCGGCGCCGGTCACCGAAGCGACGCTGACCACGATCACGCTGACGCCGGAGGCCGAGGGTCGCCTCGGCATCGAAACGGCGGTGGTGGAGGAACGTGGCGTGCTGCGGACGCGCACGTTCGGTGGCGAAGTCATGCCCGCCGGCGGGGCTCGCATCACCGTCACCGCGCCGTTCGCGGGCACGCTCGAGGCGCCCGGCGGAATGCCGGCGATCGGCGCGAGCGTCAAGCAGGGACAGGCGCTCGTCGGGCTCGTGCCCCTCGCGCCCGCGGACCGCGACGTCCGCATCGAAGCCGAGCGCTCGGTCGGTGAAGCCACAGGCCGCCAGGAAATGGCCGCCAAGCGCGCGCAGCGCGCCGCCCAACTGGCCGCCGATGGGTCGGGCAGTCGTCGCGCTGCCGAAGAAGCCGACGCCGATCTGGCCGTCGCCAATGCCGTCCTCAAGGCGGCGCGCGACCGCCTCGCGCTGGCCTCGCGCGGCGTCAGCGCGTCCGGTTCGATGACACTCGACGCGCCATTCGACGCGCTGGTGCAGGCGACGCACGTCGGACCCGGCCAGACGGTGGCGGCCGGCGCGCCCCTCATCGACCTCGTGGGCCTCGACCCGATGTGGATTCGCGTGGCGATCTTCGCTGGCGACATCGACACCCTCGTCCGGAGCGCACCCGCGCGAATCGTGCCGCTTGGTTCCGCCGAGACCGTGGCCGGCAATCTGGCGCGACCGGTGTCGGCGCCACCCTCGGCCGATCCCACTACGGCCGGCGTGGACCTGTACTACGCAATCGACAACCGCGGCCACGCGCTGCGGCCCGGGCAGCGGGTCAGCGTGCGCCTGCCGCTCTCGGCCGAGGCCCGCAGCCTCGTAGTGCCCCGGGCAGCCGTGCTCCATGACGCGTACGGTGGAACATGGGTCTACGAGGCACGGGACAACCGCGTCTTCACGCGACGACGCGTGTCGGTCATCGACCTCGTGGGCGACTTCGCCGTGCTCGACCGGGGCCCCGCCCCGGGCACGAGGGTCGTCACCGCTGGCGCCGCGGAACTCTTCGGCACCGAGTTCGGCGTGGGAAAGTGACCGGGGGATCCCGCCCATGATGCGCGCACTGGTGGCGGCCTCCCTCCGCCTTCGCATCCCGGTCGTCGCCCTCTCGGTCGTCCTGATCGTCGTCGGGATCCGGACGACTGCCGGGGCGCCGTTCGACGTGTTCCCCGAGTTCGCGCCGCCGCTCGTCGAGATCCAGACCGAAGCGCCGGGCCTGTCCAGCGCCGACGTGGAGGCGCTCGTCAGCGTCCCGCTCGAAGCCGCCATGAGCGGCATTCCCGACCTCAAGACCCTTCGGTCGAAGTCCGTGCTCGGGCTGTCGTCGGTCGTGCTGATTTTCGAGACCGGCGTCGATCGGCTGGCGGCGCGACAACTGGTGCAGGAGCGGCTGACCCGCGTGGCCGCGACGCTGCCGGTGGCGGCGCGCCCGCCGGTGATCATGTCGCCGCTCTCGTCGCTGAGCCGCGTGATGAAGGTCGGCGTCTCGTCGAGCACGCTGTCGCAGGTGGACCTCACGACCCTGGCGAAGTGGACGATTCGGCCGCGGCTGATGGCGATTCCCGGCGTGGCGAACGTGGCCATCTGGGGCCAGCGCGATCGCCAGTTGCAGGTGCTCGTCGATCCCGATCGTCTGCGTGCCAATGGCGTCTCGCTGCAGGACGTCATCACCTCCACCCGTGAGGCCACCTCGGTCTCTGCCGGTGGCTTCATCGAGACACCCGCACAGCGCCTCGCCGTCGCGCACGTGCCGTCGGTCAGGACCGCCACCGATCTGGGGCTGATGGCGCTGACGTCGCGCGCGGTGCCGGCGTCGGGCGCGGGGTCCTCGACCGGCGCCGCACGCCGCATCGGAGACGTGGCCTCGGTCGTCGAGGGCTTCCCGCCCCCGATCGGCGACGGCGTCATCAACGACGGCCCCGGCCTGCTGCTCATCGTCGAGAAGCAGCCCGACGGCAACACGCTGCAGGTGACCCGGGACGTCGAAACGGCGCTCGCCGCGCTCAAGCCCGGCCTGGCCGGCGTGGACGTGGACTCGACGATCTTCAGGCCGGCCACGTTCATCGAGATGTCGATCGCCAATCTCAACCGGGCCCTGCTGATTGGCTGCCTCCTGGTCGTGATCGTCCTGGTGGTGTTCCTCTGGGACTGGCGCACGGCGATCATCAGCCTCACGGCGATTCCTCTGTCGCTGCTGTCTGCCGCGCTCGTGCTGTGGTATCGCGGCGGCACGCTGGACACGATGGTGATCGCCGGCCTGATCATCGCGCTCGGGGAGGTCGTTGACGATGCGATCATCGACGTGGAGAACATCGTCCGGAGACTGCGTCTCAACCGCACCGCAGTGAAGCCGCGCCCCGCGTTCGAGGTGGTGCTCGCGGCCTCGCTCGAGGTGCGGAGCGCCGTCGTCTACGGCAGCGTCATCGTGGTGCTGGTGTTCCTCCCGGTGTTCTTCCTGGACGGCCTGGCCGGATCCTTCTTCCGGCCTCTGGCAGCGTCGTATGTGCTGGCGATCTCCGCATCGCTCCTCGTGGCCCTGGTGGTCACGCCTGCGATGTCGCTGCTCCTCCTGCCGCGGGCCGTACACGAAGGCGAATCGCCGTTCGTGGTGTGGCTGAAGCGGCGCTATCGCGCGGCGCTCCCCGCGCTGGTGGGAGCCCCCCGGCGTGCGCTGGGCGTCGTCGCGGTGTCCCTGGTCGTGACCGCCGCCGCCTTTCCCTTCCTTGGGGAGGAGTTTCTCCCTCACTTCAAGGAATACGACTTCCTCATGCACTGGGTCGAGAAGCCCGCCACCTCACTCGAGGCGATGACGCGCATCACGGTGCGGGCGAGCCGTGAGCTGCGCGCCATCCCTGGTGTCCGGAACTTCGGGGCGCACATCGGGCGCGCGGAGGTCGCCGACGAGGTGGTCGGTATCAATTTCACGGAGCTGTGGATCAGCCTCGATCCGGGCGTGGATTACGCATCGACCGTCGCACGCGTGCAGGCGGTGGTCGATGGGTATCCAGGTCTGCAGCGCGATCTGCTGACCTACCTGCGCGAGCGGATCAAGGAGGTGCTGACCGGTGCCAGCGCCACTATCGTCGTCCGCATCTTTGGACCGGACCTGGACGTGCTGCAGCGCAAGGCAGCGGCCGTCGGCGCCGCCATCGGCCGCGTCTCCGGCGCCGCTGACGTCAAGGTTCAGGCGCTCACGCTCGTGCCACAGGTGGAGATCGCGTTCCGGCCCGAGCGCGCACAGCAGGTTGGCGTGACCGCGGCGACTGTGCGGGACACCGTGGCGACCATGCTGCGAGGCACCAAGGTCGGCGAGGTGTTCGATCAGCAGAAGGTGTTCGACGTCGTCGTGTGGAGTACTCCGGACGTCAGGCGCGACCTGTTCACCTTACGGCGCCTGCCGATCGAGCTGCCGCGGGGCGGCTACGCGCCCCTGGCGTCAATCGCCGACGTCAGGGTCGCACCGACGCCGAACGAGATCACGCGGGAGGGCGGATCGCGCCGGATCGACGTGACCGCCAACGTGCGCGGCCGGGACCTGGGCGCCGTCGCCAGGGATATCGAGACCGCCCTCGCGACGGTCCCGTTTGACGCCGGCTATCACCCCGAGGTGCTCGGCGAGTATGCGGCGCGAGCCGAGTCGCAGCGGCGACTTCTGACGCTCAGCGCCCTGTCGCTGCTGGGCATCCTGCTCGTTCTCCATGTGGACTTCGGCTCAGTGCGGATGGTGAGCCTGGTCGCGCTGACCATCCCCTTCGCCCTCATCGGCGGCGTGGCCAGCGTGTTCCTGACGGGTGGTGTGCTCTCGCTGGGATCCCTCGTCGGGTTCGTGACGGTGCTGGGGATTGCGGCGCGCAACGGGATCATGCTCGTCAGTCACTACCGCCACCTGGAGGTCGAGGAAGGCATGGCCTTCGGCACCGAGTTGGCGATCCGCGGCGCTGAGGAACGGCTCGCGCCGATCCTGATGACCGCGCTGGTCACTGCGCTCGCGCTGGTGCCCATCGTCGCCGGCGGTGACCGCTCCGGCCACGAAATCGAACACCCCATGGCGGTCGTGATCATTGGCGGGCTGGTCACCTCGACAGCGCTCAATCTGTTTCTGCTGCCGGCAATCTACCTGCGGTACGGTCGGAGCGCGGCGTCGCGACTTCAGATCGTCCCCTGACCTTGTCTCGACGTCACGAGGAGCACGCTCAATGAAAGGCACACGCAAACTCGCGGCCAGGCTCATGGCCAAGCCGGGCCGGAAGTTCTCGCTGAAGGACCACCGGCCGGACTGGACGGCCCATATCAAGGAGGAGGACGCCGACGAGCTCCTCGCCGAGGGCGTCGACAAGCTGGCTGCCCAGCAGGACCTGCTCTACGCACAGAACACCTTCGCGGTCCTCCTCATCTTCCAGGCGATGGACGCGGCCGGCAAGGACGGCACCATCAAGCACGTGATGTCGGGTGTCAACCCACAGGGGTGCCAGGTGTTCAGCTTCAAGGCGCCCTCCACCGAGGAGCGCGACCACGTCTACCTGTGGCGCTCGTACAAGGCGCTGCCCGAGCGCGGGCGGATCGGGATTCACAACCGGTCGTACTACGAGGAAGTCCTGGTCGCCAGGGTCCACCCCGAGATTCTTCAGGCTCAGCAACTGCCGGAGGAGTACAAGACGAAGCGCATCTGGAAGGAACGCTTCGCGCAAATCAACGACTTCGAGCGCAATCTCGTCGAGAACGGCACCATCCCGATCAAGTTCTTCCTCAACGTCTCGAAGGAGGAGCAGAAGAAGCGATTCCTCGAACGCATCGATCAGCCGGAAAAGAACTGGAAGTTCTCGATTGGCGATGTCAAGGAACGGGCGCGGTGGTCCGAATACATGGACGCGTATCAGGACGTCTTCACGCACACCAGCACGAAGATTGCGCCCTGGTACATCATCCCGGCCGACAACAAGTGGTTCACCCGAGTGGCCGTCGCCGACATCATCCATCACCGGATGAAGGCCCTCGGCCTTCGCCACCCGCAGCTCGACACCGCCCGTCGCCGGGAGCTGCTCGACGCCCGGCGGATCCTGCTCGCCGAGAAGGACTGAGCGGTCCCGACGGATCTCAGTAGTCGCTCAGGGCGCCTCCGGGCGTGGCGGCGCGCAACGCGTTGAGAACAGCCGCCAGGTCGATGAGTTCCTGCACCACCGCGCCGGCAACGGGCGTCAGGAGACCTCCCGATGCGAACACCATTCCGGCCAGGCTCAGGGCCATCCCTCCGACCGCGCTCTGCAGGGCGATCCGCCGCATCCGCCGGCTGATGTGGAAGAACTCGTCCACCCGCTTGAGTGACGTGTCCATGATGACCACACCGGCAGCCTCGGCGGTGATCTCGCTCTGATGACCGAAGGCGATACCCACAGTGGCCGTCGCGAGCGCCGGGGCGTCGTTGATGCCATCCCCGATGAACAACGTCGGCGCGCGCGCGGCTTCGGCCCGGGTGATGGCCACCTTCTCCTCGGGGCTCTGGCCGGCATACACCTCGGTGATGCCCACATGCTGGGCCAGATACCGTACCTCCTCCTCGCGATCGCCCGAGACCAGGAGCATCCGGGTGTAGTGGTGGCGCGAGGAGAGGTGACCGATGAACGATCGACTGTCATCGCGGGGCGCGTCGCGGAACCGGAACGTCGCGGCGTACTGGCCGTCGATGAGCACGACGCACTCGAGGCCGCCTGCGATCGCGGGCAACTGCGCGCCCAGGCCGGCCGCCTCCGCGTGCTTGCGGCCGACGATGCGTACCTGCTGACCATCGACGACCGCCTCGAGGCCCTCCCCCGGACGCTCGGTGATGCCCGTCGCCTCGAGCAGCGCCAGGCCGTCGCCGCGGGCCGCGGCGAGGAAGGGCGCCGCCAGCGGATGCCGCGAGTACCGCTCGACGCTCGCGACCAGTTGCAGCACGCGCGGCGCCTCATGCCCGGGCGCCACCAGGCGGTCGGTCAGCGTCGGTTCGCCGTAGGTCAACGTCCCGGTCTTGTCGAGCACGATGGTGCGGCAGCGATCCACCTGCTCGAGCACCGTCGGGTCGCGCACGACGATGCCACGCCGGGCGGCCAGTGAAATCGACCCGATGATCGCCACAGGAATCGCGATGAGCAACGGACAGGGCGTCGCCACGACGAGCACGGCGAGAAAGCGCACCGGATCGCCACTCCATCCCCAGGCCACCAGCGCGAGCGCCACGGCAATCGGCGTATAGATGGCCCCGAGCTGGTCGCCCAGGCGACGCAGTCGGGGGCGGCGCTGCTCGGACTCGCGCATGACGGTCATGATGCGGGCGTAGCGCGAATCGACCGCAAGACGGGTCGCGCGCACCTCCAGCGCCTGCTCGCCGTTGATCGCGCCCGAATACACCTCCGAGCCCGGTGCCTTCGACATGACGAAGGGCTCGCCCGTCAGGTACGACTCATCCATCGCGCCGTGCCCGGCCACGACGACGCCGTCTACCGGGCAGATCTCGTGCGGAAAGATGCTGAGGTGATCGCCGATCGCCACGACGTCCAGGGCGACGTCCTCGACCGTCCCGTTCGATCGCCGGTGCGCGACCGACGGCATGCGGCGGGCCAGGGCCTGCAAGGCGGACGAGGCACGACCGACCGCAAACGACTCCAGGGCCTGGCCGCCTGAGAGCATCAGGACGACGAGCGTGCCGGCGAGGTACTCACCCAGCAACACGGCCGTGACGATCGAGATCCCTGCGAGCAGGTCGGATCCGAACTTCCCGCGTACGAGGCCGACCGCCAGCTCGACGACCAGGACGCTGCCGCCGAGGCCGAGCACGACGAACAGGGGGAGGTTGGCCGAGAGAGCGGTGACGTCAACGGCGTACCGCAGGACAAGGTGGATCGCGGTGCCGGCCAGCGCGAGAGCCGCGATCAGGAACTCACGGCTCACGGACGCCACGGCTCACCCCCGACCGATGAACGGCATCTTCGTCGCCATCACCGTGAGGAACTGGACGTTGACGTCGAGCGGCAGGCCCGCCATGTAGAGCACGGCTCTGGCGACGTGATCGGGATCGATCGTCGGTTCTGGTGCGACCGCACCGTGGGCCTGCGGGACGCCGGTCTTCATGCGCTCGGTGAGCGGCGTCGCAGCGTTGCCGATGTCGATCTGCCCGCAGGCGATGTCGTACGGCCGGCCGTCGAGCGAGGTCGATCGGGTGAGGCCTGTGATGGCGTGCTTGGTCGCCGTGTAGGGCGCCGAGTTGGGCCGCGGCACGTGCGCGGAGATGGAGCCGTTGTTGATGATGCGCCCGCCGCGCGGATCCTGCGCCTTCATCAGCCGGAACGCCTCCTGCGTGCAGTAGAACGCGCCGGTCAGGTTCACGTCCACCACGGCCTTCCATTGCGCCGGTGTCACGTCTTCGAGGGGCACGGCCGGGGCCCCGAGTCCGGCGTTGTTGAAGAGGAGGTCGAGCCGCCCCAGTCGCTCGCGCGTGGTGCGAAAGAGGGCGGCGACCGATGCGGGGTCGGCCACGTCGGTCGGCACGGCGATCGCCTCGGAACCCGCAGGCGCCTCGCGCGCCGTCTCTTCGAGCGGCTCGCGTCGCCGGCCGGCCAGCACCACCGCATAGCCGTCGCGCAGGAGCGCGAGCGCGACGTGTCGGCCGATGCCGGTCCCGGCGCCTGTGACGATGGCGGTTCTGCGAGTCGGGGTCATGGAAATGGCCTGCATCATAGTCCCAGCGTTCGGCACCTGAGCCGGATGGGCGCGCCGATCAGCCGCTCACGACTGAGCGCGCCGGCCCGTCACCTTGTCGAGCAGGATCCGATAGATGACCGGCGTGTGGTGTTCCTCGCCCGTCACCAGCCGGCCCAGGCCCGGCAGCCACCAGGCAGCATGCTGCTGAAACAGCTCGGTGGCGCGCCGGCGAGCGTGCTCGTCCTTGGGGGATCCGCCCACCTCTTCGTAGTGCCCGAACGCCAACACCGTCGTCCAGTTGACGGGATCGACGATCTCGTCCACTTCGACGCACACCTTCGGGTTACCCCGCATCCAGTCGATCTTCTGTCCCACAGTCGAAAAGCTGAACAGACAGTCGGCCCGCGGGTCGAAGGAAAACGAGAACGGCACGATGTAGGGCTGATCGGCGCGCGAGCACGCCAGCCGGCCGTATCGGGCCCGGCCCAGCAGCTCCCGGCACTCCACCTGCGTCAACTCGTGAATGATCATCGCGAGTCAGCAGACTACCGGCTAACGCGCAACGGGCGCAAGGATGGGCGACCCTTTCTCCACGCTGGATACTCCTTTTCCAGCAGCGACGTCGCGTAGCTGCCCAGATAGCTGTAGCCCGTCCGGCGCTCATATTCGATGTCCGACAGCTTGTCCCGCTTGATGCCGTCGCGACCCACGAAGATCGGCCTGGCCGTCTCGAGATCGTAGAAACGGGCCCAGAGGAGCGGCGCCTTCGGGTCATCGACGACGAACAGGTCGTAGCCTCGCGGCGTCGCCGAATCGGGTCGCCGCTCGACGCGGATGCCCTGGAGCGCGTGCGCGCGCAGCCACGCGACGGCGCCGTCCACCGCGGCGACGATGCGCGGCGACGGATCGGGCAGGCTCATCAGGTAGCGCACGATCTTCACGGACTCGCTGCCGCTGAACGAGGGCAGCTCGTAGGTGCGCGCCAGGGCTGGCGCGAGCGTGACGGCGTCGTGTTGCGCGCACCACACCGTCAGCTGGCCGTTCACCGTGATCTGCGTTGCCAGGATGACCTCGAGCCCTCGAGCCGCCGCCGCGCGTACCCGCGCCCGTCGGGGCGCATCCACGAACGCGAACGGCGCCCGGCCGTCGCCGGCATCCCCCAGCATCGTCAGCACGCGCGCGATCGCGTCGTCGTTGAAGGTGATGTGCCGTGAGTAGTCGTCACGCAGCGGAAAGTACTGCGGCCAGCCCCCGTTGGGGTACTGCGCCCGCAGCAGGTAGTCGAGGCCAGACAGGGCGCCATCCCGATACCGCACCTGATCCGTGGCGGCGAAGACCCGGGCGAGCGTCTGAATCTCAGTGGTCGTCGCGCCGTTGTCGATGGTCGAATCAGTCAGCGCCTTCTCGGCGGCGAGCCGCGTGCGAGCCGCGGGCGTCAGGACGGCGGTCATGTCTGCGTTCTTCGGCCATCCTCCGGTCCCCCGCTGATACAGCAGCAGGTTGTCGGCGACCCGCGTCGCCTCGGCCGTGCCGTACCACGGGGCGGGCTGGGAGAGCAGCGCGTCCCATCGAACCGGGCCGGCCGGCGGTTGCTGGGCAGCGACCGGGGCCATCAGCGCGACGAACAAGAGCATGACCACCATCTTCATGAATCGTAGCTGCCCGGCGGCCGTCGGCGAAAGATGGTCAGAGGGGAAAGCGCTCGCTTCGGCCCTCGGCACCGGCGCGCTCGAGCCGACGGACCTCGAGCACACTGAACGTCAGCCCGCCAATGAGCAGGGCAAACACGAACACGCCGACGGCGAAAATGATGAGGTCCACGCCCTACCGCCGTTCCACCCGCCGCGCCAGGTAGGAGGCAGTGGCGAGAATCGACGGCACCCACAGCCCGACGTAGAGGCCCGCGTCCTTGTCGGCCGGTCCCATCAGGCCGAACCACAGCGACACGGAGAAGAGAAACGACACGAGCGCGGCTCCGAGAATCAAGTAGTCCTGAGTTTTCAACATGGCGTCCTTTTCAGCGGGAAACACGGACGAGCACTCACAGGATCGATATTACAGAGAAAATAGTTTTCGTTTAGGTCAAAACTGAAGCCATGTGAGCGCCTGGATATTCATGGGTCCCGTTTGTGCCTCTGGCGAAAACGATTCTCCGGCGCGCCCTGCAAGGACCTCGATGTCGCCCGGTCAGCTCCTGCGCCGCGGACCGACGTCGCGATCGCGGGAGATCTCGCGACATACCTGAGGAATCCTCGTGCGCAGTGGAGACGACGCCCTGCTGCCCTCAGGAACCGCGGCATCACGACGCGGTTCCGTGGCATCCGTACTGCCTTCGAACTGAGATCAGGAGGGAGAGGTCATGGCCAGTCCGACCCATCTTCAGCTCACAGGTGTTCGGGTGCCGGTTGGCCAAGACGTGCTGGACGCGGATCTGGCGATTCCGCCGTCGCCGGCCGGGCTGATCATCTTCGCGCACGGCAGCGGCAGCGGGCGGCACAGCCGGCGGAATCAGTCTGTGGCGCGGGCGTTCCAGGCCCGAGGCCTGGGCACGCTCCTCGCCGATCTGCTCACGCTCGATGAAGAGCGGGTCGATCGGACGACCGCTCACGTGCGGTTCGACATCGGCCTGCTCGGGCGTCGGGTAGTCGGATTGGTCGATTGGGCCCGGCAGCAGCCGCCACTTGGACGCCTCCCCCTCGGCCTGTTTGGCGCCAGCACGGGCGCGGCGGCCGCGCTCGTGGCGGCAGCGGCACGCCCGAGCGACGTGGCCGCGGTCGTGTCCCGTGGCGGCAGGCCGGACCTGGCGGGCGCCTCGCTCGCGCACGTGGTGGCGCCGACGCTGATGATTGTCGGCGGCGCCGACACCGAGGTCATCGAGCTCAACCGCCAGGCCAGGGCCCGCATGCACGGCACGGTCTCGATCGAGATCGTGCCCGGCGCGACCCACCTCTTCGAGGAGCGTGGCGCCCTGGAGCAGGTGGCGACGCTGGCCGCGGTCTGGTTCACGCAGTACCTCCGCACGGTCCCAGACACTTCAGGCTTGTGACGCTCCGCCTCACGTCGCGCCATCGCCGAGGTGGCCCTACTGGTAGATCACGACAGACGGCACCGGCGTGAGCGTCATGATCTGCGGTGGCGTGAAGAGTCCCTTGTCCTGGCGGTAGAACAGCTTGATGCCGGCAAACTCGAACTCGCCCTGACGCATGACCGCACGATAGCTGGCGCGCTTGAGCGCCTGCGAGCCGAAGCCGTCCATGTTCAGCACGACGTCCACCGCCGGACTGGCCTGCAGGTCGCGCTTGTCGGGCAGCATGTCGAGCCGGAACTGGTGGACGATCAGCACCTTGGCGGGAAGATTGCGGGCGGCGATAAGGTCGTCGAGCACCTTCACGGCAGCATTCACGTCCCTCACGGACATCTGCCCGATCTCACGACCTGGCTGCTCGCAGCTGCGCATCGCGAACTCCGGATCGAGCGCCAGATAGACATCGGGCTCGGCCAGGAACGGACGGAGCGCGGCGACCTCTTCGGCCACGGTCGAACGGCCTGGCTGCACGTCGAGGATCAACTTGAATCCGTTGGCCCGCGCCTCGTCGAGCAGCGCCCGTACCACGTCGGGTGTCTCACGGCGGCGCCACAGGCCATCGGCGCCAGGGGTGCACTGCGCCACTACCGCGACCAGGTGGTAGGCCATGAGCACGGTCCTCGAGGTGAGCGCGCGGTACGGCGCGGCCTGCTGGCGAAGGGCATTGGCGCGCGCCGCGCCCGTCTGCTCGCCGAGGATGCCCATCTTCGAGCTGCGAGGGTTGCCGTACCAGGTGACGAGCAGGTGATCGTCGAGTACCGAGGCCGGGACCGGGGGCCGGGCCGGTGTCAATCGGACGTCACGCCCGCCCGGCACGATCGCGAGGACGATGAGAAGTGCACCGCAGTGTCGCCACATGGAAACCGTCCGCCTCTCACGCCAAAGCGCACTACAGCCCCGAGGGAAACGTCTCGGGAAGCTCGCCCACGTCCCACTGCGAGGTGCGCTCCAGCGGCTCCACCGCGCGCGTCTCGTCGATGTGGACGAGGTAATCGAACTGATCGGCCAGGCGGGCGTGGAAGTAGTGGCTCCGCCGTTCCGTCGCCGGCACATACAGGACCCCGATGGCGCGTTCGAGGCGGGCCGGCGCCAGGGCGGACGCGAGGTCCAGATCCGCGCGCAGCGGCAGCAGGAACCGGCCCACGCCGGCCTCATGGAACAGGTGCTCGTAGCTGGCGGCCAGCGCCGGGCGGACGTGGCGCCGGTGCGCGGGGCCGTCCCATTCCGTCGCGGCCGTCACCGTCCCGCGGTAGGTGGTGAACCCGACCGACATCACGGCGGCGCCGAACCGCTCACGCGTCAGTTGTCCGACGTTCAGCTCGCCATGGTCGCCCATCTCGGTCGCGCGGGCGTCGCCCAGGTGCGAGTTGTGCGCCCACACGACGACCCGCGCCGGCCTGGCTGGTTGCCCGAGGAACCGGACCAGGTCGGCCAGGGTGTCGGTCATGTGACGGTCCCGGAGGTTCCACGACTCCACGCGTCCGCCGAACATCGTGCGGTAGTAGGCCTCGGCGTTCCTGACCACGCGTGCGTTCTGCTCCGCGACGAAGTACTCGTCCTGCGCCAGCCGACCGTCGCGGCTCGCATACTCGGCCGCCCGCCGGCGCAGCTCGACGAGTTGCGTCACGACCTCTCGCTCGCAGGACGCCTCGACGCCAAAGCCCGCCGCGTGCGCGTAGCTCTGCATCTCGTCACCGAAGCGGTCGAAGCAGGCGTAGCGCGCGCGCGCCCGATGCGCGGCCGGCGGATCGACCTTGTCGAGAAACGCGACGACGGCCCGCATGGAGCTGTGCAGGCTGTACAGATCGAGGCCATAGAAGCCGGCCTGCCGCTCGGCCGGCTGTGTCTCGTTGTGCGTGCGCAGCCACCCGATGAAGTCCAGGACGTCGGCGTTGCGCCACATCCACGACGGGAACCGGCGGAAGTCTCCGAGCGCTTCCACGGCGTCTCCGTCCTCGCCGGCACCACGGACATAGCGATTCACACGATAGGCGTCGGGCCAGTCGGCCTCCACCGCGACGGCGCGAAACCCCTTCTCCTCGATCAACCGCTGTGTGATCACCGCGCGCTCGCGGTAGAACTCGTGCGTGCCGTGCGTGGCCTCGCCCAGCAACACGACGTCGGCCTGACCGAGCGCCTCGATCAGGGTGTCGTAGTCGGCCGGCCCCCCCGTGAGCGGGTGGGCCCGTCGTCGGATCAGGTCGACCGGATCCACCGGCACAGTGACTTCCGGCGAATGGTGCGTGCGGACAGGGCCCTCGGCGCCGATGAGCGCGCGGACCTCCGCGTCCGTCGTCTGGCTGAAGTCGTCGTACCAGAGCCCGACGGCGACGAGATCGCGCGGCGTCTCGACGCACACCACCCGGTCCGCGATGCGCCCCAGACGTGCACAGGTCCCGGGTGCGCCGACCGGCGCCGCCGCGACGAGCGAGGCCGGACCCAGCTGGCGAAGCGCCACGAGCGCCGCTTCCATCGTCGCGCCTGTCGCCAGGCCATCGTCCACGACGATGACGGTACGATCCGTGACATTCGGCCGTCGCCTGGAGCCGCGATACTGCTGGTCGCGACGGTCCAGCTCCAGTCGCTCGCGCATCGCGACCTGTTCGACGAGCCGCGTCGGAATGCCGAGATCGGCGATCAGCCGGTCGTCGAGGACCTGAATGCCGCCTTCCGCGATCGCGCCCATGGCCACTTCGGGGCGACCCGGGACGCCCAGCTTCCGCACGAGGAAGACATCCAACGGCGCACGGAGGTGTCGCGCGACTTCCGCCGCGACCGGCACACCGCCGCGAGGCAGACCCAGCACGATGACGTCGGACCGTCCGGCATACTCATCGAGCGCGACGGCTAGCTGTTGGCCCGCCTCGACCCGGTCTGCGAAGCGCGTCTTCGCCATCGTTCACCTCGGTTCAGAGGACAAGCACTCTCATGACGTCGCTCCAGTGGAGGCCCGCGACACATACGGCGTCCGACGCGCATGCAGGAAGCCGCCTTCGAGCAGGAACCGCCGGGTGAGGCCCGGTGAGGCCAGCAGGGCGCGGGAGGCGATGGTCGTGAGCCAGGCGGGCATGCGCGAGAGTCCGCGTGATGCGCCCCTCGGTCCGAAGCGCGCGTCGATTTGTTCGCCATACCTGGCGAGGCGCCCAACGGAGTAATCGCGGTGGGAGTCGATGACGGCCTCAGCCGCCATCAGGCCCGATTCGACGGCGGTGAGGATGCCTTCGCCGCTCGGCGCCAGGGCCAGACCAGCCGCGTCACCCGCCAGCAGGAGACCGGCGCCGTGGACCCGTCGTGTCGAGGTGCGGTTCAGCAGGTAGGCGTGGCCCTTCCAGTGGCCCGCGACACCGCCGGGCACGAGGCCCCGGTCCTCCAGCAGCGCCGCAAACCGCCGGACACGCGCCGGAAACTCGGCTTCCTTGAGATGCCCCGCGCCGATGTTGAGATAGTCGCCTTTCCGAACGCACCAGCCATAGCCCAGAAGGTCCGGCCAGAAGAACAGTTCCGGCCACTCGGGCTTCACGGGGTGCGCCTCCCCGGCCTGGGGCTCAATGCGGAACTCAATCTCTTGCGCGATGACCACAGCATCACGGGTGGGACCGGGATTCAGGTGGCGGGCGACCGGACAGAAATGCCCGCCGGCCCCGATCACCACCGGCGCCCGGACCGCGTCGTTGACGACCCACGCGTCGCCGTCGCGCCGCAACGCCTGCAGCGCTTGTCCGAGGAGCAAACGCGCGCCCGATCGCCTGAGCAGGTAGTCGTCGAACTCGCATCGCCTGATGCCGTAGCTGACGGTCTGATGGAAGTCAGTGAGGATCAGCCCACCGTCCATCGGACCCGTCCGGAACCCCGTGAAGGGCTGGAGCGTCCGGCCGGCGCCGTAGTCCCGCAGGTCGAGTTCGAGGGTGCGGACCACCGCAGGCGTGATCCAGCCGGTGCAGACCTTGTCGCGCGGAAACTCGGCCTTGTCGAGCACGGCCACGTCAAGACCGGCACGCACCAGGCGGCGCGCGCTCGTCGATCCGGCCGGGCCGCCGCCGACGATGAGGACGTCACAGCGATCCATGGCAGGCCGCCTCGTAGAGCGCGTGTCGCGTCCACGGCTGGCGGTTGTCGGCCACGCGACCGCACGTGATCTGGAAGAGCTGCATGTCGCCAGTTGTGAAGCTGGCCTCTGAGCTGGCGAGATAGAGCCGCCACGTTCGGACGAACTCGTCGTCGAACATCGCGCGAATCGGCTCGACCTGGGCCTCGAATCGATCGAGCCAGTGCCTGAGCGTCAACGCGTAGTGCAGCCGGAGGTTCTCGATGTCGAGCACCGACAGATTGGCGGCCTCTGACACCCCGGGCAGTACCTCGCTGAGCGCGGGGGGATAGGCACCGGGGAAGATGTGGCGCACGATCCACGGGTCGAGTGCCTTCGGCGAGTTGCGCCCGACGAAGTGCAGCAAGGCACGGCCACGTGCCGGGTCGAGCGTCCGGTCCATCACCCGGCCCAGTTCGGCGTAGTGGGATGGCCCGACGTGCTCGAGCATCCCGATCGAAGCGAAGGCGTCGCAGTGCCCGTCGATCGACCGGTAGTCACCATCCACGAAGGTCACCCGATCGGCCAGCCCTTCGCGCGCCGCCTGCTCCCGTGCGTACGCGAGCTGGGCGTCGGAGATGTTGTACGCCCGCACGGTCACGCCGTAGTGCCGGGCCATGTGCAGCGCCAGACCTCCCCACCCACAACCGGCGTCGATCACCCGCTCGCCCGGCTGGAGCCGGAGCTTCCGACACACGTAGTCGGCCTTGGCGCGCTGGGCCTCCTCGAGCGTCGCCGCGGTGCCCTCGAAGTACGCGCAGGTGTAGAACATCGCCTCATCGAGCCAGAGTCGATAGAAGTCGTTGCCCAGGTCGTAGTGCGCGTGGACGTTCTCCCTGGCCGAGACGAGACCGGCCACCGCCCGCCGCGGCCCGGCCTCGGCCGGCTGGCCGGCCAGCGCGCGATTGACCGCCTCGAGCGCCTGCACCAGATCGCCCGTCACGAGGATCCGGCCACTGGCGTACGCCTCGCCGAAGGCCATCGAGGGACGAAGCAACAACCGAATCAGCGTCTCGCGATCCTTGATGAGGACCGTCGCGACCGGAGGCGTCTCGGAGAAGGTCCTGCGTCCGTTCCAGAGCTGCAGCCGGACGGGGGCGCCGTGCAGGAACTTCGAGATCCGCGACAGGCTCCAGTCGTCGAGGAACGCTGGCGCCAGGGCCGCCGTGCCGGCAATCAAAGGATGAGCGTGCGCGCCGGACTTGCCACTCTGAAGAGAAGGCATGGGAACCTCATCTCGGTTGGTCGCGGGCACCGATCGAAGTGCAAAGCCCGTGCCCTGCCGCCTGCACGGCTTGGATGGGGCCACGCGCGATTCCTCGCGTCGGCCGGTGGGCGTTGGGGTAAATCCAGCGGGAGGTGCGGAGTCCTCCACGGCAGATGCCGGCTCAGGACCGGACGGACCTATCTCCCCTGAACCCGTCGCGGGCGAGTCAGGAGGGCCTTGACCCGCTCGGCGGCGCGCGCGCGCACGTCGCGGGGCGGGCGCGTGGTCCCTTCAGCACGGCAGGCGGCCATCGTCCGTCGCAGTTTCGTGGCCATCGTGCCGCAGCATCCGCAGTCCCTGATGTGGCGCTCGACCTGCCGCCGGCGCGCTGGCGTCAGGTCGCCCTCGAGGTACCGCGATACCTCCAGCAGCAGGGCCCGACAGCGTGGTGACGGGCGTATCGGGGCCGTCATTTCTGACTCCGTTCCAGGTGCGCCTGAAGCTGGATGCGGGCGCGATGGAGGCGTGTCTTGACGTTGTCTTCCGAAATGCCCATGACCGTGGCCACCTCCCGCGTCGATAGTCCTTCCATCTCCCGCAGGAACACGATGGCGCGATACGGCCCCGGCAGCGCCTGCAGGGCCTTTTGCAGCCGACGGCGGAGACCGGCGTTGTGGGCCAGTTGCTCAGGATTCTTCCCGGGATGGGGCGAATCCTGCTGCACCGGACCGTCCGGGCCCGGCAGCACGTCGTCGAGGGACTGCAGCCGCGCCGGCTCGCCCACGCGCTTGCGTCGCCCCATCAGGCAGGCGTTCCGGACCGTCCGGTACAGCCACGGCCGAAAGGCCTCCGGATCGCGGATGCGACCGACGTACCGATACGTCTTGATCAGCGCTTCCTGCATCGCGTCCTCGGCGTCATCCGCGTGTCCACAGACCGACCGGCTGAAGCGCCACGCGACTTCCTGGGCCCGCATCAGCAGCCGGTTCAGGGCCGCCTGGTCGCCGGTGGCCGCCCGGCGCACGAGATCCGTGTACTCGTCGGGCACCAGCCCCCCGGCCCCGGTCTCTTCAACAGGATTCAGCGGCCGGCCGATGGTGACACGCCCGTCCCCATCTCTTTTTGTCACCATTCTGGACTTCATGAATCTCGTGGGGAGGATGATACGACTCCCTCGGACCTGCCTGCTGGTGGCCGCGCTTGCGCTGGCCGTCCCGGCCTCCGCGCAAACGCCGCTGACCCTGACGGAGGCCATCGCCCGGGCTCGTGCACGGAACCCCGAGGCGGGCAGCGCCGCGGCGGCCGAACGCGAAGCCGCGCAGCGCATTACGCAGGCTCGGGCTGGCTACCTGCCCCGCGTGGACGTCGCGGAGTCCTGGCAGCGCGGCAACGAGCCGGTGTTCGTCTTCGGCTCGCTGTTGTCGCGCCGCCAGTTCACGGCTGGCGACTTCGGCCTCGATGCGCTCAACCAGCCCGACGCGATCACTCACTTCCGCTCGACCGTGACCGTGGAGCAGTCGCTGTTCAACGGCGCCACCAGGCCGACGGTGCGGGCTGCCGCGATCGGCCGTGACATGGCGACCACGGTGCGCACGATGGTGGACCTCGACCTGGCGGCCGGCGCGACAGATGCCTATGGTCGCGTGCTCGTCGCGATGGCGGCGCGCCAATCGGCGGCCGCCGCCGTCGAGACGGCGCGCGCGGATCGCGAACTGGTGGCGAACCGGCGGGACGCGGGGCGGGTGACCGACGCCGACGTGCTCGAGCTCGACGTGTACTTGTCGCGGGCGCTGGACCAGCAGATTCGGGCTGCCGCTGACGAACGGATTGCCCGCATGCAGCTCAACCGGGTGATGGGCGAGCGCCTCGAGACCCTCTTCGTCCTCGAACATCCCGCCACGCTGCCGATCGTCAACACGTCCGAGATGGCGCCACTGGAGGCCGAGGCGGTCGCGAATCGACCCGACGTCAAGCTCGCCGCGCTCGAGCAGCAGCTCGCCAGCGCGTCGCGCGACGCCGCCCGTGCCGCGTTTCTGCCACAGGTCAACGCACAGGCGGGCTGGTCATTGGATGGCGGGGCCTGGCACGAGCGCGCCTCGAACTGGGTCGTCGGCGCCGTGGCGCGGGTCAACGTGTTCCGCGGGTTCGCGGACAGGGCCCGGCTGGTCGAGACCCGCGAACAGGTGACGCGACGCGCCCTCGAACGCGACAAGGCCGAACAGGCCGCGCGGCTCGACGTGCAGGTCGCGGTCGCCCGCCTCGAGGCTGCCCGAGGCCAGCGAGGCCATCGGTCGCGCCGCCGTGGCACAGGCGCAGGAGAGCCGCCGCATCGTCCGCGACCGGTATGAAGCCGGCCTGACCGACGTCGCCTCATTGCTGCGAGCTGCCGAAGCGGTCGTGCAGGCCGAGCGGCAACAGGTCACGGCACGCGTGGCGGTGCTCGTCGAAACCGCCGGACTCGAACGCACTCTGGGAAGGCGATGACTGATATGCAGGCGACACGACTCTCACTCGTCGGCGGTTTGGCCGTGATCCTTGGCCTCGGGCTGACCTCGTGTTCGAGCGACCCCACGAGGACACCTGCGGCCGCGGCGCCCCCGCTGCCGGTCACGGTCGCGAAGCTGGCCATGGCCGACTCGGCGGACACCTTCGAGGTCGGCGGTCTCGTGCAGGCACAGACGACGGCCACGATCACGGCGCGCATCCTCGCGCCGGTCGAGGAGGTCCGCGTGGCTCCAGGCGACCGCGTTCGTGCGGGCCAGTTGCTGATCGTGCTCGATGGCCGCGACCTGGCCGCGCACGCCCGCAGCGCCCGGTCGGCCGCCGTGTCCGCCGACCAGGGTGTGCTCGCCGCCAGCGCCGAACGCCAGGCGGCGGAGGCCGCGCTGGTGCTGGCGCGCGCCACCCATACGCGGATCACCGGCCTCCACGCGCGGCGGTCGGCCACGTCGCAGGAGCTCGACGAGGCCACGGCCGCCCTTCGCGCCGCCGAGGCACGCGCGGCCGGCGCGGCTGCGCGCGCGGAGGCGGCGGTCTCCGGCGTCGAAGGCGCCCGCGCCGCCAGTGAGGCGGCCGGCACGACCGAGAGCTTCGCGCGCATCGTCGCGCCCTTCGACGGCGTGGTGACCGACAAGCTGGTGGAGCCCGGCAACATGGCCGCGCCGGGGACGCCGCTGCTGCGGCTGGAGGACACGCGCCGCTTCCGGCTCGACGTCCGCGTCGATCAGTCCCGAGTCGGGCAGATCCAGGTCGGCGCCGGCGTACCGGTGTCCCTCGACGCCGGATTGGGCGGCGCGCCGGTCACGGTCAACGGCACGGTGGCGGAGGTCAGCCGGGCGGTCGATGCAGACGCGCGCGCATTCCTCGTCAAGATCGCGCTGGCTGATGGCACCGGGCTCCGTTCCGGCACGTTTGGACGGGCTCGCTTCGGCGCCGGGACGCGCAAGGTCCTGACCGTGCCCGCCTCCGCTCTCGTACGCCGTGGGCAGATGACATCGGTCTTCGTCGTCGAGCAGGGCGTCGCGCATCTGCGGTTCGTGAACGTCAGCGGCACTGAGGTGCTTGCCGGCCTGGCCGAGGGCGAGGTGGTGATCGTCGCGCCACCGCCTGCGCTCGTGGACGGACGGCGGGTCACGGAAGGCGGGCGGTGATGGCCCGCACCTACGGCGCGGCCGGCCGGCTGGCAGCCGCGTTCATCAACTCGAAGCTGACCCCGCTCTTCATCGCCGCGTCCCTCGGGCTCGGCGCGCTGGCCGTCGTGGCGCTGCCCCGCGAAGAGGAACCGCAGATCGTCGTCCCGATGGTGGACGTGTTCGTGGAGATGCCCGGCGCCACACCGTCCGACGTGGAGCAGCGCGTC
Source organism: uncultured Acidobacteriota bacterium (assembly GCA_963738485.1). Lineage (GTDB taxonomy): Bacteria > Acidobacteriota > Vicinamibacteria > Vicinamibacterales > SCN-69-37 > CAVTWK01. The sequence goes on from CAVTWK010000001.1 coordinate 834,100, forward strand.
ACGCGGCCGATGGAGCAGCTCCTCTGGGAAGTGCCGGGCGTCGAGTACGTGTACTCGACGTCGAGCCCGGGGCAGTCGATGGTGGTGGTCCGCTTCAAGGTCGGCGAAGCCGAGGAGCCGGCCCTCGTGCGCCTCAATCAGAAGCTCGCGTCCCATGCCGATCGCATCCCCCCTGGTGTCGTCGGCCCGATCGTCAAGCCCCGGTCCATCGACGACGTGCCGATTCTGGCGATCACCGTGTGGTCGGATCGCTACGGCGACGACCAGTTGCGGGCGCTCGCGGCCCAGTTGCGTGATGCCATCGCCGAGGTCCCCGACGTCTCCGAGGTCGCCCTCATCGGCGGCCGGTCGCGGCAGGTGCGCGTGGACGTGGATCCGGCGCGCCTCGCCGCCTACGGTCTGGACCCGCTGTCGGTCCAGCGCGCGCTGCTCGCGACCAACTCGCAGAGCGGGGCCTCTGGCGCGGTCGTCGGCGGACAGGTGACCCGGATCGAAGCCGGCGATCGGCTGCGCACGGCCGAGGACGTCCGTCGGGTCGTGGTCAGCGCGTCCAGCGGACGGCCCGTCTTCGTGAGGGACCTGGCCGAGGTCCTTGATGGCGACGACGAGCCCTCGTCCTACGTCATGTTCCAGTCACGGGGCGGTGCCGCGCAGCCCGCGGTGACCATCAGTGTGGCCAAGCGCAAGGGCACGAACGCCATCGACGTCGCCCGTCGGGTGACACAGAAGCTCGACACACTCGAGGGCACGCTCGTGCCTTCGGACGTGCACCTCGCGATCACGCGCGACTACGGGGAAACGGCGGCGCACAAGAGCAACGAGCTGCTGTGGCACATGCTGCTCGCGGTGCTCTCCGTGTCGGTGCTCATCTGGATCGTGCTCGGCCGGCGAGAAGCGGTCGTGGTGCTGGTGGCGATCCCCGTCACGCTGGCGCTGACGCTGTTCATGTTCTACCTCTACGGCTACACCCTCAACCGCATCACGCTGTTCGCCCTCATCTTCTCCATCGGCATCCTGGTGGACGATGCGATCGTCGTGGTCGAGAACGTGGTCCGCCACGCACGGCTGAGTACCGGCGAGTCGAACGGCCTGGTCGCTGTGGCCCTTCGCGCGGTGGACGAGGTCGGCAACCCAACCATCCTGGCCACGCTGGCCGTCGTCGCGGCCATCCTGCCCATGGCATTCGTCGGCGGACTGATGGGGCCGTACATGCGGCCGATCCCGGTCGGCGCGTCGGCCGCGATGGTCTTCTCGCTCGTCGTCGCCTTCGTCGTCACACCGTGGGCGGCCGTGCGACTCCTGAAGCCGTCCGCGCACGACGAGCACGACACGGAGGATCGCTTCACGCGACTCTATCGACGCGTGATGGGCCCACTCCTCTCCAGCGGCCGCATGCGCCTGCTGTTCCTTGCCGGTGTGGCCGGGCTGCTCCTGGCCGCGATGGCGCTGGTGCCTCTGCAGCTGGTCACCGTGAAGATGCTGCCGTTCGACAACAAGAGCGAGTTCCAGGTGATGGTGGACATGCCCGAGGGCACCGCCCTCGAGGAGACCGCGCGGGTGGCGTCCGCGCTGGCCACGGCCACCCTGGACGATGACGCGGTCATCGACGTCCAGCAGTACGTGGGCACGTCCGCGCCGTACAACTTCAATGGGCTCGTGCGGCACTACTTCCTGCGCCGCGGACCGCACCTGGCTGACCTGCAGGTGAACCTCGCGCCGAAGGGCGAGCGATCGGTGCAGAGCCACGATGTGGCCCGCCGTGTGCGCGAGCGGCTGCTGCCGATCGCCACGAGGCTCGGCGCCACATTGCAGGTGGCGGAGGTCCCGCCTGGACCGCCGGTGCTGCAAACGCTCGTCGCTGAGGTGTACGGCCCGGATCCCGTCCGGCGGACCGAAGTCGCGCGGCAGATCAAGGCCATCTTCGAAACGACGCCGGGCGTGGTCGATACGGACTGGTACGTCGAGGCGCCCCAGCCGAAAGTGACGCTCGTCGTCGATGGCGAGAAGGCCGCGGCGGCCGGCCTCTCCACGCCCGCCGTGGCCTCGGTGGTCCGGATGGCCGGGGCAGGAGAGGTGGTGGGCCTGCTCCACGACGGACAGGCCCGCGAGCAGGTCCCGATCGTCATCCGCCTGCCGCGAGCGGACCGGGACCTCGAGCGGATTCAGGGGCTCCGGCTCGTCGGGTCCAGGCCCGTGGCCGTCGGCGAACTCACGCGGCTCGAGCGGACGCAGGAGGACCCCAGTCTCTACCACAAGAACCTGCAGGCCGTGACCTACGTCACCGGCGATCTCGCCGGATCCGCCGAAAGCCCGGTCTATGCGATCGGCACGATGAACGCCGCCATCGCGAAGCTGGCGCTGCCCGAAGGCTACGGGCTGGAGGTCTTCAACGCCACGCAGCCGTTCGACACGTCGAAGTACGCGATGAAGTGGGATGGCGAGTGGCACATCACGATTGAGGTGTTCAGGGACCTGGGCCTCGCCTTCGCGGTGGTGCTGGTGCTCATCTATGTGCTGGTCGTCGGCTGGTTCCAGTCGTTCACGACGCCGCTGCTCATCATGGCCGCGATTCCCTTCTCGCTCGTCGGCATCCTGCCGGCGCACGCGGCCATGGGCGCGTTCTTCACCGCGACGTCGATGATCGGCTTCATCGCCGGCGCCGGCATCGTCGTGCGCAACTCGATCATCCTGGTGGACTTCATCGAGCTGCGGCTGCGCGAAGGCCTGCCGCTCGAACAGGCGGTGGTGGACGCCGGCGCGGTGCGGTTCCGTCCCATGGCCCTCACGGCGGCGGCCGTCATCGTCGGCGCCGGCGTGATTCTGTTCGATCCGATCTTTCAGGGCCTGGCGATCTCGCTGATGGCCGGCGAGATCGCGTCACTGCTGCTGTCGCGCATGGCCGTGCCGGTCCTGTACTACATGGCGAAGCGTCGGACACCCATTCCGGCACATTGAGCACACAAGGAGAGAGCCTCATGACTGTTGAACGCTGGTTGCGCCTCATCGGAGGCGGCTTCGTCGCCGCGAGCGTCCTGCTCGGGATCTATGTCCATCCGTACTTCCTCTGGTTCACGCTGTTCGTCGGACTGAACCTGTTCCAGTCGGCGTTCACCCAGTGGTGCCCGATGACCACGATTCTGCGCAAGGCGGGCGTCCGCGATCACGCGTGATCGCGCGGCGCATCGGCCCAAAGCCTGACGACGAGGAGCGTCTGGTCATCGGGAGAGGGTCTGTCGCCGGTGAAGGCCCTGACCCGGCCGAGAATCGCGTCGCAGACCTCGCGCGCGGGCAGGTCCCGGCTCTGCTGGGTCGCCTCGATCAGGCGCTCCTCGCCGAACGGCTCGTCGCGGCGGTTCGGCGCCTCGGTGATGCCGTCGGAGAAGATCACCAGCAGGTCGCCCGGGTTGGCGGAGACCGACGCCGTCCGGTACACCGCTGCTGGCAGCAGGCCGAGCACCGGCCCCCCCTCGGTGAGACGCTCGACGTGCCAGACGCCTGCCGCGTCCCGGCGCAGCCACAGCGCGGGCAGGTGGCCGGCGTTCAGATAGCGCAGGACGCGAGACGCCGGATCGTAGGAGCACCAGAACAACGACGCGAACCGCTCGCCCGATGACTTGGTGAGCAACAGGTCGTTGAGTCGCACGGCCGCGAGATCGGGTTCCTCCGACGCGCCCCAGGGCGGGTTGCTCATCGCGCCGTGGATGAGGCCCATCAGCAGCGCCGCCGCGATGCCGTGACCAGAGACGTCGCCAAGGACGAACGACGCGCGTCCACCCGCATGGGTGATGGTGTCGTAGAAGTCTCCGCCGACCTGCGAAGTCGGCAGACATTCGGCCGCGACATCGATGCCCGGCGGTTGGGTGCCGGCCGACGGCAGCAGGTCCCGCTGCACCTGCCGCGCCAGTGCCACCTCCGCCTCGAGCTGTTTGCCGCGGACGTAGGCGCCGGCCCGGAGCGCGATCAGGCCCAGGGCGACGAGGAGCGTGAGCGCCGCCGAGGCGCTGACGATCGCGTTGCGACGGAGGCGCGAAAACGGCGCGGACAGGCTGTCTTCGTAGAGCAACACCTGCACGCGCAGCGGGCCGGCCGCCGCCGGCTGGCTGGCCGGCTGCGTGGACGCTTGCGGGGCCGGTTGCGCCGGCAGCCTGGCCGAGGACGTGTCTGGCGTCTGGCCGGGGCGCGACGGGGCGCTGCATCGACAAGGGAAGACGCCCACCAGGATGTCGCGCCCGTCGCGGGAGTCGCGCGTCATCGGCGCACGCTCGGCGGTCCCCCGGCGCTCACGGTCCACCGCCGCGGCCGGGGCCGTCAGGCCGCTCGAGGCGAGCATCGCGCCGCTGCTCTGCACCAGTGAGAGACCGGCCACCTGCTCGGCGGTCTCGCTGCGCACGTCGTCGAGCAGCACCCGAAAGGCCGCCGCGTCGGCCGGACGCGCCAGGCGCACCGCGCGTTCGACATTCCGCACCCGCTCCTCGGCCACGCGCCGGCCGTCCTGAAGGATGAGGCTGTTCGAGACGTACTGGTAGTTGCTGATCGTCTGCACGAGCAGGGCCACCGCCAGCAGGGCGCCGGCGGCCAGCAGCGCCCTGAGCCACAGCGTCGAACCTCCGCCTCCCTGACGTCGCATCGCGCGTCCATGCTACCGCCAACCGAAGAGCCCCGATGGCCCCAGGAACGCTGGGGGCGCGTGGCTAAGGGCACATTTGAGAACTCCTCGCTGCGGGTGACGCCGAACGGGGCGCCCCACGCGACGCGGAGCCGCCGCCCCGTCCCAGTGGCGTGGCCGGCGAGCATCGCGTGGGGCTGTTCGGCGGCAGGACCCGCAGCGAGGAGTTCCGAAACGCGCTCTTGGGTATGATGGACCCCCCGTGGGCAGTCGCTCCCGTAGTCGTTTCTCGCCGGCGCAAGTGCTCGTCATCAGTTTCATCGGACTGATCGCGGCAGGCGCCCTGCTGCTGTGGCTCCCCATCTCCTCGGCTCGCGAGCCGTTGACCCTGGTTGATGCGCTGTTCACCGCGACGTCTGCTGTCTGCGTGACCGGCCTGATCGTCGTCGATACGCCGAATGCCTTCACGGGCTTCGGGCAGGTCGTCATCCTGCTGCTGATTCAGGTGGGCGGCCTCGGCTACATGGCGATCACCACCGTCGTGGGCGTTGCCCTGGGCCGGCAACTGAGCCTGCACGAGCGGATGACGCTGCAGGAAGCGCTCAACGTGCAGACGATGGAGGGGTTGGTGCGGTTCGCGCTGACGGTGCTCAAACTGACGCTGGCACTGGAGCTGACCGGCGCGATCCTGCTCACGGCGCGATGGGCCGGGGACCTTGGCCTCGCGCAAGCCGCGTACTACGGGCTCTTTCATGCGGTCTCCGCCTTCAACAACGCGGGGTTCTCGCTGTTCTCCGACAACCTGATGCGCTATCGCGGCGACTGGCTCGTCAATCTCGTCATCACGGGGCTGATCATCTGCGGCGGCCTCGGCTTCATCGTCCTCACCGAGCTGCGTGGGCTCCGATCGCGACGCCGGCTGTCCACGCATACGCGGCTGGTGCTGATCCTCACCGCAGGGCTGATTGTCTCGGCGACGGTCGCGATCCTGTTCCTCGAGCGCGGCAACCCGCGGACGCTCGGGCCCCTCGGGTGGAGCGAAGCCTTTCTCGCGGCGTTCTTCCAGGCCGTGAACCCGAGAACCGCCGGGTTCAACACCATCGACATCGGCGCCATGGTGCCGGCCAGCCTGTTCCTCGTGGTCATCCTGATGTTCATCGGCGCCGCGCCAGGAGGCACCGGCGGAGGCGTCAAGATCACGACCTTCAGCGTCACCGTCGCGGTCATCTGGGCCATGGTCAGGGGGGCGACCGAACCGACGCTGCTGCGCCGGCGGATCCCGCCCGACCTGGTCTCGCGCGCCTTCTCGATCTGCCTCATCGGCTTCCTCGGCCTGAACGTGGTGGCAGGCCTGCTGCTGGCGATGGAAGGGCGGCAGCTCCTGCCGACGCTGTTCGAGACCACGAGCGCCTTCGGCACGGTCGGTCTCTCGATGGGCGAGGCCGGGGCACCGATCAGTCTCGCCGGGTTTTTCTCACCAGCCGGCAAGGTCCTCGTCGCGGCCATGATGTTCATGGGCCGGGTGGGGCCGCTGACCCTGGCGGTCGCCGTCGCGCGGGGCGGCACTCCGCCCCGCGTGCGGTACCCCGAGGGGAAGTTCCTGATCGGGTAGTCGAGGAGGACGAGTGAAGGCCAAACGCAAGCAGTTCGGCGTGATCGGATTGGGCCGCTTCGGATCGGCGATGGCGACCACGCTGACGGAGCTGGGGCACGACGTGATTGGCGTCGATGGCGACGAGCAACGCGTCCATCGGCTGGCCGACGTCATCACGCACGCGATGCAGCTCGATGCCACCGACGCGACGGCGCTGCGAGCGGCCGGTATCCACGAGGTCGACGTCGCCGTCGTCTCCATCGGCGAGAACATCGAGTCGAGCCTGCTCGTCGTCATGCAGCTCCGCGAGCTCGGGGTCCAGACCGTCGTCGCCAAAGCCGTCACGCCACTGCACGGACGCATCCTCGAGAAGCTGGGTGTTTCGCGCGTCATCTTTCCGGAACGGGAGATGGCGATCCGCGTCGCCCACAGCCTGGTGATGCCAAACGCGATCGACTACATCGAGCTCTCCCGGGATTTCAGCATCGTCGAGCTGCCCGCGCCGGCGTCCTTCGTGGACCGATCGCTCAAGCAACTCGAACTGCGCCCACGGTTCGGCCTCACACTGATCGCGATCAAGCGCCGGACCGATGGGTCGGACGTCGTGATGACGAACATTGCGCCCTCGGCCGACGAGCTGATCCGCAAGGGCGACGTGCTGGCGATTCTTGGCAGCAACGACCGGCTGAACCAGCTCGACGAGCTGCTCGCGAAGTGAGACCTGCAGGCGCCCTCGGCGCCGCTCCAACGGGGCCTTCCATGAATGACGACGTCGATCTGAGTATTCGGCAGTTTCGTGATGCGTGGCGGATGATGTGTGCGGCCAGCCCAGGTCACGAGCTGGCGAGCACGGCGGGCATCGAGTACAGCTTCAGCGGCCTGCCAATCGGCTTCTTCAACGTCGCGCTGCTCACCGGGCGCGGCGTCTCCGGGGACGCCCTGAAGGCCCATGGCGACCACGCCTGCCGCTGGGCCGCCGACAAGCAGGTCCCCTGGCTGTTCATCGTCACGGATGAGGCGCTCGAGGCGGGCACCGACGCGGTCGAGGTGCTCGACGGATGCGGGTTGGCGCCGATCATGCCGCTGACCGGCATGACTGCCGAGCACGTCTCCCCCGCCACGCGAGTCCCCGAGGGATTGGCGCTCACCGTCCCACAGGACGAGTCGGATTGTTCGGCGCTCCTCGACATCAACTCCCGGGCCTACGGCATGGACCTCGACGCGGCGAAGGCCGTGCTGGGGCGACCGGACTTCTGGACCGGGCACGTCCCGGTCCTGGGCACCGTGGGCCACACGCCGGTCAGCAGCGCCGCAGTCATGATGGTGGACGGCTATCGCTACGTGGCGCTGGTCGCCACCGATCCGGCCCAGCAGCGGCGCGGATACGCGGACGCGGCGATGAGACAGGCGTTGCAGCTCGCCGGCCAGGCGCACGGCGCACGCCCGACGGTGCTGCACGCGACCGATGCGGGCCGCCCCGTCTACCAGCGCATGGGCTACACCACCATCGCGACGCACACGGTGTTCATGGAGCAGCGGTTCCTCCACTGAAGACCTCGGAGGTAATTGCTACGAAAACTGTAACCCGCTGAGGTCGGTTACAGTTTTCGTAGCAATTACCTCCGAGGTCCTTTTGAGCCAGAGCGGCCGCCCTTTGCGCATTGAGGGACAGGAGTCTGGTATGTCCACCGTTCGCGTTGCGCTCGTCGTGCTACTGCTCTTCGTCTTCGCTCGCCCCGGGCTGGCCCAGACCAGCTACCCGGCCGCTGATCTGTTCGGTGGCTATTCCCTGCTGCCCGCCAACGGCGATGACTTCCCCCGCCAGACCTCGCACGGTCTGCAGGTCACCGCAGCCGTGCACCTGAACCGCTGGTTCGGGGTCATCGCGGACTTCGGGGCGCAGTTCAACACCGCGCGGGACCTGGGCCCTGGTTTTGAGGGACTCGTCGCGCGGTCGTCTGTGCGTGAGTTCCTGATCGGCCCGCGCTTCACGGTGCGGTCCGACCAGGCAGACCTGTTCGTGCACGGGCTGTTCGGCCGATCGACGGGCGATGCCGGCGAGGACTTCAAGGGCTTCTCGGACAGCGGCCTGACCTTCGGCGGGGGCGCAGGCGTCGATGTCCACGTCAGCCCGCGTCTGGCCGTCCGCGGCACCTACGATCTGATCGGCAGCTTCGCCGACATCGTCGAAGGCAACTCCCGCTTCAGTCTGGGCCTGGTCGTCAAGCTGGGTGGGCGCTGAGGACTCGTCCGCCGAATCCTCAGCCGGCGATCCGCGTGGGCGCGCGGATGGTGACGCCACGCCGTTTGACGGACACGCTCAGCTTGCTCGAGGGTCGCGTGTCGGCCGCGCCCGCGTAGACGACCGTGTACTGGTGGAGCAGATCGTCGGCGACGGACTCGAGGGCCCTGGTGAGTCCGGTCGCGGCGGTGAGTTCGTGGCGTCGGCCGCCTGACTGCTTCGGGCCCTCCCCCAACACGGCGTTGCGATTCTGGTCGTCCACGATCCACTCATCGCCCTGCACGTCCTCGGTCGGCGCCCGGCCCATCCGGCGCAGGGTCGGTGTCCCGACGGCGATCACATGGAGCGCCACGTGGCTGCGCTCGAGCGACGCGAGCACGGAGGCTCCCGACCTGGGACTCCGGTACTCATCGCCCTCGAAATGGACGACCACGATCGCGGGCCGGGCGCCTTCGCGCCGGCCGAGTTCGTCGGCCGCGTCGGCCACGACACCCAGGAGCAGGCCGCCATTCGGACCCGACCGCCACACGAGCCGCTGCAGACCCGCCATCATCGCCGGGCCGCTCGAGGTGGAGTCGAACACCCGTAGCGCGGTCAGGGCGGTACGGGTCAGCGACACCTCCGCGTGGCCCTGGACCCGCGCCAGGAACGCGGCGAATCCTGCGCGGATCTCGTTGATGTCCGAACCTTTGTCGTTGAGGATCAGGGCAAGGGCGAGCGGGCGCGTGGCCGGTGCCGCCTCGATCACCTGACGGGTCCGGCCCTCTTCCTTCACCTCGAAGTCGGCGGACGTCAGGTCAGGAACAGCGGCGCCCTTGTCGGTGACCACGGTCACGTGGAGCGTGCGGTTCGTCTGCGTCCATGAAGGAGCGGGACCCGCCGCCGCGCTGACCGCTGGGCTGCGCGAGACGAGGAGCAGCGCGGCCACGCACAGGACCACGACAGGCGCGGGGCCCGGCAGGCGAAGGCTGCGTGCGGCGGTGGGACGCCAGGCTTTCATCGTGGGAACTCTCTGCCTGCGAGCGATTCGAACTCGACCCGGCCGGCACGCGCCAGCCGGGTCGAGGCGCCGGGGATCTAGAAGCTGAACCGGATCGCGCCCTGCATGATGCGCGGGTCGCGTGCCGCTGGTCGCCTTGCCGAAGGTAGAGGTCTCCGAAATCACGGGTACACCGGCCGCATCGAATTGAAGGGTGGTGCCGATCCCCGACCAATTCACCGTGTTGAGCAGGTTGTACACCTCCCAGCGGATCTGTACCCGCCGCCCGCCGCCGAGCTGGAAGTTCTTGAACATCGACAGGTCGGTGTTCTTGATCCACGGCAAACGGAAGAACCGCGCCGGGGCGTTGCCGAGATCCAGGCGGCCCGAGGGACGCGCAAACGCCGCCGGGTTCAGGTACCGGCCCGTGCCATCAGGATTCGGATCCAGATTGTCTCCGCTTCGCGGATCGACACCGGTCAGCACGATCCGGCCGCCGGCCCCGCCGCCGCCGTAGAAGTCGAAGTTGTCGGTGGTCGAGAAGCTCACGCCCGCCCAGTCGCCCGACACGAACGCCGTGTTGCCGGAGAGCTGCCAGCCATCGAGCGCACCGCGCGTCAGCGCGTTGTCCCACAGCTTGCTGCCGTCCGGCACATCCCAGGTGTAGCTGATGGTCATGTTGTGGAGCTGCGTACCGGCGGTTGGCGCGCGCCAGAACCAGTCCTGGTCCGCCGCGATAACGGAGCTGGTCACGCGCGTGTCGTAGCCCTTGGCCAGCGTGTAGGCCAGCGCGAACTGGAGGCCCCTTGATGTAGCGCCGGTTGACCTGCACCTGCAGCGAGTTGTAGTCGGTCTTGCCGGTGTTCTGGCGAATCCCGATGGCGCCGTATCCTCGATACGGCCGCAGGAAGTTGGCCGGCAGGACGCCGCCGGTCTGCGGATTGATGTTCTGCGGGTTGACGTCGATGAAGTTGGCGCCGTACGGAAGATCGTTGATGTTGTAGGTCACCTCGATGTCGCGCGTCTTGCTGCCCGCGTACGTGACGTCGATCACCGTGCCCCAGCCGAGCTCGCGCTGGACCCCGATCGAGTAGTTCAGCGATCGCGGCGTCGGCGCGTCGTGCTGGAACCCGGTCACGCCACTCGGCGTCTTGTCGAAGGCGGCCTGCGCCTCGGCGGTCTGCAATTGCGAGATGCTGGAGTAGCGCAGCACCGGGTTGTTCTGTGCCGGCGGCTGCCGCGCCAGGACGTCGAGCCCGTTCGCATTGACGAAGCCGTTGTGGTACCGCCCGAGGCTCCCGTGCAGCGACGTCTTGCCGTTGCCGAAGACGTCCCAGGCGGCACCAAGCCGGCCCTCGGGCTGGATGCCCTGGCTCACGCGGAACCCGATGCCGTAGGTGTCCCACTCGTCGTTGGTCACCATGCCGTTGTAGGGGTCGCCGGTGTTCGGCACGAACGACGCCGACGTAAGCCTGCGGCCTGAACTCGCCGGTCAGCGGATTCTGCGCCAGCCGGTTCGCTGTCGGTTGCCGGGCACCACGACCGTGACCGGGCCGGTAGAGCAGCGGCGACCCCCCGGAGGTGTAGCGGTCGGGATCGAACGACGCGGAGCGCGTGCCTTCTCCGGTTGACGCCCACGGGCGGATACCAGAGGAACCTGATGCCGTAGTCAACGGTCAGGCGCCGGTTGACCTTCCACGTGTCCTGCCCGTAGAACTCGACCGTCGGCCGCACGCCCTTGACGTCGGCAAAGCCGTCGGTCTCGGTGTACGTGGTGAAGTTGCCGAGCAGCGCATTCGCGTAGCCGTAGTTGGTGTCGAGGGGTGTTCGCGGTGTCCACGCTGAAGTTGTAGTCCCCGGCCCAGGCACCGCCGCCGACGCCGCCCTTGCCTTCCGAGTTCCGGCTGTACGTCGTAGTAACATCCCGGCCTTGAACGAGTGACGCGCCGCGAAGATAGGTCACGTTGGACCGAACCGACGTCAGCCAGGCCACGCCCCTGTCGGACAGGCGGGCGTCGTAGCTGAAGTTTGGCGACCCACCCGCGACGCCGAAGGTCGACCTTCGGCAGCACGTCGCGCGGGTTCAGTTCGGGATGGAACTGCGGCATCGTGAAGCCCGCCGCCGTGCGACTGGCCTTGTTCCAATCCTCGTCGGTCAGCGGGTAGAAGACTTCGGTTTGCCGCCGGCTGCCGAAGTCCGTGTCCCACACGAGGTTGGACCGCAGCACCTTGGTGTAGTTGCCGCTGAAGCCCCGGTCGGTGTTCTTGTAGTGAGCATTGGAACCAACCGCCAGTCGAGGGCCCCGCCGTGACGCGCGTGCCGCGTTGATCCTGCCACCAATCCTTGAAGGTGAACGAGAGGCTGTCGTTCGACGTCGGCCGCAAGTCGATCCGGACGACGTTGTTCAGCTTCGGAATGTCGATGACTTCTTCCGAATCGTAGTTGTAGTTGCCCTGCGTCGTCCGCGGGTCGTACTCCGGCAGCGGCATGATCTTGAGCATGGCCTGCATGTGGCCCGGGTTGATCAGTTCCTTCGGGATGATGTTGCCCGCGAAGCAACCCGGTCCGCCGGTCACGGCATTGCACGCCAGGCCGGTCTGCGCGGATCGCGGATGTTGATGAGCTGGCCCTGCGCGTTGAACGTCTGCGAGAAGTTGCCTTCCCGTTCGAGCGCCGACGGCATCCGCCACGTCTGGACGGTTCTGCGGGCGCTTCACAGCGGCGCTTCCATCGAGTAGAAGAAGAACAGCTTCTTCGAATCCTTGCCGGCACTGGGCCACCGAGGTTTGCGCCCCAGGTGTTGAACCGGTACGTGGGCGGGAAGGGGTCGATCCCCTGGGCCCGCTGATTCCGTGCCCGGAAGAACTCGGTGCTGTTGAACCGCTCGTGGCGGCCGTAATAGTAGCCGCTGCCGCGATACTCGGACGTGCCGCCGCGGGTCACGATCTGCAGTTGCGACCCGCCCGACTGCCCGTACTCGGCGCGATACGAGTTGTTGAGCAGGCGCACCTCGGCGATCGCGTCCAGGTTGACCATCTGCGCGTTCATGCCGCTGTTGCCCACTTCGTTGGCGACGACGCCGTCGATGATGACCTTGCTCCAGTCGGCCGGCAGGCCGCCGACGCTCGGGACATCCACGCCGAAGCCGCCGCCCATCGAATCGACCGGCGCGGTATAGCGCACGCCGGGCAGCAATCGCATCAGCGAGGTCACGTCGCGGCCCAGCACCTGGATCTGCTCGATCTGCGTCCGGGTGATGACGCCGCCGTGCTGGGTCTCTTCGGTGTTGACCTGCGTGCCTCTGGCCTCCACGGTGATCGTGTCGCTGATGTTGCCGACGGCCAGGGCGAATCGGCCCCGACCGACACGCGCTCGCTCGAGCTCGACGACGACGCTCTTGCGCTCGAAGGTGCCGAAGCCCTGCAGCGCCACGCGGACGGTGTAGGTGCCAGGCGTCAGGCCGGTGACCTGGAACGTGCCGCGCTCGCTGTCGGTCGTCGCGGTGCGGGTATCTTTGGTGGCCTTCGTTGATGACCGTGACGGTCGCGCCTGGAACCACCTGCCCCTGCGGATCGAGGACGGTGCCCGGAGATGACGCCGGTGGTGGTCTGCGCGGAGGTGACGTGCGGTGCGGCCAGAACGGTCAGCAGGGCAACGGGTAGGACGAGCGCGCGAAGAACGCCGGAGCGAACACTGGACATGCTGCCTCCTCGAAGTGCGACGAACACGATTCGAGCGTGTGCAGACAGAACGGGGGAAAGGCGGATCTGCCCGGAAGAGTCGAGCCTCCTCGTGTCGGCTGGGGTACAAGGCGGAGCGTAGAGGAAGCGTCAGGGGGAGTCAAGCGGCGCGCAGGCGAGGCCACGCCGGTCAGGACGCCGGACTCAGCCGGGCGTCAGTCCTCCCGATCGAGCCGCGCGATCTCGTCGTCGATCTGCCCCTCGGCCTGTAGCCAGTCAGCCATGTCCTGACCGTCTTCCCCGCCGCGGGCCTCGTAGAGCTCGAAGGCTCGGGCGGCGATACGCTCGATCCGCTGATCGCGGAGATCCTCCTCCGGAACCGGCAGGGACGGTGTCAGGGGCGAGGGCGTGTCGGTCTTCTTCATGGCGGGCCTCGGTGCTCCTATAGGCAAGCCCGGTTCCATCGCGATGCCCTGTGCCGATGGGCCATTCCACCGTGATCGTCAGCGAGACCTCGCACCGAGCCTGCCCGCATCGCGGGAATTCCCGGGGCCTCCGCCGGGTTTTCCCCGGCCGCCGCGTCGAGTCGCCCGGGGCCGCCCGGGTGGATGCCTCTGACCGGTCAGCGACCAGATCCGCTGGCCGGGCGGGGCGCCGGGGTCAACGCCCGGTCCAACCTGGCGTCGTGCCCGTAGATGTCGTCGGCGAAGTGGACCGTCCCGTCATCGGGCATCACGACGGCGGTCACGTAGAAGAGGATGACCTGGATGGGCCGATCGAGATCCACACGGGTCGGCCGGTCCGCGTGCATGGCCTCCACAATCCGCTCCCGCGTCCACACACCCTGGCCCCGGAGTGCCCATTCCGCCAGCGCGATCGGGTCCTGGACGCGCACGCACCCGTGGCTGAAGTCACGCCGTGACCGGCTGAACAGCTGCGCCGCGGGCGTGCCGTGCATGTAGACGTTCTCGTCGTTCGGGAACACGAACTTCACCAGGCCCAGTGAGTTGTTCGGTCCCGGACGCTGTCGCACCCGCAGCCGTCCCTGCTCGAGTTGCTGCACGCTGGCTGGCGTCAGCGCGACCGGTGTGGCGTCGTCGCTCTGGCCGGACACGATCTCGAAGGCATGACGGTCGAAGTACGCCGGATCGCGCCGGAGCGCCGGCAGCAGTTCTCCGCGCAGGATCGACGGCGGCACGTTCCAGTACGGCCGAAAGATGACGTGCGTCATGTCCTCGACGAAGACCGGCGTCCGGGTGTCGAGGGCGCGGCCCACGATCACGTTGAGCGCGAACGAGGGGGCGCCCGTCGGCGGTACGGCATCCCAGGCCCACAGACGGAACATCGGAATGTTGACCCCCAGAAACCGGTCGGTGCTGAGGTGGGGCAGCCAGCGGAGGCGTTCGAGCGCGAGCTCGATCTGGCGGACACGCCGCGACAGCGGGACGCGCAACGCCTCCTGCGTGCTTCTGCCGATCACGCCGTCGGCCTCGAGGCCGTGCCTGGCCTGGAAGTGCTTCACGGCGTCCACCAGCGCCTCGTCGTAGGTCGCCGGCTCGACGGGCATGGGCGCCTCGGCCGGCAGGTCCCCAAGGATCGTGAGGCGCCGCCGCAGCGCACCGGCACCGGCAAACGGCTCCCCCGGCTTGACGGGCGTCGGCGAAGACACGTCGAGCGTCTCTCCAGCCTCGGCCGCCTTGGTGGCAGCGAGGGCGCGATACCGGGCGAGTACGCCGCGGAGACCGCGATACAACGCGAGCGGTGGCGCCAGCCGATCGCTCAGTTCGCTGACCGTGTGGTTCACCAGCGCGGCCTGCATCACCGCCACATCGTCGTGGTCATCGAGGGGGACGGTCATGCGGAAGCCGATGGCCCGGGGATCGACGCGCCCCCGGTGCAACTGGCGCAGATAGCGGAGGGTGTTCGTGCTCACGCTGACGTCGAACGCGGCGACGTCCGGCAGGCTCGACGCGGCGGCCGCCGAGAGGAGCGACGACTGCCGGTTGAGGTCATCTGCCTCGTAGTCACCTGGCTCGAGGCCATCCGCCGCGGCGCCGGCCAGCAGGGCGAGCGCGTCGCGGGCGTCGCCGCTCGGACGTCCAGCGGCGTCCAGCCACAGCGGTGCGTGGTTGCCCGCGCCGTAGAGTCTCTCGAGTTGATCGACCTCGGCAGGCGCGAGCGGGGCCCGCGTCCGCGCGCGAGGCGCGTCCAACGCCGCGCGAATGGCCGCCGCCAGGTCGGCAGCCGGAATCTGCACGGGCGGGGTCGATGCGCGTGAGGCCCGCGAGGACGCCGCGCCCGGCTCGGAGGACGCGGCCTGGTCATCGGCGCCGCCGCACGCGCCGATGCCACTGACGATGGCGGCGCCCACGAGCCACGGCATCAGGCGCGAGACCCGCCTCCGTCGGCGACCTTCTACGACCGGACTCACGTTGACAGCCTTTCGACAGGTCGCGATACTGGATCGTCACCCGCGTTTCGCATCGGCGCCCCCGCACGAGGCCTGTCGGCCTCGTCTCATCGGTTCACGGGGCGTTCTACAACTTCTATCACTGTCCTCGAGCAGCCACGGAGGTCACCGTGAGTGAGATGACCCGTCGCACGTTCCTGACCACCGTCGCGGCCGCCGCGCCTGTCCTGGTGGCGCCGGGCTGGGCGTTTGCCGACCCGACCGCCAGCCGGGAACTCCGGTTCACGCACACGCACACCAGCGAACGACTGGCGGTGGAATACTTCAAGGGCGGGACGTATCAGCCGGACTCCCTCGCCGCGATCAACCACCTCCTGCGTGACTTCCGCACGGGCGAGGTGCACACCATCGATCCCTCGCTGCTCGACCTGCTTCATGGCCTCAAGGATCGGACCGGAAGCCGTCAGCCTTTCCAGGTCATCTCGGGCTACCGTTCCCCGGCGACCAACGCCGCGCTCCGGCTCCACAGCGAGGGCGTCGCGTCGGGCAGCCTCCACATGCAGGGCCAGGCCATCGACATCCGGCTGGCCGATGTCCCACTGACGAAGCTGCGCGCGGCCGCGCTCGACGTCCGCCGGGGTGGCGTCGGCTACTACCCGGCCTCCGACTTTGTCCATGTGGACACCGGCCGTCCCCGCGTCTGGTGAGGCCTACCCGCTCGCCAGATGAGCGCGCCGAACGGCCTCATGTGCGTAGGTCGTCACTTCCAGCGCGTTGCCATACGGGTCGCTGAAGTACGCGGAAAATGCCGTGGTATGGTCGCGCACGCGCAGCGGCACGCCGCAGTCATCCACGCCAGCCGCTCCCCAGCGGGCGACGAAGGCCAGGAACGCAGGCGCATCCACGCGGAACGCCAGTCTCGAGAACCCGATCGGCGACACCGTGCCCTGCGGCGTCCCCCTGAAGAGCGCCACCATCGTCTGTCCCCCATCCGACGAAATCATGAACGGGCCGTCGGGGTTCTCCGCCCAGGCTTCCGCCGACGGCACGGGCGAGAGGCCCAGCACGCGCTCGTACCAGACGGCCGCGGCCTCGCGGTCGGGCACGAAGACCTCAACGTGATCAATCTGCTGGACGCGAAACGGTCGCTTCATGCCGGTGACCTCCTTCGCGATGATCCTCGAGACGCTGGCGCGTGTCCATGGCGCACGGCCGCCAGACGCGTGAGATGATCGGACCGCACGACACGCCTGGAGACTCGATCACGATGTCACGCACCTGGTATCTGGTCCGTCACGGCGAGACCGAATGGAACGCCGATTCACGGATCCAGGGTCAGTTGGACTCGCGTCTCACCCCGCTCGGCCGAGGCCACGCTCGCAGCTCGGCTCGCCTGCTGGCCCGCCTCGGGGTGGACGTCGTCTTTGCCTCCCCGCTGGGTCGCGTACGCGAGACCGTCGCGATCATCGCGGACGACGTCGCGTTGCCGGCGACCTTCGACGATCGCCTGAAGGAGTGGGCGGCAGGTGACTGGTCGGGCGAGCGGCAGGCCGACCTTGCGCACAAGTGGCCGAACGAGTGGGCCGCCTGGGATGCGGATCGCTACGCCGTTCGGTCCCCGGGCGGCGAGAACTTCGAAGATCTTGCCGCACGTGCCCGCGCGTTCCTGGCCGAGGCGGCCGCGGCCCCAGGCGATCGGATCGCCCTCATCGCCCACGGCTTCATGAATCGGGCCCTGGCCTTCGTGCTGCTCTCGTTGTCGCCGGCCGACATGCTGAACATCCGCCAGTCGAACGACACCGTCATCCGCATCGTCGAAGGCGGCGAGGCGCCGGTCGTGGATCACTTCTCGGGCACCGACGGACCATTCCCGGGCCTGCCCCTGAAGAACCACGCCTTGGCCACCTCCGTCGTGACGATGTAGCCCGTCACGACCGCGATCGCAGCACCCAGCTGAAGCGGCGAGAGCGGCACGAAGCCAAATGCCGCCGTCAACGGGCCCAGGAACGGGATGGCTACCGTCACGGCTGCCACCGTCAGCGTCGCCCATAGCAGCACGCGGCTGGGCCGGCTCCGGAAGGCGGGTCGGTGCGTTCGCAGGACCAGGACGACGGCCAGTTCGGTGAGCAGCGAGACGACGAACCACGCCGTCTGAAATGTCGCCTCGGCGGCGTGAAGCACCAGCAGCAGGACCGCGAACGTCAGCACGTCGAACACCGAGCTGATCAAGCCGAACACGATCATGAAGCGTTGAATCTCCTTGATGCTCCATCGTTGGGGACGTGCGACGCGATCTGCGTCCACGTCGTCGTTCGAGATCGCCATCGACGGCAGATCAGAAAGGAAGTTGTTCAACAGGATCTGCTTCGCCGCGAGCGGCAGGAAGGGCAGCAGCGGCGTGGCCAGCGCCATGCTGACCATGTTCCCGAAGTTCGCACTCGTCGTGATCGAGATGTACTTCAGCGTGTTGGCAAACGTCCGCCGGCCGTCCTCGACGCCCGCGCGCAGGACGTCGAGGTCGCGGCTGAGCAGGATGATGTCGGCGCTTTCGCGCGCGACGTCCACCGCTTCCTCGACCGAGATGCCGACATCGGCCGCATGCAACGCCGGCGCGTCGTTGATGCCATCGCCGAGGTAGCCGACGCTGTGACCGGTGCGCTGGAGAGCGCGCACGATCCGCTCCTTCTGCTGAGGATCAATCTCGACGAACAGGTCGGTCGCCGGCGCTAGATGCCACAAGGCCTCGTCCCGGAGCTTCGTCAGCTCCTCGCCCGTGAGCATCGATGCCGAGTCAAGGCCGACCGCCTTCGCCAGATGCGCGGTGACAAAGCGATTGTCGCCGCTGATCACCTTGACCCGGATCCCGAGCCTGCCGAGATCCTGGATGACGCGCGGGGCGTCCGCCTTTGGCGGATCGTGGAAGACCAGCGCGCCGCGAAAGGTCATCTGCTGTTCGTCGTCGCGGTCGTAGCGATCTTTGGGTGTGACCCGACGGGTCGCCACGGCCAACACCCGGAACCCCTCCCGGCTTCTGGCTTGGAAGAGCGCCTCCAGGCCGGCTCGGCCTTCGGCCTCGAGGGGCGTCTCCACCCCACCGCGATCCAGCGACGTGCACAGATCGAGCACGCTGGCAAAGGCGCCTTTCGTGACGATCAGGTGCCGGGCCGGAGTCGTCTCGTCCGCCACGACGATGGTCAGACGGCGGCGCAGGAAGTCGTAGGGAATCTCATCGATCTTGGTGAAGCCGCGGGTCGTCAGCCCGGCGGCCTCGCCCGAGGCGACGATGGCAGCGTCGAGGGGGTTCTCGATGCCCGTCTCGAAGGCGGCATTGAGGAACGCGAACTGCGCCACCTCAGGGGACTGACGGGCGTCGGTGTCCAGGGCCTCCCGCAGGACGATCGTGCCCTCGGTCAGCGTGCCCGTCTTGTCGGTGCACAGGATGTCCATGCTGCCGAGGTTCTCGATCGCATCCAGGCGACGGACGAGGACACCCTTCCGGCCCATGGCTCTCGCCCCCGCTGCCAGGGTCACGCTGACGATGGCCGGGAGCAGTTCGGGCGACAGACCGACAGCGAGGGCGACCGCGAAGAGCAGGGACTCGATGACCGGACGATCGAGCAGCAGGTTCACGGTGAGGACGAACAGCACGATGACGACCATGGCGCGGATGAGCAGATACCCGAACTGGCGGATACCTCGCGCGAAGTGCGTCTCGGGTTCGCGCGCCCGCAGCCTCGCCGCGATCACGCCGAAAGCCGTCCGGCGACCCGTGTGCACCGCGAGGACCGTCGCCGTGCCGCTTCGCACCGACGTGCCGAGAAAGACGATGTTCGTCCGGGCCGGGAGCGGCGTATCGGCCGGCAGGGTCCCGGGCCGTTTCTCCACGGGGAAGGACTCTCCCGTCATGCTCGCTTCGGTGACGAGGAAGTCCTCGGCTTCGAGCACACGGCCATCGGCGGGGATGAGGTTGCCCGCCGAGAGCAAGAGCACGTCACCCGGCACGACGCTGCTGACCGCCACGGTCCGCTCGACGCCGTCGCGCCGCACACGGCACGTCAGCGCGATCCGGCGCCTCAGTTCCTGCACGGCGGCCGACGCGCGGTATTCCTGATAGAACCCGAGCAGGGTGCTGCCGAACACGATGGCCAGGATGATGCCGGCATCGATCCACTGCTCGAGCACCAGCGAGATCCCCGCCGCGACGACCAGGATGAGAACCAGCGGACTCTCGAACTGGCGCGCAAGCAGCCGAACGGCGCTCAGGCTGGACGCCTCATCCAAGCTGTTCGGACCGACGTCCCTCAGCCGGGTGGCTGCCTCTTCGGAGGACAGGCCGCCCGGCCCCGAGCCCAGGCCAGCAGCCAGCCCGCTGGCCGCCTGGGTCCAATAGGGCTCGCTGGCGCCGGTGTCGTTCATCGAGTCGGGACCTCCGCGGATCGGCAAGGCCGAAAGGCGTGAGCTATCTGCCCCCACATTCTCGCTTACTCCGGTGAGTGGTCATCCGGACTAAGGTATGCCTGTGCGCGCGCTCATGATCTACCCGAAGTTCCCGATGACCTTCTGGTCATCCGAGAAAGCCATCGAGCTGGTCGGGCGCAAGGTCGTGATGCCCCCGCTCGGCCTGATCACGGTCGCGGCCCTGCTTCCCCCGTCCTGGGAGATCACGCTGGTGGACCGCCACATCCGGCCCGTGACCGACGCCGAGTGGGCGTGGGCCGACGTCGTCATGCTCTCGGCCATGATGGCGCAGCGGCAGGATTTCTTCGATCAGGTCCGCGAAGCGAAACGCCGCGGCAAGTGCGTCGTGGTTGGCGGCCCGTACCCCACCGCCCTGCCCAAGGAGGCCGAGGAGGCCGGCGCGGACTATCTCGTCCTCGATGAGGGCGAGCTCACCGTCCCGATGTTCGTGGAGGCCATGGCGCAACGGTCGCTGACCGGGACGTCTCTGCAGGCGCCCGTGGTCTTCCGCGCCCATGGCGAGCGCCCGGACGTGACGAAGACCCCTGTGCCGCGCTTCGATCTGCTCGACCTGGACGCGTACGACACGATGTCTGTGCAGTTCTCACGCGGCTGCCCGTTTCTCTGTGAGTTCTGCGACATCATCACGCTCTACGGTCGGCGGCCCCGCACCAAGACACCCAAGCAGATGCTGGTCGAGTTCGATCGGCTGCGCGAGCTCGGCTGGCGTGGCGCCGTGTTCATGGTGGACGACAACTTCATCGGCCACAAACGCGACGTGAAGCACCTGCTGGAGCAGATCAAGCCCTGGCAGGACGCGCACGGTCATCCGTTCAGCTTCACGACCGAGGCGTCGATCGACCTGGCCAACGAGCCCGACCTGCTCGACCTGATGACGCAGTGCGGGTTCTACTCCGTCTTCGTGGGCATCGAGACGCCAGACGTCTCCAGCCTTGCCCTGACCAGGAAGCACCAGAACACGCGCCGGCCGCTGACCGAGTCCGTCGATCGGATCACCCGGTCCGGCATTCGGGTGATGGCCGGGTTCATCATCGGGTTCGACGGCGAGCAGGCCGGGGCGGGCCAGCGGATCGTGGACTTCGTCGAGGAAACAGGTATCTCCACGGCCGCCGTGACGCTGCTGCAGGCGCTGCCGGACACGGGGCTCTGGAAGCGCCTCGAGCTCGAAGGCCGCCTGCTCGACGCGAGTGGGGACATCACCGTCGCCACGCTGATGAACTTCACCCCGACGCGCCCGCTCGAGGAGATCGTCGCCGAGTGCGATGAGACCGTGTGGGCGCTCTACGATCCCATGCGTTACCTGGACCGTACCTACCGCTACTTTCAGATCCTGGGCACGCCCGCGTCCAAGCCGTCGCCCCAGCGTCCCGGTCGGCGCGAGCTCGTCGCCCTGGCCATTGTCTGCTGGCGGCAGGGCGCGAGGCGTGCGACGCGCTGGAAGTTCTGGCACCACCTGGCCGGCATTCTCTGGCACCGGCCCGCCAACGCCGGGTACTGCCTGGCCGTGTGCGCCCACTACGAGCACTTCACCGTGTACCGACAGATGGTGCGGACGCAGCTGCAAGGTCAGCTGTCCAGACTGGCGGCCTCATGACCCACACCGCCACGGCCTCGCACGCGCAGGCCCGGACGTTTCCGCTCGACGAGCTGCGATGGCGAACGATCGAACGGGCTGGCCGCGATCGCGATCCGGAGTTCTGGAAGGCGATGCACGAGACGCACGGCGACGTCATTCATTTCACGGGCGCCCACGCGTGCACCGGCGTGACCTCGGTGGAGGTCGCCGACGCGATCATGCGCCGAGACGGCGACGAGATGAGCCGGGGATTCCTGCTGAATACGCTCGGCAAGATCATGCTGGGCCGCCGCTCCCTGCTCTCGCTCGAAGGCGCCGAGCACAGAGCCATGCGCGGCCTGTGGGCGCCGACCTTCGCCACGGCGGCCATTCGGTCCGACTACGCCGGCCCGATCGCCCGGGACGTCACGGCATTCGCCAATCGTGTGAGCACCACGGACCGTGTGGACATTCTGGAGGCGATGTCGCTCCTGACGATGCGCACCGCTGCCCGTATCCTGCTCGGCGACGACACTGAGAAGCAGGCCGACGAGTTCTCGCACTCGGTCTACGCCATGTTGGACACCGAGATGCAGGCAACGCGGCATCCGCTGGGCATCGTGCCAGGCCTGCTCCTGAACGTCGGCACGTTCATCGCCGCCCGTGCGCGTATGCGCGCCTCGATCGCCGACGCCGTGGACAAGCTCACGGATACCGGAGACGGGCTGTCGTTTCTTGCGCGGCTGGCCAGGCATCGCGATCCTGAGACGGGCCGGGGATTCACACGCGCGGAACTCACCGACGCCGGCGTGTCGAGCCTCGCCGCGGCCACGCACACCACATCCCTGCTGCTGTCCTGGACCTTCTACCTCCTCGCGAACCGGCCGGACCTCCAGGACGAGGCGCACGACGAGATCGTCACCGCCTGCGGCCCGGCCGGCATCGACCCGACGACCGTCGATCAGGTGCGCCAGTTGTTGTTCTGCCGCCGGCTCCTGCTCGAGACCATGCGGCTGTATCCGCCGCTCTGGATCGTCCATCGCAGTCCGAAGAAGGACTACGAGGCCGGCGGGCACACCTTCCGCGGCGGCCGGTTGATCAGCATCCCCATCTACGCCATCCACAGGGATCCACGGCACTACGATCGCCCCTCCGAATTCCTGCCGTCGCGGTGGGAAAAGAAACCGCCAAGAGGCGCCTACCTGCCTTTTGGCGCCGGCGGGCGCGGGTGCCTTGGCGAGAACCTGGCGATGACCCAGGCGTTGATCATCCTCTCGATCTTCCTGGCGCGCTTTCGGCTCACCACCGAGACGCGCGGCGTGCGCCCGATGGCCTGTGGCTATCTCCTCAAGAGCGACCCGGCTGTCCTGATTCGCCTTCACCCCCGAGCGAGGTCGTCGCGATGAGCGAAGAACGCGTCGTTCGTCCACGATCCAGACTGACCGGCGCGGCGATCATCGTCGGCATCGACGTCGGCTCGACCACCGTCAAGGCCGTGGTGGTCGATCCGGTCACGCAAGAGATCCTCTGGTCGCGACTACCAGCGCCACGAGACGCGACAGGCCGAGAAGGTGCTCGAGCTGCTCGTGGCCATCGGCGCCGCGTTCCCCGACATCCCGCGCGACCAGATCCGCATGTTCATCACGGGCTCGGGCGCGGGCCCGCTGCGCGAGCCGCTCGGCGCGAAGTTCGTCCAGGAGGTCAACGCCGTCACGATGGCGGTCGAGCAGCTCCACCCCGACGTCGGCAGCGTCATCGAGCTCGGCGGCCAGGACGCCAAGATCATCATGTTCAAGGAGAACGCGGAGACCGGCGACAAGACGCGCCGATCACCTCGATGAACGACAAGTGCGCGTCGGGCACCGGCGCCACCATCGACAAGTGCATGATCAAGGTCGGCATGCCGCGCGACGAGGTCGCGCCGCGCTGCACTTCGACGCCGACGAAGCTGCACCACGTCGCCGCCAAGTGCGGCGTGTTCGCCGAGACCGACATCGTCAACCTGGTGAAGACCGGCATCCCCGCGCAACGAGATCCTGTGCTCGCTGGCCGACGCGATCGTCTGCAGAACCTCTCGGTGCTCACGCGCGGCAACACGCTGCAAGCCACAAGGTGCTGCTGCTCGGCGGCCCCAACACCTACCTGCCGTTCCTCCAGGAGTGCTGGCGCCAGCGCATCCCCGAGACCTGGGAGGAGCGCGGCTACGAGTACGCCGAAGGACGTGCCGATCGAGGAGCTGATCTTCGTCCCGAAGAACGCGCAGTACTACGCGGCCTACGGCGCCGTGCGTGTACGGCCTGCACGAGGCCGGCGCACGTCGGCCGCTACCGCGGCCTCGATCCGCTCGAGCGAGTTCATCGACCAACGGCCGCAAGGCGCAAGCTCGGCGCAGACGGCCGGGCCCGCCGCTGGTCGCAGACGACGACCGAGCTCGACGCGTTCTCGAGAGCGTACACGATCCCGCAGCTTCAGCCGACGCGACGTTCGAGCCGGGCAGGTCGTCCGCGGCGTCATCGGCCTCGACGGCGGCTCGACGTCGTCGAAGGCCGTGCTCATCGACGAGGACGGCGAGCATCCTCACCAAGGCCTACCAGCTCTCGAAGGGCAACCCGATCCAGGACACGAAGGAGCTGCTCGCGAAGATCGCAGGGCTTCGTGCACGACCAGGGCGCGACGCTCGAGGTGCATCGGCTTCGGCGCCACCGGCTACGCGGCCGACGTGCTCGAGGAGTCGCTGCGCGCCGACGTGAACATCGTCGAGACCGTCGCGCACATGATGAGCGCGGTGAAGTTCTTCGGCGACGTCGACGTGATCTGCGACATCGGCGGCCAGGACATCAAGGTCCTGTTCATGGAGAACGGCGACATCGCGAACTTCCGGCTCTCGAACCAGTGCTCGGCCGGCAACGGCATGCTGCTGCAGGCGATGGCCGATCAGTTCGGCGTGCCGGTCACCGAGTACGCCGACGCCGCGTTCAAGGCGCGAGCTCGCGCCCGAAGTTCAGCTACGGCTGCGCCGTGTTCCTCGACACCGACCGCGTGAACTTCCAGAAGGAGGGCTACTCGCAAGGAGGAGCTGCTCGCCGGCCTCGCGCAGGTGCTGCCGAAGAACGTCTGGCAGTACGTCGTGCAGATCCCGCGCCTGGCGCAGCTCGGCACGCGCGTTCGTGCTCCAGGGCGGCACGCAGTACAACCTCGCCGCCGTCAAGGCGCAGGTCGACTACATCAAGGAGCGCGTGCCCGGACGCCGAGGTCATCGTGCACCCGCACTCCGGCGAGGCCGGCGCGATCGGCGCGGCGATGGAGACGCTGCGCGTCGTCAAGCGCCGCGGCACGTCCACGTTCATCGGCCTCGATGCGGCGATCGACCTCGACGTACACGAGCGACGAACGACGAGACGACCGCTGCCACTTCTGCCCGAACAAGTGCTCGCGCACGTTCATCGACACCAAGACGCCCGACGGCCGGACGAGCCGCTACATCTCCGGCTTCTCGCTGCGAGAAGGGCACGGTCGAGATCGAAGGAGGCGCTGCAAGTGCTCGACGCCGAGCGCAAGAAGCGCTGCAAGACAGCTACCCGAACCTGGTCGACTACGAGGCGCAAGCTCGCGTTCCGGCACTTCTACGACGCCGACGCCGATGCCCGCGCGACGGCGCGCCGATCGAGGACGTCGAGGTCACGACGACGCTGCTCGGCGGCGTCGCGGAAGACGCCGTCACGCGGCCGATTCGCAGCGCTCGAGCGCCGACGGCGTCTGGCGCGCCGGCAGGCGTCCGCATCGGCATCCCGCGCGTGCTCAACCTGTACTCGACCGGCGCCGTTCTGGCGGACGTACTTCGAGACGCTCGGCATCGCCGAGCAGCAACATCGTCTTCAGCGACGCGACCGTCCGAGGAGATGTGGGCCGAGGGCGGCAAGTACGGCTCGATCGACCCGTGCTACCCGTCGAAGGTCGCCCAGGCGCACATCCACAACCTGCTCTTCCACAAGCACACGACGAAGAAGCCGCTCAACTACATCTTCTTCCCGTGCATCACGCACATGCCGACGTTCGTCGCCGGACACGCATGGACACGACCAGCTGCCCGATCGTGGCCGGCGCGCCCGAAGGTCATGCGGGCGGCCTTCACCAAGGAGGTCGACTTCTTCGCCGAGCGCGGCATCGAGTACGTCGACCCGGCGGTGACGCTTCACCGAGCCGAGCTACTGCGCGCAGCAGATGTTCGAGACGTGGGGCGCGCGGCTCGGCATCACCGAGGACGAGAGCGACTTCGCCTGCCGCGAGGGCTTGCAAGGCGCTGCAGCCTGTTCGACGACGAGATGCAGCGCCAAGGGCCGCGAGATCCTCGAGAAGCTCGAGGCGCGAGAACCGCGTCGGCGTGCTCGCTGCTCGGCCGCCCGTACCACCTCGATCCCGGGCCTCAACCACGGCATCCCCGACGAGTTCCAGGCGCTCGGCTATCCGGTCCTGTCGATGCGCTCGATTCCCGAAGGACCCGAAGTGGCTCGCGCGGTTCTTCAAGGACGACCTCGACCGCGGCTTCATCACGACCCGCTCGACGTCAGCGACGTCTGGCCGGAGAACTACTCGGCCAACAGCGTCGCAGAAGGTGTGGGCCGCGAAGTTCGCCGCGCGCCACCCGAACGTCGTCGTGCTCGACCTCTCGAGCTTCAAGTGCGGCCACGACGCGCCGACCTACGGCCTGATCGACAGCATCATCAACGCGAGCGGCACGCCCTACTCGGCGCTGCACGACATCGACGCCAACAAGCCCGGGCGGCTCGATCAAGATCCGCGTCAAGACCTACGCGCACACGCTGAAGCGCTTCGAGGAGGAGCTCGAGGACGCGGCCGCGCAGAAGGACGAGCTGCAGCGCCGCGTCGAGGCGAAGCGGCGCGAGCTGCTGACGCAGACTGCCAGCGCGCGGCTCGCGCCGAGGCACGCGATCGGCCGATCGCCGCGCCAGGCGGCGAGCTCGACGAGATCGAGGCGGCCTTCGCACGCGTACCTGCGCCGAAGAGCACGCGTCGCGCCGACGCCGGATGCTGCGACGCCGATGCCGTCCGTCTCGACGTCGCGCCGCTGCCGCCCGTGCGTCAAGACTCATGGCGTTCCAGCGATCAGCGTGCACCATGGAGACACGACCATGAATGAACGCGCAATCTGGACTACGACGCGAC
This sequence comes from uncultured Acidobacteriota bacterium, assembly GCA_963738485.1. GTDB lineage: Bacteria > Acidobacteriota > Vicinamibacteria > Vicinamibacterales > SCN-69-37 > CAVTWK01. The sequence continues at coordinate 860,830 of CAVTWK010000001.1, forward strand.
ATCGAGCGCGAGCTGCGCGCTGTTCGAAGCCGAGGAGCGCGCGCGCCTCGGCCTCGCGGCAAGCGCAGGTCGAGCACTGGCGACGATCGCGAACCCGCAGGCGTTCACGCGCGACGAGCGCGAGACACACGACGCATCCTGCTCGGCGGCCTGACGATGGCGCACGACACCTGTTCACCGGCGCGCTGGCGCGGCCTCGGCTACACGTCCAGGCGCTCGACTGCCCGACAACGACGCGCTCCGGTTCGGCAAGGAGTTCGGCAACCGCGGCCAGTGCAACCCGACCTACTTCACCGTCGGCAACCTGGTGAAGCACCTCGATGCACCTGCGCGACAAGGAGGGCATGACCGTCCGAGGACATCATCAAGCAACTACGTCTTCCTCACCGCCGGCGCCTGCGGCCCGTGCCGGTTCGGCACCTACGTCACCGAGTACCGCAAGGCGCTGCGCGACTCCGGGCTTCGACGGCTTCCGCGTCCTGCTGTTCCAGCAGAAGGGCGGCCTCAAGCAGGCGACCGGCGACGACGCCGGCCTGGAGATCAACCCGCCGTTCTTCTAGGCCGTCCTGCAGGCGCGTGATGGCCGGCGACGTGCTCAACTGGCTCGGCTACCGCATCCGCCCGTACGAGGTCGAGCCCGGCGCCACCGACGCGCGCGCTCGAGGAGTGCAAAGCGCTGTCTGCGCGACGCGCTCGAGCGCCGCGGCAGCGTCGTCGCCGGCGCTCGTGCGAGTGCCGACGCCGGCTCAACGCGGTGACGGTCGACCGGCTGCGGCCCAAGCCGAAGGTCTCGATCATCGGCGAGTTCTGGGCGATGACGACCGAGGGCGACGGCAACTACCGGCTGCAGCGATTCCTCGAGGCCGAGGGCGCCGAGGTCGACATCCAGCCCGTGGTCACCTGGCTGCTCTACAACATCTGGGAGCACCGCACGACACCGCGCAGGCGCCTGACGCTGCGCGGACGACGACGAAGGCACGATGGGGCTCAAGGGCAAGGACGGGCGCACGAAGATCGCCTGGCTCTGGGGCGCCGAGAAGGTCGTGCGCGCGATCTTCGGCCTCTACACACGGGCGATCGGGCTCGACGACTACCACCTGCCCGACATGGACCAGGTCGCCGACCATCTCGCACCAGTACTACGACAACCACCTGCGCGGCGGCGAGGGCCACATGGAGGTCGGCAAGCTGATCCAGAACGTCGAGCAGCGCAAGGCGCACATGGTCCTCAGCGTGAAGCCCTTCGGCTGCATGCCCTCGTCGGGCGTCTCCGACGGCGTCCAGTCGCTGATCACCGCGCGCTACCCCGAGGCGATCTTCTGCGCCATCGAGACCACCGGCGACGGCGCGGTGAACGTCCAGAGCCGCGTCCAGATGGACCTCTTCAAGGCGCGCAAGCGCGCCGAAGAGGAGTTTCGAGGCGCGGTCGATCGTTCGGGCCTGTCCGAGTCCGCGTTGGCGTCGAGAGCCGGGCGCGCCGGACGCGCGCTGCACCACCCCAGGCACGTCGTCGCCGGCACCGCGGCCAATCAGGTGCTCGAACTGGCCGGCATCAGCGAGTGGGTGGTGTGAGGGCCCGTCTCCGCCATCGCGGTTGACGGGCGGCACGTAGCCCTCAGCGGTCGTGCGAATGCCCGTGGCTCGGGTCGTTCCGGTGCTTCTCGTAGTGCTGGCGCAGCAGGTCCTTGCCGTAGTCGTTGCCGTTGGGCGTCCGCACGACGGTGTGGATGTGCGCCTTGCCGGGGACCTTCGCGCCCGGCAGCGCCACCGGCACCTGATGGTCGAACTCGATCAGGATCACCGGGCTGTGGATGCGGTAGTAGAACACGTCGTCATTGCCCGTCCCACCGATCCAGGCAAACCAGGTCTCGGAGAGATGCTGCCGGACTTCAGCCATCCGCACACGCGCATGGCCCTCGTCCATGTTGTCCACGTACTCCTTGATCACCGAGATCAGGTGCTCCTGCTGCGCCGACGGCAGGGCGGACGCTCGAAGGCCGGCGAAGTCCATCGTGAGGTTGTCGCGAAACGCCTGCGCGAGCGCGTTGTTGGCGGTCTTGCTGGCGGCGATGGTCGCTGCCTTCTGAGCCTCCGCCGACAGTGAGCGCATGAACGCCAGCCCGCGATCCTGTTCCTCCTGCAGCACTTTGGTACCAGCGTACTGGCCCGTCGTGGCACTCACCGGTTCGGACCCCATGAACGTCGGGGTCATCACCACCTGATCGCCGAGCACGAAATAGTTCACGATCAGGTGATGGCCGTCGAGCTGCCAGCCCCACGGCGTTGTCTCGGAGGGTGACCCCATGACGGTGAGGTGATAGAGGTACTCGCCATACTCGTCGTAGTTGTTGAGCAGGTCGGCGATGAAGCCGTTCAGTCGCATGATGTTGCGCGACTTGTCGAACCCGCGCGCGCTCAGCCCCGCGCGCATGACGTCGAACGCCCGCTCGCGCTGGGTCGGCGTCATGTCCTTGAAATTCACGCCCTGGCGCGCGTAGCGATGGATGTTGTTCCACTTGCGCCACTCGCTGTCGTCAACCGGGTAGCTGGTGATGCCACGCTGCACGTCGGTGAGCGAGGCCAGGAATCGAGTGGTCGCCTCGCGCACGGGCCCGGTCGAGACGCCACTGGCGCGGATGGGAAAGAGGCCTGTACGAAGCCCGGCCGTGGTGCCGACGCCGCGGAATGGCTCTGCCGTCGGATCCTGACCGCCACGCCCCTGTTCGGCGGCGACGAAGGTCCAGCGGCCAAGGCCGACGACGAGGAGGCCGAGTCCGATAAGCCAGTAGATGCCGCGAGACGCGCGTCTTGTGGTCGCCATGTGTCTTCCTCCGGGTTGGAACCTCCGGATCCTACACCTGTCCCCGAAGACGCGGCTACACGTCCGTTGAGCTGAGCGCATCAGGCACGACGTGCGGCGCATTGCCGCCCAGGCCGTGACCGAGGCCGGAGCGGGTGGCCAGTATCACCCGCTCCGGCGGAAGGTGAGCTAGAACGAAAACCGAACCTGCGCCTGGATCGTCCGAGGCGCCTGATACGCATTCGCCACGCCGAAGCCGGCGCCTCGCGGAAGCGACCGCGACGCGATCAGGTTACCGCTGGCGTCATATGGCAGGTTGAGCACGGTGACCGGATCGGACGGACTGGCCAGCGTCATCGATGTCACGCGGCCCGTGATGCCCGCCGCATTCGGCGCGTTGAACATGTCTACGCGCACCTGGATGTTCCGCCCCTGGGGAAGTCTGATGTTCCGGGCCACCGCCAGATCGAGGACGCTCGAGAAGCAGCCTCGAACGTAGTCGGTACCCGATTCGAGGCCCACGCTGCCGACGAGCGGGCCCTGGAACGCCGCGGCGTTGAGCTGACGATGGACGTCGCTGCTGCAGCCCGAGCCGGGGTCGCCCACCACGCGGATGCGCGCACCGTAGTCAGGCGACCCGGTGAGGTTCGAGCTGGTCCCGCCGCTCTGATACGCCGCGCTGACGGTGTACGCACCACCGGTGGCCGCCGACCAGATGCCCGAGAGCTGCCAATCGTTGAGCACCAGGCCGACTGCGCTCATCAGGGCTCCGCTCTTCTTCAGGTCAGGAAGGTCCCAGACGAAGTTGGCACGGAGCAGGTGTGTCTGTGGGGCGTTGTTGCCCAGCAGCTCGTCTGCCTCGGCCTGGTCCGGCCGGAACGAGATCGAGCCGTCTGTCCCATGCTGGAGGCGTGCAGCCGCGTTCTGCCTGTCCGACAACCCGATTGTGTCGTTGAACGCGAATGAGATGCCGTTGGCGAATCGCCTCGTGAACGACACCTGCAGGGAGTGGTAGGTCTGCCACAGGTCGAAGGCCCGGTGGTTGATCGCAGCGTAGCCGCGAATCGATCGCAGGATGTCCTGCGAGTACGCCGTGGCGCCTGGCGTCGTCGGGGCCAGCGTCAGATCCTGATTTTCGGTCCGGAAGGTCGCCCCGAGATCCACCGTGTTCAGGTTGATCGTGCGCACCCTGTTGAAGCTGTGCTGGCCGACGTACGACACGTCCACGGCGATGTTCCACGGCAGCGTCATCTGCATGCCGCCGTTCCACTGCCACGACGATGGCAACCCCGGCTCGAGGTCAATCGTGTTCAACGCCGGTGGGCCCTGGGTGGTCAGGCCCCCCTGGCCCAGGCTCTGCAGCTGGCCGTAGCGTACCGTGACCTGCCGGGAACTCGGCGGATTGCCCGCCATGAAGATCACCGAGTTGCCGAATGGCCGATCGAAGAACAGCCCGCCTCCGCCGCGCAGCACCATCTTCTGTTGTCCGGTCAGGTCGTACGCGGCGCCGAAGCGGGGCGCCACACCCAGTGCCGGGAAGCTGTACGTCTCCTTCGGAATACCATCGCCGCCCGCATACAGGCCGTTGGTCGGGTTGCCCGAGTTCGGGACGAGCGCGCCGATGGCGAGCGTCGTGTTCGGACCGAGCAGCTGGTTCGTCAGTGGATTCTTCGCCTGGCGGTTCGTCCCAGTGCAGGGACTGACGTTCACACAGCCCGGCAAGTACAGGGCGGGGGCCGCGGAGGCGACCCAGCGGTCGGCCAGAAAATTCGTCGCCTGGTCGAGCCGATCATATTGCGGCTGCTGGTGGACGAAGCGCACGCCGTAGTCGAGGGTGAGCCGGTTGCTCACCTTCCAGTTGTCCTGCACGTAGCCTTCGACGTTGCCGTAGACGTAGTTCCCCTCGACGTACTTGGCGGCCTGGCTGTACGAGCTGAAGGAGCCGATGGCGGCATTGGCGAAGCCGAAGGACGTGTCGAAGGGATTGGTCCCAACCGTGTCTTGGGCAAAGCTCAACGTGCCGAACGAGTTGACGCCGGTGGCCTGCTCGGCCTTGTAGCTGTGCGTGTAGTAGAAGCCGGTCTTGAGCGTGTGCCGGCCGGAGACCTTCGTGAGGCTGACCGCGACGTCGTTGGTCGAGTTGACGTTGAAGTAGTCCGGGAAGGGCGTATTCGGGGGGGCGTTGGCCACGCGACTGCCGAAGCTGAACACCGGGGCCTTGACGATATTGCCGTCCACCCAGGCCGGCGACCGGGGGTTCATCCCGTCGAGCGCCTTGGCGGCGTAGTAGTCCGGGTTGAGGATGTTGGCGTCAGGAAAGAGCAGCGGCAGTCCGCCGAGCCCGACGTTGAACCGATTGGCGGTCTCGTTCATGGGGACGGCTGCGGTACAGAAGGCGGGTCCGGTGTTGCTCTGGGCGAGCGCGCATCCGGCCAGCTCGTTCTGACTGTGTCCGTAGGTCGCTTCGAGGAACATCGTCGGAGTGACGCTGTAGTTCACTGAGACCGCCCACGTGCTAACCGTGGGATTCTGCATCCGTGAATCGTTGAAGCCCGGCAGCGACCCGTTGATCGTCTGCATGCGCTGGGTCCAGCCTGAGTACTTGAAGGACGTCCGGAGCGTCTGCGTGGCCTGATAGTCCACGCGCAGCCCCGGCTGCCACGACAGGACCGACTCGGCCGGCCGCGTGATCTCGAAGTTGTAGCCGACACCGGCCGGCACCGTCGTCATGTTGGGGGACGGATACATCTTCAGGATGTTGAGCCCGGTCTGATAGAGCATGCTCTCCGGAATCCGTCCCAACACGCCGCCATCCGCGAAGCAGGCCACCTGGCTGGCCGCCGTGCACGCGCCAGTCAGACGGGGATCCCGGATGTACGGATAGGGCGCCCCGAGGTTGTCGGTCGATTGTGAGAAATCGCCGCTGCGTTCGAGGGCCGTCGGCATCCGATAGCGGACGACGTTGTTGCCGCCCGTGCGCGGCTCGAACTCGTGACTGTAGAAGAAGAACAGTCTATTGGTGCGCCCAGGCACGCCGACTGGACCGCCGATCGAGAAGCCCCAGTCGCGTTCCTTGGACACAGCCTTGGGGTCGCCATTCAGCTTGTTGGTCTTGCTGTTGGCGTACCAGTCGGAGTTGCGCTCAACATCGTACACGGACCCGCGAAAGCGGTTGGTGCCGCTCTTGGTCACGGCCGTGATCTGCAGGCCGCTCGAACGACCGTACTCGGCCTGATAGCCTGACGTCAGCACCTTCACTTCGGCGATCGACTCGACGTTCATCTGGAGCAGCGGGCGATTGCTGCCCGTGTCCATCACCGACACGCCGTCCATCATGATGTTGGTATCACCGCCGCCGCCCGTTCGCGTCGCGTTGGCGGCCGTGCCGCTGACGCCGGGCGCGAGCAGCGCGAGCGCGATGAAGCTGCGGTTGGCGATGGGCAGGTTCTCGACCGCCTCGGTCGATACCGTGAACGAGCGCTCCCCGGTGGTCGCCTGGATGAGCGGCGTCGTGCCCTTGACGTCAATCACTTCACTGGCGCCGCCGACCTCGAGCACGAGCGCACCGGCCGAGGCGCGCGAGCCAGGGCTGACGGTGAGGCTGAGACGTTTCAGCGTCTTGAATGACGGCATCGCCACCTCGACGGTGTAGATGCCCGAGGGGACGTTCACGAACACGAACTCGCCCGTCGCGCCGGTCACCACGGCGGTCGATCGCGTGCCCTGACCTTCGTTGATCAGCGTGACCGTGGCGCCGGGAATCACGCCGCCCTGCGCGTCCTGGACCGTCCCGGTCACCGACCCCGTGGTCAGCTGCGCCGAGGCCAACGGTGGGAACGCCAACAGGGGGATGAGCATCGCCGTTGCGAGTATTGCCTTCGGTCCCGTCATGACGCCTCCTTGCGAGTTCGCGATGCCGGGCCAGGCGCCAGGCGCCGCGAACGTCCTCCGCCACCATCACTTCGTTGCAGAGATGCCTCGCGCCCTCGACGCCCGTTCTTCGAGCGGAACGGACTTTTGTGCTGTCGCGGTGCGGCCATTCTGCTCCGGCGCGCCCCGGTGGTCAATCACGATCGCCGGCGGCCCTCTCCGGACGCTAGGCGCCTGGTCCTGCCGACGCTCAGCGCGACACCTGGTCCACGTGGCGACAGTCCACGTGGCGACGCTCGCGCCGCGCCGCGTCACGAATTACCATAGTGGGCTGATGTCTACCCTCGCCGAGCGCCCGGTCACCGATCTCGTTGCGTTCCATGCCGATGTCCGGCGCCGCTACGACGCCTTCAAGGCGCGCGGGCTGAAGCTCGACCTCACCCGCGGCAAGCCGTCGGGCGAGCAGCTCGATCTGTCGAATGGCCTGCTCGCCCTGCCGGGCCGCCAGGACTACCTGGCCGCCGACAAGACCGACACCCGCAACTACGGCGTGCTGCAGGGGCTGCCCGAACTGCGGGCGCTGCTCGCCCCGCTCTTCGGCGCCGCGCCCTCGCAGATCATCCTTGGCGACAACTCGAGCCTCGCGCTGATGCACGACGCGATCGCCTTCGCGCTGCTCAAGGGCACCGTGGGCAGTCCGCGGCCCTGGTCCCAGGAGCCGCGCGTCGCGTTCCTCTGCCCCGTGCCGGGCTACGACCGGCACTTCGCCATCTGTCAGGACTTCGGCATCGAGATGATCCCCGTGCCGCTCGGTGACGACGGCCCGGACATGGACATGGTCGAGCGCCTGGTGGCCGGGGACGCCGCGATCAAGGGCATGTGGTGCGTGCCGAAGTACAGCAATCCGACCGGCACGGTCTACTCGAACGCCGTCGTCGAACGGCTCGCGGTGATGAAGACGGCCGCGCCGGATTTCCGGATCTTCTGGGACAACGCGTACGCCGTCCACCACCTCACGGACGAGCGGATAGAGATTTCAAGCCTGCTCGACGCGTGCACGCGGCATGGGCATGCGGACCGCGCGTTCGTGTTCGGGTCCACGTCCAAGATCACGCTGGCCGGGTCGGGCGTGGCGCTGTTCGCCGCCTCGGCCGCCAACGTCGCGTGGTACCTCGGCCGCATGGGCAAGCGCACGATCGGCGGCGACAAGATCAACCAGCTGCGCCACGTGCGGTTCCTCCGCGACACCGAGGGACTGCTCGCGTTGATGGACCGCCATCGCGCCATCGTCGCGCCCAAGTTCGCGACGGTCGTCGAGACGTTCGAGCGTCACCTGGCCGGGATGGGCGTCGCGTCGTGGATCGTCCCCAAGGGCGGGTACTTCATCAGCCTGGACGTGCTCGATGGTTGCGCGAAGGAACTGGTGCGGCTGGCCAAGGACGCCGGCGTCGAGCTGACGCCGGCCGGGGCGACGCACCCGCTCGGCCGCGACCCGCACGATCGCACCGTGCGCATCGCGCCGACGTTCCCTGATTTCGCCACGGTCGCCACGGCCGCCGAAGGCGTCGCGCTCAGCGTGCTGCTGGCGACGTCGGCGGCGCTAATGGCAAGGACCTCGTAGGTATTTCCTACGAAAACTGTAATCGCGGCTAGGCCGATTACAGTTTTCGTAGGAAATACCTACGAGGTCCTGGCTCCGCTACTTCGCGGTCGTCGCCTGCAGGAACGCGAGCAGCGAGGCCAGTTCCTGCAGCGTGAGGGTGTCGGCGAGGCCCGCCGGCATGATCGAACCTTCCGTCACCGTGCGAGTCGCGATCTGTGACTTCTGGATCGTCGTCTCCGCGCCCGTGATATCGCGGACGACCACCCACTCGGGGCCCTCCAGCACGACAAACCCGGCGAGCTGCCGCTTGTCGGTCAGCGTGAACGAGTTGGACGCAAAGCCTTGCGCGACTTTCGCTGCCGGACGCAGGATCGATTCGAGCACTTCCGCGCGGCTGTAGCGCGTGAAGATGCCCCCGAGATAGGGGCCCTTCAGCTGCTCGGCGGGCGTGATGGTGTGGCACGCGGCGCACGCCTGTCGGGTGAAGAGCGTCCGGCCCTGCGCGACGTCACCGGTGAGTCCTGCGAGACGACCGACCAGCTCTTCATACGGGACCGCCGATACGACCGGACCCGCCGCGGCAGCGGGTGCGGGCGTCGGCGCGGCCGCAGTGGCCGCCGACGTCAGCCGCGTGACCGCCAGCTGCGCGGCGTCTCGCACCTGCGCGTCGGGAGACGCGACGAGCGCGTCCACGCGATCGCGGTAGCGCGTCGCGCCAACGCGGCCGACCGCCCAGACCAGGCTCCCGGCCGCCGGACTGGTCCACGCGGCATCGATGATCTGGCGCGCCTCGGTGCGCGCGGCTTCGACGACCTCCGCGCTAGGCCCGCGCCCACCTCCGCGTCCCCCGCCGCCCCCGCCCTGTCGGCCCGCGCCTCGGCCTGCCGCCGGCGCCGGCGGATCGGCGGCCAGCTGGACGAGCACGGCGTAGCCCAGCATCTGCCGCGACCGGTCGCTCGATGAGGCGGCCTCACGGAACCGCGCGATGTTGGCCGCGTGGGCCGGTGACGAGACGAACTGACGCCATACGGGATCGAGCGCCGGATCCACCGTCGGCACACTGAGGGCGGCAAACGCGCCAATCGATCGGCCGAGCGCGTCGGGGCCGGTCGCCGCGGCGATCGCCGTGTACGCCGAGGCGCGGACCGCCGGCGGCGCCGCGCTGTCCACGGCGACCGACTGGAGGATCGCCGCGGCGGGCGGCGTCGGCGCTCCGGCCGCGACGACCAGCTTCACGACCACGTCGCGATACGCGGGGCGCGCGCGGGCCACGCGCTCGAGCACCGCGGCCGTCGTCGTATCGACCTCGAGTCGCACACGGCCGACGAGCGCGCGGGCCAGATCGGCAAACGCGGGATCGCGGTCCTTCATCATCGCCGTCAGCAGCTCGGCGCTGCCGAGTGGGAACAGCCGGTTGCGCTCGAGGTCGGTCAAGAGCCGCGGCATGTCCGTCTGCGCGGCCGCACTGCCAGTCGCCTGGAGGAGCACGTTCATCAGGACGGCGCGGATGCGCGCGCTCTCATCCCACGCGACGGGATCGTAGTAGGGCCCGGTGGTGTCGGGCCGCGTGCCCCACCATTCAGCCAGTGTGCCGCGCCACGCGCCCTCGCGATAGTGCAGGCGCGCGAGGGCCTGCAGAATCACCGCGCGGCGCGCGGGCGTCCGCGCCTCGTTCAGCGCGGCCACGAGGCCACCCACGGCGGCGGGCTGATGGATCTGCTGCAGCACGCGCACCGCGCCGGCGGCGACGGCGTCGGACGGTCCGAGGACCGCGGCCAGCGGCGCGTCGATCGCGGACAGCGCCACCAGCGCATTGATCGCGACGTTCGAGACGACGACGTCGGCGCTGGCGGTCAGCGGCAGCATCGCAGCCGCCGCATCGGTCGCGCCCATGCGCCGCAGACCCGTGATCGCCTGGAGCTGGACCCGGGGGTCGGCGTCCGACAGCGCCTGGACGAAGAGCGCCTTCGGCACGTTCGCGAGTTCACCGCGACGATCGGCGAGGGCCCGCAGCGCGACGGCCCGCAGCGCGGGATCCGCGGCCGCCTTCACCAGCGCGGGCGTCGCGTCGGCGCCCACCAGCTGCTTCAACGTGTAGAGCGCGGCGATGCGTCCCTGGAGCGGGCCCGGCGCGATGCGCTGCTCGAGCAAGGACACGCGCGCGGGCGATCGGCCGCGCCGCAGGAGCGCGGCCTGGGCCTCACGGCTCTGGACGAGATTCGGCGAGGCGACGACCTCGACGAGCCGCGCATCGGTCGCCGTCGCCAGGTCGGTCACCGGCAGACGCGCCGCCTTGTCGTGCGTCAGGCGTGCGAGATACCCGACATTCTCGCCGGCGTAGCGGAACTGCCCGCCGCTCCAGCTGGCCACGTAGAGGCGCGAGCTGCCGTCGACCGTCATGTCGTTCGGCCGGGGCACGGTCAGAAACGGTTCCTGACCAACGCGTGAACGTGGCGCCCTTCGTCTGCAGCGGGTGGCGGAAGATCGCGTTCCGGCCCCAATCGACCGAATAGAGCGCGTCGCCGAAGGGACTGGGCAGATTCGCGTCCGCGACGTACAGCATGCCCGTGCCCGAGCCCGTGCCGTAGTCCGCCATGGGCGGCACGACCTCGTCGCTGAAGTTGCGGAACAGGCTGGGATACCCGTACGTCGAGCCGGCGACGAAGTGGTAGAGGCGAATGTCGAACCCGCCGCCGTCGTTGGTGTTGCCGCGCGCGAACAGGTTCATCGCCGGATCGATCGCCAGGTCGTAGTCGTTGCGCGTCCCGCGCGTGTAGATCTCGAGTTCGGTGCCATCGGGCCGGAAGCGGACGTTGCCGCCGCCGCGCATCTGGATTTCCTGCCCGTCGGTGCCGACCGCTTTGACCGCGCCATAATCGCCGACCGCGACGTAGAGCCAGCCGTCGATACCCATTTCGATGCCGTTGGTCGTGTGATCCGCGCCGCGGAAGTCGAGGCCGAAGCCGAGGCCGCGAATGAGCGTGCGCCGGTCGTCGGCGATGCCGTCGTTGTCGGTGTCGCGCAGGGCCGTCACGAACGGCGGGTGCGAGACGAACAGCGTCTGCCCGTCGAACACCGCCCCGCGCGGGCTATCCATCGTCGCGAAGACGGTGTACTCGTCGGCGGTGCCGTTCTGATCCTTGTCCACCAGACGCACCACGTAGCCCATGCCCGGGTCGGCCTGCAGCGACCCGTTGCGATCGACGCACACGAAGACCACGCCGTCGTGGGTGGCGGTCACGCACGTCGGGTAGTTGACGATGGGCGGCGTCGCAAACGCGGTCACGGTGAAGCCAGCCGGGGCTTTCAGCGCGCCGGCGATGGCGGCGGCCGCCTCGGCGGTGACCGTCAGGGTGCCGCGCGCCGGGGGAATCGGCGGATTCGCCTGCGGGGCGGGCGCTCCCTGTTGGGCGACACCGACGAGCGAGACGAGTCCGACCAGCCCAAGGGCCACCGCAGGGCGCACGATTGTCATGGTGGCGCGATCCTACTGCGTCGGCTTGAGCTTCTCAACCCGGGGCAGTATCGACTCAGCTACTTCCCGACCGCCTTCCACAGCTCCGCCTTTGTCTGCGGCGTGGCCGGTGCGTGAACGTTGATGTAGCGCTCGAAGTCGAGGTTGAGCGTCTCGAGTGCCGCGACCAGCGCCTTGACGTGGTCGTTGGCAGCCTGCCCAGCCGCAGGCAGGGAGAAATCTCCCTGGAACAGCACCTTCTCGTTCGGCAGGTACGCGACCAGCAATCCGTTCGAATGAGGGGCGGGGAAGATGTGGTGAAGCTCGACCCGCCGCACGCCGTCGGTGTACACCTTCTTCGCCGCGACGGTCTCGACCTTCACTGGCTTCGGCGTGGTCGCGAGCCGGTCGTTCAGCAGCGTCCTCGGTGTGCTGAGCGCGCGGCTGAAGAACGCCTCGTTGTTCCTGTGCGTGATGATCGTGGCTCCCTCGGCGACCATCGCCGGCAGGCCGCCGGTGTGATCGGCATGGGGATGCGTGTTCATGACGTAGCGGATCGGCTTGTTGGGGATGAGCGTCTTCGCCTCGGCGATGTAGGCGAGCGCCCGCGCCTCGTTCTGCCCGGCCTCGAGCATCATGATGTGGTCGCGGAAGTCGATGATCAGCGAATCGTAACTGCCCGTGCCCGTGGTGAGGCGGTACACGCCCTCGCCGAGCTTCTCGGAGGTGACCGTGAGCGCGGGCGGGGCGGCAGGTCCACCGGCTCCGCCACGGCCGGCCGCCGGCGGGGCGCCTCCCCCCGGACCGCCGCCACGGGCCGCTGGCGCGGGCGCGGGCGCGAGGGCCTCGAGGTTGGCGGGATTCGCCCTGGCTGCCGCCACCTCCACCTCGAAGAAGGGCCATCCACCGCGCGTCTGCACGATCCTGGACGGAGCCATCACGCCGCCGAAGTCCTTCCACCCCGCGTAGGTGGCCACGACATGCATGTCGCCCATGATGTTGTCGCCCACCCAGGTCTCGACGCGCTCGACGAGGTTGTCATCGCCGATGTAACCGTTGATGACGTAGCCCCTGCCCGACGGCGCCTTGACCACGGGGCTCCAGGTCAGCACCGTGTAGTTCCGGCCGTTGACGCGGCGGCGAGCCGCGGTCGCCTTGTTCTCGGCCGCGCCTTTCAGAAAACCCCAGGGCGTGAGGTAGAACTCGATCGCGTTCGCCCACGGCTGAGACACGTCGGCCTGTGCCGAGGTGACCTGCTGGAAGAACGTGCCCGGTGTCACCGTGGTGGACCCACCGCCACCGACGTTGGTCGTGCCGCCGGTATGGCGCGAGGCGGGCGCCGCGAGATCGATCACGCGTACGTAGCTGGTGATCGGCCGCATCGGGTCGTGCGGACCCTGACAGACCATCGCCGCGGCGTTGGCGCCACATTGCTGGAAGGCCACGTCCTTCGCCGATCCCGAGTAGGTGACTGAGGCGGGACCGCCCAGCGCCTTCTGCGCAGCCGCGACGACCGTCGTCGCGTCCTGGGCCAACGCGGTCGCCGAGACGAAGGTGAGACCGAGTGCGAGCAACGACAACTGCGTCATGACCACGTCGCCTCCTGGAGTCCTGCGGTGTCGCCAAGAATAGCGCGTCCCCCGCCCAGCGCATTGCGACTACACTGAACCGGCGACCCAACACCCGGGCGCGAATCCGTTTACAACCGACGCACGCCCCTTCCGAGGTCACTTCAATGGCGGACACGAACCTTGCTGGTCAATCTGCAACGCAGGCCATCCCGGCCGTCAAAGGTGAGCACACCGCCAACGGGGACGCCGTGACCGGAGTCAGCGCCGGGGGCACTGGCGTCCATGGGACGAGCGAGACGTCGTTCGGGGTGCTTGGAGAATCCAAATCAGGTCGCGGCGTCGTCGCGACCAGCGACACCGACTATGGATTGCGCGCGGCCAGCCGCACGTCGGCCGGGATCCGCGGAAGCTCGGTCGAGGGCCGTGGCGTCGAAGGCTGGGCGACCAAGTCCGAAGGCGTCGTCGGGATCAGCACGACGGGCAACGGCGTCTGGGGTCAGACGGAGGGCGCGGGCACGGGCGTGCTCGGGACGAGCAAGAGCGGATTCGGGCGTGCATGGCATCAGCACATCAGCCGCGGGCGTGCATGGGGAGTCGACGAACGGCCGTGGTGTCGTGGCCATCAGCCAGACCGACTACGGTCTGCGGGCGGCGAGCACGAAATCGGCAGGCATCCGCGGCAGCTCGGTGGAAGGACGAGGCGTCGAGGGGTGGGCGACCAACGCCGAAGGCGTCGTGGGCATCAGCACGAACGGCACCGGCGTGTGGGGGCAGACCGACGGCACCGGCGTCGGCGTCGCCGGCACCAGCAAGAGCGGCATCGGCGTGCACGGGAAGGGTGGCCGACTCGCCGGGTTGTTCGAAGGAGACGTGGAGGTGACCGGCGACATCCGGCTGGCCAACGCCGACTGCGCCGAGGAGTTCGACGTGGTCGATGGCGACGACTCGGAACCGGGCACGGTGATGGTGCTGACCGACGAGGGCACGTTGCGACGGAGCGACCGGCCGCACGACAAACGCGTCGCCGGCGTCATCTCGGGCGCAGGACAGGTACAAGCCGGGCCTGATCCTCGACAAGCGGCAGACCGCGTACGCGCGTCAGCCGGTGGCGCTGCTGGGCAAGGTCTACTGCAAGGTCGATGCGCAGTACGCCGCCGTCGAGGTCGGCGACCTGCTCACCACGTCGGCCACGCCGGGCCACGCGATGAAGGCGGGTGACCCGCTGCAGGCGTTCGGCGCGGTGATCGGCAAGGCGCTGCGGCCACTCGCGGCCGGACAGGGTCTGATTCCGATTCTGATCGCGCTGCAGTAAGGGGGCCCACTCATGGCCACCCTGCGACAGACGATTGAACGTCAGCGTGAGCGCGGCACGGTCGCGCCGAGCGGCATACTGAGCGTTCGCACCCTGCTCGGCACCTTTCAGCCGGCGCCGCGCGGATCGGTGCGGGCGCTGATCTCGGCGATGTTTGGACGCGTCTCGGAGCGGAAGCCCTGGGCCGTGATTCTCTGCCGCTTCAAGGGTGCCCCGCCGGCACTGAGTCCGGATGAAATCGCCATCGAGAACTTCTACCGCGCCGCGTTCACGCCAGGCACGGGAGGCTTCATCGAGTACTGGCGCGACGTCTCGCTGGGCGCGATCGACGTCGGTGGCAGCCGCGTGTTCCCCTGGGTTGAGGTCGAGATCGCGCGAAGCGAGGCCGGTGGCACGGAGGGCTCTACTCCGCCCGGACCCGGGCGAACCGGGCTCGCCAAGTTTGCGGTCAACGCGTTGAAGCGTCGCGACGGCGACCGCGTCCTGGAGGGACTGCTTGGCCCCATCGTGATCTACACGGAGAACTGGTCCAAGCCCGGCGTGCCCGCCGGGACGACCTGGGAAACGCCTGGGTTCTTTCCGTTCTGGATTGATGGAAGCAGCGACGGGACGATCGTCTGCATGACGCCGCCGCACAACGGCAACATCACGGCCCACGAGATGGGTCACGTGTTCGGCATGCACCACGATCTGGATTCAGACCTGGAGACCGACTACAGGGACCCGAGCTGCATCATGAGCCAGAACGGTCCATTCCTGCATCCCACCCTGCAGCGGCACTTCGGTCCTGCCCTGTGCCTCCCGCATCTGATGCAGCGGGACTGGATGTACACGCGGCGCGTGTTCGTCGATGGCGGTGACTGGATGTCCCAGCCAGGCGGAATCACGCTGCCACTCGCACCCATCAGCCGGCCGGGGGCCCGCGCCAACCTGGGCATCAAACTCGCGTTCCGCCGTGGTGACGCGAGCTGGGACTACTACCTGGAGTACATGGTCCCGACCGAGTGGAATCGCGGCGTGCCTGGGGCGCCGTACCTCCTGATTCGCCGCATGGCGCCGAAATACGGCGGCACACCGGCCTACCTGGGATTCATCGCAGTGCCGACGGTCGTCGGCCAGTCAGCCGAGAAGGTCGAACCGTCCGGCAACGTGCACTTCCGAGTAGAGCTGACCGGTCTGGAGGGACCGATGCTGAAGGTCACCGCGCGGAAGCTGTAGCGAGCCAAAAGCCAAGCTAGGTGTTCCCGGCCAAACGGGGTATACTGAAGGTCGCTCGCTTTCCTGAGTCTCATTTCGCCGGTTTCCCGCCTGCGTCTTTTCTCTCATCAAGGCAAAGTTCCCAGACTCGTCAGGACCATGTGTGTCCCTGGAGACGGGAACCGCGTCATCGGCGATGCGCGGCACCTACTACATCGCAGCGTAGGAACAACTACATGGCTTCCATGAACGGCACGATCAAGCGTCTCGTCAGCGACAAGGGCTTCGGATTCGTCGCGGCCGAAGACGGCAACGAATACTTCTTCCACCAGTCCGCCTGCGAGCAGTTCGACACCCTGCACGAGGGTCAGAACGTGACTTTCCAGACCGGCCAGGGCCCCAAGGGTCCGCGCGCCGAGAACGTCCGCCTCGCGTAACTCGCGAACATCGCCGACGCGGGGCCTGTTGTCCCGCGTCGGCTTCTCGACCTCCCTCGCACGCCGCCCCCCGCTCTCGACGTTCCTATCCAGATTCCTCCGACACGCCTGCTCTCTCACAGCCGTGCCGCCGAAAGCGGCTCGCACGCGCAGGCCTGCCCAGGCCGAGCTGTGACACGATGCGGCCATCCGCATGACCGCCCTACCCGCTGTGCACGTCGTCGCCATCCGGAAGGCGTACGGCCGGACGGTCGCCGTGGACGACGTGTCGTTTCAGGTCGAGCCTGGCGAGATCTTCGGGCTCATCGGACCGAACGGCGCCGGCAAGACCACGACGATGGAATGCCTCGCGGGGCTGCGCCAGCCGGACTCCGGTGCAATCACGGTGCTCGGCCTGGATCCGCGGCGTGCCGCGTCTGGGTTGCAGGAACGCATCGGCGTTCAGCTGCAACAGGCGCACCTGCAGAAGCGGATCAAGGTCCGCGAAGCCGTGGACCTCTGGGCCTCGCTCTACCGGCGGTCCGTCCCGCCCGACGATTCTGATCGAGCAGCTCGGCCTGGGCGACAAGCGGGACGCCTGGTTCATGACGCTCTCGGGCGGCCAGAAGCAGCGGCTGTTCATCGCGCTCGCGCTCATCAATGATCCCGAGCTGGTGTTCCTCGACGAATTGACGACCGGGCTCGATCCCCAGGCCCGGCGGGCCATCTGGGAGCTCGTGCGCGGCATTCGCCAGCGCGGGAAGACCGTCGTCCTGACGACGCACCTGATGGAGGAAGCCGAGCGCCTGTGCGACCGCGTGGCGATCATCGACCACGGCCGCATCATCGACATCGGCACGCCGGCTGAACTCATCCGACGGCATTGCCCCGAACGGACCGTGATCGTGACGACCAGGGACGAGCAGGCCGCGGAGCGCTTTCGCGCGATTCCGCACGCCCAGTCCGTGAGCCACGAGGGGCTGGAGGTCACGATTCGCGGCACGGGCGAAGAACTGGTCACGCACGTGATCCAGTGCGTCGCGGAACACCGGATGCCGGTCATCGACTTCCGGACCTTGAACGCGACGCTCGAGGACGTGTTCCTCCAGCTCACCGGCCAGTCGATTCGCGACTGAGACAGGCGGCAGCGATGAGGATGCGGGGACTGTGGCGACTGACCTGGCTCGAGATCAAGATCTTCGTCCGCGAGCCCCTGGGCCTCGTCGGCACCGTGGGCGCCCCGGTGCTCATCTTCGTGCTGTTCGGCCGGATGCTCGGCCCCCGGGCCCGCGTGGCGTCCCCGGAGTTGCCGCGTTTCATGTCGGTCGATCTGCCGGTGTTCGCGGCGATGATGATTGCGGCCAGCGGCGTGCTGTCGCTGGTCACGGTCATCGCGATCTATCGCGAAGGCGGCATCCTGAAGCGCCTGCGCGCGACGCCGCTGCGCCCGTACACGATCCTGACGGCCCACGTCCTCGTCAAGCTCCTGTTCACGGCGATCACGCTGGCCGCGATGATCCTGGCAGGGCGACGCTACTATCCGGTGGACGCGTCAACGCCCCTCGTGTCGTTCACGCTCGCCCTGCTCTTCACGACCGTCTGCCTGTCGTCGCTCGGCTTCCTCGTCGCCAGCCTGGTGCCGACGGCGCGCTTCGCCCAGCCGCTCGGGACCTTGATCCTGTATCCCATGCTGGGCCTGTCCGGCCTGTTCGTGCCGATCACTGCGATGCCGCCCTGGCTGCAACTGCTGGCGCGCGCGCTCCCGCTCACCTACGCGGTGTCGCTGCTGCGCGGCATCTGGCACGGCGAGGGATGGCTGCACCACGCGGGTGACGTCGCAGTCCTGACCGTGATGTTCCTGGCCTTCACGGCCCTCGCGACGAAGGCGTTTCGCTGGGAGTAGGGGGCAGGTCCTGACCCCTAGATCCTCGGCACCTCCAGCGGAAATCCCGGAAACACCTGGCCCAGGTCTGGGCTCGAATCCACGAACGACATGCTCTGCCGGTACATCAGCTCGAGCGACGGGGGCGGGTAGATCGCGTTCACCTCGTCGGCCGACATCGCATGCGAGGCCGCCCGCGCCCGCGGCTTGTAGTTGGCCCCCTCGGCGCGCGGCACCGACTCGACCGCCTGCATCATCCCGTGGTCCTCGTGCATGAGGATGTGGCAGTGGTTGACCCACATGCCGACGTAATCGGCGAACCGCGACCGGAAGATCACGCGCCCACCGCGCGGAATCGACACCGTGTCCATCCACTGCGGCGCGCTGAGCACGTTGTGCAGGCGCCCCTGTTCGTCCGGCACGTCGATGCGGGTCACCCAGCACGGATTCACGTGAATGTGGAACGGATGGTCCGCGCCCTTGGTCGTGATCTGGAAATAGGGATCGCGCGCGAACCGGGCCTGCCCATCCGCGCGGCTGAGCGGAAACGCCTGGTAGTGCAATCCGTACTGGCCCGGCTGCTTGAACGTGTCCGTGTTGGTGTGGCTCCAGAGCGAGATCGAGCAGTTGTAGAGCACCCACTCCTCGGCCGTGTTCACCAGCGCCCGTGGATGGTGCGGATCGTGGTGGCCGAACTTCTCGGGCGCGGGCGGATTCGGCACGGTCGCCAGATCGAACTCGCCATTGACGGCCATCGTGCGTGAGAACGGCGGCAGGAGCACACGGGCGCCGTTGATCTCGTCCCAGAGCCGGCCCTTCAGCTCCGGATGCTGACGCGCGAACGCCTCGGGCACCTCGATCAGCGGAAAGTCCGTGGGCCCGTACCCCGAGTAGCTGATGACACGCGTCCGGACACTGCCGGCCCGCACGCCGCGCCGCGTCGCCTCGCTCGCCGGCACGCGCAGCTCGTCGTCCTGCACCGGCTGCAGGAACGGCGGGACGGGCGGAAGCGTGTCGCGCAGGCTCATCACGTCGAAATTGCCGCCCGGCACGACATCCCCCGCGACGCGGACCCAGCCGACGACGACATCGAACGGCGCGGGATTGCCCGCGGTGAACCCGGACCGGCCCGTGGCGATGCCGATCTGGTAGCGCTGCTGGAAGTTGTCGGTGACCAGCGGGAACTCCTGGGCGAAGACGGTGAAGACCTTCCCCGCCGCATCGACCGGCGCCTTGAAGAAGACGTCCGCGCGGTTGGCGTTCGTCATGAAGATCTCGTTCGGCCGATCGAACAGATTCCGCAGGCTGTCGCCGTCGCGGTAGCAGTCCTCGACGTTCTTCAGCATCGCCCGCATGGGGTCCTCGCCGGAGGCCGGCACACGGTCGAGGGGATTGCGCGTGCCCGCGTTCTGCCGCGAGAGGTCGCGGATCGTGTGCCGGGCCCGGCCGTTCTCGACCTCGACCAGCGTGATGCCGTCGAAGGACAGCTGGAACAGCTGCCGCGTCGCATCGGCGACGTCCTGTCGTGTGGCCGCCTGAAAACGGCGCGGTGCGCCTTCGGTCTCGCCCGGCAGGACGCGCCACAGCTGGCGGTCCGCAAAGACGAAGTGCCCTTCGAGCACCATGAACTTCTTGAAGCCGCGCCCGTCCACACTCGCGTTGAGCACGCGCCAGCGCTCGACCGCCCCCGGACGCATGAACATCACCGTCGGCGAGAAGGATCCGTTGATCGCGGTCGGCGGCGGGACGCGCCCCTGGCCACGCCGAGGACCGGCATCCACATCGATCGATCCCACCTCGACGCGCTGGATCATCATCAGGCGTTCGCGATAGTCGTACGGCCCCGTCTTCACGCAGGGATCAGGCCGATCCTGCCCTGTCATCGCCCGGTTGATCGCGTCGTCCACGTCACCTTCGACGATCAGGAAGCCGGCGAGCCCGCTCGCGACCTGGTCGTGGGTCGCGCCATGCGCGTGCGGATGGTACCAATGCGTGCCCGGCGGATGCGGCTGCGCCGGCGCCCCGGGCTGCCGGCGGGTGCGCATCACGTTGCCGATCGCCAACTGGTACTCCGCCACGCCGATGCGCTCGTGCGGCGCCACGGTCCGGCACCCGGGGTCTCGGGCCCCCTTGCGGAGCTGGCCGTCGGCGTGCGGCAGGATCCGAAGGAACGTGTTGTCGCCCGACGTGCCGTTCGCGTTGGATCCGGGTTCGACGTGCAGGCCGTGCGTGTGCAGGTTCGTCGTATGCGATCCGTGAGGGACGTTGACGTGGCCGCTCACGCAGCTCGTGTCCACCATCTCCACGGGGCTGCCTTCGAAGAACTCGTGGAAGTGACCGAAGATCGTGCGTCCGGCCGGCGGGGTGGCACAGGAGAGGCCTGCGTTCTTCTGCATCCGGCAGAACGCGGCGTCGAGGACATCCGGTCGCACCTCGAACGGATCCGGCGCCGGCCCCTTGGGCACGCGGCTCATGTTCGGCCCCAGGTGGTTCCTGACCGTCACGCGCAGTCGCTCGTGTCCACGCATGCGAATCGTCGGCCCCGGACTGGACCCGTTGAAGCTGAAGAGCGGCGTGAAGCGATTGCCCGGCGAACTCGCGCGCGGCGGGTGCGCGTTGCCGACGATGTTCAGCGCGAGCGCCTGGTTGGGCCAGTCGGACGGACGCCAGATCCACGGTTCCGTCCAATCCTCGGCGACCATCGTCAAGGGATTGGCGACGGCGTCTGCCGCCGGCGGCTTGGGAGGCTGTTGCCCCTGTCCGGACCCCGGGGTCTGGGGCGCACGTGCGGCAAGGGGCACGCGCGCCGCGCCCAGCGCCGCCATGCCGGCCGCGCCGAGTTGGAGCATCTCGCGACGCCTCAAGTAGCGCTGTGGTGGATCGGGTTCGGTGGCCATGTGGGGGGAGCCTCCTGGGCGGCACACTCTAACAGAAAGCGTTCTGCGGTACGCTCGCGCGCGATGCCGCTCTCCGCGCTCCTGCTCGTCGTGTCGCTCGCCTGGGCAGATCTCGTGGCGCCGATCGAGGGCCGACTGGTGGACGGTCGCAGTGGGGCGCCGATCGCCGCGGCCGAGCTCGCGATCGTCGGCCAACGAGGGTCCGTGTGGTCTGACGCGGCTGGCCGCTTCCGGTGGCTGGTCGCACCCGAACTGCCGATCGACGTCGTCGTCGTGCTGGCCGACGGACGCGTCGCGCGGTCGATTCGCGTGTCGTCGATCGCCGGAAGCGGATTCACGATCGCGGTCGATGCGGTGGTGACCGAGATCGTCGCCGTGACGGGCATCGCGCCGACCGTCGATGCCTCCCCTGGCGCCGCGACCACGCTCGTCACGGCGGACGATCTGCAGATGCGCCACCCCCCGACGCTCAGTGAAGCGCTCGACACCGTCCCGGGTGTGGGTTGGATCTCCGAAGGGCAGGCGGCGGTGCCGGCGGTACGAGGCCTGGCTCGCGGCCGGACGCTGATCCTGGTGGACGGCAACCGCGCATCCACGGAACGGCGGGCCGGGGCGAACGCCGCGTTTCTCGACCCGGGCGCGATCAGCACGATTGAAGTCGCCCGAGGTCCAGGGTCGGTCGCCTACGGATCGGACGCGTTCGGCGGCGTCATCGCGGCCCGCACGCGTGGACCCAACCCGTCAGCCGGACTGCACGTGCGGTTCCAGGCGACGTCAGCGGGTGGCGCACCCGAACGCAGTGGCGACCTCGAAGTCTCCACCGGGTACGGTTCGGGAGGACTGCTGGTGGCGGTCCGCGCGCGTCAGTTTGACGACTACGAGGCGCCGACGGCCGTGGTGTCGAACTCAGGCTGGCGCGACCAAGGCGTCCGTGCGCGCTGGGTGCATCTGCACGGATCCGGCCGGTGGTCGGTCGGTTGGCAGAGCGACCTCGCGCGGGCGATCGGGCGACCACGCAGCGACAGCGATGTCACGCGGGTCACCAGCCCGTTCGAGGACTCGCATCGGGTGAACGGGTCGTACGAGCGGGCCGCGCTCGCGGGGTTCCGCAATGTCCGGATCGACGGCCTGGTCGCCTCGTCCCGCCAGCGGACCGATCAGGACCGGTTGCCGACGACCACGCGGGCGAGGAACGTCGAGCGGTCTGACCTGGAGTCCCGTGACGTGCAGTTGCGGCTCACTGGAGAGCGCGCGGTCGGTCGCGCGCGGCTGCACGTCGGTGCGGACGTGCAGGGACGCTACGGCGTGAAGGCGCTGGACACGGCGGTGGCCTACAACCTGGCCGGCGCCGTGGCGTCTACGTCCACCACCGTGTCGATCGCCGCCGCGCATCGCACAGCGGCCGGCCTGTTCGCCGAGGGCCAGGCCGGGCTTGCCCGCCGCGTGCAGGTCTCAGGAGGCCTGCGCGTGGACGCCGTACGCAGCACGAACGCGGGCGGCTTCTTCGGGGATCGAATCGTTCTCGCACGCCGCGCTCGCCGGGCTCGTCGCGGTGACCGTGACACCGGCGGCGCGACTGACCCTGACGGGACAGGTCGCCCGGGGCTTCCGCGACCCTTCGCTGTCGGACCGGTTCTACCGCGGCCCTGTCGGGCGCGGCTTCATCGAGGGCAATCCGGAGCTGAGGCCGGAAACCAGCCGGCAGATCGACGTCACCGCGCGCTACGTCGCCGGACCCATGCGACTCGTCGCCGCCGCCTATGACTACCGCATCACCGACCTCATCGAGCGCTACGCCGCGCAGCCGACGCTCTTCCTCTATCGCAACCGAGGAGCCGCCGACCTGCGAGGCGTGGAAGTCGAAGTGCAGACGGCGCTCGCGCATGGGCTGACGCTCGAGCTGACCGCCCAGGCCTCGCGAGGCCGCGACGCGGGTGATGGCACACCGCTGGACGACGTCGCACCGACCGCCGGGTCGGTCACGCTGAGGCACCGGATTGGCGCGCGGGTCGCGTCCTACTTCCGCGTCAAGGCCGCAGGATCGCACCGGGCTGCCGGACCGAGCGAAGTGCCCACGCGACGCTACACCCTGGCCGACGCCGGCGTCAGCTGGCACGCGACGCGGCACCTGGAAGTCCGCGCCACGATGCGCAATCTCCTGAACGAGGCGTATCAGTCGAGTGCCGGCCCGCGGTGGGTCTTCGCGCCGGGCCGGAGTGGCGCAGTGACCGTCGTGTTGGGGTGGGGTCAGGTCGTGAACTGAGTCATTTCGCGCCCCCTGCCCTGGCCGCCGACTGCTGGATGGCCTGGATGATCCAGTCGGGAATGCCCTGCTGCCGAAGCTGCTGGAGTTGCTGATCCGTCGGCCTGCCGAACGCCAGCGGCGAGTTCATGATCAGGGTCACGGCGAGTCCAGGTGGGTACTGGAACCGCAGCATGACGTCGATCTCCTGCATGGAGAGCGGAGCCATGGGGAACGACCTCGCGCGCGAGGCGATGTCCGGCGCGCGGCTGAGGTGGACGGCCAGACGGGCGTGTGCGCCGGCAAGCCCGAAGGACTGATGCTCCTGGTGGATCGCCGCGAGATTCAGGCTCTCCGCGGCGGCCGCCAGCCCGTTCGGGTACTCGCCAAGATACTGAGCCAGGATCGGGATCGCGTCCACGCCGCCGGGCTGCTGCATCAGGATATCCGCCAGCCTGACGAGGACGAGTTCCTCGGCTGGCTGACCCAGCTCACCCGATCGCCGCCTGGAATACTGAAAGGCCTCTGCCGCGTCCCCCGGGCGGCCTGCGGCGAGCAGGCAGTTGCCAATCCGTCCGATCACCTCTGGGTTCTCCGGAAAATCGGCCAGGATGCTGCGGGTACTCGGCCAGCGCCTGATCGAACCGGCGGGCCTGCTCGAAGTACGCCGCGGCCGCCAGTCGCGCCGGGAGATACGCCGGGCTGATGCGGGCCGCCTCAGCCCACTCCGCTCTGGCGTGTTCCGCCTCTCCCATCGCCGTGTAGATGTTGGCAGCGGTGACATACGCGTCCACGATCAACGCCCCAGTGACGACCTTGGCTCGCTGCACTTCAGCCAGCGCCTCGCGGAACCGCGACTTGCGCGCGTACAGATCGGCGAGGAGGAGGTGCGCGCGAAAGTCCCTGGGGTTGCTCTCGACGGCCCTGGCGGCGAGGGCGGCGGCTTCATCCATCCGGCCGAGACTGGCTTCCAGCCGCGCGAACGCGGCGAGTGTATCGGAGTGGCGGGCGTCGCGCTGCAGCGCCTGTGCGAACGACCGCCGGGCGGCATCACTTAGCGTGCTGGCGCGAGGACCATCGGGCACCTCCTGCGCCTCGGCCGCCTGCCGGACGCGAATCTCACCCAGTCTGAGGTGCGCCACCGCCTGCTGTGGCTCGAGCGAGACGGCACGCGTGGCGAGCGTTTCAGCCGCGGTCAGCGATCCGATCGCCAGGAAGTACTGGGACAGCGCCACGCTGTCGAAGAAGTCGAGGGTGTTCGTCCGCGGATCCAGGCCAGGAATGGTCACGAGCGGAAACGCGCGGACGGCCTCGTCGATCGGCACGATGCCCCGATAGTTGATGAGGTCGTTCTGCCGGTATCGCTCCGGGTCCAGTTGCACCGGGTTGCCAAACGTGTTCAGCCCGATCACGCCACCGGTCACCAGGCTCACGGAAGGCCCGCCGCTCGAGCCGTGGGTGAACGCCGCGTCGGTGAAGAGCGACTCCACGTCTCCCTGAGGGCCTCGGTTGAACCGTGTGACCACGCCCCTGGTGACGGTCAGCGAGACACCCTCGAGCAGGCCGCGGCTCGGGAAGCCCAGCGTCACGATGTCGTCGCCGGCCTGCACGTCGGCCAGCGATGACAAGAGCATCGGCTCGTAGTCCCCGGGCGCGATCTTCAGCAGCGCCACGTCCGTGCCGTAGAGCGACGGGATGGCACTCGCCCTCACCTTGTGCACGCCGCCGACCAGTTGCGCCGGCACCTTGGGCCGCCGCAACGATTCGTCCCACTCGACAGTGAACGTCGTGTTCGGCTCGCCGGTCTGCACGTCATAGGCGACGTGGTAGTTGGTGAGCACGTATCCGTCGCGGCTGATGATGAAGCCGCTGCCGGTGGCCGAGAACCGCCCGTTGGTGGTCGCGATCGACACCACCGACGCCTTGTACTTCTCCACGATCTGTCGCGCTTCGAGGGACTGTTGCGCGTCGCGGCAGACCGGTTGACCGGCCGAAGCGGGAATCGGCGGCGATCTGCAGGAATCCCGGGCGCAGCGCGGCGTACGCCTCCGTCGGCGCGAAGAACGTGACCTGAAACGCCACGCCGTCCTTGATGGCGACGAACAGTTCCCGGATGTGGCTCCCCGACACCTTCTCGCGAGGGCCCTCCAGCGTGCAGGTGGCCGCCTCGAGGGAGCCAAGCCTGGCCGGGGCCACACCGGACACCAGACGCGTTCCCGGGGTGTCGCGAAGGATGTTCGGCAGGAGCAGCTTGAGCGCGTCGGTGGCCGTCATGCCCTGGCGCCGGGGAAGGTCGCCGAGAACGACGGCGATGACGCCGACACCGGTGCGGATCTGTGAGGGCGGCGTCTGCCCTGCCTCGGCGGAGAGAATGTAGGAGATCTCGTCGTGGTCGATCTGGCGAACGACCTGCCAGGCGTCGGGAAACCGCACGGTCAGGAGTCGCGTCGGCGTCCTCATACACGCCGCGCTGCCGGAGCTCGGCGACGGTGTACAGGACGTCGCCGTCCCGTGCGAGGCGTCCTGGCACCGGCGCCTGGTACGACCGGCTGGTCGCCGGGTCTCTGTCTGGATGTCGCTTGGGTCAGTGTGACAATCGTCCCCTCCGCGGTGGCGGCAAGGATGGTGCCCCTGCCTGCGCGCGGCGACTTTTCCCGCACCAGCACGTGGGGCGCGTCGCCAGGCCTCAGCCAGCGTGAAGCCCGTCTGCGCATCGATGTCCGCACGCGTCCGCAGTGTGGCCTCCGATCCGGGCACGACGAACTCGGAGAGGCTGGTGATCAGCCCTTCGGAATAGAGGTCCGACAGTCTCTCGGGCTTCCTGCCGTCGTGGATGGCCTGATAGGTGGTGATGGCCGCGGCAAGGTTCGCGAGCCGCTGACGGCAGACCGCGTCCGGATCGGCTTGCGGCGCCGCATGCGTGAGCAGGCTGGACACGGCCAGGAGCACGGCCGCGGCAGTGCCAAAGGCGCGTCTCATGCCGCCACCCTCCATTCCACACGTGACGGACGGTCAATTGGCTCAGGCGGGGCCGGGAATCGGAACAGCACGAACGGACTGAACGGGACGAGACCGCTGCGTTCGTCGAGATGCTTCAGCACCACCCGCAGCCGTTGCGCCCGGATGCGCATCGTCTTTAGCGTGGACACGGCCATGGCCCTGATCTCGGCGGCCGTCTTGGTGGTGCCGCGGGATTCCTGATAGGCCCTGGTCAGCAGGTCGAGCAGCGCGGCCTCCTTCTCCGGGGCCGGATCCAGGAGGCTCTCCAGCTTCCTGACCATCGGCTCCGCGCCCTTGCTCGTCAACGACCGTTCGACGAGATGCGCTGCGGGCGACGCTGTCGTACTCCGCGACGCTGGCCGAGTCGTTCTTGGTGGCGAGCGACTGCATCTCATCCCAGGTGCGGGAGTAGTAGTGGTCCTGTCCCCAGCGCCCTTCCTCGTAGCGAGGCCGAAGCTTCCAGCCCGGGTTGTCCACCAGCACCGGGTTGTCGAGTTCGGCCAGGCCGGCATCGATGTAGTAGAGGCGTCCGTCGTTGCCCGCCATGACGTTGGCCAGCTTGCGATCGTAGTCCCCGATCACGATGGCGAACGCGCGCTGCGCGGACAGGTCATCGGCATACTGCAGCAGCTGCCCTGAATTGAAGCTGAGCTCGTCGGCCAGCTCCTTGCCGTCGATCTTCCGCATCGCCAGGCGAATCGATATGATCTTGCCGTCGGCGTCTTTTGCGACGTACGCGCCCACCCGCGCGCACGGAATTCCCAATGCATCCATCAGTCTCGACGCGACAATCTCGCTGTCAGCCGCCCGGTAGAGTCGTTCGAGGGCTATCTGCTTCGTCTCGTCGTCGATCGACGGGCCAATCCTGATTTCCTTGAGAATGAAGGCGCCATCGGCGGACTCGAAGACATCGCCTATCACCGGCTTGTCCGACCGCGTCAATGGCTTCTTGAGTAGCCAGTCGTCCTCGAGCACTTTCTGCACCTGGCCTGGAGCGAACTCGGCGGATGTGGGCTGTTTGGGGCCAAGCGGAAGGCGCGGCTTCGTTGCCGCCTCCGCCGCCTCGGCCACGCGCCGGCCGAACGCATTGAAGAGGCGCTCGGGCATTTCATAGTTGTCGTAGGCCTCTCGATACAGCAGCTTCGCCTTGCCATGGTCGCCGTCCCGGAGTGCCTGTTCGGCTCGGGCCCACGCCGACCCTGGCGCGGGGGTGAGGGGAAACTCGTACGGACCCGCCTCGTCTGATGACATGCGTGGGCGGGGCGCCGCGGTCGCGGGACGGGCCGCGGCGAGCTTCAGCCGGCCGGCCTCGGCTCGTCTCACGTCATCGGCGAGACTGGTCTTGCGTGTGACGAGGTCGCCTTCGAACTTCTCGCTCACGCGGCCGGCGTCGCTGGCCTTGCCGGCGCTGACGTCCTCAGCGAGTTGCGCCCGAACCAGGGCAGAGTCATGGAGTGAATCGCCGTTGGGGATGAAGGCGGTGCCGAGCGGCTCGGCTTGCCGAACGAACGCGGCGTCCTCAGGGAGCAGCGCCTGGCCAGCCGGTCTCGGCCGGGACAAATCGCGCAAACGCTTGAGCGCGGCTCCGCTTTGTTCCAGCCGCTGGATGCTCGTCTGGCCCTGCCGGATGGCGGTGGCCATCACGCGCACGGCCACCTCGGTGCGCACGCGTCCGGCTTCCAGCCACCTGGTCAGCAGATCGAGGTCGGTGACCATCATGCTCAGCGCGGCGGTGACGGCCGCTGCCGGCTCGCCACCAGCGGCATCGGCCAGTTCGACGGCAGACGTGCTGACCATCATCATCGCCAGCACCTCGGCGCCCTTCAGGGCCGCGAACCCGGTGTAGCCCCGGAGTGTGCCGGCCCTGATCAGATCGTTCTGCAGGACTTGGTACTGCTTGAGCGACCCCAGCAGCCGCTGGCCCGTGTCCGTGCCGCCGAACCACGCCACCGCTTTGTCGTACCTGGTGATGTGACCGAGGAACTCGGTGACAGTGGGCCCACCGGCCCTCAATTGAGCCATGGGCAACGCCAGGAGAATCGCCTGCTCGACGACCATGGCGCCGAACTCGTCCACCCACGTCTCCGCCATGTCCGCCGGGGCGAGGTAGGGTTTGTCGAGCGCGCGCTGCAGGTCCTCGACGTCCATCTCCTGATTCGCGAGCGCGGCGATGTCCTCGAAGGCGAGGGCGTTCTTGATCGCCACGCCGAGACGAACGACCTGCGCGTCGGTATACGGGGCGCCCGACGCCATGTTGAGCGGGATGGCGCCCTTCAGCGTCCGCGTATCCATCCGGGCCATCTGGTCCAGCGTGAAACCCTTCTCGCGAAGCCGGATCATGATCGGCACCGCCATGAAGTGGCCGGCGTATTCCCGCTCCGACGCCCACAGCGCGCGCGCCTCGCTGGCCGTGCGGCCGACGCCCAGGTCCACGACGTTGATCACCGTGTGCGTGACCTTCTCCCACGCTTCCGATGCGAGCCAGTCGATGCCGCCCGCGAGCAACTTGACGGCATCCGGCGCGGCGGTGGGCATCCAGTCCGCGGGTTGCAGCTCACGATCGGCTTGGCCGGCGGCCACCAGGAGGGCGTCGAAAGACTCGCGCGCCTGGCCCAGCGCACCGGCGGCCTTGCGCATCGACAACTTCATCACGACGATGTCCGCACGCGCGAGCAGGGTCCGGGCATTCGCGTTCTGCGGATCCACGGCGAGCACCCGGCGCAGCTGGTTGATCGCGAGCGCCAGTTCCCCGCGGGCGATCATGGCCCTGGCCATGTTCACGCGCAGAGCGGCTGGCAGCGTCTGCGTGTCGGAGCGTTCCACCGCCTGCCGCAGGCGGACGTCCTCGCCTGCCGCGATGGCCATCTCGAACGGCAGGGCGGCCGTGGTGAGGTCGAAGTGTTCGCGCCAGCGGATCCACATCGGCAGGTCACGGCCGGCGTACAGATCGAACCCCTTGTTGAAGGCGGCCATCACCTTGTCCTGGGCGGCCTTCGCATCGGCGGAGGCGGCGTCGAGCTGCGCGAGGTACTTCCTGATTTCCACCGACAGGAGGCGGCCCTTCCCGGCCAGTCGATCGGTGATCTCGTCGCTGACGGTGGGCTCGCCCGCCTGCCGCGTGCGATTCGCCTCGAAGACTGCCCGGACGATGCGCCGTTGCTCACGCCGGGCGCTCTCGAGCGGGAGGGCGATCGTGGCCGCTACGGCGCGGGCGTCGTTGATCTGGCGGCTCGAATCCCCGAGCAGCCTCGAGAACCCGAGGTACCACGTGAGGAAGCCATCGGGCGCTTCGGTCGTGGTCGGGGTCGGGAGGGGCGCAGGCGTCGGGGGAGGCGTGACCGGCTTCAGGACGAACATCCGGTCACCCCTGAAGAAGTCGGTCGACCAGCTCATCCGGTATTCCGACTTGGCGTACTTCGGCTCCGCCACCTTGCTGGTGGCCTGAATCTCAGCCAGGCCCTTCGTCACATCGCCGGCCGTCCAGGCCAGGGGCTTTCCCGGCTGCTCGGTCGCCCGGCTCTTCCTCTCCTGGACGGTGATGAACGCGAACGCGGCGTTGTTGCCGCCCATCGGGCCCGGCACGAAGCTCCACTCATAGCGCAGATGCACGGGATTGCCCCAGTCGTACCCGTAGACGCCCGGCGTGTCGATCACGCGGTCCCGGAACTGCAGGACCATCTCCATCACGACGGGCCGGATGGTCACCGTGTCGTTCTTCGGGTCGATCGCCATCTGCAGGCGACCGGCGGTGAGGCTGAGCAGTCTTGCGTTGCCGGAAATAGCCGGGCGCGCGCAACGCGGCGTCGAGGTCTTCGGCGAGCCCGCCCTCGTAGATGACCGGGCCAGGCGGCGTCTGGGGAGCGGGCGGGCGTGTCTGGGCGGCGCCGGGCGGCACGGGCGCGGGCGGCCTGGTCTGGGACGCGGCCGTGACCACGAGGCCACAGCCCACTGCCACGAGGACTACGGCCCGCCACACGCGGGCACGATCAAATCGCGGCGTTCGGGGGGTGGCCATGTGCGGCTCCTGTCTGCGGCGCGTGGATGCGCCCAGCCCGACGCGCCGGGCGTGCACGTCCGAACCACCTATAGGCAAGGCCGATTCCACCAGGCGAAGCCGCCTGGCGCGGAGTTCCGTGACACCGCTCGAGGACCGAACGGGCCTGGGCGGAAATTTCCCTGGGTGATGGCTGAGATTTAGGGGGCAGATCTGGTCATCGTCGACTCGAGGCGTCTGGCGATCGCCTTCCCGAGGTCCTCGAAGACCTTCAGCGCCTCGGCGCGGTCGCGGCGCGCAAGGTCCGTGGACAGGGCCGACACCTGCCGCGTGCCGCGGCGAACGACCAGCACCGCGCCGTTCTGCATGAACCCTTTGGTCTTGTCCGCGCGCTCGACGATGGCGATCGCCTGGTCGCCCACACCGGGGAGCGCTTCGTCACAACGCAGACGACGCTCACTGGGGTAAGCGGGAACGCGCGTGAGAAGAGCTCACGCGGCGCGGAGAGACGGGTCACCGGCCTACCTGGCCTGCTTGAATTGCGCGAGATCGGTCTCGATCTGACGGCGAAGGCCGACGGCGGGACCGGAGGCACTGGCCGGCAACAGCGCGAGCGCACGTTCGAGGGTCTGGACCGACTCTGCCCTGTTGCCCGTGAGGTGGTGCGCCCAGGCCAGCGTGTGCAGGTAGACGGGATTGGGTGAGCCGGCCCGCTCGACGGCCTTGTTCGCGAACTCGAGCGCGACGCGGGGCCGGCGGACGTCCTCGGGCACATAGCTCACGAGCGCCCAGGCGTACTCGTTGAAGGCGTCGCCGCCAGCGCCTGGGCGCTCAGTGGCGACGCGCAGCAGGTCGATGGCCCGGGACGCATCGCGGCGGGCCTCGTCGCGCCGGGCGACCGCCATCAACGTCTGCGCGCGCCGGTTGAGGAAATACGCCAGTTCGGGGCCGCTGCGGACGTTGGCCGGGTCGGCGGCGGCGAGCTGTCCGAGTTGGTCGATCGCGCGCTCGAGGCTCGTGGCCGCCTCGGCAGGCTGCTTCAGCTCGAGCTGGACGGTCGCCAGCAACCCGTACGTGACCGCGACGCGGCGCCGGAGTTCCGCGTTCCCGGGATTGCTGGCCAGCAGCTCGCCGTGTCTGGCGATGGCATCCGCGAACGCGATCGCGGCGTCCTGCGGCTTGCCCACCATGCGCAGCACGTTGCCGAAGCCGATGCCGTTGGCCGCGCGCAGCCCGCGCACCACCGGGTGCTGCGGCTCCTCGACGAGCAGCGCGTCGCCGACCTCGCGGTTCCGCTCGCAGTTCTCGAGCGCGCCCTTCGCATCGCCAACCGCCAGCAGCGTCGTGCAGAGGCGGCCTGAGGTCTCGACGAACGCCTGGTGGGCCACCGCGCGTGTGGGCGCATTCGCCTGGAGCGCCTCGGCGCGGGGCGCCAGCGCCGCGCGATACTGCGCGACCGCGTCCTGGATCGCGCCGCGCCCCACAAGCGCATCGCCGACCTTCATGGCGCTGGTGGCGACGCTCAACCGCGCGTCGAGGGCGGCTGGCCGGCTGGCGGCGAGGGTCTGTCGAATCCGCTCGGCCTTCCTGTAACTCTCGAGCGCGCCGGCCGTATCTCCGATATTCGGTGTCGTCGGGTTGCCCTGCACGTCGCCGACGCGGTCGTACGCCGTCGCCAGTTCCAGTTGCAGTGTCGGGGCGTCGGCGGCCTCTGCCGCCAACCCATCCAGGTACTCGAGCGCCTTCCCCACCACGAGCTTTCGCGCGGGCGTCGATCCCGGCAGCGGCGCGATCGCGTCGTGGAACTCGAAGAGGAACGAGTTGGCGAGGCGGCGCACATCCGCGAAGCGCCGCTCCGCGCGAGCGCGCTGCGCATCCGCTTCCGCCCGCTGGCGCTGGGCGACACGCGCCTGCCATGCCGTGGCCGCCAACCCCCCGATCAGGCTGAGGACGATGGCCGCGGCCGCCGTGACGCCGAGCCGATGGCGGCGCACGAACTTGGTGGCCCGATACGACACGGCCTCGCCGCGCGCCACGACCGGACGCCGTCGAGGTACGCGCCGATGTCATCCGAGAACCTGGCGACCGACGCGTAGCGGCGATTCGGCTCCTTCCGGAGCGCCATCATCACGATGGCGTCCAGATCGCCCGCGAGCGTCGTCGCGCGCGTCCCGTCGCCGGCCCGTGAGGCCGCCAGGCTCGGCCGCATCGGATCGGTCTCCAGTACGGTCTTGAACGCCGCGTCCGGCCGCTGCGACGCCAAGTCATGCGGACGTCGCCCGGCGAGCAACTGGTACAGGACCACGCCGAGTGAGTACACGTCCGAGGCGGTGGTCAGCGGATCGCCGCGGAGTTGCTCGGGACTCGCGTACTCGGGGGTCATGGCCGCCACGCCGGTGCGCGTGGCGCCCGCGGCACTGCCGTCGTCGGCCAGGAGCGTGGCGACACCGAAATCGAGAAGGTGCGGACTGCCGTCAGCGGTGACGAGGATGTTCTGCGGCTTGAGATCGCGGTGGACGATCAAGTGTCGGTGCGCGAACTGGACGGCGGCGCACACACGCCGAAACAGGTCGAGCACCGCCGGCAGCGCCAGCGACTGGGCGCGCACGTAGTGGTCGATGCGCACCCCGTCCACGTATTCCATGACGAGGTACGGCAGTCCCTCCTCGGTGGTCCCGCCGTCGAGCAGCCGCGCGATATGGGGATGTTCGAGGCCGGCGAGAATCTGCCGCTCGCGCCGGAATCGCCGCACGAGGTCCTCGTCGCCCAGGGGGCCGGCCAGGACCTTGATGGCGACCTCCTTCTGGAACTCGTCGTCGGCACGGGTGGCCAGGTACACCGCGCCCATGCCCCCTCGGCCGATCTCACGGACGATCTGGTAGGCCCCCAACCGACGGCCAGCTCTGCCGATGGCCACGAGGGGCAGATCGGCGGCTGGCGTGTTCAGGAAGCCGGTGTGGGCGCGATCATGGGCGTCGAGTAGCGCCTCGACACGCGCGCGAATGGCGGGGTCCGGCGAGGCGGCGTCGAGAAACGCCGCGCGTGCGTCCGGGAGACACTCGAGGGCCCGATCGAACAGCGCGCGCTCGTCAGGGCTGGAGCTCATGCGACAATATCTCCCGATTCGCCGGCAGTATACTCCCGTGCCGCACCCGTCACTGGCCTCGCTCATCGCACGCGCTCGCGAGGGCGACGCGGCCGCTGAAGCCTCGCTCATCGACACCGTCTACCCCGAGTTGCGCCGCCTGGCGCGGCACTATTTGTCCGGCGAACGCGCGGGCCACACGCTGCAGACCAGTGATCTGGTGCACGAGGCGTGGGTGCGCCTGTTCGCGTCATCGAGCGTGTCGGTTCAGGACCGCGCCCACCTGGTCGCGCTCATGGCCACGCAGATGCGGCGCGCCCTGGTGGATTACGCCCGCAAGCGGAACGCGGCGAAGGGGCCCGGGGGCCTCGCGCGCGTATCGCTCACGACGCTCGATGGCCCCGCCATGCGACTCGACGAGGATGTGCTGGCGATCGACGAGGCGCTGCAGGCGCTGGAGAAGGTGGACGCCCGCGCCGCCCGCGTGGTGGAGATGCGGTTCTTCGCCGGGTTGGCCGAGACGGAGGCTGCCGCGGCGCTGGGCGTGTCGGTGGCGACCCTGAAGCGCGACTGGACCTACGCGCGCGCGTGGCTGTATGAACGCATGGGGGTCAGGTCTTGAATTGACGGTTAGGCTGCGCTCATGAACAAGATTTGCGGGTGTGGTCGCTGGCGGATGACGTGCGCAGGGGCTCGCCTCGCCAGTTCGACAAGATGAACGAAGACAGCCGGTGTGCCACCTTGTTCCATTTGCTCGTGCCGGATGGAAAGTGGCACACCGTGATCACGAGCCCTTCGTGTCGGCCAACGTCTGCAGCTGGAGCTTCCGCCGCAACCGGTAGCCATTGCTTGCCCGGGTCCCGGACGAGGTCACTCGCTCCGAAGGGCGGCTGCCGGTGATATTCGCAAGATCCGGAGCGCGGGCCAGATAGCCGCACAGGCCACGAGCCCCAACAGACCTGGCTGGGCCACCAAGAGCGTGGTTCGGTCGTTCGGAGCGATCCCGAACACGAGACTCTGAAGGACCGCACGAGACCAAAACGCGCCGAGAATCCCCGCGACGCCACCGACTGCTGCCGCCGCCACCGCGTCTGCCACGGCCAGCCAAATCATTCTCGCTACGGTCGCTCCCAGGGCCAGACGAACCGCGAACTCTCGACTCCGTCTTGCGACTGTGTACACAACAACACTCGTCACACCGAGTAACGTCACCGCCAGAGTCGCACTCGCAAACAGCCCGACAATCAGTGCGGCGAACGTGCGATCGCGAATTGACACGCCCAACTGCTCCGAGACTGTGCCGGCGCTCACGACGACCGCCAGGGGGTCAGACTCCTGAATGGTTCGAACCGCCTCCTGCCGCCGCCACCTCGGTTCGATTACGCGCATGACATAAGTCGCCTGTGAACCAAACCAGGGCCCTCCGACTTCGTAGACGGCGGCCTTCGGAAGCACACTCAGGCCGATCGACCGCACGTCGCGGATCATCCCCACGATCGGCACAGGCCTCCCTGGAAAGAGCTCCGTCCCTAAGGATGCTCGGCCCTGGAAGTAGGCCTTGGCCGTACTCTCGGTGATCACGGCGCCTCCGTGCCCTGCATCGGGAGGCCCCCCGACCAGGAACTCAAGTCCCAAAGCTTCAAAGAAGTCGCGATCCGCACGAACCCATTCGAGATTCGCCACCCGGCCATCGATGATCATTAACTGAGGGTCCAATCGTCCGTTCAACATCCCGCCCATCCTGACTCCAGCCCGGTACACGCCGGGCAGCCGTCGAAGCTTGGCGGCCGTTCGTTCGATCACGTCCTTTCGCACCGCAGGCTGGAGATCCGGATCATGAGCGATCGCGAGTATCTGCGCCCGTCCGTCCATGCCGGCGTCGAGGAGGTTCAGATTCAGGTAAGACCTCCCCAACAGAGCCGCCGCGCTCAGGAGCACGCTCGCCGCCCCCAACTGGCCGGCGATCATCACAAACCTGGTCAGGCGCACCGCTCGACCATCACGGCCGGCGATCTGGCTACCGCGAGGGCTCGCACCGTACCGCCAAGCGACGGTCGCTCCGGCGCACCAGCAGAGCCACGCCACGACGGCCACGACTGCTGTGGCAAGCGCAATCCGGCCCGACATCGTCGGCATCCCGAGGGTCGTGAACTGTGCCGGTAGCGTTCTCACGGCCAGCGCCAACGAAAGGCTCGTCACTAACAGGGCGAGCGCCCAGCCGAACACTGCGACTCTCGCCCCCTCGCCCATGAAGAGGGCGAGAATCCGGGACGGAGAGGCCCCGAGCGCGGTCCGGGTGATCAGTTCGCGCCGCCGATAGAGTCCCCACGTGGTGGCCATGCTGAAGATGTTCATCCAGCACACGACGGTTACGAGCGCACTCGCGAGGAGCGCGCCGCTCGCGAGGCCCCGCAAGCGATCCCGCATGACATTCGAGAGGGCGACGACAGACACCTTCCGCCCAACCCTGCCCATGCCGGGCGTGAGCGCCGCTTCAACCATCTTCGTTGTGACGCCTGGTCGGATCCGACCCACCAGCGTTAGAGAGCGACTCTGCGTAACCCCACGACTTCGGTCGATCGTGATGACTGGGCTGTCGGGCAGGTGGACGAGCACATCGACAGGATCCGTCCGGTTCGGCTGAGGCAGGAGAAATGCGCTCGGAATGAGGCCAGTTATCTGGAGCCTGCCGGCCGGGAGCACCGGCACCGATCGGCCCGGAACAAGTTCGCCGCCAGACAGGTCGGTCGCAGCCCGCCGCGATATCGAGCTGGCATGGGCATCAGAGGCGGTTCGCGAACCGTAGCCGAGGACGTCCAGTAGCGTGGGTGACACCGCGACGGCGCGAAGTGCAATCGTCCTGTCGGAAAGCCGCAGCCTCATCCAGCTAGAATCTGCGAGCGCTGCCACCCCTTCGAACAGGTCTGTTCGCGCTTGCCACATGGACAAGGTAGGAACGTCACTCTGATTGGCTTGTACCGTCGGGTCTCCCAAGTCGAAGCTGATGGACACCAATCGATCTGGATCCGCGTAAGGCAGGGAACGACTCACGTAGGGGTCTGCGAGGCCGAACACGGTCGCAGCCAATCCGACCCCGACCGCGAACACCAGGATGGCGCCGCGTGAGAGGCCTGATTGCTTCGTCACTACGCGTAGCAGAACCCCAGGCATCGAGATTTGGCACGCCTACTTGAAAGGCGTCGGCGGGTTAAGTGCGATTGACACTACAGACTCCTCGCTCAAAGGAAGTCCATTTGTCGATGTTTTGAGGGCCATCGGGAAGCGCACGGTACCGGACAGTCGGTACTCGGAGACGTCAACACGCATCCGGCCGCCGGGTAGGTGGTGCTCGACGGCAGCAGGAATGCAGGTCTTCCGATCGACGAACAGTGTCCCTCGAAAGCCGTCGGTCCCGACTACGTCGAGCACGAACTGGCTATCACCTGCATCGCCACGCTTTCCGAGGGACGCTCGCAGTCCATTCATGCGGCCGGGTAATCTGAGGAGCATCTCGCGGGCAAGTTCCTGCTTGGCGATTCTCATGCTGAACGCTGCGTCAGGGCCTCTCGGCGCGCTTAGGACTAGGGTGCCGTTGAACCCGACGGTACTGCTGAATGCGCTCTTGGCGGTATCCAAAGGCTGGTCGGTGCGGCGATAACGATCAGGCAGGACGATATCGATCTGCCGTCTCCCCGGGATTGGTGCCGGCTTGGCGGCAGGGGCCGGCCGGATCTCCGCTACGATGGTCAGGGACGAGATAGCCTCGATCGCCTGCGCACCGCCGAGGGCATTCTGAACGCAGCGCATCGCCGCGACCGGGTCGGTCGCGGGCGGAGGCTGCTGGCCGGACAGCCACGATCCCGTCGTCCAGGCCGCGAGCGAAGACGAGAGAAACATGTAAACCAGCCGCACGGTCATCCTCCGCCCTGACCGGCCCCAGCACCGAACGTCCGCGGGCTCTCAACGCCGTGCTCCCGTCGCCGAGCATAGCCCATAGACCCTGCGCAGCCATAGAGGCTACACCTAAAGCAGCGGTGCACGGTCCGAAAGGCCCTGGGCGCCTGCGGGCGCCCAGGGCGCGTTGGTCGCACTATCCCAGACTCCGGGTCGATGGGTACGGAACCACGCCCCGCACATTAGCCCCCGGCCGTGAGCGCTCAAGTGGTTACGCCGCCGCAGGTCGTGCCGAGCACTACTGGCAGGTCCAGCCGGTTCCTTCGCAGTAGATGCAGAAGTAGTCGTCACACCCTACGCCGCTGATGCTGCACCCCTGTCCGGTGCACTCGGAACAATTCTGCCACGAGAAGTAACCCCCGCCTCCCGTCATGACGCAGGCCGATGGGCAGTAGTCTTGACACGTTACGCTCCTCGCGTGGCCCTCCTCAGGCACACCGAACGTGTATGCGCCGAGCATGACGCCAAGAGCAAGACCGCGGATCAATCGCATCTTCGTCCTCATTCCTACCTCCTTGTACGAAGTTCCCGAACGAGTGGTCACACTGGTTACCTGACGGCAGTCAACAGGTCTACTGTTCGGCGTTGAGCGATCGAGAGATTCCACGCGCCCTCACGAACCGTTTCAGCCGGCTACCGGTTTGGCACGGCTTTCAGGGCGGCTTCGAGAGCCTCGTCGATCGCCTTCCGATCAGCGCCAGCAATTGCACCAGACGCTCGAACCCTCTCTCCGTCAACCTGCAGACCGACAATGAAGGATGGTGTGCCTCTCAGGCCGATCTCCTTCGCGATAGCCGCATCGGACGCTACGTGCGCCGCCGCACCTCCGCCCATGCACGTCTCGAACAGAACAAGATCGAGCGATGCCTCTCTCGTGTACTCCTCCAAATCGGCTTCGTTCAGCCTCATCGGCGACCTAAAGAGCAGGTCATGCATCGCCCAGAAGCGCCCTTGCCGCGCAGCGCATTCTGCGCTCTCGGCGGCCCGGACAGCCCGAGAGTGGATGCCCAACGGGAAATGCCTGAACACGAGCCTCACGCGGCCAGACTCGACGTACTTCTGCGTGAGACCTGGCATGATCTCGCTCGCGAACTTCCCACAGAATGGGCACTCAAAGTCTGAGAATATGAACATGACGACTTTGGCACTGGCGCTGCCAACGGTCGGCGCGCCAGCAATCGACAATGGCACCTCGGGCACTGGTAGGGCTGACGGATCAGCCGGCGCCGACGGCTTGCCCATCACGGCGAACACGACGACACCGGCGGCCACGACCGTCAGCACGGTTGCAGTCGAGTCAAGCAGGTCACGCCATTTGAGACGAGCGGACAATTTACTGCCGCGCGGATCTGACATTTGCACGCCTCTCTGTCTGGCGGTGCGGGCCCCGGGGGTGGCCGCGGGCAATGCGGATCAAGAACCTCGGGCACCACTTCGCCCGGCGCCGACGCTGTTCGACGAAGACCCCAGCCACCTTCCTCCGCTGGGCTGGAGGGCCAACCACGGAGGCGCGGTCGCCGTCGCAAGGCGAGACGCCGCCCTGCTGCGCAGCCGGCGCCTCCGGGTCAGGGCGGTCCGTGAATCCCACCAGATCGCGCCCGTGGCCTTCCGGCCCCTCGTGTGACGCCAGCGCGCACAAGCGCCGGAGCACGCGCGCGACGGGCGAGGCGAGCCGCGTTCACATCACGTGACCGAGCTGCGGCCTCAAAGTAGCCATGGGTTTCAGATGCCGTTCCGCTGGGGTTTGACAACCGTAGCAAGAGATGGCCGTGAGTCCAATAGAAACGGTACCAAGCGGCACCACAAAGGTCCACCAGGGCCGAGCCGGAAGCACTCCTGACGAAGTCGTTTGCCGTGATACCGTCACCGTGCCCCCTCCCGGAAGAGGACGTCGTGACGAGAAATGGTGGCGCCACGGGCAAGTCTGAAGCGAAGGCAACTGCGGTGTCCGTCGCGCGGAGCGGACGTGTCCAGTTGCACCTGCGGCTGAACGAAGCGGACGCCGAAATGCTCAAGCGCATCGCTCGTGATCGCGACCAAACGCTGTCTGCAGTCGTGCGGTATCTCGTGCGCGCGTTCGCGAAGCAGCGTGGCTATCCAGAGCTCAACACCTCACCGGCGGCCGGTTCCGACGCTTGAAGAGTTGCCACGATGGGGCCACCAGCGTTGCAGCGCGGTCGCCGCTACCTGTGCCTCGTCGGCGTTGGAAGGGGCCGTTATGCGGTGCTGCGCGCAATCCGGCCTGACATGGCTTCGGTAGCCAACGCAGAGCCCATGCCCACACCCCACCTAATGCGACAGCGCGTAGATCATGAGGTTGACGCCGAGCTTGTAGGCGTCGTTCGTGGTGTTCACCGGCAGAAAGCCCTGCCCGGACCATTCCCAGGTACTCCGCCACGTCGCTGTTGTGAAAGACGAGGGCCATCATGCGGCCCGTCGGATCGTTGTTCTCGAACACGCCGTAGAAGGCCGGCGGCACGTTCATCGTCGGGTGCGGCAGGTTCAACGAGTCGATGTCGTAGAAGGCGTGGAAGATCGGGTGTGACGTATCGAGACGGATGAACTGCGCTTCGGGCAGCGCCTGCCGAAACTGCGTCTCGAAGTTGCGCCAGTGATCCAGTTCGAAGTCGTCGAAGACCACGAACCCGCCCTTGAGCATGTAGTGGCGCAGGTTGCGCGCGCCGTCCTCGGTGATGCGCCAGCCACCGGGCTCCCACATGTAGAGGACCGGGTTCTCGAAGATCTCGGGGTCCTCGAGGTCGAGGATGTTGGTCGCCTCCGCGTTCGCGTCAATCAGCGTGAGCGTGCGAAGAAGCAGCGGCAGATTCCGGTCCGCGCGGGGATAATCGTGGTTCCAGGCGTTCGATCCCCGACCGAATCCGCCGCCACGGGCGTTGTACCGCAGCCGGGTGAAGGTGAATCGCCCATCGTATGGCGCGCGATGATACGCGTCGGCGCCTCCCCGAAAGCCACCGCGCTGCCCGTCCGCCGAGGCCGTGGCCATCGCCGCGAGGCCCAGGGTCACGGCGAGTCGAACGAGGCGGCGGAAGGGCATGCGACAGGATAGCCCACAGGCTAGTCGCTCAGCGCGCCTCCGCCTCCCCGACCCGCCGGGCCGCGGAAGGCGCGCTCCACCATGTTGTTCGGATCCGGATCGACCTCGTGGTCGCGCCACAGCCAGCGCATCATCTCGGGCAGAATCGCGCCGCCCTGCTTCTGGCCATGGTTGCCGATGCCCCACGTCCACGCGACGTCGTAGCCCTTCTTCACCAGCGCATCCTTGAGGCGCACGTTCTGGTAGAACCAGTCGCCGGGCAGGTTGTTCGGGCGGCGATTGTCGTTCCGCCCGTCCTGCAGGAACACGCGAATCGGCTTCTTCTCAGACGAGGCGACGAGTTCGGTAAACGAATCACCCTGGCCGCCCCGGATGCGGGTGAAGCTGCCGACGATGGAGATGACCTTGCGGAACTGATTCGGACGCTGCCACGCGACATTGAACGCGGCAATCGCGCCGGAACTGGCCCCCATGATCGCGTGCATCTCGGGATTCGGATCGATGTTGTAGCGCTTGCTGATCTCGGGCAGCAACTCGTCGCAGACCAGCTTCGCGAAGTTGTCGTCCACCCACTGGTACTGCCAGGGCCGCAGCGTGTTGCTGTCGCCCCAGTCGCCGCGATGGTCCGGCTGCGGCGTGCCCGCCGGACGCGCCGGGTCGAGGAACACCGTGATGGCCACCGGCATCTCGCGCCGCCACGTGAGGTTGTCGATGACGTTCATCGCGCGGATGTCGCCGTTCGGGTTCATCATCGGCTGGCCGTCGTTCCAGACGATCAGCGCCGCCGGCCTGGATGGATCGTATTGCGCCGGCACATACACCGAATACCCCGCGACGTACTTCATCGGTGTCGGGCTTTCCGCGGACAACACGGTGAGACTCTTGCCGCCTCGGCCCACGTTGACCGGGACCTTGACCGCCGGGTTCGACTCGTCCCAGCCCCAGATGCCGTTCTGTCCCTGCGATGTGGACGTCGGGACAGGTCCCGAGTACACCGCCGTCGTCAGCGTGAACGGTCCGTCGATCCGGCCATGCGGCACGTCGTCGCGTGACTGGGAGTCGGGACCGAGCTGATAGAAGGCGTCGTTGTTGTTCCCGCCGCGCCCCCCACCGCCGGCCGCGGGCGCCGGCGCCTGTGGCGCGCCCTGCGCAGGCGGAGGATTCTGCGGCGTCTGCGCCTGCGACAGCAGACCCGTTCCGACGACCAGCGTGAGCAGCAGGCACGTGACGGCCGATCTCATGGGGTGGCTCCGATCGCCACAAGGTATCGTTGCCGACGGCGATCTGCAACATCACACGTTCAGGTTCACCGCGGAGCGACGGAGAAGTGCGAAAGGCGGGATTCACCACGGAGACACGGAGGAGCGCGGAAGGCCGGGATTCACTGCGGAGACACGGAGGAGTGCGAGGGGCGGATTCACCGCGGAGACACGGAGGAGTGCAAGGGGCGGATTCACCGCGGAGACACGGAGGAGTGCAAGGGGCGGATTCACCGCGGAGACACGGAGGAGTGCAAGGGGCGGATTCACCGCGGAGACACGGAGGAGCGCGGAAGGGGGGATTCACTGCGGAGACACGGAGGAGTGCGAGGGGCAGATTCACCACGGAGAAACGGAGGGGTGCGGACGGACGGGATTCACCACGGCCCGCACACCCGCGGGTGCGCGGGCGCCTCGGCGCGGGGTAGGTCCCGGAATGCGACATCAGCGCCAGGGAACCGGACGACTGCGACCGAACGCTCCGCGCTCTCGGCGTCTCCGTCCGACCACGATAGAATCCGCCACGCACGATGCGCCTGCCAGCCTATGACTTCCGCGCCCCCTGGCGCCGGGCCACGCGAACCGTGCTCGTGTGGCTGGCCGTCTGCTGCCTGCCCCCGGTCAGTGCGTTGGCGCAACGCGAGCTGCACTGGGAGCGGCTCGAGGTCACCGCGCACCTCAATGCCGACGGCACGCTCAGTGTCACCGAAACGCAGACCATCGTCTTCACCGGCGACTGGAACGGCGGCGAGCGTACGTTCAACATCCGTCCGCGGCAGCAGTTCTCGTTCGCGAACCTCGCTCGCAGCGGACCTGGCGGCTGGCAGTCCCTGACCGAGGACTCGAGTCTGGACGACCTCGATGAGTTTGCGTGGACCGACACACGCACGCTGCGGTGGCGCAGTCGCCTGCCGT
Organism: uncultured Acidobacteriota bacterium; assembly: GCA_963738485.1. Classification (GTDB taxonomy): domain Bacteria; phylum Acidobacteriota; class Vicinamibacteria; order Vicinamibacterales; family SCN-69-37; genus CAVTWK01. The sequence continues at coordinate 903,336 of CAVTWK010000001.1, forward strand.
CCGACCCGCCCTTTGCCGCGACACCCATCCGCTACGAGCTCGCCTACGCCCTGACGGGCATCCTGATCAGGGAGGGCGACCGTTACCGACTCGACCACGACTTCGCGTTTCCCGATCGTGCGGGCCCCATCGAGCACTTCGAGCTACGACTGACACTCGATCCGGCGTGGCAGCCCCTGGCCGACGTGCGTCCGCTCTACACCGCCGGACCGCTCGGCATCGGCACGAGCTTCGTGCTCGAACTTCCCCTGCGCTACACCGGCACAGCGGTCCCCGCCGCCATCGATCTGACCCGGCCGCCCGCCATCGTCAACGCCGTCGCCGTCATCCTCGGCTTCACGCTGGCCGCGGTTCTCTGGTTCTTCCTGCGCGAGCACCGCCACGGACGGTTCGCCCCGCTGGCTCGCGACATCGACGAGTCCTGGGTTCGCGAGCACATTCTGAGATACCCCGCGGAGGTGGTCGCCGCCGCCTGGGACGAGAAGGTCGGCCCGGCCGAGGTCGTGGCCCTCATCGCGCGGATGGTCAACGACGGCACGCTCGAGAGCCAGGTGGGCAAGGGCAAAGGCAGCAACGCGTCGATGACCCTGCGCCTCAAGGTCGATCGCGCGACCTTCGCAGGTCACGAGCGCGCGCTGGTGGACAAGTTGTTCTTCGACGGCCGCCCCGAGACGAGTACCAGCCTGGTCCGGGCTCACTACCGGAAGGAGGGCTTCAGTCCGGCTGACGCGATCCGGCGCGACCTCCAGATGGCCGTCGATCGCGTCATGCCGGCCGTGTCCTGGCCCTGGGGAACGGGAATCGTCATCGGGGCGCTCTTCGCCGTCGGGGCAGGCCTGCTCGGAGCAGGATGGTTTCAGAGCCTGCCGGAGGTGTTCGTGCTGGCGCTGGCGATGGTCGGGCTTGCCGGCCTGGGCGCGCTCACCGGCCGGCAGTTCCGCAGCTACCTGGATCGCGGGCACGCGGCCGCGTTGGCCGCGCTGGGGCCGGCGCTGGTGATCGCGATCGGCGTCGCGGTGTACCTCTGGGACTTCGCCGGATCGGGCGAGGTCGAGCTCAACAGGAGCACGATCTTCGGCCTGGTCGCCCTGGCGCTGTCCTGCATCCTGTCGTCGATCAACGCGGCCAGATCCCTGCGCAGCCGCGAGGCGATTGCGTTTCGGAAGGTGCTCACCGCCGGCCGCGCCTATTTTCTGGCCGAGCTCCAGAAGCCGCAGCCGGCGTTGCGCGACGACTGGTATCCATGGCTCCTCGGCCTGGAGCTCGGCAAACAGGTGGACGACTGGTCCACAGCGCGGGCCGGAGCCGAGACCAGGACTTCGTCAGGGCCCACGTCGTTCGACTCGACTCACACGACCTCCCCCTCGGCCGGGTCGGCGTGGACGGGATTCACCGGGGGACGATCCGGGGGCGCGGGCGCCAGCGCCTCGTGGCAGGCCGCGGCGGGCGGCATGGCCGCGAGCGTCGCGGCGCCGTCATCGAGCGGCTCGAGTGGCAGCAGTAGCGGAGGCGGATCGAGCAGCGGCGGCTCGTCGGGAGGCGGCGGCGGTGGTGGCTGGTAGAATCCGGATCGGCACCTTGGACGTCCCGTGAAGCTCACCGACCTGCGCGGCATCCTGCACTACGTCCCTCAGTTCCGCGACAAGACGTTCGTGTTGGCGATCGATGGCGGCATCGTCACCGACGACAACTTCGCGACGCTGCTGCTCGACGTCGCGCTGCTGCGTTCGCTGAACATCCGCGTCGTGCTGGTCCACGGCGCAGCCGCACAGATCCAGGCCTTGGCCGACGAGCGTCATGTCGCCGCGTCGAACCTCGACGGCACCGGCGTGACCGATGCGATGACGCTCAACCTGGCCCTCACGGCGGCCAACCGGCTCACCCACGAGATCCTCGAGGGCTTGTCGGCGCACGACCTGCGAGCCGCCTCCACCAACGTCATCATCGCGCACCCGGTCGGCGTCATTCAGGGTGTCGATCAGCTGTTCACCGGCCGGGTCGAGCGCATCGACGTCGAGTTCCTCCAGTCGCTGCTCGCGCAGGGCGTGGTCCCGATCATCCCGCCGCTCGGTTTCGATGGCGACGGCAAGACCTATCGCGTCAACTCGGACGGCATGGCCGTGGTCGTGGCCGAGCAGTTGAAGGCGGTGAAGCTGATCTTCGTGACCGCCGAAGCCGGCCTGATCTACCAGGGGCAGCCCATCCGGCAGATGCTGGTCGGCGATCTCATGGCCCTGATCCAGCACGACGCCGCCGGGTTCGCGCCCGAGATGGTCTCGAAGGCCGAACACGCCGTGCGGGCATGCCAGGCGGGTGTGCCCCGGGTCCACGTGATCGACGGGACGCTCGACGAGGGCCTGCTGAGCGAGGTGTTCTCCAACCACGGCCTCGGGACGCTGGTGCATGCCAACGAGTACGAGCAGATCCGGCCTGCGACCCGCAAGGACGTGCGCGCGATTCAGCGGCTGACGCATCAGGCCGTCGAGGCGGACGAACTGCTGAAGCGCAGCCGGGGCACGATCGAGAAGAACATCGACAACTACTTCATCTTCGAGATCGACAAGAACCCTGTCGCGTGCGTGGCCCTGCAGGTCTATCCGGAGACGAAGCAGGGCGAGCTGGCCAGTCTCTACGTCAGCGCCTTGCACGAGAATCAGGGGATCGGTCGGAAGCTGCTGCAGTTCGTGGAGAACCGGGCCCGCGCGCTCGGGTTGCACGAACTGCTCGCGCTGTCCACGCAGGCCTTCACGTACTTCCAGTCGAAGGGCGGATTCGTCGAAGGCACGCCGGACGATTTGCCACCGGCGCGACGGGACAAGTACGCGCAGAGCGCACGGAATTCGAAGATCCTGGTGAAGAAGCTCCGCTGAGGGCCTGTGGCGCCGATCATTCCTGATCCGACGCGTATCAAGAGCTTCCGCACGGAGGCCGCGTTCGCGGCGTGGATGAAGACGAACCACGCCCGCGTCCCTGAGCTGTGGCTCAAGATTCACAAGAAGGGCTCGGGGCTGGCGACGGTGACCGCTCCGCAGGCGCTCGATGTGGCGCTCTGCTGGGGCTGGATCGACGGCATCCGCAAGTCGTTCGACGACCGGTCGTTCCTGCAGCGCTACACGCCGCGGCGTGCGCGGAGCCTCTGGAGCCAGATCAATCGCGACCATGTGGCACGGCTGACCGCGGCCGGCCGCATGACGCCGCACGGCCAGCGGCAGGTCGACGCGGCCAAGGCTGACGGTCGCTGGGACGCGGCCTATGCCCCGATCCGACTGGCGAGCGAGGCGACCATTCCCGACGACCTGCGTGCGGCCATCGAGGCCAACCCCAACGCCCGCAAGACCTTTCGCACCCTGGGCCGCCTCAACCTCTTCGCGCTCGCGTTCCGGACCAACCACATGAAGACACCGGCGGGACGGGCGAAGAAGATCGCCTCGCTGGTGGCCATGCTCGCGCGCGGCGAGACGATCGTGCCGGAACGGCCCAGGCCGTCGGGTCCGGCGCCGACGCCCCGTCGCAACGGCGCCAGGTGAGGCGGGGCCACCAGACCGCCCTCGCGCCGTGGTATTTATGTAGCCTTCTCGACGCGCTTGTCGGGTTCGACCGCTTTCGGAGGCAGTCCCATGCGCCGACGTGTTCTCTCTCCGCTGAATGTGACGCTCGCGTTGGTGCTGGTGGGTGCCGCCCTGCCGCAGGCGTTCGGCCCTGCAATCCAGGCTGGCCAAGCGGGCCAGGCAGGTCAGGCCGCGCCGACTGGCGCACCAGCGGCGGCCCAACCGGCCCAGCCCGCGCGTGTGCCGCTGGACCTCTTCCGCGTGCCCGACGGTTTTGAAGTCACGCTCTGGGCGGCCACGCCGCTCCTGCGCAACCCGACCAACATCGACATCGACAAGGACGGCCGCATCTGGGTGGCCGAGGGCGTCCGCTACCGGTCCCATCACGCCCGCCAGCCCGAAGGCGACCGCATCGTCGTCGTCCAGGACACCGACGGCGACGGCACGGCCGACAGCACGCACACCTTCGTGCAGGAACCCGCGCTGGTGGCGCCGCTCGGCGTCTCCGTCATCGACAACAAGATCATCGTCGCGCAGCCGCCGGACATGATTGTGTACACGGACGTCGATCGGAACCTCCGCTTCGATCCGGCGATCGACACACGGGAAGTCCTCCTCACCGGCTTCCAGGGTGTCAACCACGACCACTCGCTCCACTCGGTGACGGTCGGCCCCGACGGCAAGTGGGTCTGGAACGCCGGCAACATGGGCGCGATGTTCACCGATCGGTCCGGCAAGACCTTCCGGATGTTCAGCGCCTACCGGGCGAACCCGGTGGGGCCGTTCAAGAACCCCCACGATCCGGCGCTGCACGCCGGCAAGCCGAGTGACGACGGTCATGTCTACGTGGGCGGTTTCACCGCGCGGATGAACCCCGATGGCACCAACGTCGAGATCATCGGCCACAACTACCGGAACAGCTACGAGCAGTCGGTCACGTCGCTGGGCGATGTCTTCCAGAACGACAACGACGACCCGCCGGCCTGTCGCGTGAGCTTCGTGATGGAGTACGCCAACTTCGGCTTCTCGTCGAACGACGGCCAGCGGAGCTGGCAAGCGGACCGGCGGCCAGGCCAGACCGTGCCCGTCGCCGAGTGGCGGCAGGACGACCCGGGCATCGCGCCGATGGGCGATATCTACGGCGGCGGATCGCCCACCGGCAACGTGTTCTACGAGAACGGCGCGATGGGGGCCTCGTTCGAAGGGACGTTCCTCGCCGCGGACGCGGGACGGAACGAGATCTTCTCCTATCAGCCGAAGCGTCAGGGCGCCGGGTTCGCGCTCGATCGCCAGGTCTTCATGACGTCGAACCCGAAGCAGCAGTACTCCGGGTCGGACTTCGTCGGAGGCCGCGGCAGCGGCGCGGCCGAGACGCTCTTCAGGGCGTCGGACGTCGCGGTCGGTCCCGACGGGGCTCTCTACGTCAGCGACTGGATCGACGCGCGCGTCGGCGGACATCAGGACCTGGACGACACGGTGTCGGGCGCGATCTACCGGATTGCCCCGAGAGGCTTCGTGCCGAGCGTTCCGAAGTTCGACGCGACGACGGTCGAGGGATTGATCACGGCGCTGCGGTCACCGGCAGTCAACGTCCGGGCTATTGGCTTCGAGGGTCTCAAGGCGCGCGGCGCCTCTGCGGTCAACGCCGTCGCGGCCCTGCTCAAGGATCCCAGCCCCTACATCCGCGGCCGGGCCATCTTCCTGCTGTACCAGATGGGGCCTGAAGGCCGTCAGCGAGCGGGCGCACCGGCGTCGCACAGCGATCCGGCGATGCGCATCGCGGCGTACCGTGCGATGCGGCGCGCCAATCTCGACATCCTCTCGGTGGCCTCGCGACTGGCCCGCGACGCAGACGCCGGTGTCCGGCGCGAAGTCGCGTTGTCGATGCGCGACCAGCCCGCGTCGGCGTCACTCGACATCCTCGTGGACATCGCGCGCGGGTACGACGGCCAGGATCGCACCTATCTGGAGGCGCTCGGCACCGGTGCCACGAACAAGGAGCCGGCGCTCTACACCCGGCTACGAAGCGCGCTCGGCGTCAAGAACGACCCGCTGACATGGTCGCCCGCGTTCGCGCGGCTGGCGTGGCGGCTGCACGTGCCGGCGGCGGTCGCGGACCTCTCCGTCCGCGCGCGTTCGCCGAAGCTCCCGATGGCCGACCGGCGACTTGCCCTCGACACGATCGCCTTCACCAAGGATCCGGCTGCGTCGAAGGCCATGCTGGCCCTCGCGACGCCGGACAGCCCCATGCGTGAAGGCGCCACGCTGTGGCTGCTGAGCCGCTTCTCGAACGACTGGGCGGACCACGACCTGCGACCCGCGCTCAAGGCGGCCGGCATCTACGACCCCGAGTCGATCACGCTGCGGGAGGTGGTGCTGCCGACCGCGCCGACGGATGTGCCGGAGATCGCGATTGATGCGGTCACGCGGCTCACCGGAGATGCCGCGCGCGGCAAGGTCACGGCCAATCGCTGCGTCATGTGCCACACGGTCGGCGGCGCCGGGGTGGAATTCGGTCCCGGACTCGATGGCTGGGGGCGCGGCAAGTCTGTCGAGGTCGTCGCCACGGCCCTGCTGCGGCCGAGCGCCGAGATCGCCCTCGGGTTCGAGGGCACGGAGATCCGCACGAAGGACAGCCTGACCATCCAAGGGGTCCTGCTCAAGGAGAGCGACCCACTGATGATGCGCAGCATGGGGGGCGTCACACAGATCATTCCGGCCACCCGTGTGGCGACGCGCCGACGGATGCCGCAGTCGATGATGATGAGCGCCGCGCAGCTCGGGCTCACCGCGCAGGACGTCGCGGATCTCGTCGCGTTCCTGCGAGGCAGCTAGGCGCGTTCAGGGCCTTCGGCCCTGGCAGCCCGGGAGGCGGAAGGCGCCGATGCGGCTCGAGTAGCTGATCGCGTCCCTGGTCACGTAGTCGCCGACGTACCAGATCGTGCAGTCGTCGCTCGGGTCGATGGCGGTCTGGGTGTAGTCCTCCCAGCGCTGCGTGCGCGGTCGGCCGGTGCCCGGACCGCCATCAGCGCCGTGGCCTTCGGCGAGCACGGTCTCACGCAACGTCAACTGACCGCGCGGGTCGCCCGGAAGCCGGCCGGCGAACCGCTGGCCTGCGAAATGCGGAGAGCCACCGAACGAATACCCGATGCCGATGTTGCCGAACCTGTCGATGGCCGGGCTTGCCATCCAGCGAAAGAAGCCGTCAGGCGCGAACGTCCCCTGCTGATACAGGCTCACCGCCCGCCCCTGGCTCTTGTCGGCGCCGACACGAAACTCGTACCACCGCACTCCACCGCCGCCACTCGACGTGTCCACCGAGTGGACCGCAACGATCGACTCATGGCCATTCACGCGGCGATACACGAGCCGCGCCATGATCTTGTCGCCCTGGGCATCGAGCCGGAGTTCGCTGCCTGGCTGGGGCACGCAGAACGTCAACTGGCCACCGCACAGGTAGCGGTACGGGGCCACCGCAATGCGTTGCGGTCCGGTGATCGCGGTCTTCGTCGGATCCTTCCAGTCCACGTGGAACTGCCAGGCGTTGATGACATCGTCTTCCAGGAGCCTGTCGAGCTGCCGGCCGCCGGCGGCCATCATGATGTTGGGCGCGCCGGGCGGCGGCAGGGCCGTGCCGTCCACGTCGGCGTTGTTCAGGAAGTTGACATCGTGGAGGATCACGCATTGTTCGGTCGCCGGCAGGCCCTTGAGCATCTTCGCGCGATCGGCGACGCACGCGTGCTTCTCGGTGGCGACCGTCGGCGAAATGCGATTGTCGCTCGTGCTGGTCGGCACGTAGTAGCCGTCGGGCCAGACGGCCGGCCGCGGATAGTCAGGAAAGAGCGGCCGCAGAAACTCGTAGCGATAGTACGAGCCCAGCGGATCGGCCGTCGTGCTGATGGCGTAGCACATCGAGTACGGGCCCAGCGGCCCTGGCGCCTGGGCCGCACGCCCCGCCGGCGCCGGCGCAGCCGCGCCTCGACCGGCCCGGCCTGGCTGGCCAGGTTGAACCGCAGGCGCGCCGGGCGCGGCGACGGTTGGTGGAGCCGGCTGAAACAGCACGGCGGCGCGGCCGGGCTGGTTCGCGACGCCGGGCACACTCACCTGGGTCTGGCCGGCCGGCGCGGGCTCAACCTGATCTGCGCGGGCCGGGCCCCGGGAAAACAGCGGCATCACGATGAGCCACCGGTTGGCGAGTTGATCGAAGCGGACGACGACGTCGCCACTGGTTCGGGCTTCGCAGTTGCCGCCGAACCCCTTGAAGACGTTGTTCACGCGCACTGGTCCGTAGAGCACGGTGCCCGTCGTGTCGAACCTCCGGCCCTTCTTCGTGAAGATCGCCATGCCGGCGCCGTTCACCGTCTGGACGATGTGATCGGGGCCGACCGCGAGGCTGTTGTCGGACGGATTGCCCACGCGCGCGGTGCCGTGCGGACCGGTGAATCCGAGACCGAGGCCGTCGAAACTCTCGACCAGCATCGCGCCAGGCGCTGGGCCATGGAGCGTCTGCTCGACCGCCGCACTGGCAGCGACCACGGGGGCCGCGACGTACGGCACCGGCGCCGGCGGCCCCTGCTGCGCCTGGTCACGCACGGTCGCGAGCGGCAGCGCCAGCAGCGTGATGACAACCGTTGCGCCGCGCCTCATCGCGGGGCGCCCGCAGGCCGCGCGGCGGGTCTGAGATTCTTCCCGTGGTACACGTCCGCCGGAATGCGGTGCCCGGCGTAGATGCGATCGAGAATCGCGAAGAGGGTGGGGTCGTACACCTTGAGGTCGTCCGGCGACTGCACACGGGCCTTCGTGGTGCCGTCATAGAACTCGATGTTCGACCAGAACCACCACTGCGTCCCCTCGGCGAAGTACTCCGCAGCCGTGTTGATGGCGTACTGGTCGCGGCCGTTCGTGTCCTTGTACAACCCCTTCGCCCTGGCGGCCTCGTAGGCCGGTTGAATCTCGGCGAACAGCGCCGGGTCGGCGGTGCGCAGCGCGCTCATGATGTTGTGGCTGAACTCGTGGACCGTGATGTGTTCGCCGTAGTACCGCGTGCCAGGGATGCCGAGGAGGTTCTCTTCGGCACAGGACGTGATGTTGCCGCCCATCCCGCGGGCGCGGCTGTCCCAGTATTCCTTGTCGGTCTTGCTCGCGATGCCATTGGGCCCGTTGTAATTCGCGCGCTCGCCCGGGGTCAGGCGTCGATCGTCGATCGCCGGCTTCTTCCAGTCACGGCGCTCGGGCAGGTCCGTCTCTCCCTCCGTGTGATCCATCACCAGCAGCCGTGACTGTCGTTGCACCATCACGGCCCGGATGTCCGGCCGCTTCAGCAGCATGTAGTTGATGATGTCGCGCGCCATGAGCAGGGCCGCGTCCTCGACCTTCTCGGACGAGACCACGGGGATGCCGAACGCGTCGGTGTACTTCTTGTAGAACGGGTCGAGACCGAGGGCCGCCGGTGGGGAGCCGACCATCGCCGCTTCGAAACTGGTGACGATGGGTGGCCCTGTGGGGACTCCGCCGGGCGGTCGCGAGGGTGGCGGGGACGGCGCCTGGGCGAATGGGGATGGGGCAAGCGCGGTGCAGGCCGCGAGCACGGCCACGGCGGCGATCCTCATGGCAAATACTAGCGCGAGGTGGCCGGTCAGACCGGGCAAGTCAGCGCCCCGAGCGACTAAAGTCCTCGAACGGCGGTGAGGCTGGGTGCCCCTGGCGCGTCTTCCTCAACAAAGACGCGAGTCCCCGCGCGGCTGAACCGGCACCGGCCTTGCCCTGTCTCTCCATGCTGGGGGAGCGACAAATGCGAATCTTCTGCGCCGCCATCATGCTCGTGCTCGCGACCGCACGTCCGACCCTCGCCCAGGACCAGCCCCCGGCCACGGAACTGGCCGAATCCGTCGGACAAGGCGACCTGCGGCGTGTCAGGCCTGAGGTCAGGGACAAGAAGTTCTGGGCGCTCGCCGGCGCGCTCAACGCGGCGATGCTCATGGACACCAAGAGCACGTTCGACGTCCTCGAACGCTGCCGCCGCTGTGAGGAGGCCAACCCGTTCGTCGCCCCCTTCGTGCGTCGTGGCCCGGCCGTGACCTACACCGCGGGACAACTGTTCGATGCCGGCGTCATGACCATCGCGGCCAAGATGAAAGGCTCCGAGCGCAGGTGGATGCGGCGCACGTGGTGGGTGATCCCGGTCGCACTCGTCACCGGCCACTCGATTGCGTACAGGCACAACGTGAATCTGATCAAGTAGCCCCGCCGACGGTCTACGGTCTACGGTCTACAGTAGACGGGCTACGGGCTACGGCCCACAGCCCACAGCCCACGGGCCACGGCCTACAGCCCACGGGCGACGGGCTCCCGCCTACGGGTTACCGCTTGCCGCGCTACGTGCCGCAGAACGTCCGGTAGGCGCGACTGCCTGGAGCGGGTGGACCGCTGTGGTCGAGCGGGATCCTCGCGTGGTCGTACGGCGCGCGCAGTTCGTCGAGCAACCGCTCCAGCACCCCGAGGTCGCCCTGCTCCGCCGCAGCAGTGAGCGCCTCCTCCACCTTGTGGTTGCGAGCGAATGACGGCGGGGTTCTGCCGCTGCATGGCGGCGCTGACCTCGTCACCAGCCATCGCCTGGCGCCCAAGCCGTGCACGCCATCGCGCATGCCACGCGCCAGAACGCCGCATCCCGATGCGGCGGCGTCTCCGTTGCGCCCGCGGCGCTGAGCTGGCGGAAGGTCTCCGTGAAATCGGCGCTCGCCTCCTCCATCCAGGTCAGCAGGGCCTCGATGAGTGCGGCGTCGTCTGCCTCCTCACCGCCGAGACCCAGCTTGGCGCGCATGCCGGCCAGCCAGTGGTGCTCGACGCGTTCGGCGAACCGCTCGAGCGCTGCTCGAGCCAGTTCGACGGCCCGTGACTGGTCCGGATCGAACAGCGGCAGCATCGCCTCGGCGAGCCGCGTCAGGTTCCATTGCGCGATCGCCGGCTGGTTGCCGTAGCTGTAGCGGCCCTGCGCGTCGATGGAGCTGAAGACCGTCGCCGGGTCGTACGCGTCCATGAACGCGCAGGGACCGTAGTCGATCGTTTCACCGGCCAGGGACATGTTGTCCGTGTTCATGACGCCGTGGATGAACCCCACGAGCTGCCACCGCGCGATGAGCGCGGCCTGCCGCTCCACGATGGCCTCGAACAGCGCCACGTACGGATTGGGCGATCCGGCGACCTCAGCATAGTGCCGGTGCGCGGTGTAGTCGGCCAGGGCACGAAGCGCCGCCTCGTCCCGATGCGCCGCCGCCCATTCGAAGGTGCCGACGCGCAGATGACTGGCCGCCACGCGTGTCAGCACCGCCCCCGCCAACACACGCTCACGGTAGACCGGTTCGCCGGTCGAGACCACGGCGAGGCTGCGCGTCGTCGGAATGCCGAGCGCATGCATCGCCTCGCTGATGACGAACTCGCGAAGCATGGGCGCGAGCGCCGCGCGCCCGTCGCCGCGGCGCGAGTACGGCGTCGGGCCCGCGCCCTTCAACTGGATGTCCACGCGGTGCCCATCGCGGCGTGATCTGCTCGCCGAGCAGGATCGCGCGCCCATCGCCGAGCGTGGTGAAGTGGCCGAACTGGTGGCCGGCGTACGCCTGGGCCAGCGGGTGCGCACCGTCTGGCAGCGCGTTCCCCGCGAAGATCGCGGCCCCGTCCGGCGAGTCGAGCCCCTCCGCGTCGAGGCCGAGCGAAACGGCCAGGGGCCGGTTGAAGAGCACGAACTCGGGATGGCTCACCGGCGTCGGCACCACGCGCGTGTGGAACAGCGCGGGCAGGTCCGCGTAGGAGTGCTCGAGGCGCCAGCCGGGCATCTCACCATCATAGCGAGCCTCGCGCGCACTTCATCCCCTGCCGCTCTGCGAGTTCACCGCGGAGATACCAGAGGAGTTCGAGGGACCGGATTCACCGCGGAGACACGGAGGAATGCGAGGGGACGCGATTCACCGCGGAGCGGAGTTGCAGGCGGTCAAGGTTCGTTCCGTCTGGACATGAACGGCCGCACGACCCACCCGTTCACGTCTCGCGCCCGCACCTGCCTCCGTTCCACCGCGCGCGGCTCAGCTCCGTGTATCTCCGTGGTGAAGTCCTGAAAAGAATGCCGAACTACTGTGTGCCGGTGTTCGCCGGCACCTGACACCGTCGCAGGCGCGCCGCGAAGTCGCGAAGGAAGTCCTCGCGCCAACGGTTCACCGTCTTGGCGCCCGGATGGACGCCCTCGGCCACGGCCGGGTCGGGGTCATCGATCCACCAGGTGGGATGGACCGATGAAGGCCGGCTCGTCCGCTCGCGCGGCGGGGGCACGGCGGTGAACCGGCCCGAGGCGCGGTCGAGCGCCGGGAAGTCGCTCTGGATCACATACGGCCACACCTTGGCGTCGCGCGGCGAGAAGCGGAACCGCAGCACACGTCCGTCGTTCGTACCGACGGCTGGAATGCGGCCATCGATGAGCATTCGTGCCGTGTGCGTGCGGGTCATGCCGCTCGACACGGGCAGCGCGAACTCGACGACGCCGAAGGCTTCGGCGGTGTCGGATTCGGTCGTGAGGCGATCGAACACGGTCTTGCGACCGTCCCAGAGGCGGGCAAACGATCCGCCCCACCCCGGTCGCGCAGGATCGTTCGGCGTGCCGTGCAGCAGATAGCCGACAGAGGGACTATCGCCCATCTTGATCGTGCCCGTCAGGAAGCTGGCGAACCAGTCGCCGAGCGCGCCTCGCCCACGGACGTGTGCGGCCACGAACGCCGCGTTACCCCATTCCCCCGCCTGGTTCCCGCCCGTGAACCAGCCGCGATACGTCGCGTTGGCCTCGATCATCCACAGCGTCGGATGATGCTGCTCGATGTAGTCGTAGGCATCGACGCTCCACATCTTGTTCGGGCCGCCGATGAAGTAGACGCGAAGCTTCGGCAGGATGTCTGGCGCGTCGTGCAGCGCCTGGGCCAGGTCGTCGATCCCGCCCCACACGAGCACCCAGAGCGGGCGCGGGTCGTTCCTGCGCGCGCTGCGGACGATCCACTCCGAGCCTTCGGTCGCGCGAGCGAACCCCGCGGCTGGCGCCGAGTCGAGGGCGCCCTGCTTCGTGATCGCCCGCAGCGCGTCTGGCGACGGGTAGCGTGCGGAATGGGTCTTCAGATTCGGGTAGTCGGTCGCATACCGATCGATCGCCTCGAGGATGTGCTGACGACGGCCCGCGCCGTACGGGGACGCGATCAAGCCCTCCAGGTCGAACATGTCTGCGTAGACGAGGACGTGCGCCATCGACTGGAAGTCGTCGGGATCGGTGCCGCCGATGTCGGTGGAGACGATCACGCGGTGGCGCTGATCGCTGCCTGGCAGCGTCCCCTGCGTCTGCGTCTCCGGCCGCGCAGCGAACAGCAGCACGGCACAGGCAAGACCGGCGGCGAGGACACGTGCGCGACCGCTCATCGGGTCGCATGCTAGCAGGGAAACGGACCAGCGGCTCAGCGGCCGAAGGCCCACCGCAGGCCCGTCGTGACGCGCAGGTCGGCACCGCCAGGGTCGCTGAAGGGGACGACGAATCGGACGCGGCCGAACAGCGCCAGCCTGCGAGCGAGCTCGACCTCGACGCCACCTACGCCCTGCGCCGCGCCGCTGGCGTTCGAGAACGTCGATTCGAAGGGTCCGCACGGCACAGTCGGCGAGCAGTCCTCGGACACCTGCCGCGTGCGCCGCTCGTGAACCAACAGCCCGCCACCCCCGCCGGCGCTGACACGAATGCGGCCTCGCGCACCGGTGACCAGGATGTTGGCCTGAATGCTCCGTTGCACCCGGGTCGTCGTCTGTTCGAAGCGGCCAATCACACCGCCGGGAGCAGAAAGGCCCTGCCGGCTGATGCATCTCGGAGTGCCGCCATTCGCCGACCGCCGCTTCGAACAGGACGTGCGGCGACAGTGCGACTCGCACGTCGGCGTCCCAGGCCCATGGCGTGAAGTCGAAATCGCCGTGAAACGGGAAGGCCACGCCGGCGCCAGCGCCAATCGAGATGCGCGGCGTCGCACCGGTCCCCTGCGCCGCGGCGGCGCGCGGGAGCAGGACGAGTCCCAGGCACAGCGCCCACATCGCAGATCGCCGAAGGTGCTTCGTCGAGTCCATGTCCATCAATGTGTCGAATCTGAGCGTCGAGGCTCAACCGTTCGGGGACGAGTGACGTCGAGTGGCCCTATCGAATGCACGTCGCCGCGACACGCGCCCGTCAACGTCCCCGCGATCTCCGGCAGCAGGACGGCCGCCCCGGCTTCGGGCGAGCCCGGAGCGAGTGAGGCCTGGGTCGCGTCGGGAGTCAGCAACCCGGCGTAGCCCGTTGGCGGCCCGACGATGATCCCGCGCTCGATGACGGGGAGCGCCGGGCGCGATCGCGCCGGGTCGTCGGCGGCGAGCCAGTGATTGTTGGCAAAGAGGAAGGTCTCCGCCGCCGTGTTGGCGCCGACGTTCACCGCGGTACCGAGTGCCGCAGCGTTGAAGGCGAAGACGTTGTTGACCACGCGTCCGCGGCTGGTCGGCTCGAACACGACGCCATCCCGGGAGACCGTTTCCTGCAGGATGCGCACGAGCCATCGAGGCGCGCCCGAGACGAGGTTGTGCGCCACCAGGCAGTCCACGCAGCCGACGAAGGCAAACGGCGTGCTGAGGTCACTGCCGCCAACGATGACATTGTTGAAGACGCGCACGCGCCGCGCTTCGGCATTGGGCGCGGTGGGCGACAGCCGCGGACGAAAGAACGTGAAGCCCGTTGACCCGCCGAGGTTGACCGCGCGCACCCCGGCGTCGCGCATCCGGTTCTGACGAATGTCGATATCCGTGGATCCGCCCTTGGCCTGCACGGCGTTGCCGCGGAGCGACGCGAACGTGTTGCGCGCGATCACGCTGCGATGCACGCCCACCTGGTCGATGCCCGACCCCGACTGGCCGCCGCATCGCTCGAACCGCGAGTCGTAGACGAAGACGTCGCTCACGCCCGACAGCTTGACGCAGTCCTGGTTGCCAGTGTCCCCCACGTCGTGCACGTACAGCCGGAGCAGCGCGACGTGATGTGACGCGTCGGCGCGCCCCACCTCGCTCCCATCGTCGAGGTTGATTCCGTTCTGGGACGCACCGCGGACCTCGAGGTCGTGCAGCACGACATACGCGGCCCGCTGGAGCCCCATCCCCTGCTCGCCCCCTTCGATCACCGGCCTGGGGGAGGCGCCCGGCTCGCCGCCAATCCAGATCGGCGCCGATGCGGTGCCACGGAGCCCATCGACCGATCGATTGGGTCGATGCCGGCCAGGGGCGAGGCGAATCGCGGTGCCCGGCGTCGCGGCCCGCGCAGCCGCCTCGAGCGTGGCGAAGGGCCGACTCACCGACCCGTCACCCTCGTCTGTCGCCTCGGCCGCCACGTGCAACACGCGTCGAGGCGTCAGCGTGTCCGCGAAGGTCGTGGGCGCGTCACAGGTGACAGCCGGCGCCCCCTGCTGGCCCATGAGCGGCAGCACGAGCAGGCCGACGAGCGCGGCAACGGCCGGCAGCGCCGCCTCGTCGCGGGAGTGGAAGCGGGAGGGCATGTCACCGCGATGCTACTCTGAGCGAATGCTCCGACTCGCCCTGCTTCTCGCCCTGACCCCCGCCGTGGCGCTGGTACAGACCCCGGCCGCGAAACCGCCAAGTCCGGCGCAAACGGCGAAGGCACCGGTCCCGACCGCCAAGCCCGTGGCGCCCGCGACGACGCCCCAGACTCCAGCGACGCGCAAGCCGACTCCGGTGCCCAAGGTGGCCGTGGCCACGGCAAAGCCCCTGACCGACGACCAGAAGATCATCTACGCGCTCGGAGTCCTGATGCAGCGCTCGCTCGGCCAGTTCGATCTCAGCGCGGCCGAGCTCGAGATCGTCAAGCGCGCGCTGACTGACGCGTCCCGCGGCAAGCCCGTCATCGAGGTCGATGCCTGGAGGCCGAAGATCGAGCCGTTCGCCGCCGCGCGGGGCGAACGCGTCGCCGTACGCGAGAAGGCGGCCGGAGTCGCGTACCTGACCAAGGCGGCCGTTCAGCTAGGCGCCGTCAGGACCGACTCCGGTCTCGTGTACCGCGAAGTGTCGCCCGGCACGGGCCCCTCCCCGAAGGCCAGCGACGTCGTCCGCGTGCACTACCGCGGGACACTGATCAACGGGACCGAGTTCGACAGCTCCTACAAGCGCAACGAACCGGCCGAGTTTCCGCTGGGCGAAGTCATCGGGTGCTGGACCGAGGGCCTGCAGCGCATGAAGGTGGGCGGCAAGGCCCGGCTGGTCTGTCCGTCGAGCCTCGCCTATGGCGACGAAGGCCGTCCCTCCATTCCCGGCGGCGCGGCACTGATCTTCGAGGTCGAACTGCTCGCGATTGTCGGCGGAGGCGGGAACAGCCCTTGACCTCCTTCTGGACCCGGTTTCATAATCAGCGTGAATCGGGTCCATCTCAATTCGCGATACCACGGCTCCGGCCTCCTGTGGGCCAGCGCCGGCGACGAGTTCGATGGCTCCCGGTCGGCCCTGAGGAGGGAACAATGGTCTCCACGCGTGTTCTTCGGCTGATACTTTCACTGACTGCCGTCTTGGCGATCGCCGCGCCTGTCTCCGCGCAGCTCACGACCGGAACCGTGGCGGGCTCGGTCCGAGACCAACAGGGCGCCGCCATTCCGGGCGCCACGGCCGTACTGATTAGCGAAACCAAAGCCACGAAATCGGCGCCGGCTGTTACCAGTGCCAGCGGCGACTTCGTGTTTGCGAACGTGGCGGCGGACACCTATACGCTCGAAGTCACGATCACCGGGTTCAAGACCTTGAAGCGCTCAGGTGTGACCGTGTCGCCTGGCGACCGCGTCGCGCTGGGCCAGCTGGGCATCGAAGTCGGGGGCGTCAGCGAAGAAGTGGTGGTCAAGGGTGAGGCGCCGGTCATTCAGGCGAACAGCGGCGAGCGGTCGTTCACCATCACGACCGACGCGGTGCAGAACCTTCCGATCGCGAATCGCAGCTTCACCAGTCTCGCGACCTTCGCGCCCGGCGTGAGCGGCACGAACCGGATCGGCGGTGGCGGCCAGAACAACATCCTGGTCGATTCGGTCAACCTGGTCGATACCGGCAACAACGGCACGGGCCTGCAGCTGAACGTGGAAGCGATTGGCGAGGTCAAGGTGCTGACGTCCGGCTATCAGGCCGAGTACGGCCGGTCGAGTGGCCTGCAGGTGTCCGCGGTCACCAAGAGCGGCACCAACCGCTTTCGCGGCTCGCTCTATGACGTCGAGCGCAATTCCAAGTGGAACGCCAACAGCTGGGTCAACAAGCGCAACGGCGTCGCCCTCGCCGTGGACAAGCAGCGGGACTGGGGCTATTCGGTCGGCGGTCCTGTCGGAAAGCCAGGCGGCAGCAACAAGATCTTCTTCTTCTTCAGTCAGGAATGGCGGCCGCGGACCGGCAGCGGCAGCATCAACCGGTTCCGAGTGCCGACGGAGCTGGAGCGGGCGGGTGATTTCTCGCAGTCGCGCGACAACAACGGCAACGTCTATAACCTGATCCGCAACGCGTCCACCGGGCTCCCGTGCACGGCCAGCGACAGCCGCGGCTGCTTTGCGGACGGTGGGGTCGTTGGGAAGATCCCCGCGGCCAACCTCAATAACATCGGCTTGAACGTGCTCAATCTGTGGCCGCTGCCCAATTCGAGCGAGGGCTACGCGACGACCAACAGCTACAACTTCATCAACTCGGCGGCGGCGGTCGCGTCGCATCAGATGCAGGACACCGTGCGGCTGGACTATCAGGTCTCGCAGACGCTGCGGGTCAGTTGGAAGCTGGTCGAGCAGAACGCCTCGCGTCTGCCCAATCAGGCCAATCAGGCGTTCAGCCAGGGTGGCAACCTGATCAACGGCTACAACGACGCGGTCGAGACGCAACCACACATCTACCAGACCTCGGCGAGCGTCAACTACAACCTGAACTCCTCGACCTTCCTCGAGGCGACGTGGGGCATGTTCAACAACTACATCGGCACCCCGACGATGACGGAGAAGAGCAACAAGAACAACGTCGGACTTGGCGGGTTCCCGATGCTCTTTCCTGACGCCGGCATCATCGACCCTCAGTTCTACTCGTTCGATCGGCTGACGGCCGACGCGCCGCCGTGGTTTCAGAACGGCCGCAGCTACATGCTGCCGAACTTCACCTGGGGCAACCGGATCGCCAACGCCCCGCCGAACATGCGCGACTACGGCTGCTGCCTGAACACGAACCAGACGCACGACGTGACGGTGAGCCTGACGAAGATCGCCGGACGGCACACGGCCAAGGCCGGCTTCTACTTCCAGAAGAGCTGGAAGCCGCAAACGGCCGGTGTCGGCGCCGCCACGCCGTACAACGGCGCCGTCAGCTTCGCCAACGACAGCAACAACCCGCTCGACTCGACGTTCGGGTTCTCGAACGCGGCGCTGGGAATCTTCAGCTCGTACGGCCAGCAGTCACGTTTCCTCGAGGGCGGCTACAAGTACCGGAACGTCGATTTCTACCTGCAGGACAACTGGAAGGTGTCCGCGAGGCTGACGCTCGACTACGGCATCCGCTTCGTGCACCAGCAGCCGCAGTACGAGAGCTACGGCCTGGCGTCCAACTTCATTCCCGAAGACTGGAGCCTCAGCAATGCGCCGCAGCTCTACCGGCCGGCGTGCGCGCCAGGCGGCGTGGCGGGCACGGCGTCGTGTCAGGGCCAGAACCTCCGGGCGCAGAGCCCAGTGACCGGACAGATCCTCGGCGCGGGGAGCAGCGCGCTGGTGGGCCAGCTCGTCCCAGGCATCGGGACGGTCACCAACGGCATCTACCGGGCCGGCGAAGGTCCCGTCCCCAAGACCAACTACAACTGGCCCACGATGGGCTATGCCCCCCGGCTCGGCGCGGCGTACGACATCTCCGGCAACCAGGAGTTCGTCATCCGCGGTGGCTACGGGCTCTTCTTCAACCGCCCGGACGGCAACACGATCTTCGGACAGGTCAACAACCCCCCGGGGTCAACCGCGGCGACGGTCAACAACGGCACGCTCCAGGAACTGAGCGGCGGTCTGGCGCTGTCTGCGCCCTCGGCGCTGAACGTCTTCCAGCTCGAATCCCCGCTGCCCACGTCGGGCCAGTGGAACGTCGGGCTGCAGATGGTGCTGCCGTGGGCCTCGTCGCTCGACGTCTCGTATGTCGGCCAGCACGCCTGGAACCAGCTGCAGTCGGTGGACATCAACGCGCCGGACTTCGGCACGGCGTACGCGCCGGGGAACCAGAACCCGACGCTGGCGACGAGCCAGACGCCCGGCGCCACGGCGCTCGTCACGAACTTCCTGCGGCCGTACCGTGGCTTTGGCGCCATCAACTACACGATCCCGTACGGCTTCAACTCGTTCCACTCGTTGCAGCTGTCGTTCAACCGCCGCTTCAGAAACGGCGTGTCGTTCGGCCTGAACAACACCATCACGCTGTCGCAGACCGCCAGCGTGGCGCCGCGTCTGCAGCACGACGTGAACGGCAACTGGAGCATCCGCGCGGATCAGGACCAGGCCCAGGCCCTGCTGGCCGATAGCCGCGGCCCCCGCCACATCATCAAGGGAAATTTCGTGTGGGACCTTCCGGACCTCCACCAGAGCAGCACCGCGGCGAAGATCCTCGGCCTGGTGATCAACGACTGGCAGCTCTCGGGCGTGCTGACGGCCGATACGGGCAGTCCGTACTCGCTCGGCTTCAGCTACACCGGGCTCGGCAACGTGAACCTCACGGGCTCGCCCAATTACGGCGCGCGCGTGGTGCTCGCCGGCGATCCCGGTGACGGCTGCAGCAGCGACCCGACCCGACAGTTCAACGTGGACGCCGTGGCGGGCCCGGCTCAGAACAGCCTGGGGCTCGAGTCGAGCAACAACTACCTGACCGGATGCGCGAACCGCATCATGGACTTCGCGGTCGCGCGGAACATCCGGCTTCCGGGCAACCGTCAAATCCAGTTGCGCGCCGACGTCTTCAACGCGTTCGGCACGACGATCTTCACGGGACGGAACACGACGATCAACTTCGCGAATCTCGCCCAGAATCAGGCGAGTCAGGCAACCAACCTGGTCTACAACCCGGTCACCGGCGATCTCCTGGCGGGCCGCGACATCCCGCGCACGGCGGGGTTTGGTGCGGTCAACGGGTCGAACGCCGGGAGAACCGTCCAGTTCCAGGTCCGATTCCAGTTCTGACCAGCGGGCCTCGCGCCCGAAACACGACCACACGTCTCACGAAGGCCTGGAGGGCGCGTGCTCTCCGGGCCTTCGTGGCAAGCGACGGCAGCGCTCGCGATAGGATCGTCCCCATGTCGAGCGCGCGCGAGTACTTTGACTACCTGAACCACGCCTACGTCGGCGTGCACAAGGCCAAGGAGGATCTGTTCTGGACGACCTACATGGCCACGAGCGACGACCAGGCCGCCTTCGTGCGCGCGGAGAGCGCCTACAAGGAGTTCATCGGCGATCCGGCCAAGCTGACGAGGACCCGCGACGAACTGGCGTCGGTGCGAGGCCGCCCCTCCGAGCCCCGAACGTGACGCCCTGCGGCACGGCCTCACCGGATGGCTCGCGCTCTTCGAGGCCAACATCATCGACAGCCCCAGCGGCCGCTCGCTCATGCGCGAGATCGTGGACGCCGAATCCGCGCTCTTCGAGCAGAAGCGCGCGCACACCGTTCGCCACCTGAACGAGCAGGGCGAGTGGGAGATCGCCTCCCTGCCGATGCTCGCGACCAACATCGCGACCAATCGGGTCGAAGAGGGGCGCAGGAGTTCGTTCGAGGCCTTCCGCGAGATCGAACGGTGGGTGCTCGACCACGGGTTCCTCGATCTGATCCGCCTCCGCAATCGCTTCGCCCGCGCCCTCGGCTACGACAACTACTTCGACCTGAAGCTGCAGAAGAACGAGCGCATGCAGACCCCGGCGTTGCTGCACCTGCTCGACGAGTTCCTTCGCCAGACCGACGCGGCCAACGCACGCGCCCTCGCCGACCTTCGCGCCCGCTACGGCGAGGCGGCGACCGCGCCGTGGAGCGTGCGCTTCCATGCCTCGGGCGATGTCATCCGGCGGCTCGACGCCTACATGCCCTTCGGCCTGGCCCTGCGCCGCTGGATCGACAGCTTTCGCCGGCTCGGCATCCAGTTCAGGGGCGCGACGATGCAGCTCGACCTCCTGGAGCGGAAGGGCAAGCATCAGAACGGCTTCTGTCACAGCCCCGTGCCGAGCTGGATCACGGAAACCGGTCGCTGGGTGCCGGCCGCGATCAACTTCACGGCGGAGGCGAAGCCCGATCAGGTCGGGAGCGGTCTCCGGGCCATCAACACGCTCTTTCACGAAGGCGGCCACGCCGCGCACTTCGCGAACGTGGTTCAGAACTCGCCCTGCTTCTCACAGGAATACGCCCCGACGTCGATGGCCTATGCGGAAACGCAGTCGATGTTCTGCGATCAGCTCCTCTCGGATCCCGACTGGATGATGCGCTACGCCGCGACCGCCGATGGTCAGCCGATCCCCGCGTCGCTCATCCTCGACCGCATCGCCAGCAGCCAGCCGATGCGCGCGTTCGACGCCCGCTCGATTGCCGTGGTCCCGTACTTCGAATCGGCGCTGTATCAGATGGCCGACGACGACCTCACTCCGAAGCGCGTGCTCGCGCTGGCGCGAGAGACGGAAGTGCGTGTGCTCGGCATCGAGAGTCCCCGACCTATCCTGGCGATCCCACATCTGCTCAACCAGGAATCGGCGGCGTCGTATCAGGGGTACCTGCTGGCCTACATGGCGGTCGCGCAGACGCGCGCGCACTTCCTCGAGACATTCGGCTACCTGACGGACAACCCGGCGATCGGGCCCGCGCTCTCGGTGCACTACTGGGAGCCGGGCAACAGCCTCGACCACAACAGCATGCTCCGCAGCCTCACAGGCGAAGGATTCTCGGCGCGGCATCTGGCCGCCGATTGCAACGCCACCGCGGACGAGGCCCGTGCGCACGCCGAGGCGTCGATGCGGGCCGCAGCGGCGCGGCAGTATCCAGACGACGCGCCGGCATCACTCGATGCGCACATCCGCATCGTCCACGGCGATGACCTCCTGGCCGACACGCGCCACGGCGAGGCCGCGATGTGCGACCAGTTCGAGGCCTGGGTGCGTACGCACTACGCGGCGCCACAGGCGTAGGCGGGACGGGCTCGTGAGTGTCGATCGTTGAAAGGGAACTGGTCAGCGCCGCGGCTTCCGAACGAGTCCAGCCAGCACCTCGAGGTCGGCTTGGTCTGCCGCACGTCCCGTCTTCTTCGACCTGGTGAGATCCTCCAGCGAGAGGAATGGCACGCGCACGCCCCCGATTCTGCGCACCACACGATTCGGCCAGGCGTCGGCGAACTTCACGGTCCAGGCGATCGTGAGAATGTCCACCCGGGGATCATCACCGACGATGGTGATCGGCTTGGCCGCGACTTCCGCGGCGTCGAGTTCCGCGGCCACACCCCATGGAAGGTTCCCGAGCGCGTCCAGGAGCCTGGCCATGTTGCGCTCGTCTTTCGGAACCAGGATATCGACGTCCTTGGTGGCCCGGACCGAGCCGTGAAGGTTGGCGGCGACGCCACCGGCGATCAGATAGCGCACCCGCGCCTTGTTGAGCAGCCGGCAGACGCGCAGGACGCGGTTATCGGTACCAGGGATTGGTCTGGGCACGGCGCCAGCGATGGTACTCGTCGAAGGAATCGAACGATCGCGTGAACGGCTGGAATCGATAGGGAGTCAGGGCGACGAAGTCGTTGAAGAGGGCCTCGGACTCGGCGAGCCGACGCGAGGCGCTCGGACGCGGCGCCCTTCGGGGGAGGCGCCGCGCCCGAGTTGTCGTCTGCCGGCCAGCCATGCGCCGAGTATAGCGTCTCTACCGCAGGTGCTTGTTGAAGTGCGCGACCGTGCGCTCCCACGCCAGCTTCGCCGCCGCAGCGTCGAAGCGCGGGGTCGTGTCGTTGTTGAAGCCGTGTTGCGTGCCGGGATAGAGGTGGCGCTCGTGCGGCACGTTGGCCGCCTTCAGCGCGGCCTCGAAGGCCGGCCAGCTCGCGTTGATGCGTTCGTCGGTCTCGGCTGACTGAATCACGAGCGCAGCCTTGATCTTCGGCACGTCCGCCGCGTTGGGCGAGCTGCCGTAGAAAGCGACGCCGGCGGCCAGGTCGGGCAGGCGCGTCGCCAGGAAGTTGACCATGCCGCCGCCGTAGCAGAAGCCCACCGCGCCAACCTTGCCGTTGGTCTCGGGGCGCGCCTTGAGCCAGGTCGGTCGCGGTCACGAAGTCCTCGCGCGTCTTGGCCTGATCGAGCTTCGGGAAGACCTCACGGGCCTTCTCTTCGTCGCCCGGATAACCGCCGAGCGGGAACAGGGCGTCCGGCGCGAACGCCACGAAGTTGTCCAGCGCCAGGCGCCGGGCGATGTCCTCGATGTGCGGGTTCAAACCACGGTTCTCGTGGATGACGAGGACGCCGGGCAGGCGGCCGACCGCCTTGGCCGGCTGCGCCAAATAGCCCCGCATCTTGCCGTAGCCGGCCGGCGAGTCGTACTCGACGTACTGCACCTTGATGCGCGCGTCTTCCGGTTTGACGACCTGGGCCTGCAGGAACTTCGGGCTGAGCTGGTCGAGCAGCATCACCGCGGTCACGCCACCGACGGCGTATTTGGCGGCCTTGTCCAGAAATCCACGCCGGTCGAGCGCGCCGTGGACGTAGGCGTCGAACAGGATGAGCAGGTCCTGGTCGAAATCATGAGCGGTCTTGCGTTCCATGGGTCCTCCTGAGGGTCGGGCCGCGCGGCGGTCCTGGGCTGATGACGCCGACGGCTCGCGGAGCGCTTACCACGGAGAAGCGAAGTCGAGCAGGTCTGGCGACGGCGCGCAGCAGTGGCCGCCGGGCGGGGTCGCCGGATGCACGGATGCGCGCCGCGCCAGGGCTACGCGAGGCGAACGTTCTCGGCGCGCGGCCCCTTGGGACCCTGGCCGACGTCGAACGTGACGTCCTGGCCTTCGCGCAGGGAGTCGAACGGCTCGGACGCGCAAGCCGACGAATGGAAGAAGTACTCCTTGTTGTCGCCGGCGACGATGAACCCGAAACCCTTGTCCGAAACGAGACGCTTGATCGTGCCTGTCATAGCTGCCATAAGCCACCAGACTACAGCAACTCGGGGCGCGGCACCCGGCCGGGCTCGGCTCGCCCGGGCGCGAGCGCGTTCTGCGCCGGATCGCCGCTGACTCCGCTGGCCACCGGTGTGCTCGTCGTCACGGCGCATGCGGCTGTGCGCCTGGGGCGGTCGTCGTCAATCTGGCGGATGCGCGCTTCGACGCGATCGATGACCTCGTCGGGCGTGGACGTGCCGGCGGTGAGACCGACCACCTCCGCGTCGCGCAGCCATTCGGTTCGCACGTCCGCATCCGTCTGGACGAGGTGCACGCGGGCACAGTGCCGGGCACACGTCGTCGCCAGTTCTCGCGTGTTGTTGCTGGCGGCACCACCCACCACGATGACGACATCGGCTTGCCGCGCCAGATCCACGGCGGCCGTCTGCCGATCTTTCGTCGGCTTGCAGACGGTGTCGATCAACCGCACCTCCGAGGCCGGGAACCGGCGTCGTATGAGCGCGGCGATGCGGCGAACGTGCTCGACCGACTGCGTGGTCTGCGCGGCGATGCCGATGCGCGGATGTTCGTCGAGCGCTTCTACGTCCTCGTCGGTCAGGACCACGTCGCAGCAGTCGAGATCGCCGGTGAGGCCGCGTACCTCGACATGGTCGCGCTGCCCCACGACCACGACGTGATACCCGTCCCGCACCAGGGCCGCGACGGCGCGGTGTGCCACGTGTACGAGCGGGCACGTGGCCTCGACCACCGTGAGCCCGAGGGCGCGTGTGCGCGCCAGCGCCCGTTGGGACGTGCCGTGCGCCGTCACCATGACGGTGTCGGTCTTCACCTGCGCGACGTCCTGGACCGCGACCACGCCGCGGTCGGCGAGCATGGTGAGCACGCTGGGGTTGTGGACCAGGTCGCCCAGGATCGTGAGCGGGCCGGTGTCGGCGTGTTCGAGCGCGAGCGCAATCGCGTCCCGAACGCCGAAGCACATGCCCAGGTGGGTCGCCCGCAGGATGCGCATACTTTATAACGCAAAGTACACGGCACTGCCAGGGCTTGTCAAGTGCAGGTCGTGTCATGCTCCGTGCCGCATGATGAGGGTCATCGCGGTGACGGTGATGGGCGCGGTGTTGGCCGGACAGTCGGCGGATCCCGCCGTGGGCACTCGCGTCCGCGCGCTCACACGCGAGTCGGCGTGGACCCTCCTCGCCCGCATCCCGATGCGCTTCCCGACCTATCACCCGCAAGGCATGGTGAAGATCGGCGACACGCTCTACGTGTCCTCGGTCCAGATTACGGTGCCGACGAGGCGGTTCGCGGAGGCACTGGACGGCTATGACCGCGATGCCGGCGAGGGGATCGGCCATCTCTTCAAGGTGGATCTCAGGCCAGGCACCGCCGGCGCGCTGCTCGCCTCCACGGTCCTGGGCGAGTCCACGATGTATCACCCGGGCGGGATCGACTTCGACGGCCGGTCGCTGTGGGTGCCCGTGGCCGAGTACCGGCCGAACAGCCGGTCGATCGTCTACAAGGTGGAGCCGCAGACGCTGGCGTCAACCG
This sequence comes from uncultured Acidobacteriota bacterium, assembly GCA_963738485.1. Taxonomy (GTDB): domain Bacteria; phylum Acidobacteriota; class Vicinamibacteria; order Vicinamibacterales; family SCN-69-37; genus CAVTWK01. The sequence continues at coordinate 928,614 of CAVTWK010000001.1, forward strand.
TCGTGCTCCGCTTCGCGGATCACATCGGTGGCGTCGTGCTCGATCCCGACGCCCGTGCCCTGCACGGAATCAGTTGGGGTTCGCGTCGCTTCTACCGGTGGCCGCTGGCGCCCGATGGCACCGTCGCGCCCGTGACCACGCCGCCGTCGGCCATGGCTCGGCCGAACCCGTCGCACTACGTGGATTATCAGGACTGCCACTACGCTGGCCGTGGCGCGATGCTGTGCGGCGGCATCAGCGACCTGCGCCCGTCACCTGACGCGGCACCCGTGAGGCTCGGCGGTCTGGATCTGGTGGACCTCGCCGACGGCCGGCCGCTGCACCAGGTGCCGATCTCCCTGCGGACGTCGAGCGGGCTCGCGATGACACGCAACCCGATCTGGATCGAACCGGCCACGACCGGCCTGCGCGCCTACTTCATGCCTGAAGACGACACGTCCGTGCTGTATGTCTACGAGGTGCGCTAGCAGCACGTGGTGCAAGTCCGCCTGCATTCGCCGGCTGCTGCATCCCGCCTGGCGGCGTTGCTCCTCCCTCAAATACACCCCGTATTCTCGGTCGTCGCGCCTGGCCATCCGGGCGCATCAGCCGGCTCGGTGCGACGCCGGACTTGCACCACGGGCTGCTAGCGGGCCGATCAGGGCAGAAGTCCGCGTGTCCCGCGCAGCTTCCGGCGCACGCGCTGCCAGTCGCGCACGAGCAGGCGCGAGAAGGGCCAGACGCCGGCGCCCCAGTCGAGCGCACGGTTGCGCATCGCGTTGCGGGCCTGGCGGACGCGTTCGGCGCGCGTCGGCGGCGGGCGATTCGCGACCCACTCGCGGTGCTGGGCGAGCAGGTGCGCCTGGAGCGCCTGCGGATCGGCCCGCAGTTCCGCGAGGATCGCCGGCTGCGGATGGCCATCGCGGCGGGCATAGAGCCTCCACGCCGGCGACGCGAACTTCAGGACCGTGACCTCGTCGTGGTGCGCGATCGGCACGCGCGCGTGACGGAGTTGGATGAGGATGTCGTGGTCCACCGGCCACGGCAGGGTGTCCGGGTCGCGCCACAGCGGCAGGCGTTCGGCGAGCGCACGCGTGTGAAGCCACGTGGACGGCGGCACGAACCACTGCCGTGGGTGGGGCAGCGGGCCTGGGCCGAGCAGGTGGCGTGGGCCGCCGGGTTCGATCAGGATCGTGGACGTGTGGACCAGGGGCGCGCCCGTCTCAGCCTGCCGCGCGAGCAGCGCCTCGAGATGCCACGGCAGCCAGAGATCGTCGTGCCCCAGGTAGGCCACGTGCGGCGCGCGGGCCAGGGCCAGCGCTTCGCGGTTCGGCGTGGCCTGTGAGCCGGAATTCGCGGCACGCGCGATCCACCGGACCCGACCGTCGCCGAGTGCCCGGACGACCGCCTCGGAGTCGTCGGTGCAGCCGTCCCCGACGACGATGACCTCCAGATCCTGGCAGGTCTGGCCCAGCGCCGAGGCCACGGCGCAGCGCAGCGTCGCCGCGCTGTTGTAGGTGGCGCAGACGACGGAGACCGCCGGCCTCATCCCCGCGTGTCGGATTTGAAGGCGAACGGGATCAGGTCGTTCTCGAGCGGCAGGCGGAACTTGTCCGGGTCCGCGTGGTCGTACGGCTGATTGGGCATGTTCACGAAGTGGGCTTCCGTCACGCCGACGTTCTTCACGGCGTGGTAGACGCCGACAGGAATGGTGAACAGCACGCGGTTGCGCTCGCTCCACGTGTGGACGTTGAGCAGCCCCCGCGTCGGCGAATCCGCGCGGTCGTCGAAAAACGCCCACTGCAGCGCGCCGCCAGCGGTGAAGATGCGGTCGTCCTGCTTGCGGTGGACCACCCAGCCGCGGATCGAGCCCGGACGCAGCGTCACGTAGTAGACGTAGACCAGCGGGTCAGGGTGGAACCCCCAGGACGGCCGGAACACCTCGACGAGATCCCCGCGCGTGTCTTCGAGCGACGGAAGGCGACGGATCGAAAGGCCGGCGATGCGGGGCGCGATGCGCTCGCCGTCGGGCGTGACGGTCTGACGATCTTTGACGGGCTCGACCACGGGCATAGCGGCATCCTTCTGGCGCGTGGAACGGGGAGGCGTACCCAACCAGCCGACGCAACGCGACGGCGGAGTATGCCACAGGCCGGCCGCGCGTATCGGCAGGGCAGCTGGTACACGCCGAGATCGCGGCCCGACACCACCGCCCCGGAGAACCGCTGCCGGATGTCTCGCAACAGTTCCGCGTCGTCAACGCCGGCGGGAATCTGGTGAGAGAGCACGAGCAGCTTCGGGCGCGCCTTGGCCGCTACCTCCCCGAGTTGCAGACTCGAGGTGTGATACGCGGAGTGGTACGCGTGCCAATCGGGCTGTCGGCCCGCGAGGTTGCTCGACAGGATGACCTCGTGCACGAGCACGTCGCAGCCGTCGCACGCCTGGGCGAGCGCGTCACTCGGACTGGTGTCGCCCGAGATCACGACGGAGCGGTCCGGCGTATCGAAACGGTACGCGAACGCGTGCGGCCATTTCCCGTGCGGAACCTCGATGGCCCGGATGGTCACGAGCGAGTCGCGATAGACGACGCCCGCGGCGATCTCGTGGGCCCGCGCGCCGTAGCCAGTCTTGTTGGACGGTTCGCCGCCAGTCAGACGGATGTCGATGTCTTGCTGATACGCCGCCTGCAGGTGCCCGGTCATCGCGGCAGTGCCTGGAGGGCCGTAGACGTCGAGGGGCGTCGCTCGCCCCAGGACCCACGGCGAGAACATCAGGTCTGGCAACCCGAGCGTGTGATCGCTGTGCAGGTGCGTCAGGAACACCCTGTCGAGCCGCGGCGCGGCCAGGGCCGCGAGTCCGTGCGCCAGGCCCGCGGCGCCCGCGCGCCGCACGACGCCGGGGCCCGCATCGACAAGATACGCGCGGTCGTCCACGACGATGGCCGTGGCCGGGCCAGACCGATCGGGATCGTTGTTCGGGGTCCCGGTGCCAATCAGCACGACCTTGGTGCGGAGCGGGGCCTGCGCGGGGACTGCGGTGCCCTGAACGAGAAAGGACGCGGCAAGGGTCGAGAGGCCGATCGCGGCGCAGCCGAGCGGCAACCACATCAGGGGGGTGTGCACGGCCAGAGCATAGACCGTCCTGTCGGGCCTGTGTGGCCGGGCGCCGGCAACCTCCTGGCATCGCCCGTGCGATCTCGCTATCATGCCGGCTCCCACCCAAATGGCTAACGCGGAAGGCGACTGAGCCCATGAAGAGAGCCTCGACGCTGCCCCTGTGCCTGCTCGGCATGGTCCTCGCGTGCGTAGCGCTGGCCAGTCCGCTTCGCGCCATGAGCGACCAGGACCCACGCGCCCACCTCGAGTGGATGCTGAAATCGCTGCCCAATGCGCCCCAGTTCAACGAGTGGCAGCAGCGAACCGGCGAGCTGCCACCGGACTTCGACAAGCTGCCGCGTAACAACTTTCTGCCCGATCCGTTCACGTTCATGGGCGGCCGGACCGTGAAGACCTCCGGGGACTGGACCGCGCGTCGGGCCGAGATTCGCCAACTGCTCGAGAAGTGGGATATCGGCACGGTCCCGCCCAAGGCGACGACGTTTCGCACCACGGTGCAGAGCGAGACCGTCGGCACCGGCTACACGACGCGCGTGGTGGAGATCACGTACGGGCCGCAGGCCGACAAGACGACGACCGTGACGGTGACGCTGACGATTCCGCAGGGGACCGGGCCATTCCCGGTGATGATCGGCGGCGCGGCGTCGTCGCTCATCCGCCGCGGCTACATCGTGTGCACCTACTCGGGCTCGGTGGATGCGCCAGGCACGGTGGCCCAGCTCTACCCCGCCTACGACTTCGCCTCGATGGCGCAGGTCGCCTTCACGATGCAGACCGTTGTCGATCACCTGCTCACGGTGCCGCAGGTGGACAGGGCGCGCATCGCCATCACCGGGTATTCACGTGCGGGCAAGATGGCTCTCATCGCGGCCGCGCTCGACGAGCGCATCGCCGCCGTCGTGGCCGGCAGCACCGGGGTCGGCGGCGTCACGCCCTGGCGCCTCAGTGGCGAATATGGAATGGGTGAAGGCGTCGAGTCCACCACGCGCAGCTTCCCGATCTGGTTTCATCCGCGCCTGCGGTTCTTCTCCGGCAAGGAGGACCGGCTGCCCGTGGACGGCAACTTGATCGTCGCACTGGTGGCCCCACGCGCGATCCTGATCCAGTACGGGCTCAACGACGAAGTCACCAACACGTGGAGCCACGAGCAGGTCTATTACTCGGCGCGCAAGGTGTTCAGCCTGCTGCGGCAACCCGACCGCATCGGGCTGCTGCGTGTGCCGGGATTCCACGGGTCCAACGACGTCGAGGCGTCGCTCGACTGGCTCGACATCCAGTTCGGGCGCTCCACGGCGACGTGGGACAACAAGCTGATGTTCGAGTGGAGTCACGCGCAGTGGCTCCGGGACTCTGGTGAGAAGCTCGACGTGAAGCGCGCACCGGCCAGGGCCGCGATCGACCCGCTGGCGCCGGGCGCTGTCACCACGACGGCCGCGTGGGAGAAGACGGCCGCCGGCATTCGCACGGCCATCAACGGGATGCTGGGCGAGGCGCCGGCCTTCTATGTGGCTCCCGCTGGGGGGCGTGGCGGACGCGGCGGCCCAGCCCCGGCTGCACCGGGCGGTGCGGCGCGCGGGGGCGCGCCTCCGGTTGGCGGCGCGGCTGGACCCCCGGCCGGACGCGGCGTTGCTCCGGGCCCCAATCCGGGACAGCTGCGTCCGGACGTCCCGGCGTGGGTCATTCAACGTGGAGGCACCTCGTTCGGGTGGGTGGAGCCCGGACGCAGCCTGGCGGCGATGCGGCCGCTCAACTTCGGCTACGGGGTGACCGGCCATCTCTACTATCCGAACAACACGCCGGCCGGCACGCGGCTGCCCGCGGTCATCTGGCTCCACGGCTACAGCTACCCGCTCGGCTACATGTGGGTCTACCGATCGGACCCGCATCCGATCCTCGCGCTCGTCAACGCCGGCTACGCGGTGCTCGCGTTCGATCAGGCCGGCTTCGGCAGCCGGATGGGCGAGTTCGCCCCGTTCTACAGGCGGCATCCGCACTGGTCGCTGATGGGACGGATGGTCGAAGACACCGTGCGCGCAGTGGACGCGCTCTCGGCCGATGCGGCGATCGACCCGGCACGGATCTCGGTGTTCGGCTACACGATCGGCGGCACGGTTGGCCTCTACGCGGCCGCGCTCGATTCGCGGATCACGAGTGTGGTCTCGATCAGCGGCTTCACGCCGATGCGCACCGATACGATAGACCGCGGCACCGGCGGGCTCGCGCGATACAGCGACGAGCGCGCGCTGCATTCCCCGCCTCGGCTTCTACATCGGGAACGAGAGTCGGCTGCCGTACGACTTCGACGAGTTGATCGCGACGATCGCGCCGCGATCGGTGCTCATCGTCGAACCGACGATGGATCGCGCGACGACCCCGGCCGATGTGCGCCTGGCCGTCACGCGCGCGAAGCAGGTCTACGGCCTCTTCTCGGCCGCCGACCGGCTCACCCTGTACGAGCCGGTGGACTACACGCGCCTGACCAGCGCCACACAGGACTGGGCCGTGCGGTGGATGAACCAGATCCGCATGCCGGAGCCCGTCCGAGGAGACGGCCCGGGCGGCGAGGGACCGCGCCCCGTGCGGTGAGCACCGACCGGGGCGACCCGAGTGGTTGACATCATGATGCCTGATGACTAACATCAAGATGTGCGCACAACGCTGACGCTCGATGAAGACGTGGCGGCCAAGCTCAAGGCCGCCTCTCGGCGATCCGGCCGAGCCTTCCGAGAGGTGGTCAACGAGACCTTGCGGCGCGGACTGGCGACGGCGCCGAGCACGCCGGGCCGAGTCGCGTTCACGGTAACAGGCGAGGGATCTCGGACGCCTCACACCAGGCCTGCGCCTGGACAACATCGGCGACCTGCTCGATCAGATCGAGGGGCCCCTTCACCGATGATGCTCGTCGATGCCAACCTCCTGCTCCACGCCTACAATCCGCGGTCGGCTGAGCACGACGCGAGCCGCGCGTGGCTGGAACGGGTGCTGTCGGGCGTCGAGCTTGTCCGGTTTCCGCTCCTCTCGCTTTGGGCGTTCCTTCGGATCTCGAGCAATGCCCGTGTCTTCGAACATCCGTTGACGATCGAGGAAGCCACCGGCTTCGTCGCGTCGTGGTTGGCCCAGCCTCAGGCCGGCATTTTGGAGCCGGGCGAGCGGCACTGGGAGATCCTCGGAGAACTGCTGCGGGACGGGCAGATCAGCGGGCCCCTCGTGATGGACGCCGTGATCGCCGCGATTGCGATTGAGCATGGCGCGACCCTGTGCACCACCGACCGGGATTTCGCGCGCTTCACTCGCTTGCACTGGACCAATCCGCTGACCAGCAGGTCGTAAACGTCCGTCAACGCGCGTAGGCCGCGTCAGTGGCCGCTGTGTGAGTCAGCCCGCCAGTTCTGCGATCGCGGCGATGACGCGTTCGACCTCGTCGTCCGACGTATAGGCGGCGCAGCCGATGCGCACGAGCCCGTCGTCTACGTGGCCGAGGCGCCGGACGATGGTCAGCGCGTAGAAGTCGCCGTTCGACACGAACAGCCCGCGCTCGGCGCAGTGGCGCGCGACGTCGGTTGAGCTCGTCCCGGCAATGACGAGCGAGAGCGTGGACGTGCGGGGCCGGGTCGGCGGCGGACCGTAGACCGTCACGCCCGGGACCGCGCGCAACGCGTCCCACAGGCGCGTGACCTGCCGCAGTCCGCGCTCGTGCAGCACGGTCATCGTGCGATGAAGCGCGTGACGACGGCTGCCCGCATCAGGCGCGAGCGACGCCAGAAAATCGACGGCCGCCGCGGCGCCCACGATGGCTTCGTGCGACTGCGTGCCGGTTTCGAGTCGATCCGGCGCGTAGTTGGCCGCGGGCTCGACCTTGGGCACATCGAGCCGCTCGAGCAGATCCTGGCGGACGTACAACGTGCCGAGATGCGGGCCGTAGAACTTGTACGGCGAACAGGCGAGCAGATCGCACCCAATGGCGCGGACGTCAACGGGCGCATGCGGCGCGTAGTGCACGGCGTCCACGAAGCAGAGTGCGCCGGCCTCGTGCGCGAGGCGCGAGGCGGCGGTCACGTCGTTGATCGTGCCGAGGGCGTTGGACGCGGCGCCGATGGCCAGCAGGCGCGTCCGCGGCGTGAACGCCCGTTCGAGGGCGGGCCAGTCGAGCTCTCCGGTCGCGGTATCGAGCGGCACGGTGCGAATGGTCAGTCCCCGCTCGCGCGCCACCGCCCGCCATGGATCGACGTTCGCGTGGTGGTCGAGTTCGGTGACGATCACCTCGTCGCCTGGCTGCCAGTCACGCGCAAGCGCCCGGCTCACGTGGAACGTCAGCGTCGTCATGTTGGCGCCGAAGGCGATTTCGCCTGGCGAGGCGCCAAGGAAGTCCGCGAGCGCCACCCGGGCGCTGGCGATGGCCGCGTCCGTCTCTTCACTCGTCGGGTAGGCCCAGTGCGTGTTCGCGTTGTGGTTGAGGAGGTAGTCGCGCATGCGGTCGGCGACCGCCGTGGGCACCTGCGTGCCGCCGGGGCCGTCGAAGTACGCCACGGGGTGACCGCGGTGTTCACGACGAAGCGCGGGGAACTCGGCGCGGATGGCTTCGACCGGGCGGACGGCCTCGGCAGCGGACACAGCAGACTCGCTCATGCAACGGACCTCTTCACGGTCGCCGGCCCTCGATCGCCGACGAGACTCACAAGCATCGTCGAACGTGGAGACGCGGTCAACGGCGAGGGGTTGCTCCACGGGCGCCTCCCCGGCGCTGGCGCGGCAGCGCCGCGTGACAAGGCGCGGTCAATGGCGCGATAATCCGCCCACACTCACATCGACGCGCAGCAACCACGCGCGCAAAGGACCCGCCCATGCTGAATCTCGCCCTCGCTGCCCGTACCGGTCTGATCGGCCTGTTCATGACCGGTGGCCTTGTGATGGCTCAGACCGCCCAGACGCCGCCGACCCAGGCGCCGACGCAAACGCCCGCAGCGCCCGCGGGTGCGCCAGGTCCGGGACGAGGCAACCGTCCGCCGCTCACCGAGGCCGACGTGGCCGAGATCGCGAAGGTCGAGGCGTACCCGGCCTGGACGCGTGGCGCTGGCGACGGCAACTACTTCATCGGTCCTGACTACGCGCCAGCCGCTGAGCTCACCGTCAAGGAGAGCGTGCCGAAGGGCCGCATCGAGACGTTCACGATGAACGCGGTGGACAGCAAGTTCTACCCGGACACCGGCCTCCGCGGCGCCTCGCCCACGCGGACCGTGACCGTCTACATCCCGAGTCAGTACGTCGCCGGCACGGCGGCTCCGCTCATCGTCTCCTGCGACGCCTACGGTGCTCGCAACAACGTGCTGCCGACGATTCTCGACAACATGATCGCGGAGAAGCGGCTGCCGCCGATCATCGCGGTGATGATCGCGAACGGCGGCGGCGATGGCCCTGGTAGCCAGCGGGGGTTCGAGTACGACAAGGTCTCCGGGACCTATGCGGAGTTCGTGGAGGCCGAGGTGCTGCCGAAGGTCGAGCAGAACTACGGCGTCAGGCTGACGAAGGATCCGGAGGGCCGCATGACGCTCGGCGGGAGCTCGGGCGGATCGGCGGCCTTCAACATGGCGTGGTTCCACCCCGAGTGGTACCGACGGGTGCTCATGTACTCGGGCACCTTCGTCGCCCAGCATCGGGATGCCGACTACCCGCAGGGGGCGTGGGACTACCACGACCACCTCATCGCCAAAAGCCCGGTCAAACCCATTCGTATCTGGATGCACGTGTCTCAGAACGACAACGGCGCCACGTCCGCGTCCTCGGGTCTGCGCAACTGGGTCATCGCCAACATCCGCTTCGCCGACGCGCTCAAGGCAAAGGGCTATCACTATCAGTTCATCTTCGCGAGGAACGCCGGGCACACCGAGGGCAAGGTGATCACGCAGACCTATCCGCAGGCGCTCGAGTAACGTGTGGCAGGGGTACCGGGCGAAGTAGCGGCGGGCGACCCCTCACGGCTCGACCGACGCGATGAACGCCCGCACGTGCCGCGCGACCAGGGCGGGCTGCTGGATGATGACCATGACCCCCTGACCGACGACGATCTCAGAATGCGCCTGCCTGCTCCGTCAGCGGTCTGCGTGGGCACTCGGTTCTCAGCCGGAACCCCCTGATCCTCGGGCCGCACACTAGTCGGCCGGAGGACCGCGTGAGGCCAGAACGTTGGGCCTCCTCGGCCGAAAGCTGGGTCGAGGAAACCTGACGGGCGGGCTCCGGTTCGTGACTAAGGTCACTGACACGCCGCACCCATGCTCACTATGGTGACTTACCGTGGTCATGCGTACAGGTGCTCTCTCGCCACGCGTGATGGGCAAGTGAGCCAGCGCGATCCAGGCTCCGGGCGCGTTCAACCAAGAGGCATGTGCGATGAATCGCTTTCCTACCTTGTTGAGGACCCTGTGGCTGTTGGCAGCCATGCTCGCCGTTTTCCCCTGGGCTGCAAGGGCGCAGTTGTTGCCAACGCCGGATTGGACTGTCAGCACGCCCGGCATTGTGGGCGCCATGATCGCGCTGGACCGCGGCAACAACGCCTACGTGGCAGGCTGGGTGCCCGGGGCGACGATGACGCTCGCCAAGATCAGCCCGTCGGGCGTGCAGCAATGGCAGCGTAGCTTCAGCAAGCCTGGCGCGCTCGGTAAGAGCACATGGGTCGCCGTCGACGAGGCCGGCGACGTCATCGTCACGGGCATGATCGTAGACACCCTGAACGCCCCATTGGGCCTGGTGGTTCTGAAATACGACGCGGCGGGCACCTTGCTTTGGCAGGATGTCATCCTGTCGACTTCGAGCCAGGCGCTGCGCGCGATCACCGACATCGCAGGCAACGTCTACGTGCTGGGGATTCTGGGTCAGCCTACCGGCACCAGCCCCGTCGTCATCAAATACAGCCCGGCTGGGCTCCGTCGATGGATTCGGTTGTTCGGCAACGTCGACTACTGGCCGGATTCGATGACGTTCGCACCCAGCGGCAATGTGATCGTCACGGGTCTATGGAGCGGAGGCGTTTTTGGGGCAGCATTCGATCCCGAGGGCAACCTGGTCGGGTCGAATGTCATCACGGCCATCACCGAGGCAAGCAGCGTCGCCGTGGGCCTTGGGGGCGAGATCTACGTTGTCGGCAGCGGGTCAACCGCGACGACAGCCTTTGGCTTCTTGGTTGTCAAATATGACGCCACCTTCCGTGAGCTTTGGCGCCGTTCCTACGCGGGGACGGGAACGGCGATGCAAGCCGCGGTCGACTCGGCTGGCGACGTCTTGGTCACTGGCTATGTCAACACCCTGATCTGCGCTCCAGGTCAGATATGTTCGCAGGCCGGCGTTTACGACTGGTCGACCATCAAGCTCGACTCGAACGGGGCACTGCTGTGGTCGCGGACTAACGGTCCCTTGCCGGGTGGCTCCTCATCTCCCAATGACATTCCGTACTCTTTGGTCGTGGGGTTCGATCGCGCTGTCTACATCACCGGCGTGAGCGACGCCCGCGTCGAGTACCAAGGGGCAGGCTACTCTCTTCCGAGCACGATGACGATCAAGTACGGGCCGGATGGCACGCTGCTCTGGTCCGCAAATGAGCCCGCCCCCTCGGTAGTTCCTTTTTCCCATCTGCGAGGGATCGGCTTGAGACTGGGCACCGATGGCGTCGTGTTTGTCCTCGGCGAGTTGCCGCAGACGGTGTTTCGCTATGCCCAGAGCGGGATTCCGAACCAGCAGCCGATTGCCTGGGCCTCGGCCAGCGCGAGCACCGGGACGGCGCCGCTGAAGATCACCTTCAGCGCGCTCGGCTCGGTCGACCCCGACGGCAAGATCGCCAGCTACGTGTGGGACTTCGGCGACGGCGGTACGTCGACTGCGACCAATCCGTCGCATACCTACGCTGCGGGCAGCTACGCGGCTCGTCTGACCGTAACCGACGACCTGGGCGCCACCTCGACCTCGGCGCCGATCACGATCACCGCCAACGCGCCGGCGCCGGCGCCGGCCCAGCCTGCGTCATTGACGCTGGCGAAGAGCGTCCTGAGTGGCGGCAGCAGCACGACGGCCACGGTGACTGTCTCGAGCGCGGCCGGCGTCACACTGGCTCTGGCCAGCAGCGACACTGCCGTGGCCAGCGTACCGGCCAACGTAGTGATCCCGGTAGGGGCGACTCGCGCGACGTTCACGGTCAGGACGTCGAGCGTCAGACGGGACACCGTCGTGACGCTCTCGGCCACGGCCAACGGCGCGACGGCGACGGCCCGGTTGACGGTTCGGGCAAGGTAGGTGTGTACGTCTGGCAGGGGTACCGGGCGAAGTAGCGGCGGGCGACCCCTCACGGCTCGACCGACGCGATGAACGCCCGCACGTGCCGCGCGACCAGGGCGGGCTGCTGGATGATGACCCAGTGCCCGCCGGCGATTTCCGTCCGGGTCAGCTGCCGGACCCAGCGAGCGAGGTCGCTGCCGAGCGCGGGGCTGACATATCGATCCAGCGTCGGGACCAGGAGCTGCACGGGGCAGTGCGCGTAGCGCGGACGCGGGCGGCAGCCGGAGGCGAAAACCATTGGCTCGGTACAGGCCAAGACCGTTGATGCCGTCCTGTGTCCGTGTGGGGTGGGGAGCGACGTCGATACCTTCGGTCCGCTGAATGAAGCGAGACCAGTGCGGGCCGAGCCACAGGCGCCACAGTGCCTCGGGCAGGACCGGCAGCCGAAACAGGAACAGATACCAGGACTTCAGGGCCTGCACCCCGATCTCCGACAAATGCTCCCAGGTCGGGTGGCGCAGCCGATCCCGCTGCCAGTACGCGACGTGATCGAAGCAGGGGCCGGAGCAGGACGTGAAGGACGCAATCCGAGGCTTCTGCGAAGGGTCCGTCGCGACCTCCCAGCCCTGGACGGATCCCCAGTCGTGGCCGACCAGATGCACGGCCCGAGTCGGGCTGACGGCATCGATGACCGCGATGAGGTCCGCCGCCAACCTGTCCAGCTGATAGGCGGCCCGTGACGTGGGCGTGAAGGATTCGCCGGCGCCTCGCACGTCGTAGGCGACGACGTCGAACTGATCGCAGAGCAACCGTGCGAGAGGCTCCCACGTCCGTCGGTTGTCGGGATAGCCGTGCACCAGCAGGATGACCGGCCTTCCGGGACCGGTGCTCCAGCGCTCCGCGACGAGTTGTCCCTCGGGAACCTGAACCAGCAAGCGTGTTGAGGGTGTGCGACCGTCCATCCAGCGACCGAGATTGTCGCACACTCCTCGCGTCCCAGCCCGGCACTCGCCTGCGCGGACAACAGGCCGTCTGGCCCAGAGCGGTTCCAGGGCTGTTGCCTTTCCTCGACTCTGTGACTTCCGTCACTGACCGGGCCGGCCAGGCGTCGTAACCTCAGCCTGTTTGCCTGGTTGGCACAAGGAGGTCGCATGAAGAGGGCACAACGTTTCCTGTCGGCTCTGGCGATTTCTGGTCTGCTCGGTGTTGGCCTGATCTCTAGCGGCGCCACCGTGACGGTGTATGCCTCGAGTCCGGCCACCGTCGACCGGACCAACTTCTGTTCGGCACTCGCCGACTACATCGCCAAACTTCAGGCGTTGCCTCCTGGGCCGTTGCGCGACCTTCTGCTGAAGGTCGCTCAGGCGGTCGCGACGAGGTACTGCGACTGAGTCCGTCCGCGCCGGTCGAGGCTACTGGGCGGCCAGCCGACGCAGAGCCTGGGCGCTGGCCAGGTGAATCCGGCCACGTTTCAGCGCCACGGCGCCGGCCCGCTCGAGTTCCTCGAGGAGGCGGCTCACCACTTCTCGAGCCGTGCCCAAGTCGGACGCGATTGCCGCGTGGGTGGACGTCAGGGTCTTCGTGCCCTCGGGTTCGCCGTCGAACCTCCGCAGCAGGTACTCGGCCAGGCGCTGGTCCAGCCGACGGAAGACCGTCTCCTGGACCAGCGTCATCAGATCGACCATGCGCCAGGCCATCGTCGACAACGCGAAGTTCCGAACCGCCGGCACGGTGTCCACCCACGCCCGGAAGAGTTCGACCGGAAGCAAGACGGCTTCCACCGGCGTCTCGGTAATCGCCGAGGCGGCATAGGGCGCCTTCGTCAGGGCGCTATGGATCGTGAGCAGGCAGGTCTCACCGGGGCCCGCGCGGTAGAGGGTCACTTCACGCCCCTCTGGGTTGAGCTTGAAGACACGAAGGCGTCCGCTCCCGACGAGCGCGACGTTGCCGCACGCGCTGCCCTCCCGAAAGTAGTAGGCGCCTTTCGGAAGGCCGACGCGCCGGCCTGCACGAAGGATCGCGCGCCGCTGCGCCTCCGAAGCGCTCCGGTAGAAGTCGAACATCTGAAGGATTTGGAGCTTCTCGGCCACCGGTGACCTCACAGAGGAGCTACGAGGACTCTGCCTGAGGATACCGCACGGCCATCGACGGACGGAGATGAGGTGTCATATGCGAACGAACAACCTGATCATCGGAGCGACCTTGGTTTTCGCCGGCGCGCTCACCGGGACGTGGACGGCCGCCGACGTGCGGTCCTCTGGGGTCGTCTACGGCGCCGAATCGGACCAGGAACGCGGTCCGGTCGACCTCGACCGACGCTTGGCCGCCGTGCTTCGGGCCGAGGGTTTCACCGGTGCTATCGAGGCGACGCTCGAAGCGCGTTTAGGTCGCCCGCTCAACCCCGCACGGGTCGACCTGGGGCGACTGCTCTTCTTCGACAATCAGCTGGGGCTGCGCGAGGACAACTCCTGCGCCGGCTGCCACTCACCCGCCTTTGGCTTCGGTGATTCGCAGTCGATCGCCATCGGCGTGCAGAACAACGGGCTAGTCGGCCCGGACCGACTCGGTCCACGCAACCAGCGGAGGGCGCCGCCCGTGATCAACACCGCGTTCTTCCCCAAGCTCATGTGGAACGGCCGGTTCCTAGCGAAGTCCGGTGACCCGTTCGACAACGCGCGCGGATTCAGGTTCCCGGCACCAGAGGGCGACGCGCTGAAGTTCGGCGCCCACGATCCCGACTACCCGACCTTGCTGTCCGCCCAGGCGTTCATTCCGTCCACAGAACTGGTCGAGATGGCCGGGTTCAGCGGCGCCCCGGAGAATCCGTTCTTCCGAAACGCTCCGCACCTCTATCAGTTCGACGACGGGCTGGGAACGCGCCTGCCGACGGACACCAACGACACCGACTTCCCCGATCCAGGGTTCTTGAACGAGGAGATCCGAGCCGTCGTCATCGCCAAGCTCAATGCGATCAACGAATACGTGTGGCGGTTCGCGGCCGTCTTCAACGATCACCGCCCGGCTGGCTTTGCGATCACCTTTCCCATGATCGGTCAGGCACTCGCGGAGTTCGAGATGTCCCTGACGTTCGCCACGGCCCCGATTGATCGGTTCGCGCGAGGCGAGCGCGAGGCGATGACGCGAGGCCAGAAACGGGGCGCCCTGCTGTTCTTCGGCGAGGCGGGTTGCGCGAAGTGCCACGAGGTGGGCGGTCGGTCGAACGAGATGTTCAGCGACTTCCGAAACCACGTGCTCGGCGTGCCGCAAATCGCGCCGATGTTCGGCGCGGGCACCGGCAACGTCCTGTTCGACGGACCCGCTGGCGACGAGGACTTCGGCGCGGAACAGATCACGGGCAAGTCAGCGGACCGTTACGCGTTTCGCACGGCGCCGCTCCGCAACGTCGCCCTCCGACCCGCGTTCTTCCACAACGGCGCGTTCACCCGGCTCGACGATGCCATCAGACACCATCTGGATGTCGTCCAATCGGCGCGGCACTACAACGCACTGACGGCGGGTGTGGACGCCGACCTCACGCGTCGAGCGGGTCCGATCGACCCGGTGCTCGACTCGCGGGATCCGCTGGTCCGCAAACCGATCTCGCTCTCTGCCGGGGACTTCGCGGACCTCCTCGCGTTCGTGCGCGACGGTTTGCTCGATCCCCGCGCGACGCGCGCGCACCTGTGCCCGCTCATACCGCCGGTCGTGCCCAGTTCACTGCCCGTGGCGACCTTCCAGGGGTGTCGGTAGGCCCACGCCAGGCGGCGACGCGCTGCTCTATACTCGACTGGCTGGTCTCTCGCGGAGGTCCCATGATCGACCGAGGTCTGCCAGAGCGTCTCTCCCGCCGCCATTTTCTGTCTGGCCTCGCCGTGCTCGGCGCCACGCCCCTGTGGCATGGCGCCGATTCGTTGACCTGGCCACAAGCAACACCGGCGTTCACGGGCGATGACTTCGAGCTC
This sequence comes from uncultured Acidobacteriota bacterium, assembly GCA_963738485.1. GTDB lineage: Bacteria > Acidobacteriota > Vicinamibacteria > Vicinamibacterales > SCN-69-37 > CAVTWK01. The sequence goes on from CAVTWK010000001.1 coordinate 943,930, forward strand.
GCGCATCGCCTGCTCATGCGTCCCGACGCGGTCCTGGCGCAGGGCACACCGCGGGTGCAGCCTGACCTCTACGACACGATTGTCGTCGGCGGCGGCATCTCGGGCCTGGTCACCACCTACCGCCTTCGCAACTCTCGTGTGCTGCTGCTCGAACGCGACGCCGTCGTCGGCGGCGTCGCGAAGAGCGCGTCGTGGCAGGGCATCGACTACGCGCTCGGCGCCGCGTACATCCTCGATCCGGATCCGGACTCGGAGGATCCCCGCGAGAAGCTCGGCTTCGAGTTCCTCGAGGAGCTCGGCTTGCGCCAACGTGGCGAGGACCTGAGCCGGAATCGGCGTCTGCAGCGGCGCCTGAGCGGGGACGCCAACCACTGCGTGTTCAGCCAGATCCGGGTCGTGCCCGAGGTGGAGGTCTATTCGCAGCGCAATCGCCGGTTCTTCGAAGGCGTACTCGACTCGGACAACTACCCGTCGGTACCCGTCACTGATCCGGGCCTGGTCGAGACGCTGGATCGCGTCTCGTTCAAGGCGTTCCTGAAGGACGCGGCGCTGCAGCGCGAGGTCTACGGCAGCGTCGCGGGGCCCATCTCACGCCTCGGCTGGGAAGCCATCGAGTACGACTGTTGGGGCGCGTTCGGCACGAACGCGACGGAGACGTCGGCCTATCACGGCTTGAACTTCTTCGTCGCGGAGTTCGGCGACATCCTCGTGTATCCCGGCGGCAACGCGTTCATCGCGCGGCGGATTGGTGAGCGCATCGGACGTGACAACCCGCGCGCCATTCGGACCGGCGCCTGGACGCTGCGCATCGAACGGCAAGGCGACCGCTTCGCAGTGACGACGTGGGAAGACGGGGCGCTCTTCCGCTATCAGGCCCGATCGGTCGTGTTCGCTGCGCCCCTGTTCCTGGCGCCGACGCTGGTCCCGTCGCTGCCCGAATCGCAACGGAGGACCATCGCGACGTTGTCCTATCGCAGCTATGTCGTGGCCAACGTGCTGCTGCGCCGATCCGTCACGTCGATTTTCGCGTCGCCGGCCTTCCGCGCCGGTTACGAACTCACCCGGGTCCATGGCGTCGACGTCGACGTCGCGGTGCCCAGGGACCTCTCGACGAGCAAGGTGTATTCGGACGCGATTCTGGCGGATTTCGCGATGGGCCGTCACCCGACTCATGCGGTGCTGACGGTCTATCGGCCGTATCCTTACGCGGCTGGCCGCGCCGAGGTCTTCGCGACGAGCTACGCCGACATCGAACGCGAGGTCCGTCGCGAGGTGCTCGCCGGGTTTGGCCCGCATGGCCTGCGCGCCACCGACATCCAGGGCGTCGAACTCAGCCGGTGGGGCCACCCGATGATCGTCACGCGCCCAGGTCAAATGGCGGACGGGACCTTGCGCACGGCCGCGCAGTCTCAGCCCGGCCTGTACTTCGCCCACACGGATGTCACAGGCGCGCCCGCGTACGAGAACGCGTTGGCCGCCGCGCACGACGCGGCCGACGCAGTGAAGGCATTTCTCGGCGGACGCTAGCCGGTGCTCAGCGCTCCCCTGCCAGTTGCCCCTCGGGAACCTGAACCTGAAATCGTGTCGAGGGCGCGCGGCGTTCCATCGCGAGGCTGGGATCGTCCCACACTACTCCACGCGCAGCGCCTCCAGCGGATCGACGCGGGCCGCGCGGCGCGCGGGGATCCAGCTTGCAACGAGCGCGACACCAATCACGAAGACCGCCACGAGCGCTGACAGGCCGAGAAGCCCCGTCGGCGGCTCGCTCCCGTTCGCCGCTGCGATCACGCGGGCGCCACCAATCCCGAGCGCAATGCCGATGACCAGGCCGATGAGAGAGAGGCTCAGACCGCGCCGCACGAACAATCCGATGACCTGCCGACGCTCGGCGCCGAACGCCGTGCGAATGCCGATCTCCCGGACGCGCTGTCCCACCGCGAACGCGACGACGGTGTACAGCCCAATCGCCGAAAGCAGCAGCGCAATCGCGCCGGCTCCGCCCGCGGCGGAGATGGCGCTGAACACGGACCGCCGCTCCGCCGCTTCGACGGCCGCGATCGTTCGCGCGGACACGATCGGCAGCGCCGGTGCCGCGTCGGCTGCCGCGGAGCGAATCGCAGGCAGCAGCGGCTCGGCCGGACCCCGCGTCCTGACGAGCAGGTGACCGGTCGTGTGCACCCAGGGCATGTAGATGCGCGCCGCATTTTGTCGAGTGCCCGGCAGCTCAGGGTGTCTTCCGCCGTGCCGCTCGTCGTCTCGCGCGCCGGTGGTCGCATCGTCCACGACGCCGACGATGGTGAACGTCCGGATGTCGCGCAGATTGCGGCCCACCGAAACCAGGCGCCGGCCGATCGCATCGGCGCCGCCCCAGAGCCGCCGTGCCAGATCGCTGCCGATGACGATGGCGCCCTCGCCGCTGGTGCGCGGATGGCGCTCATCGATTCCAGAGCGCTGACCGCGGTCCTGGAGGCGATCGGCGGCCTCGAAGTCGCGGCCACGCACGAACGAGAGGCCAAGGAGCGAGAAATAGCCGCTCGGCGCGGCAATCCCCTCGACCTGCAGCGGAGGCGCCTGCTCCGGCCCGCCGGCGGTGTCGGCCGGGTGGACGGTGACGTCAAAGGAATCGGAGAGTTCCTGCCGCACCACGCCTTCGACCCCCGGCACGGCGGAGAGCCGTTCCTGCAGGCGCCCCAGCGTCCGCTCCCGCGCGTCGTCGAGGGCGCCGTACCGCGGATTGACGTTGAAATGCAGCTCGACCAGGCGATCGGCGTGGGGCTGGGCCGGCAGTGCACGCAGATCCGAGCGCATCTCCAGCAGCAAGGAGCCCATGGCCAGGAGCGCAGGCTGCGTGAAGGCGATTTGCGCGACCACCAGCGAGGATTGGAGCCGCAGGCGTCGTGCCACCGGAGCCCCGGCCGAGTCCTTCAACGTCTCCTGCAACGCCAGACGCGTGGCGTGCAGCGCCGGCGAGAATCCGAACAGCAGGGCGGCCACGAGAGCGAGACCGAAGGTGAGCGAGATACCACGCCAGTCGATTTCGATCGCCAAGTCCGGCATGTTCGCGTCGAAGAGGCGCAGGAGCACCCAGATTGCGAACAACCCCAGCGCGCCGGCCGCCACCGCCAGCGCGACGACCTCAGTGACGAGCTGTCGAACGATGCGGCGCCTGCCGGCGCCGAGCGCAAGCCGCACGGCGATCTCACGCCGCCGCGCGACGCCGAGACCGGCGAGCAGCGCGCTGACGTTCGTACACGTGATCAGCAGGACGAGGATCGGAGCGATCATGCCGAGCTTGGGGCCGGCCGAGGGCCCCTCATCAGCGCAACACGGCGGAAAATAGTTGCCAGCGAGGAGCGGGACGACGTCGGCCGACAGGGCGGTGCCCGACGTCGTCTGCAGCATCGCCTGTGCGGCGATCGCCTTGACGGCCGGTCCCGTCTGATCGACGCGCACGCCCGGCTGCAGCCGCGCCGCGAGGCCGAACCGGGCGTCGTCGTAACTGGCGAGCGTCGGGGTGGTGCGTTGCACCTGCGGACGCGTGCTGAGCGGCAGCCAGACGCGCATCTGCGAGCCGCCCGTGCGCGCGCCCGCGAATCGGCGCGGTGCGACGCCGACGATGGTCACCGCGACGCCGTTCACCTTCATCGTCCGGCCGATCACGTCGGTCGAGCGCTCGTAGTGTCGTTCCCACAGCAGGTGGCTGATCACGGCGACCAGCGGCGGTGCGGGGTCGGCGTCGTTGCCGTCGATCGGCAGAGGCGTGCCGAGTGCAGCGCGAAGACCGAGGACCTGGAAATAGCTGCCGGTGACGTAGGTCGCGGCGCCGCTCTGCGGATTGGCCTCGCGCGTGCCGACGTCGAAGACGATGTCGGCCGACGTCCACGCGGCGACATCGCTGAAGAGCGACCGCTGCGCGGCGTACTCCTGGTACTCGGGATACGAGAACTCCCTGCCGTTCGCACGACCTGGTTGGACTTGCTCGATCCCGCGGATCCGGACCAGCGCCTCCTGGCGCCCGATGCCCGGCACAGGACCGCCGGTGAACGCCTGGACGAACAGGAACAGCGCAACGCTGAAGCCGATGCCGAGCGCGAAGATCCCGATCATCGTTGCCGTGGCAATCGGCGCGCGCGCGAAGTGACGGGCTGCGAAGCGCAGATCCTGAACCGCGTGTTCGATCAGGTTCACGCGCCGCTCGTCCCGGCAGGCTTCCTTCGCCTGCTCGATGCCGCCGAAGGCGCGCAATGCGGCCCGGCGCGCCTGCTCGCGCGGCACGCCGCGGGCGACGTCCGCCGCCACGCGCCGGTCGATGTGGTCGCGGATCTCGTCGTCGAGTTCCTGCTCGACGCGCGCGCGGCGAAAGACCGATCGCAGTCGAAGCCGCAGGGTGAGAAGCAGGCGCCGCAGCCGCATCGCTACAACTCCTTCAGCTTCACGACTCGTGAGATGGCTCCGGAGAGTCGGACCCAGTCGGCAGTTTCCCGATCGAGTGCTTGCCGGCCCGCACGCGAGAGCGTGTAGTACTTGGCACGGCGACCGGTGTCGGAGACCTGCCACGTGGCGGTCAGCCAGCCCTCCTGCTCGAGCTTGTGGAGCGCGGGATAAAGCGAGCCTTCGCTCACCTGCAGCACGTCGCCGGACACCTGCTTCAGGCGCTGGGCAATCGCCCACCCGTGCAGCGGCCCCAGCGCGATGATCTTGAGGAGCAGCAGGTCGAGCGTGCCCTGGACGAGATCAGACGGTCGGCTCATACCCCTCGGTTACCGAGGTTATAGCACAGGTGGGGCGGGCGACGACCAGCTCGGTATACTACTGGCCGTCCCACACCTCAGAGGAGCGGCTGTATGGCAAGACGTCCCTGGCTCATCGTTCTGCTCGCCGTCGTGCTCGCGGCTCCGTCATTTCACGCGTGGCAACAGCCACCGCCGGCCACGGCCGGCGCGCAGGCCCCAGCCGCGGCGCCCGCACCGGCCGGACGAGGCGGCGGACGCGGCGGGGCCGTCGTCCGCTCACCGGAGGTCGGCGCCGACGGCAGCGTGACCTTCAGGCTGCGCGCGCCGAACGCCAAAGAGGTGGCGGTGAGCGTCGGCGGGAATACGCTGCCGATGCAGAAGGATGAGCAGGGGGTCTGGAGCGCGAAGTCCAGCGCGTTCACCCCCGGTCTCTACACCTACTCCTTCGTTCTGGATGGCACGACCATCAACGACCCGAACAATCGGCAGGTCCAGACCAGCTTCACCGGTTTTCAATCCATGTTCGTCGTGCCTGGCGCCGACGTGTGGCTGCCGTCAGCGAACGTGCCCCGCGGGACCGTCGCGCGCCATCGATTCCGTTCGGCCATCGCCAATGACGAGCGCGACTTCTTCGTCTACACGCCGGCCGGATACGACGTGAAGCGCTCGAGGGCGTATCCCGTGCTCTACCTGCTGCACGGCCTCGGCGACGATGCCGAGCGCTGGATGAACGGTGGGGCGGCCAACGTGATCCTCGACAACCTGATCAGCCAGGGCAAAGCCGTGCCGATGGTCGTGGTGACGACGCTCGGCTACGGCACGAGCGCCGGGCCCACCGCACCCTCGGCCGACATCGTGACGGGCTACGCGAAGATTCTCCTGACCGAAGTGATGCCGCAGGTGCAGAAGAGCTATCACGTCAGCACCAACCGCGAGGAACGGGCGATCGCCGGCCTCTCGATGGGCGGGGCCGAGGCGCTGTACACGGGATTGAACAACCTCGACAAGTTCGCGTGGCTCGGTTCGTTCAGTGGTGCATTCGTCATGTGGCCGCGGGCCACACCACCGCCTGCCGCAGCTGCGCCCGCGCCGGCGCCGACGCCCGCTCCCCCAACTGCTGCGCCCGGGGCCGCTGCAGCGGCCGGCGGCCGTGGTGGACGAGGCGGCGGCGCGGCACTCACCGCCGCGGACTTCGAGACGAACTTCCCCGGTCTCGACGCACGAGCCAACGCGCGGATCAAGTACATGTTCATCGGCTGCGGGACCGCCGATAGCCTGGTCGGTGTGAACCGACAGTTCAAGACGTGGCTGACCACGAAGAAGGTGCAGTTCACCGAGGAGGAAGCGCCCGAGGTCGGCCACGTGTGGCCGCTGTGGCGGCAGAATCTCGCCGACTTCGTGCAGAAGGCGTTCAAGTAGGCGGTCGGCCAGCCGCTTACGCCGCGAGGGCACGTCCAGGACTCTTCGCCAGACGGTCGTCTGGCCAAGCCCGATGGCTCACCGGGCCCCATCCGGGAACGCCGGCGACCGGCGCTCCTCGAACTGGCCGTCCGCGGTCCGCACCAGCAGCAGCACCGCCAGGCCGCGCGCGCGCGCGAAGGCCATCGCGTCGTCCGGTCCCATGACCATCAGCGCGGTCGAGAGCGCATCGGCGCGTACGGCTTCGGCCGCAAGGACTGACGACCGACGCCAACGTGTGCTTGACGGGACGGCCCGTGCGCGGATCGAGGATGTGCGGCAGCCGGCCGCTGGCCAGCGCGCGGAAGTTGCGGTAGTCCCCCGACGTCGAGATCGCCACGTTCTCGAGCGACACGACGCGCGCGACCGACCGCCCTTCGACCTGCGGCCGCTCGATAGCGACCTGCCACGCGTTCCCCTCGGCATTCCGTCCGCGCGCGACGAGTTCCCCGCCGACGTCCACGAGGAAATCCGTGTAGCCCCGGGCCACGAGCTGCGACGCGATCCGGTCCGCGGCCCAGCCCGGCACGAACGCCGAGAAGTTGCACCGGACACCGGGACGATGCTTGCGGACCCAGGCGCCAGCCGGATCGAGCTCGACCAGGGGCATGCCGATGTCCGCCCGCAGCCGCTCCACCGTCGCGTCGTCTGGCAGCGCCGCCGGGCGATCCGCGCCGAATCCCCAGGCGTCGATGAGCGGCCCGACGGTCGGGTCCATGGCGCCGCCGGTCTCGGCCCAAAGCGTGGCCGCCCACCGGAACGCCTCGAAGGTCTCGGGAGCGACCGCAAAGGGGTCGAGCGACGTCGAGGCGTTGAACCGCGAGAGTTCGGATGCGGGGTCCCAGGTGGACAGCAGTCGTTCGATCCCGGCCAGGGTCGCCTGGATGACCTGCTGCAGGCTGTTTCGGTCCTGCTCCGTGATGGTGGCAGAGACGACTTTGACCGACCAGGCGGCCCCCATCGTCGGCCCACCCAATTCGACCACCGGCCGGCTGACCGGCGTGCGCGTGCACGACAGGGACAGCGCCAGGGCCATCCCCAGGATGCCGCGCCGCGCCCGGTCGCACCGACGGTTCCTTGTCACTGCCGAGCCCCCCACAGCCTCCCCGGATGAGTATCGCCGCCTGGGGAAGGCGCCTATGACCTGCGTCATATTGTCGCAGGCGGCACCGCTGCATGATGGCCCTGGTGCGGGACCCCCTTGCGTCCTGGATGAGGCGAATGTCATGAGCGACCACGAACACGAGAAGGATTCTTCGGTAGTCGACGACGCCGCGAAGAACACGAGTCGTCGTCAGTTCTTTGGGGCGGCGGGTGTGATTGGGGCGGGTCTGGCCCTGGGGGTGACCGGCTGCCGCCAGGAGTCGGCCTCGGCACCAACGTCGGCCCCGAGCGAGCACCCCAAACCGGGGACCCTCGACGAGTACTACGGACTCTGGAGCGGCGGTCACACGGGCGACGTCCGTGTGCTCGGCATGCCGTCAGGCCGCGAGATTCACCGCATCCCGTGCTTCGTGCCCGACGCCCTGGTGGGCTGGGGCATCACCAACGAGTCGAAGGCCGATCATGGGCACCAAGGCGGACGGCAGTCTCAGGTACTTCGGTCGGCGACACGCACCACGTGCACGCCTCCTACAAGAACGGCAACTACGACGGTCGCTACGGCTGGGTGAACGACAAGATCAACGCCCGGATTGCGCGCGTCCGCCTCGATACGTTCACGTGCGACAAGATCACCGAGCTGCCCAACGTCCAGGGCTTCCACGGGATCTTCCCGGACAAGGCCGACCCGGTTGACGCGTCCATCAACTACACGACGCGCGTCTTCTGTGGCGCCGAGTTCAGCATCCCGCTGCCCAACACCGGAGCGAACGCGACCGACACCAGGCAGCTACCGCTCGCTCTTCACCTGCGTCGATGCCGAGACGATGGAGGTCCGCTGGCAGGCGCTCATCGACGGCAACTGCGACCTGGTGGCGACGTCGTACGACGGCAAGCTGGCGGCGACCAACCAGTACAACACCGAGATGGGCGCGGTCTTCGCCGACATGATGTCGGCCGAACGCGACCGCTGCGCCTTCTTCCACATCGGGCGCATCGAAGCGGCGGTCAAGGCCGGCACGCACGAAGACCTACGGCGACTCGAAGGTGCCGGTCGTCGACGCGACGCTGGCCGCCAATCGGGATCCGGCCACCGCGCTGGTCGCCTACGTCTCGGTGCCCAAGAATCCGCACGGCGTCAACGCCTCACCGGACGGGAAGTACTTCATCTGCGCCGGCAAGCTCTCCCCCACGGTGACGGTCATCGACCTGGCCCGCGTGCTCGACTGGTTCGACGGCAAGCTGCCCAAGGTCGATGGGGCCATCGTGGCGGAAGTCGAAGTGGGCCTCGGGCCGCTCCACACCGCGTTCGACGGCCGAGGCAACGGCTACACGACGCTCTTCCTCGACAGCCAGGTCGTGAAGTGGAACATCGAGAAAGCCATCAAGTTCTACGCGGGCGACAAGACGGCCACCTACGTGGTGGACCGCTGGACGTGCAATACCAGCCCGGGCACATCAACGCCTCGCAATCGGAAACGCGGGCGGCCGACGGCAAGTGGCTGGCGGTCGGGTGCAAGTTCTCCAAGGACCGCTTCCTCCCGACCGGCCCGCTGCACCCGGAAAACGAGCAGATCGTGGACATCTCGGGCGAGAAGATGGTGCTCGTCGCGGATCACCCGGTGCGTCCGGAACCGCACGACTTCATCTTCTTCAAGCGGGAGCTCCTGACCCCCAAACAGGTGTACAAACTCGACGACTTCCCGAATGCGGTCAAGTCGGAAGACGTCGGCGTGACGCGCGCTGGACGCAAGGTCACCGTGAAGCTGACGTCGGTCGCCCCGGCCTTCACGCTGCAGACATTCACCGTAAAGCGGGGCGATGAAGTGACGCTGATCCTGACCAACCTCGACACGGTCGAGGATCTGACGCACGGCTTCGCCATCGAGAAGTACAACATCAACTTCATCGTCAACCCGCAGCAGACTGCCTCGGTCACGTTCGTGGCGGACAAGCCCGGCGTCTTCTGGTGCTACTGCACGCACTTCTGCCATGCTCTGCACCTCGAGATGCGCATGCGCATGCTCGTCGAGGGCTAGTCGAGGCCAGCCGGCGGGGGCACGCACACGCGCGCCCCTGCCGGCTGGCTCCACGCGCGATACCGCGCCTCGCGTCGCTCACCGCCCGATCCGCCATGGTTCGACTCCTTCTCGCCTTGCTCGTGGCTTCCGCACTGCCCCCAGCGCCGCTGTTCGCGCAGACGTCCGCGTACGACGTCGAACTGCCGAAGGCCCTGGCGACGGATCCCGACCTCTGCAAGCCTACGTCCCCTGCCGCGAGGTGATGCCCTGGCGCCGAGTCCTTCTCGCTGCGCATGGGGCGCCCGTCCTATGTCGAAGCCTACGGCCCTGGGGCCGTGGGCAGCCGCAAGACGATCGGCTACGTCTTCCTCTCGACCGACATCGTCGATATCCCGGCCTATTCGGGCAAGCCCGTGGTCACGCTCATCGGGATGGACACGGGCGGCACCATCGTCGGAACGAAGATTCTCAAGCACAGCGAGCCGATTCTCCTGGTCGGGATTCCCGAACCGCAGCTCACGCGATTCGTGAATCAGTTCATCGGCCTGAAGGCGTGGGACCAAGGTGGAGATCGGCCGTGCGCGTGCGGGGGGCGGCACGCTCGGCATCGACGGCATCAGCGGCGCGACGGTGACCGTGATCGCGCAGAACCAGGTGATGATGCGCAGCGCACTCCAGGTGGCGCGCCAGGTCGGCATCGTGAAGGTGGAACCCCGCGCCAGGGCGGCATTCACCGAGGCGGCCCCGCCGCAGGACTGGGCCGGTCTGGTGTCCGAGGGCAGCGTCCGGAGGCTCACCGTCAGGGGGACCGACGTGGGCGAGGCGCGCGCGCGCGACCCGCTCATCGACATCCACTTCGGCTATCTGAATACGCCCTCCGTCGGCCGGAGCGTGCTCGGCGACGCGGCCTGGTCGCGGCTGATGGATCGACTTCAGCCAGACGAACACGCGATCTTCCTGGCCGCCACCGGCCGGGAGTCGTTCAAGGGATCGGGCTTCGTCCGCGGGGGGATCTTCGACCGCATCCAGATCGCGCAGGACATCGACACGTACACGTTCCGCGACACCGACTACCTGAACCTCTACGAGATTGCCGCGAGCGGGTGCGCCGACGTTCACCGAGTCGGCGATCTTCATCATCCGCAACAGCAGCTTCAGCGCGGCCTACCCTGGAGCCTCGTGTACCTGGCGAACACGGTCGACCAGGCCACGGGACAACGCACGTTCATGAGCTTCGATGCGGAGTACTGGCTCGGCGCGAAGTACCTCCAGGGCGGACGGCCGCAGATCACCGTGCCGGAGGCGGCGTGGGTCACCATCTGGCGGACCCGCGTCGTCGAGATCGGCCTGTTCGTGACGCTGCTGGCCGTCGTTGTCGCGGCCTACGCGTTCCGGCACCGACTGACGCGCGCCTCGACGCGCAAGAACACGTGGCCCGTCAACGGCATCAAGTACACCGCGTGGGCCGTCAGCATCGGCTTCGTCGGGTTCTACCTGATGGCCCAGCCGTCCATCACCCAGGTGCTGACCTGGTTCCACGCGCTGCTCTTCCATTGGAACTGGGCGCTGTTCCTCTCCGAGCCGTTCGTCTTCCTCGTTCTGGCTGTTCATCGTCATCACGGTGTTGCTGTGGGGACGCGGCGTGTTCTGCGGCTGGATGTGCCCGTTCGGCTCGCTGTCCGAGGCGCTGCACAAGGTCGGCACAGCTCGTGGGCCTGAAGCGCTTGCAGTTCACGGTGCCGCGAGGCGTGGCACCACCGGCTGAAGTGGGTGAAGTACGGCGTCTTCGCCGGGCTGCTCGTTCGTGTCGTTCTTCTCGATGCCGCTGGCCGAGAAGCTCGCCGAGATCGAGCCGTTCAAGACCACGTTCCTCGTCGGTCTGCTCAACCGCAGCTGGCCCTTCACGCTGTTCGCTCGGCGGACTGCTCGGACTGTCGATCTTGACCGAGCGGCCCTTCTGCAAGTACCTCTGTCCCGCTCGGCGCGGCGCTGGCGATGCCGTCCACCTTCCGCTGGTTCGGGCTCGAGCGCAAGACAGGCGTGCAACAGCTGCTCGGCCTGCGCGGTGGGTTGCGGGTCGCAGGCGATCGATCGCGACGGCCGCATCGACCAGCGCGAGTGCATGCTCTGCCTCGACTGCCTGGTGCTCTACACGGACGCCCACAGCTGTCCGCCGCTTTCGCTGGAGCGCAGGCGCCGCGAGAAGGCCGGCCTTCCCCTGACGCCAGTCGGCGGCCAACGGCTACTTCATCCCGCTGACCGCGGTCGTCGATCCGCCGGCCGCGGCGCCCGCCGCGGCGGCCGGGGCGCCCGATCCCCGCGGAGCACCGTCGGATCCGACGATGCCGACCGACCGCGTGGTCCCGGCGTGGCGGGACTGGTCGTGGGCGCGCCGGCTGATCGCCGAAGTCCGTCATCACCTCTGGCCGGTGGCGCCAGGCCGGTCATGGAGGGCGCACGCTGTCGCGCTCGCGGCGGCTGCGGCGGCCCTCGCCGTGCTGGTGCTCGCCATCGACGGCCGTGATCCCGCCGGCGTCGGTGATCGGCGCCGCGCTAGTCCTCAGCCTGTGGGAGGCGCGCGAGCGCATGGCCTCGCTCCGGTTCGTGAAGGATGGCCCGTGGTGGCGCCAGCACTACCGCGTGGCGACGGCGGTGGATATGCTCAGCTACGTGGGATTCAAGAGCCTGCTCATCGGCGCCTCGTCGCTGATGCTGCTGAAGGCGCTTGGCCTGCTGACATTGTGAGCACCCGCACACGTCATCGCGGCGCGATCGCGCCGCTCACGGTCGCCTTGGTCCTCGTGGCGGCGTTGCCGGCGCTGGCAGCCACCTGGCGTGTCGAGGCCGGCGGGTCCATTCAGCAGGCCATCATGCGGGCGGCCCCCGGCGACATCGTCGAGGTGGCCCGCGGCGTACTATCGCGAGAACCTCCGGATCGACAGGCCGCTCACGCTGCGCGGCCTCGGACGGCCCACCATCAGCGGCAGCCTCGCGGGCGACACCATCCGGGTCATCGCAGCCGGCGTCACGATCGAGGGGTTCATCGTGCGCGACTCGGGGGCCAGCCTGCTCGAGCAGAACGCCGGCATCTACATCCAGCCCGGCGCCCACGCGCACGTCCGTCCGCCAGTGCGATCTGGTCTACAACCTGTTCGGCCTCTGGATCGAGAAGGCCAACGACGTGGTGGTCGAGAACAACCTGATCATCGGCAAGCGGGACTTCGACTCGTCCCAGCGCGGCAACGGCATCCAGCTCTACAACACGCAGCGGGCGCGCATCGTGGGCAACAACATCAGCTTCGTCCGCGACGCCATCTACGTGGACGTCTCGCATCACGCCGTGTTCCGCGGCAACCGCCTGCATCACAGCCGGTACGGCACCCACTACATGAACTCCTACTACAACGTGTGGGAGGACAACGACGTGTGGATGAACCGCGGCGGCCTCGCGCTGATGGAGGTGCGCGACCAGGTCGTGCGCCGCAACCGCGTCTGGGCCAACTCGGACCACGGCATCATGCTGCGCACCATCCAGCGCGCGCGCGTCGAGGACAACATCGTGGCCGGCAACGCGCGCGGGTTCTTCATCTACGACGCCCAGGACAACGTCCTGCGCGGCAACCTGATCGTGGACAACCTGGTCGGCGTCCATCTGTCGGCCGGGTCGATCCGCAACGACGTCGAGGGCAACGACTTCATCCTCAACCGCGAGCCGGTGCGGTACGTCGGCGCGAAGGACGAGGTCTGGGGCGCAGAACGAGGGCAACTACTGGAGCCAGTACGTCGGCTGGGATCGCGACGGCGACGGTCACGGCGACATGCCCTCGGAGGCGGCCGACGTCGTCGATCGGCTGTCGTGGCAGTATCCCGTCACGAAGGTGCTGCTGGCCAGTCCGGCGGTCCAGGCGCTGCGCGTCGTCGCGCGGCAGTTTCCGCTGCTCCGCGCGCCGAGTGTGGTCGATCCCCATCCGCGGATGCGGCCGAGGCACACCGACTGGCAGGCCTGGCGCGGCCGGTCCTTCCCCGGCGCGCGAGGGCCCCAATGACAGCCGGACCGGCCATCGAGATCCGGGGCGTCGTGCGGCACTACGGTCCCGTGCGCGCCGTGGACGGGGTGGACCTCGTCATCGAGCGCGGCGTGATCTTCGGCCTGCTCGGCCACAACGGCGCGGGCAAGAGCACGCTCTTCCGGATGCTGCTCGGACTCGAGCGTCCGACCTCAGGCGACATCCGCATCGACGGCGTGCCGATCGACGGACGCTGACGCCCGTGCGGTCAGGCGCCGCATCGGGTACCTGCCCGAGCAGGTCGTGCTCTACGACAACCTGACCGGACTCGAAACGCTCGCGTTCTTCGCGGCGCTGAAGGGCGTACCCGCGAGCGCCTGCTCGTCGGCACTCGAGCGCGTGGGGCTTGGCGGCGCCGGACGTCGGCGTGTGGGCGAGTACTCCAAGGGCATGCGCCAGCGGCTCGGCCTGGCGCAGGCCCTGCTCGGATCGCCGCGTCTGGTCTTTCTCGACGAGCCCACGACGGCCCTCGACCCCGAGGCCGTCCGCGCGTTCTACACGCTGCTGCGCGACCTCAAGGCCGACGGCGTCACCGTCCTGCTCTCGTCGCACAGCCTGGCCGAGATCCAGGAGCGCGTCGATCGTCTCGCCATCATGGTCGCCGGCCGCGTCCGGGTGGCGGGCACGGTGCAGGAACTGCGCGACCACGTGGACCTGCCCCTCGCCATCCATCTGCAGATCCGGCCTGGCTCGATCGCATCGATCCGCGCCCTGCTCGACGGCTTGCCGGTCACCGACGTCGAGGCGGCGGGCGACTCGCTCCGCGTCCGCTGCCCGCGCGAGGCGAAGATGGCCGTGCTGGCGGCCCTCGCTCCTCGGCGCGACGATGTCCTCGACCTCGACGTGCGGGAACCGTCGCTCGAAGACGTGTTCTTCGGCGTGGCGGACTGACAGGCGACCATGCACCTCACCCCGATCCGCATCGTCGCCGCCAAGGAGTTCCGCGATCGCCTGCGCAATCGCTGGGTCATCGGCGTGGCCCTGACCTTCACCGCGCTGGCCCTGGTGATCGCCTACTTCGGCACGGCCCAGCAGGGGACGGTCGGCTTCCACTCGATCGAACTCACGATCGCGAGCCTGGTGAGCCTGGTGATCTATCTGGTCCCGCTCATCGCGTTGATGCTGGGATTCGACGCCATCGTCGGCGAACGCGAGCGCGGGTCGCTCGGGCTGCTGCTCTCCATGCCGGTCACGCGCACCGAGGTGCTGATCGGCAAGTACTGCGGGCCTGGCCGCGGCGCTGACGGCATCGACCGTCGCCGGCTTCGGACTCGTGGCGGTCGTGCTCGCCACCGACCTCGATCTCAGCGGGTTCCTGCAGTATCTCGCCTTCATGGCCAGTTCGGTCCTGCTCGGCCTCGCGTTCCTCAGCCTGGCTGTCATGGTCTCGGTGCTCGCGACGAGTCGGGCTGGCGCGTCCGGCGTGGCGATCGGGCTGTGGCTCTTCTTCGTGCTCGTGTTCGATCTGTTGATCCTCGGAGGCCTGGTGCTCTCGGGCGGCGGCGTCGGCGGGCGACATCGTCCCGTATCTGCTGCTGCTCAATCCGGCGGACGTCTTCCGTGTGCTCAACATCGTGTCGCTCGACGAGGTCCGCACGCAGAACGGCCTCGCCACGGTCTTCCCCGACGCGTTGTCGTCGCCTTCGCTGATGGTGGCTATGATGGTCGCGTGGATGGCGGCTCCGCTCGCCGTGGCCGGATGGAGATTCCAGCGATGACCAGGCGACGGATCCTGCATGTCACGGCGGCGGCGGTGCTGGCGTTCGCCACGATCGGCTGCGCGCGGAGCGGGGGTGAGGCGGCCGCGCCCCCGCGCGAGGTCACCAGCGGCACGGCCTGTTCGCTCGACGGGATGCTCCTCAGTGACTATCCCGGTCCCAAAGCGCAGATGCACTACACGCGTGCCAACGAACCGGACTACTTCTGCGACCTGGTGGAGATGTTCCGGACGTATCTCAAACCGGAGCAGGTTCGCGAGGTCCGCGCGCTCTACGTGCAGGACATGGGCAAGGCCACCTGGGAGGAACCTCGCGGCCACTGGGTGGATGCGCGCACCGCGTACTTCGTGGTACGGCAGCCGCCGCCACGGTTCGATGGGGCCCACGATTGCGAGTTTCGCGCTCGAAGCAGACGCGCGCCGTTTCGCGGCCGAACACGGCGGCCGCGTCCTGCCGTTTGGCGGCGTCAAGGCCGAGGACGCCGTGCTCGATGGCGGCGCGCTGCACGACAGCGGGATGTCGGGGACGGGTTCGTAGCGGCCTGCAGCTCCGCCCCTTACCGGCCCGCGGTCGGGGCCGTGAGCAGGCCGCGCGCGCGGAGCCAGTTCATGAGCAAGGTCGGCCACGCACTGAGTGCCGGATCGGTCAGGCCCATGCCGGCGCCATGCCCGCCGCGCTCGAAGACGTGCATTTCGGCCGGCACCTTGGCCATGCGAAGGGCGGCGTAGAACGCGACGCTGTTCTCCACCGGCACGAGCGTGTCGGCCGACGTGTGGAAGAGAAACGTCGGCGGCGTGTTCGCCGTGACGTTCAACTCCGCCGACAGTTCCTTCATGAGCGAGGGTGCGGCATCGGCGCCGAGCAGGTTGCGGCCGGAGTTCGCATAAGCGGCGAGCGGCGTCGCGCCGGCGATGTCGGGCTGGAACGAGATGACCGGATAGGCGAGGACCAGAAAGTCCGGACGGCTTGACACGCGGTCGATCGGATCCGGTGCCGTCGGACTGCCGCTGTCGAACCGGGTGCCAGTCGTGGCGGTGAGGTGTCCTCCGGCCGAGAACCCCATCATGCCGATGCGATCCGTCTCGTACCCGAGCGATGCGGCCCGCGATCGGGCGAGCCTGATGGCCCGTTGCGCGTCGCCGATCTGGACCGGGTGATGATACTTCGGACCGAGGCGGTATCTCAGCACGAACGCGGTGACGCCTTGCGCGTTGAACCAGTAGGCCCACTGGCGGCCCTCGTTGTTCATCGAGAGTGCGGCATACGCCCCGCCTGGCGCGATGACGACCGCCGTTCTGGCGCCCCGGCCCCCGGCCGGATAGAGCGTCATCGTCGGCGCGTCGGCTTCGTCTTCCCCCAGCGCCCCAGGCGCCGCGCCATCCCAGAGACGAATCGCCTGCGGCTCAGCCTGCGCGCCGCGGCCGCCGCCACGCGCACCGGCGGGCGTCGGGGCCTGACCCTGGGCGGCCGGCGGGGTCGTCGCGGGCACCTGGGCCCGCAACCCCGCGAGCGCGCCGAGGAGCATGGCGGTGCAGACGGCGGCGAGCGTCACGATACGACGTGGATAGCTGGAAGGAGGAGGTGGTGGCATGGTGTCGATGGTCATCCGCGTGTTCCTGGTGATCGGGTGACCGTGAAGGCGCGAGACCTCCGAGCGCGCGGTTCCCGCGCCCATGCCAGAAGATCCGGACGCGCAAAGGCCTCGACGACACGAGCCGGAGGATGCGCGAAGATACGGGTTGTCTCGAAGAGCCCGGCGGTGGAGGTCATTGAACGTCGGACGAGTCTAGCTCAGCTGAGCTGCTGCTCCAGGGGTGACCGTTTGGCGGCCCCGCTGGAGGCGCCAATGCGGTCATTGCCTGCGTATCTCGTCCAACGGATCGACCCGGCTGGCCCGTCGAGCCGGCACATGACAAGCGGCCAGCGCGCCGAGCGCAAGTACCACTGCAACGACCAGGAATGTGGCTGGGTCCGAGGGGGAGACGCCAAACAGCGCCCCACCGAGCAGGCCCGACAGCGCGCGCGCAATGCCGAGCCCGACAACCAGCCCCGCGCCCGCGACGATCATGCCCTGCCCGACGACGCGAATCAGCACGTCGCGAGGCGTGGCGCCGAGCGCCATGCGAATCCCGATCTCGTGGCGTCGGCCGGCCACGACGTAGCTCATGACCCCGTAGACGCCGACGGCCGCCAGCACCAGAGCGATGCTCGCGAACGCCGCCAGGAGCGCGACCAGGAACTGGGTGCCCGACGTTGCCTGCCTGGTGACATCACGGAGCGCGATCACCTCCGAGGTCGTGACGTCCGGCGCGAGGCCACGAATGAGCGTGCGTACGGGCAAAGCCATCGTGGACGGATCCCCAGTGGTGCGAATCACCAGTGACATGTACGCAGACGCGGGTGTCAGTTTGGACATGGTGACTGTCTCCGGCAAGACGGGGTCCTGGTGGGCTCCCTCCGGACGCGACCACGCGGCATGAGAACAGCCTCCAGGCAGGTGGTACTGCCCCGTTCGGGCCTGATGGTCGGGTGCCGGCCAGTCTGGGGCCGGGTGGCGGCACCGACAAGGAGCGGTTTGGGTTGGGGTGCCTGTTATGCAGAACGGAACACATCGGCACGACGACGATTGGCGAATTGCGTATGTCGTACGGTGTCGAATCGGGCATGGGTCTCCAGGAAGGTCGCGGCATCGCCCGTGACCACCAGAGACGGAACGTTTTGTCATCCGGAACCGTGCAGATCCGATCGAGTGCACTGACATCCTCTTTCGGGGCGCGTCGACTGGCGTGCTATTATACAACCATATGGTTGTAAGTCAGCCAGCAGCGGAGGCCCTCGACCGCTTGTTCGGGGCGCTGGCCGACGCCACGCGGCGGGACATCCTGGCCCGCGTGATGGATGCCGAGGCATCCGTCAGCGAGCTGGCCGCGCGCTACGAGATGTCGTTCGCCGCGGTGCAGAAGCACGTCGCCGTCCTCGAGCGCGCACAGCTGGTCACCAAACGGAGGGACGGTCGGGCGCAGCGCGTGGCTGGCAGCCCAGCGGCCGTGCGTCAGGCCACCCGCTTGCTCGCGGAGTACGAGGAGCGCTGGCGCGTCCGCGTCGCCGGGCTGGATGAACTGCTGGCTACGTCAACACCACAAGGAGGCATGCATGCCGGTCGTCGAGATTCAGAAGGACACCACGGCGCTCACGATGCGGGTCGTGGCCCAGTTCGCCGCGCCCGTCGCCAGGGTCTGGGCCGCCTACGCTGACCCCCGTCAGCTCGAGCGCTTCTGGGGTCCACCCCAGTGGCCCGCCACCTTCGAGCGGCACGATTTCAAGGTCGGCGGCCGCTCCGAGTACTACATGACGGGCCCGGGCGGCGAGCAGCCGCGCGGCTTCTGGGAATTCCAGATCGTCAACGCGCCGCGCGTGTTCGAGGTGACGGACGGCTTCCTCGGGCCTGACGGCGCACCGGCGCCGGACATGCCGACGATGCGGATGCGGTTCACCTTCGAGCCCCACGACGGCGGCACGCGAATGGTGACGCTGACGACGTTCCCGTCGATCGAAGCCCTCGAGAAGCTTCTCGGCATGGGGATGGAAGAGGGTCTCACGGCTGCGATGGCGCAGATCGACGGCGTCCTGGCGGAGGCGTGAGGAATCAACAGGATGAAGACGGCCATCTGCAGGAACTCGCCCATCCAGTTCTCGAACGTCGCCTCCCAGAGACAGCCGAACGCCAGGCACGGGCGATGTCGCGCATCGGGCGGCAGGCCTGCTGCGTCAGCGCCCTTCTCACTTCTGCCCCTTCATGTGAGACGGGCAACCGCAGGCGGCTCCCCGAACGCGCGCCGCTACGGGCGCCCGATCGAGTCCTCGAAGGACACGCTGCCGTCGAGGGAGGTCCACGAGACCTTGCTGAACGTGAACGAGACTTCTTCGAGGGGCGGCCTGGTGACCAGCTGCGGATCCAGGGTGTCGAGGACGTACTCCTTGACGCCCGCGACGCGCCCCTCCTTGAACTCGATCGTGAAGAACTGCTCCGTGGTGCCGTCGCCGGCCGGGTTGGGCCGGTAGAACTTCAACACGCCGGACGCCACCTGGTTCTGGACCAGGCCCCGCAGAATCAGCGGGGAGGCCTTGTCGATGCGCTTGACCACCACGATCTGATCGTGTTGGCGCCTGCCGGTCGCCGCCCCGACCGCCGACTCGCGCTGCGTCTTGACCTGGTGGCTGAACTGGAAGCACTCGATCGAGTCCTCGCGTCCCAGCGACTGGTGGCTGCTCTCGCCCTGGATGTCCTGTCCGTTGAGTGTCAAGAAGAGACAGACGTTGTCGGCCATTGGGCCCCCTGCTACTGCCGCGAGCCACACCGCGGTCAGCCGAGAGTGTCGCATGAACCGCGGGGACAGGACGCATGGGCTCCTGACGCGGGCAAGATCGCCACGCCCACGGGGACACGCGCCTCCCAGTACCCCTGGTCTATTCGATCTCCGCGAATTCGGTGAACTGGAGGTCTCGATGCGTCTTGGCGGCGTCCACGGCTTTGCGATATGAACCGATCATGAGCCTCACGAACGACGTGATTGCAGCTTGCGCGCTCGCTTTGGTCCGGCTGAGACCAGCTGTGCACTAGCCGCGCACCGGCGGAGCGGAGTCCGCCGTGGCACTAGAAGGCCGGCGCGCCGCCACGGGGTGCCGACGACGGCGGCACCATGCCCTGAAGCCGCATGTAGGTGACGATGTTGCCGTAGTGCTCGTTGATGTGCTGGGTGTTGTAGAACAGCGCGCCGAACTTGGAACGGTTCGAGGTGCCGTTGCGCTCGGCCATGTTGGCCTCGGTCACGGCATCGAACGCCTTGTCGCAGCGGGCGAACGACTCCTGCAGCTTCGCGACAATGTCGGCCTTCTTCAAGCCGGCAGCGGCGGGGGTGGGCTTGCCGCCAGCATCGAAACGCGGCTGGGCCGCGGGCTCGCCCGCCAGCAGGAAGCAGGCGCCGTTGTTGTCGTCGATGATGTGACCATAAAGACCAGCCCATGTCCGAACGTCCGGGGTCGGACCCCACCCGTACTTGTCTTCCGGAAACTGTTCCGCAGCGCGCGTGATGTTGTTCTTGATGCCGTTGTAGATGGTGCGCACTTCGGCCATCACGCCAGGCAACGGACGCGGTTGTGGCACCGCCGCTGGCGCCTGCTGCGCCAGGAGCGCAGTCGCACAGAACACACCTGCCATCGCAATCGTCACGAGCGATCTCATCTCGACCTCCAGGAGCTTACGGCTGCAGGCAATCTACCACGCAGGCGGTCAGGACCCGCACGGTTGCCATAGCTCAGTGCGAGCCTCGCGAGGTTGTCCGCTGCTGCCGGCCTCTCCCTGTCGATCGAGCTTCCCGAGCGCGGAGACGGGGACGTGCATGGGAGGTCACCGAACGCACCTCCTGATAGACGAACCCACCGGCGATCGCGCGCCGCCTGTGGTGACCTGAGCGGCATCGCCAGGAGGCTGGTGACCTGGGGCTGGTGGCACCTCGAGGCGCCGCCGGCCCGATCGTGCCGGCGCACGACAGCGGGATGTCTGGGACGGGTGGGAGATGACGGGCACGCGGCGGGCCACGCGTGAACGGCGCAGCCTCGCGACGCCATGGGCACGACCGCGCGGGCGCCGCAGTGAGCATGGGTTCGTGAGGCTGGCGTCAGCTCCGAATCGTCTCGTCGAGGAACGTGCTGTTGGCCACGACGACCAGACCCGCCTCGTGATCGATGAGCGTCTGGGTTGCCGTGATGGCTCTGAGGATGCCGCGTTGGCCGCGAATCTCCAGGTTGTCGCCCGGCGTGAAGATCTTTCGCGCGTAGAAACCCGCCAGCACGTTGCGCGTGATGTCGCGCGTCCCCAGCCCCACCGACAGGCCAAAGGCCAGTGCCAGCCCTGACAGGGCACAGGCGGTCACGATGCGCACCATGTCGGTGTCGAACCGCAGTTGGCCGATCGCCATCACGCCGACGATGAAGAGGATGAGGCTGGAGACGACGGTGCCGAGCGAGCGCGCGAACTCGATGCCCGACTCTTCGGCCGCCTGCGCGACGGTCCGGCCCGCGAACTGACTGACCGACGTTCCGACCACGACCAGCAGCACCGCAGCGACGACGTTGGGCAGGTACGCGAACATCGCCGCGATGCCGTCCGAGATCGCGATCAGGCCAAACCCGTCGGCCGCCGTCTGCGCGAACAGCAGGAGGAGCAGGAAGTAGACCAGCCGGGGGAGCACGTGGCTGAGAGACTGGCGAATCCCCACGCGCTGCAACAGCTTGTCCACCCCGGCCTGCTGGAGCAGCGCGTCGAATCGGACGCGCACCAGAAGCATGCGGAGCAACCGCTCGACGAGCTTGGCCGCGACGACGAGCGCCAGGGCCACTGTGAGGCCGACCAGGACACGGGGAATCGCCCCGAGGACGATCTGCTGAAGATCGTCCAGAATCTGGAGGAGTTGCTGCTGCATGGTTGTGTCTCGTGTCTCCGGCTACTTGCGACGCTTGCCTCCGAGCAACTCGAACGGGGCCCGCAGGAGCTCGAACAGCAGCATGGGCGCCGTCCGCGCCAGGTCGAGCAGCTCTCCGGCCAGGACGCGCCGCTCGATCTGGCTGCGTACTCGACGGCCGAACTGGTCATCGGGGCGCAAGGTCAGGCTCCCGAGTTCCTCCACGGGTGCGCCCAACTCGACGTCGTCGACTGGAGACTCATCCGGGGGCGTCGTGGGATCGTCGGTCACGGCGCCTCCAGCCCGACACCCGTCGTCACGGCGGGCCGTGGCGGGGGCTCTGCAAAGCGCCGCCGGAACTCCTCGCGGGCCCGCTTGATCCGCATCTTCACGGCAGACAGGCCGATCCCGAGGTGATCGGCGATGTCCTCATAGGACAGCCCATCGCCATCTCGCAGCATCAGCGGAATACGCAGCGTATCCGACATCGTGTCCAGAACGGTGACGAGGCGATCGCGATCCGCCTCGGCTTCGAGCGCCACGTGCGCCATCGGCGCCGTCTGCAGCGCCTGGTGATTCTCGGCCGAGGCCTCGTCGACCTCGACCATGATGGCTCCCCGGGTCTTCCGCAGATGGTTGAGGCAATGATTCACCTTGATGCGCTGCAGCCAGGTACGGAACTGGGCGCGGCCCTCGAAGCGCCGGAGGCCGAAGTAGGCCTTGACGAAGACTTCTTGCGCCAGATCTTCGGCATCCACCGCCGATCGGGTGATGACGCGGCAGTTGGCCACGACAAATCCCTGGTGCCGGCGGACGAGCGCCTCGAACGCCCGCGGGTCGCTCTTCGAGCCGTGCCGGGTCAACTCGACGAGCGCGTCGTCGGCTTCCAGGTCGAACGAGCTCACACGCGCACCTCCTTGGACGTCAACGGGGGCCAGAAGGTCACATCGCGACCGCGCGGCCGAGCTACACTGAGGCGCGATTATACTGTCCTGCCACGTGTGACTTTCGAGGAGGCCCAGGGTCTTTCTCGGGTGAACGGCTGAGACCGACGCTATGCGCATGAGGAGCGCCGGCTGGCCATCCTGGAGGACCGATGAAGATCTTGCTGAGAAGAACCGTTGCTCGCGCGCTCCCGTCGACTGCCGTGGTGATCGCGTACGCGTGTGTCGCGTCGGCTGCCCTCGCGCAGACGCCCGCGGCCCCGGCGCCACCACCGCCGCACTGGGTTGGCACGGCCGGCGGCGGTGTGTCGGTGACGAGTGGCAACAGCGACACCCTGAACTACAACCTCGCCTTCGACGTCACGAGAACGCCGAAAGCACGCAATGTCATGAAGTTGAGCGGATTGTACCTCCGCGGCAAGCAGAGCGAGACCCTTGTCCTGAACCGCGGGTCGCTCGGCATCAGGGACGAGCACACCCTCTCGGGTCGGACGTTCGTCTTCGGCCAGGTCGACTACCTTCGGGACACGTTCAAGCGAATCGACTACCTCGTGGCGCCCACGGGGGGCGTGGGCTTCAAGGTCGTCGACACCGACGCCACCAAGTTCTTCGTGGACGGGGGCGGCGGGTTCGTGTCAGAGAAGAATCCGGGCCAGGATCTCCGTACCAACGCGGCGCTCACGGCAGGCGAGAAGCTGACCGTGCAGCTCACGCCCACCGCGTCGTTCAAGCACGCCGCGACGGGACTGTGGAAGGTGGATGATTTCTCGGACGGCCTGTACACGATTTCAGTCGGCCTCGCGACGAAGATCTCGGAGCGCCTGCAGCTCTCGATCGACCTGCTCGACACGTTCAAGAACACGCCGCCGACGGCGACGACCAAGAAGAACGACGTCGCCTTCGTCACCGCCATCACCGCCAAGTTCTAACCCGACCAACCGTACCTACAAGGAGATCCGACATGTTCAAGGAATTCAAGGAATTTGCCATGCGCGGCAACGTCGTCGACATGGCTGTGGGCATCATCATCGGCGCCGCATTTGGCGCCATCGTGGCCAGCGCGGTCGGTGACGTGCTCATGCCCGCGATCGGCCTCCTGCTCGGCGGCGTCGACTTCTCGAACAAGTTCGTGCTGCTCAAGGACGGCGCCACGGCCGGGCCCTACGCGTCGCTCGCGGCGGCCAAGGCGGCCGGTGCGGTCACCCTGGCGTATGGACTGCTCCTCAACGCCATCGTCAACTTCGTCATCGTGGCTTTCGCCCTCTTCATGGTGATCAAAGGGATGAACGCCACTCGGAAGCAGCAGGCCGAGGCCCCCGCGGCGCCGCCGGCCCCGTCCAAGGAAGCCGTGCTCTTGACCGAGATCCGCGACCTCTTGGCGCGCCGGTAGGGCAGGCCCGGTCAGCTGAGGCTGAGGAGCCGCCAGGATGGTTCCGCTCGCGGATGGATGAGTTGCACGACCCGTTGTTTCAGGAGAACCCAATGATCAGGATCGCGATGTTGACCCTCACGTTCGCACTTTCCCTCTCGACCGCCGCCTTCGCCCAGACGCCGGCGGTGCCACAGAGCACCGAATCGGGCCTGGCCGCCGTGTACGCCGAAGCGCTCAATGGGCGAGTCACGGCCAGCGGCCAGATCTACGACCAGACGAAGCTCACGGCCGCCCACAAGACTCTTCCGTTCGGCACCAAGGTGCGAGTCACCAACGCGAAGAACGGCAAGGTCGTCGAGTTGCGCATCAACGACCGCGGCCCCAGGCAAGCCGGGCGGGTGCTCGACATCACGCCGGCGGCAGCGGCGAGGTTGGGCTTCAGCAAGCTCGTCATGCGCGACGTGACCGTCGAGATCATCGAGCTGGGGAACGGAAAGACGACCCGTCAGCGTTGACTCGCGGAGGCGCGGCCTCGTTCGTAGCCGCCGCGACCGCAGTCGTGGTGGAATAGCGCCGTGTCAGACCTGCCTCGCATCGCGCGAAAGCACTCCAGGATTGCCGGATCGGGCGTGTTCGCGCTCGAGCCGATTCCCCGCAAGGCTCCGATTCGGCAGTACCGCGGGGAACTCGTCGATTCGGCGGAATGCCTGCGCCGCGAGCAGCGCTACCTGCCGCGCGGCCGCATCTGGATGTTCAACATCAATGCGCGCTGGGCTCGCGACGCAGCGCGCGGCGGGAACATCGCGCGCTACATCAACCATTCCTGCCGGCCGAACTGTCATGTGGACATCTTCGGCCAGCAGATCTGGATCTTCGCGTCGCGCGACATCCCCGCCGGCGAGGAACTGAGCTACGACTACAACACGGATGGCGTCGCCGGCATCGCCTGCCGCTGCCGGCCCGGATGCAAGAGAGTGCTCTAGAAGCGCCAGGCGAGCCCGGCACGCACGGGTAGGCGAACACCGAAGTAGTCGGTCCTGGCTTCGGCCTCCATGATGATGCGCGCATCGACGAACGCGTCGAGCCGTGCCTGTACGGGAATGCGCACGCCGCCACCCCAGTAGAGGACGTGGATGTTCCGCTCGCGCTTGTCCGGGAAGAATTCGTTGACGTTCGGCCGGGAGATGCCGCGACCCGCGCCGCCGAGGACATACGGAGAGACGCGCTTCCTCACGAAGAACGCGTACCGCACCTGGCCGCTGACGAACACCTCGGTCCCGCCGCGCTCAAAGCCGTACCCGTCCGGATACTGATCGATCTCGTCCCGCACGTGTGACCGCTCCGCACTGACGAGCAGGGTGAGGTTGCGGGTGGGCGCAAACCCGAACGCCACCGATTGGATGCTGCCGCGGTAGGACAGCTGAAGCCCTGCGGCGCCCTCGATGCTCAGGCGTCGCTCCGGCGCGCCCGATGGCGCCCCCACCGGGCCCTGCGCCGCGGCCTCGCCCGCGGCCAGTCCCAGCACCACGACGACCAGCCCGCCGATCCGCCCAACCACGCGTGTCATGCCGGTTGCCTCCTCGTCTCACTATGCGCCGAAGGCGGCACCTACAGCTCATGCCCGCGACCCGGGATCCGGCCCTCGCAGGGTCACGCGAGCGATGGTACTCTCCGGGAAAGCCCCGGATCACGCATGCACCAGTACCCGCCTGAGATGGCCTCGCTTGTGGAAGAAGCCGCGGCGGCTTTCGAGGCCGATGATGCCGGACGTGTTCGCGCGATTCTCGAGCGCGCCCCGGCCCTGAAGGCGCTGCTGGACCAACCCGTCGGCCCGTTCGACTCGCCGCCCATCGTGAATGTCAGGAGCCGGGCGATGCTGGACGTCCTGCTCGACGCAGGCGCCAACATCAATGGCCGCAGTCGCTGGTGGGCGGGCGGGTTCGGATTGCTGGACTCCGCGTCGCCTGAGGTCGCGGCCTATGCGATCGAGCGCGGCGCGGCGCTCGACGCCCACGCAGCAGCCCGGCTCGGGATGCTCAACGTGCTGCAGGACCTGGTCACCAGGGATCCGGCCGTGGTGCATGCGCGCGGCGGCGACGGACAGACACCGCTGCACTTCGCACGAACCGCCGACGTCGCGATCTACCTGCTCGATCAGGGTGCGGACATCGACGCGAGGGATGTCGATCACGAGTCTACTCCGGCGCAGTACATGGTGGGAGATCGTCAGGACGTCGCCCGTCTTCTCGTGTCGCGTGGCTGCCGAACTGACATCCTGATGGCGGCCGCGCTGGGCGACATCGAGGTGACCAGGCGCCATCTCGATGCGGATCCTGACTGCATCAGGACGCGCGTCAATGACGTGTTCTTCCCCAAGGCGAACCGGCGTGCCGGCGGGACGATCTACCAGTGGACACTGGGATTTCATGTGTCCGCCCACGACGTCGCGCGGAAGTTCGGACGCCGAGAGGTGCTCGGCCTGCTGACCGAGCGCACGCCGCCGGATCTCGAGTTGATCGACGCGTGTTGGGCAGGCCATGAGGCGCGCGTGCGTCGGTTGCGAGAGACGCTCGGCAATGTCGCAGCCCGCCTCTCCGCCTCAGACCGCGAGCTGGTGGCCCACGCGGCGCGCAACAACCAGACTGACGCGGTGCGCCTGATGCTCGAATCAGGCTGGCCGGTGGACGCGCGAGGGCAACATCACGCGACACCGCTCCACTGGGCGGCGTTTCACGGCAACGCCGAGATGGCGGAAGTCATCGTGCGTTTCATGCCGGCCTTGGAATTGACAGACGCCGATTTCAACGCCACGCCGCTGGGCTGGACCATCCATGGATCGGAGCACGGCTGGCACGCACGGACGGGCGACTACGCCGGAGTGGTCGAAGTGCTGCTGCGAGCCGGCGCGACCAGGCCGACCGCCATCGCGGGCAGCCCGGCGGTCCGCCGTGCCTTGTCGCGATAGCGCGGGTCACCCCGCATCCGACGTTGCGTCTCGAGCGGCGACGTCGGCTGGGTTTTCTGTCCTATCCCACCTTGGTCGTGTGTCGCGATTGAAACCACTGGTCCGCGAGCACCCCCACGAGCACCACGGCGCCCATGACGGCGAAGTTGAGGGAACTGGGAATCCCGAGCAGATTCACCAGATTCTGCAAAACCTGCAGCAACGCCGTGCCGATGACGATGCCGATGATTGAGCCTTCGCCACCACGCAAACTGCACCCGCCCAGCACCGCCGCCGCAATCCCGTAGAGCTCGTAGAAATTGCCGTGGCTCGAGGGCGACACGGAATTGGTGTAGAAGGCGAACAGGATGCCCGAGATCCCCGTCAAGGCACCCGCCAGCACGTACGAGCCGGCGATCACGGCGCGCGTGTTGATGCCGGAGAAGCGCGTGGCCTCTTCGTTCCGGCCCACTGCCAGCAGGTACCGTCCGTACACGGAGCGATGCAGCACGAACCACATGACCACCGCCACCGCGAGCAGGATGACGAACGGCATCGGGACACCCAGCAATCGGCCACGGGCCGCGTGACGCAGCACCTCGAACCCCGCGGCATCGCCGAACCCCTTGGTGTCGTCCCCCGCGATGAACCGCGCCAGGCCGCGATAGAGCAGCAAGCCGCACAGCGTCACGATGAACGGCTGAATCCGCATGCGGGTAATCAGCGTGCCATGAACGAACCCCAGCAGGAGTGGCACGACCATCACGAACACGACGGCCACCCACCACGGCCACATCCATTCCCGCAACGCCATGGCCAGCAGCACGCCGCACAAGGCAAACATCGACCCGACGGACAGATCGATCCCGCCCGTGATGATCACCAGTCCCAGGCCGATGCTGAAGATCCCGAAGAGGCCGATGACGTTCGCGAGGTTCGTCAGGTTGGTGGCGGACAGGAACGCCGGGCTCATGATCGCCGTGACGGCGCACAGCACGAAGAGCAGGACGGAGATGCCGATTTCCTTCTTCATAGGCTCCGGCCGATCACGCCACAAAGGCCGGCTGTGAGGCGGTCACGGCACGCCCCACCGCAAGGGTCATGACATTCTCCTCGGTGCAGTCCTGGCGATCGAGGACGCCGGTGATCCGGCCTTCGTGCATCACCGCGACGCGGTCGCTCATGTGCAGAATCTCCTCCATGTCGCTGCTGATCATGAGGATCACGTTGCCCCGTGCGGCCAGCTCGCGCATCAACCGGTAGATCTCGGCCTTGCCGCCCACGTCCACGCCGCGTGTCGGCTCGTCGAGGATCATCACCTTCGGGGACATCGACAGCCACTTGCCGAGCACCACCTTCTGCTGGTTGCCGCCGCTGAGGTTCATGACGAGCGCCTCGGCGCCAGGCGTCTTGATGGCGAGTGACACGATCTGCTCGTCCGCCGCCTTCCGCTCACGGGCGCGGCTGATGAGCCGGAAGACCGTGAAACGCTCCAGCGACGGCAACGTCACGTTCTCCCGGACCGACATGCGCACAATCAGGCCCTCGGCGCGCCGATCCTCGGGCACGAGGCAGAGGCCCCGAACCTTCGCGTCCCGCGCACGCCGAATCGACACGGGCTCGTCCCCGAGCGTGATCTGACCGCCCCCGCGCGGGTCGAGCCCGACCATGGCCTTGGCCATGTCGGACCGTCCCGCGCCCACGAGGCCCGCAAAGCCCAGGATTTCGCCACGGCTTGCGTCGAACGACACGCCTTGCTGCGGGTAGCGGCTGGACCGCATGTCGCGCACCTTGAGATACCCAGGTGTCTTCGCCGCCGCGGATTCGACGTACAGGCTCTTGATGTCCCGTCCGACCATCAGCCTGACGATGCGGTCGTGGCTGATTTCGTCCGGTCCCAGTTCACCCGCATTCCTGCCATCGCGCAGGACCACGACCCGATCGGCACAGCGATGGACCTCTCCCAGACGGTGCGAGATATACACCAGGCTGACCCCCTGGCTGCGGAGCTCACCGATGAGCGCCAGCAGGCGATCCGTCTCCGACAGCGTCAGGCTCGACGTGGGCTCATCCATGATGATGAGTCTCGCGTTGAGCGACAGCGCCTTGGCAATCTCCACCAGCTGTTGCTGGGCCAGCGACAAGCGATCGAGCCGGGCTGTGGTGGGAATGTCGAGGCCGAGCCGCTCGAGCAGCGGCGCGGTGTTGGCGTGAATCCTTCGGCGGTCGATGAGCGGGAGCCACCGCTGTCGCGGCTCGCGTCCGAGGAAGACGTTGGCCGCGACGTCGAGGTTATCGAGGACGTTCAGTTCCTGGTGGATGAACGCCACACCGAGCCGCATCGCGTCGATGACGTTCGCGATGCGGACGGGTCGTCCGTCGAGGAGCACGGTGCCCTCGTCCGGCTGGTAGACGCCGCCGAGGATCTTCATCAAGGTGGACTTGCCCGCGCCGTTCTCCCCGCAGAGGGCCACCACCTCGCCCCGGCCGACCTCCAGATTGACGCGATCCAGGGCCACTACGCCAGGGAATCGCTTCGAGACTCCCCGCATGGCGAGCAGCGGCGTGGCGCTCACTTCCCGATGAGCTCCTTCAAGCGGGCCTGGAACCCGGCGACGTTGTCCTTCCTGACGCTGAGCGTCGGCACAATCAGCCGCCCGCCGGCCAGCGCCTGCGTGTCGCCGCGCAGGTACTGCGCCATGCGCATGATGGCTTGTTTGCCGAACTCGAACGGCTGCTGAACCACCGTGCCGTACACGACACCCGCCGCGATGCCGTCGAGGACGTCGGCTTCCTCGTCGAAAGTGACAATCTTCACCTTGCCGACCTTGCCGCCATCCTTCACCGCGTTGACAATCGCGGGGCCGTTGTAGCTCCAAAGGCCGACGAGGCACGCGACGTCCGGGTACTTGACCAGCGTATCTTCCGCGTTCTTCTGCGCGCGCACGGGATCCGCATCGTCCGTGCGCACGTCGATGATCGAGACGTTCGAGCCGGTCAGCTCCTGCGTGATGCCTTGAAGCCGCTCTTTGGCATTCTGCGCGTCGGCCTTCCCGACGAACACCATGATTCTCCCGCCGTTGGGCAGGACTTCCTTGATGAGCTTGCCGGCTTCGACGCCGGCCGCCACGTTGTCCGTGCCGAGATAGGCGACGCGTTTGCTCGCAGGCGCGTCGCTGTCCTGGGTGATCAGCAAGGACTTCTCCGCAATGCGGTTGAGCGCGTCGATCTGGTTGGCCGGATCCACCGGGCTGACGGCGATGCCATCCATACCGGCCGCCATCAGGTCGTCAAGAATCTGCTGCTGCTCGCCGGCACTGCCGTTGGCCGGCATGCGGAACGTCACGTCCACGGTGCCAAGCGTCTTCGCCGCCTCCTCGGTCCCACGGCGAGCGATGGTCCAGAAATTGGAGGCGTTGTTGGTGACGAAGGCGAGCTTGAGTCGTTTCTCGCCGGCGGGAGCGGGCGCCTCCTTGCCACAGGCGGCGGCAATGAGGCCGAGACCAACCAGCGCGAGGGCAACGATCGGGGATGGGCGACGTGTCATAGGAGTATCTCTGTCTGGCAGCGAGTGAGTGCCGCCATCATATCGCGTCGAATCTCGAGGCCATCGACGCGTGACGGGCCGGCCAGCTGCCGGTGGTCGGTACCTGGCCACAGACCAGGAGCTGAGCGTGGCGTGAGCGATGCCGTAGCATGAGCGGGTGGCGGGAACTCTGGACAAGCAGGCACGCGTGCTCGGGGGCGTGCTGGCCGTGCTGTGGGCAGTCTTTCTGGTCGATGTCGTTCTGCACGGCCGCCTGCTCGAGTTCGGCGTCATTCCCCGAACGGTGATTGGGTTGCGGGGTATTGCGCTCAGTCCCTTTCTTCACGGCAGCCTTCAGCATCTCGTCGCCAATAGCGTCTCGTTCGTCGTCCTCGGCTCGCTGGTGCTGCTGCGCGGCACGCGCGCTTTCACGCGAGTCACGATGGTGACGGCGCTCGCCTCGGGGAGCGTGGCGTGGCTGCTGGGTGCCGGGGGATCGGTGCACATCGGCGCGAGCGGTGTGATCTTCGGCTACCTCGGTTATCTGATGCTGAGCGGTTGGTTCACGAGAAGCCTCGGCACCGTCTTCCTGAGTCTGGTCGTCACCGTCATGTGGGGCGGACTCGTGCTGGGCGTGCTACCCGGGGCGCCAGGCGTGAGCTGGCAGGCGCACCTCGGCGGATTCGTCGGCGGCGTGATTGCGGCCCGGCCTGCGAGTCGCAGGCGACGCTCGTGACGCACCCCGTCTACTCCCGCAGCGCGCGGAGCGGATCGACCGAGGCAGCGCGACGAGCGGGCACGAAACAGGCAAGCGCGGCGACGCTCAACACCGTCAGCGCGACGGCCGCGTAGGTCGTCGGATCGCGCGCCGCCACGCCAAAGAGCAGCGCCCGCAGAGCGCCGGACAGCAGGGCAGCCGCTCGAAACAAGGTGCCGTATAATGACCTTGCCCTCTTCATTTTATGGATCCCGCGCCCGGCGCCTGGCCTCGCGTCAGAGAAGTCTTCGAGGCGGCTCTGCCTCTGCCGGCTGAGGAGCGCCGTGCGTACGTCATTGCGGCGTGCGGCGCGGATCGGGCGCTCTCTTGCAGTGTGGAGGACCTGCTCGCGGCGCACGAGCGCGCGAGGGGCTTTCTCGAGAGCCCGGCGCCGCTCATCGAACTCATGACTCGAGGCCGCCTGGACGGCACTCGGATAGGGCCCTACGAGTTGCTATTGCGCATCGGCGCCGGTGGGATGGGCGAAGTCTACAAAGCGCGCGACACCCGGCTTGATCGCACGGTCGCAGTCAAGATCATTTCGTCGTGCGACGCCCTCGATTCGCAGGCCCGCGAGCGCTTCGGCCGCGAAGCGCGAGCCGTCGCGGCGCTGAATCATCCGCACATTTGCACGCTCTACGACATCGGGAGCGTGGACGACGTCGACTTCCTGGTCATGGAGTACGTGGATGGCGCCACACTGCGCGGTCCGGTGACCGCCGAGGAGGCGCGCCGGCTCGGATTGCAGATTGCGACGGCGCTCGCCACCGCCCATCGCCACGGCATCTTGCACCGCGACATCAAGCCAGCCAATGTGATGATCACGTCGGGCGGCGTGAAGCTGCTCGACTTCGGCTTGGCTAAATCCATCACCGCGGACCCGGACGTGACGTCTACGAGCACGGGGAACGTTCTCGGCACGGTCGCGTACATGTCGCCGGAGCAAGCTCAGGGATGTCGCCTGGACGCACGGTCCGACATCTTCAGTTTTGGCGCGGTCCTGTACGAGATGGTGTCGGGCGATCGGGCCTTTGGCGGAACGACGACGCCGCAGGTGCTCAGTGCCATTCTGCGCGACGATCCGCTCCCGCTGTGGCCTGCCTCGCCGCTTGAGCCCATCATCCGGAAGTGCCTGGCAAAGAGACCAGGCGAGCGCTTCCAGACCATGGAGGACGTCATACACGCGCTCGATATCGTTGGCGTCTCGCCGCGCAAGGAGGCTCCCTCTATTGCGGTGCTGCCGTTCACGAGCATGAGCGCCGACGTGGACAACGAGTACTTCGGTGATGGGGTCGCCGAGGAAATCATCAATGCCCTCACGCAACTCGCAGGTCTTCATGTTGCCGCACGCACGTCGTCTTTTTCCTTCAAGAGCAAGCCCGTCGAGATCGGCGAGATCGCTAGACGCTTGAATGTTCGCCACCTTCTCCAGGGAAGCGTGCGCCGGGCGGCCGGTCGCGTGCGGGTGATGGCGCAGCTCGTCGACGCGTCAAACGGCTTTCAGATCTGGTCGGAGCGCTTCGATCGTGACCTGGCGGACATCTTCGACGTGCAGGACGAGATCGCGCGCGCGATTGTCCGGCGCCTGAAAGTGGAGTTCGCCATCGAAGATGCGGCGCGGCTCGTCAAGGTGACGACCACGAACATGGAGGCTTACCAGGCGTACCTCCAGGGCCGGGCCATGCTGTATCGGCGGGGGCCCTGGATCGCCAAGGCGCTGGAGAGTTTCAAAAGAGCGGTCGAGCTCGACGAGAGATACGCGCAGGCCTGGGCCGGCCTCGCTGACGCCCACACGGTCATGTGTTACAGCGGCTACGGCCGTCCCGACAGGGCGATGCCGGAGGCGCTTGCCGCGGCGATGCGCGCGCTCGAGATCGATCCCGGGTCGGCGGAAGCCCACAATGCGCTCGCCTGCGCGTCGCTCATGTGGGAACGCGATTTCAACAAAGCCGAGCGCGAGTTTCTGCACGCGTTGGCGCTGAATCCCAAGTACATCCAGGCGCGGTGCTGGTACGGGCTGTTCTTCCTGCAGTGGACTGTTGGCCGGTTGGATGAAGGTCTGGCGCAGGCTCACCAGGCGCTCGATGATGATCCGCTGTCGGCCTACGCGGCGATGGTTTTATCGTTTGCGTGTGGCACGATGGGGCGGGCCGACCGTGCCCTCGCCTACGCGAAGACGGCCGTGGAATACGATCCGCAGTCGTTTGTCGGACGCTGGGAACTGACCTTCGCGCATCATTGGAATGGGCAGTACGAAGAGGCGCTCTCAGTCCTGGAGGCGCTCCGAGCGGAGTCGCCCTACAACAACTGGGTGACGATCCGAATTGTTCCGACCTATGCGAAAGTCGGGCGATTCGAGGAGGCGCGTGCGATCTACGAGGAGCTGCTGATGCGCCGCGAGCGCGAGTACGTGCCTCCATTCATCTTGGCCGTCTGTGAGACGGCCCTCGGCGACCATGAAGGGGCGATCGCTTCATGTGCGGCCGCCGTCGAAGCGAAAGACGTGTTTTTGGGACTCTTCCATTCGTGGGTGCCCGATCTCGAGCCGGTTCGGGCCGATCCCCGCTTCGCTGATCTGGTGCACCGATTCAACACACGCGGGCGAGCGTAGACGTCATCGGCGCAGGACCGTCGTAGACTCAGTGCGCGCAATCACGGCATTCTTCTCACCACCGGCCGTCAACAGTTCGCCAAGCACTTCGCCCACCAGGTACGACGGGCGCGAGGTGTTGTACGAGGGGATCTCCGGAAAGACCGACGCATCACAGACTCGCAGTCCGTCCACGCCAATCACGCGGCATTCCGAGTCCACGACCGCCATGGGATCAGTGGGGCGGCCCATCTTCGCCGTGCCGCTCACGTGATGACCGAAGGCGGAATACCTGCGGAGGTAGTCTTCGAGCTGCGCACGTGTGCCGTACGACGGCCCCGGCAGCACTTCTTCCGCCTCGTATCGCCGGAGAATTGGATGCGCCATCACGTTTCGTAGCAGCTCAATTCCCATCGCAAGGCGTGTCAGATCGGCATCCACCGCGTGCAGACCCATATCCACAATCGGCGCTTCGGTGGGGTCGGCGTTCCAGAGCGTGATCTGGCCCGATGAGGGAGCTGGCTTCACGCACTCAATCAAGAACGTCGCGAAGGCCTTGGGCGCCGTCGCGTCGATCTGGGTGAGAAACTCGCCGAGATAGGACGCCTTCATCGGATCGGGGTCGGCCCACCGTTGCGGGTTGAAGTTGAAGTCCCGGAAGAAGGCGTTGAAGAGGTGAATATGGAGATCGGGATGCATCCGGTCCGGCGTATCGAATCCGCTGAACCAGTCCATGATGAGCGGGATGTGGTTTTCGGTGAACGACGAGGGGTCGGCGTTGGCGGCATACTGCGGGCCGGCCTGAGCCAGAAACGTCGACTGCCACCGCCACAATTTGTCTGGCAGGTTCTTCATGTGGAAGACGAGCCCGACTTCGACGTGGTCCTGGAGGTGTTGCCCGACTCCAGGAAGGTCTTTGATCACCGCGATCCCGTGCTGATTCAGATGGTCCTTCGGCCCGATGCCGGACAGCATCAGGAGCTGCGGGCTGTTGATCGCACCACCACACAGGATGACTTCTTTCTTCGCAGTGACGGTCACCCGGCTTGCGGACTCGACGCTTGACCGGTGGGCCGCATCGGCCTTGTAGGCGCGCGGCGCATCCACGACCTCCACGCCGACGGCCCTGAGCCCGTCGAAAAGCACTCGGGCCACGAGCTTGTCGGTTAGAACCTGCAGGTTGTTCCAGCCATTCGATCTGGTCTTCTCCAGCGTGGGCAGGAGGAGATCGACGGCGGCATTCGAGCGGCGGCCGTCGTGGTGCACCTGCATGTCAGTCCAACCGATGCCCGCAAAGTTCTGCGCGTCGTTGTAGAAATCGTGCCGGAAGGGCATCCCGTACTCCTGCATGGCGACGTGCAGCAGATCGGGTTGGAAGCCCCTCTCCAGTTTCGCGCGCTTGATGTGCAACCAGCCGGCCTTGCCATGTACCGTTTCATCGACGTACGGCACGTCGAAGTTCTCCATCTTCTTGAAGATGGCGCACAACCGCTCGTAGCTCCACCGGTCGTCGCCGGTCTGCCGCGCCCACTCGTCGTAGATGAGGGGGGACCCTCGGCCGTCCACCGCTGCGTGGTGGTTCGTGGAGCCGCCCAGACCCGTGCCTCGGGGATAGCAGTACCTCCTTGCCGTTCTGTTTCGACACGAATCCCCAATGACTGGGCGACGGGTGGGGACCGACGGCCGCCGGCATGTCGAGAAGGAACGGAAACAGGGCTGCGGTGGCGATGGTCGGATCGGCGGTATTGTCGGGTCCGGCCTCGACGACAATCACCGAGCGCGTCCCGTCCTCCGCCAGTCTTGCGGCCACGACCGAACCGGCCGCTCCAGCGCCCACCACCACGTAGTCGGCTTCATACTGCATGCGTGTCCCTGCCTCCCTTGCCTGGGTAAGCGCAAAATCCCGTCCGGCTCCATCACGCGCCGCGTCGCGACCGGTCAGGCGCCACCCGGCACGCGGCTCGGCCGCCGCGACAACCGCTCGTAGAGCCACGCCCTCGCGACGGTCCAATCGCGTTCGACGGTCGCGGTCGAGACCCCCAGGGCCTCAGCGGATTCGCTGATGCTGAGACCTGCGAAGAATTTCAGTTCCACGACCCGGGAGAGGCGAACATCGATAGTCGCGAGCTCGCCCAGAGCCTCGTCGAGCGCGAGCACATCGAGCGCCGGGGATTCGGCCGGCACGGATACGTCGCTCAGGCTCACCAGTATCGGGTCACCGCCGCGTTTGACCGATCGTCGTTTGCGGGCGGCGTCTACCAGAACCTGACGCATCAGGCGGGCCGCCAGCGAGAGGAGGTGGGCCCGGTCGCGCACGTTCATGCGATCCACCTGAACCAACCGCAGATAGGTTTCGTGGACCAGGGCCGTCGTCTGGAGGATGTGGCCCGGCGCTTCTGCGCGGAGCCGCGCACGGGCCACGCGGCGCAACTCCTGATACACGAATGGAATGAGGCGCTTGAGGGCGTCCTCATCCCCCAGGTGCCACGCCTGCAGTAGTGCCGTGACGTCTTCGGCGCGCGACGATTCGGCCATGAATGTGGCCGAGCGTACATCATCGCGTATCCGTGCGTTGACGACCCGTGGGCCGCCTACCTCGGCGGGCGACGCGGCGACGTACCGCGGGCGCCCGAGGCCAGTGTTCAGGAACCGCAGGGCGCCGGCGACGTTCGTCGATCACGCCTCCGACGTCGCCCAGATCAATGCGTTCGCGGCCGGTCACTCCTGATGGACCGACATGCCGGGACCGGAGTACGCCAGGTCATCGAGCCGGGCAGCGCCATCCTGACGCTCGCGCTCGCGCCGTCGAACCGGTCATTTGAACAACTTCTGCGCGAAATGGTAGAGGTTGCTGCTCATGGCGCCGGTGTCGTGCGCGTTCGTGTCTACGCGCCAGATGTGCGCCACGCCCCTTTCCATCGCGAGGTCGTGCACGCCTCGACCGACGCGATACAGCGCATCCCTGTTGCCGACGCTCAGCCAGAACAGCTTCAACCGGTTCAGCGCGACCGTGTCGGTGAGCAGGTCCGCCGCCGGACGCGTGTTCGGCGCCGGGGCGACCACGGCAATCCAGTCGAACTTGTCGAGGTTGGTCAGGCCGATGTTCAGAGCCTGGCCCGATCCCATCGACATGCCGGCGATGCCGCGATTGGCGCGGTCGGAAAGAACGGAATAGGTGGCTTCCACGAAGGGGATGATCTCCTTCAGCAGGTCGTCGTGATACGGCTGACCATAGGAGGCCTGCGTACGGTCGCCCTGCTTTTCGTCTGCCGGCGTGGCGGTGGCGTTGCCGCTGGGGAAGACGATGACCATCGGCACCATCTTGCCGTCGGCGATCAGGTTGTCGGCGATGATCGGCGCCCGCGCCCGTTGCACCCATTCGGTGCTGGTATTACCCAGCCCGTGCTGCAGATACAGGACGGGATACCGGCGCGCGGTCGAATAACCGGGCGGCGTGTAGACGCGCAGCGGCCGACGGATCCCGAGCGTCTTCGAGTCGTACTCGACAAGTGTGACCTCGCCATGCGGGATGTTGTCGCGCACGATGTTGAAACCCTCGGGCGGGACCGGATAGGTGTCCAGGTTTTCCACCGGGCCCATGGGTTCGGCAGCGGTCAGGCTAGGGCCGCCGGCGCGCCGCCCTGCGCATGGAGCACAGTCGCCGGTGCTGCGAGGGCAGCCAACAGAACGAGGGCTTGAGGAACGGACACTGGACGGCGCATGGTGGTCTCCCTATTCCGGGAACACGTGGATCACGGTAAAACGATTCGAGCGCGACGCCTCGACTGGTCAGCGCGGACGCTTATCGAACACGTCCTTCGCCAGGGGCACGCGCGTGATGAGCACTTTCTGGACGTCGCCCGTCTCCGCCGGCACCATTCGGGCGGGGCTCGATTCGCTCGTCGTAGTTCATCACCAGTGCCTCAGCGACCATCCTACGCCCGCGCGACCATTTCGAAGCCGTCACGGTCGTTCCGGGAGGTCAGGATCCCGCGGCCGCGCGACTACTCCCACGCTTGCACGTACCCTTCAGCGCCGCGGCGATCGTCGCCAGAGGCAGGACGAGGGCGAGAGGCTCGTCGAGGAGTTGGAGAGCCCCGAAGCGCTGGTACCACCGCGCGGCCGCGGCGTCCTTCGCATCGATGGCCAGGGCGACACCTCCGACCGCGTCTGCGACAGCCAGCGCACGCTGGCCCGCAGCCATCAGCAGCTCACCGCCAAGGCCGCCGCCCTGCGCTGTGACCGACACGGCCAGGCGGCCGAGCCGAAACACCGGCACTTCATACCGCCCCAGCCCGCGCTTCGCCGCCTCCGGGACATCGGCGAAATCCAGCGCACCAGGGGCGATGGTGTAATAGCCGAGAATGGTGCCGGGCGAGTCCGGAAGCGTGGCGACGAAGGTCTTGGCGCCGCCGCTCTCGTGATTCTGACGAGCGTATCGCTGGAGATAGTCATTCAGAGCAGGGACACCGCAGTCGAAGCCCGCCCGATCATGGCGTCGCGTGAGCGCTTCCTCGCGCCAGCGTTGCGAGCGACTCACGCGAGACGTCGTCTGAAGCGCTTGGCGGCCGCCCGGAGGGCCGCCGTTGGCTTGGGCGGGTTCTCCAGGAGGTCGAGCACGCGCCGGCCGTCCCTGGCGCTCAACCTGATGCGCTCGTAGCGGGCGACAACTTCCTGAGCAACCGGCAGGGCCGTCTGCATGACGAATGTCGTGAGGTCCAGGCGCTGGTACGCCGCGGCGGCGGCGAGAAGCCGCTTCTCTTCGCGAGAGGCCCGGAGTTCGATGCGATCGTCTCGAGATGTGGACGCAGTCGGCACGATAGTCGGCATGCCGGCATCATAGCGTACGGACCCCGTACGGGAGGATGCGGCATGGGCCACGGCGTCCGGCCCTTGCGGTCGCGTCCAGTAACGGCGTCCAGCGCGTAGTAGGCCTGTGAGGTGTCGCCCTCGGATTGCGTTCATCCGAGTAGGCGGGAAACGCCATGAAGCCGGAGGTGTGTTTGGCGGAGAGGGTGGGATTCGTTCCAGTCGTACCCGCCCCCATCAACGATTGAGGCCCGATCAGAAACCCTCAATCCGCGGCGCCATATACATTCAGTACATGGCATAATGGTTCGGAGGCTACACACCATGTCGCGAACCGCCAAGGTCTTCATGACCAACCGCAGCCAAGCAGTGCGCCTGCCGAAGGAGTTCCAGTTCGCGACGGATGAGGTGCTCATCCGTAAGGTTGGCGACGACGTCATCCTGTCACCTCGCCCCCGAGACTGGAAGTCGTATCTGGCCTCAGCGCCGGTGGCGTCCGAGGCATTCATGGTCGACGTGGACGACCTGCCCGTCCAGGAGCGGGACCTCTGATGCCCCGCTTCATGCTGGACACCGACACGTGCTCCTACATCATGAAGCGTTCGCAGCCGCTCGTCCTGAAGCGGCTGCAATCGGTGCCGGTGGATGACGTCTGCATGTCCGTTGTCACGAAGGCGGAGTTGCTGTACGGCGTCGAGGTGTCGCCCCGGCGCTCGCATGACGCCGCAGCGTTGGCGGCATTCCTCCCATACGTCGAGGCCGTGGATCTGGACGAAGGCGCCGCGCGCCACTATGCCGAGATCCGGGCCGACCTGAAACGCCGAGGCGCACTCATCGGCGCCAACGACCTCTTCATTGCGGCGCACGCGCGGGCCCTTGGCCTGACGTTGGTGACAAACAACGTGGCGGAGTTCGAGCGTGTCAGAGACATGCGGATCGACAACTGGACGGTTCCCAGCCGTCGCAAGGGCTGAAACACGTTCAGATCGTCCCTGCGGCGTCTCTCGCGCGGTTGATCCAACGCCGCGGTGAACAGCGAGCGACACGAATCAATTGATTCAAGAGGAGATGATGTGGCGGAGAGCGTGGGATTCGAACTCTGTCAGGTCATTTGGAATCTGCAAGTTACAGATTCCACGTTGCCGCGATTGCCATGAATGCCGCCGATGCCGTCGGGCATTGCCCGCCATTGCCCGCTGGACGTCGCGGGGTTGAGGGGCTCGCCGGAGCGTGACGTGCGACGACGCTGCACAACCCATCCGAACGCAGAAAGCGCCCGCAATCTTGCGGCCCGTGGGGCTGGCGCGTTGCACCCACGCCCCCGGCGAGAGCGGTGTGCCCGTTGTGCTCGACACCTCGCGGCGTCTTCCCGTCGGCGACCTTCACTCGGCCGCAGTCATCATCGAGCCTGGATCAGAACGCGCCGGATCAGGCCGAACGTCCTTCGTACTGAGCAGTGGTGACGTGTTCCAGCCAGTCCACGACCTTGCCATCGAGTTTCTCGACCGTCGCCCACAGGGCGAATCTTCTTGTGCAGCCACCATGCCGAACGGTGTCGTCGTCCGTGGCTGCTCGGTGTGTGATGTCTCGTGCCATGGTCTGTCTCTTTGGAGGTCAGCGCGGTCGCTTGTCGAAGACGTCGTTCGCCACCGGTACGGCCGAGAACGCGTAGGGCCACCCGGCGTAGAACGCCAAGTGCGAGATCACCTCGCCGGCTTCTTCTCTGGTGAGGCCACTGTCCATGGCGCGGTTGAGGTGAAACGTCACCTGGGCGACCTGGCCTGTAGCAATGAGGGCGCTGACCGTCACCAGACTGCGATCCCTCGGCGCGAGCGCCGGCCGAAGCCACAAGTCCCTGAACAGCACGTCCGTAGTGTCGTTCACGAGACCAGGCGATACAGCGCCCACGGTCTGCTCGACGAGGGCCACGCGTTGCGCTTCCGCCGCCTGATCGAGTGGCAGCACCGCGTCTGATGCCGGCGGCAGGTCGGCCTGGACCACTCCACGCGTCTCGAACACGCCTTTGGCGATAGGGACCGCGGCCATGGCATTCCCCCAGCCCGCGTAGAACGCGAGGTGCGTGATGATCTCGGAGATCTCACTCGGCCGAACCCCATTGTCCAGTGCCAATGCCAGATAGTGCGCCTGCTCGGCCGTCTGATTGCGCGCAATCAGGGCCGCGATGGTGACGATGCTTCGATCGCGTGGTGAAAGCTGCGGGCGCGTCCACACGTTTGCGTGCAGCGTTTCCCGCCGGTAGCGCTCGAGTGCCGGTGACACCGACGCGAGGTCATCGTTAGACAATATGGGCAACTGAACCCCGTTCTTCGGCATGGTCTGCCTCTCGTTTCCCGCCGTGCAAGACGCCACGAACAACGCCGCGACGATCGCGACGGCGTAACCAGCAACTCGTTTGTCCATAACTGACTCCACGAGGTCTCTACGGGCGCAGCAAGGCCTTGATCGCCCGTCGCTCGTCCATCGCGCGATAGCCCTCCGCCACCTGGTCGAGGGGTAGCGTGAGGTCGAAGACCTTGCCAGGATCGATGCGGCCCTTC
This sequence comes from uncultured Acidobacteriota bacterium, assembly GCA_963738485.1. GTDB lineage: Bacteria > Acidobacteriota > Vicinamibacteria > Vicinamibacterales > SCN-69-37 > CAVTWK01. Next base: position 984,989 of record CAVTWK010000001.1, read on the forward strand.
AAGACGAGGTCGATGAGGTGTGGCAGGTAGCGGCGCACGGGCGCCGGCCCACCGTGCAGGCGCACGTGAGAGAAGAACAGCGACTGGCCGTCGAGGGCGACGCCGTGCGGGACGCCCACGAAGCCCACGCCGCCGCCCGGGCGCGTGGCGCGAATCGCCTGCAGCATGGATTCCTGCGTACCCACGCACTCGAGAACCGAGTCCGCGCCCACACCCTTCGTCAGGTCCTTGATCCGCGCCACGCCCTCATCACCGCGCTCGGTGACGATGTCCGTGGCGCCGAACTCGCGCGCGAGCGCCTGGCGCGAGGCATGGCGGCTCATCGCAATGATGCGTTCGGCGCCCATCTGCTTCGCCGACAGCACGCCCAGCAACCCGACGGCGCCATCGCCGACGACGGCGACCGTCGCACCGGGCTTGACGTTCGCCGCCTCCGCGGCGAACCAGCCTGTGCCGAGGACGTCCGACGTGGTGAGCAGACTCGGAAGCAGGTCGTCAGACGGCACCTCGTCGGTGGCCACCAACGTGCCATCCGCAAGGGGCACACGCAGCAGCGGCGCTTGCGCCTCGGACATGAACTCGCGCTGGACGCACGACGACTGGTAGCCGTGGCGGCAGTGCGGACAGGTGTTGTCCGAGGTCGCGAACGAGCCCACGACGAACTGCCCGCGCCTGATCGCCCGCACCTCACGGCCGACATCCTCGACGATGCCGCAGTATTCATGGCCCATCGGGGTGGGCCCCTTGATCGCCTGCGCGCCTCGATAGGGCCAGAGATCCGACCCACAGACGCACGCGACCGACACGCGAATGATCGCATCGGTCGGCTGCACGATGACCGGGTCCGGCCGCTCCTCGAACCGCACGTCCTTCGGACCGTAGAGCATCGTCGCTTTCATGTGGCTTCTCCTCGCACGTTCACGTGTTCGCCCTACTTCGCCTGCCGCACGGCGAACGTCACGGTGACGCTGCCATCCCCAACCGCGCGCTCTAGTCCGGCAGGATCGTCGATGCGGCCAATTCGCGTGTAGCTGAAGGTCGTGGCGAACGACTTGTAGAAGAGGACCACCGTGTTTGCCCCGTAGAGCATCAAATCTCCGCTCTGAATCGAGGCCGGCACCGACGGCTGCGCGGGCAGACTCGTCGGCAGCCTGTAGAGTTTCTCGTTGCCATTGAGTTCCGACATGCTGACCGACCGGGGCAACAATGCCTTGAAGGCTGCAGCTGCGGGGTTGTCCGAGAGCGTGGCGCTGAACGCCCGGCCGCCAATCGTGATGATCAGTGCGTTGGCCATTGGACTCCCCATTCCAGCTCGCTGGGCGGCCAGCGGAGACGGCCACGCCAGCGCAAGTGCCACGACGAGCGAGACAACGCACGCGTAGTGATTGACCATCTTGTACCTCAGCGACTGCACGACGATGCCGCCGCGCCTCGAGTCAGATGCGTTCCGAAGAACGACTGCAGCTTGTCCCACGGAATCATTTCCTCCGTGAATCAGCGTACGCGCGGGCGATCCGAACGAGTAGACGGCAAAATGAGGAAGGGCTGTTGACGGACAGTCAATAATCGGGAGGCGTCTGGCGGGCCGGATCGCTACAGCCCGGTCAGCTCCTGAAGGAGATCGAAACGTCATGCGCGACGAACTCAGCCTGCTCTCGGCATTCCTGGTCGTGGCGGAAGAGCGCAGCTTCACACGCGCGGCGAAGCGGCTGAACATCTCGACGTCAGGCCTGAGCCACGCCATCCGCCGGCTCGAAGAGCAGATCGGGGTGCGGTTGCTGACGCGAACCACGCGGAGCGTGTCGCCGACCGATGCCGGCGAGCAGGTGCTGGCACACCTCCGGCCCGCGCTCGCGGACATCAGAGGAACGCTGACCAGCCTGTCCGGCCTGCAGACGAAGCCGGTGGGACGCGTACGATTGCTGTGTCCGCGGCTGGCAGCGAAGACTGTGCTGGCTCCCAGACTCGGTCGCTTCGCGCTCGACTACCCGGACGTGGAACTCGACATCACGACTGATGACAGCCGCGTCGATTTGGTATCGGCGGGCTTCGACGGCTGCCCATGTCGCTGAGCCGGGCGAGCCACAAGGTCCTGATCGTCGCATCGGCACAGAATCCAAGCCCGCTGCCGACTCTGTGATCGCCTGGGACCGTAGGCTCGTCATTACGCCTGCTCCGGGAACAGGCCAGGCATCCAGCGGGCAGCGAGTGTTGCCGGAAATGCGATGCGCAGCGGGGCGCGGCTGCTTTCGGAAGTGAGCACGCCGCGGTCGATGAGCGCTGAGACGACGCGGCGGGCTTGACGTTCGCCGGTGCCGACGATGTCAGCAGCGTCGCCGCGGGGCACTTCGCCACGGTAGAGAATAGCCTCCAGGACCTGGCCGGCTTTCGCCGGAAGGAGTCCCGAACGTGTCTCTTCCTCGGCCCAGAGCAGCACCCGTGCGCGCAGCCGGTCGGGCTGGACGAGGTCTTCCATGAAACGCACCTGGTCCAGGCAGGTATCGAGGAAGAACACCGCGAAGGCTGAGAGTGCCTCCTCGCTGAGAGTGCCGCGGCCATCGAGATCGTTGCGCCTGGGCTGATCGCAGGCCATGAGGTGGCCCTTGTACGCGGCCACGCTGCGCGCCAGGCCGCGCGCGACCGACCAGAGGCCGCCGGTGTCGAGGGCGTCGAGCAGGACCGCGTGCGACATCAGGCGTGCGACGCGGCCGTTGCCATCAACGAACGGGTGAATCCACAGCAGGCGATGATGGGCGGCGGCGGCGGCGAGGATCGTCTCGGCGCGTCCGAGCCGGCCATAGATCTCCTCGAAGCGCGCCAGGAAGCGCGGCACCGCGCCGGGGCTGACCGCGAAGTGATTGCCGACCCGCACGTCGTCGCGGCGTAGAACGCCGGGCTCCACGCGCACGGCCCGGCCGGTATCGGGGTTCGTGACGACGAGCAGTTCTTCAGGCAGAAGTTCGCAGAAGCGCCGGTGAATCTCCTGCTGCGCGGCGGCGCCGACCGCGCGACCGCGCAGCGCGCCGCGGTCGATCCACTCCTGGACCGAGACGTGCGCGCGCGCTTCAATCTGCAGAATGCGCTTGGCGGGGTCGGCGCTGAAATCCTCACGCATCGCCCGCTCGATATCGACCGGATGCGTGTTGTGGCCCTCGATGAGGTTCGAGTAATAGCAGTTCATCGAGCGGACGAGGTCTGAGAGGGCCGTTGCGACTTCCGGCGGCAGGCTGCGGCGGAAGCCGGCCGCGAGCGCTGCCAGCTCAACAGCCTTGTCGGTCAATTCCTCGCGCCTGGGTGCCGCGGCACCCAGGAGCAGCGGCTCCATCACCGACGGGGTCTCCCCGCGGTCTTCGACCCCATGAATGTCCGCTTTAGTGTCCGCTTTAGCGCCTCCCACATCTGCATTTATAACAGATGTTTATGCCAATGCGAAGCAACTCAACGGCCTCTAATATGTCCGCTTTGATGTCTCACCGGAAGTGCTTGAATCTGGGCACTCGCCCCCTTCAAACGAAGGGCTTCTCCCAGACCGGCCGGCCAATGCTCTCGAACTTGCCGAGCGACAGAGGCCTCGTTCATTGGGGGCCTTCGAGCCGGGTGCCGCAAAAGGGGTCAGGACCGCATCGAACTCCCTCTTCGTGTCGATGCGGCCGAGCCGCTGGCCCGGCTTGCCGTCCGGCATCAGGCAGCGACCTTCAACCTGGTAGCGACGGCCGTCGCTCTTGCGCACCCGGGTCGGCGCTGCGGGTCGCATGCCATTCGTCAGGGCCATCGTTGCGCTCCATGGAGGATGCGAACGACGTGGACGACGTCGTCGCGCACGGTGTAGACCAAGGATGCGGCCTGTCTGGAGCGCAGTCGCGTCGTCGACGACAAATTGTTCCTGTACACGCAGAAGACGGGGACGCCTGTCTACTGTCCCCTGCCAGCATCCGTCATCCGGGGATTGACGGCACTTACGAACAGCAACGCTCGATACTTCTTCTACGACGGCACGAGCCAGCGCGAGAGCATGGTCAAAAGCTGGGACCGCGTGTTCCAAAAAGTGTTCACCACCGCCGACCCGCCCGTCGCAGACGGCCATCCGCACCGGTTTCGAGATACCTTCGCGGTCTCACTCCTCTTGAAGGGGGCGTCGATCGAGATCGTCGCGAAATTGTTGGGTCACAGCTCGATCCGAGTGACCGAGCGCCACTACTCGCCCTGGGTCAAGGCGCGCCAGGAACAACTCGAGACTGAAGTCCGGAGAATCTGGACGGCCGCCGATGCGGCGAACGCGTAGGACGACGACCGAACCCGCTATGCGTGATTGACCCGACGCTGAATGGCCTCGCAGTGTGCGAGCAGGTCCGCAAAGGATAGAGCGTGGTCGAAGAAGAGCCCGTCGTTGACCATGCCGGCGTAGTCCTCGGCAAGGACGCGCTCGGCCGAACCGGCCGGCACGAGCTGCAATGACCCTTGGACGGCGGTTTGGTAGTTGATCAATTGGCCGTCTCCGTCGTGCTCGCGGTAGAACGTGCTCTTGTGACGGGCGACACGTCGCGCGAGGTCGCGGTCGCGAATGGCCGGATCCACGAACGCCGCGCGATCGAGCGCGACGATGTCAGACCAATGCCGGGAGAATCGCTCGGCGCCTTGAAAGCGGCCGCCCAGACAGAACACGTGGATCGCCGTCGCTTTTTCCCAGAAGGTGCGCTCGGGACGCATCACGGATGGCGTGGCGACGGGAAAGATCACATCGGGCAGGTGCGGCGCCGCGTCACACGTCACGGCGCGCTGCTCGCACGGCTCGCCCGTCGATCGAGCGCCGAACTCCAGCAGGACGACGGGCCGCACGTAGCCAGAGCCCGCCGTCTGCGCGTCGTACGCGATCTGCACGGTGTCGGCATCGACCGTGACGGCGGCGACCAGACGCTCAGTGCGCACGCGATCGATCAGCAGTGGCGTGACGACATCACGTGTCCACTGGGCCAGCCGTTCGCGAATGATCCGCGTCCACCGCTGCTCCTGACTGCGATTCGGCGGGAGCCCTTCGCTACCCGCGGGCGCCAGGTCCGGCGCGATGGCCCGAATGTCGTAGGTCAGATCGACATCCTCGGAAAACCGGCCGATCGCGTGGTACGCCTTCGAGAGAGATGTGCCGCCCTTGAACACCAACGCGCTCGCGAAGGGCGAGCCGAACAGCGCCTCCAAGGTCCACACGACCCACGCATCTTTTTCCAGAAGATGAGCTGGCCGACCCGACCGGGTGGCCGCGACATTCAGCGCATCACGGCGATCGCGAGGTGAGAGCGCGAAGAAGCGATCAGGCACGGGGCACCAGATGACTGACCTGTTCGGCCATCCACGTCGGCATGCGTCCGCGCGCCGTCGAAAGTTCCTGCACCGTTTGCGGCGACAATGTGCGTGCCAGTTGTGGCGTCATCGTCGCGCCGCGACGGGGGCCGAGCCAGGCGAGGACGCGAATCACATCGCCGGACGGCCGGCCCGCCAGCGCCAGTTGCCACCGGGGCGCATGCTGCAACTCAATGGCCTGCGCGCCGAGCGTCAGGCGACGACTCCGCCCGGACGTCAGATAGACCGCGCGCACGGGGACCTGCGTGGTCAGCCCCAGCATATTGGCGGCCGCCGCGCCATGTGATGCGATGATCTCGCCGGTTTCGGTCTCGATGGCCTCCAGCGTCAGTTCCACGCTGGGCGTGCTCACGCCGAATCGCGTCTCAACCGGCCGCAGGTAGAGCCCTCGGCCCGCGCGCAGTAGGTGGCCACGACGAGCCAGTCGCGATAGGGCCTGGTCCACCGCCGCGCGGCCGCCAAGGTGAAGAAACCGCTTCGCCGAAATGGGGGCGCCTTCGGGCAACGTCGCCACTTCGACCATGAGACGAGTTCCGAGGGGGTTCATGTCAGAAGTATATCACTATTTCTGACACATTGAGCCCTGTATCGGCGCCCTCCAATCGCCCCAGGTGATAGAGGTGCGAGACTAGCGCCTGAATCGACCCAACATCGCCCCAACGGTGGCAAGGACGCGGTCGATTTCCTCGCCACTCGGCACCGGGAGATGAAGATAGTCCTCACCCGTTTCTGGATCACGCCGGACGAATCGCATTCCCTCGCGGCCGGCCTCTGACGACGACGTGCGAGACGCCACGGCGATCTGCTCGAGCAACGTCAATCCAGTTTGCATGATTCCTGTCCAAGGATCGGCCGACGTGGGATGCCCAAGCGAGCCAGCGCGGACGACGGCCGGTTCCGGTTCCCGTGCGCCAATGACCGGCTCGGCGATCGCCGTCGTGGTCTTCTCCACTGTTTCCATGAAGCGCGTGAGCCGGCTCCCGCCGAGGAACACGCTGCTCTCGCCGCCATCGAGGACGCCGGCGAAGAGGGACTTCTTGAACTTCAGCACGGAGAGCATGCCTTCCTCGATCGTGCCCTGCGCAATGAAATTGACGACCCGGACGGGCTGCGTCTGACCTAGCCGATGCACGCGTCCGATGCGCTGCTCCAACACGGCGGGGTTCCACGGCACGTCCATGTTGACGACCACCGAGGCGTGCTGAAGATTGAGACCGACGCCACCCGCGTCCGTCGCCAGGAACACCCGGCAGGCATCGTCTTCCCGGAAGCGATCGACGAGTGCACCGCGCCGCGAGGACGGCACGCCACCGTGAAACAGGACGTGCCCGATTCGCTTTTTGCTGAGACGCCGCACCAACAATTCGTGCATGCGCAGCCATTGGCTGAAGACGACGACCTTGGTGCCTGGCTGCTCGAGCATCTCGCCGAGCACCGTGACCAGCTCGTCGGCTTTCACGCCCCAGTCCGTCGCGTGATCGAGCAGGTAGGTACTGTCGCAGCTCATGCGCATGCTCTGCAGCGCGATCATGAGCCGACGCTGGTCGGCCTCAGACAGGAACCTGTGCCGTCGCCACTTCGCGACGATCCGCGCGACCGCCTCGCGATTTTCTTCATGGTGCGCTTGCTGCTGAGGCGTCATCGGCACGAAGATGTTCTTCTCGAGGCGTCCCGGCAATTCCGTCAGCACCTGGCTTTTGGCTCTGCGAATCAACAGGGGTGCGAGCGTCTGGCCGATGCGATCGAGGTGGCGATAGCCGACCACTTTGTCGTGCTCATCACGGACCTGGTGCTCGGCGAGAAACTTGAAGGTCGGTCCGAGGCGATGCTTGTCGACGAATTCGACAATGGACATCAACTCCTCCAGGCGATTCTCGAGCGGCGTGCCCGTCAAGACAATCGCGTAGGGGGAGGTAATGCGCTTCACGCTCCGCGCGGTGCGTGTATTCCAGTTCTTGATTCGTTGCGCTTCGTCGAGGACGACCAGATCCGGCGACCACCGGCCAATCAGTTCGAGGTCGCTGTGCACGGTGTCGTAGTTGGTGATCGTGAAAAAGGTCGTGGCGCCCGCGTAGAGATGCTCACGCCGCGCCCTCAGGCCGCCAATGACCGTCGACTTGCGATCCGTGAAGCGCTCAATCTCTCGCGCCCACTGATGTTTGAGCGACGTCGGACAGACGATGAGCACGCGTTCGACGCCGAACTCGCGCGCCATGATCTCCGCCGCCGCGATGGCCTGGAGCGTCTTGCCGAGCCCCATCTCGTCACCGATGAGCGAGCGGCCTGCGCGGGCGGCAAACAACGCGCCCTCCCGCTGATATTCATACAACTCGCCCTTGATGAGCCCGTGCCACGCGCGGTCGCGCACGCCGCGGGGAAAGGCCTCGGCAATCCTCGTGGTGCGGCGCGCGCGATCGCGCACCTCGGCGATAAATCCCAAGACGTCGTCGTAGCACCGAAGATCGTGGTCGATCGAGGCGGCCTTGGAGAGAAACGACTCGAACGTGGCGAACGCCTCAGGGCGCAGGGTGTGCTGGGCGTCAAAGTACTTCGCTGCAAGTGTCGCCAGTGCGCGTGGGCACGCTGAACCGCGCCGAAATCTCACGTCGCGCTTCGCGCCGTAGTGGAGGACCACTTCGCTATGCGGTGGTGCAAAGCCGCGCCGCAGGATGGCCCTCGTCTTCCGCTGGCGCTCGAGGCGCCCGAGCACGAACTCGATGTGCTTACACGTCCCCAGCGCATTGGTCGCGAAGTCCGCACACGAGCAGTAATTCTCGCCGGGCTGCACGCCGCGGATCGCGACCCGGTAGGTGCTGGCATTCTGTGGGTTACGCACCTCGAAGTCGGAGAAGACGAGATCCGTGCCGACGTTCGTGAGGGCAAACGGTTGTTCTCGTCCGAACTGGCGCCGCAGTTCGCGCTGCCACGTCTCGAGCGACATCTCGGGCGGTTTGCGGCGATGTGACAACGCGCGCTTGGGGAGTCGAGGCATGGCCGCGGTATATTACGCCGATGCGATTCGAAAAGGTCTGGGCCGGGCAGTGTCGAGCCACGAGGGGCATCAAACGCCACTTCGGTGCGAAACGTGCGCTCGACTATCTCATCGGGGAAAAGCTGACGACGTTCGCAGGTGCGGCCGAGCAGGATGCGGAGTTCGCGAAAGAGCTCCCGAGATTCCTGGCGGCGATCTGGCGCATCTTCAACGAGTACCGAGATCGTCGGATATGTGGCCAGTCAAAAGCCGCGAAAGAGGGCGGCACTTCGTCAGTTGCTCTTTCTACGGTGACGGGCTGACGCGGCGGCACGATCACCTGTCGACTCGGCGCATCCCCTTTCAACCGAGAAGTCGCCGCGCGACGTCCGCGGGGCGGTCGTATTTCATCGGGCCGACGGGCGTGTTCGTGAGCTGCACGCTGAGGCGATGAAGGCTCAGACCTGGCTCCTCGGCCAGAGCCCACGTCACTGGCAAGGCGTAGTCGTTCATCGTCCCGAGCAGGCTGCGACTGGCCGTCTTTGCGAAGCGAGCGCCGCTCATTTCGGCCAACTCGCGCGCGATCGAGTCTGCGGGAACCGCCAAGTCGGACAAGACATGCGCGAGTGCCTCCGGCAGGCGCGACGGCAGCGTCTTCAGTTCACGGACAGGAATAATGACGGGGACGCGCGCGTGCTCGCTGACACACAGCAGGACGCGCTGGCGGGCGACAAACAAAATGTCCAAGTACCAGTCGCCGAGCGTCGTCGTAGAAAGGCCGGAGGGCACGTCGACGGTCGGAGCGCGCAATCTCGCGAGTAATTTTCGTGTGCAGCGGAGAACTACCACGGGCGGGGCGAGCTAGCTGGGACCACTGGAGTTCCATCAGCGACGAGATAGTCGGCCAGTTTCTGCTCCAACAGGGCGCCGACGGCATCGTGCGTCAGCACCTGCCCGGCGTCGATTTGAGCGAGTCCCTTCTCGACTTCGCGACGGAACCAGTGGTCGTACTCGACTGCGCGCTCGATGGCTTCGCGGATGAACACGTCTGCCGGGACGCCACGCCGGTGGGCCGCCCGCTCCAACTTGCAATCCAAGTCGGGAGGAAGGATCAGTTCCATATGGGCAGTGTACTGACGGGACATAGGGTATCAACAGGACGGGCCTGTCACGCATTCCTCGGTGAGTTCCGGTGGACGGCCGGGGCCGTTCGACAGTGCGTCGGCACCGAGTTGGCGTTGGTGAATGTGTGGGGTGAACGACTTCTGCCGGACGTCGCGCAGCACAGGAACAAAACTGGAACACACGACGTTGTGGTTCCAGCTATGTCACTGTGAATATTGGAGAACGCCGCCTAGAGAGTGGGTGGATCTTGCAGGATGAGGGCGACGCCTAAGCTCTTGCAAATCAACGGTATATTGGCGGAGAGGGTGGGATTCGAACCCACGTGCCGGTTACCCGACAAAACGCTTTCGAGGCGTTCCCGTTACGACCACTTCGGTACCTCTCCGCAGAGGTTGGACTAGCCCGCGTCGTGCTCGCGGCGGTCGGCCCGCCGCGCCGAGAAAAATTCCTGCACCAGCGCACGGCACTCGGCCGCGCGCACGCCCGACATCACCGTGATCCGATGATTGAGCGCCGGATGCTCGTGCGCACGCTGGGTCGATTCCATGGCCCCCGACTTCGGCTCGGGCGCCCCGAACACCACCGTGCCCACCCTGGCGTGGACCAGAGCCCCCACGCACATCGCGCAAGGCTCGACCGTCACATACATCGTCGCCCCCGCCAGCCGGTAGTTGCCCAGCCGGGCCGAGGCGTCCCGCATCGCGACGATCTCGGCATGCGCCGTGGCGTCGTGCGTGCGAATCGGCTGATTCGCCCCGCGCCCCACCACTCGCCCGCCACCACGACGACGGCCCCGACCGGCACCTCGCCGGCCTCGCCCGCCGCACGCGCCAGCCGAAGCGCCTCCGCCATGAAGACGTCGTGCATCAGCAACGCGACTCTCGATCTTAACACTGGAGACGGTTCACGGCCTACGGGAGACGGCCTACGGGAGACGGGCTACGGCAGACAGCCTACGGGAGACAGGCTACGGCTAACGGCCCACGGGCCACAGCAAACGGCCTGCAGCCAACGACCCACGACAGCCCACCGGCCACGGACGACGGACGACGGGCTACGGCTAACGGCCTGCGGACGACAGGCTACAGGCTACGGGCTACTTGCGAATTCCGATCAGCACGCGCGCCGTGAAGCCGCCGAGGTCCGTCTCGCCGAACGCCTGGGACGCGCCGGCCGTGCCGAGCGCGTCGGGCACGCCGCGATACTGCGCCTCGAAACCCGCGAAGAGCAGCTTCGCGATCCGCACGTCGAAGCCGCCGAACACCGTGAACCCCTTGAACGACTGATCGACGTTGTCGCCGGCAATGGCCAGGTCGGACGTCTCGCGATAGCGCATCAGCAGGAGCCCGGCGCCGACGTAGGGCACCGTGCGCGGCGGTCGCGCCGCGGCCGCCGCTGCCGCTGCGGTCTGTGGCGCGGGCTTCGCGCCCTGACCCGGAGGAGGGGGCGCCCCCGGCTTCGCGCCTTGACCCGCCGGCGGCGTGGGTGCACCAGGCTTCGCGCCCTGGCCGGCCGGCGCGCCCGCCGTCCCCGTCGCCGCACCGGCTCCCGTTCCCGTCTGCGCGCCGGCGCCGGTCTGCGTCCCGGCTCCTGCGCCCGCAGTGCCGGCCGCCCCCGCGCCCGTCCCCGTCTGGCCGGCTCCAGCCGCTCCAGCGCCGGTGGTCCCCGTGCCCGCCCCGGTGCCCCGCGGCGCATTCGGATCCGCGGCCGGATTGGTCACCGGGCCCCGCGGCGCGTAGCCCGGCTGGCCCGGTCGAGGCGGCACCTGCCGAGGACGCCGACGGAAGGCGTTCTGGAACCGCCAGCCGACCGAGACCTCGAGCGGCGCCGTCTCGATCGTGATCGGAATGCCGATCGGAAACACCTCGTCGTCCACGACGAACACGCGCTCGCCGTCGCGGGACGCCTGCGAGAACGTCACACGCGCGAAGAGGTCGCGCCAGACCTTGACCTCTCCCCCGCCGCCCAGCGCGTCGAACCGCGTCGTGCCGACCACGGCGTCAAACGAGTCCTTCGCGGTCATCAAGTTCGCGTCGAACAGCGCGAACGCCGCGAAGCCGATCGGCCGCTTCGCTCGTGGCGGCGTCGCCGTCCGCGCGGCAGGCGGCCGCGGCGGTGGCGCCTGGCCGGTGCTGCCCTGCCCGCCCCCGTCGAGGCCGACTTCCTGGGCCTGCAACTCGGCGCGCCCGCACAACAACGCCACCAGCCCGGCCACGCCGACGACCACGACACGCGCGATCGCCCGCCTCGTGCGGATGCCCGACACCCGCGGTCGTGCCGCTCGCCGCCGGAGAAGCGACCCCGTGACCACCCTGGCAGCCAGACCCGATCGACGCCGATTCCCGCTCGTCACGTCAGCCACGTCCCCGCCCTACTTCCGCACGCCGACGCCAAACACCGCGGCGCGCGCCTGAATGAGTCCGTAGCCAAACTCGTTGTCCTTGCCGGCGGGCCCGAGATCCCTGGCCGTCGCGCGAATGATCTTCTCGACCGCCCTCGGATCGCGCACGCCCTGCGACATGATGAGCGCCGCCAGCCCCGCGACGTGCGGCGCGGCCATGGACGTGCCCTGATAGCCAACCGTGGCGTAAAGCGTGAAATTCGGGACCGCGAGGTTCGGCGACGATCCCACCGATGAGAGCGTCGCCTGCCAGATGCGGCCCAGGTCGTCGCCACTGCCCGGCGACCGCGCGTCCCCACCCGGCGCGGCAATCTCCACAAACGATCCGCTGGTCGAGTAGTACGACCGCCCGAGCGACTTGCCGATCGCGCCGACCGACATCGCGCCGTCGATGGACGCGGCATACGACGCCGGATACGTGACCGGGTTCCCGTCCTCGTAGTCGTTGCCCGCCGAGATCGACACGAACGCGCCCTTGCTCACCGCGTAGGCAATGGCATCACGTTCGCTCGTGCTGCCGGACGTGCCGCCCAGGCTGAGGTTGATGACCTGTGCGCCGTTGTCGGCCGCGTACCGGACGCCCTGCGAAACCGCGCTGGTCGTGCAGATGCTCTCGTCCCGGTCCACGAGAAACCCGGGACGGTTCTGCTCGGCGTTCTGAATCATCAGCTCCCAGTAGCCGACGCACGCCTTCACGGGCATGATCCGCACGTTGTAGGCGATGCCGGCCACGCGCAGGCCGTTGTTGGTGTCCTGCGCGATCGTGCCGGCCACGTGCGTGCCATGCCCGTCCATGTCCAGGACCGGGCTGCCGGTCGCGGTGTTGAAGATGAAGTCACGCGCCAGGACCATGCGGCCCGAGGAGAAATCCGGACTGACGCCGAACGGGATACTCACGGTCTGAATCGACGATCCCGTGTAGAGCCGGAACGACTGCGTCGAGGCGGCCGTCGTCATACCGGTATCCACGACGGCCACGGTGATCGCATCCGATCCACCGGGCGTGACGTCCCACGCCCGCGGCAGGTCGATGAGCGGAAAGTTCCACTGGAGCGAGCCGTACTGCGAGTCATTCGGCGTCGCCGCCGGCCGCGGCCCCTCGTCATCGCGATCGATGAGTTCCACGGCCGCGCGCCCCGTGGGCACCCGGCGAATGTAGTCGAGTTCCGCCAGCTCGACCTCCGGCTGTTCGCGCAGCCGCTGCACGAGAATCCGCGCGTCGCGCTCGACCTCGTCGCGCACCACGGCGCGATCGCCGATCCACGCCAGGCTCGACGCCGCCGGCTGCCCGCGCAGGGCGCTCAGCGCGCGGTGCCGTCCGGCGAAGGTGACCGTGGACCTGAACTTGACGATGGCGCGCCCGGGCAGGAAGTTCCAGCCATTGGCCTTGGCCTCGAAGTACGCCCGCGCCAGGTCCGTCCGCTCGGAGGAGGCCTGCTGACGCGCCTCGATGTCCTGCCACGACAACGCCCCCGCGACGATCGCGGCCAGCGCCACTGCTCCGATACTTCGCCCTCGCGCTGACCCAGAACACACGCGCATGCGGCCTCCGTCGAGCACTATATCGCCACCCTGTCGCGATCTCTGTGCAACTACGCGGCCAGCTCACCGCGCACGACGGTGACGGCCTGTCCGCGCAGGCGCACCCGGTCGCCATCCAGCGCCACATGCAACGTGCCCCCGCGCGAGGACAGCTGCCGGGCCACGAACGTCGTGCTTCCGAGCTTCGCACTCCAGTACGGCGTGAGGCAGCAGTGGGCCGATCCCGTCACGGGATCCTCGTCGATCCCCGCGCCTGGGGCGAAGAACCGCGAGACGAAGTCCACGCCTGGCGTGGAGGCGCGGCTCGTCACGATCACGCCCCGCACGGGAAGCGCCCGCAGCCGGACGTGGTCCGGCTTCAGTGAAGCCACCACCGCCTCGCTTTCGACTTCGACGAGATAGTCGAAGCGGCTGCGCCCCACGAACAGCGCGTTCGCGCCGATCGCGTCGAGCAGGCCCGGCGGCGCGTCGGCGGGTTCGGCGTGCGTCGCCGGAAAGTTCAACTCGATCCAGTCACCGAGGCGCACCGCCGTCAGCACGCCGCTCTTCGTGTGGAACCTCGCGACCTCGTCGGCAGCCAGACGGCCACTCTCCCAGAGCGCGTGTGCGCTGGCCAGCGTGGCATGCCCGCACAAGGCCACTTCGACCGCAGGCGTGAACCACCTCAAGTCATACCCATCCTGCATATCCTCTCGACGGACCAGGAACGCGGTTTCCGAGAGATTCATCTCCCCCGCGACGTGCTGCATCCAGGCGTCGTCGCGCCAGGCTGGCAGCAGGCACACCGCTGCGGGATTGCCGGCAAATGGCCGGTCCGTGAAGGCGTCAACCTGGAAGAGCGGCACTCTTGATGCAGGCGCAGTGGACATCTTGCGTATCAAACCATGGCGACAGATAGATCGCCCGCCCCGGGGCCGACAGATCCATAATTATCGTGTTTGACCTATTTCTAATTCCTACGTTCTGGAGACTCCCCATGGCACGCACGAACCCGGGCACCACCATCGAACACACGGCTGAAAACATCGGCGCGGCACTCGGCAAGGTCGCCGCGAAGTTCGACGCCTGGAGCAAGCAACGATCGGAAATCGCGAAGGAACTGCACAAGGTGATGGGCGCCGCGCAGGCGATGCTCGGTGAGTTGAAGGTCGGCGACCTTCGCCTGCCGAAGGTCCTCGGGGGCAAGCCCAGAGGCCGCAAACCTGGCTTCACGCTGTCGCCCGCCACGCGCGCCAAGCTGAAGGCCGCCTGGGCCCGCCGCAAGGCGGCGGCTGGCACGTCCGACGCCCCGAAGAAGAGCGCGGCTGCGGGCAAGGCCGGCGCCGGCAACCCGAAGACCGCCAAGCCCAAGCGCGAGATCTCGGCCGAAGGCCGGGCGCGGATCGCCGCGGCGCAGCGCGCGCGGTGGGCCAGACAACGGCGCGGCTAACCCGGCACACCGGCCGGGACCGCAGCCCGGCACGACGCTGGGCCGGGACGGTGGACCTCGGCTGAGGTTCCCTGATAGAATCTGGCGTTTGTGCGCCCATAGCTCAGTTGGATAGAGCGTCTGGCTACGAACCAGAAGGTCGGAAGTTCGAGTCTTCCTGGGCGCACCACCCCCCCTCCGGTTGTCACCCCCTGATTCTTGACAACGATCGACCGCTGGCGCATCATCGCCGCCGGATCCACTCCCACAGTTTTCGAGGTGTTATGGTCATCGCCCGCCGCGTTTTCGGTCTGCTCTGCCTGGGAGTCTGTCTGGCCGCGCCGCTGCCGGCGCTCGGCCAGGCCGCGCCCGCCTCGCTCTCCCAGCTCGTCCCAGATCTGATCCTCAAGGGCATCACCCTGCCGGGCGCCGGCGATCCCGGCACGCCACACGCGGGGCACTTCACCCTCGGGAACCCGACGTTCGGTGGCTCACAGGCCGCCTCGCGTCCGGACCTGGCGGCCATCGCGGCGGTCGAGGCGTTCAACGATCGACTGAAGGGCCAGTTGGCGACATTTCCGCTGGGCTCGTCGAGCGGCGGCTTCACCTTCGTGTTCGACAGTGCGCTCGGCGCCTCGCGACCACGCAGTCGCAGCTTCGGGCCGGCGTTCGCGGAACGCGCGGCGACGTTGGGCCGATCGTTCGGCAGCCTAGGGTTCAACTATCAGCACGTCGGGTTCGACAGCTTCGGCGGCGAGAACCTGAACGACCGTTCCATCACGTTCTACCTGCCCCACACCGACTGCTGCAGCGCCGCCGCCCCTCCGCCGAGCAGCGGGATTCCCGGGTTCGAGGGCGACCTGGTCGAGGCGGCGCTCAAGCTGAAAGCGTCCACCGATACGTTTGCGATCTTCGCGAGCTACGGCATCACGGACAAGCTCGACATCGGCATCGCGATCCCGTTTTCGCGGGTCCGGCTCGACGCGGATGTGCGCGCCACCATCATCCGGCTGGCGACGTCCGCCACGCCCCTGGTACACACGTTCGTGACCGGACAGGACGTGCCGGGCAGCACGTTCACCATTTCGGACTCGGCCAGTGGCCTGGGCGACATGGTGGTCAAGACCAAGTACAACTTCCTGAGCCGTAACGCCCTCGATCTGGCAGCCGCCGTGGACCTGCGTCTGCCCACCGGCGACGAAGACAACCTCCTCGGACTGGGAACGACGCAGGCCAAGTTCTACATGGTCGTCTCGACGGAATCAGGCCGATTGATGCCGCACGCCAACATCGGCTTCACGGTGTCCGGCAAGGGCACGCCGTCGGCCACGACTGTGTTCTCGCCGTTGGGCGTCAGCGACGAGTTCAACTACACGGCCGGCATCGAGGCCGTGGTCCACTCGCGCGTGACGCTGGTCGGCGACGTGCTCGGCCGCACCCTGTTCGACGCCGGCACGGTGAAGGCCGAGACGAAGACCTACGACTTCCGGGCAGGCGCCGGCTCCAATGCCAGCGTCCCCTTGAGCACCAGTTCCACCAATCCCCTCAGCGGGCAGCCGTATCGCCAGCTGGCCCTGACGCCGGGCAACCTGAATCTGGCCCTGGGCACGGTGGGGGCCAAGGTGAACGTCACGGGCAAGGTGCTGCTCCTGGCCAACGTGCTGTTTCCGCTGACCGGCGGTGGCCTGCGCGACCGCGCGGCCGTGACGTTCGGACTCGATTTCGCGTTCTGAGGCGGCGCACGTTCAGCGCGGACGAAGCGTGTCCATCGCCGTGATGAGCCACTGATTGTTGTCGCGACGAAGCGTGACCTGGTACTCGGCCCGTATCGTCGGTTGGCCGACGGCACCCTGATAGCGGTTGTCGAGGGTATACGCGCACACCACGGTGGCCGAGTTGAAGTCGGCGGCGATGACCGGTGGCGTTCTCGGCACCAGCGTCATCGTGCCGACCACGCGCGGATCCTTGAAGATCTTGTCGAGCTCCGCGCGGTTCTTCGCCCTGAAGGGCGCGACATTGACCAGCGCCTGGACATTCTCACTGTTGTAGGCGCGTACGTAGGTCTCCAGCGCCTCCACGACCCCATTGCGGGCCTCTTCCAACCGGGCCGCGGCACTCGGGACCACCGGAGGCGGGCCTGGCTTGACCTCGGGTTTGGCCGGCCCTGGCGACTCTCGCCCGGGCCCAGGGACCGGCGTCTCGAGCGCCTTGAGCTCGGTGTCGAGGCGCGTGAGCAGATCGGGAAACTCGCGAGCCCGCTCGCGAAGCAGTTCGAGCGACCGAGTCGCCTGACTCGCCGGCTGACGCCGAGCCTGATCGAGATCCCCCTCGAGCGTGCGCCGCCGGCCTTCCGCGGCCACGGTCCGTGCGGCGGCCGCATCGGTCACGCGCTTCTCCTCGCGCAGCGCCGCGGCCTTGAGCTCCGCCTCGTTCGCCGCCGCGACTTCCGCGTCGCGTGCCGTCCTGGCCTCGCCGTAATCACGCGCGGCCTGTGCGTACAGGGCCGTCTGGCTCTTCACGTCCGGCTGCGCCCTGGCCTCCGCCATCCGCTGTTCTCCCCGCGTGAACTGCGGCTGCTCGGTGGCCCCCGCCTTGACGGCGGCCTGGCGCGCCTGCGCGGCCGGCAGCCGTCCCTTCTCGCGCACGTCGGCCACCAGACGCAGCGCCGCAGCATGGCTGGCATCGCGGGCCAGCACTTGTTCCGCATCTGAAAGCGCGGCGTCGGTACGCCCCTCCTGGTACGCCTGCCGAGCCCGTGCGACGAGTGCATCGGCCGAGAGGAGCGAGGCCTGAGCCTGACCGTACGCGGTGGCGGCGCGTCCATAGGCGGCCACCGCCGTGGCCGTGTCACCCGCCTTGGCCTCGGCCTCGGCGCGACTCGCGTCCCCCCTCCCGAACTCCTCGGTCTTGTCGGCACCGGATGTCACCGCGGCCACGCGCGCGGCCTCGGCCCGCTCACGGGCCTGTTGCTCGATCGCCTTCAGCAGGTTCGCAAACGTCGGTTCGGCGGGCCCCAGCGTGAGACCACGGGACGCCTGCTCGATCGCTCTGTCGATCTCACCGCGCTCGAACGCCTCGGTCGCGCTGCGGGCCAGCGCCGCGATCTCGATGCCCGGCGACACAGGTGGTGTCACCGGCGGCGCGTCACGCGACCACCAGGCCAGCCCCGCGAGTAACAGGACGACGCCGGCCGCGATCGCGGTGAGTGGCCTCGCGAGGGAAGACGGCTTGGGTACCGCGACCGTCGCGCGCCCCGCTCCGCTGTCGTCGTCCGCCTCGGAGGCCCGCCGTTCGGCCTGCTCGGCGCGATGGGCCTCGGCCTCCTCGGACCGGTCGGCGCGGGCGTGAGCCTCCCGCGCGTCCTCTTCCTCGCGCAGCTGCCGGACCAGCTCCTCGGCGCTCTGCCCAGACGGCGTGCGCTCATCCTGCTGGCGTTCGAGCTGACGCCATTCCTGTGCGATCTCCAGGCGCGCGGACTCGACGAGGGAGGCGGGCGTGAAGTGCTCCAGCAGCGTCATCGCACCGACATAGTCGCCGGCGCGCGCCAGTCGGTGAGCCGTCGTGATCGCGGCCGCTGCACTGGCTCGTTCACTGGCGGCCGCGGCCTCGGCCTTGATGCGCTCGAGCTCACGACGCCGCGCCTCGAGTTCTTCGGCCTGGCGCCGCCGCTCGGCCTCTTCATGCTCCCGAGCGAGGCGCGCGGCCTTGGCCTCACGTGCTTGTCGCGCGTCCTCCTGTCGCCGGGCCTCGGCCTCACGTGCCTGACGCTCCTCCTCTCGACGCCGCGCCTGGGCCTCGCGCAACTCCTCCTGCTGTCGCGCCTCCTCCTGCCGCCGCGCCTCGGTCTCGGCGCGCTCGCGGGCCAGCCGCTGGGCCTCGGCCCGTGCCGCGTCGGCCAATCGCCGCGCGGTTTCCGCGGTCTCGAGCGCCGCCGTCACCGCCGGATGATCCGGCGTGAACGACTGGAGCCGATCGATCGCGGACGCGAAGTCGCCGCCCTCGACGTCGCGCCGGGCGAGCCTCACGGCTTCAGCGGCCGCCGCGTCGATAGCCTCCTGTCGTCGGCGCGCGTCGAGCGCCGTGGCAGCCTCGGCCTGAAGGGCCGCCGCTTTCGAGTGTCCCGGCTCCAGGGTCAGCACGTCGGCGGCGGCGGCGATGGCCGTCTCGAGGTCGCCGTCCGCGTACGCAGCCGTGGCACGCCCGAAGGCGTAGGCGATCGATTCCACTCGCCGCGCTTCCTCGGCAATGACGTGACGGCGCTCGCGGACGGTCCGATCGAGCCGCTGGGCGCCCGAGTGCTGCGGCCGCACCTGCAACGACCGCGCGATCAACGTCTCGGCCTCGCTCAGGTCGTCATCGGCCAGCCGTCGCTCGGCCTGCTCAATCCATCCGGTGACGAGCTGGTCTTCGTTCAGCCGATGCGCTTCCTGCAGCAGCTGCAGCGCGCCGACGTGGCTCGGGTCGAGGACCAGCGCCTGCTCGCACGCCTCCACCGCCGCCTCGAACTCCTGCTGGTCGCGGTGCGCGCGCCCGCGGGCCAGGTGCCCCTCGATCTGTCGAGCGCGCCGCTGGGCCAGCTCGTCGAGGCTCGGGACCGGTGTGGGCGGCGTCGAGGGCGTCTCGCGAGCCACGGCCTTCGGCCGCGGCTGGAAGACGGTGGCGCCCCCGTCGTTCAGCGCAAGCCGGTCACGCACCTCCTGGAGTTCCCCTGCCAGCAGCCCGAGCGTCTGATATCGCTGTTCGCGGTCGCGCTCGAGGGCGCGCGCGACGATCGCGTCGAGGGCCGGATCGACCTCCGGGTTCAGTTGCGACGGGGGCGGCGGCGACGTGCGCAGGATGCCCGCGACCACCGCGCCCGGAGCGGTGCCGGGGAACGCCTTGCGGCCCGTCAGCAGTTCGAAGATGACGGCACCGACGGCGAACACATCTCCGCGACTGTCCAGGTCCCGTCCCTCGATCTGCTCCGGCGACATGTAGGCCAGCGTGCCCATGAACGCACCGACCTGCGTCAGCCCGACCTCTGTCAGATCGGCCGTGAGCTTCGCCAGGCCGAAGTCGAGGATCTTCAGTCCTCCGTCGGTCGTCAGGATGAGATTGGCCGGCTTGATGTCGCGATGGATGATCCCGGTGCGATGGGCGTAGCCCAGGCCCGAGCACAACTGGAGCATCAGGTCGATCTTCTGCGTCAGCGGGATGGGCGCGCCGCGGGCGATCAGCGCGTCGAGCGTCTCGCCGTCCAGATACTCCATGGCGATGAACGGACGGCCCTCCGCCTCGCCGACGTCGAAGATCGTGACGATGTGGTTGTGCTTGAGCGAGGCGACGGCGCGGGCCTCGCGCGAGAACCGCTCACGAAGCTCGAGGCCGTGGTCCGTGTCGTGTGCACCGCTCGCCGGATTGCGCAGCACCTTGATCGCCACGGTGCGCCCGAGATAAGGATCGGTCGCCAGGAACACCTCTCCCATGCCGCCTCCGCCGAGGCGCCTGGTGATGATGTACCGTCCGACCTGCTCGAGTGGTGGCATGCGCGGTTTCGGCCGACCTGCGCCGACCTAGCGGCCTCCGAGGCGCGCGCCCGCGCGCTCGCGCTTGACCAGTTCGGTGATGAGCGGGCCATTGACGACCAGCTGGGCCCCGTCGCTCTTGCCCGCCAGATCGAGCGCGGCGGCTTCCTGCGTGAGCATCCCCAGCTTGCCGTAGCAGCGGGCCAACAGGTACTGGACGGTGCCATCGGCGACGCCAGGGTTCGACCCCAGCGTGACCTGCTTCAGCTCGGTGACGGCATCCTCCCAGCTCTCGACCTTCATCAGGGCGACACCCAGGTTGAGCCGCAGCATCATGGCCTCACGCCCGGTGCTCGACGCGAGACGACGGCGATAGTCCATGATCAGGCGGTTCGGCAGCAACGTCTGGTCGTCCTGCGCGATGACGGCTGGCCGGCCGGTCACCTTCACGGTCACGCGCTTCGGATCCGTGACGTTGTCCGACCGGTCCCGCAACTCGACGGCCAGCGAATCTCCATCCTTGGCAGCCGCCAGGATCCTGAGGAACCCCGAGGCCCCCTTGATCGCCGTCCCGCCGGCCGTGGTCACCACATCGCCTGGCACCACGCCGGCCTGCGCAGCCGCGCCTTGCGGCTCGACGCTCGACACCACGACCGCCAGGTCTCCATTGCGATCGTAGACATCCGAGACTTCGAGCCCCGCCGACTGATGGACGATGGCAGGCACGGCCTCGAGACGACGCATCACGTCCTGGACGGCGCGGGCGTCGCTGAGGTCGATCCGAAGACTGTCGGACTTCGAACTGCCAGCGGCGACGAACGTCAGAACGACGTCGCGGACATTGCCGAGCGACGGCACGTCCACCTCGGCGAGGCCCTGGACGGCCAACGTCCGGCTTGCGCGTTGCGAGACATCGTGCATCGCCGTCGCCGTGAAGTTGGCGGACTGCTGTGACAGCCAGCCGTTCTTCACCTGGCTCTCCTTCATGGCGCGATCCAGTTCGGCGGCCGATGGCTGAAAGACCGTCAGGGAGGCATCGTTGCCGAATCGCTGCAGCAGCAGCTGGGCCGACTGGTCACCCTGGAACTGTTGCCCGGTCTGCGCCATGAGCGCGAGGGCCGGACGCACGCGGGCGTTCACCGTCTGATCGCTCTTCGTCTTCACGTCCACGGTGGTCACGAAGCGGCCGACGGGCGATCGCACTTCAACCGTACGCGTCCCCTCGCACGCATCCGTCAACGCGCGCTCGCTACCGCGCGAGGTGCCGTCGAGGAACACCTCGCCAGCGTCGCCTGCCACACGAATGGTTCCGACTGCCCGCTCGAGGACGAAGGGCTGGTTCCCGAAGGAGTAATCCCGCAGCTGCGTCGCGTCGAAGGACTGGACCTTGTCCACGAAGCAGGGCTTGCGCATCACCAGTTCGTAGATGCCGGCCGGGACGTCGGCGATCTCGAGCCGCGCCGAGGCGTCCGCGGGCCGGATGCCCACCTGTGCCAGGGCCGGTCCGTACTCGGCGGGCGGCGGACCCGGGGGGGTCTTCCCCTTCACCGCCGTGCCGAACAGCACCTCGACGTCGGCCGGGACCGTGACGATCTGGACCGTAGACGAGGCTCGGACCAGCGCGACTTCGCGCTCGGTCAGTTCCCCCGCCGGCACGAAGATCTCGTACCGGCCCGGCGTGTAGCTCTTGCGGGTCGCGACGACGGTATAGCGCCCGGCGGCGAGTCGCACTTCGGCGCCCGGATCCGTCATGCGCACGTCGTCGAGGCGCACCTCGGCGTCCTCAGGCGAGATGCGCAGCTTCAGCGTGCCGACCACCGTCCGCTGGACCTCGTCGAAGAGCGCCTGGACCTGGGCAACAGGCGCCGGGGTGACGTCGGGCAGCGTCTGCGTCGGCCGGAGCGCGAGCAGTTCGCGGAAATCCCGCTTGCTGCCCTCGAGGTCCTTCTGTGCCGCGTACGCGATCCCGCGATTGAGATAGACGTCGGCGAGCCAGACGCGCTTGTCCTCGGTCGGCAGCGGACTGTCATTGATCATGCGCAGCGCGTCGTCGAAGATGCGGACCGCCTCGGACCACCTGGCGAAGCCCATCTGCGTCCGGCCCTCGCTGATGCGGGTCGGCACCGATACGAGCGGGGCCTGCTGCTGTGCCTGTCCCACGATGGAAAGGACGAACCAGGCCGCGAACACAGGCACCCACCACCGACGCACGTGCATGGACCTGCCGGGATTCGTCGTCATTGATACACCTGAATGCGCCGGGCGCCTTCGTCGAACATGAACAGCTGACCACGGGCGCCAATCGCGAGCGCGACCGCGCGTCGGAACGCTCCCGGATCGCGCTCGGGCGGCGTGGTGAAGACCGCGATCGGACGCGGCTGGCCCACCCACTGCGCCGGGAACACCACGACCTCGCCCCGGCCGCGGTCGAGCACGTAGAGGTGGCCGAGCGGATCGAAGGCCAGATCGACCGGACGGTCGAAGCGATGCGCCTGGGGGTCGATGGCGCGGACGGCGCGACCCTCGCGATCGAGGATCGTCACCATCTTGCGGTCTCCGTCGAGCACCGCCACCTCGTCGAAGGCGTTGGCCGCCAGGCGATCGGGCGCGATGTTCGCGGTGGCCGACAGGAACGCGCGCAGGTACTCGCCCTTCTCGTCGAAGACCCAGATGGCCTTGGCGCCGCGATCGGCGACGAGCCACTCGCGCTTCCAGTTCTGGATGAGGCCGCTCGGGTCATCGACCGCCTTCTTCTTGTCCGGCGGGTCCGGAATCCGCAGCGCCACGCCGGGAACCGCCCCGGCGACCAGCACGCGTTGTGCGATGAACGCCGGCGACTCGTCCTCCCGGGCCGACAGCACATGGGACTCGTTGCGTCGCCGGGCCGCGATCGCCACCGGATTCTCTGCGCGCACGGACGGCAGCACCTCACGGTCGCGATCGACCACCACCAGACCCGGCTTGTGGGCGATCACGAGCGAGCCGGTCGGCAACATCGTCATCGCCGAGACGTCCTCGAAGCGCACGTTCGGGGCGATCGGCGGCGCGGCCGCGTAGCGGAACGGCGTCTGCTCGGGCGGCTTCCGGATGTAGAGCCGATAGACGATCGTGTTCAGCTCGATCGCCGTCTGCATCTCGCGGGCGGCGGCCGGCACGCCTTCGAAGTCGGCCCGCAGGCGCTGCAGCGCCGACAGCCCTTCCTGCCATCGGCCGCGGATGGTCAGACACGTGGCGAGCTGCAGCAGAGCACGGGCCGTCCAGACCGAGGTCGGGTCGGAGAGCGCGAGGCCCTGAAACTCCTCGATGGCATCATCGAGGCGACCAGCGTGCCGCATGGCGTCGCCTTCGCGATAGCGGCTTTCAGCCGCATAGGCGCTATCGCGATAGAAGTCGTGCCCTCGGTGAAACTCCTGGACTGCCGACTCGAGACTCTTCGCGTCGCGATCGCCAGCCATCAGGGCGCGTCCCGTGAACAGGTACGACGTCGCGGCGACGGCGCGATATTGCTTCAGGCGATCGAGGTCCCTCCGCGCGGCCGGGATGTCCCGCGCGATCGCGAGCAGGTACTCGGCTTTGAGCGCGAGCGCTTCCCCGGCCCAGGGACTGTCCTTGTAGCTGGCCGCCACCTCGTCGAGGTCACGCACCGCCTCGGCATACAGCCCCTCTTCCATCAGCTTGCGGCCGTTGTCGTAGCGCCGACGCGCGTCGTTGTCGGTGGCGGTCTGGTTGGCCGCACCCTGCGGAGTGACGGCGAACACCAGCGCGCACACCGTCAACACAATCCACCTGCCCATGGCTATCCCCCCACCCGCATCTGCTTCTCTTCGGCCGCATTCACCTTGACGTCCTCGCCCCGAAAAATCACCGGCACACTGGCGTCGCAGCGCAGTTCCACATGGTGCGTCCCCGCGGCCACGCTCTTGGTGACGCCGGGCTCGCCGAACAGCCGGCCGTCCACGAAGACCGGACACCGCCGATACGACGCGCCGGGCGGCACCGTGACCGTGAGGCGGCCCAGCTCGGGTGGCTGGAGCGAAGCGCCTGCCGCGCGGTTTTTCGGCACCGGCCAGTCGAGGAACAGCTCGTGGTTGACGAAGGTCAGCGGCTGCCCCGCCTTGACTTGCACGTCATGGGCCAGTGCGCGCGGGGAGATGACGTCGTCTCCGGACCGAATCTCGAATTCGTAGGGCCCGCTGGCAATCAGACGCACCAACGGCACGGGCAGGTCCGCCTCGAGGGCGAACTCCAGGCGTCCAGCGGTCAGGTCGGCCTTTGTCGGCCGCCGTTCCTTGGGCCGAAACCCAGGCCTGGCGACGCTGACCAAGGGCGTGGACTCGCCGGTCCAGGAGATGGCTGCTGGCGTCTCGAGACCCGTCGCCTTGCCGTTGACCTGAATCGTCGCGCCAGCCGGCGATGACGTGACGTCAAGGCGGCGGGTCGTGGCCGTCGCTGGCGCCGGCGTCGTCGTCGGTGGCGGCACCGACGTCGGGACTGCCGGGGCTTCGACCCCACCTTCCGAGGTGCCGAGGCTCCTCGCGGCCACGACGCTGACGACGGCGACCACCACCATCGCCAGGGCCGGCTTCCACAGGCGGGTGACCGCCGATGGCGGCGGGAGCGGCGCCGGGGTCGGTGTGGACGGGGTGAGCGGCCGGAGCAGCAGCTCGTCCGGTTCGGGGCGTGAGACCGGCTTCGCAATGATGGTCGTCGCCGGATGCAGCTCGAGACGAATGGCCTGCAGCTCAATCGCGAGATCGGCCGCCGTCTGGTGGCGCGCGTCCGGGTCGGGCTCCAGCCCTCGGGCGACGAGGGCAGACAAACCACGCGGCACGCCCAGCCCTGCCAGATTGAGGATCTCGGGCTGCCCCTGCACGACCGTGATCGCCGTCGGGTCCGACTGCGACGGCCGACGACCGGTCAGCAGTTCGAAAAGCATGGCGGACACCGAGTAGATGTCCGACCGCTCATCGACCGCCAGGGCGCGAAGCTGCTCGGGCGCGAGGTACGACAGCGTCCCGAGGAGCCGCTCACTGTGCGTCTCGCCGAACGCGGCTGCACGGGCGCCGCCCAGCGCCAGCAGCTTCACCGATCCGTCGTCGCCCAGCCAGACGTTACCCGGGCGGACGTCACCATGGATCACGCCATTGCCGTGCGCGAACTCGAGACCCGTGCAGATCTCCGTGACGATATCCAGCTTCCGGTCCAGGTCGAGTGGCGGTGGGGTGGCCATCCGATCGGCCAGGGTCACACCCCGGATCCGCTCCATCACGATGTATCCGGCGTCCGGTACCTCACCGAAGCCGAAGATGGTGACGATGTTGCGATGCTGGAGCCGCGCGGCGGTGCGCGTGTGGTCGAGGAACTGGACGCGCGCTTCCTCGTGCGCGTCGCCGAATGCCTCCCACGACACGATCTCGATGGTGACTTCGCGTTCCTCGAACTGCTCGTCCACCCCGCGATAGAGCACCCCGAGGCCACCGCGCCCCATGGACTCCAGGAGCTTGTACGAACCGATGTGCGTCAGTGAGGGGGCCATGCCTCACCGCACTCCACGGACGGGGCTGGTCGGGCCAGTCATGCGTGTCCGGATCCGTCCCCTCGCCAGGCGCGGCGCCACTGCGTCACCCGATCGGAGCACCGGACCCAGAGCAGATGCAGCCTGGCCAGCATGGCTGACGGCGGAACAGGGCTGGCCGGCAGGTCCTTCATCCGCACGGTCTGGTCGGTGACGACAATCTGCGTGGCGGCGCTCACGGCGCGGGCCTGGGCCAGCACGAGCGCGGCGCCTGGATGGGAGGGACTGAGGCGCGCGGCCTGTTCGGCGGCCGCGAGGGCTCCGGCGAAATCAGAGGTCCGCAAACGGACCCTGGCCTGGTGCAGCAGCTGCTCCATCGTGCGGGCGCGCTCGCGGACGGTCTTCTCACGGGCCGCCTCACTCGTGGCCACCTCGCAGAGACGAATCGCGTCGGCCAGCACGGCGCGGATGTCCGGACGATTCGGCTGCAGGGCGAGCGCCTGCTCCGACTCGCGACTCGCGCGGTCGAAGGCGCCGCTCGCCATGAACGCCACCGCCCGTCTGACGGCCTGGTCAGCGCGGGTGCGGCGGTCGGCCAGATCCGCCAGGTCCTTCAGCCGTTCGCGCGCCTGGTCGCGCACGCGCAGCGCGCGTGCCTCCTCGGGGCGCTGGGCCAGCACGCGCTCGGCCGAGGCCAGCGCCGCGTCCACCTCGCCGCGCTTCCACTCGGCCTCGGCCTGCGCGACCAGCTCCTGCACCTGCGCGGCCGCCGCGGCGTCCTTCGCGAGCTGCGCCTGCTCGGTGCGGAGGCGCTGTATCTCCGCAGACACGCCAGGCGAGGCCGGGGCCCCGCGCAGCAGCGTCTCGAGCGAGACGATCGCGGCCTCGTGCTCGCCGCGGGCAAACTGCTGTCGCGCCGTGGCGATCGCCGCGTTCGCCGCGCGCTGGGATGCCTCGCGTTCGGCCGACGCCCGACGCGCCTGCTCGAGGACGGCCGTCGTCGCGGTGACCCGGGCATGATTGGCATCGAGCTGGCGCGCTTCCCCGATGCACCGATCCGCTTCGGAGAAGTTGCCGGCGCTGGCCGCCGCGGCGCACTGATCGCACAGCTGCTGGAGACGCTTCTCGCGAGCCTCGCCCTCCTGCGAGAGGGAGGTCCGCACCCGGCTGAGAATCACCGTGGCTGCCGGCTCGTCCGCCTGAAGGCCGACCGCCTCGGCAGCCATCCGCTCGGCCCCACGCAGGTCCCCCGCCTGCTCGGCGGCCTTGGCTCCGGCGGCGAGCGATTGCGCCTGCCGCAACCGCGCATCCTGATTCCCGACCAGCTGACGGGCACTCTCCTCCGCGACCCGTACGCGGGTGACACCGGGCCCGAGATGCTGCTCGGCGATCTGCAGGTGGCGCAGGGCGTCACCGCCCTGTCCGGCGGCCACGGCCGCCTCGCCACGCTCCAATGCCTGGGATCCGGTCGAGATCGTGCCGAGCTCGGTCTCGACCATGCGGTGGAGCGACGAGAGCTCCGCCGTCACCGACTCGGCCTGCTGCCGGGCCCACGCAGGCCCGCCGCCGCGCAGGGTGGGCACGCGCGCCACCAGGTCGGCCGCCGCGGCGCTGGCCTCTGACGAGCCCATCGCCAGGGACTCACGCAGCTGCTCGAGCGTCGTCAGCTGCTCGCTGAACTGACGGTACTTCGTGCGCGAGGCGGCGACCATCCGTCGTGTGTCGGCCTCGTACTGGCGCTTGAACCGCGTCAGATCCGCAACGAACTCGCCGAGCGAGGCAAAGCGTGCTTCGGGCTTCTTCTGCAGCCCCCGCATGACCATGCGAAACAGCGGGGCGAGTGCTTCCTCGTGCGGCACCGCCGGAGGATCGTCGTGGATCACGTGCTGGAGGACGACAGGCAGATCCGGCCCTTCGAAAGGCTCGCGGCCGGCGAGCATGAAGTAGAAGACCGCGGCCGCGGAGAACACATCGGACCGTGGATCGACCTCGAGTCCGCGCGCCTGCTCCGGTGACATGTAACCAGGCGTGCCGATGATCAGACCGCTGCGGGTCACGTTCGAGGCGACGAGCCGGGCCACCCCGAAGTCGAGGATCTTCAGGTTGCCGTCCGGCAGCACGAACAGGTTGTTCGGCTTCACGTCGCGATGGATGACGCCCGCCGCGTGCGCTACCGAGAGTCCATCGCACGTCTGGATCATCAGATCGAGTTTTTCCTCGAGCGTGTGCGGAGACTTGAGCCACTCCTTCAGGGTCACGCCCTCGAGCAGCTCCATCACGATGAAGTGACGACCGTCATCCTCGCCCGCGTTGAAGACCGTGACGATGTTGCGGTGCAACAGCCGTCCCGTCACGCGCGCTTCCCGGAGAAAGCGCTCGCGCGCCGTGTCGTCGCCCTCGGCGTCGGCGGTCATCACCTTCACGGCGACGTTGCGACCCATGTCGTCGTCGTGCGCGCAGTAGACGATGCCCATCGCGCCCTTGCCGAGCCGGCTCAGGATGCGATACCGGCCAATCTTCTCGGGCAGTCGGTGCGGCCGCGGAACGGCGGGATCCATCAGGGTGTCCTCACGGACGCACCAGCACGACGGTCACGTTGTCGCGGCCACCGGCGGCGAGGGCCGCACCGACGAGCGCCTTCGCGGCCCCCTCGAGGTCGTCGTCATGGGCAGCCAGCACGTCGGCGATGACGTCGTCGTCAATGGCGCCGTGCAGGCCGTCCGTGCAGAGCAGCAAGGTGTCGTTTGGCGAGAATCGGATGCTCGGCCACGTGAATGTCGGCCTGGTCCCTGGCGCCGACCACGTTCGTCAGCACGTTCTTCAGCGAGTGCGCCGGTGCCGGCGCGAGCGGGTCGCCGGTCTCCTGCCCGAGGATGGTCATCGCCCACGAATCGTCCTTGGTCAACTGGCTCAGCGCGCCGTCGCGCCAGAGATACAGGCGGCTGTCGCCCACGTGCCCCACCACGAGCGTCGTGTCCGAAATGAGGGCGCTCACCACCGTCGTGCCCATACCGGTGTATTCGTCCAAATCCTCGGAGGCCCGGAAGACCCGGCGGTTGGCGAGGTGGATGGCCGTGCGCAGCCGGTTGGCCTCGAACGACATCATGGGCTCGATGCCGTACGGCCAGGAGAACTCGGCGCCGTCGGCCGATCGGCTGACGAACCCGACCATGGTCTCAACCGCAAGGCGGGAGGCGACTTCCCCTGCCTTGTGCCCCCCCATGCCGTCAGCGACGACGAAGAAGCGAAAGGCATCCAGACACGCGAACGTGTCCTCGTTGACCTTGCGAACCCGTCCTACGTCAGTCAGACCAACGGCCGGCCGCCCCATGCGTACACGCCTCCACAAACGCGAGGCCGGCGTGTCGTCTCGTCCCAGGTCCGTGTTGAGGGTCGCGCGGCCAAAGAGCAGTCTAGGGCCCGGTACCCCCAATGCAATTCCACCTTGTGGGTACTCGATGAGCCAGAAGTGCGACCAAAGTGGTATTCTCTGCCGCCATGCCCCCTCTTCCGGGTGACGTCTCGGCCGCCATCGTGGAGCGGCTGGCACTGGCGGTGCTGATCTTCCGGGACCAGCGGCTCATCTACTGCAACGCCGCGGCCGAGACCCTTCGGCTACGCCTTCGAACGAGCTATCGGATCGAGCTGGAGGTGCTGCTCCGGGACCATTGGCGGGCGTGGCGCGATCATCGCGGCAGCCGGCGGCAGGGTGAGCAGCCGCCCGTCGCCCTCGTCACGGCGCCCAACGGCGAACCGTTCTATGTCCACGTCATCCCGCTTGATGACTCGCCGGACATCGCCGTGACGGTGCGCGCCATCGCCAGCGACAAGGACGCCGTGCGGAAGCGATACGGTTTGTCCGCGCGCGAATCGCAGGTCGTCGAGCTCGTGCTGCACGGCTACCGGAATGCCGACATCGCGACGGCGCTGGACATCGCGCCCGGCACGGCCAAGAAGCATCTGACGCGCGTCTTCGACAAAGTGGGCGTCAATACCCGGAGCCAGCTGCAGACGCGGCTCGCCTGACCCTCGGTCAGCGCGGTTGGCCCGCGCCCAGCTTGAGGGACCGCGCGATGTCATCGACCGCGCCGCGCTGGGCCTCGCCCCGCGCCCCTCGCAGCACCGCGACGAAACGATAGACCTCCGCCTTGCCAGGCACCGGCATCGTCCGTTCGGTGACCTGCGCGCCGCCGGGCAGTGTGTAGGTGATCACCACCTGCCGGTCGCCCAGCGGGCCGTCGGCCAGGACCGCCGACACCTGCTCGGCACCGGGCTTCTCCCGGCGAATCCGCTCCTCTTCGTTCTTTCGATAGATCTCGCCCCATCCCGGCAGCAACGCCACCGGCGTCGCTTCCAAGGTCAGCGTGACTGTCGCGTCGTTGCTGCTGTGCACCAGCCTCGCCACCTCCGGCCCCGCCGGTTGGTCAGTGACCTTCCAGCCTCGAGCCGGGTAGCTCAAGGTGAATCGGCCCGCGACGTCGCGGAATGGCACCAACGCGGCTGCTGGGGATCCCTCGATCGGGGCCTTCGACGCGCACGCGCCGGACAGGGCGCCGACCAGAAGAACGACGATCGTTCGCGACACCTGAACACCGTTGGACATGCGGACCTCCGTGCGGCTCCCGACTCATCCGTGCGCCCTCAGGCTACTGCTATCTGATGGTCCGGAGGAAATCCAGCGCCTGCACATGCAGCGGGTCGCTCGCCGGCAGCATCCTGGTGATCTGCTCCAGCAGGGGCATGGCTTCGGCTTTCTTGTTCGAGGCGAGGTGCTGGTTGCCGATGCCCAGCAGTTCCGTCGCTTCCGTCCGATTGTTCGCCAGCAGCTGCCTGCGCTTCTGTTCGATGATCCGAGTGAGCGACTCCAGCCCGCCGGCCGACTGCCCGGCGCGCTGCAGCGACGTCTCGACGCTGCTCCAACGCAGCCGGGCGCGGTCGGCCTCGGCGAGGGCCTCTTCCACGAGTGACCGTCTGGCCTCCATCTGGTACTGGTCCGTCCGCGCATACGCCGCTTCGAGCCGCCTCAGGCGAATCGCTCCCTCGAGCGCCCGCTGCGGCTGGCGCTGCGCCAACGACTGATCGATCTCCCGTACGATGTCCGCGATCTCATTCGCGCGTGTGTCGTAGGACGCCTGCGTGTCATCGCCACGAACGGGGACATCGGGGCGCTGGCGTATCGCCAGCGCTCCTCCTCGTCGTGTGCCCGTTGGTCCGGCCAGTTCGCGGCGCTTCGCAGCGATTTCACCTTGCAGAACCAGGGCCTGCGCATGGGCCACGTCGATCAACAGAATCTCGTTCACCTTGTCCTCGGCGCCGGCCAGGTCCGCGTTCTCGTAGCGCAGACGGGCTTCGGCCAGGAGCGGCGACGTCGGATCGTGCGCGATGGGCGGATCGGGCGACGGCGGCGGATCCGGTGGGCGCACGTCCGACGGCACCGCAGCCGACGGTGGTGCTGTCCGGCGGGTCAAGACCACGGCCCCGACACCGGCCAGCACCAAGACGACGCCGACGACGAACAGCCAAGGCCACCGGATGCGACGACCGCCGCGGGCGGCGGTCGCCCCGGATGAGGCAGGCACAGCGGCGGGAGACCGAACGGCCGGCGGTGGCGACGGGGTCGATGATGCCGACGGCGGTGCCGACGGCGGAGCTGCAGGTGGCGGTGCGGCCGGCACCGGTGGCGCCACGGGCGCGAGAGCCGGTACCGGGTCCGCCGCCCGGCTCAAGCGGAATTCCAGCGTGAATGGGCCGATGGCGATCTGCGTGCCGTCCACCAGCACGGCCTCGTTGATCGCCTCGCCATCGACGGTGAGGCCGTTGGTGGTGCCGAGATCGACGACGGAATAGCCATGCTCGTCGTGGTGAATCTCGGCATGGAACCGGGAGACCCATTTGTCGGGATCGACGAGAGGAATGTCGTTGCCCGGATCGCGGCCGATCCCGACGACGTCGCCGGTCAGTTCGACCTCACCTTGCGGCTCGCCGTTTCTCGCGATGCGAAGATATGGCACGTCTGATCCGAGGCGGATCTGGGTTGCTGGAGCCCCTATATTACTGCCGTTCGCAGGGCACGCTACCTGGCGGTCGCGTGGCCGATGTCGATGCGTCCGAACACCGTGAGCGACGCCGGACGCGCCCTATAGTCCGGGCCGATGGCCATCGGCACGCGGTGGGTGCTGGCGACCCATCCCAGGGCCAGCGCCACGGTTCGGCCGGGACATCGGTCCCGCGCCGATCGCGGATTCACGCAGGGCCACTCGATTCGCTTTCAGGTCGGATCGACAGCGCGCCGGCCGTGATCAGGTCCCGCAGGACGGTGGTCATCTGATCCCCATCGGCCGCGCCGACCGAGGCGACCACGTCGTCGCTCCGATGCGGCCGACCATCACGGAGGGCGAGGACGGCCTGCTCAATCGCCGCCGAGGCGGCCGGGTAGACCAGCGTGCTGCCGTTGGCGCCGACCAGCAGGCCCCCGCGCGCATGCGCGACGGCCAGCGACTCGGGCACGGGGCACGACAGCACGAGGCCCGCGAGCGTGGGCGGCAACACGGGCGGTGCGGTCCTCAGCTTGCCGTAGCCGGCCGAGGTGATGTACCGCAGCGCGAGGGCCAGCGCCCGATACTCGACTTCACCGGGCCGACTGACCACCTCGCGCAATCGTTCCCAGTCGTCGAAAAACACTGACATCGGCGCGGCGCGCAGGGCGTCCACCGCAAGCGTGCCATTCGATGAGGCGGGCAGGCTGGGAATGTCGAGGTCGTCGATGCGCTGCACCTCGGCGATGAAATCGAGCGAGGCCATCAGTTCGCCGACCGAACCCTGATGATAGATCCCGACACTCAGCGCCGCGTGGAAGTCGTCCGTGTCGCTCACGGCCACGTGCCAGTCGTCGGCCGACCAGTAGAGGGCATCGAGCGGACCAATCTCGAGGATCGTGGCCTCAGCGATGTGGTCCTTCAGGTCGGCCCGCAACTTCCCTGCGACGAACAGTTCCCGCTTCTGGTCGAAGTACGGACGCGGCCAGAATGCCATCGACTTGCGACCAACGCCGCAGAACATCACGACGTGGCAATCATCACGATGGATGCCGAATGGCGTCGATCGGTAGTTCCCGGCATAGACGCACAGGTGGTTGCGCCGCGCAGGATAGCCCACCTGTGAGAACAGGTGATGCAGCGCGGGCACGAGCCGATCGCGCATCGACGGCAGGTGCTTCTCGCAGTTGTCGAGGACGATCCCGACCGCGTCCGTCGGGTACGCGCGTCGGATCCGGGCCACGTACTGTTCGAGGGATTCGGCGCTGCCGCGAGGAAACAGGGGCGCGAGCTGGTCCGGCTTGACGGCTTCACCGCTCAGGTAGACACGCCCCGGTGGCACCTTCGTGGCCGGATTGGCGATGTACTCGCGAGCCGTCCCGAGCAAGGCCGCCATGAAGTCATGGTCGGTGAACATCGGCGCACGAAGCACGTTCCGGAACACGCATGGCCCGCGGTTCCACTGCGCGACCAGGCGCTCACGGAATGCCGGGTCGAAGCCATCACCCGAGTCGGACATCGCGTCAGCGCCAGACATTCTTGCCGAGATCGCGGACGACGCCCTGCTGGAGTTTCTGGACGCGGCCCTGGACCGTACTCGCACTGACCGTGCTGACACTGGTGCCCGTGGCCTGGATCGCCGTCTGGCCCTCGATGAGGCTGTTCTCGATCGTCACCGTGGCGGCGCCCATGGCCTGCACCGCGATGCGCCCTTTCACGTGGCTGTTGGTGATGCGCACGCGGCACTCGCCAATCGCATGCACGGCGACGCGCTCGGCCTCGAGCCGGATGCCGTCGAGGTGCAGGCTCTCGACGCCTCCACACTGCACAGGCGTCGCCCTGGTCTTGAGTGTCGCCTCGTTGAGCGTCGCGCCCTCCGAGGCCGCCTGCGGCGCGGCGGGCGAAGGGGATCGCTCGGGACGCACCGTCGGCGCGTCCGGCGCCGGGGTACGAGCCGGCGCTGGCGCGGGCGTGACAACTGGCGTGACCGCAGGTGGCGGTGACGAAGACGCAACCGGTGCCGGAGCGGACGCCGAAGCCGGCGGCGCGGGGACCGCGGCCGGTGCCGGCGGCGCCGCAGCTACCGGCGGGGCTGCCGTCAGATCCAGATCGCGAAACGCCGTGCCGGCGACGACGTCGTCGGCCTTCACCGTGATCACGCGGCCGGTCTGCCGGATCCGCACGGTGAGGACGGCCTGTTGCGCGTCGGTGGCCACCAGCTCGAGCGCCGGATTCGCGCGCACCGCGACCTGGGCGGTGGCAATCGCATCGTTGCCCGCCGAACGGCACCCGCCAATGCCGATGACGGAGACGACGACGACGATCGCGGCAACCGAGGTCAGCGAAAACCGATGAATCGTGCGCACGCCGCCATGGTAGCAGCATCCATGGCGCGTGATCGCTTCAACGCCCGCGCGCGAATCGTGGATACTGTCGGCGCATGCCTGACGCGGCGGACTCACCTCTTCGGGGCCGGCTCGCCGGCAAGGTCGCGATCGTGACCGGCGCCGCACGCGGCATCGGGCGCGCGACAGCCGCCCGCTTCCGCGCCGAGGGCGCGGTCGTCGCGTCGTGGGACCTCCAGCAGCCGCTGCCACTCGGCGAGGGGCCCGGGCCGCAGGGCCTCGAAGCGGCCGTCGATGTGCGGGACCCCGAGGCGGTGAGGGGCGCCGTGGCGCGCCTGCTGAAGGTGTACGGGCAGATCGACATTCTGGTGAACAACGCTGGCGTCACGCCGGGTTTCGTCGCGTTGGAATCGGTCGATCGCGACACCCTCGACACGGTGATCGACGTCAACGTGCGCGGGGCGGTCAACGGGGTGCAGGCTGTGGTCGGCCACATGAAGGGGCGCCGCGCCGGTCGGATTCTCAACGTCTCGTCCGTGCTCGCCGCCGGCGGCTTCCCGGGCCAGACCGCGTACGTGGCCTCGAAATCGGCCCTCGAGGGACTGACCCGCGTTTGGGCCCGCGAACTGGGCCCCTATGGCATCACCGTCAACACGGTTCGTCCGGGCTACATCCGCACGACGATGAATGCCGGCAATGGCGCGGCCCTCGAAGAGCAGGTGCTGGCACGGACGCCGCTGCGGCGCCTGGGAGACCCCGCGGACGTCGCCTCGGCGTTCCTGTGGCTGGCCTCCGAGGAGGCCGCGTTCGTGACGGGCGCGATCGTGCCCGTCGATGGCGGGTTCACGCCGTGATCGCGAGCGATGCCGGATCGGCGGGCGTGCCGGTCAACACCGCGCTGGCACACCACAGCCGCTCGGCCAGCGCGTCGTCGCACGCCTCGGCCGACGGACTAATCTCACGGCCCTCAGACAAATAGCGCACCGAGGCGGCGGCGCCCCTCGGCACGTCCAACGCGTGAAGAATCGTCCGCGCGCCGTCGGCGGCCGAACGGCCCCGCGCGGCCCACGCCTGCTGCAACGCGACCGGCGCCTCGCGGACGATACCGGTGGCGACGATGCCGGGTGCGACCGCCACCACGGCCAGACCGGGCACGCGGCGCGCGAGGGCGCGCGCGAACAGCACGTTCGCGAGCTTCGATCGCCGATACGCCACGAGCGCATCGTAGGGGTGCCGGCACTGCAGGTCGTCGAGGTCGATCGACACATCGCGATGGGCGTCTGACGTGACCATCACGACGCGCCCTTCGTCACCAAGGGCGGGCAGCAGGAACCGCGTGAGCAGGAACGGGGCGAGATGATTGACCGCGAGGGTCCATTCGTGTCCGTCCGCCGTCTCGTGGCGCGCGACGCGGACCGCGCCGGCGTTGTTCACCAGGACGTCCAGCCGCGCCTGGGTCTCGAGCACCCTCTGCGCCACACGGCGCACACCGTCGGCGGTCGAGAGGTCACCACACGCGATCGACAGCCTCGCGTCCGGCTGCGCGTCGAGGAGGCGCCTGGCGGCCGCCTCGCCCCGCTCGGGCGTCCGCGCTCCCAGGATCACGTGGGCGCCGCGCATCGCCAGCGCGCGCGCGGCCTCGAAGCCGAGGCCCGACGTCGCCCCGGTCACGAAGACGACCGCGGGGTCATGCGGCAGACCAACGGCCGATCGGCGCATCAGCGGGCGGGTCTGGGTAGCAGGACGCGCTACTCGATCACCGTGAACGAGCTGGCGATATGCGAGAACACGGGATCGTACGCGGCGAACTGCGACGCGCTGCTGATGCAGATGAGGTGGTAGAGCACCTTGCCCACCGGCACCGAGTACTGCCGGACGCGTTCACTGCCGAGCACGCCAGGCCGCGCGTATTGCACGGCCACCAGCTTCCGCTGGCCGGTGTCGAGCACGCGCGACAGAAACTCGGTGGCCTTCGGCTGCTGCTCGAGGATACCGTCGATCTCGAGCTGCGCAAAGACCGCGGTGATGCTCGACGGGTCGAGTGCGGCGCGGAGACTCGAGCGCTCCACGAGCACCAGCGCGTCGCCCTTGCGGCTCGCCAGCACGACCAGCGCGGACGGGCTGGAGGGCAGCGCCATCCAGTCCTTCTTGGGTACGTCGATCTGCAGCGGCGCATCCGCCGCTCTCAGCCGATCGAACTGCAACTTGGTGGAACGCGCCACCCAGGGATCGGTCGTCTGGGCGTGCAGGGGAACCAGACGCGAGGCCTCGTACGTGCCGGCCGAAAGCAGGACCACAGCGCCGCAGAACTGGATGAGTCTTCGCATCGGAACCCTCGCTCGAGCCTCGACCGAGTCCACTAGTCCCCGCCCTTCAACTCCAGGAGCCGCTCGCGAATGGTCTTCACGCTCGCGTGGTCAGCCGGCAGCAGGTCGAGCGCACGCTGATAGTTGGCGATCGCGTCCTGCTTGCTCTTCTCGCTGCGGCCCATCGAATACAGCGTTTGCGCGTCATTGAAGGCCGCCTCGCCCTCACCGAGCATCTGTGCCTTGAGGCGCAGGATGCGATCCGACGCCAATGTGGACTGCGGGTCGAGCTGCAACGCCAGCTCATACTGTTTCATCGCGCCGAGGTAGTCGCGCTTCTGTTGGGCGCCTTCGCCCGAGACGATGGCGGAGCCGGCCTTGCCCCGCGCACCGTTGCGCGCGTTGGTCAATTGCTCGGCGGCTCCCGGATGCGTCGGCGCGATCTTGAGCAGTTGCTCGAACAGACCGATCGCTCGGAGAAAGTCGCCATCGATACTCGCGTTGCGCCCTTGCTCGAACAACGTGGCCGGATTCTGCGGGGGCGGCGGCGGCGGTGCGGGCGTGGGCTTGCTCGTGGGCGCGGGCGTGACAGGACGCGGAGGCGGTGGCGTGGGTCGTGTCTGCGCGGCCGGGGCTGTCGACGTCGCGACGGGCGCGGGTCGCGGCGCGGGAGGTCGTACCGCGGCTGGCTTCTCGACCGGAGGCCGGACCGGAGGCTTCGCGGGCGCGGGCGCCGGCGAGGGAGTCGCGACCGGCGGTGTCACCGCCGTTGGCGGCGCCGGTGGCGCGGGCACGACCGGTGCGGACGCGGCCGGAGCGGACGCGCTCGAGGCGATCTGGACCGGGGCCTTTTCGGAGAGCCCCACCCAGCGCCGACCGACCGGCGTCAGGAACGCGCCGCCGACGCCGGCCGCCAGCACGACCACCGCGGCGGCGACGTACCACAGGCTCTTACCAGCGGCGCGCCGCGGGGCCGCAGGCTTGGCCGTCGGCTTGGGCGCCGCGGATGCCGGGCCAGGCGGTTCGACTTTCGCGACCGGCTTGGGCACCTCGGCCGGTGGCGGCGTGGGCTTGACCTCAGGCGGTGGTGCGGGCTTCGGCGTCGGCACGGGTGGAGCGGGCGGCTCCGCCTTCGGCACCGGCGCGGGCGGAGGCACGGGCACAGGCTTTGGTGCGGCGGCCACTGGTTTGGCCTCTGGGACCGGCACCGCCTGCGACGCACTGGCCGGGGCGACGGCCGGAGCCGCCGGGGGCAGCTCGCCCGGCAGCGGTCGCTTCAGCATCACGGTCGCGGCGCTCGCCGGATCGGTACCCGCACGAAGCACCACCGTGGCGTCACCTGGGCTCACGGAGGCAGGCCGCTCGTCCTTCAGCAGCAGCCGGTACGGGCCGAGCACGACCGGAACCTTGACCTGCAGTGTCGCCGTCGGCACGCGGCGTCCTTCGACCCACACGCCGTTCTGACTCTTCAAATCCACGACGACGTAATGGCCCTGCTCGAAGCGCAGTTCGGCGTGCAGGCGAGAAACGCCCTTGGTGGGATCGGTCAGGACGATCTCGTTGTCGTCGCCGCGGCCGACGCGAACCGTGGTCTCACCCAGGTCCGCTTCTCGATCGAGCACGTCGCCGTGATAGATGATCAGTTTGGCCACGTCGAGGCCCCCTTGTTCACCGAGCCATTCGCACGCGCGGTCGGACCGAGCACGGCGGGAGCTGCGCCTCCGCGATTGCCGCGCCTCCGCGTGACAGGTTGGCTGGCGAGTCTACTACACGAGTGAATGCGGTTCGTCACAGTGGATTCCGGTCACGGTGCGGGCGCGCGCAGGGCGTCGAGAATCGCGTCGGCCAGCGCAGCGGCGTCCACGATGGCGACTGGATGGGGTCGCGCGCGCGCCAGGCCCGCCGACGAAACCCCCATCGCGTCGAGCAGCGCGGTGGCAACCGCATCCTCAGGGACGGGTCCGACGGTGGCCGGCGCAGCCGCGGCCGACGTCGGCGGCTCCAGCGCGGGCGCCGCCGCGTTGGGCACGGCCGCGGCGTTGGCCCCAGACGACGGTTCGAGCGAGGGCTCGGCAGGCGGCGGCGACGGCGGCGCTGGCCTCGTGGAGCGAACGGGGCGGGGCGCGGGCGCCTCGACCACGCGGAGCAGCGCCTCCTGTCGCGTCGCGACCACCGTGAAGTCCTTGTTGAACCCGGAAATCGAGAAGGCCTTCTCCAGCTTGGCGTTCATGCCGCACAGCACGAGACGTCCGTCGATGCGGTCGAGCTTGCGGGAGATCTTGAGCAGGACGCGGATCGCGGAACTCGTCAGTTGCCCGACCGCCGTACAGTCGAGCACGAGCCAGCGCGAACCGGCCTTGAGCGCGGCCGCGAACCGGGTTTCGATGGCGTGGGTTTCCTCGGCACCCGCCACGCTTCCGTCGGGGGCGAGCACGAGCACGTCACCCTCGGTGGCCTCCCGAATTTCCATGGCCTACGGCGCCTTGAAGATGAAGACTTTGCCGCCCACGGTGATCTTGTCGCCTTCTTTCAGCCGATGCTCCGTGATCGCCTTGCCGTTGACCGTCGTGCCATTGGGGGAGCCCAGATCCTTGATGACGTAGCCGCCGTCGGCGATCGCGATCTGCGCGTGCTTCCTCGACACTTCCTTGACCGGCACGACGATCTGATTCTCCGGGTCACGGCCGATGGCGGTGATCGGACCGAGCCGATGCGTCGTCCCGGGAATCCCACCGCGATCCTCCACCAGGATCGCCGGTGAGACGACGATGGTGCCAAACGACGAGGTGTCACCGTCGTGGCCACGCTGGGGCATCTTGAACGCGGCCTCGGTGGGCGGCCGCATGAACAGCGTGCGGTCGCCGGCCATCATCGTCGGTTCGTCCACTGGCTCGTCGTCATCATCGGGGGCCGGCGCGGGCCGGGGCATCGCCACCGTCGGCGTGGGCGCAACGGGAGGGGCCGGCGTTGGCGCGGGCGCGGCCGGGACCGGCGGCCGCGCCGGAGCCGCCACCGGCATTGGCTGCGTCGCATCCACAGACGACCAGGGTGAAGACGGGGGAAGCGACGGCGGCAGCGGCGCCGGCGACGACGACACCGGGGCCGACACCACGCGCTCGGCGGGCTTTGCCGCTGAGACCGGTGACGCGGGCGGTGGCGCCGGCACCGTGGCCGGGACCGGAGCGGGCGCGGGGCTCGGCGCGGGGGCCACCGCGACGGGCTCGGCCGGCAGCAAGGCCAGATATCGTTCGCGCAGCTTGCCGACCGTCTCGAACTCAGCTTCCCGTTCGGCGATCGTTCGTTCGGCCGCCTGCTGGCAGCGCTCGAACTCTTCGCGCGTGAACTCACCGATCTCGTGGCGGAACTCGCATTCCTGCAGTTGCACACGCGCCTGGTTCAGCGCCTCTTTGTGGCGGTGGTAGAGCGCGTCGAGCGTCTTGAAGTCGTCGCTCACCGCCCGGCGCATCGTCTGAGCCTGCTCGAGGATCGTGGCCATCCGCGCGCCGTAGTCGGCCACGACGCGCGAGTAGACCTCGATTTCCTTGTCACGTCGCCAGGCCGCTTTCTCGGAGAGCGCGCGCAGCGCACGGTGATCCGACTCGAGCTTGGCGAGTGCGTCGAGATGGGTCACATCGATGGTGGTCAGGTCGTCAGGCATGGCCTCGCTCACGTGGTCCGGAACACCGTGGCGATCAGGCCGAACGCCACCTCATCACCGTCTGTAATCGGCACGGCCTCGCCTGGGCTCAGGCGTTCGCCGTTGACGAACGTCCCATTGGCGACCTTCGGCTGCTCGGTCACCGTGTAGCCGCCCGGCGTCCGCGCGATCACCGCGTGGCGCCGGCTCAGCGACCGGTGCGTATCGGCGGAGGACAACTCGAGGTCCGGCTGGAACTTCGAGGCGGGATCGGCACGGCCGGCCACCACGCTGGCGCCCGCGGGCAAGGGGAACTGCAGGCCCGACTCCACGTGCACGAACCGCACGACCGCGCCCGCGTGGGCCGTCGCGATCGTCTCGGGGCGCGGCAGCGCGAGCATCAGACTGGCCGCGCGCGCCCGAAGCAGCCGCGAGGCGGTCCAGCTGATGACGGCACCCGCGAGGTCGGGCCGCACACGGACCAGGTCGAGGAAGGTCGCCGCCTCGACGCGGAGGAGCGTGGACGACGTGACGGCCCGGGCATCGTAGGCACGGGCCTGCCCCTCGAACGCGGAGTCCTCGCCGCAGAGGTCGCGCGCGGTGAGCAGCGCCAGCCGGCCGCGCTTCTTGTCACGCCGCAACAGCTCGATCTGCCCGCTGATGATGATGAAGAAGGAGTCAGCCGCGTCGCCCGCCCGAAAGAGAAACTCCCCGGCCGGCACCGAGACGACGGGGACGGCCCCCTCGTTGCCGCTAGCAGCACGGTCGGACATTCGGCGACTCAAACCTACCCGACAGGTCTGACCTCGTCAAGGACGTCGTGCAGTTCTGCACCGCGCCCGGCCGTGCGTGCGGCGTCAGTTGAACGCCGCGGACGAGGCCAGCGCGCCGGCGAGCCGCGCGTCGGCCGTGTCGCTGGCCAGGTCCACCAGCGTGCACGCGGCGAGCGCCACCACCAGGCGATCACACGCGCGGGACCGCGTC
This sequence comes from uncultured Acidobacteriota bacterium, assembly GCA_963738485.1. Taxonomy (GTDB): domain Bacteria; phylum Acidobacteriota; class Vicinamibacteria; order Vicinamibacterales; family SCN-69-37; genus CAVTWK01. The sequence continues at coordinate 1,026,117 of CAVTWK010000001.1, forward strand.
AGGTCCATGCCCGCCGTGACACGCTCGATGGTCCGCGCGGCGCGCACGACGATGGCACGCAGGATCGTGGCCGCGGCCGGCCCGACGGGCGGGGACTGCAGGTAGTTCTCGAACCGCCCGCCTGCGCGGTACTCCGGGAATCTCTCGAGCCCCAGGAAGCGGAGTGCGAGCGCGGCGTCGTAGCGGCCGTCAATCCGCACCAGTCCAGCGCAGTCGGCGATCAGCTCATCGAACAGGTGGTTGCGCATCGATCCGAGCGCGACGAGCGTGAAGTAGTGGGTGCATTCGTGCTCGCGGCGAATGCCCACGGACCGCTGCTGCCACGCCGCGTCGTCCAGGCCGAGGTCCTCGGCCGGCACGCCGCTGTAGGGCTGGCGACTCAGCAGGATCACGCGGTCCTGGTACAGGGCCTTCTGCGGGGCGAGGTCGCGGAGCGTCGCCGCCCAGGCTGGCTCGTCGAACGAGGCGCCGCGCTCCTGCTCCAGGCGCGCGCGCAGCCGCGCGACGCGGTCCCAGTTGACGAGTCCGTTCACGATGCACGCGCCCATCGACGGCGGCACGACCTCCGGTTCGTTGCGGCACGAAAGGGCGCGCACCAGGGCGACGAAATCGTCGCGCGACCGGCAGGTGATCACGGGAATGCGCCCCGCCAGGGTGGGATGGATCACCAGGTCGAGCCCCTCGGGATCGACCAGTGCCAACCCGGGGCTCCCGTCGCCGAGCCACACGCCGCGCCTCGTGGCGTTGCGGTACGCCTCGGTCTGACTGATGCCCGCCTGCACCGGAAACCGCAGTTGAACGAGCCACCGCGAGAGCTCGACGCCGACGCCGTGTCTCGCGGCTCCGCGTGCGTACTCCTCCCACACCTCGATCTGCGGGCTGTCTGGGAGGGGCAGCGCCGCGGGGTCGAGGCCTGTCAGGTCGAACGGATGGGCCGTGTAGGCCACCAGTTCGTCGAGCACGGCACCCGAAGCGCCGAAGCCGGCGAGCACGTCGCGGACGAACCGGGAGCGGTCGTCGTCGGCCGTCATGGTCAGGCGATCTGCCGCTTGGCGAGCGAGGCGAACGCGCCGCCCTTGGCGATCAGTTCGTGGTACGTGCCCTCTTCCTTGATCTGGCCGCCGTCGAAGTAGAAGATGCGATCGGCGTTGATGACCGTGCTCAGGCGATGCGCGATGACGATGCGCGTGGCGTCCATCCGGTCCATGCTCTCGGTGACGGTCGCCTGCGCGCGATTGTCGAGCGCGCTCGTCGCCTCGTCGAAGAAGATCAGCGACGGCTTGTTGACCAGCGCGCGGGCAATCAGCAGCCGCTGACGCTGCCCGCCCGAGAACGTGCCACCGCCCTCGGAGACGATGGTGTGCATCCCCATGGGCATGTCCTTGATGTCGTCGTACAGCCCCGCCATGCGCGCCGCCTCCCACGCCTCGTCCATCGTGTGCGCGGTCGCGCCGACGATGTTGCGGAAGATGTCGGTGGGCAGCACGCGGCTCTCCTGCAGGACCACACCCAGCTGCTGGCGCACGGCGCGCACGTCGAGCGTCGAGATGTCCTGGCCGTCGTAGGCGATGGAGCCACTCTGCGCGCGCTCGAACCCCAGGAGCAGGCGCAGCAGCGTGGACTTTCCGCAACCGGACGAACCCACGAACGCCACCATCTGTCCCGGCTTGATGGTGAACGAGATGTCCTTGATGACCCACGGCATCTCGGGCGTGTAGCGGAAATGGAGATGCGAGATCGTGATCTCGCCGCGGAGTTTGCCCGGGGCAATCTTCGTCTCGTCGGACTCCGGCGCCGTGTCGAGGATCGGCTTCAGCCGCTCGAACGTCGGCACGGCCTTCAGCAGGCTCATCGAGGCATCGCTCAGGCCCTGCAGGGCGGCCACGAACGCGCCGAACGCCGCATTGAAGGCGATGAACGTGCCACTGCTGAACGCCGGCGTCGCGCCCTCGGCCGACGAGGTGAGGTAGTACAGCGTCGCGAAGATCCCGAGCGAGGACAGGACCGCGAAGCCCGACGTGAACGTCCCGACCACGCTCTGCACCTGACCGATCGCGAACCCGGTGCGCTTGGAGGCTGAGAACAGCTGCGCCCACACCTTGAAGGCATGGTTCTCGGCCGCGCAGACACGCACCTTGGCGACACCGGTCACCAGCTGCAGGACGAGGCTCATGATTCGCCCGCGCTGCGCGCTCTCGTTCCGTTGGTACCGGAGCTGCCGGTAGTTGCCCGTGGTCGTCACGGCGACCAGCACCAGCGAGATGCCGATCGCGACCAGGGCGAGCTGGACGTTGTACGTCAGCATCAGCACGATATACGCGACGGAACTGAACGCCCCGAGCACCCCGCCGACGCCGGCCCGTGAGACCACGCCGCGGATCGCATTGATGCCGCCGGCCCGTTCCGCCAGGTCGCCCGCGCCGTACTGGCGGAAGAACCCGGACGGCAGGTCCAGCAGGCGGTCCCAGATCGCCGACGCGAGCACGTAGTCGAGCTTGCTCTCGATCCGGACCACCGCGATGCTCTGCGTGATCTTGAAGACCGCGTTGGCCAGCGCGGTCAGGAGCATCGCGGCACCGAGCTGCAGCAGGAGCGCCCGGTCCGCGGTGGGGATCGCCTTGTCCACCATCAGGCCAATGAGGTAAGGCGTCACCGCGCCGAAGGCGCCCGTGGCCACGCCCATCACCGCCAGCAGCCGGAAGTCGCGGGACATGCCGCGCGCACCGAACTTCACCAGGTCGAGCGCCCCGAGCTTGCCGGGCGGCAACGGACGATAGAACGAGTAGCCGAACGGCTGCAGCGAGGCGGCGACCTCGGCGGTCACCGGCCGGCGCTCGCCCGTCGCGGGCTCGGCCATCTCGTACTTGCGCGGTCCCTTCGGCAGGAGCGCGACCGGGCTGTTGGTGTCGGCGATGACCGCCAGAATGGGTCCCTGGTCGTATCGCCACCAGTCACCGCGCAAGGCCACCTGGCGGGTCCGGAACCTCGAGGCGGCCGCGATCGCAAGCACCTGCTCGTTCAACGTGCGCTGCACCTTGCTTTCGCCGGCGGGCAGCACCTTCAATCCCTGCGTCGCGGCGACCAGCCGGCAGGCCTCGACCAGCGGCTTGACCGACCCCACGGCGGCCATCACCACCGACACATCGTTCTCGCCGGTCAGCACCCCGACGACGGCCTCGAGACCCTGCTTCCTGGCCTCGGCCGACCGCTTCTGTCGCTCGTCAAGCCGTCCGGCCTCTTCGTACGTGGCAATGCGCTTGTTGATGAACTGGCATTCGTAGAGCGCGTTGTGGAACGCATCGAGGCCGCTCCAGAGCGTGGCCGGCATCCCGAGCAGCTCTGCCGTGGTCCGGGCGCTGAACGTCAGCGGACCGGCGGCCGACGCCTCAGAGGTCTGCTCCACCCACGTGTGTGGCGTGAGGGGAAACGGCGTCGCCCCACCCTCTGCGCCGCCGGGCAGCGCCGACAGCCCGATGTACAACAGCACCTCGGGCGACACGTCGATCCAGGCCACGCCGGCCGACGACCGCGCGCGCTGGCCGGGCAAGGTGGACGCGACTTGTCCGGGTTCGATCGCCACATCGGCCACGGGCTTGTGGGTGATGTCCGCGACCAGCCGCTGGGACAGCCGCATCACCCACGCGTCGATCAGGCGGACGACCACCGCCGCGATGTCGGCATCCGCGCACAGGCCTGCCGCGCGATCGCGCCGCACGCGGCAGACCACCGTATCGCCCTTGCCAGAGACCAGGAAGCCAGACGTGTCCCTGGGGCCGCGCGGCATGCCGAAGAACGCGTCGCCCTGCGGTACGGTGACGAAATGGGCCCGGTCTCCCACGGGCCGGCCGTCCTCGATGGCCACGGTGAAGATCTCGACCTTGCCGGCCACGACGTAGTACAGCCAGTCCGGATCGTCGAGCACCACCGTCTGACTGCCGCCGACGGGGATCACCTCGCCGGCGTCCGACAGCTGACGGGCCGCGACGCGCTCCATCAGCTGGTCGCGGTCGGTCATGACGGCCGTCTGCTCGGACGGCTCGTCGGTGAGCGGTTCGTGGCACTCCAGGAACGTGTTGCCCACGCGGAACCGCTGGCCCGCCGTGAGCACGGCGTCGGTGATGCGCCGGTCGTCGAGCCACACGCCGTTGGCACTGCCGGCGTCGGTGACGCGGAATCCATCGAGGCCCGAGGTCTCGACCACCGCGTGACGAGACGACGCGCTGCTGTCCTTGAGCGGAATCGTGCAATCCGCGCCGCGCCCGATCGTGACCACGCCCGACACGGGGAAGTCCTTGCCGACCAGCTCTCGCGTCTTGGACTCGACGATCCGTACGACGAACGGCCGGCTGAAGGTCGTCTGCTGCTCGACGACCGGTGCGCCCTGAAACTCGAAGACCGTGCCGCCGATGACGAACCGCAGGCCGTTCGTGAGGACGACTTCCGGCGTGCGCACGTCCGCCACGAAGACGCCGTTGGCGCTGCCCGTATCACGAAGCACGAACCCGGCCGGCGTCGGCTCGATCACCGCGTGGTGGCGCGAGACGCCAGCGTCCTGGAGGCTGATGGCGCAATCGACGCCGCGGCCGATCGTCATCGGACCGGACGCCAGCGGAATCGTGTCTCCAGCGCCGCGAGACTTCGCGGTGGTGGAGACGATGCGCAGCGTGGCGTCCTGGGTGGGGGGAATGGCGATTCTCCGCGTACGGGTGTGGATCCGTGTCAGGCCAGGCTGATCAAGTCCCGGTACGGCCCGGGCACGTCTTTCATCGTGTCGTGCGTGCCTTCCTGCACGACCTTGCCGCGCTTCATCACGACGATCTTATCGGCGTCGCGAATCGTGCTCAACCGGTGCGCGATGATGATGCACGTGCAGCCGCGGCGGCGCAGGCTCTCGTCGATCACCGTCTCGGTGTGCGAGTCCAGGGCACTGGTTGCTTCGTCGAGCACCACGATCGTCGGCTCACCGGCCAGCGCGCGCGCGATCTCCAGGCGCTGGCGCTGCCCGCCGCTCATGTTCTTGCCACCTTCCTCGAGCACCGCGTCGTAGCGGCCCTCGCGGGCTTCGATCACCTCGTCGATCGCGGCGTCTCGGCACGCCGTCATGATGCGGGACTGCGACAGCGTCCCATCCCACATGGCGACGTTCTCGGCGATCGTGCCGCCGAACAGGAAGACCTCCTGGTCCACCACGGCGACCGAGTTGGTGATCAGGTGCCGGGGCAGCGCGTTCCGTGGCTTGTCGTCGAAGAGCACCTCGCCCGCCCAGGGCGCGTAGAGACCAGCCACGAGCTTGGCAATCGTGGACTTGCCGCTGCCACTGCCGCCCACCAACGCGACGCGTTCTCCCGGATTCACCACGAGGTTGAAGCCTTCGATCAGGGGCGGTTCGAGCGGGCTGTAGCCGAAGGTGATGCCGGTCAACTGGACCTTGCCGGTCAGCTTGAGCGTGGCGTGGTCGTCACTTTGCGTGGCCGCTTCGAGGCGCGTATACGTCGCGTCCTGCGGATACGCGAGGACGTCGTCGAGCCGGGTCATGTCGCCGCGCAGCTCCTGCAGGAGGCTGCTGAAGCTCACGAGACTGGCCAGCGGACGGTTGAAGCTGGCGACCAGCGTCTGGTAGGCGACCATCATGCCGATGGTGAACTCGCCGTCCATGACCTTGAAGCCCGCCATGATGTAGACGATCAACGTCGCCAGCGTACCGACCAGCGCCGGCACCGTCCCGGTCGTCTCCGAGATCACCGACAGGCCCTGCTCGCCCACCAGCGACTTGGCCTGGTAGCCGGCCCAGCGGCCGAAGAACTCGGCCTCCCCGCCCGTCGCCTTCAGCGTCTCGATCATCTGGAGACCGCCCATCGACGTGCCCATCAGCTTGCCCTTGTCGAGCTGCAGCCGGCGGCTGATGTCGGTCCTGACGCGGGCAACGGTCTGGATGATGACGACATTCAGCAGCGACACGCTGATCACGGCGAAGGTGAGCGTGACGTCGTACTTGAACATCAAGGCCGCGTAGAAGACGACGACGCACAGATCGATGGCCGTGGTCGTCAGCTTCGACGCGATCACCTTGGCGACCCCATCGTTGATCGCCACGCGCGAACCGATCTCGCCGGCGAACCGCTGCACGAAATACGGGACCGGCAGGCGCTGGAGGTGCGCGAAGAACCGGCTCGAGTGCAGGAGCGAGAGCTTGGTCTCGAGCCGCAGCAGGTAGTACTTCTGCAGCCAGGTCAGCACCATCAGCACCACGGCCGTGGCGGCCATCGCCATCAGCAGCCGCGGCACCATGAACGCGCGCTGGCCGATGATGTACTCGTCGATGAAGACCCTTGTGAAGGTCGGCACCACGAGGCCGGGAATCACGAGCATCAGCCCGCACAACATCACGTAGATCAGCGCAAGCTGCGAGTCGGCCAGGCGCGCCCGCAGCGAGCGGATCATGCTCGGCTTCTGCCCGCCCTTCTGGAAGTTCGGCCCGGGCGAGAAGACCATGACCACGCCCGAGTAGGACGAGTTCAGCTCCTCGAGGGTGACCTTGGTGGGCCCCTTCGCCGGGTCGTTCAGGTACACCTTGCCGCCCTTGAACCCCTCGAGCACCAGGAAGTGATTGAGGTTCCAGAAGAGGACGACCGGCAGCGGCAGGTCGTAGAGCTTCGTCAGGTCGTCGTACTTGTAGCCCTTGGCCTCGAGGCCGTACTTGCGTGCGGCCTTGAGCACGTTGTTCGCCTTGGATCCGTCGCGCGAGACGCCGCACTCGACACGGATCTCTTCGAGCGGGACCGTGAGGCCGAAGTAGCCGAGGATGATGCCCAGTGACGCCGCGCCGCACTCGACGGCCTCCATCTGGAGGAGCGTGGGCGTGCGCACCCGTTTGTTTGGCGGCTTGGGCAGCGTCGGGGTTGCGGCCGAATCGGTCTCGTCAGCCACCGTGCTCAAAGGCCAACGGCCTTCTTCATCTCCGGGATGATGTAGGTGTAGGGTCTCTTGCTCTCGACGATGACCGACACCTCAGTCGGCCCGCCGACCCCAATCACCTGGTCCTGGCCGCGTGGGGATGACCACTTGGGGTTCCTGTTCTCGTCGAGCTCGAGACAGATGCGCGTCTCGTACATGTCGGCGCCGAACTTGCTGGCCAACTGGGAGTTCTTCAACTTGGCGACGATCTCCTCGGGCGACGTCTGTCGCGGCGCGCGCCACGCGACTCGCCCGAGCATGAAGCCGAACTCCTCCTTCTTGAAACCGGCGGGCGACACACGGACTGGCTGGTCCCGCGCCACCCGGGCGCCCGTACCGATCGGCACATACGCGAGCACATGCATGCCCCCGCCGCAGTACTGCTGGTCGGCACCGGTCGCGCGCTCAATCCGCACGACCGCCTGGCCCAGGCTCACCTGTTCGCCCCGCTGCTTCAGATTCCGCAACTTGCCGGCGACGGTCGTCGTCAGGTCCGTCGTGGAATTCAGTCTGGCCCTGAGCTGCGTCTTCTTGGCTTCCAGCGTCTTGACGTTCGAGTCGTAGGACTCGATCTCGCTCTGCACCGACCGGATCTGACCCTGTTTCTGCAGCAGCATGATCTCGGGCTGCAAGCCGTTCTTGACCGTCCGTTCCAGGTCTCTCAGTTCGTCCTGCAGGCTCCGCAGCTGCGCACGCGCGCGCTGCTGCGCGGACCGGCTCGCGGTGATGTCGAAGTCGGCGGACGACAGTCCGTCCTCGACGGCCTTGCGTTCTTCGGGACTCCGGGCCTCGTTGCGGAGGCGTGCCACGACCTGCCCGACCGCCACCACCGTGTCGTCCGGCACCTCCAGCGACTCGATCGTGCCGCCCATCGTCGCCTGCACGTCGAACAGACCGACGCCGACTTCGAACGTGCCGCTGCCATCCACCTGGTCGTCGATCGACCCGAGCACCAGCCAGACGCCGAAGAGCGAGAGCGTGATGCCGACGGTCAGCAGAGCGAGCCAGCCGACCGGCGAGGTCACGCGCATGAGCAGATCGAGCTGCTCAGGCGACGAGACCTTGTCAATCGAGGCCTTGCGAAACAAGCCCTCTGACATCTTCCCTCCGCGCTACCGTGCCGAGACGAGACCGGCGAGGTTGAGCTGGGCGCGCGAGTCCACGAAGTCAACCAGCGTGCCGGTCTCACGCAGGAATCGCGCCAGGGTCGAGGCATAGGCGCGCTTGGCCTCCACCAGTTGCAGGCGCGCGTCGGTCAGCTGTTGCTCGGTCAACAACGTGTCGATGAGCGTCATGCCGCCGGCCGCCCGCAGCTGCTGCGTCGTCGTCCAGCTCTGCCCGTGCTGGACCACCGCCTCCTGGCGTTGCTCCCATTCGAGACGAAGCCGGCTCAGCGCCTCGGCGATCTTCGGGACGTTGTGCTGAATCGTCCGGCTCAGGTCGGCCACCCGGATCTCGCTCTGTCGCACCGAGGCCATCGACTGCGCCAGCCGGCCCAGCCGCTGGTTGTTCCCGAACGAGAGGTCGAGCGTCCCGGTCACGGCGGCCACGGGCTGCCACTTCTCGCGGAACGCGCGGCTGAACCCGGCGGGCTGGTAGTAGCGGAGGTAGAGGTCGTTGTTCAGCGACACGCCGTTCTCGTCGCCGAGCGAATGGAAGGTCGGGCCGTAGTAGGCCTGCGCCACGCCGCCGGTCAGCTTCAGATCGAACCGCGACCGTGCATCGGCGCGCGAGGCGTCGAGCAGGATCTGACTGGTGTCGCGGAACGCCGCGATGGCCTTGACGTCGGCCCGGCGTGTGACGGCCTCGCGCGAGAGCGCCGCGACGTCCACCGTCGTGGGCGCAATCAGGAACGCGTCGGAGGCGACCAGCGTCATGAGGCGCTCGGGTGGCAGCCCCATCGCATCGGCCAGACCGGCCTGCGCCGACAGCACGTCGAGGCGTGCGCTCTCGAGAGACGCCTCGACCTGCGCGGTCCGGGCCCGGGCACGCGTGACTTCCACTGCGGCGACGGTGCCCGCGGCGGCCAGGCGCACCTGGGTGTTCAGCAGGTCGAGCTGCGTCGCGAGCGACTCGCGAATCAACGTGACCGATTCCTGCGCCGCGATCAGGGCGAAATAGGCGTCGGCGGTGGCAAGGGCCTGGTCGGCCGCCGTCTGCTGGTATCCGAACCGGCTGGCTTCGACGTTCCGGGCCGCGGCGCGTTCGGCGGCGCGCACGGACACGCCGCCGCGCCCGCGCAGGAACGGCTGGATCCAGGACCACTCGAGCCGGTTGCCGAACGCGTTGGGATTGTCGGTACCGCCAAACGCCGGATCGATGGGCTTGTCGCGGAACATCGTGCCTCGCCCGTCGAACGTGGCGCGGAACTGGAACGTCGCGCCGCTTCGCAGGGGCTTGGTGTAGAGGGCGAACACCGACGCCGAGTCCGCGAACACGTACTCGGGCAGCTCCGCCAGCCGATCCGAGATGAGGCCGGCCTTGACCTCGACAATCCGGGCCGCAGCCTGCAGGGTCTGCAGGAGCTCGAAGCTCCGCTCACGCGCCTCGAGCGAGATGGTCGCGATGTTGGCGCGGAACGCCGACGCCAGCAGCAACTGGAGGTCGAAGCTGCTCATCGGATTGAAGGGCAGCGCCTGTCGATAGAGGAAGCTGTTGTCGAGGCTCCCCGTGGTGAGCGGGTCAACCGATGGGTTGCCCAGCGACTGGGATGCGGGCCGGCAGAGCGGGACCGGAAAGACCGAGCCTGGCAGCGTGACGACGTAGCTGCTGTAGGACCCGTCCGGAGGACAGAGCGGCAGATCGCCGCGCCCGAGACGGATGTGGTCGCCGAGGGCCGTGGCGAGCGTGCCGAACCCCTCGTGGAGCCCCTTGGCGAAGGCCCGCTTGACGCGCTCCGGATTGAAAAACGCGGTGTTCTCGATGGCGTCTTCGCGATGTTCGAACAGCGGGCCGACCTGGAGGACGGCGTCGAACGTGCCGCGCGCCTGGCGCACCGCCGCGAGCTGGGCGTTCAGGTCCTCACGGGCCACCAGCACGATGCGCGCGCGGTCGAGGGCCTGCCGGACACCATCGACCAGGGAGATCGGCACCTCAGCCCCGACCGCCGGCAGCAGCGCTGGCTGGGCCTGCGCCCACGCGAGGGCTGGCCAGACCGTCAGCAGGCTGGCGAGAAGTAGACGACGTGGCGTCGGACGGATCGCCATGCTTCAGCGACGCACGAGGGCCGGCGGAACCACGAGCAACTGCGCGCCGTCAACCGAGCCGTCCTGCACCAGCAAGCCCGCCTCGTGCCGCAGCTGCGCCAGGAGCGAGGCATACTCCTGCTGCGCCGCGATGTAGGCCAGCCGGGCGCCGGTGGCCTGCTGCTCGGTCTGGATGGTATCGAGCAGCGACGAGGTGCCGGCTGCCAGACGGGCTCGCTCGTTGGTGATCGTCTGGTCGTAGTTGAGCACCGCCTCCTGGCTCGAGCGCAGTCGGTCGGCCGCGACCTTCAGCGACTCCGAGAGCTGGATGATTCGGAGGGCGATGGCCCGCTCCAGATCGGCCGAGTCGATCTGCGTCCGGCGCAGGGCCGACCGCTGGGCTTCGAGGATCCCGCCAGCGGAATTGTTGCCCAGCAGCTTCTCGTAGGTCAGCCCCACGCTGCCGCTCCTGAAGACCCAGTCCCCGTACCCGAACGACCCTTCCTTGCCGCCGGTCCCCCACCCCGAGAGGTTGAGGTCGAGGAACGGCCGCAGGTCCCGTCTGGCGCCCTCGACCAGCGCCTTGCCGGAGTTCTCGGCCTGCACGGCAGCCTGTCGATCGAAGCGGCGACCGACGGCCTCCTTGATGAAGGCGGCGTAGGCCTGAGGGTCGGTCTGCAACCCTGCGGGCGGCAGCGGGTAGGGATCACCTGCGAGCGGAATGGACAAGGCGTCGGCCAACGCGATGCCCATGGCCTGCGCCAGCGCGATGCGCGCCTCGGTCAACTGCCGCTGCGCCGATTCGTACCGGCTCCGCGCATCGGCGGTGGACGCGAGAATGCGCGTCTCCTCGGACCGGGGGCGCTGATTGGCGGCAATCAGGCTGCGGATGGAGTTGCCCAGCTCGCCCTGCGTCTCCACCGACTGGCGGAGCACATCCACCTGTGCGGCCGCGGCACGTGCCTGCCAGTAGGCCTGGATGGTCGTCAGCACGCTCTGCGACTGCTGAAAGAGCATCACCAGACGGCTGGCTTCGACATCGTACTTCGCCGCGGTCTCGGCGGCGGCGACCGAGCCGCTGCCGGCGCCGCGTAGCAGCGGCACGACCACATCGAATCCGATCTTGCCCGAGCTGATCGGCTCGCTGCCCATGCCGCCGAACTCGGTGTTGAACGAGGTCTTGCCGACGAAGTTCTGCGATCGGTACCGCAGGTCCACGTACGGCCGCATCGTGATCCCGCTGCGAAACCGCTTGAAGAACTCAGCCGTGAAGAAGTTCTGCTTGTCCCACTGCTCCTCGGGCGACGGGCCGAGGTTGTCGAGGCTGGTCTGCATCTGGGCCGGGATGCCCGCGATGGCCGCCTGCTGCGAATTGAAGTAATCGATGTTCTTGCCGACCGTCTGCTCGCGCAGGTTGACGATGTCGGTCCGGACGGTCGCGTCGGTCAGGCTCGACGACGCGAGGATGTCGCGGTAGAGCACGAGCTCCGATTGGAGGATGCTCATCTGCGCGAAGACCGACGGGTCGCGGATGTTCGTCAGGTTCATCGCGCCCGGGTTGTTGTAGGCCTGATTCTTGTCCTGCAGGAGCGCGCCCGCCGTGGCCAGCGACTGCGTCAGCGCCGTCACCTCGACGATGGCGCTCGCCAGATCGGTCCGGATCTCCTGCTGGTCCAGTTTCTGGCTCTCGAGCAGCTCGGCCTGGTTGCGGCCGAAGTTCCCATCCGCGCGGAACGAGGCGTCGAAGAGCCCCTTCTGGCTGCGCAGCACGCCGCGCTGGAACGCAAGGTCGGCGTCGCGCAGCTTGATCGTCGGATCGTTCTGCAGCGTCAGTCGAATCGCATCGACCAGCGTCAGACCCGCACCGTCGAAGCGCATCGATGGCGGTCGATAGGGCGCCTGCTCGGTGGCCGAGCCCTGGGCGGCCGGCGCCTGCGCGCGACCCGTCTCGACGCTCGTGACCAGGAGTAAGACGAGGACGACGACTTGCAGAAACTGGCGGTTCATGACCCAACTCCTGCGCACACGTCGCATGGAAGTGACGACTGGCTCGAAACGGCGCAAATGTACACACCCCGATCCACTGGAGTCAAGGAACGTCCGGCGTCTGCAGCGCCTTGCGCGTGCCGCGCGTCTCGCCCGTGAAGCTCGCGTACGGACTGCAGTGACGACGAAGGAATTCGATCATGCCCGGATAGACCGTCGGAGTCACCAGCGTGCACACCTCACAGCCCGTCTCCGACAATCGACGGATGGCCTCGGAGTAGAGCGGAACGATCCTCGCACGGCGCGAGAGGTCCTTGCGCATGAAACTGCACGTGAATCTCACCGTGCGCGCATCTATCTGATGGTTGATGACCCAGCCGACCACCTCGCCGCGATATCTGAGGCCCACGCTCGACACGGGATCGAAGCCCAGGTGGTCGTGGCGCCACGGCTGCAGGCTGTTGGCGATCCACGGCGCCCGGTCGTTCGACTCGCGCAACTGCTGCCGCTCGGCCGGCGTCAGATCGACCCATGAGAAGATCTCGGCACCAGCGGGCAGCAAGCCCATACGGCCGAACCACGGCGTGCCGAGCGCCTCAGCCATCGTGAACTTCACGGTCATCGTGCGCAGGATCGGCGCGTCCCAGCCGCGCGCGTCGAAGAGGCGCTCGATCGCCGAAATCGACGGCTTGCCGGTCGTGTACACCGCCTCGACACTCGCTGCACCGCGCCGAGCGAGCTCGCGCTCCATCGCCCCGACCAGCCGCGTCGCCAGACCGCGCTGCCGGTGCGCACCGGCGACGAACACCGACAGCAGCTCGGGTGGACCGTCCTCGGCCCGCAGCGGCTGTTCGGCGACCACCAGCCCCACCGGCGCGAGTGAACCCGTCGCCTCGTCCACGGCGCGCGCGACGAGGACCACCGGCTCGACCGGCCGCTGCTCGGGTTCATTCGGCAGCCGCACGGTGGGCTGGAGCGCCAGCAGGTGCCGGTAGGCCGGGAACGTCATGCTGGCGGCGGCCGGGACGTCGGCCGGCTGCAGCGCGTCGATCACATACGACTCGTCACGTTCGGGCATGGTCATGATGTGTGAGGGGCCGTGGACGGCGACGGGACGTCGAACGCCAGCACGGACGGGACGCGCGACGGCGCGGCGGCGCGCAGCAACTGATACCCGATACCGGCCAGGCCCTGGAACAACTCCGGACCCGGGGCACCACAATGGAAGCCCTGCCCCCGCATGCCGAACCGGCCCTCGGCCAGGACCCTGGCCGCCACGGCGCTCGCACGCGAGCGGCCGCTCTCGATCCAGCGCGGCGTCCCGGTGCGCAACCCGACGGTGAGGGCGACCTCGGCACGGCCGAGGTTCCCACAGCAGAGATGGTCGAGCTGCGACGAGGGCGCGCGCAGCGTCTGCGCCATGGCCTCCTCAATCTCGTCGGGGCGCTGCGGGTCGTCGGGGCCCGGGGCCGACGCGCGGGCCAGCGCGATGCCCGGTGCGCCGTGACACCAGGCCGCCATCTCGATCCGACGGCCGTCGCGACCGAGCGCAGGCCAGGCGCCGTCGTTCTCCGCGGAAACCCGTCGTTCAAACGTCCACGCGGCCCGCACGGCGTCGGCCACCCGCGCGTCGGGCGCGAACATCATCCAGCGGCCGAGGGCGAACGCGATGCCCGCGGCGCCATGGGCGAAGCCCGGTCGCGCGCGGCGGTCGGCACCAGCCGGCCAGGCCCCTCGATCCGGCCCGGTCAGGATCTGGGTCTCGAGCAGACGCGCCGCCGATCGACCCGCAACCGCCATCAAACGATCATCGGGTTCGACCGCGAAGACCGCCAGGCTCGTCACCAGGGCGCCCGCCGCGCCGCCCTCGATGTCGAGCCACTCGTCGGCCTCGATGTCGGCCAGCGGCACTGCGCGGCCGACCGCCCGCGCACGGGCCATCAGCGCGCGATCGCCGAGCAGCGCCCCGGCTACCGCCAGGGCGTAGGCGATCGACGGCCGACCGCTGCAGCCACCGACGCGAGAGAGCGCCGGGGTCACCTGGGCCCGCTCGATCTCGACACTCGCCAGCGCCCTCTCGGCCGCACCGCGCCAGCGCCCGTCGGCAGTGACCGCAGCCAGCGCGGCCAGGAAGACGCCGATCCCGGAACGCCCCCCGTAGAGGTCCGCGCGCCCTGCGCAGGCAGCCCACTGGAGCGATCCGTCCGGGGTCACATGAGCGCGCGCGACCACCGTCTCGCCGATCCGCACGGCCGCCGCCACCAGCTCGGCATCCGAGCCGGCCACCAGGTCAGCCGGCCGATCGGCCTGCGTGCGACCGCAGGCGGCGCGGATTTGATCGACCTGGTAGGCCAGGTCGGTCGCCGAGAGCCTGGCCAGCCGACCCCGCATCGCGTCCAGACCCGACTGCCCGAAGAGCCCTTCGATCCACTCACCCGACGCGGCCTGCACATCGGCGGACGACACCGAAAGCGTGAGCCGCGGAATATCGAGTGCCTCGAGCGCCTCGCGTTCCTCGCGCACCAGTGGCCACAGCCGCGGCCGCTCGAGTTCGCGGACGAAGACACGGTCGAATGTCTCGAGGGCCAGGCTGCGATCGATCCCCAGACGCTGGTACCGCGGTGCGGCGAGCACGTAGATCGCCACGCCATACTGGTCGCTCGGCCGGAACAGGATGCGACTACGGCACCCGCCCAGGTCCTGCAACGGACCGTCATCGGCGACGAGGACGGCGACGTGACGCTCGAGAAACCGGTAGGTCTGTTCGAAGCCCGCGCAAAGGTCGTCCGCGAAGTCGTCCGCAGACTGGCGGACGCCGTTCAAGAGCACGTCGTTGTGAACCGTCGGCTGTATCCGCGGCTCGGGCAGGAAATCGATCGCGTCCAGACGGAGGTGATGCCACTGCCGCATCGGCACGGCCAGCTCACGAGGCGCGGCCGGCCGGAGTCCGCCGACGTCGAAGGCGCGGCCGGTCTTGTCCACGACGACGAGGCTCAGCATGCCCGAGAGGAGGCAGGACTGCGCGATCTCGCGGGGCGCCGTCTCGGCCAGCGCGTCCAGCGGTGGTTGCCTCGACGGCTGCAACAGCATCTCGGTGTCGATGAGCACCGGGCCGCTCGCCGAGGCGATGAGATTCTCACCGTGCACATCCGTCGCGCCAGCGACATGGGCCAGGCACAGGACCGCGCCGGCCGCGCGAAAGTACGCGCGCACGTCATCGACGCTCGTGAAGTCGGCCCTGTCGATCCACCGCACCCAGCCGTGAGAGCCCCGGTCCACCACCACCAGCGGATCCGGCACCATGGGCAGCCCCTTCTGACGCAGCCAACGCATCCAGCCTTGGACCGCCGCCTCGAGGCCCACATCGCGGGGTTTGTAGGCAAGACGAAGACCCGAGGTGAACTCGACGAAGGCCACCCGGCCGCCGCCCTCGTGCCGGTCGGAGAGACCGGGTGTCAGGCGACAGACCCGACCCGCATCCAGACCGCACGCCTTCTCGATCGCCGCCCGGTCGCGCTGCAGCCGTTCGACGAGCACCGCGACGTGAGCCACCCATTGGCCGGTCACGAGCACGAGGTGTCGAGCCAACACGGGGAGACCGTCGAAGAACTCACGATAGCGGGACGACAGCAGGCCAACGACGTACGAGTCATAGCGATCCGACGAACCCGGTGTCGCCGCACCGACCGGAGACCGGGCGCGATAGTCCTCGAGCAGCGCCAGCTCCCCCAGCCGCGCCACCTCCTTCACGAGCATGGCCTCGAGCGATCGCCGCGCCTCGTCAGACAGCCAGTCACGACACGCGGGCGAATCGCGCATGAGCGCCTGGCGCGCTACACGCAGCACCGGCACCCACACATCCACGAAGGGGACCTCGAGGCCGGTGATGTCGGCCTCCCAGTCGGCGGACGCGAAGTTGGGGGCGCAGGCTCGGGCTGCCGCCTCGAAATCGGTGAAGCGCTCCGTCCACGGAGCGATCGGAAAGTCAGTCGGCGGCGCCTCCGCCATCGCGGCGCGCACGGTGTCCAGGGAAATGCCATCCCAGGAGAGCCGCCGCATCAACGCCGCGACGTCGCCGCCCGCGGCGGCGTGCGCCCAGCGCGCGAGCCAAGGACCTGGGTCCGCGCGATCGCCCACCGTCGGTTCGCCGCCCGGGTCGCGCTCGTCACCAACGTGGCAGGCGCGATGCGACTGCACGTGCGCCAGGCGCTCGGCGAGGGTGGCACCGCGCCACGAGCGCGCGACTGGCAGGTTCGGGAACATTCCCGGCACGAGCGTGGGATGGTATCCCACTTCGCACGCGCGTCCCGGAGCGCCCGCGCTGGCGATGTGCGAGGGTGTGCAGGCCGTGCCTTCACGGAAAAGCGCCCAATGGAGCCCAGGCTCCGGTGAATCGAGACGGGGCTCCATCAGTCAGGCTTGCCCTCGCGGTTCGCTGCAGAAACACTCGCGCACGAGTCGGTACGGATGTTGCTATAGAGCGGCATCGACAGATTCACCGCGCGCGTCATTCAGGCGCGCCCGAGTGACAACCTGGAGGATTCAAAATGGCATGGACTCGTGGACAGCTGTGGGACAAGGTCGTCGAACAGGCGCAGAAGAACCCGAAGTATCACGCTCAGCTGCTCGCTGATCCGCGTGGCCTGATGGAGAAGCAGCTCGGGACCTCTATCCCGAAGAACGTCAACATCAAGGTGCTCGAAGAGGCCAGCGACACGTACTACATCGTGCTGCCGGCGTTCGCCAAGGAAGGCGCGGAGCTGAGCGACTCGGATCTCGAGAAGGTCGCCGGCGGCGGCACCGTCAAGGGTGACGCGAGCTGCGATCGCGCCCAGGGTTCGGCGATCGGCGTCACGGTCGTCGACGTCTCGATGATCTAGTTCGCGTCGCGAACACCTGGCACTCGAAGCCCCTGCTCGCCGCCTTCGGGCGGCGGGCAGGGGCGTTCTGTTTGAGCTGGGACATGCCAGCGCCGACGGATCCGCGGAGCGTGTGAGTCAGGCGCGAACCATCTGCCAGATCGCGTAGTCCCACGCGCCGACGGCGTAGTTGTTGCGGCACTGCAGAATGTCGCTCGCGAATCGTTCGAGGAAGGGCCCGCCATCGCCGGCGTCGCGACTCATCTGCTTCACCAGAGCCAGGAACGGCTCGCGACACCGGTCGAGCGCCTCGATCACTTCCGGTGTGATCGTCCGCACCCAGCGGACCTCGCCGTACGACCGCAGGTGATCGGCGCGCGCGGCCACCTCCCCCGCGTTCAGATTGTCTGTGTAGCAGAACACGCCGCCCGGGCGCAGCACGCGCCGCACTTCGGAGAAGAACGCGTCCAGCGAGGGATAGCAGTGTGATGACTCGATATTCGTCACCACGTCGAAGGCGCCGTCGTCGAAGGGCAGGTGCTGCGCGTCCCCCTGCTGGAATCGCAGATTCGGAGCCCGGTGGGTGCTCTGGCAGAACTCGACCTGCCCGGCGATGAGATCGACGCCGACGATCTCCGCCGCGGCGTGGTACCTCGCGAAGTAGGCGCAGGTGCCGCCGCGCCCGCATCCGACGTCTAGGACGCGGGCGCCGTCGATGGGCACGCCGCGCACGACCTGGCGGACCAGGTTCAAGTTGTACCGCCACGGCTCGTCACCTGGCTTCACCCACGTGAAGTCCTCGTCGCCGGTCAGCTCCGCGAATCCGTGGTTGACGAACACGAATCGACGGTCGGTGAGCCGATCGGCGACCTCCGCGTAGCGCGTCGCCGGGATCCCTCCGCGCAAGCGCGCCCGCAGCTTCGAGACCGTGTCGCCCACGCCGCGCGCCACGATGCGACCCGACGCGATCCAGTCGTCGACGAGCTGTTCCTTGCCCGGGCCGATGGCCGCCGCGTCGGCCGCGTCCAGTTCCAGCTCGAGGTCGGCCGACTCGAGGCTCGCGCTGCGCACGCCGATCGGACTGGTCGTCAGGTCCAGGTGGAGCGGAGCCCAACCACGGACCACCAGCCGACAGGACGGGGTCACGCCCCGCAGGGTGTAGGCGACCTGTCTGGCAAACATGGCGTACGCGTCGCTCTGCATGTCGAATTCCTGTGTCTCGGTGCGCGGCACGCCATTCAGCCGCCGCTCGTCCGTCGCCTCTCCGTGAACTGGCGGGGACGCGTCCTGGTGACCTGTGAAGATCCGCGGCCCCCGCGTGAATCGTAACCGAGTTGACCACGGGCGCATGGCCCATCCGACCACCGCCGCGGTTCACAGGACGATGGAGGCGCGTTGCGGTCGAGTCGAGGCCGGGCTCCATCGCGCCGAAGCAGCTGGTTTCGACCGCGCGCGTTTCCTCGGGCGCCAAGGAAGGCGCGGAGCTGAGCGACTCGGATCTCGAGAAGGTCGCCGGCGGCGGCACCGTCAAGGGTGACGCGAGCTGCGATCGCGCCCAGGGTTCGGCGATCGGCGTCACGGTCGTCGACGTCTCGATGATCTAGGCATCTGGTGGTCGGACAGCTCGGCTGTTCGGACCCAGCCCCTGCAGGTCGCCTTCGGGTGACTTGCAGGGGCCTTTTCGGTCTGAGGACGGGAATGTGGTGAGGTGGTGATGTGTGATGTCCTTCACATCACCACCTCACCACCTCGCCACATCACACATTCCCACTCAGTCGGGTTCCCAGAGGCCCTTGATCCGGACGAGCTTGTCCGCCACGACCTGCGCCAGGCTGACGTCTCTGCACGCGCTGGAGATGCCCACGGCGAGGAACGACCGCGTCGCGCCGGCCGGCAGATCCCTGACGATTTCGAGGGCGGTCCCCAGGTTCTGGCCCGTCGGCCCTTTTGCGGGGAAGAGCAGCTCCGCGTGAATGGCGACACTGCTCGTGTTCGTGACTTGTCCGGCGAGGTGACAGCAACAGACGTTTTGCCCCCCCTCGAGTCCCGCGACCGTCGGTTGGAGGCTGAGGTTCTGGACGGTGGCCGACAGCGACGGCCCCGTCACGCCGCTCTGACATCCGGCCACGAGCACGAGGGCGCATGTCAGCGCGGCCGCCGTTCCGAAACGCGCGAGATGCATCCTGATCATTGTCTTCGTCAACGATCGGGTTATAGCGTCGCCCCCGCCTGAAGTCAAGGACGACGGCTGGCTCACGGCTTCAGATCATGATGCCTGAGAAAATCCATGAACCGCTGGTAATCGCTGCGGGGCAGGCCCACGCTCTCGAGCAGCTTCTGATAGCTCGAATCAGCCGCGACCAGGCCGCGCTTGACGACGGCCCGCACCTGGGCGCGATTGAGATCACGCGCCATGAACGGTTCGTAGACCGCCTCCCAGAAATTGGCCTGTCGCTGGACCATGCGCTCGAACGCGTCGTCGCCGTGGTCGCCTCCGTGGTCTCCGGCAAACTCGAGCTGCGCCTCGAAATCGGGCAGCGAGAATCGTGTCGCCGTCGGCCAGGGCATATCCCATCGTGGCGACGCTGACCAGCTGGCGGACATTGCCGGGCCACTTGTACGTCCCGAGGACGTCGAGTGCCTCGCGAGAGAACTTCTTGGCGATGCCGTACTTCTGGTGGAGCCGGAACAGCGCGTAGTCGAGCAGGAACAGCCAATCATCGCCTCGCTCCCGCAACGGCGGCACGCGCAGCATGAAGTAATGCAGCCGGAAGAACAGGTCGTGTCGGAACTGCTGCGCCACCATGAGCTGCTCGAGGGGTCGGTTGGTGGCGGCCACCACCCGGACGTTGACGATGCGGCTGGCGTCAGAGCCGAGGGGCTGGAACTCCCCCGACGCAAGCGCCCGCAGCAGCATCACCTGCGCACTCATATGCAGATCGGCAATTTCGTCGAGGAAGATCACGCCGCCGTCGCAGGTCTCGAAGCAGCCCTTACGATCCACGATCGCGCCGGTGAAGCTGCCCTTGCGATGACCGAACAGCTCACTGACGGTCAGGTTCCCGTCCTGGTACTGCGGGCAGTTGACGGCCGCGTACGGCTTGCCGCGGCGCAAACCGAGCAGATAGAGCGCCTGGGCCAGCGACTCCTTCCCCGACCCGCTCTCGCCGGTGATGAGCACCGGCTCGTCGTAGACCGAGACCTTCTGCAGTCGGGCCAGCAGGCTCACATAGCTCGGATGCTGGCCCACCATGTCGATGGCGCGCGACGCTCCCCATTCCTCGACCGACAGCTTGCGGACACGGAGCGCCACCTCGCTGAACGCGCTGTGGACCGCGGAGGACGGATCCGGGGGCAGGCGATCGGGGAATCCGAACGGTCGCGCCGAGCCCCGAGGCGGCGGCTGATTGACCGGCTCAGACATCGGAATCGCGGCTCCTCACCACGCCCACTCGTAGGCGGCCTGCGCGTCCATCGCCAGGCGTGTCCGGATGTCGGCGACATCCACCTCAGCCAGCGCACGCCGATAGCCGTGGGTCCCGATCACCAGCGGCGGGTCGCGGCGGATGCGCGCCAGGAGCGCGTCCGCGATCGCGTCGGCCTGCGCCTGTTGCCGGCGGTAGAAGTCGAGGAAGCCCGCGTGGAACGCTTCATCGACGGCCGACCCCTTCGCCGTGTCACCGAAGAACGACCGGCGCGCGCGGCTCGTCGCACGCGCCGACAACACCCGCTTCTTCGTCCGGGTCGGCCAATTCGATCGGCCGGCATACGGATCGAACGTCTCGGGTCGTTCGGGCGTGGCCAGATCGGTCGTGTCGATCGCGAGATTGAAGAAACAGTGCTCCAGATCGACAACGGTCACCCGCCCGTCATCGACGAACGTGTTGCGCGGCCGGATGTCCGCGTTCGAGAACAGCAGGGCGAAGACGAAGTGGCCACCCAGCGCGTACGCGGTGTCCTCCGACAGATCCTGCTCCCATTTTCTGCCAGGCGCCTCGGTCATCAGGAGCAGCGACTCCGAACCCGGGTGGAGCGCCGCGGTGCAGGCCGGTAGTCCGGTGAGCGCCTGCAGCTGATACGCGAACGCCTCGAGATGGGCCGTCTCAGGCAACAGGAACCGCTTCACGTACACGACCGCCGCGCCGGACGCGGTCTCGACCGTGCCCTTGAACACCAGATTGTACCGGCCCTGCTCGGCATCAGAGGCCGATTCGAGTCCCTGGATGGTGCCGCGGATCTCGCCGACCTCGAGCCGATCGCCGGCACCGAGCAGCCTCGTCAGGGTCGCCAAATCGACGAGACCCAGTTCGGCGGCCGACTCCAGAACCAGGTCGCCTCCGGACACGCCGACCCCAGCAGTGCGGAGCCCCAGCGCAGCCGGGGCCGCAATGTCGTTGCGCAGACTGTCGCCGACGAAGAGGGCGTGGCCCGTCTCGACCTCCAAACGGCTCAGCACGCGAGCGTAGATCGCCGGGTCGGGTTTGGCGAGGCCTTCGTCACAGGAGTAGGCCGTGGCGTGAAACGCCTCGCTGAGTCCGAGGCGATCGACCGGCTCTTTGAACGGCGTGGCCAGGTTCGACACCAGCGCGAGTTTCAGTCCCCGGCGCTTCAGGAACGACAGGAGCGGGAGGACGCCGGGCACCAGGGTGACGCCCGCGCACTCGGCCGCGACCAGCGCGCGGCAGGTGGCCGCCACCTCCTCGATCCGATCGGGCACCAGGGCCCGCGCGACGTGATCGGCGAACGCGTCCGCGTCGTCAAACGACTGCGTCAAGAGCCCGTTGCGCAGCAGGGCCATCCACGCCGCCGGGCGAACACCGACGGCCGCAGGGAACCCGCGCGAGAACGGCCGCCCCTGGGCGCGGACGAGCGTTCCGTAGAGGTCGAACAGCAGGGCGTGGATCATCGAAACGTGTGCGTCCGGCGTCAGTGTCGCCGAAACAGACCAAGCGAAGCGCCCAGCCTACCACGGGGCTGTGGCCGCCGATAACAGTCGCCGATTGCGCAGGTTGGCACAGGAACGGCGGCGCGGCGTCCGTCTCTCTTCTCGGTGCACGGGTCAGACCGCGTCGGTCTGGTAGACTCGAATCGGCTTCCGACCGATGATGCCCTCTGATTGGAGTTCCGACCGATGCGTATCTCATCCCTGATCGTCGCGGCCGCCGTGGCCGCAGCCCTCCCAACCGCCGCCGTCGCCCAGCCGGCGGTCCAGCGCGCGTGGGTGGATGTGAACTTTGGCGTCGCCACTTCCCGCGCCGGCGAGAACCGGTTCGAGTTCCCGTACACCGTCTTCTCGGAAGCTGCCTTGCTGGCCGCGGATTATCCGAAGCCCTCGAGCGGCGCGAGCTTCGACTTCGGCGGCGGCTACATGTTCACGCCTGTCATCGGCGCGGGGATCAGCTTCAACGGCACGGCCCACGAAGACACGGTCGGCCTCTCGGCGTCGATCCCCCACCCGTTCTTCTTCGCCACGGCGGCCACCGGCACGGGTGTGACCAACGACGCCTTGAAACGCTCGGAGGGCGCCATGCACCTGCAGGTGATGTTCGTGCCCCTTCGGTCGGCGGCGCTCACGATTCGCGTCTTCGGGGGCCCGTCGCGCTTCAGCTACAAAGCCGACATGGTGCAGGACGTCACCTTTGTCCAGACCGCCGTCAGCGGCAACCGCAGCAACACGATCCAGGTCACCGGCTTCGACGCCGTTGAGACCAAGGGCTCGGGCTGGGGCGCACACATCGGCGCCGACGTCGGCTACTTCTTCACTCGGACGGTCGGTGTCGGCGGCGTCATCCGGTTCACCGGCGGGAGTGTCGAGTTCGACGAGCCGATGTCCGAGAAGGTGCAGAGCATGAGCGTGGGCGGACTGCAGTTCGGCGGCGGCCTGCGGTTGCGCTTCTAAGGTCCAATCGGCGGCGTGGGTCGCATCGCGATGCGACCCACGCCCGTTTCCCTCACCGGCGATAGCCGGGGCACGCCTTCTCGAGGGCGCCTTCGAAGGCATCGACGCCGACGGTGCCCGTGGCTGGCTCCTTGCCGTTGCGCCCCTCGACCACGTTGGAGAAGTTGTAGTTGCGCGCCTCGATGCTGATGCGCTGCTGCGCCACGAGTCTCACCCGCCCGGCCCGCTGAATCTCCCGACAGGTTATGGAAAAGTTGTCGCTGTCCCGGCCCGCCGCGCCAGATTCGGCCCATGAGACGCGGCCCGGCGCGAGCGTCAAGGTTCCAAGGTGCCAGCCAGCTTTGATGCCGCTGCCGGCGTGAAACAGCTCGAGTTTGATCTCGGTCGGCGCCGGCGGCGGAGTCGGCACAGTGGACGGCGCGGTTGTTGGCGGAGCAGGATTCACCGGACCCGCCCCACGCGCATTACGTCCCCCCGTGGGAACCACTGGGGCCTCGGCCAACGCCTGACCAGCCTGCGTCGTGACCCGGAACAAGAACCGATCGATCTGGAGCCGCTCGACGTCGCGGCCAGACTGCCAGACGACGCGCTTGTTGGCACCAGGCCGGATGCCACGACCGACGTCGCCGGTCAGACTCCGCGGACGCAGCCCGTACGTCTTGCCGCCGTCCTGGGACACTTCGAGTGTCACCTCGAACACGGCATCCGATGACCCCGCCGTGACGACGAGGTCGTACAGGACGTGCAGTACACCGCCACCCATCTGCTCGAATCGCACACGCTCGACCGCCGCTTGTGGCGTGGTGAAGACCTGCCGCGCGATCGCGGTCGCGTCAGGACCGACGACGGGTGTCACAAGCGACATGCCTCCCGCGACGAGAGCGGTCGCGCCCACCAGCCTCTTCAGCGTGCGCATCGGAAACCTCGGATGTCGCTCGTTGACTCGACGGTTTCGAAACTGCGGTTGGCCGTTCGCAGGAACCGGGGACCACTGTTGTAGAAGCCGCCGCGCACGACCGCATTCTCGGATGGGCCCGGATCATTCGCGCCGCTCGCCCGAGTCGGATACGGTCCGTACCGAGTAGCCGTCCATTCCCAAAGCCCGCCAATCATCCCCGCCAGACGCCAGGGCGACGTGTCCATCGGCCCGCCGGCGAACACCGACGCCAGGGACGTGACCCGAGCCTGATCGAACTCGTCGCCCCACCAGTACGGCGTCGTCGTACCCGATCGGGCGGCGTACTCCCACTCGGCCTCGGTGGGCAGCCGCTTCCCGGCCCAGGCCGCGTAGGCTTGCGCGGCTGACCAGCTCACCCAGGCCACCGCAAAGCGCTCGCGCCCCGCGGGGACACTGTTGCCGTTCCAGTCCTTCAAGTAGTTGCCGTCGTGCAGACGCCGGTCGATGCGCGCCTTCTGCCACTGCGGATTCGCAAGCACAAACCGGCGAAACGCCTCGTTGGTCACCTCGTGGGTGTCGATCCAGTAACCCTGTTCGATCCGGACCTGGTGCTGGGCCTCGTCGTCGTCGCGACCGGCATCACTCGTCGGGCTGCCCATGCTGAACGTCCCTGGCCCGATCCAGACCATGCGTCGGCGGTCGATCAACGGTGTCCACGCGACGCCTGGAGCCGGCGAAGGCGGCGGACCGAGCAGGCGCACGATCGCCGGCGATGCGCCCAACGTGCTGAACCGCGCGGCGGAGGCGGCCGACAGGATGAACGAAACGCCACACGACTCGACGTTGCGCTGAATGATGTCGTCTGCGACACCCAGCTCGACCAGGGCCTGCATCTCAGCCTCGACGAGCGGGGTCCCCCGCGCGCACTTGGCCAACACTGCCTCCGATGTCGTGCTCGCGGAGGGTCCGGCCGCACCGACGACGGTCTCGGGCAGCGGGGCGGATTCGGGCAGGCCTGACGGCGGAGAGACCGGTTCAGTGACCGCAGGTACCGCCACAGTCGAGGTCCGCGGGGGTGTCGGCGCGACAGGCGCCGGCGACGTACCTGGCGCGGGGGGCTCGGGTGACGGCCCGCGCGACGTGACCCAGAGGCCGACCGAGATACTGAGCGTCGCGATCAAGGTCACCGCCACGAGCGGCATCACCCAGCGGTTGGGCGCCCAGGCGACGGAGACGGACCCGGGGTCGTACGCAGGCCTCGGCACGGCACCAGCCACGCCAGCCGCGGCGGCCACGGGCGGCGTGACGGCCGTCGTGCCGGTCGATGTCGGGGCGGCCGTCGGCGGCGTGACCGCGGTCGATGGGGTGGGGAGAAGCACGGGCGTGGGCGGCGCACTCTCGGATGGCGTGGGGCGTGGCACGACCGCCGTGGACTCGCCGATCTCGAGGTGTTCCCCCACCAGACGGTGCCACACGGGGACAGCGTCTTCCCAGAGCGCCGTCAGGCTCGGGTACCGCGCCTCGGGGTTCTTCTGGAGCGCGCGTTCCACGATCTGCGCGATGGCCGGGTCGAGATCGGGACAGATCGACCGCAATGCGGGAGGCTCCTCCGTCAGGATCCGCGTGAACACGTGGCTCTGCGAGTTGCCGCTGAAGGCGCGCTGATAGGAGAGCAGCTCGTAGAGCACGACGCCCACCGCGAAGATATCGGTGCGGTTGTCGGCGCGTCCGCTCTGCAACTGCTCGGGCGCCATGTAGCTGGGCGTACCGACCATCGTGCCGGTCATGCCGGTGGACATCATGCGGGCGATGCCGAAGTCGAGAATGCGCAACCGGCCCGTCCCATCGATGATGAGGTTGGCCGGCTTGATGTCGCGATGGACGACGTTCTGCGCGTGCGCGTAGGACAGGCCCTCGGACAGATCGCGCATCAGCTCGAGCTTGCGTATGAGCGGGAGCGGCGCGCGCTGGTCGATGAGGGTCGCCAGTGTGTCGCCCGTGATGTACTCCATGGCGATGAACGGGCGACCATTGTCCTCCCCGGCGTCGAAGACCGTCACGATGTTGGCGTGACTCAAGCGACCGGCCGAACGCGCCTCACGCTTGAAGCGTTCGCTCGATTCGTCGTCGTCGAATGACGCCCGGAGTACTTGACGGCGATCTGGCGATCGATCACCGGATCGTGGGCGAGATAGACCACGCCCATCCCACCACCGCCGAGGCGGCGGATCACGCGATACCGACCGATGGCTTCGGGCTGGGAAGCGCTCACGTCCGTCAGATCACCCCGAGAATCGTGCCGGCGGGGCGCGGCCGGAACGGGAAGGCGATCATAAGTCTGGCGAGGGCGCCACGCAAGGCGACGCGACGCCCATGCGCAATCGGGCCGCACTGTGCGAGATACTCAGGTACGATGGCCGACCACGCACACCGCGCCTTCGCGCCCGGCGACGTCGCCTGCTTCGTCCTGACCGTCAGCGACACGCGTACGCTCGCCACGGACACCAGCGGCCAGGCCATCGTCTCGGCGCTCGAGTCGGCGGGCCACCCGGTGACCGGCCGGAAGATTGTGCGTGACGAACCGGCCGAGGTGACGACCGCCGTCCGACAGGAACTGCGCGAGGGGCACGCGCGGGTCATCATCACGACTGGCGGTACCGGCATCAGCCGCCGCGATTCGACCTACGAAGCGCTCGCTACCCTGTTCGAGAAGCACCTGGACGGATTCGGCGAGCTGTTCCGCATGCTGAGCTACCAGGAAATCGGCGCGGCGGCCATGTTGTCGCGCGCCACCGCGGGCGTGGTCTCTGGACGCGCCGTCTTCATGCTGCCTGGCTCGGAGGCCGCCGTGCGGCTGGCCATGACGCGGCTGATCCTGCCCGAGCTCGGCCACATCGTGAAGGAACTGACGAAGTAATGCGGCCGTTCGGCGCGACGCTGCCCTTCGACGACGCCCGGCGGCTGGTGCTGGAGGGCGCGGCGGGGATCGATCGGACGGAGACCGTGCCCCTCTCGGATGCCGACGGCCGCGTCGCCGCCGCCGACGCGCTGGCCGGCGTGGACGTGCCGCCGTTCGACCGCGCGGCCATGGATGGCTACGCAGTCGTGGCCGGCGACACCACGGACGCGACCACGGCGTCGCCGCGATCGATCCGCTGCGTCGGGCGCGTCTTCACGGGCGACGGGGACGCGCGCCACATCCAGCCCGGCGAGTGCCTGGAGATCGCGACCGGGGCCCCGTTGCCCGCCGGCGCCGATGCGGTCGTGATGGTCGAGGCGACCACGCGCGACCGCGACACCGTCCTGGTCCACGCCCCCGTCGCACCCCGGCAGAACATCGGACGCCGCGGCCAGGACCTGCGCGAGGGCGACCTCGTCGTCGGCGCCGCACAGGTGATCAGCCCGAGCCGCGTGGGTGCGCTCGCGGCCACGGGGCGGACGTCGGTGCTCGTCTACGCGCGGCCGTCGGTGGCGCTGCTGTCCACCGGCAACGAGGTCGTCGTCCCCGGCCAACCGCTGGCACCGGGGCAGATCTACGACGTCAACCAGTTCACGCTCGCGGCGGTGGTCGGCCGGCACGGCGGCGTCGCTGCGAGGCTGCCGCTGGCCGGCGATTCGCTGGAGGCGTTGCACGCCTCGCTCGACTCGGCCCTCGCGCACGACGTCGTGGTCTTTTCCGGGGGCAGTTCGGTCGGCGATCGGGATCTCGTGCTGGACGTGCTTCGAGCGCGCGGCCAGGTGCATTTCCATGGCATCGCCGTGAAACCGGGTAAACCCACGGCGTTTGCGCACGTGGACGGCGTGCCGGTCTTCGCCTTGCCCGGCTACCCGACGTCGTGCCTGTCGAACGCGTACCTGCTGCTCGTCCCGTTTTTGCGGCGCGTCGCGCACCTGCCCCCGTGGAATCCACACGTCGTGACCGTGCCGCTCGCACGGCGCCTCGTCTCGACCGCCGATCGCCATCAGTTCTATACGGTCCGCCTCGTGGACGGGCACGCCGAACCGGCGTTCAAGGCCTCAGGCGATATCACCAGCATGGCGAATGCCGACGGGTACATGGAAATCCCCGTCTCGACCGGTGTGATCGAGGCGGGGACGGCAGTGACGGTGACTCTCTTCGCTCAATGAAGAATGTCGGATCGCATCATTTGACGATTGATTGGAGAATTGGGGATTGAGAAATGCAGACTGATCGGAGAGCGGAGAGCCCCAATCGTCAATCCGCTATGGGTCAACCCTCAATCAATCTTCAATCACGCGATCCGTCAATCTTCGATTGACCTCTATTTGTCTATCGTCTGTCTATCGTCACAGCCGGGCGTTGACCGCGTCCCAGTTGATGACGTTCCACCAGGCGGCCAGGTAGTCGGGCCGGCGGTTCTGGTACTTCAGGTAGTAGGCGTGCTCCCACACGTCGATTCCGAGGATGGCGCGCTTGTTCCCTTCCATGATCGGGTTGTCCTGATTCGGCGTGCTCTCGATGGCGAACTTGCCGTGCGCCTCGACGAGCCACACCCAGCCGCTACCGAAACGGCCGACGCCGCCCTTGTTCATCTGGTCCTTGAACGCGTCGAACCCGCCAAACGTGTTGGTGATGATGTCGGCGATGGCACCGGTCGGCGCGCCGCCCTTGGCCGGTCCCATGATCTGCCAGAACATCGTGTGGTTGACGTGCCCGCCCCCGTTGTTGCGGACGGCCGTGCGAATCGCCTCGGGGATGGCCGAAAGGTCCCGGATGAGATCCGCTGCGCTCTTGCCCGCCAGCTCGGGGTGCTTCTCGAGCGCGGCGTTCAGGTTGTTGACGTAGGCCGCGTGATGCTTCCCGTGATGGATCTGCATCGTCTGCGCGTCGATGTGCGGTTCAAGCGCTGCGGCGTCATACGGCAGCGGAGCGAGCTCATGAGCCATGGGGTGCCCTCGGAGAATGTGGTGATGTGGTGATGTGTTGATGGGATGATGGGAGATGTGAGATGTGAGATGTGAGATGTGAGATGTGAGATCAGGGTCTCACAACGCCAGCATGCGGTCGAGCGCGACTTTGGCCCAGGCCTTGGTGGCGTCCGGCACCGTGATGCGGTTGTGGACCTCGCCGTCCACCAGCCCCTCGAGGATCCAGAGCAGGTGATTGGGGGACACGCGGAACATCGTCGAGCACAGGCAGCCCAGGGCGTCGAGCGTGAGCACGGTGCGGTCGGGCGCCACCTCACGGGCGAGGCGGTTGACCAGATGGATCTCTGTCGCGACCGCCCAGACCGAGCCCACCGGGCTCGCCTTGACGGTCTTGATGATGTGCTCGGTCGAACCGCTGTCGTCGGCCGCCTGCACCGTCTCGAACGTGCATTCCGGGTGCGCGATCACACGACCCCGCGGATAGGTCTTCCGGAACTGCTCGATCTGCTGCACGGAGAACCGTGTGTGCACGCTGCAGTGTCCGGCCCACAGGATGAGCTGGGCCTGCTGCAGCGCCTCGCGCGTCAGTCCGCCGAACGGCTGGTTCGGATCCCAGATGACCATGCGGTCGAGCGGCACGCCCATCTTGAAGGCCGTGTTCCGGCCGAGGTGCTGGTCGGGCAGCATCAGCAGCTTGTCGCCGCGCTGCCACGCCCACGTCATGGCGGTCTTCGCGTTGCTCGACGTGCAGACGATACCGCCGTGCTCGCCGACGAAACCTTTGATGGCGGCCGTTGAGTTGATGTAGGTGACGGGCACGACGCCCGTGATGCCGAGCGTCGTGAGCTCGTCCCAGCAGATCTCGAGCTGGTCGATGGCGGCCATGTCGGCCATCGAGCAGCCGGCGGCCAGGTCGGGCAGGATCACCTGCTGGTGCGGCGCGCGCAGGATGTCGGCGCTTTCGGCCATGAAATGCACGCCGCAGAACACCACGTAGTCGGCCGTGGTCTGCGCGGCGGCGAACTGCGACAGCTTGAGGGAGTCCCCGATCTTGTCGGCGTACTTGATGACCTCGTCGCGCTGGTAGTGGTGCCCGAGGATGACGAGGCGGTCTCCGAGCGCGGCCTTGGCGGCGGTGATGCGGAGGTCCATGTCCTCATCGGACAGCCGCAGGTAGGCGTCCGGGAGGAGCTGGCGCTCGCTCAGGCGGGTCTTCTCGTACGTGGTCAGCAGCTGAATGTCCATTGCTGGATGTCCGGTGTGACCTTTCTCATCGCTCACCCCGGTAGATTGTGAAAAATTTCTCAATCTCCGGAGATGAAAAAGGCCAAATCCCGCAACGGCTTTGCCGCGCTGAGATTTGACGTGTACGTACACTAACACATGTCAAATGTGAGATGTGAGATGTGAGATGTGGCCTGTTCGGCAGACGGCCGGCCGGACCGCCGCGCATCCGACGCCCCCCGGCGCGTGTTCAGCGCACTTCGCGATACAGCGTGTCGCGCTCGACGGGCGTGCGGCCCGCCACCCGGATCAGCCGCTGGATGTCGGCCGTGGTGAGGATCTCGGGCGTCCGAGAGCCGGCCATGTGGTAAATCCGCTCCTCCTGGACCGTGCCGTCCAGGTCGTCGGCGCCGTACCAGAGGGCGATCTGCGCCACCTCGACGCCGGTCGCAATCCAGAACGCCTTGATGTGGTCCACGTTGTCGAGCATCAGCCGCGCCACCGCGTGCACGCGCAGCGTGTCGGAGGCCGAGGGCGCCGGCAACTTGCGCATCTGGTTGTTGTCCGGGTGGAACGCCAGCGGGATGAACGCCTGGAAGCCGCCCGTCTCGTCCTGCAGGGCCCGCACCCGCAGCATGTGGTCCACCCGCTCCTCCATCGTCTCGATGTGCCCATAGAGCATCGTGACGTTGGTCTTCATGCCCATCCCATGCGCGAGGCGATGGATGGCCAGGTAGCGATCGGCGTCCGCCTTGTCGTGGCAGATCTTGCGGCGCACGCGGGGCGCGAAGATCTCCGCGCCGCCGCCCGGCAGCGAGTCCAGGCCCGCGGCCATCAGCTCGCGCAGCACCTGCTCGTCGGTCCGCCCGTAGAGATCCGCAAAGAACGCGATCTCGACCGCCGTGAAGCACTTGAGCTGAATCGACGGCCGAATGGCCTTGAGGCCCTTCAGCATGTCCACGTAATAGGAGAACGGCAGGTCCGGGTGCAGGCCGTTGACGACATGCACTTCCGTGATCGGCTGATCGGCGCGCTGTCGCAGCTTGTCGAACACCTGCTCCAGCGACATGGTGTACGACCCCGGATCGCCGGGGCGCAGCCGCGAGAACGAACAGAAGAGGCACGTGGCCTCGCACACGTTGGTGGCTTCGAGGCGCAGGTTGAAGTTGTAGAAGGTCCGCGCGCCGTGCCGCCGCTCGCGCTCGCGATTGGCCAACGCCCCCAGGGCGTGCAGGTCCTGACTCTCGAACAGCCGGACGCCATCCTCGAGCGACAGGCGCTCCCGAGCGGCGATCTTCTCGGCCAGATCCGACAGCGAGCGCGACGTCGAGAGGACCGCCATGGCTAGGCGGTGCCGAGCCCCATCACCCGGATCTGCCTCGGACGGGGACCGTCGAACTCGGCCATGAGGATGCGCTGCCACTGGCCGAGCGCCAGCTCGCCGCCGCAGATCTGCAGCGTCAGGTTGTGACCGAGCAGCATGGCGCGGAGGTGCGAGTCGGCGTTGCCCCGATCGCAGTCCGAGAAACGCGCGTCGTTGTGGCGCCAGGGTGCCTCGCGTGAGACGGACTGTTCGAGGAACGTCGTGATGTCGGCCAGCAGCGCGCCTTGAAATTCGTTGATGAAGACGGTCGCCGTCGTGTGCAGCGAGCAGATGTTCAGGAGGCCCTCGGTCACACCCTGCCGGCGGACCACGGCCATCACACGCTCAGTGAGGTCCAGCACCTCCAGGCGCGACGTCGTGTCGATCGTGATCGTCTCCGTGCGGATGCGAAGGGCGCCTGAGCTGGAGCTGCTTTCCCGCACGGGTGTCTGGCGTGTCGTGACGGCCGAACGCTTGGACATCCCGTCAATTCTGCCATGCTATACTCGCGCCAACAACCGCCGTTCGCGCCCCAGTTCACGTCCTTTCGCCACCCTGCGCCACAGCGCCTGCTCCATGCTCATCGCCGATGTCGTGTCGTTCGCCTACGGAGCGACGCCTGTGCTGTCCGGCGTGTCGTTCACGGCTGCGCCGGCGAGCATCGTCGGCATCCTCGGCCCCAATGGATCGGGCAAGACCACCTTGCTCAAGCTGCTGACGGGCACGATCCGGGCGCAGGCCGGGCGCGTCACCCTCGATGGCGCAGACGTCCGGAGCCTTCCGCGTCGCGCGCTGGCCCGGCGCATGGCGGTGGTCGCACAGGAAACCCAGCTCGCGTTCGACTACTCGGCGCTCGAGGTCGTGCTGATGGGCCGCTACGCACATCTGGCCGCGTTCGAGCTCGAGGGGCCGGAGGATCTGGCCGCGGCGATGTCCGCGATGCATGCCAGCGGCACCGCGCACCTGGCCGATCGCGCGTTCCCCACGCTGAGCGGCGGCGAGAAGCAGCGCGTGGTCATCGCCTCTGCGCTCGCTCAGCTCGACGCGCGCACGGACGCCTCGCAAGGGCCGCCCATCCTGCTGCTCGACGAACCGACCGCGTCGCTCGACCTGCGCTACCAGATCGAACTCGTCTCGCTCGTCGCCCGGCTGAACGCGGAGCGTGGCGTGACCATCGTGCTCACGACGCACGACCTGCGGTTTGCGGCCGCCGTCTGCCGGCACATCGTCCTGCTCGGCGGCGGGCGCGTGCTCGACCAGGGCACGCCCGGCACCGTCCTCACCGACGCAGGCGTGCGCGCGCTCTACGGCATTCCGGCCGGCGTCACCTCACCCCTGTTGCCGCAATGACGTCACTGCCCCTGCGCCGCGCGTGGCCGATGCTGGCCCTCTGCGCCGCGGCGCTGCCCGCCTCGGTGCTCGCCGCGCCGTTCATCGGGTCCACGCCCATCGCCCTCAGCCAGGTCTTCAACACGTCGCTGCCTTTCGATCAGAACGTGGACGCGCAGATCTTCTTCCTGGCGCGCCTGCCGCGCGCCCTCGCCGCGGCGCTGGTCGGCGGCGCGCTCGCGGCGGCGGGCGTCGTGTTCCAGGCGCTGCTCCGGAATCCGCTGGCCACGCCCTACACGCTCGGGGTGTCGGCGGGCGCCTCGCTCGGCGCGATGCTGGTCATCACCTTCGGCGCGAGCGTGCCGTTCCTCGGCGTCGCGGGCGCGAGCATGGCGGGCGCGTTTCTCGCCGTCATGGTCGTCTATACGCTGGCGGCCGCGCGGCATCACGGATTGTCCACCACCGTGCTGCTCCTCGCGGGCGTGACGCTGAACTCGTTCTTCTCGGCGCTGATCCTGTTCGTGCAGTACATCAGCGACTTCTCGCAGGCCTACCGGGCACTGCGCTGGCTGATGGGCGACCTCGACGTGGTCAGCTACACACCGCTCGCCGGAGCGGTGCCGTTCGTGCTGGTGGCGTTCGTGGCCTTTGCGTGGCTGGCGCGGCCGCTCAACCTGCTCAGTATGGGCGCCGAGGCCGCCGGGGCGCGCGGGCTCAGCGTGACATCCGCGCAGCGCCTCGCCTTTTTCAGCGCGTCGCTCGCGACCGGGGCCGCCGTGTCGGTCGGCGGGCCGATCGGCTTCGTCGGCATCATCGTGCCGCACTTCGTGCGCCTGCTGGTCGGCGCGGACCATCGACTGGTGCTGCCGGGGTCCGTGCTCCTGGGTGGCACGTTTCTCGTGGCGTGCGATGTGCTCTCCCGCACGCTGCTCTCCCCCATCGAGCTGCCGGTCGGGATCATCACGGCGATCCTGGGCGGCCCCTTCTTTCTCTGGATGCTGCTGCGGAGCCGATGACACGCCTGACCGCACGAACACGTCGACGGGCTCCGAGACGTAGTCACGGCCGCGCGTCCTCGTGGCGCGCACGCCGCTGGCTGGTCGCAGTCGCGGCCGTTGTGCTGCTCTGTCTTGTCTCGATGGACGCGGTCGCCACCAGGGCGCACCGGATGGCGCCCGCTCAGGTGCCGGCCGGGCAGAAACCGGCGCGCATCATCTCGCTCGTGCCGGCCGTCACCGAGATGCTCTTCGCCATCGGCGCAGGCCCGGCGGTCGTGGGCGTGTCGAGTCACGACACCTATCCCGCCGAGGTGACGACGCTACCGCGCGTCGGGGCGCTGATCGATCCGGACTTCGAGCGCATCCTGACACTCCGCCCGGATCTGGTCGTCGTCTACGGCACGCAGCACGATCTGATCGCGCGGCTCGATCGCGTGAAGATCCCGTCGTTCCAGTACCAGCACGCCGGGCTGCCAGACATCACGACGACGATCCGGATGGTCGGCGATCGCATCGGCCGGACAACCGAGGCGCGGCGGCTGGCCAGCGCCATCGAGGCCGAGATCGCCGCGGTCCGCGCTCGTGTGGCCGGACGCGCCCGGCCCCGGACCGCCCTGCTGTTCGGCCGCGAACCGGGTGGACTCCGCGACATCTACGCGAGCGGTGGCATCGGCTTCCTGCACGACGTGCTCGTCGCCGCCGGAGGCGAGAACGTGTTCGCGGACGTCGCGCGGCAGGGCGTGCAGGCGACCTCCGAGCAACTGCTTGCGCGGCGGCCGGAGGTGATCATCGAGCTGCGCGCCTCCGGCGACTGGACGCCCGCGCGCATCGCACAGGAGCGCGCCGTCTGGCGCGCCCTGCCAGGCCTGCCGGCGGTCCAGGGCAACCGCATCCACCTGATTGCCGACCCGGCGATCCTGATCCCCGGCCCGCGCGTCACGCGCGCGATTCGGCTGATCGCGGACGTGCTGCACAAGTAGCGGGGCCGTTCTCCACGAGCGTGTCGCCTCGCGCCGCGCTCCCCTCGCTCGCTCGCGTCGTGCGCCTTGAGACGCTCGCGGCTCGGAAGTCGCGCTTGCGCGACGCGACACGCTCGTGGAG
The DNA here is from genome assembly GCA_963738485.1 of uncultured Acidobacteriota bacterium. GTDB lineage: Bacteria > Acidobacteriota > Vicinamibacteria > Vicinamibacterales > SCN-69-37 > CAVTWK01. Next base: position 1,060,803 of record CAVTWK010000001.1, read on the forward strand.
AACGCTGCTTCGGGTCGTTCCTGCCTGAGGGCAATTGAGGTACGACCCCGTGTCGATGTCTATGTCGTGCCGCTGGACTTGGGCGTCAGGTCCTGGACCTGAGCGTCAACTCCGGGACTTCAGCGTCGGGTCCGGGACTTGGCCGTCAGGTCCGGGACTTCAGCGAAGGGCCCTGGACCTGACCGTCAGTGCCGGGACTTCAGCGTCAGGTCCCGGACTTGGCCGTCAAATCCGGGACTTCAGCGCAGCGCCCCGGACTTGGCCGCCAGCTCCAGGACTTCAGCGTAGCGCCCGGGACCTGACCGTCAGTGCCGGGACTTCAGCGAAGGGCCCGGGAACTGAGCGTCAACTCCGGGACCTGACCGTCAGATCCGGGACTTCCGCGCAGCGCCCTGGACTTGAGCGTCAGCTCCGGGACTTCGCCGAAGGGCCGGGGACCTGGGCGTCAGGTCCGGGACTTGGGCATGAGCGCTCAAGGTACGACCCCGCTACCTCACCGAAAACGTCCACACGGTCAGGAACGCGGGCCCCGTGAACACGGCGGACGGCGCGACCTTGACGGGGCGGTTGGGACGCAGCACCACGGCGTATTCGCCGGGCTCGAGCGGGCTGCGGGGTTGCACCAGGGCCGTGCCGGGCTCGCCGACCTGCACGGTGGGCCGCAGGGACTCGTGGCGCCAGTCGCGCATGACCTCCCATGCGGCCTCGGTGCCGGACGGCAGGTCCGACGCCCCGGTGATGGCGCCGATGATGCGGACGCCGGCGATGGTGGGCACGAGGCGGACCAGATCGGGGACGAGGTCGGCGGCCGCGATCGCGCCGGGCACGGCGGTGTACTGCACGACGAAGGTCGGTCGCCGATCGCTCACGACGAGACGCGACGAGGCGGCCGGGAGCACCCACGCGAACGTGACTGATGTTGCGGGCGTCGGCGCTGGTGGGTCTTCGGCCGTCAGCAGACTCGAGAGACCGCGGATCGACTCGACGCGCGCGAGCGCCATCCGCACGCGCGCGGTCTCGGGCGTGAGCCACGCGGCCTCGGCCGCCTCACTCGTCTTGAGCGCGACGGACATGCCGGTGCTGGGCGCGCCGGGTGCGGGGGCTGCGCCGGCCGCGCCCGAGGCCGACGCCGGGCCAATCGGCGTCACGAGCCGGGCGACCTTGCGCGAGACGTACGCCTCGACGCGCACGCCACCCAGACGCGAGTCGGCGGGCAGTTGCACGCGAAACCAGTCCCCTTCGATGGCCTTGAGCACGAGGTCCGTGCCGGCGGGCAGCTGGGCCACCACCGGCGCGGTGTCGCGGGCTTCGACACGGATGTTGGCGCGGGCCGCCGTGATGCGGACGCTTCCGTCCTGCGCGGCCAGCAGCGCCGCGGCGCCGCACCCGGCCACGATCGCGACGAGCAGCGGGACCAGCTTCGTCATCGGCTCACCCGCCACCGATCGTCCCGTTCAGACGAACTCGACAGGGACGCGCACGGGGATCAACTGCTTCTCGAACGCCTCGGCGAAGAAGCGCTCGAGCGCCGCGCGACCCCGCGATCCGTAATCGAGCGTGAGCTGGTTCACGTACATGCCGACGAACGTGTCGGTGTCACTGCGGTCGAGACCGCGCCCGAACTGCTGCGCATACTCGACCGCTTCGGGACGATGCGAGAGCGCGTGGGCGATGCTGTCGTGCAGCATGGTCGAGACCGTCTGCATCATGTCGGGTCCGAGGTCGCGCCGGATGATGTTGCCGCCGAGCGGCAGCGGCAATCCGCCGGTCCGCTCGAACCACCACTCGCCGAGGTCCACGACCTTCAGGAGGCCTTCGGCGGCGTAGGTGAGCTGGCCTTCATGAATCAGCAAACCGGCCTCGACGCGCCCATCGAGCACCGCCTGGCCAATCTCATCGAAGGGCAGCACCACCGCCTCGAACGACGGGTCGTACATCTGCAGGGTCAGGTAGGCCGAGGTCAGCAGCCCCGGAATGCCGACCTTCACGCCCTTCAGCGAGACATGCCCATCCGCACCTGCCGGCATCGACCGGCGCGCGACCAGGATGGGCCCGTACTTGTCGCCCATGCTCGCCCCGTGCGGCAGCAGCGCATACCGATGCTGGAGATGGGCAAAGGCATGGAAGGACACCGCGGTCACTTCGTACTTGCCCTCGAACGCCGCGCGGTTGAGCGTCTCGATGTCGGACAGGACCTGGTCCACCTCGACACCCTCCACCTTCACGGCACCCGACGCCAGCCCATAGAACATGAACGCGTCGTCGGAATCAGGGCTGTGGGCAACGGTGATCTTCATGGGCATCTATTCTAACTTCCGCCATCCCACATCACCACATCGCGACATCACCCCATCACCACATTCAGGCGCCTTTCATTCCCGTCTCATCCTCGCCAGGTGGCCGAAGAACCGGCCGACTGACGCCGGCCCGGCCAGCCGCCAGTCGATGAGATGGGTATGGGGCCGGTCGCCCACTCCGATCACCACGTCGTCGGGACCGAGCACATCGAAGGCGTCCTCGTCGGTGCGGTCGTCGCCGAGATAGACCACGGAGACCGGACCGGCGACACGGCCGCGGACACGCGCGCGAATCCACTCGGCGGCCCGGCCCTTGTGCCAGTCCACGGCCGGAAGCAGCTCGAGCGCTTTGGCGGCAATGAGCAGCTTGAGCACCCGGGCCTCGAGCTGGGGCTCGGCGATCGACTCGAACTCTTCCAGGGCGCGGTCCGCCAGATCGGGTGGCGTGAGGCGCACGTGACAGGTGAGGGCGTAGATCTTGTTCTCGAGGAGCAGGCCCGGGCACCAGCGCAGCTCGCGCGCCGCCGTGCGGGCGATGCTGTCGATGACGGGCGCGACCGCGTCGAGCGCATAGTGGTGGAACGCGCAGTCGGGTCCGGTGATCTCGAGTCCGTGCAGACCCGCGACGAACTCGGCCGCCGGTCCTACGCGCTGACCGACATCCACGAGGCGCCGGCCGCTGACCACGCCGACCGTGGCGGACCAGGCGGCGCTCAGCCGGTCGATCTCACGGGCCACCGGCGCGGCCACGAAGGCCTCTCCGGGCGTCTCGGTGAGTTCGGCGAGCGTGCCGTCGAAGTCCGTCAGCAGGAGGAGATGACGCCCCGCGAGGCGCCGATGCACGGCCGCCGCCACGAAGTCCGAGGGATCGTAGGTCGCTCCGCCCGTGGTGCCGTGTCTACCCAGAGAGAAACCCTCGTCCTTTCCGGCGCTCGAGTCGATCGAGGATATCGGAGGCCCAGGCGAGGACGTCGCGTCCCGCGACCCGTCGCCGCAGCGCCTGCATCCGTCGGCGGCGCTCCCAGATCGGCATGTCCACGGCCCGCGCGATGGCGGCCGTGAACCCGCGTTCGTCGTACGGGTTGATGATCAGCGACTCGGTCAACTCCTGCGCCGCGCCAGCCAGCTCGCTGAGGATCAGCACGCCGTCGAGGTCGTCGCGCGCAGCGACGAACTCCTTGGCCACCAGGTTCATGCCGTCGTGCAGGGACGAGACGATGCAGAAGTCAGCAAGGCGATAGAGGGCGACGAGCTGCGGCATCTGCAGCGAGGTGGCGATGTAGCGGATCGGTCCCCTGCCCGAGCCGCCGCCGTACTTCGCGTTGAGGCGCGCGACCAGGCCGTCGATCTCCGTCGAAATCTCGGCATAGCCCGGCACGTCCGATCGTGACGGCACGCCCACCTGCACGAACGCAAAGGTCTCCACGAGGTCGGGCCGGTCCGCCAGCATGCGATCGATTGCGGCAATGCGCTCCGGGATCCCCTTCGTGTAGTCCAGGCGATCCACGCCCACGCCGACCACCTTGCCGTCGAGATCCAGCTCGCGCGTCAGGCGCGCCATCTCATCCGAAAGGGCGTCATCGGCCAGGATCGTCGTGATGCGATCGAAGTCGGCGCCGATCGGGATCGCCACGACGCGCACCTGCCGGTCGTTGAAGTACACCGTCTCCCCGGACGTCTCGGCACCCAGCTCCTCGGCCACCGAGTTCAGGAAGTTCTTCTGGTCGCGCGGCAGCTGAAACGCGAGCAGGTCGTTGCTGAGGAGCCCGGAGAGGATCTCCCGGCGCCAGGGACAGATGCGGAGTCGATCGGTATCGGGCCACGGGATGTGCCAGAAGAGGGCCGTGCGAAGGAGCGGACGCTGTTCCCGCAGGTATCCGGCGGCCAGGGCGAGATGGTAGTCATTCAGGAACACCGAGCATTCGGGGGGCGCCTCGATCGCCACCGCGTCAGCGAACAGTCGGTTCACTTCCTGGTACGTCTCCCAGTCTTCCGCGCGGAACACGGGCTTGACGTGCGCCTGGTGGCACAGCGGCCAGAGCGCGCTGTTCGAGAAGCCCATGTAGTAGCGCTCCTCCTGACCCGCCGTCAGCCAGAGCCGTCGCAGACGGTAGGCCGGCGCGTCGGGCGGCACTTCGACGGAGTTGCGCTCGTCCACGACATCGCGGTCGGCGCTGCCCGCGCCGTGCGCGATCCAGACGCCGCCGCGCTCGCGCATCAGCGCGTCGAGCGCCACCGAGACGCCGCCTGGCGTCGGCTTGGCGACGATGGTCCCGTCGGGACGGCGCTCGTGGATCCACGGCTCGCGGTTCGACACGACGACCAGCTCGCTCGTCTGCCCGCCGATCGCACGCGTCTGCACGAGCGCCGCCCTGAAGAGGATTGGGCCGGCCAGCAGGCTGACAGCGGCCATCGCGACGAGCACCGCCTGCAACTGCGGCCCCCAGGCGGGATGGTCCACGCTGACGATCAGGACGAGGCTGAGGGCGAGGCCTGTCGGCACGAGCGATCGCCAGAGCACGTCCATCTCGGGCGCCTGCTCGTGCACGATCCGCGCGGCCGCACGCGTGCCCAGGCGCAGCAGCGCGACTCGCACGCCCGCCAGGGCCAGCGCGAACAGGCCGACCGTGGCGAGCGTCTCGATGTACATCGACGCACCCGCCGCGGCGAAGAACAACACCAGCGCCGGCATCGCGCCGTGCTCGATGGCGTCGTGCAGGACGGAGGCGGCCGTCGGCCTGGCGCGTTGCACCACGAGTCCCGCAGCCAGCCCTGCCAGCAGCGGCTGCAGTTCCAGGCGCGCGCTGAAAACGCTGAGGATGGCGCACAGCGCCAGCAGCATGACCGTCACTTCACGGCCGACGAACTTCAGGTAGAGCGTGAACAGCGCGCCGAGCAGCAGCCCGAAGGCCGCCGACCCCACCACCGACCAGCTCACCCAGACCAGGAGGTTGGCCGGGAACGGATCAGCCGTACCGAAGGCGACGCGGGCCGCGGCCAGGCAGACGGCGAACAGGACGAACACGCCGATCTCGATCAGCACCGCGACGTCGGTGGAAAAGTCCGCGAGGCGGCCGCGCGCACGGCTCTCCGTCACGACGGCCATCGTGACGATCGGCGACACGGCCACGACCAGCGTGGCCGAGAGCGCCGAGGCGGCCAGGCGCGGCCAGCCGGTCAGCTCCGGTGCGATCGGCAGCCACGGCCAGGCCAGCACGAAGAGCGCCAGCAGCGCCACCCAGGCCACCGCCAGCGTCACGAGCGCGAAGACCGACGCGTCCCGCACGCGGGCGCGCCAGTCCACCACGTCGATGCGGAGGCCGGCGATCACCGCGATCACGACGATGGCGAAGCCGTTGACGGCCTGAAGATCGCGCGCCATCGGCACCGTGATGATGTTGGCGACCGAGGGCCCGCAGAACAGGCCGAGCGCAAGGTATCCGGTGACCCGCGGCAGCCGGATGAACTCGCACAACCAGCCCACGATCGCCGCCGCGATGAGCGCGACGCCGAGCGCCAGGGCGCCCCCGCTGTCGATGTCCGCGCCGGCGCTCGTGACGATGAGCCACGCGAGCGTGAGCGTGACGGCGAGTGCCGCCAGTCGCCGCACTAGCGGACCGCTCCCCGCCGCCAGTGCGGCACGACCGCGAGGGCAAAGAGCTCGAAGGCCGCCGTGCCGATCGCGACGGTCGAAAGCAGCGTGTCGCCGGTCGCCGGCGGCAGGATCTGCTTGAAGTTGAGCGCGAAGGCCACTGCCAGCACGCCCGGGGGCATCAGATAGGCCGCCAGGTCTGACGGCCCCACATCGACCAGGCGCGCGGACACCCAGGCGCCGACGACCTTGCCGGCGAGCCGGAACAAGAGGTACGGCGCCAACAGCCAGGCCGAGGCGACCGACGGCACCCACAACGCGCCGGCCGTGACGAGCAACAGCACGACGAGCGGATGCTGCACCTTGACGAGGTCGTCCTGCACGATCCGATCGGCGCGGCCCGGCGCGAGCGTCCAGCACAACCCCGCGAAGAGCCCGACGGCCAGTGGAGAGACGCGAAGGTACGCCGCCGCCCCACCGGCCAGCGCCAGCGTGCCGAGCACGAACACGACGCGCTCGGCGCTCGATTCGGCGCGCTCGAACAGCAGCCACCCCACCGCGCCGACAGCGAGTCCCACCACGACCGGCGCCAGCGCCAGCACCCACACGCCCATGCCGGTCGTGGCCGGCACCATCGCAAACGCCACGATCGCCAGCACGATCGGCAGCACGTCGTCGAGATCGGCCACGCGCGTCGCCACGGCGGCGGCAGGCTCGGAGTCCGGGTCGGCCGACGTGGCCGACGAGGCAGAGGCGCAGAGACCGAGCGCCAGCGCCAGAGCAACGAGCGGCGCTTCCTGCGGCAGGCCCGTGGCGCGCGCAAAATAGCCGGCGGCCAGCGCAACGGCCGCGATCGTGATGAGGCTCTCCAGGCTCGCGGCGGCAAACAGCCGCGCCGCGCTGCGCGCCTCGCGCGCCAGCGCGATGCCGACCAACACGCCGAGTACGGCCAGCGCCACGGTCACCGCGATGTCGAGCCGGCCCAGGACCCGCACCGAAATCCAGCCGAGGGCCTGCGGTCCGAGCAGCGCGCCCAGAGGCAGGAAGATGACGGCCGGCGTGAGCGACGGCGCCAGACCGAGCGCCGACCGCGTCCGCAGCAGCGACAGCAGCCACGTGAGGGGCGAGACGAGCGGCGACCGCCGCGGCACGCCAAGCCGCCGGTCGAGGCGATCCTGGCCGCCGATCTCGCGGCGGCGGACGTCTCGACCCGGTGGCGTCACAACCCGCTCCCGGCGCCGAGGAGCTCGGTGACGAGCGCATCGAGGGCCGAGGGCGGAGCGATCGCGGAGCCGCCGCCGTGCGCGACGACGAGGCCGAGCAGGCGTCCGTCGATCGTGAAGAGCCAGGCGCCCACCGGCAGATCGTTCGGCTCGCCCACGCCGAGCAGGGGCCGGGACCAGCGCGCGTCCGCGACGGGATCGACGCGGCCGATGAAACGGGGCCGGATCGTCGTGCCCCCGGGCATCGCTTCGACGACGGCGACGTAGCTGAAACCGCCAAAGCTGTCCTGGATGCCGGCCGGCCCCCCGGTGTCGAAGGCTGCGACGCGCAACAACGAGATCGCCCGGCCCGGGTCGGTGCCGACGATCTCGACGGGCCCGACCAGGTCGGCGGGCAAGGCGGGCCGCGTGCCCGGATCCGTGTAGACCAGCGCCAGATCCCCGCGCATCCGCATGGCCGCCACGCTGCGCCGCGGCGCGACGATGACCGGCGGCGTGACGGCGGCCGGGTCGGCCGACGGGACGGGATCGGCCACGGGCACCGGCTCGAGCTGGACCGCCAGCGCGGACGCCGACAGCCGGTTGAGGAGCGCGGTCAGCACACCGGCCATGTCATCGAAACTGGCGCGCGCCGCAAGACCCGCCAGGGCACCGGGGCTGGGCGTGACACTCGTCAGGCTGGTGGAGGGGTAGCGGAACCGGGCAAGCAGCACCAGGACGCCGATCGCGACGACGACGACGAGGAGGAGCAGACGCGTCTCACGGGACGGTCGGTCGGCCGAATCGCTGGTCATGAATGCATCTCTGAATGTGGAGATGTGGTGATGTGGTGATGTGGTGATGTGAGAGCGATCTCACATCACCACATCACCACATCACCACATTCCGTTGGTGTCCTACCGTGCCGGAGCGGTGTCGCGCAGGTGCCGCACGACGGTCGTGAACTTCTCGATCGCGTAGTCGATGTCTGCGTCGGTCGTGAAGCGGCCAAGGCCAAAACGGATCGACGAGGCGGGAACGGCCGCCTCGGACCCGAAGATCGCGGTGAGTACGTGCGAGGGCGTCGCTGATGCGGAACTGCAGGCCGATCCGGTCGAGACCGCGATATCGCTGATGCCGATGAGCAGCGACTCGCCGTCAACGCCCGCGAAGCTCACGTGCAGGTTGTGCGGCAGCCGGTGCGTGAGCGACCCGTTGACCGTCACGCCGTCGATGGCCCCCTGCAGGCCGTGCAGCAGGCGATCGCGCAACGCGCCGAGCCGGGCGGCCTCCTCGGCCATCCCCGTGCGACACGCGGAACAGGCGTGTCCAAGCCCGACGATGCCGGGCACATTCAGGGTGCCGGAGCGGAGTCCGCGCTCCTGGCCGCCGCCACAGAGCAGCGGCGCCAGGTGCGTGCGCTTGCGCACGAAGAGCGCGCCGCATCCCTTCGGCCCGTACATCTTGTGGGCCGTGAGGGACATCAGATCGACGGGCAGCGCGGACAGATCGATCGGGATCTTGCCGACGGCCTGCGCCGCGTCGGCGTGGACGAGCGCGCCGTGCGCATGCGCGATCGCGCCGATGGCGGCCAGATCCTGGATGACGCCGATCTCGTTGTTCGCCGCGATGACGCTCACCAGCGCGGTGCGATCGGTCACCACGGCGGCGAGCGCGTCGAGGTCCAGCCGGCCCGACGCATCGACGGGCACCACGGAGACGTCCCACCCTTCACGGGTCAGGCGAGCGGCGGCCTCGAGGTACCGACTTGTGCTCGATGGCCGACACCGCGAGGTGCCGCCGTTCGGGCGGCGCCGCCTCGGCCGTGCCTCGGATCGCGAAGTTGTTGGACTCGGTCGCGCCACTCGTGAAGACGATCTCGCGGGCGCTGGCGCCAATGAGCGCCGCGATGTCGCGCCGGGCGCTCTCGACGGCCTGCTGGGCCTTCCAGCCCCACTGGTGGCTCGCCGAGGCGGGGTTGCCGAACTGCTCGCTGAAGAACGGGAGCATCGCCTCGAGCACACGCGGATCGACCGGCGTCGTCGCGTGGTAGTCGAGGTAGACGGGACCGCCGGCCATGGGGAACATTATGGCCCGGGCTCCGGGGGACGGGAAACGGCCTGCGGGAAACGGGCTACGGCAGACGGGAGACGGCCTACGGGCTACGGAAGACGGACTACGGCGGACGGGCTACGGGCGACTGAACAGGCCGCTCGCCTCGAGATCGGCCAGCAACTGTTTCATCAACCTGACGGCATCATCCGGGAGCAGCAATCGCTGCTTCACTAGTTCGTCGGCGTGCGTCTGGGCGGCGGCGAAATACGACCACAGGGAGGGATACCGCTCCTCGATCGACAGGCGGGGATCGCCGGACGCCACGCGCTCGGCCTTCGTGCGCGCGAACGGGATGTAGCCGGCCGAGAGCGAGCGCTGGCGCCCCTGGAGCGGACCGCTCGCGATGGGCGCCCAGCTCGTGTAGGTGCCGAGCGGCATGCGCATGAGAAGCGAGCGGACGCCGGCGATCTCGTTGCCATCCTTGTCAACCTTCGGCACCAGCGTCGGAATGACACGCGTGATCGCCGGCGGCACGCGCGCAATCACGCCGGAGCTGTCGTTGTAGCGATAGCCCGTGCCGTAGTCGAAGTCGAGCACCGGATTGACGACGCCATCCGGTGACGGAGCGCCAGGGATGCGCGGCCAGCCGATCGCCGACGAGGTGGCGGACACCAGAGTGCCGTCGCTCACACGCGGATAGGCGCTCGGTGGCGGCGGTGTATTGCTGACGACCCACTCTGTCAGTGCGACGTAGAGCGCCCGATCGGTCTCGCGCTGCGGGTTGGGATTGCTGGCCAGCCCGCCTGGAGTCGCAGCGGCGGTGCCGATCTCAAAACCGCCTCGCCCACCGCCGTGCGGCGTCCCAGGGTGATAGTACCGGCGCACGTTCGCCGGCAGAGGCAGGTCCTCCTTGCCGGTCGTCCCCGCGATGCCGACCGACGCATGGCTGTACCAGATCTCCGGACCACCGTAGGTCTCCGTGATCTTCGGGCAGGTCTTCGTCGCGCGACAGCGGTGCAGCAATCCCCAGGCGGGTCGGCCCCTCGCGCGGTCCACGTAGTCGTCCCACCAGAGTGGGCCTTCCGCACCGGGATCATAGAGTTCGGCGATGTCGCCCGGCTGCGCGAAGCGCGTGTTGAAGCTGCCGAGCATGCCGGCGATGCGCGCGTTCAGACCATCCCAGACGATGCGACCCCGTTCGTCCTCGTTGAACCCGAGGTTGAGGAACGCCTTCGCGAACCGGCCCGACTGCGAGTTGCCCATCGCGATCACGTGGCGAAACGCACCCGCGGCCGGATTCGGGGTGCCCACGCTGTCCGCGGTGGCGTAGCGGAAGAACGACACCACGTCGCGCATCGCGGCCATGCCGACCCCAAGGACGTACGGGTCTTTCGCGGTATAGACCAGCTCGTACAGCAGCGTGGGCGCAAAGCCGCCCTTCAGGCAGATGCGCGTCGGATCGGGCGTGCCCGGGAACGGCGTGCTCCGGCAGTCGGCGAAGGCCCAGTCGGTCGCCGACAGGCTCACGACGCCGCTTTTGACGCCCTCGGGAGTCTCGGACACCGCGGAGACGAGCGTCGCCTGCGCGGTGTCGAGGCTGGCGGGCATGCGCCCCGCCGCACCAGGCAGCGACTGCGTCGTCGCGTTGCCCGGTACGGCGACGAACCGGGCCCACACCCGACTCGTGACGGACGAGCCGTCGGCGTGCCTGGCAATCGGCACGTCGATGCCCTCCTGCGGGGCCGTGACCGAGGCGATCGGCATGTCGCCCTGCCAGCCGCTCCAGAGCACGGCATGCCCCATCCGATAGAGGAAGCCGTCGCCCGGGTCGCCGCCCACGTGCCAGGTATTCGGGCCGTTGTGGCCGCCGCGATTGACGATGTTGTAGAGGAGCACGCCCGGCGCCGCAGTCATGTCCACGGGTTTCCGCAGCGTGAACGTCGTGCGGTACTCGACGAGGCCGCGCGCGTTTCGCGGGGCCAGGTCGATGTCGGTGATGAGCGCGTTGCGGGCGTCGCGCGGATCGAATCTCGCCGAAGGCGAAGCCCCTGATGTCTTCATAGGGGCCGACGCGGCCGAACGACGCGCCACCGAGCACCGGCCCGCGGGAGACGAGGGTGATCCGGGTGACGTCGGCGGAGACCGGGGTCGGCACCGCGCACATCGAGGCGAAGACGACCCCCAAGGCCAGGGCATGGCAAGACCGGAGACGCGTGGGCATGGGGAGAGAGTAACCCGAAGCTGGGCCTAGCCACGTGTTCCTTGCATTTTGAGCGTCATGTATTCAACATACAAGGATGCCCGCAATGGCCCTCGGACGGACCGCCCTCGTCGCCGACGTCGGCCGTGCCCTGGCGCGCAGCCCCGTCGTGACGCTCGTGGGGCCACGTCAGTGCGGCAAGAGCACACTCGCCAGGGTCGTCGCCCGCACGCGCCAGACGCATTTCTTCGACCTCGAAGATCCTGTGGACGTCGCCCGCCTCAGCGCACCGCAGACCGCACTCGCCTCCCTTCGTGGCCTGGTGGTGCTCGACGAAGTGCAACTGCGGCCGGACCTGTTCCCCCTGCTCCGCGTGCTCGCCGACCGCAGTCCGGTACGGACTCGATTCCTGCTCCTCGGAAGTGCCTCACCCGATCTCATCCGCCACAACGCGGAGTCGCTCGCCGGTCGCGTCGAGTTCGTCGCCATGTCGGGCTTCGGCCTCGAGGAAACCGGGCCGGCCACCCTGCGACGGCTCTGGCTGCGTGGTGGCTTCCCGCGATCCTTTCTGGCCAGGAACGATGAAGCGAGCCGCCTCTGGCGCGAGAGCTTCATCCAGACCTTTCTCGAACGCGACATCCGCCAGTTCGGCATCGACGTCCCTCCGGTTGCCTTGCGCCGGCTGTGGACGATGCTCGCCCACTATCACGGGCAGGTGTGGAACGCGTCCGAGCTGTCGCGCTCCCTCGGCATCGCCCACACCACGGTCAAGCGGCACCTCGACATCCTGTGCGGCGCGCTGATGGCGCGGCAGCTCCAGCCATGGTTCGAGAACCTCGGCAAGCGGCAGATCAAGTCGCCCAAGGTCTACGTGCGCGACAGTGGTCTGCTGCATGCGCTGCTCGGACTTCCGACGTTCCCCGCCCTCGAGGGACATCCCAAGCTCGGCGCCTCGTGGGAAGGGTTCATCGTCGAGGAGGTCCTCCGGCATGTCGGCGAACGGGACGCGTACTTCTGGGGGACGCCCGCCGGAGCAGAGCTGGACCTGTTGCTGTTCGTGCGGGGAAAGCGCATTGGCGTGGAGATCAAGTACGCCGACGCACCGACGTTCACCAAGTCGATGGCGATTGCGCTGCAGGATCTGCGGCTGGATCGCCTGCTCGTCGTCTATCCAGGCGCGACATCGTATCCCCTGCGCGACCGGGTCGAGGTCGTCGCCGTCCCTGAACTCGGTGACCGGCTGATGCGGGCGGGACGCGGGCGATAGGAGCGCAGGGTGCCGAACGGTGCCCTATTCGGTCGCCACCGGCGTCGGACTCTTGACGATCGCGGCGTGCAGCGTGTGCCAGGCCAGCGACGCGCACTTGATGCGGGCCGGGAACTCGCGCACGCCTGCCAGCACTGCAAGCTTCCCGAGCGACTCGAGATCCACGTCCTGATCCATGGACGCCGTGATCGCCGTCTGGAACTCCCGGAAGATTGCCTCGGCCTCAACAATCGTGTGGCCCTTGATGGCCTCGGTCATCAGCGACGCGGACGCCTTCGAGATCGCGCAGCCGGACCCTTCGAAATGCGCGTCGGTAATCGTGTCGCCCGTGACGATGATCGCCACGTTGACGCGATCGCCGCAGAGCGGGTTGTACCCCTTCGCGTCGCTGGTAGCGCCCTCGAGCGGCCCGAAGTTCCTCGGGCGCTTGTTATGGTCGAGGATGACTTCCTGATAGAGATCGTTCAATGACATTTTTGGTAGCTATTACCTCCGAGGTCCTTCAGAAGAACCCCAGCGACAGCTTCGCGGCTTCCGACATCCGCTCCTTGCCCCAGGCCGGCTCCCACACGATCTCGACCCACGCGTCGGTAACACCCGGCACGGCCTTGGCCTTGTAGCGCACTTCGCTCGGCAGCTGCTGAGCGGACGGACACGCCGGGCTCGTGAGCGTCATGTTGATGAGCACGCGGCGTTCGGCGTCCACGATGATCTCGTAGATCAGGCCGAGCTCGTAGATGTCCACCGGGATCTCGGGGTCGAAGACCGTCTTGATGGCCTCGATGATCGGGCCCTGCAACTCGGCCATCGCCACCGGATCGGCGGGTCCGACCTTGGGCGCCTCGGCGGCCGCCTTCGCCACCGGCGCGGTCAGCGCGCTCGTGTCGATGCCCCAGGCGGCCGGTGGCGTGAACGGCGATCCCAACGCGCCGGCGACAGGCTCCGGCGCCTCCGCCGTGGCCGTGCCACTCGTCGGCGCGTTCGCCACCACTCCGGCCTCCGCGACGTCGTCTTTCTTCCCCGTCAGAAACGAGAACATGCCCATGACCTAACCCATCACCGCCTGTACGCGGCGAATGGCCGCGACAAGCGTGTCAATTTCTTCGAAGGTGTTGTACATGGCGAACGACGCGCGTGCCGTCGCCGGGATGCAGAACCGGTCCATGACCGGCTGCGCGCAGTGATGGCCCGTGCGAATCGCCACACCCTCGCGGTCCACAATCGTGCCGATGTCGTGGGGATGGATGCCGTCCATCACGAACGAGATGACGCTCGCCTTGCGGCTTGCGGTCCCGACGATACGGACGCCGTCGATGGCTTCGATGGCACGCGTCGCGGTCTCGAGCAGCGCCGACTCGTGCGCACCGATCGCGTCGAAGCCGATCGACGTGATGAACTCGAGGGCGCGTCCGAGTGCCACCGTGTCGGCGATGTTCGGCGTGCCGGCCTCGAACTTGTACGGCAGATCGTTCCAGGTGCTGCCCTCGAACGTCACCGTCCGGATCATGTCGCCGCCGCCGAGAAACGGCGGCATCGCGTCGAGCACGGCCTCACGGCCGTAGAGCACGCCGATGCCGGTCGGCCCGTAGAGCTTGTGCCCCGTGCACACGAAGAAGTCGGCGTCCAGGGCGCCCACGTCGGTCGGCATGTGGTACGCCGACTGCGATCCGTCCACGAGCGTGGCGGCGCCGGCCGCCTTCGCCAGGCGCACGATCTCGTCCACCGGGTTGATGGTCCCGAGCGCGTTCGACATGTGCACGACGGCCACCATGGCCGTGCGGTCGCTGAGGAGCTTCACGTACTCGTCCATCAGCAGCTCGCCGCGGTCGTCCATCGGGATGACCTTCAGCGTCGCGCCCGTGCGGGCGCAGAGCTGCTGCCACGGCACGATGTTGGAATGGTGCTCCATCGCCGTGATGATGACGTCCTGCCCGGCGCGGACGTTCGCGTCGCCCCAGGCCCTCGCGACGAGGTTGATGCCCTCCGTCGAGTTGCGCGTGAAGATGATTTCGCGGACCGATCCCGCGTTCAGGAACGCCCGCACCTGCTCGCGTCCGCCCTCGTAGGCCTCGGTGGCCCGCTCGCTGAGCGTGTGCACCCCGCGATGGACGTTCGCGTTGTCGTGCTCGTAGTAGTGACGCAGCGCCTCGAGCACCACCCGCGGCTTCTGCGTGGTCGCGGCGTTGTCGAGATAGACGAGCGGCCGCCCATGCACCTGCTGGTGCAGCACCGGGAACTCGGCCCGGAGCGCAGTCACGTCGAGGACGGTGGACGTCGGCGCTGCCACAGATGACCTCACGCGCTCGGGAGCGCGAGCTGCTCTTCCATCAGACGAATGGCCGCCGTGCGCACGGTCTTGACGGGGATGCCGTCGAGCACCTGCCCGGCAAACGCGTGAATCAGCATGTTGCGCGCCTCCTCGGGCCCGATGCCCCTGGCCCGGAGGTAGAACATCGCATCCGCGTCAAGCTGACCGATCGTCGCCCCATGCGTGCACTTGACGTCGTCGGCGAAGATCTCGAGCTGAGGCTTGGTGTTGATCTGGGCCTCGGCTGTCAGCAGGAGCGCCTTGTTCGTCTGCTTCGCGTCGGTCTTCTGGGCGTCGGGCCGCACGATGATCTTGCCGTTGAAGACCGCGCGGGCCTTGCCGGCAAGAATGCCGCGGTAGACCTCGTGGCTCGGGCAGTGGGCCTTCGCGTGATCGATCACGGTGTGTGTATCCACCAGGCTGTCGCCGCTGGCGACGTAGACGCCGTTCAGCGTGCACTCGGCGCCCTCGCCGTCGAGCACGGAGACGATGTCGTTGCGCGCGATGCGGCCGCCGAGCGTGATCGCCTGCGACGTGAACGTCGCGGCGCGGCCCAGATGGACGAACGTGCTCGCCAGGTGGTACGACGCGGTCGATTCCTGCTGGAGCTTGACGTGGTTGACCACGGCGCTCGGACCACAGGCCACGTGCACGACGACGTTGGTGAACGTGGCTTCGGAGCCGAGGCTCACATAGTGCTCGACGAACGTAGCCTGCGCCTGCTCGCCGACGTTGATCACCACGCGAGGCGAGATGAGCCGGGGCGCCGCACCGCCGACGGCCACGGCGAGCAGGTGGATCGGCTCGGTGACCAGCGCCTGGGCGGCCACGTCGATGACGAGCGCACCGGGCTGGAAGGCCGTGTTCAGATCCACGAACACGTGGGCGCGCGGCTCGATCGGGGCGGCGATCTCCTGGGCGTGTCGGACGGTCACGCCCGCCGGCAGCGCGTCAACCGTGGACAACGATGCCGAGAACCGGCCGTTGACCAGGACCACACGATGCGCCTCGTCGGCGCCGAGCAGGAACGGCTCGAGGGCCGCGGCGGACACGGTCTCGACCTCGGCCGGCTGGAACGGCGTGGCCGCGATCGGCGCCACGCTGGTGAATCGCCACTCTTCGTCGCGGGAGGTCGGAAAGCCCTTCGCCAGGAAGCGCGCAAAGGCATCCTCGCGGGCGGAGGCGGTCGGCCCCGAACCGAACGCGCGATCGGCGCGGAACGCCTCGAACCGGCTGAGATAGGTGCTCTGACGTTCGGCCAACTGCGCCATGGCTAGGCCTGCGCTCCGGCCGGCTCGATCTCGAGCCAGCTGTAGCCCTTCGCCTCGAGTTCGTGCGCCAGGTCCTTGCCGCCCGAGTGCACGATGCGGCCGTCGGTCAGCACATGGACGAAGTCCGGCACGATGTAGTCGAGCAGCCGCTGGTAGTGGGTCACCACGACCATGGCGCGGTCGGGACTGCGCAGCGCGTTCACGCCGTTGGAGACGATCTTGAGCGCATCGATGTCGAGACCCGAGTCCGTTTCGTCGAGCACGGCCAGCGTCGGCTCGAGCACGGCCATCTGGAAGATCTCGTTGCGCTTCTTCTCACCGCCCGAGAAGCCCTCGTTGACCGACCGGCTGAGCATGGTCGGATCCATCTCGAGCAGCTTGGCCTTGGCGCGCGCGAGCTTGGTGAAGTCCATCGCGTCGAGCTCCGGCTCGCCCCGGTACTTCCGCACGGCGTTGTAGGCGGCCTTGAGGAAGTAGGTGTTGTTGATCCCGGCGATCTCGACGGGATACTGGAAGGCCATGAAGACGCCCTCGCAGGCGCGCTCTTCGGGCTCGAGCTCGAGCAGGTCCTGCCCCTTGTAGGTCACCGACCCGCCCGTGACTTCGTAGCCCGGATGCCCGGCGAGCACACGCGCCAGCGTGCTCTTGCCAGACCCGTTCGGGCCCATGATCGCGTGCACTTCACCGGCGTTGACGGTGAGGTTCAGGCCCTTGAGGATGTCCTTGTTTTCTGCGCGCACGCGCAGGTCTTTGATTTCGAGCAGCATTGGTATCGTCATTCCTTGGTTGCGCGTGGGGCCCCACCCCCACGCGCTCAAACGCTTCGGGGCCTCGCGGTGTTCCGCACTGTCATCCCACTGAACCTTCGAGACTGATCGACAGCAACTTCTGGGCTTCCACCGCGAACTCCATCGGGAGCTCACGGAAGACTTCCTTGCAGAAGCCGCTGACGATCATGTTCACGGCATCCTCGGTCGAGATGCCGCGCTGACGGCAGTAGAAGATCTGGTCTTCGCCGATCTTCGAGGTGGACGCTTCGTGCTCCACCGTCGCCGTCGTGTTCTTGATCTCCAGGTACGGGAACGTGTGGGCCCCGCACTTGTCGCCGATGAGCAGCGAATCGCACTGCGAGTAGTTGCGGGCGTTGTGCGCGTTGCGGCCGATGAGCACCGCGCCGCGGTACGTGTTCTGGCCGCGGCCGGCCGAGATGCCCTTCGAGACGATCGTGCTCCGGGTGTTCTTCCCGAGGTGGATCATCTTCGTCCCGGTGTCGGCCTGCTGCATGTTGTTGGTCGTCGCCACCGAGTAGAACTCGCCCACCGAGTTGTCGCCCTGCAGGATGCAGCTCGGATACTTCCAGGTGATCGCCGACCCGGTCTCGACCTGCGTCCACGTGATCTTGGCGTTGGCGAACGCGCGCCCCCGCTTGGTCACGAAGTTGTAGATGCCGCCCTTGCCGTCCTTGTCGCCCGGGTACCAGTTCTGAATCGTCGAGTACTTGATGGTGGCGCTGTCGTGGGCGACCAGCTCGACCACCGCCGCGTGCAACTGGTGCTCGTCGCGCATCGGCGCCGTGCACCCCTCGAGGTAGCTGACGAAGGCGCCCTCGTCGGCCACGATGAGGGTGCGCTCGAACTGCCCGGTGTTCTTCGCGTTGATGCGGAAGTAGGTCGAGAGCTCCATCGGGCAGCGCACCCCCTTCGGCACGTACACGAACGAGCCGTCGCTGAAGACCGCGGAGTTGAGCGTCGCGTAGAAGTTGTCCGTGTAGGGCACGACCGAGCCGAGATACTTCTTCACCAGTTCGGGATGGTCCTTCACGGCCTCCGAGAACGAGCAGAAGATGATGCCCATCTCGGCAAGCTTGGCGCGGAACGTCGTCGCCACCGAGACGCTGTCGAAGACCGCGTCCACGGCCACGTTCGACAGCAGCTTCTGCTCCTCGAGCGGGATCCCGAGCTTCTCGAACGTGCGACGCACCTCCGGATCCACGTCGTCCATGCTCGCGAGGACCGGCTTCTTCTTCGGCGCGGAATAGTAGCTGAGCGCGTCGTAGGCGATCGGCGCAATCGTGAGGTTGTGCCAGGCCGGCTCGGTCATCTCGCGCCACGCCCGGTAGGCCTTCAGCCGGAAATCGAGCAGCCACTGCGGCTCGGCCTTGATGGCCGACAGGCGACGGACCACCTGTTCGTCGAGGCCCGGAGGAAAGGTATCGGTCTCGACGTCGGTCTCGAAGCCGTACTTGTATTCGCGTGTCGCGAGCTGTTCGATGGTCTCGGTAGCAGTGGACATGTCTGTCTATCTTTCTTCTCGCGTGGAGACCCACGTGCGCGTCGTCCGGACGCCGAGCGCCCTGGCGACGCTCGGGACGTCGCGATCACACACTGAACGACGTGCCGCAGCCGCAGGTGGCCTTGGCGTGCGGATTCTGGAAGACGAAGCCGCGGCTGAGCAGCGTCGTGTCGTAGTCGAGCGTGGTGCCGTCGAGCAGACGGTGGCTGCGCGGATCGATCCACACGCGCACGCCGTCGGGCCCGTCGAACACCAGGTCGGTCTCTTTCGGGGCCGCTTCCCACTCGAACAGGTACTCGAACCCGGAGCAACCGCCGGCGCGGACGCCGACCCGAAGCCCGTGGGCCTCGACATGCTCCTTGGCAATGAGCTTCTGGATATGAGACGCCGCGCGTGACGTGACCGTGATCATGCGAGCTCCTGGGCGCCCGGCCGCGACCTCAACATGGCGACCGGCACGGCGGCCGGCGCATCGGCCGGTGTCAGGTCCGCGGCCAGCTCGACCATCGACGTGGCCGTGAGCGCCGTGATGATCCGATCCTTGATGCGCCACAGCGGATCGCGGATGTTGCACTTCGAGTACTGCTCGCAGCTGTGGTCGGCATCCGAGCAGGCGGTGACCGTCAGCGGTCCGTCGATGGCCTGGATGACGTCGGCGACCGAGATCGTCTCTGGCGACCGCCCCAGCCCATACCCACCCCGAATGCCCTGATGCGACTCGAGCAGCCGCCCCCGCACGAGCTGCTGAAGCACCTTGGCCAGGAGTTCCGCCGGGATGTCGTACGTCTCGGCCAGCTCCCGGGCCGACACGGCGCCGTCTCGGGCATGGGCCGTGAGATGGCCCATCGCGAGCAATGCGTAGTCAGCCTTTTTCGACAGTCTCAGCATGGATTGGGGACCTGCGGTGAACACCCCGTGGATGTCCGACCGAACTTGTCCATATTAGCGCCGGCCCAACAGGATGACAAGACTGTGACGTGAACGGACCCGAGTTAAGTTGTTGATGAGACAAGTCTTAATAATGCCAACGGAAGTGCCGCGGGCTTCGCTCGGAGGTGCCGGGCGCGGGAAGGGCGGGACCCTTCGCTTCGAGGTGCGGGCGGCTTCGCTGGAGGTGCCGGGGCTGCGCCATCAAGGGCTGGAGCCTGCGCTCAGCGGTGCTGGGCTTCGCCTCGAGGTGCGGGGGACGGCTGCGCGGGACGTGCTCGACGCCTCGCCTTGGGGTGCTGGGAGCTCCGCGCAGAGGTGCGAAGTCGCCCTCAGCATAGAATCCGTCCCGACTCCAACGGAGAAGGGCCACAGATGACGCAGGCAGCCGGGTACATCGGCGCGCTCGACCAGGGCACCACGAGCACGCGGTTCATGATCTTCGACCGGCGCGGCCGCGTCGTGTCCGTCGCGCAGAAGGAGCACGAGCAGATCTATCCGGCGCCCGGCTGGGTCGAGCACGACCCGTTGGAGATCTGGCGCCGCACGATGGAGGTCGTCGACGAGGCCACGGCCAGCAAAGGACTGCGGCCGCAGGATCTTGCCGCCATCGGCATCACCAACCAGCGCGAAACGACCGTGGTCTGGAACCGGCACACGGGCATCCCCGTCTACAACGCGCTCGTCTGGCAGGACACGCGCGTGGCTGAGGCCGTGCGGCGGCACAGCCAGCACGGCGGCCAGGATCGATTCCGCGCAAAGACGGGACTTCCGCTGAGCACCTACTTCAGCGGGCTCAAGCTGGCGTGGATCCTCGACCACGTGAAGGACGCGCGCGCCGAGGCCGAGCGCGGGGATCTGCTCTTCGGCACCATCGACACGTACCTCCTGTGGAACCTGACCGGCGGCACCGACTCGGGCCTCCACTGCACCGATGTCACCAACGCGAGCCGCACCCAGCTGATGGACCTGGCCACGCTGCAGTGGGACGACGAGATCCTGGAGGCGTTCGGGATCCCGCGCGTGATGCTGCCGGAAATCCGATCGAGCAGCGAGACGTACGGCACGCTCACGCGCACGGCCCTCGCCGGCGTGCCGGTCGCCGGCATCCTGGGCGACCAGCAGGCCGCGCTCGTCGGTCAGACCTGCTTCCGTCCGGGCGAAGTGAAGAACACGTACGGCACCGGCTGCTTCCTGCTGATGAACACCGGCGCGTTGAAGCCCTCGGTGAGCGGCCTGCTCACGACCGTCGCGTATCGCTTCGGCGAGGCCGCGCCGGTCTACGCCCTCGAGGGCAGCGTCGCGGTCACCGGCGCGCTCGTCCAGTGGGTGCGCGACAACCTGGGTCTGATCGACCGCAGCGAACGCATCGAGGAACTCGCGCAGTCGGTGGCCGACAACGGCGGTGTGTATTTCGTGCCCGCGTTCTCAGGCCTCTATGCGCCCTACTGGCAGGAGAACGCCCGCGGCGTGATCGCCGGCCTGACACGCTACGCCACGAAAGGCCACCTGGCCCGCGCGGTGCTCGAGGCGACGGCGTTTCAGACGCGTGAGCTGGTCGAGGCGATGGAGGCCGATTCCGGCATCCCGCTGACCGAACTCCGGACCGACGGCGGCATGGTCGCCAACGATCTCCTCATGCAATTCCAGGCCGACATCCTCAACCGCCCCGTGACGCGGCCCGTCATGCGCGAGACCACGGCCCTCGGCGCGGCCTACGCCGCGGGCCTGGCCTGCGGCTACTACAGCGGTCTCGACGAGCTGGCCGACAACGGCCAGATCGAGCGCACGTGGAAGCCGCAGATGGACGAGGCGCGGCGCGAGGCCCTCTACCGCCAGTGGAAGAAGGCCGTGACACGCACCTTCGACTGGATCGACGAGCCGTAGCGGCTCACACCCCAGGGAGACCACACGCATGCTGTCGCCGTTCTTCGGAGAGTTCATGGGAACGCTGGTGCTCATCCTGCTCGGCAACGGCGTCGTCGCCGGCGCCCTGCTCAAGGGCTCGAAGGCTGAGCACGGCGGCTGGATCGTCATCACCGCCGGGTGGGCGTTCGCCGTCTTCTGCGGCGTGATCACGGCCGTCGCGTGCGGCAGCACCGCCGCGCATCTCAATCCGGCGATCACCGTCGCCATGGCCATCACCACGGGCGAGGCCAGCTCGGTCGCCAGCTTCGTCCTGGCACAGATGCTCGGCGCCATCGCCGGCGCGACGCTCGTCTGGCTGTTCTACCTGCCGCACTGGGCGATGACGCCAGACCAGGGCGCCAAGCGCGCGGCCTTCTGCACGTCGCCCGCCGTCCGCCACCTGCCTTCAAACCTCTTCTGCGAGGTGTTGGCGACGATGGTGCTCGTGCTGGTGGTGGCCGCGCTGGGGTCCAAGAATCTGGCCGAAACGGGTCCGGCGCCCGGATTGGCGCCGTACCTGGTGGCGATCCTCGTCTGGAGCGTGGGCCTGTCGCTCGGCGGCACGACGGGCTACGCGATCAACCCGGCGCGCGACCTCGGCCCGCGCCTCGTGCACGCCATCGTGCCTGTGGCCGGCAAGGGCGATTCGGACTGGGGCTACGCGGTCGTGCCCGTCATCGGCCCGCTGCTCGGCGGCGCGCTGATTGGGCTGTTCATCCGCGCTGTCGGGATGTAGACACGACAGGGCACCTCGGGACCCCGGGGCTCGCGAAGTCCCGGAGAGAAGAGCACCTGAAGTCCCGGCGAGAAGAGCATCTGAAGTCCCGGTGTCAGGACACGGGCGCTCGCGAAGTCCCGGTGCGAAGAGCCCACGAAGTCCCGGAGAGAAGAGCGCCTGAAGTCCCGGCGCCAGGACTCGGGCGCTCGCGACGTCCCGGCAGGACGTGCACGCGAAGTCCCAGTGCGACGGCACCTGAAGTGCCGCAGAGAAGATCACACGAAGTCCCGGAGAGAAGAGCGCCTGAAGTCCCGGCGCCAGGACTCGGGCGCTCGCGACATCCCGGCAGGACGTGCAGGCGAAGTCCCAGTGCGAAGACAACTGAAGTGCCGGTGCCAGGACAAGGGCAATGCGCAGGACCTGGACGTCAGGGCTCGGACTTCTGCGAGCGCAGCGAGTCACCGAGACTTCTCCGAGCGAAGCGAGCCTCCGGGACCTGAGCGTCAGCACCGGGACCTCTCCGAGCGAAGCGAGCCCCGGGACCTGGGCGTCAGTGCCGGGACTTCTCCGAGCGAAGCGAGGCACCGGGACCTGAGCGTCAGCACCGGGACTTCTCCGAGCGCAGCGAGCCTCCGGGACCTGAGCGTCAGCACCGGGACTTCCCCGAGCGAAGCGAGTCGCCCGGGACCTGACCGTCAGCACCTGGACCTCTCCGAGCGAAGCGAGCCTCCGGGACCTGAGCGTCAGCACCGGGACCTCTCCGAGCGCAGCGAGCCCCCGGGACTTGAGCGTCAGCGCCCTGTGTCCTCCCCTGTCACGCCGAGGCGTACAATCGGAGAGCATGGACGCGTCGTTGCTTCTGGTCGTCGCCAGCGCGCTGGCCGGCGCGGGTGTCGCGGGTGCCATCCTGCTGGTCCGATACGGCCGTCTGGCCGCTGACCATGCGCGACTCGGGGCCGAGCTTCGCGCGGCCGAGCAGGCGCTCGCCCATGAGCGCTCGGCCCTGGCGACGGCGGATGCGCGGCTGCGCGAGGCGTTCGCGTCCCTGTCGAAAGACGCCCTCAAAGAGAACCGCGCAGACTTCACGGAGCACGCCGACCAGTTGCTCGGGCCGATGCGCGAGACCCTCCGCAAGGTCGAAACGCAACTCGGTGAAGTGGACAAGGCCCGGGAAGGCAGCTTCCGGGCGGTCACCACGCAGTTGCAGTCCCTCTCGCGCACACAAGACCAGCTGCACGCCGCCACGGCGGATCCGACGCGCTCCCTCCGGTCGCCCAACGTCCGCGGCAAGTGGGGCGAGGTCCAGCTCCGGCGCATCGTCGAACTGGCCGGCATGCTCGAGCAGTGCGACTTCTCCGAGAAGACGTCGGTCACCACCGCCACCGGCGCCAGGCAGATTCCCGACCTCATCGTGCGCCTGCCCGGACAGGGCAGCGTGATCATCGATGCGAAGGTGCCCATCGACGCGTATCTCGCGTCAACCACCGCGCGCACCGAGGCCGAACGACAGGAACTGCTGGCCACCCACACGCGGCAGGTGCGCGACCACATCCGCGCGCTCGGCGCCAAGGAGTACCTGGAAGCAGTTCCAGCCGGCGCCCGAGTTCGTCGTCATGTTCCTGCCGCTCGAACCGCTGCTCGCCAGTGCCTTCGAGCACGATGGAGCGCTGCTCGACCTGGCCGCCAGCCAGCGCGTGATTCCGGCCACACCGATGACGCTGCTCGCCCTGCTCAAAGCCGTCGCCTTCGGCTGGCAACAGCAGGCGCTCGCGCAGAACGCCGAGGATATTCAGCAGCTCGGGCGTGAGCTGTACGAGCGTCTCGGGACCCTCGTCGAGCACCTCGAAGGGGTGGGGAAGAACATCGGTCAGGCGGCAGAGAGCTACAACCGCTTCGTGGGCTCGCTCGAGCAGAAGGTGCTGCCGTCGGCTCGGCGCTTCAAGGAACTGGGCGTCAGCTCGGCGAAGGCGGTCGAGTCCCCCAACGAGTTGGACGTGCACATCCGTCGCGTCACGCGCGAGGAACTGCTCGGCGCGGACGAAAACGCTGCCCCACGGCCAATTCAGGCGGGCGGTCTGACCCTGCTGAAGTAGGCGCGGACGGCCCGGCCACGTGGCTCGGGCGACTACTGAATCGCGACCGTGACGACAACGGACGCGCGAATCTCGATCTCGCCGGGCGTGATCGGCGTCTCGACGGCCTTGTCGGACATCATCGCGCGCTCGGCCATCATGGGTCGAGGTCCTGGTGTGGACGGCGACACGTGCTCGAGTTCCACGCGGATGATGGGACCCAGCGAACGCCTGGCGCCGGCCGCCATGGCCTCGGCTCGCCGCATGGCGCTTTCCACCGCGGCCTTCACCGCCTCCTGCTCGGCGGCCACGAGGTTCTTCAGATCGAACCGGGGGCCGTTGATCGACAGCGCGGCGTTCTTCGGGCTGTTCGCCGTGTCGATGACGTCACTCAGCTTGTCGAGGTCATCGACGCGGACTTCGAGCGTGTTGCGCACGACATAGCCGCGCACCGTCCCCCGCCCGTTGTTCCAGTCCATCTCGGGCGTCAGCGAGTACCCCGTCGTCCGAATTGCGTCGTCGGCCAGACCGACGCCCTTGAGGGCGGCTGTGAGCG
Source organism: uncultured Acidobacteriota bacterium (assembly GCA_963738485.1). GTDB lineage: Bacteria > Acidobacteriota > Vicinamibacteria > Vicinamibacterales > SCN-69-37 > CAVTWK01. Next base: position 1,085,468 of record CAVTWK010000001.1, read on the forward strand.
TCGTGACGATCTGCGCGCTGCGTGTCCGTGCATCGGGGGCCTTCCCGTCGCGGACCTCAGTCGATACCGACAGCCACGCGCGATCGGGCGCCCGTTTGATGACGCCTTCGCCGCGCGAGACGACGCCGGGCGCAGAGGCCACCGAGGCCTGGGCGAGGACGACTGAGGGAACGGCGAGCAGCGACGACGCGAGAATCAGACCGGTGGTGATGTGACGCACGGACAACCTCCCAAAGGGATGAGTACACTCTACCGCCAGAGGCGCGATGCGAGCCGAACGCCCAGCCTGGACTGATGAGTCATGAGAGTGAACCTGATACTGGTGGGCTACGGGCAGGTGGCGCGACGCTTCGTGCGCCTGCTGGCGGAATCGCGGGATGCGCTGGCGGCGGAGCACATCGAGCCGGTCGTCATCGGCATCTTCACTCGGACCCACGGCGCGGTCTTCGACGAGGCGGGGCTCGACGCGGAGCGCGTGGCGAGACAGCGTGAAGAAGGCCAGGCGATTGGCACGGGGACCTCGCCCTCGATTCACGCGTGCCTCGCGCAGCTCGGCGCCCAGCACGTCGAACCCCACGTGATGATTGAGACGACGACCCTCGACGTTCAGTCGGGCGAACCGGCGGTCTCGCACGTCCGCGCGGCCTTCGACCACCGCATCCATGTGGTCACCGCGAACAAAGGCCCGGTGGCGTTCGCGTATCGCGCGCTCGCGCAGGAAGCCCGGCAGGCCGGGGTGGCGTTCCTGTTCGAGGGCGCGGTGATGGACGGCGTGCCGGTGTTCAATCTGGTGCGCGAGACGATGCCGGGCGTGCGGGTACGCGGGTTTCGGGGCGTGGTCAACAGCACGACCAACTTCATCCTGAGCGCGCTCGAACGCGGCGAGTCGTTTCATGAGGCACTCGCGCAGATGCAGGCGGCCGGCGTCGCCGAAGCGGATCCGTCGCTCGACCTGGATGGGTGGGACGCCGCAGCCAAGACCGCGGCGCTGGCCAATGTGCTGCTCGACGGCGATCTGACGCCCCGCCTTGTGAGTCGTGAGGTCGTGGTACCGGAGACGGCCGGTCGGGCGCGCGCTGCTCTTGGCCAGGGGCGGCATCTCAAACTGGTCGCGTCGGCCTCGCGCGGGGTGGGGGGCGTAACGGGTCGAGTCGCGCTCGAGGAGGTCCGCGCTGGCGATCCCCTCTTTGCCGCGGACGGCCAGGGCAACGCGCTCGAACTGGACACGTGGCCACTCGGCCGTGTGGTCATCACGCAGCGCGATGGCGGACTCGAGAAGACCGCCTATGCGCTGTTCGCGGATCTCGTGACAGTGGCGCGTCGCCTGCGTCGGCCTTAGCCCGTCTCCCGTAGGCTGTCCCCCGTAGGCTGTCTCCCGTAGGCCGTCTCCCGTAGGCCGTCTCCCGTAGGCCGTCCCCCGTAGGCCGTCTCCCGTAGGCCGTCTCCCGTAGGCCGTCCCCCGTAGCCCGTCTGCCGTAGGCCGTCCCCCGTAGGCCGTCTCCCGTTAGCCGTAGCCCGTAGGCTGTAGCCTGTAACCGTCTCCATGCCTCTTCAGGGAATCACGATCGTCGATCTCTCCCGTGTCCTGTCCGGCCCCTACTGCACGATGATGGCCGGCGACATGGGCGCGCGTGTCATCAAGGTGGAGCACCCGGTGACGGGCGACGACACGCGTGCGTGGGGCCCGCCGTTCGTCGGCGGTGTGAGCGCGTACTACCTGAGCGTCAATCGCAACAAGGAGCGGGTCGCGATCGACCTGAAGACCGACGAGGGCCGGGCGGCGCTCGATGCGCTGATTGCCGGGGCCGATGTGCTGGTCGAGAATTTTCGTCCGGGCACGCTCGACCGGCTGGGATGGGGCTACGAGGCGCTCAGCCGGCGGCATCCCTCGCTGATCTATGTGTCGATCTCGGGTTTCGGCCAGACCGGTCCACGGCGCGAGGAGGCCGGCTACGACGCGGTGGCTCAGGCCGAGAGCGGCCTGATGAGCATCACGGGCTCGGTCGGGGGCGAGGCGGTGCGGCTGGGCGTGGCGATAGCCGACATCGCCGCGGGGATGTATGCGTTCCAGGGCCTGCTGCTCGCGCTCATCGCGCGCGGGCGCGACGGGCGCGGGCAGCGCGTGGACGTCAGCCTGCTCGACGCGGCGACGTCACTGCTCACCTATCAGGCCGGCCGCTACTTCGCGACCGGCCAGTCGCCGGTGCGAACCGGCAATCGCCACATGACGATTGCGCCGTACGACACATTCGACGTGGCCGACGGCGTGCTGGTGCTCGCCGTCGGCAACGACGCGCAGTGGCAGCGCCTGTGCGCCGTGCTCGCGCTCGACGGCCTGCGGGCCGACGCGCGCTTCGCGACCAACGCAGGGAGGGTGACGCAGTACGACCTGCTGCGGCCCGCGCTGGCCGCGGCGCTGGCGCCGCGGACGCGCGAGGCGCTGCTCGCGGACCTGCGCGCGGCCGGTGTGCCGGCCGGCGCCGTCCGGTCGGTGGCCGACGCGCTGGCCGACCCGCAGCTGCTGGCCCGCGAGATGGTCATCCAGGTCCTGCACCCCACGCTCGGCCCGATCGGCCAGCTCGGCATCCCGGTCAAGCTCTCCCGCACGCCGGGCGGGATCCGGACCGCGCCGCCATAGTGAAAAAGACCTCGGAGGTCATTCCTACGAAAACTGTAAGCCCTTCGATCGATTTCACAAGGCTTACAGTTTTCGTAGGAATGACCTCCGAGGTCTTTTCACTTCACCAGCAGCTTCGGCACCGACGCGACGAGGAACTGGGAGACGTCGTCTTCGGTGAGGTTCGCGACCGTCTTGCCGCTGCCGATCGGGCGCTCGTCCACCAGGTGGCCCTGGCGGCCGCGCGCCAGACTCACCCGCCCGATGACGGCCGGCTGCGCGCCCGTGCCGTCCAGTTCGAGTTCGAGGAACGTCTCCGGCGAGCCGTCCGACACCAGCCGCACACTGCCACCCGGGCTGTGCACGCTGAACAAGTGCCCCTCGGCGCGCAGCACCGTCACGGCCTGCCGCATCAGCGGCACCGCCATCGCCGACAGAAAGGTCTCGTAGGCCTTCTGCGCCTCGTCAATCGCCGTCCGCCGCCGGGACGAGTCCTTGCGCGCCTCTTCGAGTGCCCGGATGATGCGCTTGCGGAGATCAGACGTATCCATGGACGAAGTGCCTCGCCCGTCATTCTACGCAAGTCGGGTGGGATAATACGGAGCGATGCTCCCATCCCAGACCGTCGAGAACTACCTCAAGACGATCTACCTCGCGCAATCCGAACGCGAGACCGACCTCGTGCCGATGGGGCAGCTGGCCTCCGCCCTGGGCGTCGTGCCGGGCACGGCAACCACGATGATGAAGGCGCTGTCCGAATCAGGACTCGTCCGCTACGAGCCCTACATGGGTGTGCGGCTGACGCCGGCGGGCGAGAAGCTGGCCAGCATGGTCTTGCGTCGGCATCGCCTGATCGAGCTCTTCCTCGTCAAGGTCCTCGGCATGAGCTGGGCCGAAGTGCACGACGAGGCCGAACGGCTGGAACATGCCGTCTCCGAGCGCCTGATCGACCGCATCGACGAGATGCTCGGCCGGCCGGCGGTCGATCCGCACGGCGATCCGATTCCGACGCCCGAGGGCCTCCTGGCCCCCACCAATGACGTGGATCTGCTGCGCGCCCCGCTGGCCGCGCCCTTGCGCGTCAGCCGCGTCCTCGACCAGGACGGCGACTTCCTCCGGTTCGTCGAGCAGTGCGACCTCGTGCCCGGCCGCGGCGTCACCATCGAGGCCCGTGACCCAGCCGCCGATGCCGTCCAGCTCACGTCTGACACCGGACGCCAGTTGACGATCGGCACACGCGCGGCCGCCAAAGTACTCGTCCGGCCAGACTGACCCCGCAGGCCCGGCGTTTGACACCGGGGCCGCGACCCCCTATAATTTCGATTAGTCAAAATTACAGTAGACTCCGAATCAAAATGATGCTCTGGATCGCGGCCGCACTCCTCCTCGTCGCTGGCGTCCTGCTCTGGTGGCAGCAGCGCCGCGGCGTCCGACACGCCCGCCAGCGACTGGAGGACGCCCTCAAGCATCTGTTCGAACAGGAGTATCGCGGCCGGCGCGGCACGCTCTCCTCGCTGGCCGGCGTGCTCCGGCTGTCCGACTCGGTCGTCGTCGCGCTCGTCGGACGCATGCAGGCGCAGGGCTTGATCGTGGCCGACGGCCAGGGCTTCTTGCTCACCACCGACGGCACGCGCCTGGCGTTGCAGGTCGTGCGCGCTCACCGCCTCCTGGAGCGCTACTTCGCCGATGAAGCGCGCCTGCCGCTGCGAGACGTGCACAAGGCGGCCGAGCGGCAGGAGCATCGGATCTCGGCGGCCGACGTCGAACGGTTGTCGGCCTCGCTGGGGCACCCCGTGGTCGATCCGCACGGGGATCCAATCCCGACGCGCGACGGCGACGTCGCGCCGGCGAGCGGCACGCCCGTCACCTCCTGGCCGTCCGACGCACTGGGACGCATCGTGCATCTCGAGGACGAACCCGAGATCTCGTTCGCACAGATCGTGGCCTCCGGCCTTCGCGTGGGCCAACTCGTCCGTATCGTCGAAGCCACACCGCAGCGGGTGGTGCTCAGCGACGGCGAGAACGAGTACCGGCTCGCGCCGGCCGTGGCGGCCAACGTGTTCCTGGCCGCCGCCGCGCAATCGGGCGGGCACGCCGGAATCGTCCGGCTCTCGGACCTTCCCGATCAGAACAGCGCGGAGGTCGTGGAGTTGGATCAGGCCTGCCAGGGCTTCAGCCGGCGGCGTCTGATGGACCTCGGCTTCACCGAGGGCGCGCAGATCAAACCGGTGCTGCGTACGTTTGCTGGCGATCCGCGCGCGTACGAAGTGCGCGGCACCTTGATCGCGCTGCGCAACGACCAGGCCGCGCACGTGCTGGTGAGAGCGTCATGAGTCACAACTGCGAGACCTGCGTCGTGCACAGCGAGCTCGAGCGCATGGGCGTCTCGATCGAGAAATTCGATCGCGTCGTCGCGCTGGCCGGCAACCCGAACACGGGCAAATCCACGCTCTTCAACTCGCTGACGGGCCTCAAGCAGCACACGGGCAATTGGCCCGGGAAGACCGTCACGCGCGCGGAGGGCGGGTTCGAGTTCAACAAGATCCGCTACAAGCTGGTGGACCTGCCGGGCACCTACTCCCTGCTCTCGGCCTCCACCGACGAGGAGGTCGCGCGTGACTTCCTGCTCTTCGGACGGCCGGATGTGACGATCGTGGTCGCCGACGCGACGGCCCTCGAACGCAATCTCAACCTCGTCCTGCAGGTGCTGGAGATCACCGAACGCGTGGTGCTCGCCGTGAACCTGATGGACGAAGCGAAGCGCAAGGGCATCGAGGTGGATCTGCGCACCCTCTCGCGCGACCTCGGCATTCCCGCCATCGGCATCGTCGCGCGCACGGGCGAAGGCGTGCATGCGTTGCTCGAGACCGTGGACGGCATCTCGTCGGGCACCATCGCGACCAAGCCGCTGCGCGTGGTCGGTACGCCGGAGTTCCAGCGCGCGGTCGCTGAGCTGGTCCCGCTCATCGAAACGGCCGCGCCGGGCGTCCCGAACGCGCGATGGATCGCCATCCGGCTGCTGGACGGCGACGCCCAGGTCGAGGAAGCGCTCAGATCGGGCCGCCTGGCCCATGTGGTCGTGGATCAGCAGAAGGCCGTCGAGCGCTTCAGCCGGAAGATGTCGATCGAGGGAGCGCAGTAGTGGCCGACCGGACCCCGGCAGCCTCAGCGATCGAACGGGCCGCGTCCCTGCGACAGACGCTCAGCGCGGGATTCCGTGATGAAGCGGTTCGGTCCATCTACAACGAGGCGGCGCGTGTCGCGCAACGAGCGGCGACTCGCGGACCCGGTGCGCGGTACGATCTCGACCAGCGGATCGATCGTCTGGTCACGTCACCGGTCTTCGGCCTGCCGCTGATGGCCCTGCTGCTCGCCTCGATCTTCTGGCTGACGATTACCGGCGCGAACGTGCCATCCAAGATGCTCGCCGACGGGTTCTTCTGGTTCGAGGACCTGGCGGCCGCCGCGTTCACCAGTGTCGGTGTCCCGTGGTGGATTACCGGGTTCATCTGGCACGGCGTCTATCGCGGCCTCGCCTGGGTGATCAGCGTCATGCTGCCACCGATGGCCATCTTCTTCCCGCTCTTCACGATGCTCGAGGATCTGGGCTACCTGCCGCGGGTGGCCTTCAATCTCGACTTCCTCTTCCGCAGTGCCGGCGCGCACGGCAAGCAGGCGCTGTCGATGGCGATGGGCTTCGGGTGCAACGCCGCCGGGGTGATCGCGACGCGCGTCATCGACTCGCCGCGCGAGCGCCTGGTGGCGATCCTCACGAACAACTTCGTCCCGTGCAACGGCCGCTTCCCGACCTTGATCATGCTGGCGACCATCTTCGTCGGCGCGTCGTTTCCGCCGGCGTTCGCCTCGCTCGCCGCCGCCGGCGCGGTCGTCGGCATCGTGATCATCGGCGTGTTCTTCACGCTGCTCGTCTCGTGGGGACTCTCACGCACCATCCTGCGTGGTGAAGCCTCGGCGTTCACGCTGGAGCTGCCACCCTACCGGCGGCCCGGCGTGCTGCGCATCCTGTACACGTCGCTGATCGATCGCACGCTGTTCGTGCTCTGGCGGGCGATCCTGACCGCCGCGCCGGCCGGCGCGGTCATCTGGATCCTCGGCAACATCTTCATCGGCGAGACCAGTCTCGCGCAGCACGTCGCGAACTTCCTGAACCCGATGGGCCACGCGATGGGGCTGGACGGCGTGATCCTGCTGGCCTACATCATCGCGATCCCGGCCAACGAGATCGTCGTGCCCACGATGATGATGGTCTACATGGGCGTGGGCATGATGACGGACCCTCCGTCACTGGGCGAGCTCCAGGCACTGCTCGTGGACCAGCACGGGTGGACGATGCTCACGGCAGTCAACCTGATGCTCTTCTCGCTGCTCCACAACCCGTGCGCGACGACCATCATGACCATCTACAAGGAGACGCTCAGCAAGAAATGGGCGGCGCTGAGCGCGGCCATTCCCCTGGCGCTCGGCTTCATCGTGACGATGGCCGTGGCCGCCATCTGGCGGTTGTTCTAGGCGGGAAAGGCGCTCAAGTGCTGGTGTGAATTGCGCTTGGAGTGCTAGCGGGAAGGGCACGTGAGGTGCTGATCTGAAACGCTCTCGAGGTGCTGGACGGACACGCGCGGGAGGTGCTGGTGTGAGAGCGCCGACTTGCTGGCGGAAAGCCCATCGAGCACCTCATGGGCATTGCAGCACTTCCGCGTCAGAGCCAGCACTTCAGGCATTGCTCCCTCCAGCACCTGAGCGTCAGCACTGCATGCGCCCGTCACTCCTGCACTTGGGCGTCAGCGCAGCACCTCGGCGCGCTTCGCTCCAGCACTTGGGCGTCAGCGTCAGCACCTCGAGCGCATGTCACTCCAGCACCTCACCTGCTCTTCACACCGAGTACGCCGCGTACGACGTCGGCGTCTCCCAGACCCGCACCGTCACCACCGGGAGACCCTGGTGGCAGCACATGTCGAAGATCAGCTTGGCGATACGCTCGACGGTGGGGTTGCTCTCGAGCTTGAAGATCGGCTCGCCCAGCTTCTCGAGCGGCTCGACCAGCGGGTCATCGTGACGCAGGATCATCTTGTGGTCGAGCTCGCGATCGATCCACCCCTTGACGATCCGCTTGATCTCCGAGAAGTCCGCGACCATGTTGCGCTCGTCCAGCGTGTCGGTGCGGACGTCCACCTCCACGATGGCGTTGTGGCCGTGTGGATGCTTGCAGATGCCGTCGTAGTCGAGGAGCCGATGGCCGTAGCAGAAATCGATGCGCTTGGTGACGAGGTACATACGGAAACTGTACAGTACCCGGGAGACGCGCAGCCCCAAGCCTCCCCGGCACAGGCGGTGCGGCATGATGGATTCAGCAGTCCTGTTTTCCGGTGGTCTCGACAGTGCAGTGCTCCTGGCGCTCGAGCGCAATGCCCACGACCCAGTGTGGCCGATTCACGTGCGCGCAGGACTCGCCTGGGAGGCCGCCGAAGGCCGCGCCATCGCGCGCCTGCTGGCCCGACCACCATTCGCCGACCGCATCGCCCCGGTGCAGACCCTGACGCTCGACATGCGCGACGTCTACCCGCCGACGCACTGGGCGGTACGTGGCCAGCCACCCGGCTACGACACCCCCGATGAGGACGTCTATCTCGAGGGTCGCAACATCGTGCTGGTCGCCAAAGCCGCCGTACTGTGCGCGCGTCTGAACGTCTCACGACTCGCGCTCGGGCCCCTCTCGGGCAACCCGTTTCCCGATGCCACCCGTGAGTTCTTCGACACGATGAGCAAGGCCCTGTCGCTCGGCCTGAACCGCCGGCTCGAACTCGTCACACCGCTCGCCTCGCTCCACAAGGAGGACGTCATTGTCCAGGGACGGGACCTCGGCGTGCCGCTCGAGCTGAGTCTCTCGTGCATGAACCCAGGGACACACGACGAACACTGCGGCGCGTGCAGCAAGTGTCGCGAGCGCCGCGATGCCTTCCGCGCGGCCGGCGTCGCAGACCTCACACGTTACGCGACGTAGACCCGTTTCCACGAGCGTGCAGCCTCGCGCCGCGCGCCCCTCGCTCGCTCGCGTGCGGCGCGAGACGCTCGCGGCTCTGAAGTCGCGCTTGCGCGACGCTACACGCGCGTGGAACCCGTTGTAGTCACGCGGAGATTTCGGCGGAGAGACGACTCGGGTTCACCGAGTCATTCAGATTGACGTGTGAAGGACTTCTGGCGAAGCCCCCGGGACTTCGTGGAGCGAAGCGACGGTCCGGGACTTGCGGCGCAGCCGCTGCCGTCACTGGAGTCGCGTGTAGACGCGGCGAAGCTGGCGGACCGGCGGGACGAGCGCGGGCTTGTCCACCGTCAGCCAGACGAACAGCTGCCGTCCGTCCTCGCTGAGGCGAAACGCCTGCGTCATCTTGAACTCGCGGTAGGCGGAGATCTCCTGCATCAGCACCGGGCCGTCCCACGTCGTGCGGACGTCATACTCGGTCCCACCCGCCCGCTGTTTTTCGCGGCGCCCGTCGGTCGCGAACGTGAAGACGCGGGACAGGTCATCGGTGAACGTCACTTGCGCTGCCGCGACAGCGATATCGAAGCGGCGCGCGACCTCGAGCAGGTCGCGCAAGGCGCGACGCACGTCGCTGTCGAATGGCTCGCCAAGACTGCCGGCCGGACGAGGACGCCCCGAGGGCCCGAACGCGGCACCGCCCATGCCCGCCCCTGCGCCGGGCGCGTTGGCGACAGCCGTCGGACCCGCGAACGGGGCGCCGCCCACCGGACGACGCCAATTGCGCGGATCCTCGCGGATCGCGTCGTCGTTGAACGTCCATTTGCCTGAAAGGGCGATGGCCGGAGTGCCCGTCGATGGGGAGGACACCCGATCCTGCGCAGCCAGGGTGGCCGCGAGCACACCTACGATCACGGGGGCGAACACGAACCGAAGGGCGCGTGCTTCCATGGGTGGCTCCGAAAAGTCAGTATGCCACGGGCGGGCCCGAGGCTCCAGAAGTTCGTGCGGGACGCATCGTGGCCCGCACTCGTCTAGTCGGCGAGCGTGGCCCCGCGCTTGAACACCTGGTTGCCACCCACCCAGGTCTCCATCACCGCCAACTGCGCATCGAGGACGACGAAGTCGGCCATGGCGCCGGGTGCCAGCACCCCGGTGCCGTGCATGCGCATCTCGCGCGCCGGGGTGGTCGAGCACATCTGCGACGCCTGCACCAAATCGAGCCCGCACTGCGTGACCAGAGAGGCGAAGGCGCGGTCCATCGTCAAGACGCTGCCGGCCATGGTGCCGTCGTCCAGCCGCGCGACCTCGGCCACCGTGATGGCCTGCCCGCCCAGGCGGGTCCTCGATCCCGCCGGCAGGCCGGAACCTGCCGTGCCGTCGGTGATCGCCATCAGGCGGGCGGGCGTCTTGGCCGCGATCGCGACGCGCATCACCGCCGGGTGCACGTGATGGCCGTCGCACACCAGTTCGGCCGCCACGTCGTCGTGGGACAACACAGCGCCGGTGAGACCCGGGGCGCGATGGGACATCGCACTCATGCGGTTGAAGACGTGAGTCGCCTGGCTGGCGCCAGCCTGAATGGCCAGGCCCGCCTCCTCGAACGTCGCGCCCGAGTGTCCGAGCGACACGCGAATGCCATCGTTCACCAGCCTGCGCACCAGATCGAGACCGCCCTCGAGTTCGGGGGCCAGGGTGAAGATGCCGACATCGGCGCGGTGATGATCGACGATGGCCATGACATCGTCTGCCGTGAACGCCTCGACGAGCGACCCGTCGGGCGTCGCGCGGGGACCGCGGAACGTCCGCAGGCAGCCGAGCGGCTGGGCGCCGCGGAACTCGGGGTTGATGAAGTTGCTCTCGAGGTGCGCGGGCAGCACCCGCGCGCCGGCTGGCGGCTCGACGCGGAGGGCCGCGATGCTTTGGAGCAGGGAGGCCAGCGTCGGCGGGTCACAGGCGATCGACGTCGGGCAGAACGCCGTCACGCCCCACTGAGGCAGCCGGGTGGCCAGCGCCGCCACGGCGCCCGCGCCGTCGAGCACGTCGATGCCCGCCGCGCCATGGACGTGCACGTCCACGAACCCGGGCACGATGAACCGGCCGTCGCAGTTGTGGTGCACGTCGCGGTCACCCGCGAGGCGCGGTCCGCTGACGATATCGACGATGCGGTCGCCTTCGACGACGAGCGTCTGACCCGAGGCGACCCGGTCGGGACGTACGAGGTGAGCGCCGCTGAAGAGGAGTCGAGTCAGGGGGAAGTTAGCTTACCATTGCGGCGTGAACGACGCCGCCCAGGCCAACCCCACCATGACCATCCTCGCGATCGCGTCCGCCGTCCTCGCCACGCTGGCCATCCTCGTCATCTTCTGGGTATGGATCAAGACGCGGCGGATTCCGGGCGAACACGTGTTTCGAGCGAGCCGGCTGAGCCGCGGCAACCGCATCTTTCCGGCGCAGGTCGTGATCAGCCCGTCCACGATCACGATGTTCCATCCTCAGTGGGTCGGCAAGCTCGAGGAGTCGATTCACATCGCGCACGTCGCGTCGATCAAGATCGACACGAACATCGTGTTCTCGGATGTCCTGATCGAGACGACCGGCGGGCATCACCCCATCGTGTGCCACGGCCATACGAAGGGCGATGCGGTGAAGATGAAGGCGCTGCTCGAACGATTCCAGACCGACTACTACCGGCGGGAGACTGCAGGGGTCCGGTGAAAAGACCTCGGAGGTAATTCCTACGAAAACTGTAAGCCCAGTCAAATCAAATTGAAGGGCTTACAGTTTTCGTAGGAATTACCTCCGAGGTCTTTTCACCGGACCCTACGTCCCCATCACGTGGTACCCGGCGTCCACGAGCAGGACTTCGCCGGTGATGCCACGGCCACCCGGCCCGAGCAGGAACGCGGCGGCGTCGGCCACTTCGTCCGTCTCGACCGTGCGGCGCAGCGGGGCGCGGTCGCGGTAGGCCTGCAGGATCCCTGAGAACCCCGAGATGCCCGAGGCCGCCAGCGTCTTGATGGGGCCGGCCGAGATCGCGTTGACGCGGATGTTGCGCGGACCGAGGTCGGCCGCCAGGTAGCGCACCGAGCATTCGAGCGCGGCCTTGGCGACGCCCATCACGTTGTAGTTCGGAAACACGCGCTCGGCGCCGAGATAGCTCAGCGTCACGATGCTGCCCCCGCCGCGCTTCTCCATCAATGGCACCGCGCGGCGCGACAAGCTGACCAACGAGTAGGCGCTGATGTCGAGCGCCTTCTGGAATCCTGCGCGCGATGTCTCCACGAAGGGACGCGCCAGGTCCTCGCGATCGGCAAACGCCACGCCGTGCACGAGAAAGTCGAGTCCGCCGTGCTGCGCCTCGATCGCGGCGAACAGCGCGTCGAGCTGCCCCTCATCCGCGACGTCGCAGGGGAGCACACTCACCGAGGGCAGCGTGGCCGCCAACTCGCGCACATTCTCTTCCAGGCGTTCGTTCTGGTGGGTGATGACGAGCGTCGCGCCAGTCGCGGCCATCGCGCGCGCGATGGCCCAGGCAATGGACCGCTTGTTGGCGACACCGACGATGAGGCCGACCGGCGTCGGACAATCTGACGTGTGCATGGGAATCCGTGCCTAGCGGGGCCGACGCGACTTGCCACCACGGTGACGGCGCGAATGGCCGCCGCCCGAACCCTCACCGCCCGGCTCCCCTTGCGACGGGCGGACGTGCGGACGACCGGGGCGGCCCGCGCCAGGGGCGACGTTGCCGTTGGGCTCGCCGTTCCCGTGACTGTGGCCGTGGCTCGGACCGCCGCCGCCAGGTCCGCGCCCCTGCCACGGACGGAAGCCGTCGCGACGGCTGGGGGGACGCTGGTGCATCGTGAACTCGGGGATGACGCGCGGCGGCGGAAGCTCGCCCTCGGTGCGCGGCAGGCTGGCGCGGATCAGGGGACGATGCGAGACCCAGGCGTCGCCCGGCTCCTTGGACGTCTGCGGCGCGGGAGTCGCGGCGGGTGGTGCTGATGCGACACGCACCGACGCGGCCGGCGGCACCTGCGGGGCCCGCGGCGGGGGCAGGCCCACGGACACCTGCGTATCGGTCGGCTCATCGTTGTCGAGTTCGGCGGCGGCCGGCGGCAGCGAGGCCGCGCGCGGAGCGACCAGTTGTCCGCCTGACAGATCCGTCATCGGGTCGTCGTGCTTGCGGGGCCGTGGGGCCTTCGCACCCTTGAAGGGATGCTCCGCGTCACACGTCGAGCACCGCGTCTGGCGGATGGCGTCAACGACGAGCGCAACAATGACGTGATTGGTGATTCGCCGTTCCCGCGGACAGTAGTCATCCACGGTATCCCCGAGACGCAGCGTGCGCTGCTCCATTCACTTCTCCCGATCAGACTTCGAGATCCGTTGTCACGCGCGTCGCCCCGGACGATGCTCGGGGCCATAACTTGCTATCGGACGCGTTCGTTTCAGGGTTGACAGGCCCTGACGCGGAAGGACGTGCGTGCTTGCAGGTCGGGCGAGGATAGCACGTCGGGGGAAGCCGGGGCAAAGGGATCCTACCGGGTATCCAGCCACCGCAGCGCGGCCAGAAGGACGGCGTCGCGGCCCGCCGCCAGGTCGGCGCGCACGAGCGGCACGACCACATCGGGCTGCACGCCATCACCTTCGAGCGATCGCCCCGAGGCGGTCACGAAGTCGCCTACCGCATGCATCAGCACATCGCCCGTCGGCAGCGTCCGCGTCGCGGCGGGGAGCGCCTGCCCCATGGTCTGGCGTCCGAACACACGGACGCGCCCGAGGCTCTGCAGCGCGCCGGTGAAACACTCCGAGGCACTGGCTGTGAGTTCGTCCACGAGGATCGCCACCGGACCGGCGAATGGCGTCACGGCGCGGCCATCGTCGGTGGCGCGACGTGGATTCACACGAAACTCGAGGGGCCGGACCACCGCGCGCATCCGCATGCGGCCGAGCAGGGACGGCTCGTCGATCAGATGGCCACTGATGCCGCGAATCATGTCTGCCAGCCCGCCCGGATTGCCGCGCAGATCGAGCACCAATCCCGGCGCGAGGCGGAAGCGATCGATCGCCTGCGCGACGGGCGCATCGATCGTCGTCATCCAGATGTTGAAGGCGATGACGCCCACGCGCCGGCCCGCATCGGTCGTCACCTCGCGGGTGTCCACGCGCACCCGCATCGGCGGCAGGTTGCCGAGGGTGACGATGTCGCCGGCCTCCAGGGTGCGGGTGACCGTGACCACGCGGGCGTCGGTCCCCGGACTGGTCAGTCGCAAGGCCGCGCCCGACCGCGGGGCGCCGTGCAGCGCCCGTGAGGCCCGCCGCCACGCCTCCAGCGCGGCTGTCCGCGCATCGTCGGCAGGGGTGCCCGCCCACCAGGCCGAGGCGGCCTGTTGATCGACGCCGAGCAGCACGTCGCCCGCGCGAACACCCGCCTGCGCGGCGGCGGCCTCGACGCGGGTGACCACCAGCTCGCGGTCGATGACGCGGATCTCGATCGGCGCGACCGCCTCCCCGGTGAGCGCGTCGCCCGGCGCCGAGCTGATGAGTTGGAAGTGCGATCGCCCCAGCCGCGCGAGCAACGCCCGAATCACCTGCCGCACGTCGTCTGGCGTTTCGGCCCGTTCGGCCCTGGGCCGCAGCTCGCCGCGGGCGCCCACCCAATCGACCCCACCGAACGTCGGGTCGTAGTAGGTGTCCATGATCGTCTGCCACACCAGGTCGAACGCCGCTAGTGACGTGACGCGCCAATCCTGCGGCGCGACGGCCTGGACCCGGCCATGCGCCGGGACGAGCAGCAGCGCGACGGCCAGGCCGAGACAGCGCAGCGATCGCCGCCTCGTCACTTGACCAGGGCCCGGATGACCGGCGGCGGGTCGAACGTCGTGGCCGGCAGATCCACGAACTCGAGGGACGACACGGTCACGACGGTCTCGACGGTCAGCGCGCGATCGATCAGCGTCGTGGCGAACTTCAGCGGACCGAAGGCCCGATAGTCACGGGCCACGTGCGTGGTCGGCACCGGGCCGAGTGGGGTCTGACGTTCGGCCTCCCAGCCGATCTGCAGCCCGGTGTCCACGTCGTAGAACTCGAACTGCTGCCGCCCGTTGACGAATACGACGCGAATCTTGAGTGCGGGCCGTCCGTCGAACTCGACGCGCTCGAGCGTGGCCATCTCCTTGACGTAGTCGGGCGCGTGCAGGGCGGCGTCGAACCACGCGTCGTTGGCGACCTCGGCCAGGTCCACACCTGACAAGAGCGACGGGCCCGCGATGGGATTGAGCGTCCAGCCCACTTTGCCGTCGTATCCGCTCTCGAGCACGCCGATGCCCGGCACGGTGATTCGATTGATCATCCGGTTCGGACGGGCCGCGTGGATCTCGACGTCGCCGGCCAGCCCCTGAGCGGCCACGGCAATGCGGCCGCGCGCCCGCAGCCCGCGCACCGCGTCGTGCGCCGCCCGCCCGCCAATGGCCTGGATGTGCCGGTCCACGACGCTCCGGGCCGACGGCAACGCGGCCTGGGCCGCCGGCCAGGCCGACAGGACACCCAACAGCAGACACAGACCGACTGCGAGGGACGCACCAACGGACCGAGCGCGGATTGGCATGGCTCCACTGATGATACGGCGGCTGGGGCCCGCTTCCCAGACCTGGCAGCCCGTGGTGCAAGTCCGCCGCATTCGCCGGCTGCTGCATCCCGCCTGGCGGCGTTGGCTCCTCCCTCAAATACACCCCGTATTCTCGGTCGTCGCGCCTGGCCATCCGGGCGCATCAGCCGGCTCGGTGCGACGGCGGACTTGCACCAGGGCTGCTGGCGCCGCGCAGCTCACGGCCCACGCCTGACATCCCACATCTGACATCTCACATGTATTAATCTCCCTCCCATGCTCAAGGGCTCCCGGTCTGGCGTGGTCAAGCGCATCCAGCCCGTGTCCATCCATGGACAAATCTCGCTCGACATCTTCTGGGTGGACCCCGAGGATCCCGAAGAGGAGCTGCGGCACGCGCGCGTGGGCCACGAGTCGGTGCCGCGCAATCTCGAGCCGGGTGACACGATCGAGCTCCACTACCTGATGGGCATGGTCACGCACGTGACCAAGTAACCGGCCCACCTCGCAGGTATTCGTCTACTCCAGTTTCCGGCCCTTCGTCTCGGGCACGAAGACCCAGCAGGCCGCAGCCAGCAGGAATGCCACCGCCGACAGCGACAGCGCGACCGGGAAGCCGTGCGTCTTCGCGACGCTGCCGACCAGCCACGGCGCCGCGGCGCTGGCGACGCGGCCGATGTTGTAGGTGAAGCCCTGCGCTGTGGCGCGGACGGCCGTGGGATAGATCTCGGCCGTCACGGCCCCGAACCCGCTGAAGTGCCCGGTCGCGAAGAACGAGGCCACCGGACCGAGCGCGAGCAGAATCCACACCTCTGTCGTCGATGTGTACGCCCAGACGAGCACCGCGGCCGACAGCAGATAGGCGACGTAGGTCCGCCGGCGACCGATGGCGTCGCTGACGTAGCCGAACGTGACGTACCCGAACCACGTGCCGACCTGGTTGGCGTAGACGAGCAGGCTCATCGTGTCGGTGCCGAGCCCGATGCCGCCCAGGTGCTCCGCGCTCGAGAGGTACGTCGGCACCCAGGTGTTGAAGCCCCAGTAGGCAAAGAGGGTGCAGGCGTTCATCAGCGCGAGCGCGGCGGTGATGACGAGGATGGACCGCCCGGCGATGGTGCCACGCAGGACGGACCGCCGCGCGTGTGGCGTCGCCCGTGCCGCGCGCCACATCGCCGGCTCCTCGACCCGGCGCCGGATCCAGAGCGTGAAGAGCGCCGGCAGCACGCCGACGAAGAAGACCGCGCGCCAGTCCAGGCCGAGCCCGCGCTGGACGATCCAGTTGACCAGCGTCGCCAGCGCGTAGCCCACGGCCCACGCGCTCTGCATCCAGGCCAGCGCCTTGCCGCGATGCTGCTCCGGCCAGGTCTCGGAGACGAGTGCGGCGCCACTGGCCCACTCGCCGCCCATCCCGAACCCGAGGAACACGCGAAAGATCGCCAGTTGCAGCGCGCTGGTCGCGAAGCCGCACAGCGCGGTGAAGACCGAGTAGAGCAGCACGGACGCCATCAGCGCCTTCGTGCGCCCGAACCGATCCGCGATCACGCCGAACGCGAGTCCGCCGACGGCCGCTGCCAGCAGCGTGAGCGACTGCAGTTGCCCGCCCACCGCCGAGTCGATCGACAGGGCCTGCATCAGCGCGGGCAGGACCAGCGCGTAGAGCATGACGTCGAACGAGTCGAGCATCCACCCGAGCGAGGCCGCCACCAGCGCACGCCGCCCCTCAGGCGTGCCCTCTCGCCACCAGTTGAAAATCATCGCCCGGCACCTCGCGTGCGTGTGCCGTCAGCACCTCGAGTGCCTGTCCACCCAGCACCTCCCGTGCCTGTCCCGTCAGCACCTCGGGTGCTCTTCCCCGCAGCACCTCCTGTGGTCCTGGCCCCAGCACCTCCCGCGCTTTTCACTCCAGCACTTCCCGTGCTCTTGCCGTACCCGCCCCCCCCCGGCGTCTCAATCCGCAGCCGGTCCCCCGCCTGGAACGTCCGCTCGAACTTCGAGGGCAGCGTGGTTTCACGCCCGTCTCTGATGAGCGTGTTGCGCCCCCGCCCCCCGGGGCCGCCCCCCCGCGCGCCGTACGGCGCGCTCTCGCGGCGCTCCGACAGCACCGTCACCGTGGTCTCGGTGAGCATCTCGTATTCGCGCACGATGCCCTGACCGCCGGGCCACTCGCCCTCGCCCGCGCTGTCGGTGCGCAACCGGTACTGCCGGATGCGCACGGGCAGATACCGCTCGATCCCTTCGACCGGTGTGTTGCGGGTGTTGCTCATGTGCGTGTGCACGCCGCTGAGGCCGGGCAGGCTAGGGCGCCCGCCCATGCCGCCAGCCATCGTCTCGTAGTACGCGAATCGCCGGCCCGTTCTCGGATCGGTGCCGCCGATCGTCACGTTGTTCATGGTGCCCTGACTGGCGGCTGGCATCCGGTCGGGCAGCGCCAGGCCGAGGGCGCCGAACACGACGTCGGTGATGCGCTGCGAGGTCTCGACGTTACCGCCAGCCACGGCTGCGGGCCGCAGCGCGTTGACGATCGAGCCCGGCGGGGCCACCACCGTCAGCGGCCGGCCGACGCCCGCGTTGTACAGCACGTCGTCGCCGACCAGGCACCGAAACGCGTAGAGACAGGCTGACAGCGTCATCGCGTAGTTCGCGTTGACGCTGCCGGTCACCTGCTTCGCAGACCCGGTGAAATCAATCGTCGCGCGGTCACCCCGCACGGTGATGGCCGCACGAATCCGCACACGCGTCTGACCGAACCCGTCGTCGTCGAGCGCGTCCTCGAAGACGTACCGGCCGTCGGGGATGGCGCGGATGGCGGCCCGGACGATGCGCGCGGTGTAGTCCTGCAGCGAGGCCGCGTAGTCGAGCGCCTGTCGCCGGCCGTAGCGGGCCACGGCCTCACGCAGCCGCCGATCGCCGACGCGGTTGGCGGCGATCTGCGCGGCCAGGTCGCCCTCGCGTTCGTCGGGCGTGCGCACGTTGGCGAGCAGCACGGCCAGGAGATCGCGGTCGATCTGCCCGCGCCGCACGAGCCGCACAGGCGGCAGGATCAGGCCCTCCTGATAGATCTCGCGCGCCACGGGCATCGAGCCCGGGCTCATGCCTCCGACGTCCGAGTGGTGCGCGCGATTGGCCACGAAGAACGTCGGGGCGCGGTCGCGCCCTAGGAAGACCGGCGAGACCAGCGTGATGTCCGGTAGGTGCGTGCCCCCCCGATAGGGATCGTTCAGCATCACGATGTCGCCGGGCTCCATCGCGACGCTGTCGATGGCCGCACGGACGGAGAGCGGCATCGCGCCGAGGTGGACGGGCATGTGGTCGCCCTGCGCAATCGTCTCTCCTGCCGCGTCGTAGACCGCGCACGAGTAGTCGAGCCGCTCCTTGATGTTGGGCGAGAAGCCGGTCCGGCAGAGCGTCACCCCCATCTCTTCGGCAATCGAGAGGTACAGGTTCTTGAAGATCTCGAAGTCGATGGGATGCGGCCGCCGTCCTGCGCGACGCGGCGGGGCCGGGCGGCGCGTCATCGCCGCCGCCCCGTGGCCATGACGACGTTGCCGTAGGTATCCACGTGGAAGGCCGCCCCCGGCGGCACGACCACCGTCGCCTCACCGCCCGTAATCACCGCCGGGCCGGTCGCGCGCGCGCCGGGCAGCAGGTCCGGCCACCGGTGAAAGGCGGTGCGCATCGACCGGCCGTCAAAGCGCGCGAGTCGCACCGAGTCCGGCCGTGCCAGGCGCGCACGAACGCGAGCGCGCGGCAGGGCCGGCTTCTCGGTCACGCCAGTCGCCCGCACCCGCACGGCCACCACCTCGACCGGACGCGTCTCGCTCGCGTCGCCATAGCGCCGGCGATGCTCGGCGTCGAAGGTCTCTCGGAACGTGTCGGTCCAGGGCACCGTGATCTCGTAGGACTGGCCGGCGTAGCGCACGTCCACCAGGGACTCGATCACCTGCTGGCGCCGGGCGAATCCTTCGCTCGACAGGGCGGCCGCCGCGCGCGAGACGAGCGGCCGGAAGTACATCGCCATCGTCCGATGGCTCAGTTGGTCGGCCGGCTGGAGCACCGACGCCGAGAAATCGCGCGTGACATCGGCCATCAGCATGCCGAGCGCTGAGAGCACGCCCGCATGCCGCGGCACGATGACCGTCGTCATCTCGAGCGCCCGGGCCAGATCGCAGGCATGCATGCCGCCGGCGCCGCCGAAGGCGAGCAGCGCGAACTGCCGCGGGTCGTGGCCCCGTTCGATCGACACGACACGGATCGCCCGCTCCATGTTGGCGTTGGCCACGCGCACCACGCCCTCGGCCAGTTCGTCGAGGCCGAGGCGCAGCCGCCTCGCCAGCACGGTGGCGACCTGACGCGCGCGCTCGACGTCGATCGTCATGCGGCCGCCAAGGAAGAACTCTGGATCGAGCCGTCCGAGCAGCAGGTTCGCGTCGGTGACGGTGAGCGCCGTACCTTCGCCGTAGCAGGCCGGACCCGGCCGTGCCCCCGCGCTTCTCGGCCCCACGCGCAGCGCGCCGCCCGCGTCGATGTGTGCGATCGATCCGCCCCCGGCACCCACGGTGTGGATGTCGAGCACCGGCAGCCGCATGGGGAAGTCGCCCACCTTTGACTCGTTCGTCGTCGAGAGGTCGCCGTCCACCAGGCTCACGTCGGTGGACGTCCCGCCCATGTCGAAGGTCACCACCTGCGTGAAACCGGCCCCACGGGCGACCATCCGGGCGCCGACCACGCCGGCGGCCGGCCCCGACAGTACGGTCCGGACGGCCTGCGCGCGGGCGGCGCCAGCCGAAATCGCCCCGCCGTTCGATTGCATGATCCCGAGCGGCACGCCGCGCAGCTCGTGCTCGAGGCGCGCGAGATAGGCGCTCATGATCGGTGTCACGTAGGCGTTGAGCACCGTGGTCGCGCCGCGCTCGGTACTCGCGGTACTCGGGCAGCACTTCGTGCGAGACACAGACCGTGAGACCCGCCGCGCGCAGCCGCCGGGCGATCTGTCGCTCGTGGGCGGGGTTGGCATACGCGTGCAGCAGGCAGACCGCCACCACCTCGACCCCTGCTCGCCGCAACCGGCCGCTCAGTCTGGTGAGTTCCGCCTCATCGACCGCCTCCAGTTCGGCGCCGGTCGCGTCGAGCCGGCCGGCCAGCCCGAAGGCCAGGCCAGGCTCGACCAGCGGGCGCGGCAACGGAATCTGGATGTTGTAGAGCTCGGCGCGGGTCTGGCGGCCGATGCTGAGGAGATCCTCGAATCCCCGGGTCGTGACAAACGCCACGCGGGCCCCGCGGCGTTCGAGCACGGCGTTGGTGGCCACGGTCGAGCCGTGGACGACCTCGGGGACCCGCCCGCCGTCGCGAAGCCCGTCGAGGCCGTCGAGAATCGCCTCCGACGGGTCGGCCGGCGTCGATCGGCGCTTGTCCACACGCAGGCCGTCGGGACCGGAGCGGACAAAGTCTGTGAACGTTCCCCCGGTGTCGATGCCCACCCGCCCGCGCACCGGGGCATCTTACCCGCGAGCAAAGAAAAAGGCCCGCTTTCGCGGGCCCTAGTAGGCAACCTGGCTCCCCAGCTCTTCACGGCAAAGGCCGCAAATTCAGGCCACCCACTGCACATGCACGAGCAAGGCCTGTGCCAAACTGTGAAGACCGTGAACGCAGGCGAACCCACCGGCAGTCGGCGTCCAATGACATGAAGGAATCACGTGTTGGTCGCTAGACTTACAGAAATCGCGCCTAGACCATCGCGCCTTCCGGGTATTGCAGCGCAAGGCGGAGTTCCTTCGCCAACTGATCCACCGTGGAACCTGTCCGTTTCCAGGCGCCTTCCGTCTCGAACCGCAGGTCACCGATGCGGCGGCCCCACGGCGCGATGACACGCCCGATGGCGCGGAAGTCGGCGCGGTCGGCATGGACCTGGTCGAGGTGCTTGACGATATCCGGCGCGACGCGGATGAAGGCTCGCAGCGCCGAGGCCGACCGGATGCTGTATTTCCGGCCGTTCCAGGCGGCGCCAAACACAACCGACACCTGTCTGAAGTAGTTCACGAAGAACCGCTTGGCGTCTTCCCGAAACTCATCGCCCTTCTTGCCGGCGCCAAAGGCCTCGGTCGAGAACAGCTTCTTCAGTTCCTGAGCCAGCGGCGCCTGCGCGACCTTGCCGTGGCCCACGCCGAGTAGCTTGATCTGGCCGTGCAGCGGCGATTCCTCGCGCTCGCTGAGCGCACGGATCACGTCGTGGGCGGCCGCCAGATTCTCGTCGCGATAGAGCTGGCGCCCCGACAGCGACACGAGGTGCGACGGGTTGAGCCGGGTGTGCTTCGCATTGATCGTCACGAACATCTGGACGACGTGGTCCTCGGGCAGCCGGTCGAAAATCACGGCGGGCACGGTGAAGTTCTCGACGTCGAACTGCTCCATGGCCGCGTGCAGGGCAAGGAGGCGGTGCTGGCCGTCGATGGCGCGCAGAATGCCCTCACGCTCGGGCACGCGCAGGATGCCCAGAGGGGACTCCGGGGTGATCGGGTCGAACTTCAGCGGCTCGTCGCACGAGATGATGACGGCGCCCGGGATTGAGGGCAGGTCGCGTGCCTGCCGGCACTGCTCGTAGTACCCGACGAGCTCGTCGATCTTCCGCCGGATGATCTGTCTCTGATACGCCTTCTCGCTCGAGGCGATGCGCCGTTCGAGCAGATCCCAGCGGACTTTGGATTGGCGCGTGCTTCCCCGCACACCGGGCGCCGCGCCGCGATCGGCGTAGTTCAACACTTCGAATCGCACCAGCTTGTCGATGTCCTTGGCCGTGAGGGAAGCCTGATAGAATTGCACGCCAAATTGCTGCATCCGAAGCGCGGCGACGCTGATCATAGGCAAGCGGGCGCCTTTCGCGCCCGTGGGCCACGCCCTTCGGCATGCGGCGTGTCGCCCGCGATTCTATGTGCCAGCGGGCGTGATCTCAAGCTGCCCCCGGTCTCCTCGTGCGAGGATCGCCGGCGGCACTTCGTGTGCCTTCACGTCTTGTAAGTCACGATCGAACAAGGAGTTGATTCGATGAGCCTCCATCCCGTCTCCCGTCGTTTGTGGACCCTCGCCGTGGGTCTGGGGGCCTTCTTCCTGACCGTCACGGGGCTGCCCGCCCAACAGTGGGTGACCGAGACGCGCGACCCCAAGCAGACGCAGGATGAGGACTTTGCGAAGGCGTACACGGAGTGGACACGCGAGCCGCGCTACGGCAGCCCGCTGGTCGATCACCTGCCGAAGGTGGCCGGCGTGCCGATGCCGAAGGACGTGCTGGGGTATCACATCGGCGCGCCGCGCAAGCTCACCTACTACGACGACATTCTCAAGTACTACCGGGCCCTCGAGAAGGCGTCGCCGCGGGTCAAGGTGGAGTCCATCGGTAGATCAGACGAAGGCCGCGACCTGGTCGTCGTGTGGATCTCGTCGGAGGCCAACATCAAGAGCCTTCAGCAGAATCGCGACAACCTGGCGAAGATCGCCGATCCGCGCGGGCTCTCCGACGCGGCGATCAAGCAGCTCATCGCAACGACCAAGCCGCACTACCACCTGATGGGCGGCCTGCACAGCGGCGAGACCGGTCCCTCGGAGATGCTGCTCGAGCTGGCGTACCGGCTCACGGCGGAGACCTCGCCGTTCATCAATCAGATCCGCGACAACGTCTACGTCTCGATCACGCCGGTGGCCGACGCGGACGGACGCGACCGCAACGTGGACAATTTCTACTGCAACCAGGACCTGCCGCCAGCCGGCGCGTTCGGGGGCGGTCGCGCCGGTGGTGCGGCGCCGGCCGCGGCCGGTGCGGCGCCCGCAGCCGCGCCCGCGCCGGCACCGGCGCCGGCGCCAGGATCGACCGGCCCGCAGGCCCTGGGTGTGACGTTCGGCTGTGCGTTGCCCTACTGGGGTAAGTACGTCTACCACGACAACAACCGCGACATTAACCTCTCGCAGGTGTCGATGCGGGCGCTGGCGGATTGGTATTTCACCGCGCATCCGCCGATCATGCACGACCTGCACGAGTCGCTGACGCTGATGTACACCTACAGCGGCGGCGCGCCCCAGAATCCCAACCTCGACCCGCTGCTCTTCGCCGAGCTGCCGTTCTTCTCGAACTGGGAGATGGCGCAGATGACCAAGTGGGGCATGCCCGGCGTGTACACGCACGCATTCATGGACGGCTGGTCGCCCGGCTACCTGGGCTCGCTCGCCTACAACCACAACGGCCTGATGAAGATGTACGAGACGCAGTCGGGCCGCGATGGCGGGCCTGGCGCGGCCGGTGCCGGTGGCGGCGGCCGAGGCGCGGCGGCAGCCGGTGCGGGTGGCGCCGCGGGTGGACGCGGCGGGCGCGGTGGGCGCGGCGGCGACGCCGTCGCGGGTGGGGGATCCGGCGGCCGGCGCGGGGGGACGAGGCGCCGGCGGCGATGCGACCGCACCGCCCGCCGGGCGCGGCGGCCAGGCCGCGGGCGCACCGGCGGGGCGCGGGGGCGCGCCGGCAGGCGTGGCCGGTGGCGGCCAGGGCGGCGGACGGGCCGGCGCCGTCCCGACCGGTCGCGGGGGCGGACAGGATCGCGAGTGGTACCGCGGGATTCCGGTGCCGCCCAATGCGGCCGCCAGCTTCACGCGTCGCAACAACACCAACTACATGCAGACCGGCGTGCTGTCGAGCCTGCAGCTCACCGCGATGTTCCCGAACCTGATCGTCGAGAACTTCTACGTGAAGACGCGCAACTCGATCGAGCAGGGGAAGACGACCGCGCCGTTCGCGTTCGTGATTCCCGCGCAGCGCGACATGACCAAGCCGGCCGAACTGGTGCGCATCCTGCGGGTGCAGGGCATCGAGGTTGGACAGACGACCGCGGAGATCAAGGTCGGCGACGCGACGTTTGGCGCCGGCTCGTACGTCATCAAGGGCGGGCAGCCGTACTGGCGGCTCGCCAAGAACCTGCTCGAGAAGCAGGACTACCCGGATCCAGCGCTACGCACCTACGACGACAGCGGCTGGTCGATGGGTTACGCCTTTGGCGTGGACGTCAAGGAGATCGCCGACAAGGCCGTGCTCGACGTCGCGGCGCCGCTCGTCAAGGTGCCGCAGGTGGCGGGCCGCATCAGCGGCACGGGCACGGCGGGCCTGGCCGTCGCGCACGTCGGGTCGAACAACATGATCTCGTTCCGCTACAAGCTGCGGAACGTCCCGATGAAGGTCGCCGAGAAGAGCTTCACGGTGGACGGCACGGAGTT
This sequence comes from uncultured Acidobacteriota bacterium, assembly GCA_963738485.1. Lineage (GTDB taxonomy): Bacteria > Acidobacteriota > Vicinamibacteria > Vicinamibacterales > SCN-69-37 > CAVTWK01. Next base: position 1,109,936 of record CAVTWK010000001.1, read on the forward strand.
CCCCGCCGGCTCGTTCATTCTCACGGGCGCGGTGACGCCCGAGGTGCGCGCCGCGGTCACACAGTACGGCCTGACGGCCTCGGCGCTCGGCACGGTGCCGACCGTCGCGACCCACGATGCGGATGTGCCGCGGGTGGCGATTTACTCCAACTGGAGCGGCACCCAGGAGCTCGGCTGGTACCGGCACGCCTTCGACCAGTTCGGCATCCCCTTCGAGCTCATCTACAAGGAGCGCGTCAAGCGCGGCAATCTCAAAGCCGACTTCGACGTCGTGATCATGGCGGCGCAGAACGTCGGGCGCACCGCGGTGCTCGCGCCGCCTGCGGCGCGGCCCTCGGCGTACATCAAGAACGACAAGTACAAGTTCATGGGGATGTACGGCGAGTCGGCCGACACCACGGGTGGATTCGGCCAGGACGGCGTGGACGCGTTCGCGAAGTTCCTCGAGGCCGGTGGCACGCTCATCACCACTGACAGCGCCGTCCGCTTCCCGATCGACTTCGGGTTCGCCCGGTCGGTGGACACCGAGAGCGTGACCGGCGTGAACGCCCAGAAGCCGCTGGTGCAGGCCGAGATGGCGAAGACCGATTCGCCGATTCTCTACGGCTATCCGAACCAGATCTTTCCGGTGAAGTACGCCGCGTCGCAGTCGTTCTTCCGTGTCGGCCCGGCCGACCAGGACAAGATCGTCGCTCGCTTCGTCGGTGGCGACGCCGCCGTCCTGAGCGGTCTGATGATCGGCGGCGACGCCATCCGCCAGCGCGCCTTCGTCGTGGACCTGCCCGAAGCCTACCGAGGCAAGGGCCGCGTCGTGATGTTCGCGAACAACCCGATCTTCCGCTGGCAGAACCACGGCGAGTTCAACATGGTGTTCAACACCATCGTGAACTGGAACGACCAATAGCCAGGTCCGGCGGGTACACCAGGTACGCCAGGTACAGAGGTACGACAGGTGCTCGGGTACGGCAGGTTCTCGGGTACGACAGGTTCCGGCACGCCAGGCACCCGGAGCACCGAGGGCCCTGGTGCACCCGAGTACTCGCCGCACCTGTGTACCCGACGTACCCGCCGTACCTGGCGGACCCGTCTGCTCTATTGACTCGCTTCGCCGACGAGCACGGCCTGGTTCTTCGACTGGACCACGCCGTTCGGGCCGTCTTCGATCGTCACGGCGACGATCTCTGGTTGACGTCACCCCGGCCGGCAGCTGGCCCGTCATCGAGAACGTGCCGTTGGCGGCCACGTTGAAGATGCCCGGCGCTGACCGGGAGCGTCCCCTGCTGCCCCGTGATGATCCACAGCTGATACACCTTGCCGGCGGGCAGCACTGGCATCTGCTCGGTCTCGAAGACCATGCCGCGCGAGGCGCTGATGTAGACACGGCCCGTCGCGGCAGGCGCGTCGGCTCGGCCCGCCAGGTTCACCTTGATGATGTCGGGCGCGCGCAGCACGTTGACGGTGTTGATGAGCCGCGCCGAGTTCAGCCGCTCGGCCGCCAGCTGATCGCGCACGCCTTCGAGTCGCGTCGCGTAGTCGCTGATCGTCTGCACGGCGTCGCCCAGTTGCGATCGGAGCGAGCCGGCATAGAGACCGAGCCCCACGGCAACCAGGGCCGCGGCGGCCAGCGACAGCCACGAGGGCCCTCGTGACACAGGCGCGCGCGTGGTGATCGACGCAGGCCGACCCGGCAGCGGCATCGCGACCACCTGACCCGGGTTGATCACGGCGCGCCCGGGCGCGGCCTTGGTCGCGCCCGCCATGACACGGTCCTTGAGCGAAGCGGGCGGCGCGACCGCCTCCACCTGGCCGAGGCCGGCGGTGACGCGCTCGAGGTCCGCCACCTCGGCCTGGCAGATCGCGCACCCCGAGAGGTGCGCCTCGAACGGCATCCGCTCGGCGGCGTCGAGCACGTCGAGCGCGAAGCCAGACGCGAGCAACGAGGCTTCGTCGTGGTTCATGACAGCGCCTCTCTCAGCGTCGCCATCGCGCTGCGCAGCCGGGTCTTGACCGTGCCCAGCGGCACGCCCGTCTCCTCGGCAATCTCGGAATGCGTGAGTCCCTTGTAGTAGGCCAGATCCACGAGCGCCCGCTGGTCCGGCGTGAGCCTCGTCAACGCACGCGCCACCTGTCGGGCATCTTCGCTGGCGATCGTCGCCTGCTCGGGATTCCGTTCCGTGGAGACGGCGGGCGGCGCCGACTCCGGCGCCACGCCGGCCTGCAGGTCTGGACGCGCCTTCCGGGCCCGGACGCGGTCGATGGCTCGGGTTCGGGTCAGCATGACCAGCCAGCCGGCCACCGTCGCCCGTCCGCGCTCGTAGCGCGCCGCCTCACGCCAGACCTGGGAAAACACGTCCTGCACCACCTCTTCGGCGTCTTCGAGACGAGCGACGATGCGCCGCGCCAGCCCGTAGACGACCGCCGAGTGGCGATCGTACAGACGGCCCAGCGCCTCGGAGGAACCTCCGGCGATCGCGCGGATCAGCTCAAAATCAGCGTCGGCGTTCACGTCACGACTGGCGGCGTTCCCGTTTCCCAAGCCGCCTACAACTTACTACGGACCGAACGACCGGAGGGATTGCAGCGATGGGATGCGGAGGCGGGGCACCAGGCGCTGCCACAAGCCGGCCAGCACCCACATCAGCAAGGTCAACAGGGCCACGCCCACCAGCGCTCCCCACAGCGGCAGCCGCTGCCTGAGCGGCGCGGTGACGCCGCCGTAGGCCAGCTCGACATGCACCCAGTAGACGAAGAGCGAGGTTTGCCCCAGAAGGACGAGGGGCCCGGGCCGCGCGTCGGCGCGCCAGGCTCGCCACGCGAACGCCCCGGCCAGGCCGCACATCATGCCGCCCGTGCGCATCGTGAACAACGACACCGACGTCGTCCAGAAGCCCGTCGGCAGCAGCGGAGGCAGGAAGCTCCCGACATACCCGGCCCCGATCAGGACGGCGCCGGCCAGGGCGATCTGCCGGTGAACCCGCCCCGAACGGTCGGAGGCGGCCAGCACCGCGCCCACCACGACCCCGGCGAAGACGAACGCCATCCACGGAAACAGCGAGAACACGCCGAAGGTTCCGACCGGTCGGACGTAGGCCTCGAGCCGAACGGGCAGCAGCGTCGGCCACCACCAGACGCGCGCCAGGGGACTCACCACGGCCACGATCGCCGCGGCCGGCAGGACCAGCCAGCCGATCACGCCCGCGCGCGACCGCGCCCGGCCCCAGCACCACGACGCGGCCACCAGGCTCAGGCCCAGGATGTTGAGGATGTCGGGCTTGAACATGCTGGACCAATGCGCGCCCGAACTGAACAGATACGCCTGCAGGCGAAACAGATGCGCGAGTCCGAAGATCTGCCACCCGCGCTTCTGCAGCCCCCAGCTGGCGGCCGCGCGCGAGGCCCCGCGGCCGACTCGCCCGGCGCCGGCGACGGCGACGGCGACCCCGGCCAGGAACAGAAACAGCGGCGCCGCGACGCCGCCGACGAGCACCACCCACTGGAAGGCGTCCCCGCGTCGCGCGTCCTGACGGGTCCACGAATCGGCCGCGTGCCAGAGGATCATGCACAGCACGGCCACGCCACGCAGCCAGTCAACGTGCAGCAACCGGCCGGACGATCGGGGCACGGAGGCGACGGTCACCGGTCAGGGTTCGTGGATCGTGAACCCGGTCTTCAGCTGCACGTCCGTGCGCACGGAATTCCAGACCGAGCAGTACTTCTCACGCGACAGCACGATCGCGCGCTCGACGGCCTCGCCCGGCACCACGCCGGTGATGTGCCAGTGCAGCGTCATCGCCGTGTACCGCTTCGGGTAGTCGTCGGCCCGCTCCGCGTCGAACGTGACCCTCATCGCGCGCAGGTCGTGCCGGCCCTTCTGCAGGACGTGCACGACGTCCATGCCCATGCACGCCATCACGGCATACGCGAGCGCCTGCATCGGCGAGGTGACTCCCGGCGTCGAGCTGTGCAGCTCGATCTCGGGGCTGCCCTCACTGTTCTTGAACTTGAGGTCACCGATCCAGTCGATCGACAGGGACATGGGACAGAGAATACCGAATGTGGTGATGTGAGATGTGGTGATGTGGTGATGTGGGATGTCTCAGGACACCGAGAACCACGCGCGATGTTCGGCGATCGCCGTGGGCGGCAAGGCGCGCACCAGCTCGGCGGCGGTCGTGGCGCCCGTGGCCAGGCGGTCGTGGGCGTCGGCGGCCATGCTGAGCATGGCGCGGGCCGCGCTTTGGCGCAGGGCGTCTCGTGACGCGCTCTCGGCGATGAGCTGACGGTCGGCCTGATCGAGGGTCCACACGTCGGCGACAACGAAGTGGCCGCGATAGCCGGTGAAGTGACAGTCGGTGCAACCGGTGCCTTCGAAGAACGCGAAGCCCGAAGGCACGGTCAGAAACAGGCTCGCGGCCTCGGGCGGCGGCGACGCCATAGGCCGGCGGCAGGCCGGGCAGATGCGACGCACCAGCCGCTGGGCCACGACGCCCACGAGTGACGAGGCGACGACCGACGACGTCACGCCCAGATCCTGCAGGCGCGAGGGCACCTCCACCGCGCGGCTCGTCGTCAGCGTGCTGAGCAGCAGGCATCCGCCTTCTGCGGCACGGAACGCGGTCATCGTCGTCTCACGATCGCCGAGTTCTCCGAGCAGAATCACTTCGGGATGGTGCCGCAGATACGCGTGCAGGTAGCCGGCGAACGTGGCGCCGGAATCCGGATCGACCTCGACCTGGCTGAAGTTGTCGTGGATGTGCGCCGTCTGTTCTTCGATGGTGACGATGCGGCGTCCGGGCGCATGCAGTCGGCGGAGGAACGAATAGAGCGTCGCCGCGCGACCCGAGCCCCCAGGCCCGGTCACCAGCACCACGCCGTTGGTGGCGCCCAGCAACTCTTCGACCCGCGTCGTCGCCTTCGTCGAGAACCCGAGATCGCTCGGCGACTTGGGGCGCATCGGGTCGAGCAGCCGAATCGCGATGTCGTCCCCGCCAATCGTCGGCACGAGCGAGACGCGCAGGTCGAGCGCGACGCGCTTGCCGCCATGGACCACCCACACCTGCGCGCTGCCACGCCGCGGGCGGACGCGGCCGGTGTCTTCGATGCGCGCCAGTGCCTTCACGCGTGACACCAGCTCAGGCCCGCTCGTCGAGAGTGTGCGGTCGAGACCCGCGAGCTTGGGCACGACCGTGACGCCATCGACGCGAAAGCTGAGGATGAGCGTGCCGCCGTGCGGCGCCAGGTACAGCTCGCTCGCGCCCTCGTCGAGGGCCCGACCGAGCAGCACCGTCAGCAGATCGTCGCCCGGCTCGATGCGGGGTTCGACCAGCGGCACCAGCTCCGTGCGCTCGGCGCCGGACACCGATTCGCCCGCCGGTCGCTCACCCTGTTCGCCCTCGCCATAGAGCAGGCTCGAGGCTTTCTGAATCGCACGATGCGATGCGGTGACCACCGTGATGGTGCCGCCCGTCATGCTCGCCAGATCCTGGATGACCTGCGTCTGCGTGGGATCGTCCATCGCCACGGTGAGGGCCGTGCCGATCTGGGCGACCGGAAACAGCGAGTACTTGCGGGCGTACTTCCGGTCGATCAGCCGTGCCAGGCTCCGGTCGATGATGATCTTCTCGAGATCGACGTACGGCACGTTGAGCTGCTGGCCGAGCGCCTGCCGCATCGTCTCGTCGGTGACATAGCCCAGCTTCAGCAGCACCTGGCCCAGCGGGATCTTCAGCCGAGGCTGCTCCTCGAGCGCGTGCGCCAGTTGCGTGTCGGTCAGCGTGCCGTTCTTGACGAGGATCTCGCCAAGGCGAGTGCGGGAGGGGAATGGAGACAAGGCGTCCGAATTCTACGCCAGGACCGGGGAGCGGGACCGACGGGTCCCGCAAGGTAGCACGATGGGGCCAGGTACGCCAGGTACGTCGGACCGGCTCAGTGGTTCTCGTGCGACGCGCAGTTCTTGCAGGGGGTGACCGGCGGGGGCTCGACGCGGCGGCGGGTGGGCAGCAGCGGGCGCACCAGGGTGAACAGGGCGGCGGCGGCTACCGCGCTCACCACGATCGTTTGCAGGGCGTCACTCACAGGGAGGCTCCGGCCACCGAGACTACGGTGTAGGCCACGAAGGCGGCGGCATAGGCCAGCACCGACATGTAGCCGAGCTGAAGGGCCGCCCATTTGATCGACCCCGTCTCGCGCCGCGTGACGGCCAGCGTGGGCAGGCACTGCATCGCCAGCACGAAGAACACGAGCAGGCTGGTGGCCGCCGCCGGCGGCAGCAGGGGCGAGCCGTCGTCGCGGGTCGCCGCCCGGATGCGCTCAATCACGCCCCGATCCGCGACATCGTCGCTGTCGCTGCCGATCAGCACCGTCATCGTCGAGACGAACACCTCCCGGGCCAGGAAGCTCGTCAGAACGCCGACGGTCAGTTGCCAGTCGTACCCGAGGGGCGCGAAGACCGGTTGCACGAACCGCCCGAACCGGCCCGCGTAGCTGCCTGCCTGGGAGGCGCGGCCCGCGATCAGATCGGCCTCTGCCTCCAGTGCGACGGCCTGGCCTGGGTCGGCCGACGAGCCGGCGGCGGTACGAAGCGCCGTGGCCTGTGCGGGTTCGGCGACGCGCGGGAACGTGTTCAGCCACCACATCACCACGCAGATCGCCATGATCGCGGTGCCGGCCGTCTTGAGGAACGCGAAGCCCTGGTCACGCGCGGTCACCAGCGCGTTGGTGAACGACGGCATCTTGTAGGAGGGCAGCTCGAGCATCATCGGCCGCGCGCTGCCGCGCAGCACGCGGCGCTGCAGGAGCAGGGCGGTGCCGAGCGCGGCGGACGCGCCGAGCGCGTAGCAGCCCGCGAACGCGAGTCCCGCCAGCAGTGGCCGGTCCGCGAAGAGCAGGGAGATGAGCAGGACGTAGACCGGCAGTCGCGCCGAGCAGCTCATGAACGGCGCGACCAGGATGGTCGCGAGCCGGTCGCGCCGGTCCGGGATCAGCCGTGTCGCCATGATGCCCGGCAACGCGCAGGCGTGCGCGGTGAGCAGCGGGACGAACGCGTGCCCGGGCAGCCCGAAGCGACACAGCAGCCGGTCCATCACGAACGCGGCGCGCGCGAGGTAGCCCGTGTCCTCGAGCAGGCTGATCAGGAAGAACAGCAGACAGATCTGCGGGAGGAACACCACGGTGCCCGCGATGCCGCCGATGATGCCTTCCGCCACCAGATCGTGGACCAGACCCGTGGGGATCAGACGGCCCACCAGGTCTCCCAGGTGCGTGAACGTCGCCTCGATGAGGTCCATCGGCACAGTCGCCAGCGCGAACAGCGTCCAGAAGAGTCCGACCATGATCGCGACGAACGTCAGGAGACCCAGAATCGGATGCGTGAACGCCTTGTCGAGCCGCTCGGTCACCGTATCGCCGGCCGCCCCCACCGCGGCGTGACCACCGACGCTGTCGAGCACGACGTCGTCGGCCCAGGCCGCGAGCACCGAGAGTGACGCGGCGCCGGCCGGCAGGCCGTGCGGCGTCATCGCGGGACGCTGCCGCAGCACGTGACCCAGCGCGTCGCGGAGCTGATCGAGGCCGATGGCGCGCCTGGCCACGACGGGCACCACCGGACAGTCCAGGTGCGCCGAGAGGCGCGCCGGCTCGAGCGTGAGGCCCCGCTGCTGCGCGAGATCCACCATGTTCAGGGCGACGACGACAGGCAGTCCGTACGCGCGGAGCTCGCCGACCAGCACGAGGTTGCGCGCGAGGTTGCAGGCGTCCACGACCACCAGCACCGCATCGGGTCGCGTGAACAGGCCGGCGCCCTCGAGCACGTCGCGAGCGATCTGCGCCTCGGGCACATCGAGACTCAACTGGTACAAACCGGGCAGATCGACCACTTCGGCGAGCAGGTCCTCGCCGACAATCGCGCGGCCGACGCGCGCCGTGGTCGTCGTGCCGGGAAAGTTGGAGGTCTTGGCGCGCGTGCCGCAAAGCCGGTTGAAGACGGTCGTCTTCCCGGTGTTCGGGTTGCCGATGAGGGCGATGCGGGGAACGGTCGCGCGCGCGGGAAAGACCGGAGGGGCCTCCTGCGGGTCGCCCGCCGCCGTGAGGGGCTCGGGGTCGCAGTGCGCCGAGCCGGGGGACATCAGCCGCCGCTTTCAGGCACGACGAAGATGCCGTCGGCGACGGCGCGCGAAAGGCCGATGCGGGTGGTGCGGACCTGGACGATGCAGGGCTCGCCGACCTTGCAGACGCGCAGCACGCAATGGTCGGTCAGGCCGAGCGCCTGGAGCAGGGCGCAATCCTGCGGCGCAAGGTCCGTCGCGTGCAGACGGGCCGTGTGGCCGGAAGCGAGGTCGGAGAGGCGGACGGCCATGTCAGTACCTTAGTGAGACAAGTCTCAGTGACATGAGGTTAAAGGTACATAGTCCGACCAGTCAAGTCGGAATTTCGGGTGGGGATTTCGGGGGCCGGTTCTGGGCCCGGTGCGACGGCCGACGTGCCCCCACGAGACCTAGCGGCGGGTCAGGTAGTCGAGCACGACACCGCTCATCGCGCGCATGCCAATCGTCAGCGCGTCTTCGTCGATGTCGAAGTCCTCGGTGTGGTTCATCGCCGTGATCTTCTTCTGCGGGTTGGCGACGCCGAGAAAGAAGTAGAGCCCGGGGATCCGCTTCTGGTACCAGGCGAAGTCCTCCGCGACCATCTGCACGGGCGGCACGACCAGCCTGGCCTTCCCCACCACGGCCTCGAGGGCCGGCAGCGACGCGGCGGTGAGCGCCGGGTCGTTGAACGTCACGGGATTCCCACGCACGTAGTCCAGCGTGTAGGTCGCGCCGTAGCTCGACGTGATGCCGCCCAGGATCTTGTCCATCCGTTCCTTGATCACATCGGGGCCGGTGGGGCTGAGCGAACGCACCGTGCCGGTCATCGTCACCTTGTCGGCGATGATGTTGAAGCGATTGCCGCCGTTGATCGTCGCGATGCTCAGGACCGTCGGTTCCTGCGCGCTGATCTGGCGGCTGGTAATCGTCTGCAGGCCCATCACCACCTGTGCGGCAACCGGAACCGGGTCTACGCCGGTGTGCGGCATGGCCGCGTGCGTTGACGTGCCGCCGATCGTGATCGTCACGCGATCGGAACTGGCCATGGCGGCCCCGCTGTTGTAGCCAATCGTGCCGACGTTCAGGGTCGGCATCACGTGCAGCCCGAAGATGGCGGCCGGTGTCGGATTGGTGAGCGGCCAGTCTTCGAGCACCTTCAGAGCCCCTGTCAGCCCGCCTTCGGGGTCGCCTTCCTCGGCCGGTTGGAACAGGAAGACCACTGTGCCCGGCAGGTCGGCGCGCAACCGGCTCATGATCTCGGCCACGCCGAGCGCAATGGCCACGTGCGCGTCGTGGCCGCACGCGTGCTTCACGTTCGGCACCATGGACTTGTAGGGCACGTCGAGTCGTTCGTTCACGGGCAGCGCGTCCATGTCGGCGCGCACGGCCACGACGGGTCCTGGCCGGCCGCCCTTGATCACCCCCACCACCCCCGTCCGGCCGACGCCCGTGCGCACTTCGTCGAACTTCAGCGCGCGCAGCTTCGCGGCGATGACGCCGGCGGTGCGCGTCTCACGAAATCCCAGCTCCGGGTGTTGATGGAGGTCGCGGCGGATGGCCACCGTCGAGACGAAGAGCTCGCTGGCCAGGGCATCGACACGCGGGCGAAACGTCGAAGGTGCCGGTGTCTGCGCCGTCAGACCCGTGGTGGCGGCGACGACCACGGCCGCCGCCGCAGCGCCCAGGATCCCTCGCCGACGGCCCCTGGGGCGTGCCGGGCCCGCGCCGGCTGTTGACCGATCCGAAAGGCGCGCGCGCGTGGGGCTGGCCATGACGTCACTATAATCGGCTCATGACGCGAATGAGGATGACGTTGGGCGCGGCCGGTGCGATGCTGTCGGTCGCGATGCTTGCCGGTCAGACCGATGCGTCACTGGAGAAGGCGCGCCGCCTGCTGCGCGACGCGCCCGTGTTCGACGGCCACAACGACTATCCCTGGGCGGTCCGCGAGCAGGCGAAGGGCGACCTCGACGCGCTCGACCTCCGCCGCCCCCAGCCCAGCCTGATGACCGACCTCGACCGGCTCGCCGCCGGTGGCGTCGGGGCACAGTTCTGGTCGGTCTACGTCCCGTCACCCGCGCCAGGCACGCCCGCCTCCGCGTCGGTCACCGCCACGCTCGAGCAGATCGACATCGTGCACCGCATGATGGCGAAGTACCCGGACCGCTTCGCGCTCGCGCTGACGGCCGACGAGGTCGAGCGGATCCAGAAGCAGGGTCGCATCGCGTCGCTCATCGGCATGGAGGGCGGTCACGGCATCGATTCGTCGCTGGCGGTGCTTCGCGACATGCACCGGCTGGGCGCGCGCTACATGACGCTCACGCACAGCCTGAACGTGCCGTGGGCCGACGCGGCCACGGACACGCCGGCGCACGACGGACTCACGCCGTTCGGCGAACAGGTCGTCGCCGAGATGAACCGGCTCGGCATGCTCGTCGATCTGAGTCACACCTCCCCGGCGACGATGGATGACGCGCTGCGCGTGAGCCGGGCGCCGGTGATCTTCTCGCACTCGTCGGCGCGCGCGGTGACCGACGTCCCACGTAACGTGCCCGACAGCGTCCTGCGCCAGCTCCCGAAGAACGGCGGCCTCGTCATGGTCACCTTCGTGCCGGGGTTCGTGTCCCAGGACGTGGCCGACTACAACCGCCGCGAGAACGCCGAACGGGCGCGGCTCGAAGCGCTGCCGAACACGACAGCCAACGGCGTCACCGCGGGCCTCGCGGCGTGGCGCACGGCGAACTCGGCGCCGCGCGCGTCGCTGATGGACGTCGCCGATCACATCGACCACATCCGGAAGGTTGCCGGCATCGATCACGTGGGACTCGGCGGCGACTTCGACGGCATCACCAGCGTCGTGGTCGGGCTCGAGGACGTCTCCACCTACCCGATGCTCATCGCGGAACTCCTGCGCCGCGGGTACAGCGACGATGACATCCGGAAGCTGACGTGGCGGAACATGCTGCGCGTGATGCGCGGGGCGGAAGCGGCCGCCGCGAAAGCGCAGGCGCCACCGCGGTGACGCGGCGGATTGGGGCCTGCCCATCACGGGCCGGTCTCATCCTGTGCGTCGCGGCCCTGCCGGCGATCGTGGCCTGCGTCGGACGCGCCGACCAGGCGCCCGTGCCGCTGCCGCCGAGGACTCCTGACATGACCGTGATCGTGGCCCTGGGCGATTCGACGACCGCCGGCACGCCCTACTTCCTCTCGCCGGTCGAGGCACCTCCGGATGGCCGGGGCGATCCGCGTGGCGCCTACGGATACTGGATGGGGCAGCGGCAGCCGACCTGGCAGATCCTCAACCGGGGCGTGAATGGCGAGCGGACCGACGAGATCGCCGCCCGGTTCACGCGCGATGTGATCGGGGCCAGTCCCCACCTGGTCGTCATCATCGGCGGTGTCAACGACGTGTATCAGGGGCGGACCGTTTCGCACGTGACGGGTCAGCTCCGGGCGATGTACGACCGGGCGGCCGCGGCGAAGATCCCGGTCGTCGCCGGATCGATCGTGCCCTTCAACACGGCCACGGCCGCGCAGAACGCGGCGATGCGCGAGATCAACACGTGGATTGCCGCAGAGGCCGCGCGCGACGCCAACGTGTCGTTCGTGGACACCCGGGCCGCGGCCGCCGCGGCATCCGATCCGGACAAGCTCTCGGGCTCGCCGGACGGCCTGCACCCGGACATCGACGGCTATCGCCGGATGGGCGAGGCGATCGAGGCGGTGATCAGAGGACCTCGGAGGTAATTCATGCGAAAACTGTAACGACCAGTTGCCGTTACAGTTTTCGTATGAATTACCTCCGAGGTCTTTCCGTCACCGCTTCGACCGCCACCCGCACGTCCTCGACGCGATCGGCCCGCCACTCGCCGTCCAGCAGCGTCAGCGGCGCGCGCAGGTGGCCGAAGCCGTAGGCCGCTGCGCAGACGCGGGTGCCGGCGCGCCGGCCCGTTTCGACGTCCACCATCGAGTCGCCGACCATCAGCGTGCGGGTGGGTGCGGCGCCGGCCTCGCCGATCAGATGCCGCAGGCCCGCCGGGTCAGGCTTGCGCGCGAACGGCGCGTCACCGCCGATCGCCCACCGGATGTGACGAGCGAGCTCGAGGGCCTCGAGCAGGCGCGTGGTGTGACGCGTGGGCTTGTTCGTCAGGACCGCCACCGGCGCCCGCACGGCCGCCCAGGCGAGCAGATCCGTGATGCCCTCATAGGGTCGCGTCTCGTCGAGGAGCCGACGGTCGTAGATCGTGAGAAACCGATCGAGCGCGGTGCCGGCGTCCACGTCGAGCGACGCGGCGGCCAGCGCCCGTTCGACCAGCACGCGCGCGCCCTCGCCCACCATCGCCGTCACCTCATCGTCGCGTAACGGCCTCGCCCCGTAGGACGTGAGCATCTCGTTCGTGGATGCCGCCAGGTCGTGGCGCGAATCGATCAGCGTGCCATCGAGATCGAACACGAGGAGCGTTCCAGTCACCGACACGCCGACGATTATCGCGCGTGCGAGGCCGGACTTCAGCGTCAGCCGCCGGGACTTGGGCGTCAGCTCCGGCACATCATCGAACCTCCGGGACTTCTGCGAAGTGGGCCTGAACTGTCTGCTAGACTTTGCCGAACGTGTCGGCACCATCCGTCCCAGCGGTTCCCATTCAGGTTTCGTTCGACGAAGCGACCTCCATCGTCACTCGGCTCACGCGCGAACTCGAGCGGGTGATCATCGGCCAGCCGCAAGTGCTGCGTGAGGTCATCGTCTGCCTGCTGGCCGGCGGGCACTGTCTGCTGCGCGGCGTCCCTGGCCTGGCTAAGACGCTGCTCATCAAGACCATCGCTGACGCGGTGGACCTCAAGTTCAGCCGCATCCAGTTCACGCCCGACCTGATGCCGTCGGACATCCTCGGCACGGAAGTGATCGAAGAGGATGCGACTACCGGTCGGCGCGCGGTGCGGTTCATCCCCGGGCCGATCTTCGCCAACATCATCCTGGCCGACGAAGTGAACCGCACGCCGCCGCGGACGCAGGCCGCGCTCCTCGAGGCGATGCAGGAGTATCAGGTCACCGTCGGCGGCGTGCGCTATCCGCTCGAACGCCCGCTGTTCGTGCTCGCGACCGAGAACCCCATCGAGCAGGAGGGCACGCACCCGCTGCCGGAGGCGCAGCTCGATCGCTTCATGTTCAACGTCGTGATCGACTATCCATCGGCGGCCGACGAACGCCGCATTCTCGCGGAGACGACCACGGGCAAGACCCCGACGCTCGAGCGCGTGGCGACGGGACCGCAGCTCGAGGCCACGCGCGCGCTGGTGCGGGACCTGCCTGCGGCCGACAATGTCGTGGACTACGCGTTGCGCCTGGTGCGCGCCACCAGGCCCGCCGATCCCACCGCCCCGCAGGCGGTCCGCGAATGGGCCAAGTGGGGTGCGGGGCCGCGCGCCGGCCAGGCGCTGCTGCTTGGGGCGAAGGCGGCCGCACTCGCCGACGGCCGCAGTGCGCCTTCGCTGGACGACGTCCGGCGCGTGGCGCTGCCGGTGCTGCGCCACCGCGTGCTCCTCAACTTCCAGGCCGAAGCCGACGGCATCGACGCCGATCAGGTCGTCGCGCGGCTGCTCGAAGCGATCCCGTAGCACGGGGATCCTAAGCCAGCCGCGGTGAGAGGGAAATGAGAATTGAAGATTGACGGATCGGGGGATTGAAGATTGATTGACGATTGACCAATTCAGGGATTGACGATTGAGATCGCCGATCAATCCCGATTGGCAGTCCTCAATTCGCCAATCGATCCGCAATCACCCGATCCGTCATCTTTCATTCTTCATCGCCCGAACAGAGTCACCCCCACGATTGTCCCGCCGCGATCGGCATCGCTACGACCCTGCCGACCCCGAGCCGCGCGGGCCGGGTGTCGTCGCCGAGGGCGAGCACGGCTGGTCTTCGCCGCGACCGCGCCCCTCTCCGCGCCCACGGGCCTCGCCACGGCCACGCGCTTCACCACGCTCGGCGCCCGCTACGGGCGGGGTCTCGTGGATGCGCTATTGTCGTGCGCACTCCAGCTGTCATGCGAGCCCTCATCAGCGCGTTTCCTCGGCGGGTCGCCACGGTCTCTGCCGCGGCTGCGTGGCTCCTGGTCCTTGCCGCAACCTGCCTGAGAGGCCTGTCAGCGCAGACGCAGACCTTTCGTGCCGGGATCGATGTCATCCGTATCGACGCCGTCGTCGTCGATGCGAAGGGGATGCCGATTCGCGGGCTGAAGGCGGAAGACTTCACCGTCGCGGAGGACGGGATGCCGCGGCCGATTGTCGGGTTCGAGGCGATCGATCTGCCGATCGACAGAGTCGCGGAACCCACCGAAGCGGCGTGGGTCCGATCGGCCTCGCGCGACGTGGTGACGAACAAGGTCGAAGACCGACGCCTGTTCATGATCGTCATCGACGATGCCGTGATGAAGGCGGATCCGCGGGCCATCGCGCGGGCCAAGGCGATTGGCCGCGATGTCGTGTCACGGCTGGGCGCCAACGATCAGGCGGCCGTGGTGTTTACGCAGCGTAGCGGGAAGAGTCAAGCCTTCACGGCCGACCACGCGCGCCTGGAGGCGGCCATCGATTCCACGGGGTTCGGCAAGTCGCCCAGGGAGGAACTCGGTGAGGAGAGCGGCGCGGGCGCCTTTCGTGACGTCGCGTCGGCGTGGACGCTGGCCCAGGCCGCGCAGACACTGCTCCGGGCGCCGCAGACGCGCAAGACACTCGTCCTCATCAGCGGTGGGGCGGCGTTCGCTCCCGCCACGCTGGGGCCTGTGCTGTCCAACATGGGCGGCACGAACGGCATCTCGGGCAGCGAGACGGCGACCCGGATCCTCGACGAACTGAACCGGCTGTTCGCGGCCGCCACCAACGCGCACGCGAATGTCTACGCGTTCGACGTCAATGATTTCCACGGCGTCGCCGGGTCCGATCTCACGACGCCCGAGCGGAACTACCTGCGCATCGTGGCCAACAACACCGGCGGACGCGCCACCATCGCCAACGACGATCCCGTGCAAGGCGTCACGCAGATGTTTCGCGAGAGCAGCGTCTACTACCTGATCGGCTTTGCGTCGGCGTCAGGCAAGCCTGGCCGGCATCGCGTGGACGTTCGCACGACGTTGCCTGGCGCCACTGTGCTGTCGAGGACGGCGTTTGAAGTGACCGCCCCGAAGGCGGTGACCACCCGTCCGGCTTCACCCCTGGCCTCATCGATGGCCGCCCTCCTGCCGGTGGACAGTCTGCCCATGCGGGCCGCGGCGACCGCGCTCCCTGGTCCGACGCCGAACGCCGCCATGGTCGCGATTGCGCTGGGCATCAACCAGCCCGCCGAGGGCCTCGACGGCGCACGAGAGCGGTTGACGGCACAGATTGACGCCTATCAGACGGACGGCAGGTTCAGTGGCGCGACAAAGCTCGACGTGCAGCTCGTGCTTCGCCCGTCGCCCTCAGGCCGGGCGCAATACGAACTGCTCGCGAAGCTGCCTCTCAAGCCCGGACGCTACCAGCTCCGCATCGCCGCGCACGCGGCACGCGCGAACGTGCGTGGCAGCGTGTTCGCGGACATCGACGTCCCGGACTTCTCGCGCAAGGGCGTCACGGTCGCGCCGCTCGTGCTGTCGACGTCTCCGGCACCCATATCCGCGCCGTCCGCCGCGTTCGTCGGCCTGCTGCCGGTCGTACCGACGTCTCACCGAAGCTTCGGCACGTCCGACCGTGTTTCGATCCTCGCGCGCATCGTGCAGGGCGGGAAATCGCCGCTCGTGCCTGTGTCCATCGCCGCGACGATCGTCGATACGAGGAATCAGCGCGTGTTCGAGCAAGGCGGTACGATCACCGCCGACTCGCGCTCCTCCTCCCGATCCGCCGACTACACGCTTGCGTTGCCGCTCGACACCCTCGCGGCGGGCGACTATCTCCTCAGCGTGAAAGCCACGACGCCAGACGGGACCGACGAGAAGACACTGCGGTTCTCGCGGAGGTAGGGACGATCGGCACGCGGTCGGGCGTAGACTGGGGGTGAGGCATCCCATGAAGGTCTCCGAGATCATGAGCAAGGGCGTCCAGACCGTGAGGCCGGGCACGCCAGCCGCCACCGCGCGCGAGCGCATGCGGACGAAGAAGATCCATCACCTGCTGGTGAAAGAAGGCACCGACTTGGTCGGTGTGCTCTCGGCGCGGGACCTGGGTCGAAGCGCGGGTCGCGGCACCACGGTCAAAAGGGTCCTGGTCGCCGACTTCATGACGCCCCGCGTCGTGACTGTCACGCCCGACACGTCCGTGCACCGGGCCGCCAACGTGATGCGCGGTCAGTCCCTGGGCAGTCTGATTGTCGTCGAGGAAGGACGCGCCGTCGGCATCGTGACCGTCGCGGACCTGCTCGACCAGATCGGCGATCGGCGACGCCATCGCGCCGACAGCCAGACGCCGCCCGACCTGCACTACCGGGTGCCACACAAGAAACAGCATCGGGCGGGAGGCGCCTGGTAGGGCTCCCGACGTAGGGACGACGAGGCTCAGGGGGCCGGCGCATCTCCCATGTGCCGCTGCGGCACAAGGAACTGCTGTACGCACTCGACCACCGCTTCGGCGAGTGGCGTCGGCCGCTTGAGATAGCCGAGCGCCCGCGTCCGCGCGAGCGAGGCCTGCGTGAAGTACTGATATTTCCTGCGCAGCACTTCGGGCATGTCCACGAAGTCGATGGCGCACCGGCTTGCCCAGCGCGGTGAACACGGGCGTCACCAGATCCAGCCATGTCGAGGCCTGGCCTGACCCCACGTTGAACAGCCCGTTCCGAGCGTCGTCGTCGGCCAGGAACAACGTCACGTCCACCGCGTCGCGCACGTAGACAAAATCGCGCCGCTGCTCGCCGTCGGCCACGCCCGGGCGATCGCTGCGAAACAGCTTCACGCGCCCCGTCGCCGCCACCTGCTCGTACGCCTTGTGCACCATGCTGCGCATGTCGCCCTTGTGGTACTCGTTCGGGCCGAAGACGTTGAAGTACTTGAGACCGGCGATGCGTGACGCATACCCGCGCCGGGCCGCGTGCACGTCGAAGAGGTGCTTCGAGTAGCCGTACATGTTGAGCGGCCGAAGCGAGGCCAGGTCGACGTCCTCGGCCAGTTCCCCCTCGAGCGCGCCGTAGGTCGCCGCGGACGAAGCGTAAAGAAACGCGTACGGACTTCCTCAGCGCCCATTCGGCCAGCGTCTTCGTGTACTCGAAGTTGTTCCGCATCAGATAGGCGGCGTCCGTCTCGGTGGTCGACGAACAGGCGCCGAGATGGAACACCGTCCGCACGTGGTCGAGCCGGCCGGCCGCCACGCGGTCGAGCAGGCTCTCGGCTGGCAGGTAATCGTCGAACCGGAGCGGCGCCAGATTGCGCCACTTCTCGGACCGATCGAGGACGTCGGCCACCAGAATCTGATCGAGGCCGCGCTCGTTGAGCGCGGCGATGAGCGAGCTGCCGATGAACCCGGCGCCGCCGGTCACGAGAATCGGTCCGTGCCCCACCATGACGCGCCAGTGTCTCACGGCCCAGGCGGCCCACGGCGCAAGGCGGACGCGGCACTGCGACGTCCGGGCCTCTGGTAGCATCATCTGTCGCCCGATGGCCGTTGCCCTCCACCGTGTTGTCGTCGTCGGCGCCTCGTCCGGGATGGGCGCTGCTCTCACGCGGGCCCTGGCCGCGGACGGTGCCCGTGTGGCCGCCGTCGCCCGCCGGGCCGATGCGCTCTCCGCCATGGCCGCGCCGCTCGGCGACCGGGTGCGGACCTACGCCTTCGACACGGCGGACGTCGACGAGGTGCCGGCACTCTTCGAGCGGATCGTCGCGGACCTCGACGGCCTCGACGCGGTCTTCTACTGCGCTGGCGCCATGCCCTCGATCGAGGAGCACGAATACGCGTTCGTGAAGGACCGCGCGATGGTCGAGGTGAACCTGCTGGCGCCGATGGCGTGGATGAACCTCGCGGCGGCCCGGTTCGAGGCGGCGCGAGCCGGCTCGATTGTCGGCATCTCCAGCGTGGCCGGCGAACGCGGCCGGCGCAAGAACCCCGCATACTGCGCGACCAAGGCGGGCCTGACGACGTACCTGGAGGCGCTGCGCAACCGGTGCAGCCGCTACGGCGTGAACGTCGTGACGGTGAAGCCCGGATTCGTGGACACGGAGATGACCCGCGGCGTACCGGGCCTCTTCTGGCTCATCTCGGCCGACGAGGCCGCACGATCGATCCTGGCACTCACCCGCCGCGGTACGAGCGCCGCCGGGTTCGTGCCGGCGCGCTGGCGGCTGGTGATGGCGATCATCCGCGCGATTCCGTCGGTCGTCTTCCGCCGGCTGAACTTCTGATGGCGCGTCCGCGGAGCACCTCGCTGCGGGCCACGGCGCCGTGGCGTGTCCTCGACGGGTTTGGCGGCGCCACGCGCGGGGCCGCCCGCTACATCGCCCCGGAGTCGGTCGAGCACCTCGCGGAGATCGTGAGTCAGGCCCGGCGCGAGAAGCTCCACGTGACGTTCCGCGGCGCGGGCCGGAGCTACGGCGATGCGGTCGTCAACCGCGATGGCCTCATCATCGACCTCCAGCGGCTGCGGCAGATCCGAAGCTGGGACCCATCCACGGGCCTGATCGACCTCGACCCCGGCGTCACGATCGAGACCCTGTGGCGCCACACGCTGGCCGATGGCTACTGGCCCGCCGTCGTGCCCGGCACCATGCGTCCGACCGCTGGCGGCTGCCTGGCGATGAACGTGCACGGCAAGAACAACTACCGCGCCGGGCCGTTCGGGGACCACGTCGAGAGTTTCGAGCTGCTCACGCCCGGGGGCGATCTGCTCACGTGCAGCCCGACCGTGAACGCCGACATCTTCTTCGGCGCGATCGGCGGCCTCGGCATGCTCGGCGCGATGACACGCGTGCGCCTGAAGCTCGAGCGCGTCGAAACGGGCCTGCTCAACGTGCAGGTGGCGACTGCGCCCTCCATCGACGCGATGCTCGAGGACTTCGCTGCCGGCTTGCCGACCAGCGACTACTCGGTCGGCTGGGTCGATGGACTGGCCACCGGGCGCGCGCTCGGCCGCGGCATCATCCACCGCGCGCGCTACGTGCCGGCCTCCGATGTCCCCGACGCGACCGCGTCACTCAATCCGGCACGGCAGGATCTGCCCTCGTCGCTGTACGGCGTTCCCCACAAGCACCTGTGGCGGCTGATGCGTCCGTTCATGTTCGATGCCGGCGTGCGCGCCATCAACGCGGCGCGCTATCTCGGGGGACGCCGCGAGCACGGGCGCGAATATCGCCAGTCGCACGTGGCCTTCGCGTTCCTGCTCGACTACGTGCCGGACTGGCGACTGGCGTACGGGCCCTCCGGCTTCATCCAATACCAGGCGTTCATTCCAGACGCGGCGGCGCGAGAGACATTGTCGGCCTTGCTGCGACGGTGTCACGTGGCCGCTCTCCCGCCGTATCTCGGAGTCCTCAAGCGCCACCGTCCGGATCGGTTCCTCCTCTCGCATGCCGTTGACGGATGGTCCCTCGCGCTCGACTTCCGCGTCGGTCATCGGCGCGAGGATCTCTGGAAGCTGACCGACGCCCTCACGCAGATCGTCGTGGATGTGGGCGGGCGGTTCTACTTCGCCAAGGACGCGGTCCTTCGCCCCGCTGACGTCCTTCGCGCCTTCGGTCGCGAACGCATCGACGCGTTCCTCGCGCTCAAGGCCCGGCTCGATCCAGAGGACGTGCTCATGAGCGACCTGTGGCGGCGCATCATCGAGCGGCCGCCTCTGGTATCGTGACCACGTGTCGCTGCTCACGCCGCGTGTCGTCGCCGCGATCGATGACCTGGAGCTGGCGGCGCGGCTCGTCGTCGAAGGCATGCGTACGGGGCATCATCGAAGTCCGCTGCACGGCTTCACCGCCGAGTTCAGCCAGCACCGCCCCTACCGCGTCGGCGACGACCTGAAGCATCTCGACTGGAAGGTCCTGGCCCGCACCGATCGCCTCTACACCCGCCAGTACCGCGAGACGACGAACATGGGCGTCATCCTCGCGCTCGACGCGAGTGCGTCGATGGGATTCCCCGAGGGCGATGTCAGCAAGCTGCGCTACGCCGTGGTGGTCGCCGCCGCGTTGGCCTACTTCGATCGTCGAGCAGGGCGACGCGGTCGGGATGATGACGATGCAGGGGGGCGCGTTGCGCTACCTGCCGCCGAAGGGCGGACGCCCTCATCTGCGGACGCTCCTCGCAGAGTTGTCGAAGATCGAGGCCTCGGGAACGTGGGAGCCGCAGCGCGTCATCGCCCGCAGTGCGGAGCTGCTGTCGCGCCGAGGGCTACTCGTCGTCCTCTCTGATTTCTACGACGCGGAAGAGGCCACGGCACGCGAGCTTCGGCGCGCCCGGCGTCGTGGACACGACGTCGCGATGCTGCAGATCCTCTCGCGTCCCGAGATCACGTTCCCGTACACGGGGGACCTCGATCTCGAGGACCTCGAAACCGGTGTCCGCCGGATCGTCGGCGCGGAAGGCGTCGCCGCGAGCTATCGCGCCGGGGTCGCCGAGTTCCTCGAACGCTGTCGGCGTGAGGCGCGGCGCGACGGCCGCGACTACGCGCTGATGCCGACCGATGTCACGCCGGCCCAGACACTGCGCGCGTTTCTGGTGCGCCGTGGCGCGGGACAGGGCGACGCCGAACGCACCGGAGCCGGCGACCGATGATCTGGAGCAACCCTTGGGCGTGGGCGGGCCTGCTGACGCTGGCCGTGCCGTTGCTGGTGCACCTGATCGGCCGGCGGCGGCCGGCGCCGCTGGCATTTCCGACGCTGCGATTCGTCACTGAATCGCGATTGGTGCCAGCGCGCCGGCATCGGCTGAACGACATCCCGCTGATGCTCGTCCGCATGGCGATCCTGCTGCTCGCCGTCGCGGCGCTCGCGCAGCCCGCCTTTCTCCGCGGCGGCGATGCCAGCGACGCGCGTGCGCGCGTCGTCATCGTCGATACGAGCGCGAGCATGAACAGGCCGACGCAGTTCGGGCAACCTGCGATCGCCGTGGCCCGAGTGCAGGCGACCGCCCTTGCCGGCGAAGCTTCGTCGAGCCGCGTGATCGAGACGGCGGCCGTGCGCGACGCACTTGATGGCGCCGTCGCGTGGCTGACCACCCAGCCCGGCCTCGACGAGCTGGCGATCGTCTCTGATTTTCAGTCGGGCACGCTCACGGGCGAGGACGTCGCGACCCTGGCCCCTCATGTCGGGCTCGTGCTGGATCGCATCGCTGGCTCTTCGTCGGCGTCCCCCGCGGCCGTCGTCGAAGGCCCGACCGGCCTGATTGAACTGCGGCTGCAGGTCGATCGAGAGGCGACGACCGCGTCCTGGCGGCCCGCATCGGTGCCGGCCACCGCATCCGTCGTGACGGTGGTGGCTGGAGACGCCGACCGCCCCGCCGCCGAAGCGGCCGTCGAGGCCGCGCGCACGGATGGCCTGCTCGTCGGCGACGGATCGCGTCGAGTGGTCCTGGTCCTCGACAGCGCACCCGAGCGTGCCGCGCTCGCGCGTCGTGTGCAGCCCCTTGCCGTGCCATGGATGTTCGACGTCGTGCGCGCGGTCACCGCAGACCCGACGATCGCCGCACTGGCGCGCGACAGCGTCGGCACAGCGATGCCTCAGGCACCCGCGTCCGCGAGCCCGGTCGTGCGCCACGCGAACGGCGCGGTGCTGGTCTCGGCCGCGTCCGAGGATGTGGACGGCTCCGCGCGGCTCGTGCTCTTCGCCGGCGTCGATGCGCGATCGACGCTGCTGGCCTCGCTCCTCGCCACCGCGTCACAGGCCGCGTCTGCCGCCACGCCCATGGCGGAACTCGACCCGGGCCTGATTCCGATTGACGCCCTCGCGTCCTGGCAGCGTGAGCCCTCGGCAGCGCCCATCTCGCCGGTCGCCGACCGCACCCGCTCAGACGGCCGCTGGCTGTGGGCGGGAGTACCTGATCCTGCTCGGTCTCGAGACGTGGGTGCGCCGGGCGCCTGTGGCCGCCGTGATGACTGGCGAGGAGGGACGTCGTGACCGTGTGGCCTGAAGCGTCCGCGGTCAACGCCGGCCTGACGCGTCTCGCGCGGCGGCTCGTGCTAGTTGCCGCAGTGCGCGGGGCGTCGCTCGGACTCGTGCTGGCCGCCCTCGTCGTGCTGATCGGCTGGCTCGCCCGATGGCCGGTGGCCGCAACCACCACGGCGGCGACGGCCCTCGCCGTCGCCGCGATCGCGCGCGCGATCCTGCGGGCGCCTCGCAGTCGGAGGGCCGCGGCCGCCCGCTTCGAGTCCGTGGTGCCCGACTGCCGTAACGTCGTCGTCACGGCCGCGCAGATCCTCGAACGGCCTGAAGGGCTGCGCGACGACATCGGCACACGCATCTGCGCCGATGCGGCGACGCACCTGACGCGGCACGCCGCGGCGCGCACCTTTCCCCTCGGACGATCGGCGGCCCTCTGCCTCGGGGCCGCTGCGCTGCTCGCCTTCGTTGCGCGATCCGCGACGCACGAGACGCGCGCCTCGCTCGCCGGCCTCGTTTCGATCGGGGCGCCGGCGATCTCGCGGATCGAGATCGTGGTCACGCCGCCGGCCTACTCGGGGCGTCCTGCGGAAACGCATCGGGACCCGACCACGCTGTCCGTCCTCGCCGGAAGCCAGCTTGCCTTGAGCGTCGCGGCGACGGCACCGGCCGTGAGGTTCGAGACGGTGTCTGGGACTGCGTCGCTCACGTCGGGTGCGCCTGGCCAGTTCGCGGGCGCGCTCACGGCCACCGGCGACGGCTTCCTGTCGTTCGTGCCCGCGGGTTCGGATGGCGAAGCAGGGCCGCGGCGCCTGGTGGGCCTGACGGTCGTGCCCGACCAGTCCCCGATCGTGCGGGTGACGGCGCCAGGGCACGACCTGCTCGTCGCGGACGGCAATCGCCAACTCGAGGTCGGCGTCACCGCCGCTGACGACCTCGGCCTCGACAGCCTGCGGCTCGCGTACACGAAGGTCACCGGCTCGGGCGAGAACTTCGAGTTCGTGCGCGGTGAGGTGCCACTCACGTTCACACGCACGAACGATCGCGAATGGACGGGCCGCGCGCGCTGGTCGCTCGCGAGCTTGGCCCTCGAGCCCGGTGACATGGTCGTCTATCGCGCCGCAGCCACTGACCGGCGGCCCGGTGCGGTACCGGTCGAATCCGACGCGTTCATCCTGGAGGTGGCCGCGCCAGGATCGGTGGCCGCCGAGGGGTTCGCGGTGGATGACCAGACGGATCGCTACGCGATCAGCCAACGGATGGTGATCGTGAAGACCGAGCGTCTCATCGCGAGCCGGGCGTCGCTCTCCGCCGAGGACTTCGCCGATCAAGCGCGCGGCATCGCGGCCGAACAGCGCTCGGTGCGCGCGGAGTTCATCTTCATGATGGGCGGCGAACTCGAGGCCGAAGGCGTGGACGCGCACGGCGACCTCAACGAAGAAGCCGAAGCGCACGGCGAAGCGGACCTGCTGGCGGGACGGGCCCGCAACCAGGGGCGCATCGAGCTGATCACCGCGACGCGCCGCATGAGCGAGGCTGCGGCGCTGCTCGCGACCCCAGAGCTGGCGGGCGCGCTCAAAGCGGAGAAGGCCGCGCTCGATGCCCTGCAGCGCGCCTTCTCGAAGAGCCGGTACCTGCTGCGTGCCCTGGCGACGCGTGAGCGGCTCGACATGACGCGCCGCCTGACCGGCACGCTCGCGGGCGCGGAGCGCGATCGACGAGCGGCAGATTCGGCCCCCGACGATCCGCGCCTGGCCACGCTGCGTCGCAGCCTCGGCGCGATCGCCGCACTGGCGGGCCGTCCCACCTACTCGAGAGACGACGCAGCCGTGGCCGTCACGGTGGGCGATGCGCTGCTGCGGCTGGAGCCGGGGTCCGACGTCATGCGGCAAATCGCGACGCGGTTGTCGGAGGCGGCCGCCGCGATGACGAGCCACGCGCCGGCCCGCGTCTCGCCGCCGCTCGACGCCGCCGTCACCGCGCTGGCCGCCGTCGTCCGCGCCGCGATGCCGGCGGGCTCGCCCGTGACCGAAGACGCGCGCGCGCATCGGCTGGCGGGCGCGATTGCCGATGCGGAGCGCAAGCGGGGCGGCCGGTGAACGTCGCGAGCGCGACGGGTTGGCTTCGCGCGGCGGCGATCGCCATCGCCGTCGTCGGCGTCATCGATCCCGCGGTGACGGCTGAGCGCGCCGTCAGGCACACGGTCGCGGTCGTCGCACCTGCGTCGGCCGATCACGAAGGTGCGACGCGAGACGACGTCGCCCGACGCCTGGCGGTGCGCTACGACGTCGTTGACCGCGTGATGCCCGGAGCGGCGGCAACCGTCGTCGTCGGAAGCCGGCTGCCAGCGTCCGCGGCGACGATCGCGGGGCCAGCGTTCGTCCTCACGCCTGCCGACACCGGTCCGTCGGTGTCCATCGTCTCGATCGACGCGCCCCGTGAGACGCCGTTCGCGTCGCGAGCGCCAGTCCAGGCGCGCGTCCGCGTGCGTGGGGCGGCAGGACGGAGGGTCGCCGTGCAATTGCGGCAGGGTCAGGCGGTCCTCGATCGAGCAGAGCGGACCGTCGCCTCTGCCGACGAGATCGTCTCGCTGTCGCTCGACTTCGTGCCGGTGTCGCGCGGCGCGTCGGTGGTTTCTGTCTCGGCCGCCATGACCGACGACGCACGCGCGCGCGCCGATGCGGACGTCGCCATCGACGTCGTCGAGCGCGCCTGGCGGGTGCTCTTCTACGACCGGCGCCCTTCGTGGGCGTCCACGTTCGTGCGGCGTGCCCTCGAACGCGACCCGCGATTCTCGGTGCGGTCGCGGACGCAGACGTCAACGGGACTGGCCGTCGAGCGCGGGGAGGTGCCCTCGACCCTTCGCGACGAGGACCAACTCGAGGGATTCGACGCGGTGGTGGTGGGCGCACCCGCTGTGCTGACGCCGGGCGACGTGCAGTCGCTCGAGGCCTTTGCCCGGTACCGGGGCGGCGCGGTCGTCGTGCTCCTCGACGAACCCGTCACAGGCGCGCTCGCCGGCCTGACCGGCGCGACGAGTTGGACGTCATCGACGACGCCCACGCCGACGGTCGTCGAATCCGCCATCCCGGACCAGCCGCGACTGGAAGCGACGGAAGTGCTGTCGGCCGTACCGCGTGCCGGTTGGCGGACGAGCGTTGGCCCACGCGGTGATTGCCGGCGCGCGTCGGCCAGTCGCCTTCGAAGTGCCAACCGGCGCCGGGCGCGTCATCGTCAGCGGCCTGGTCGATGCGTGGCGCTATCGCGGCGTGCCGGACACGTCGGCGTTCGACACGTTCTGGCGCGACACCCTGGCCACGGCCTCCGCCGCCTCTCCGGCCTCGTTGACCGTCGAGCCAGCCGCCGCGCTGCTCGCGCCAGGCGATCGCACGACTGTGCACTTCACGATTCGTCGGGTGGCAACCAATCCGCCTGCGACCGGCACGGTCACCCTCCGCGTCACGACTACCGGTCCCGGGCGTGCCGGGCCGCCATCGGCGGCGCCTGACGTGCCGGCGCCCGAGCCGGGTGGCTCCGGCGCGGTGCCACTGCGCGTGTGGCCCTCAGGCCTCCCTGGCCACTTCGCCGGTGAGTTCGTGGCGCATGAGCCGGGGACCTACACGGTCGCCGCCGAGGCAGGTTCGACACGCGGGTCTGCCCACGTGGTCGTCGCCTCTCGCGTTCAGACTCCTCAGCCCGATGAACGCGATGTCCTTGCCGCATGGGTCGCCACTCGAGGAGGCCGGGTCTTCGCGGAGGCCGATCTGACGGGCCTCGAACTCGCGTTGGGCGAGACACTCCTCCCCGAGCATCGCCGCGCGCCGTGGTGGCCGCTGCGGTCGGGCTGGTGGATCGTGGCGCTGGCCGGCGCGCTCGGCGCGGAGTGGTGGCTGCGCCGACGCGCGGACCTACGATAGACGGCCGTAGATCACGGCAAACGGGCCGATCGCCCTTGACACGTCAAACGCCGACTCATACGCTCCTCGCGTATGTATTCCCGCGACGAAGTCAAAACCATCACCGACAAGATCTTCAACATGGCCAAGGGCGCCGACGCCGTCGAAGTGGACGTCAACGCTTCCGAACGATCGGGCACCCGGTGGGCCAACTCGAGCATCACGACCAACCTCGTGCAGTTCGATCGCACCCTGAGCATCGCGGTCAGGATGGGCCAGAAGACGGCGACGTCCTCGACGCGTGATTTCAGCGATCAGGGATTGCAGGCCGCGGTCGATGAGGCGATGGCCGCGGTCAAGGACCGCCCGGACACGCCGAACCTGCCCGAGTTGCTCGGCGCGCAGACCTACATCCCGGTTGAAGGCGCGCTCCCGAGCGGCATCAACTTCGGTCCGCGCGAGCGGGCGATGATGGTCAAGCAGAGCATCGACATCTGCGACAAGAAGAACGTCGATGGCTCCGGGTACATCCCGAAGACGGACCAGACCACCTGCACGGCCAACACGAAGGGCCTGTTTGCCTACTACCGGTCGGCCGAGACGGGCTTCATCCTCACGTGTCGCATGAAGGACGGCAGCGGGTCGGGCTGGGCGGGCATCACGGGCATCAAGGACGTCAGCATGATCGACGCCACGGGGC
This sequence comes from uncultured Acidobacteriota bacterium, assembly GCA_963738485.1. Taxonomy (GTDB): domain Bacteria; phylum Acidobacteriota; class Vicinamibacteria; order Vicinamibacterales; family SCN-69-37; genus CAVTWK01. The sequence continues at coordinate 1,136,655 of CAVTWK010000001.1, forward strand.
TGACGGAGGTCGCCTCCGACAAGGCCGTGAAGAGCCGTCGTGCGAAGAAGCTCGAACCCGGACGCTACACGGTCATCCTCGAACCGCGCGCCAACGCGCGACTGCTGTCGCTGATGACGGGCATCTTCAACGCCCCTCCGGGCGGCGGTCAGGGCGCACCGGGCGGCGCGCCCGGCGGTGGGCCCGGCGGCGGTCCAGGTGGCGGCGGGGGCGGCGGGGGCTTTGGTGGAGGAGCTGGCGGCTTCATGGCCGGCAAGAAGCCCGGCGACAAGATCTTCAGCGACCTCTTCTCGCTCAAGAGCGACGTCGGCAACCCGATCCTGCGGCAGACACCGATGCTCCAGGACAACCGGCCGGCCGCGCCCGTGACGTGGGTCGAGAACGGCGTGCTGCGTAACTTCGCGCAGGGGCAGCCCGCCAACGTCAACATGAGCCTGGTGATGGGCGGCAGCAACCTGTCGATCGAAGACATGATCAAGCAGACGCGCCGCGGCCTGCTCGTGACCTTCTTCTGGTACATCCGCGGCGTCCCTGCCGAAGGCCAGCCGCTGCTGAACACGGGCATGACGCGCGACGGGCTGTTCCTGATCGAGAACGGCGAGATCGCCGGACCGGTGCAGAACTTCCGCTGGAACATGTCGCCGCTCGTCGCCTACAACAACGTGTCGCTCGTCGGAAAGCCGGTGCCGATGCACATGGGCGAGTCCTACGACGGCGGCGGCACGGGTCTGATTCCCCCGGTCCGCATCGAGGACTTCTACATGACGTCCGTCTCTCCGGCCATCTGAACGAGAGGGGACCTCATGAATTTCACCCGACGCAATTTCATCAAGACGGTGAGCGCGAGCGGCCTCGCGCTCGTCTCGAGCGACATCGTCGCCGACCTGCTCGCGCAGTCCCCGGGGCGCGCGCTGCAGTCGAAGTTCAAGGGCCTGTCCGACATCGCGCTCGACGAAGCGCGACGCGGCGGATGCTCCTACGCGGACATCCGCTTCACACGCACGATGGGGCTGCCGGGCGTCACCGCCAGTGCGACCAACGATGCGGCCGCCGCTGACGCGGCCGGTGGACGCGGCGGTGGACGTGGCGCGGGTGGTGGCGGTGGGCGCGGCGGCGGGGGTGGACGCGGCGGCGGCGGGTTTGGTGGCCGGGGTGGCGGCGGCCCCATCGGCGCACCGAACGAGGCCGACGGAACACCACGCGCCGCCGGGTTCGGCGTCCGCGTGATTCACAGCGGTGTCTGGGGCTTCGCCAGCAGTCCGATCGTCACCGAGGACGAGATCCGGCGCATCAGTCGCCTGGCGACGGAAGTGGCCAAGGCCAGCGCGATCGCGAAGAAGACCGATGTGCGGCTCGCGCCGGTGCCGTCCTACCAGGTCTATTGGCGCACCGAGATGCAGACCGATCCGACCACGATGTCGGCTGACGCACAGCGTCAGGCGCTGCAGGCCATCGTGGATGCGGCGATCACGCAGAAGGATGTCGTGAGCGTCACGGCGTCGGCGAACTTCAACACCGAGTGGAAGTACTTCGCCTCCACCGAGGGCTCCTACATCGAACAGGATCTCTTCACCACCAACCCGAGCTTCACCGTGACGGCCCGGCGTGGCGACGTCACGCGCAGTCGGTCGCTCAGCATGCCAGGCGGCACCGGCGGCTGGGAACTGATGGAGCTCGCACGCATGCGGTCGAGCGTGGACCAGATCGTCGAGGAGGCCATCGAGATTGCGGCGGCCAAGCCGATCACGCCCGGCGTGAAGGATCTCGTCCTGACGCCGTCGCACCTCGCGCTGACGATCCACGAGATCGTCGGCCATCGCCACCGAACTCGACCGCGTGGTCGGATACGAGGCCAACTACGCCGGGACGAGCTTCTGCAAGGTCAGCGACATTGGCAAGCTGAAGTACGGCTCCAAGCTCTTCAACATCACCGGCGACAAGGTGAAGCCCGGCGGCCGGGCCACCATCGGCTACGACGATGACGGCGTGAAGACGACGCAGTTTCCGATCGTGCGGGACGGCATTCTGGTGGGTCTCCAGACCAACCGCGAGACCGCGCACTACATCGGCGCGAAGGAGAGCCAGGGCTGCACCCAGGCCACCACATGGCGGGACTACCCGTTCCTGCGCATGGCCAACGTGCACCTCGATCCAGGACCGCCGGGATCGCCGACGCCGGAGCAGATCATCGCCGACACCAGCGACGGCGTGCTCATCGAAGGCAGCGGCAGCTTCTCGATCGACCAGCAGCGCTACAACGGCCAGTTCGGCGGCGGCGCGTTCTGGGAGATCAAGAACGGCAAGAAGGTGCGTGCCGTCACCAACGTGACCTACAACGCCATCACCACGGACTTCTGGGGCAACATGGACGCCATCAGCGGTCCCGAGAGCTGGCAGCAGTTCGGCCTCGGCGGCGACGCCAAGGGCCAGCCGACCCAGAGCCAGAGCGTCTCGCACGGCGCCCCCTGGGTTCGTATCCGCAAGATGATGGTCGGCGCGGCGTATCAGTAATGGGGTCGGGTCTTGGTTGGCGCGAGCCAGACCCGCGCTTCCGCGCCGACACGGGGTCGGGTCTTGAAGGCGTAAGCCAGACCCGACCCCCTGGACAATCGTCGGTACTAGACAAGGCCCTAGACTCATGGACAATTCCCGTCGTCAGTTTCTGAAGATCGCCGGCATCGCCGGCGTCGGCGTCGCGTCGCACGACTGGATCGCGAACCTGCTGGCGCAGTCGCCGCGCGGCCGGGTGATGGAGAGCAAGTTCAAGGGCCTCGCCGACATCGTCCTGGCCGAGTGCAAGACGGCCGGCTGCAGCTACGGTGACGTGCGCTTCACGATGTCGTCGAACATCCCCGGCGGCAACGCGAACTTCTCGAACAACCCGGGCCGTGGCGGCGCCGGCGGTGATGCGGCGGGCCTTGCTGGTCGCGGCGGCGGCGGAGGTCGCGGCGGTGGCGGCGGCCGGGGCGGCGGCGGGGGATTCGCCGGCGGCGGGCGCGGCGGCCGTGGTGGCGCGGCGGGCATCCCGACGGATGCAGACCGGCAGGCCGGCGGCTTCGGCGTGCGCGTCATTCACAGCGGCGTCTGGGGCTTTGCGAGCAGCCCGATCGTGACCGAGGACGAGATCCGGCGGATCACGCGCCTCGCGGTCGAGGTCGCCAAGGCCAGCGCCATCGCGAAGAAGACCGACGTCCGGCTGGCGCCGGTGCCCGCGTACGTCGAGAACTACCGCACGCCGATGGTCAAGGATCCGACGACGATCTCGGCGGCCGACAAGCAGGCCTGGGCGCAGGCCATCGTGGACAAGGCGAGCAAGGTCACCGGCGTGACCAACGTGACGGCCTCTGTGCAGTTCGGCTACGACTGGAAGTACTTCGCGTCCACGGAAGGCTCGTTCATCGAGCAGGACATCTTCACGACGTCGCCGAAGTCTCAACGTCTCGGCCACGGTCGACGGCGTCTCACGGTCGCGCACCTATCCCGGCGCGGCGGGCACGGGCGGCTTCGAGATCGCCGAGGAGTCGCGACCTCCTCGCGGCGGCCGAACGGGTCGCGGGCGAGGCGGTCGAGTACTGCACCGCCAAGCCGCTCGGCGCGGGCATCAAGGACCTGATCCTCTCGCCGTCGCACATGATGCTGACGCTGCACGAGATCGTCGCGCATCCGACCGAACTCGATCGCGTCATGGGCTACGAGGCCAACTACGCCGGCACCAGCTTCATCAAGGTCAGCGACGTCGGCAAGCTCAAGTACGGCTCGAAGCTGTTCAACGTCCGCGCGAGCAAGATCGACCGCGGCCTCGGCAGCTGCGGGTTCGACGACGACGGCGTCAAGAACACCGAGTTCGACATCGTCAAGGACGGCGTGCTCGTGGGGCTGCAGAGCAATCGCGAGACGGCGCACTACATCGGCGAGAAGGAAAGCCGCGGCTGCACCTTCGCGACGACGTGGCGCGACTACCCGTTCCTGCGCATGCCGAACATCCACATGCTGCCCGGCGGCGCGGGCTCCCCGACGCGCGCGGACCTCATCCGGGACGTGCGCGACGGCGTGATCATCGACGGCCGCGGCAGCTACTCGATCGATCAGCAGCGCTACAACGGCCAGTTCGGCGGCAACGCGTTCTGGGAGATCAAGAACGGCAAGGTGACCCGCATGGTCACCGACGTCACCTACAACGCCATCACGACGGACTTCTTCGCCAACCTCGACGGCGTCACCGGCAAGGACGAATGGGTGATGCACGGCACGGGCGGCGACGCCAAGGGCCAGCCGACGCAGACCAACAGCATCTCGCACGGCTGCCCGTGGAGCCGCATCAGGAAGATCCAGGTCGGGGCGGCGTTCGCTTAGACGCCGGGTGGCACATGCTTGTGCCGGCGGCGATGTGCGGGAGTGAAGGGCACATGAGGTGCGGGAGCTGGCGCTGAAGTGCGGACGTGAAGGGCGCACGAGGTGCTGCCGCTGACGCTCAGGTGCATGAGTGGAACGGCGCTTGAAGTGCTGGAACTGTCAGCGCCGGGACTCCTGCGGAGGCGCGGGGTCCTGAATTCCCACATTGGCAGAGGAGTCCTTCGTTGAACCAGGAACAACTTGCGTCATTGTTCCGAAGACTCGGCGCGCCCAATCCGGACGGCTGGGCCGCCTCGGAAGTCCAAGAGGGCATTCCCCAGCTCGCCAGGTATCTGTTCCTCCGACAGGCGTGGCGGCAGGTCATCGACGAATCCAACCCGACGTGGATTTCTGAAGCCATCGCGAGAGCTCGGGTCTACGCGGACGAGCCCTTCGCTGGAGTCGGTCACGCCCTGACGAGACTGCGCGAGAAAGGTGCGACCGACGGTGAGCTCACGGACCTAGTCCGAGGCATGCAGGTCCAGCTGCTTTCGGCGCTTTGCTACCTGCTGGAGGACCCAGGTGACGTCGAACCAGAGGTCTCGCATCTCGTGTGGGCGCTCGTGCAGGTCGGAGAAGAGGGCGAGGTCCTCATGAGCATCGAGGGCCTCCACGAATCAGTCCTCGAGACAGACCCCACGGGGCGCGAAATGCGGCCACGCCGGGAGACCGAGTAGGCTCCAGCGTCAGGTCGAGTACCTCGCGCACAGGGGAGCACTCCTGCGTCCGTTCCAGCACCTGTGAGTCAGATTCAAGCACCGCGGCGTCATCGCCAGCACTTCCGGTGCCCTTCACTCCCGCACTTCAGCGTCAGCGCCCGCACGTCCCGCGCCCTTCACTCCAGCACTTCCAGGGCGTTTCACTCGCGCACTTCAGCGTCATCGCCAGCGCCTGCCGTGCCTTTCGCTCCAGCACTTCAGCGCCAGTCCCTGCACCTCATGCGCCACTCCCTACAGTCCCTTGTCCTTTGTCTCGTGAATGCCCAGGAGCGCAATGAACGAGATGACCGCCGCGCCCGTGAGGTAGTAGCCGACGGCCTGCAGGCCAAAGCGCGTCGCCAGTTCGGTCGCGATGTACGGCGCCAGGGACGCGCCGAAGATCCCCGCGCCGTTGAACGTGAGTGAACTGCCGGTGTAGCGGACCGATGTCGGGAAGAGCTCCGACAGGATCGTGCCGATCGGACCATAGGTCAGGCCCATCAGGGCCAGGCCGATCGTCAGGAAGACAACGGCGCCGATCGTGCCCGAGACGAACAGCGGCGCGAAGACGAAGCCGAACGCCGCGATCGCCGCCGAGACGACGAGCAGCGTCCTGCGGCGCCCGTGGCTGTCCGCATAGACGCGCCGACACCGGAATCGTGACCGCAAAGAACAGACACGCCGAAGAGCTGGATGAGCAGGAAGTCCTGCCGCGAGTAGCCGAGTCGCGTGGTCGCCCACGAGAGCGCGAAGACCGTCATCAGATAGAACAGCACGAACGTGGCGAGCGCGGCCGCCATGCCGAGCAGCAACTGCCGCGGGTAGTGTCGAAAGACGACGAACATCGGGACCTCGACGCGCTCTCGCCGCGCCAAGGCTTCGGTGAACGCCGGCGTCTCGGTGATCGTCAGCCGCACGTACAGGCCCACCAGCACCAGGACGGCGCTCGCAAGGAAGGGGATACGCCAGCCGTACGCAGAAGAACTGGGCGTCGGTCAGCCACTTCGACAACACGAGGAAGATGCCGCCTGAGAAGAAGAAGCCGATCGGCGCGCCCAGTTGCGGGAACATCCCGTACCACGCCCGCTTGCCTGGCGGCGCGTTCTCCACCGCCAGCAACACTGCTCCGCCCCACTCGCCGCCGAGCCCAAGGCCTTGGCCAAACCGGCACAACGCGAGCAGGATCGGCGCCGCGACGCCGATCGAGGCATAGGTCGGCAGCAGACCGATCACGACGGTCGAGATGCCCATCGTCAGGAGCGCCGCGACGAGCGTCGTCTTTCGGCCGACGCGGTCGCCGAAGTGGCCGAACAGCGCCGACCCCAGGGGCCGCGCAAAGAAGGCAATCGCGAAGGTCGCCAGCGACGCCAGGTTGGACGCGGTCGGATCCGACGTCGGGAAGAACAGCCTGGGAAAGACGAGCACCGCCGCCGTGGCGTAGATGTAGAAGTCGAAGAACTCGATGGTCGTGCCGATGAGACTGGCGAACAGGACTTGGGCAGGAGAGTTGACGGCGGCAGCCGGACGAGCGAGCGTCATACGGGATACAGCCTACAGCCTACAGCCCACGGGCCACGGGCTACGGGCTACGGGCTACGGGCTACGGGCTACGGGCTACGGTTCGCGCTTGAGCACGATGATCGACTGGCCGATCGGCGCTGGTGATTCGACGCGTGCCACGCGCAGGCCCGCGCCCTTCGCCCAGGCCCGCAGGGTCTCGACCGGAGTGGCCACGTTGGGCGCCCACGCAATGCGCGTGACAATCGCCTCGATCCAGCCCGGTCGAATCTGGCGCCGGTGCTCCGGGACTGACGGGTCGAGAAAAGACACGACCGCTGCCCCCTTGGGTTTCAGGATGCGGGCGATCTCCGCGAAATAGGCCCTCGCATCGACCTCGGCCAGGTGCGTGATGACGGAGAACATGGCGACGACGTCGGCCACGCCGTCGGCGACGGGCACGACGGGCCCCTGGACGAGCTCGAACCGCCAGTCCTCGCGCTGCGTGGCCTGGCGCGCGTGCTCGAGGAGCTGCGGCGAGACATCCGTGCCCACATACCGCAGCGCCGGCCGGTCCCGCATCGCCGCGGCCAGCCGTCCGGCACCGCAGCCGAGATCGACGAGCAGGCCGTCGGCCGGAAGTCCCTCGGCAAGCACGGCCTGCCGCTCGAGCGCCCCGACCTCGACGAAGCGACCGCCCACGGCGGCGTGCGCGCCGGCCTGGCCATGCATCGCCAGTTGCCGCGCCACCGCGCGCCGGTACGCGGCGCCGTAGACCTTCGAACCTGCCACCGCGTCATTGTGTCGCGCCGTCTCAGCCAAAGGCAACGGCGACCAGCGCCTGCGTCTCGAAAACAGGACTCGCCTCGCGGCCAGTCCGTGAGGCAGCATGTGGCACGGAGTTCCGATGGGTCTGAAGTCCCTGCTCGAAGGCAGCGCGCGCTCGCTCACGCCAAAGCGATTCAGGCCGGCGCTCTCGCACGTCTACTATGCGGCGCTCGATCGCCTCGACATCCTGGCCGGCCGCCGTGATCCCCTCACGCCCCCGCGGAGTCTGCTGCGCATCTCCACCGATCCGGACAGCGACTATCGCGCGACAGGCCGGGCCTTCGTCGATTTCCTGCGGACCGAGTGTGAGCTCCGGCCCGATCAGGCGGTGCTGGATGTCGGGTGCGGCGTGGGGCGCGTCGCCGTCGGCCTCACCGCGTACCTGTCGCCAGCAGGACGCTACGAAGGCTTCGATATCGTGCCGGAAGAGGTTGCCTGGTGCCGCGACCACATCACCCCGGCGTTTCCGCAGTTCACCTTCCAGGTCGCCGATGTCCGCAACGACGCCTACAACCCCGAGGGCATCACCCGCGCCGGCGAGTACCGATTTCCCTATGACGACCGGACGTTCGACGTCGTCATCCTCGCCTCCGTCTTCACGCACCTGCTCGACGAGGATGCCGCGCACTACCTCGCGGAGGTCGCTCGCGTGCTGAAGCCGGGCGGCCGCGTCGCCGCGTCGTTCTACCTGCTCAACGACGAGACGCGGCGTGGCATCACAGCCGGCACGAGCGCGTTCCGGTTCACCGTCAACAAGGGACATTGCCTGGTGGAGGACGGGGATCGGCCGGAGTGGGCCGTAGCCCACGACGAGGCGCGCGTGCGCGCACAGTTCGAGGAGCTCAGCCTCGAGATCGGGACGGTCTTCTACGGCCGCTGGTCCACCGACGGCGTCCAGGTGCAGGACCTCATCGTCGCAACCCGCGGGTGAATGTGGTGATGTGCAAGTGTGAGTGATGTGGTGATGTGGTGATGTGGTGATGTAAGAGCTCTCACATCAGACATCAAACATCAGACATCACCACATTCCCTGTCGTTCAGTTCAGCACGAAGGCAAACACCTGATCGCCGATCGCGACGAGCACGTACTGCTTGCCGTCCAGCAGGTACGTCTGCGGCGCGTTCGAGATGTTGCCGATGCGGCTGTGCCAGATTGGCCGGCCCTTCGCCGCATCGAATCCGACGAAGTTGCCGCTGCCATCACCGGTGAACAGCACGTTCCCCGCCGTGACGAGCATGCCTGCACCACCACCGCCGCCCTGCGGCCACGCATGCCGCCACCCGGGCTTGCCGGTGCGGTAGTCGATGGCCTGCAGCGCGTTGCCGGCGTTGCCGACCTGTCCGACCGCCTTGCCGCCGAGGCCCATCGATCCACGCGGATCGGGATCGGTGAGGTACAGGATGTTGAACCCGTTGTTCTCCTGCGTATAGAAGAGCCCCGTGATCGGCGAGAACGCCGGAGGCTGCCAATTGACGACGCCGCCCTCGACCGGTGAAACGAGCGAGCCAGGGATGATCGCTTCCTTCAGCGGATTCGGGTCCGGAGCTCCGCTCTTCCGGATGCCCAGCGCCCAGTTGGTGGTGTTGCCGTACTTCGTGGTCACGACGTGCTCGCCGGTGACGCGGTCCACGGTGAAGAAGTAGCCGTTGCGCGCCGCCGTGGAGACGAGCTTGCGCGGGCGGCCCGCAATGACGCCGTCGATCAGGATCGGCGTCTGTGCCGAGTCCCAGTCGTGGGTGTCGTGCGGCGAGGTCTGGAAATACCACGCCATCTTGCCGGTATCCACGTGAATCGCCACGAGCGAGCACGTGAACAGGTTGTCGCCCCGCCGGCCCTGACCCGTGTAGCCAGGCGTCGGGTTGCCCGTGCCGAAGATATAGAGCTTTGTCTCGGCGTCGTAGACACCAGGGATCCAGTGCTGGCCACCGCCGTGGCGCGCCGCGTCGAGGCTGGGCCACGTGTCCAGACCGGGATCGCCCGGGTTCATCGGCACGGTGTAGAACTTCCACTGCAGCTTGCCGGTCTCCGGGTCGAACGACTGCACGAACCCAGGGCGATCGAGATCGTTGCCGGTGCCGACAATCACGTGGTTGTCGATGACCATCGGCGCCATGGTGGAGAAGTACTGTTCCTCGAACGAGGCGATCTCGACGTGCCAGCGTTCCTTGCCGGTGCGCGCGTCGAGCGACACCAGATAGTTGTCCGGCGTCTCGAAGTAGAGATAGTTGTGCCACATCGCCGCGCCGCGGTTGCCGATGTGCGTGCCGCCCTTGGTCTTCCAGTAGTAGCGCCACAGTTCGCGGCCATCGCGCGCGTCGAGCGCCCAGACGTTGTCTGGAGCGGTGACGTACAGGATGCCGTTCACCTGGAGGATCGCGCCCTTCACGTTCGGCGTGGCCCCGGCCGCGAACTCGCCGCTGCCCTCCCCGCCGATGATCACCGGCGCTGCCGCGCCACCGCCGCCGCGTCCCCCCCCGAAGCCACCAGCGCCGGCCGCGCCCGCCCCCCCTGCGCCCGGCACGCCCGCGCCCGGCGGCACCGCGCCGCTCACGCGGGCAATCCACGCCAGCGACAGGTTCTTGACCGTCGTGACGTCCACCTGCTTGAGCGCACTGAACCGCCGACCGGTGTAATCGCCCGAATACGTCGGCCAGTCCGTGCTGAGCGGCTTGCCGATCGTCGCCGGGTCGAGCCCGGTCGCCGGCAACAGCGAGGTCGCAACCGCCGGGCGCTGGGCGGGCGCGGGTGCCTGCGCCTGCGCTGCGCGAGCATGGCGGGCGCCACCAATAGGGATGTGAGAACCAGTTTCTTGAGTGTCATTTCAGGGTCACCAGATACGCCGTGACGTTGTGCATGTCCTTGTCGGTGTAGACCGACAACAGCTTGCGATGCGGCTCGAGCGGATCGTTGACCACGACCTTCGGGACATCGCCGTTGCGACGGAAGCTGCGCTGCGAGCCATCCGCGCCCGCCGTGATCACCAGGAAGTCGTCGATCCGCACGAGCCGGCCCGTGACCGTCTCGGTCGGCGTCGTGACGGTGACCGTCACCTCGCGGCGATTGGGCGCACCCGGCGCCGCGGCGGCGCCACCTCGACCGCCGCGTCCGCCGCCGCCACCGGCGACCCACAGGTTTTGCAGCGCCATCGGATCGCTCACGCGCGTCGCCAGTCCCGCCAGGTCGCCCGTCGCCGAATGGCACGTACTGCAGGTGGCCTTGAAGTACGCCTCCCCCGCCCGCGGGTCGCCGACGACGATGTTGAGGACGATGGGGGGACCGGCCGGCGGCGCGCCCTGACCGCGAGCCGAGGCGAGGACACTGCGCACATAGGCCGCGATGGCCTTGAGATCGGACTCCGGCATGTCCATGGGGGGCATCACGGGCATGCCGGGATTCTGCCGGCCCGACCGGATGACGGCCCCGATCGCCTCACCGTCCTGGTCGGTCAAGGCCACCTGTGACCGCAGCAGGTTTGGTCCACCCATGTCGCCACCGCGCAGGTCCACGCCGTGACACGCGCGACAGATCGACCCGTAGAGCCCCTGGCCGCGCGCGATGACGGCCGGATCGGCCAGCGGACGCTGTTGGGCGGGGAACGTGGCGGGGCCGCGACCGCGGCCCTGCGGCGCGCCGGCGCCACCGGCACCGGCACCCTGGCCGGCGGGAGGCGGCGTCTGGGTTTGTGGCGGCGCCTGGGTCGGGGGCGCTTGCTGCGCTCCCAGCCGGGCCGCAAAGCTCGCCAGCAGCACGAGGCCACCGGCAAGCAGGCTGAACGTTGCTCGCATCACTTCACCTCTGAACGAAGACGTGGACAAGACTCCGACAAATAATAAGCGCTTTCCGATCTACAGTCTCGGCATCGAGAAGCGCCTCTCCCTTGCCTGGACCCTGCTGGCGGCGACGGCCGCCATCGCCGTGCGTTTGCCGTTCCTCCTGAAGGCCGAGGGGTTCTTCAATTCGGACGAGGCGGTGGAGGGCCTGATGGCCCTGCACCTGGAAGACCTGCCGGTGTTCTTCTGGGGTCAGGGCTACAAGGGCATTCCGGAGGTCTACCTGATGGCCGGGGCCTTTGCCCTGTTCGGCGTCGGCGTGGTCCCCCTGAAGGCCGTGACCCTCGGACTGTGGGCGGTGGCCGTCGCCTTCACCGTGCGACTGGCCTTCGCCTGGCACGGCGGACTGGTCGCCGCGATCACCGCGGCGCTCGTCATCGTCGCGCCGCCCTCGATGGTGGCGTGGAGCCTCAGCGGCAACGCCGAGGTGACGTGGCTGACGGGGTTGGTGGCGGCCCTCGCCCTGCTGGCCTGGCCCGGCAGAGCCGAAGAGGCCGGCGGCGCGTCATCGGCGGCGGCATCGGCCCCGGTGCACCCGCGCCGGCCTTTGCCGCTCGCGGTCTACGGCCTGTCCGGAATGATGATGTGGATCCACCCGGTGGCCTCGTGCGCCATCGCGGCCCTGGCGGCCACGCGGATCCTCGGCAGCGCGTGGTGGAGCGATCCGAGCGGCCGAGTCGCCGTGGCCACCGAGGTCGTGCTCGCCCGCAACGCCAGGGGTCTCCATCGAGCCGTCCTGCTCACGCTCCACGCGGCGGCTGCGGTGATCGCGGTGCTCTTTCTGTTCACCTACGCCGGCGGCGCGGTGCAGATAGGGCCGCTCAGTGCCACCCATCCGCAGCGGTCGCTGCGGCCCTTGATGCTCGTCGGTTTCCTGCTGCTGGTCGGGCACGCCTTCACGGGCCGGTTCATGCCACGTCGGCGCGCCGCGGCCGCCCTGCTCTCATTTCTGGCCGGTCTGGCGCCCGTGCTGTTTCACGCCGCTCGCGGCGGCGGCGTCGGCACGTCAGTGGTGACGCGTCATCTGAGCGACGCCCCCTGGATGCTCCAAGGCATCGTCACTGAGATCCTGCCCGTGTTTCTCGGACTCACCGACCACGACGGCATCCCATTGCATCTGCCCTGGTGGAGCGTCGCGCCGCTGCTGGCGGCCGCCGCGACCGCGTTGCTGGTCGCCCTGGCTCGACGAGGCTCGCACCACCCCGCCCAGGTCTATCCGTGGATGGTCGGGCTCGTGGTGCTGGGACTGCTGATCGTGGGTGGCGCCTTCGGCGGTCCGCAAACCAGCCGGTATCTGCTCCCCTTCTTCGGCCTGTTCGCGATCACCGTCGCGTCGGGCCTGGCGCGTCTGGCCGGCGGACGAGCGCTGGTGGCCGCCGCCTTGACCGCCGTGTGCGTCAGCGTGTTCGTGGTCGGCCAGGCGCGATGGTACGCACGACTGCACATTGACCCGTCTGCACGGGAGATCGCCTCCTGCCTCGAATCGCACGGGCATCGGTTTGCGCGCGCCAACTTCTGGATCGCGTACCGCATGACCTTCCTCGCGGGCGAGCGCGTCATCGTGATTCCCGACGACGCCCGCGACGATCGCTACCCCCCGTACCTCCGCGCCGTGGAGAATGCCGGGGCGGTGCCTCTGGTGCAGACCCGTGTGGGACCACCTGGCGGTCGATCCTCTGCACGTCCGCGTCGCTGCGCGCGATCGCAGCCTCTGCCGTGAGTCAATGATGCGCGCCGCCCTCCGATGGCTCGTCGTCCTCTCTCCCCTGCTCGCCCTCACGATCGGCGCGAGTGCGCGCCAGGCCTCCCCGCGTCTGGTCCCGGCTACAGGCGCGGTCGATGTCAGCGTGGACGCACCGCTGTCACTCGTCTTTGCGACACCGCCGGCGCGCGGCACCTCCGGCGCCGTGCGCGTGTTCGACGAGACGGATGGCGTCCTGGTGGACACGATTGACATGGCGCAGCCGACGAGACGGATCGCCATCGGCGGCTTCGGCGAGGGCTTCAACGTACACCCGGTCATCATTCGCGGGAACACGACGACGATCTATCCACGGCGCCTCGCGCCTGGCCGGTCGTATCGCGTCGAGATTGATCCCGGGGCCCTGGTCGCCGAGGGATTCGCCGGCCGCACCGGCGACGCAGCCTGGCGCTTTCGCACCAGGGACCGGACGCCGTCTTTCAGGGCCGACCGCGTCGATCGTCGCCGCCGATGGGTCGGGCGACTTCAACACGGTGCAGGCGGCCGTCGATGCCGCGCCGGATCGACCCACCCGCCGTCTGACCATCGTGATCCGCAAGGGGTTCTACGAGGAGATCGTCTACTTCCGTCACAAGTCCAACCTCACGTTCCTCGGCGAGGACCGTGACGGCGTGGTGATCGCCTACGCCAACAACGAACGGTTCAACGGTCCCCCGACCGGCGTGCCCACCAACGAGAAGCCAGGCACGTTTCCGTACCGGCGGGCCGTCTTCATGGCCGACCGGTCGCAGGGCATCCATGTGCAGTCGCTGACCCTGCGAAACCTCACGCCGCGCGGAGGTGGACAGGCCGAAGCCCTGCTGCTCTCCGGTGGCGAGAACGTGGTCGATCGCGTGAACCTGCGCAGCTTCCAGGACACCGTGCAGTTGAACGACTCGGTCTACGTCACCGATAGCGACATCGAGGGAGAAACGGATTTCCTCTGGGGACGCGGTCCGGCGTTCTTCACCCGCACGACGCTGCGGCAGCTCTCGCGCACGAGCCCCTTCATGTGGGTCCGCAGCACCCAGGCCAGTCACGGCTTCGTGTTCGTCGGTTGCACCTTCGAGGCGCCTTCCGGTGACGGGCCAGGGCCGCTGCTGGCCCGCAACACGGCCGGCTACCCAGACAGCGAAGTCGTCCTCATCGACAGCGTCCTCGGGCCGATCCATCCGGCCGCGTGGTTGCTGGAAGGCGACCCCTCGCGGCAGCGGTACTGGGAGTTCAACAGCCGCACCGCGACGGGCGCCCCGGGCGACACCAGCCAGCGCTTCCCCGGCTCGCGACAGCTGTCGGCAACCGCCGACGCGGCGACCATCGCCAACTACCGTTCGCCGGCGTTCGTGCTGGGCGGGTGGACGCCCGCGCTGAAGTAGCAATTGCAGCGGTTTCCACGAGCGTGTGGCGTCGCGCAAGCGCGACTTCCGAGCCGCGAGCGTCGCGCCACACGCGAGCGTGCGAGGGGAGCGCGGCGCGAGGCTACACGCTCGTGGAAACCGGTCTAGTGTGCTGAGTCAGAGATTCGCAGTTGAATTCCGGGCGGGGCATCCCGCCTCGCGGCGTTGCTCGTCGCTCAAATAGCGCCACTATTCTCACGCCTCGCGCCTGGCGATCCGGGCGCCGCGCCCGGAATTCTTCCGCGAATCTCTGACTCAGCACACTAGCGACTGACGCGCAGATGCTGCGTCGTGATCTGACCGTCGCGCAGGATCACGCGCACGCTCGCGGGGACCAGTGACTCGAGAAACGCCGGCACGAACCACTCGCCGTCATCCGCGTCCGTCACCGCGGCCACGAAGTACTCGCCGGCCGGCAGGCCACGCACGTCGAACGTGCCGCTGGTGGACGGGCGCGCTGCCTGGATGAAGCGCGACCGGCTGCGCCAGGTCGCGCGGTCGGTCGAGAACACGACGATGGCCAGGCCCGGCGTCGGTGCGCCACTCGCGGTCTGCAGCGATCCCGAGAGCTGCGTCGGACGATCGGTGAACGTGACGACCAGGCGCGTGGGCACGTCGCCGGGCGAGACACGCAGCGGCGCGTCCAGGACGTCGCGCCCGTCGAGTGTCGCTGACACGAGGTGCCACGGCGACGCGCCGCGCACAGCGTGGAGTTGATAGGTGCCAGGGGGCACGGCGAGCACGAACTCCGAGTACGGCGCGGCATCCGGTCGAAACGGGGCCGCTTCCACGGCGATCGAGGCCGCCAGCGGATCCTCTACGGCCCGGAGAAAGACCGAGGGCGGCGGGCCCACCGCCGCGCCCTGAAACACGTTCTGTCCAAGCAGGCGCGTAATCGGCGTGAGCGACAGGGCGATCGTGGTGGCAGGGCCGGCCGCATAGACGTCGGCGGCGGCCCACATCTCGATGGCCTCCCCACCCTCCTCGCGTGACGGCGCTCGAACCGAGGCGCGCAGGTGGTGCAGGCCCTGGGGCAGCGCGGCAAATGCGAACTCGCCGCCTGCATCCGTGATCGTCACGGCCCGGCGAAGCGCGTGCGAAACGCCGGTCGCGCCGAGGTCGTGCACGGCCGTGACGCTTGCGCTCTGAGCAGGCGACCCATCGGGCAGCGTAACCACACCCGACACGTGCGACGTCGGCACCGGAGTCACGAAGATGTCGAGGCCAGTGCGTTCGTCGCCGACGCCGAGCGTGATACCGCCGCCCCCGCCTTCGAGCGGCAGGCCGGGGAAGAGCACCGTGGGATAGGCACGTGGCGCACTGGCCGCGACCACCAACCCCGGTCGGCCAAACGCGTCTGTGCCGACGGTCATGCCCATCTGCTGGACGGCGCGCCGAACGCGCTCGGTCTCGCCGGCCTGCATCACACGCACGTCACCAGCCAACGTCTGCGGGGGTCGCGCGACCACGAACGTCTCCGCCGCTGCCAGGCCGAAGACTCGATACGTCCCCGTATCGTCTGTCCGCACCTCGACCCCGGGCACGGGATCCAGGCGATGTTCGCCGTCGACGAAACGACGCTGCAGAATCTGGATCAGCACATTGCTCTGCGGTTGGCCCCGATCGTTGCGCACGATGCCGGTGACGACAGCGCCGCGAGTGATCGCGAGACGGACATCAGCCACCGACTGCCCTGCGGCGATCGTGAGGGTCACGCCCGGACGGCCGGGCCTCGAGGCGCCGTAGGCATGTCCGAGCCAGGCGGGCTTGGCCGTCTCGAGCCGGTACTCACCGGTCGGCAAGGCGCGGAACACGAATCGCCCAGCCGCGTCGGTGGTCGCCAGGCGCCCCGCGGTCAACGCCGCGCTGTTCAGCATCACCCGTGCGTCACGGACAGGCACGGGCGTGGGATCGGTCGAGTAGACGACACCGGCAATCGAGGCGGACGGGGTCTGAGCGGTCGGGGTCTGTGCGAGACCCGGGCGAATCGTCAGCACGAGCGCCAGGGCGATCGTCAGGGCGGGCGCAAGAGAGGTCGCCCTCATCGCAGGGTGACCATCCGGATGACCACCGTATGCCGGCCGCCGGGACGCACGGCGACGCGATCCGCGACGCGGCTGAGCTGCTGGAACACCGCGGGGTCGCGCCACCGGTCGTCCCCGGAATCCAGCAGGGCTGCCACGAGGTAGTCGCCCGGCGGCACGGCGACGAACTGGAAGTTGCCGCTGTGGTCTGCGCGGACGGCGCGGGCGTACGCCGCGCGCTCGGTCCAGCGGCGTTCGTCGGCCGGAAACAGGACCGCCAGGGCACCGGCATTGCCGACCCCCTGAGCTCCGTTGGCGCGGCCGGAGACGATGGCGGGCCGGTCGGTGAAGACCACCCGCACCCCCAGCACGTCGCCGCCTCCGACATCGATCGACGACGTCGAGAGATCGCGACCGCCGGCAAGAATCGCCAACAGACTCCATCCTGCGGGCGCGGCACTGACACTCAGCGTGTAGTTGCCAGCCGGCACGGCCGAAGACACGAACGAGCCATCCTCCGCCATGCGACTCGCACCCGAGTCCTCCGCGGACATCACGCCAATGCGAATCCCGTTGATCGCCGCGGCGGTCGGCTTCGGAGACGTCCCCTCGAACTCGACCGATCCCCTGAACCGGATACCCGCCTGCAGCGCAATCGATGTCGTCACATCCTGGTTGCCGACTTCCAGGGACTCATCGGCCCACAACAGGGACGACGACGGCGGAGCGGGCCAGACGGTCGTGTCCTGCACGCGCACGTGCATCTTGTAGGCGCCTGGCGTGACGCCGAGGAAGGTGAATCGTCCCTCGGCATCCGTCAGCGTCGCGGCTGCATCGAATCCGCCTGATGGAAACCCCGCCGCGGTGGCGAGGAGCCTCAACGGCACCAGGCTGGCCGGCGTGCCTTCCGGCGTCAGCAGCCTGCCGCTGACGCCTACAGTGGTCGTCGCGGGGACGATCAAATCGGCCCCGATCCGATCCTCACCCGGGCCAAGGATGAGGGCGCTCGAGTCCCGGCCGGGGCCGAGGGCCGGCAGAAATGTGGACGCGAACGCCACCAGGCGGCCGTCCTCTGTGGGATGCGGCAATGGCGCGAGGCCCGTGGATTGGATGACGACCTTGCCGACCCGAAGACTCTGCGAGGTGCCGGGTGGTGTGATGGCCGCACTGACGCTGGCGACGGCGGTGCGCAGGTCGGGCGGAGGGATCGGTCCGCTGAAGTAGCGGTCCACAATCGATTCCGGCAGCGTCGTGAGCGTCACGATCGCGCCCACGATGTACTGACCCGGCGGCAGATTGCCGACACGGTACATGCCGCGATCGTCGGTCGTCGCGGTCGTGTCGGTCGGCCGCGGCTGGAAGGCGTAGACCGGGTTCCATCCGAGGCGCCCGCCAGCGGCACGACGCTCGAAGACGCGGATGGGCATGCCGACGATCGGCAGGCCGGCCTCATCGGTCACCGTCCCCGTCACCGATCCCAGCTTCGCAAGGCCGACAATCAGGTCGGCCTTGACCATCCGCTCCCTGATGTCGATGAACTGTGCTGCGCCATCGGGCCGCGCGCGCTCCATCGAACCCGAATACCCCGCCCGCGCGCCCCTGACCACGCAGGAGCCCGCGGGCACGAACAGAAAAGCAAATCCGCCGTTGTCCTCGGTGACGACGGCGCGGTTGGTGGAGCCGCAGGTCAACTCGACCGTGGCCCCGCCGAGCCCCTGCCGGGTGACGACGTCCACCACCCGCCCGACCAGCGTCGCCGAACCGGGACGCGGCTCAGTGCCTGACGCGGGTGGCCGGCCCTGTTGGCCCGCGGCGACCACCGGTGCCTGCCGACGCGCCACGACGACGTCGGCCGCCCACGCCAGCACCGCAATGGCCACGAGCGCGAGGAATCGGCCGGCCGTCACGCGCCTCATGGTGCCCTTCAGACGCCGTCGGCCTGGGAACGGTTGACCGAGGCCGGCTGGATCTCGAGGCGCTTGACGACCACGCCGGCCTTGTCGCAACAGGTGGCGGTCACCGTGATCGTGGTGCCGTTGTCCTTGATATCGAGCTGGCCGAACTGTCCTCGATGAGGGCGGTAGCCGTGACTGTAGGGACCGCCCTTCGAATTGCGAAACCTGTCGAAGGACGCGCCGTGGATGACGGGAAAGCCCTTCGACGCGGTCGGCTTGGTCGCATACAGGCTGTTGGTGCCGTCGTCGATCGCAATCATGTGCGCGTCGCCGCTGATCATCACCAGCCGACCGGTCAGGCCAAGCGCGTCGATGCGATCGGCAATCACGCGGCGCTCGGCGGCGAACGGCGCCCAGCCGTGGGGCGTGCGCTCGTTGGCCTTGGTGATCCAGGGCACGGGATTGGCCCAGACCACGAGGGGGGCCTCACGCGCGGCCTCGAGTTCGGCCAGCAGCCAGGCGCGCTGCGCCGCACCGAGCAACGACGGGTCGCCGGGCGCACGGCCGGAACCGGTAATCGGATCCCGTCCCGATCGCGCGTCGGTGACGATGAGTCGGACACGCCCGATTGTCAGCGCCTGTTGGAGCGTGCCCCGAGGCCCCCCGGTGAGCGGGTAGTGCGGCACGCACTCGCGGTACGCCTGGTGTGCGGCCGGCGCACTGGGGGCGGTGCGATCGGCTTCGTCGGTGCCGTAGTCGTGGTCATCCCAGACGTACGCGATCGGCGTCGAACGATAGAGCGCGGCCTGACGCGGCGTCATCAGCACCCTGTCGAAGGCGCGACGGAACAGCGTGACGTCGGGCGTCCTGATGTTCTCGTAGTGGAAGTCGCCCATGTGCACGAACAGATCCGGCCGACGCGCGCGCATGGTGTCGAAGATGGTCGAGTTCGAGCCCGTGCCGGCGCAGGATCCGAAGACCACCCGCACATCCTGCGCGCCGTTGCTGAAGGTCCGGAAGCGGAGTTCGGCCGGCAGTGCGGCAGCCGCCGTCGCGAATCCGCAGACGTACTCGGTGGAGGGTCGCAGGCCGGTGAACGCAAACCGGAACACGCCCGGCGCGGTCGCCACGGGCGTGCCCGCGAGGTCGGTCGTCGTGCCGGCCGCGTCCCGGAGCTTCGCGACCAGCGGCGCTGTCAGTCCGCGCGTCCGGGCGACCACCGTCGCGGTGCCCGTCGTCACGGCGCCCGACCAGGCCCAGTCCAGCACAGGCCCTGCCGGCGGCCTTGCTTCCTCACGCCCGAACAGCCAGCCCAGCTGATCGACCGATCGCGACACCCACGCGGCCGGCGCGAACGAGAGCACGAGACGAAGGAGGTCGCGTCGTGACACTTCCTCGATTCTAGCCGGTCGCGTGGGGTAAACCGGCCGCCCCCGACCTGTCGTGGCCCCGCGCCCATGGTCCGTCTACAATCGCCGCATGCGCCACATCGCCTCGCTTCTCGTGCTGCTTTGCGTGCCTGCGTTCCTGGTCCCCGCCTCGCGAGCTGCCGTGGAGCGAGACGGGCTCGTCGCCTCGATGAAGGCGTCGGCCACACAGACGCCGGCACAGACTCCTGCTCCGTCGCCGTCGGTCCCGCTCAAGGTGATGTCGTTCAACATCCGCTACGGCACCGCCAACGACGGCGACAACCACTGGACCAACCGCCGCGCGCACCTCTTTGACGTCGTGCGCCTCGAGGACGCCGACCTCATCGGACTGCAGGAGGCACTCGACTCGCAGATTCGGGAGATTGCCGCCTCGGTCCCGGCGTACGGCGTGGTCGGGGTCGGGCGCGACGACGCGCGGTTGCGCGGGGAATTCTCGGCGATCCTCTACCGGAAGGACCGCTTCCACGTAGCCGAATCGGGGACGTTCTGGTTCTCGGACACGCCGGCCGTGCCCGGGTCGAAGAGCTGGGGCAACAACATCACCCGCATCTGCTCGTGGGCGCGGTTCATCGACCGCGACGGGCGCGCGTTCTACCACTTCAATGTGCATCTCGATCACGAGTCGCAGCCGTCGCGCGAGCGGAGCACCGCGCTGCTCGTCCAGCGCATCGCCGCGCGCGCGTATCCGAACGAGCCCGTCATCGTCACCGGCGACTTCAACGTCGGCGAGGCCAACCCCGCGCTGAAGTCGCTCTCCGCCCCGACGGCCGCAGGCACACCGCTCTTCGTCGATACCTTCCGCGTCCGCTTTCCGCAGGAGAAAGAGGTCGGCACCTTCACCGGCTTCAAGATGGGCGCGACGACCGGCGACAAGATCGACTACGTCTTCGTCCAGCCTGGCACCGACGTCCTCTCGGCCGGCATCGTCCGCACGAGCCGCGACAGCCGGTATCCGTCGGATCATTTCCCGGTGACCGCGACAGTGCGGTGGAAGTGAAAGGCGCTTGAGGTGCTGGGCCGACCACGGGAGGTGCAGGACGGCCAGACCTCTGAGGTGCGGGGCCGATCGCGGGAGGTACATGGCGGACAGGCACGGGAAGTCCAGGACGGACAGGCGCTTGAAGTCCAGGACCTGAAGGGCGCGGGAAGTCCCGAAGGGAAAAGCACGCGAAGTCCCGATGTGAAGGGCACGTGAAGTCCAGGAGCTGCTGACGCACGACCGCCGCTCGAGCGGCGCCAAGCGTTCGACTACTGCCGTCTCGCCGAGATCGCCGCGACTGCGGCGACGACGACCGCGCCGGCCACGCCCAACGCGACGTCAGTGCCCGTATCGGTGAGACCGCGCTGAATGTGCGTGCCGACCACCAGGTCGGATGCGAGCTCGGCGGCCTCCCAGAACAGGGCAATGCCGAGCACCAGACCCACGAGCCACAGGCTCTCGTGCCGACGCACGACAGGATTGACCAATCCCGGGAAGCGGCCGGTCGCACGCAGGAGGGCGTAGGCGCCGGCCACGCCACCCAGGAAGTGAAAAGCCGGATCGAACTCGCGCCGATGACCGAGGACGGCTGCGAGGAGCGCATGCAGCAGCACGACGGCCGCAGGCGCGGCCACGATGCGGACCCAGTCACCGGCGCCGGCTGACCGCCGCCCTTCGAGCGCTTCCATGTCTGCACCTCCTGCGCTGCCCACTCAAGCATCTCGTCGTTGTTCCAGCACATCAGCGAAGGTCCCCGCACCTCATCGCTGCTCCTGCACATCCGCGAAGCCCCCAGCACCTCGAGCGAAGCGCCGCCAGCACGTCCGCGTCAATCCCAGCACTTCAGGCGCAGCCCCGAGCACTTCAGGCGAAGCCCCCAGCACCCTGGCGAAGCCCCAGCACATGAGCGTCAGTGCCCCTAAAACTGGAAGTAGATGAAGTCCAGCGCCTGCTGACTGCGGAACACGAGGATCAGCGCCACGCCCACGCCGGCGAGCACCGCGCGACCGAGGATCGCCCCCCACGCCGCGTCGTCTTCCCGCGGTGTCTCCGCGCCTCCGCGTGAACCGCTCGCCTCCACGTGCTCCGCGCCTCCGCGTGAGCGTGACCGGGGACGCACGTACGCCATCCACACGTCGTCGATCCAGAGCGGCAGCGCGTAGATGGCCGTAGACAAGAAGAGGTACGACCCCATCTGTTGTTCGAAGTCCGTCGCAGCCCAGGGTGACAGGGTGAGGTCGCGCCAGAGCATCGACAAATCGGTCTCACGGAAACACAGCCAGCCGAGCAGGGTGAGCGCGAACATGGCGGCGATCTGGAGCGGGCGCAGGAGCGCGCGCAGGGTCGCGCTCGAGGGGCCTCGGCCGGCGACCAGGCGCGCCACGATGACGAGGACACCGTGGTACGCGCCCCAGATGACGTAGTTCCAACTCGCACCGTGCCACAGGCCCGAGATGAGGAACGTCAGGAACAGGTTGCGGGACGTGAGCCAGCCGCTCCCGCGCGACCCGCCGAGTGGGATGTAGACGTAGTCGCGAAACCAGCTCGAGAGCGAGATGTGCCAGCGCCGCCAGAAGTCGATGGGGCCGGTCGCCACGTAGGGATGATCGAAGTTGCGGATCAGATCGAAGCCCAGCCAGCGCGCCACGCCGCGCGCGATGTCGCTGTAGGCCGAGAAGTCCGCGTAGATCTGCACGGCGAAGGCGAACACCCCGGCCCACAGCACCGGGAAAGCTGGGATCCGACAGCGCGAAGACCTTGTTGGCGACGATGCCGACGTTGTCGGCGATGACGAGCTTCTTGAAGTAGCCCCAGAGAATCAGGCCGGCGGCGCGCACGCGACGCGGACCACGACCATTGCCGCGCCTGCTCGATCTGCGGCAGCAGGTGGCCGGCCCGTTCGATCGGTCCGGCGACCAGCTGAGGGTAGAAGCAGACGAACGCGGCGAAATCCAGGAAGTCCCGCCGCGCGCGAATCGTGCCTCGGTACACGCCGATCGTGTAGGACAACTCCTGGAACGTGTAGAACGAGATCCCGACCGGCAGCACCACGCGGAGCGCCGGCATGCCGGGATCGAGCCCGACTACCGCCAGCACCGCCTGGACGTTCTCGGCGAAGAAATTGAAGTACTTGAAGAACCCGAGCAGGCCGAGATTGACGACGAGGCTGAGGCCGAGCATCAGGCGCCGGCGGTGAGGCCATTCGTCCATGCCCCGTGCGGCGAGGTAATCAACGACCGTGGTCGCGACGATGAGCGTCAGGAACCAGGTGTGGACGTAGCCGTAGAAGAAGTAGCTCGAGAGCAGGAGCAGGAGGTTCTGGCCACGGCGGGGCAGACCCCAGTAGACCGCCGTGGTGACGAGAAAGAAGACGACGAAGTCGAGGCTGTGAAAGATCACCGGCCGACTCGCGCCAGACGCGGCCAGAAGCGATCCGTGTAGGGGATCGTGGCGTCACGCGCGATGTGATCGCCGTCCCCATATGCGATCTGCGCGAAACCCGGATCGTCGTTGTCATCGAGCAGCGTCGCGCCTCCCGCCTCGATGTAATCGCGCAGCTGCGTCATGTACAGGCGCAAGGCCCTGGACTGCCGCGGCCCCTGGCCCAGCGCCTCCGGCCGTCGCATGACGCGGACGAAACAGAGCCGCAGGCCGTGCTCGCGAGCGAGCCGGAGGTACTCCGGCAGGAGCGAGCGATCCACGTTGGCCGCGAAGTCCGCCGCGCGATCGTCGGCGGCCGCCAGGTCGGCCTGGGCGATCGGACGCAGGCGATCGAGTCCGAACGCCGTGTTGACCGCGTCCTGGAACTGCTCGCGGCCCACCGGGCCCACGGCCACTCGAGCCGGCCACGCGGACACGGCGGCCGGCAGCCAGTCGCGCGCGCGGCCCGCGCCGCTGACGCGGTCAACGGCCTGGTGCACGCGAAACCACGGGCCGTTCGTGTGCTGAGCCACGACCCTGTTGAGCTCGGGTTCCTGGTCGCGCGCGACCTCGTCGAGAACGTCGCGATAGGGGCCGCCGAGCCGGAACATCGGGTCGGTCAAGTTGGTGTCGCGGAAGAAGATCACCACCCAGTTCGGCTTCGCGCCGCTCGCCACGACCCAGTTCTTGAAGAGCAGGTACCAGTAGGCCGACCCGGTCGCGTTCTGCAGGAGCGGCGCCACGGGCATCCCCGAGATCTCGGCGAGCCGGTCCCGCTCGATCCGTCCAGCCATCGAGTCGCCAATCGTGATGATGCCGCCGCGCAGGCCGGCGAGGTCATCAACCGGGCCGGCGTGGAAGGGGGCGCGCCGGCGGGCCGCCTCGAGCGCGGGCAGGTAGCTGGGGGGCAGATTGGCGTTCGGACCCCAGACCCGGTTCACGCCGTGCCAGACCAAAGGCGTGGCGAGCACGACGGCCGTGCAGGCGAGGAACAGAACGACTGGACGAGACAACCCGGACGCGGCCAACGCGCCACAGATTACCAGCCCCGTTCACCCTGGAGACCCCGCCGCGTATTGGCTGACAGAGGCACCCCCTATGCGTCGTGGTCTGAACGTCATCGTCGCTCTTTCCTTCGGCATTCTCGCGCTGGCGCCCCTGACGGCGGCCGCGCAGGGCACGCAAGCCGGCCAGTCCGGCCCCAACCGGCTGCCGCCCCAGCTCATCGAACGAGGCCGGCCGGCCGAACGTGTCGTCGTCCTGCCAGGCGACATCGACGAGCGGCGGGCCGAGGACGTCCGCCGGGCGTTCCGGGAAGTCATGAACCGCTACCCGCCGGCCCTGGGCCGCGTGTTGCGGCTCGATCCGACACTGCTGACCAACGAGGCCTACTTGACGCCGTATCCGGCGCTGGCCGAGTTCCTGCGGATGCACCCCGAAGTGACGCGGTATTCGGGCTACTTCCTCAGCTACGCCGACGAAGGCGGAAATTCGTGGGAGCCGGCGACCGCCGATGCCCGCGCGCGCAGCGAGGCCCTGACCATGTGGCGAGGGTTCCTCGGCGACATGACGGCCTTCAGCGTGTTCCTGGTGGTCACCGGCGCGCTCATCTACCTGGTGCGCTACTTCGTCAGCCACCGCCGCTGGCTGCGTGCCACGAAGGTCCAGACCGATGTGCACAACCGGCTGCTGGAGCGGTTCTCGTCGAACGACGAGTTGCTGGCCTACGTCCAATCTCCTGCCGGCGCGAAGTTTCTGCAGGCCTCGCCCGTGAGCGTCGAATCGTCGGACACGCCAGCCGTGGCGGCCCCGCTCAACCGGATCCTCTGGTCCGTGCAGGTCGGTCTCGTGCTGGCGACTGGCGGCCTGGGATTGCTCTTCATCAGGAATCATCTGATCGAGGAGATCTCCCAGCTCCTGATGGTGATGGGCACGATTGCGGTCTCGCTCGGTGTGGGCTTCACGCTGGCCGCCGTCGCGTCCTACGTGATATCGAGCCGTCTCGGCTTACTGAACCGGGCGCCAGGTCCCCGCGGGGATGGGTCGCGCGAGTGACGTCTATGATGGGACACCGCCAATGAGCATCCGCGAGGCGAGCTTCACCGACGTGGACGTCGCACTTGCCGCCCTCGATCCGGCCACAGCCGTCACGCTCCAGATGGACGAGGACGCGTTCCGCGGCTTCTACGACCGGACGTCGCGCATGCTGTGGGTCTATCTCGAACGCATGACCGGCGACCGGAGCGCGGCCGACGACCTGCTGCAGGAGAGCTACTACCGCTTCCTGCGGGCCGACGCGCCGCTCGAGAGCGAGGCACACCGACGGCACTACCTGTTCAGGATTGCGACCAACCTGGCGCGCGACCGCTTCCGCCGGGCCCGGCACGTGCCGGCCCACGTCCCGCACGACGATGAGGTCGCGCCGGTGGTGGGCCGCAAGGAGCATGAGGACACACAGGCGAACCGGCGGCTGGACGTCGGCCGGGCGATGTCGCAGCTGCCGGCACGCGAGCGATCGATGCTCTGGCTGGCCTACGCCCAGGGTGCGTCGCACGAAGAGATCGCGGAGGTCGTCGGCGTCGGCCGAGCGAGCGTGAAGACGCTGCTGTTCCGCGCGCGCCGGCGCCTGGCCACGCTGCTCTCGCCTGACGGAGCCCCGTCATGACGTGGACGCCCGGCGCCCCGGCCTGTGAGCACGAACAGGACGTCCTCGATCTGATCGCGATGGACCAGTGGCCCACGCGTGCCAGCGCGGCACTGGTCGCGCACGCGTCTGGGTGTGAAGTCTGCCGCGATCTGGTCATCGCCGCCTCCGCGATCGTCGAGTTGCGCGAGGCCGCACCGCGGCCGGCCGCGTTGCCCGATGCGCGGGTGCTCTGGTATCGCGCGCAGGTGCAGGCCCGCGCCGATGCGGCGAGACGTGCCACGCGCCCGATGGTCATCGCCCAGGCGGTCGCGGTGACCTGCGCGCTGGGTCTCGGGCTGGCGTGGATCTCCGCGGGGGCGACGGGCCTGGCTAGCTGGTGGCAGTGGCTCGGCGGCGTGGCCGGCTCGCTCGGGGGCGTGACCGACGTGGCCGTCGTCGCGACGACGCCGTCGGCGCTGAGCCGTTACGTCGGCTTCGGCGTGCTGGGGCTGATCGTCGCAGCGTTCGTGGCGTACTCGATCGTCGAGCTGGCGGATGACAAGCCCCTGAGACTCCGGCGGCCGCCGCGACTGACTGCTTCACCGCGGAGGGACGGAGACCTCACCTCGCACGCCATCACCGCGGAGCAGCGGAGACTCCTCTCGGGCTGCTTCACCGCGGAGGGACGGAGACCTCACCTCGCACGCCATCACCACGGAGCAGCGGAGACTCCTCTCGGGCTGCCTCACCGCGGAGGGACGGAGACCTCACCTCGCACGCCATCACCACGGAGCAGCGGAGACTCCTCTCGGGCTGCTGCACCACCGAGGGGCGGAGACCTCTCTCAGCGTTCACCGCGGAGGGGCGGAGACTTCACCTCGCATTCCATCACCACGGAGCGGCGGAGACTTCTATCGGGCTCCTTCACCGCGGAGGGACGGAGACCTCACCTCGCACGCCATCACCGCGGAGCAGCGGAGACTCCTCTCGGGCTGCCTCACCGCGGAGGGACGGAGACCTCACCTCGCACGCCATCACCACGGAGCAGCGGAGACTCCTCTCGGGCTGCCTCGCCGCGGAGGGACGGAGACCTCACCTCGCACGCCATCACCACGGAGGGGCGGAAACCGCCACAGCGGCCGCTTGCCGCGGAGCGACGAAGACGACACCTACGGCTGGACGTCGTCAGGGTCCAGCACGGCAGCTCTGGGGCGTCCTGTATTCACGAAGCGACGGACCCCATCGACCAGGCGTTTGACGTTGAAGTTGATGAGCAGCCCCTGCTGGAGGCCGAGTAGTCGCAGGTAGGTGATCATCTGGGCTTCGACGATTGCGGGCATGTGCTAGAAGCTCTTGATCTCGACGAGGAGTTGGCCATCGACCACGAAGTCCGCCCGGTAGCGGCAATCGACATCAACGCCTTTGTAGCGCACCGGAATCGGGACCTGCTCCCGGAACGGCACATTCGACCACGAGAACTCGTGAGCCAGGCAATGTTGATAGCTCGATTCCATCAAGCCGGGTCCCGTCTGGCGATGCACTTCGATCGCGGCGCCGATGACGCGTCCGCTGAGGTCGCCCGGAAGGATCAGCATGCCGGGCCACTTGCAACGTCCGGACCAGGGCGTGGGTTCGCAGAAGGCAGAATCTGCGGCGAATCAACCGACGACAGCGCCCCGTCCTGAAGATTCGTCTCCGCCCCTCCGCGGTCAATCCCCGCCCTGAAGATCGTCTCCGCCCCTCCGCGGTCAATCCCCGCCCTGAAGATCGTCTCCGCCCCTCCGCGGTGAATCCCCGCCCTGATCAGATCGTCTCCGCCCCTCCGCGGTCAATCCCCGCCCTGAAGATCGTCTCCGCCCCTCCGCGGTGCATCCCCGTCCTGAAGATCGTCTCCGCCCCTCCGCGGTCAATCCCCGCCCTGAAGATCGTCTCCGCCCCTCCGCGGTGAATCCCCGTCCTGAAGATCGTCTCCGCCCCTCCGCGGTGAATCCCCGTCCTGAAGATCGTCTCCGCCCCTCCGCGGTCAATCCCCGCCCTGAAGATCGTCTCCGCCCCTCCGCGGTGAATCCCCGTCCTGAAGATCGTCTCCGCCCCTCCGCGGTCAATCCCCGCCCTGAAGATCGTCTCCGCCCCTCCGCGGTGAATCCCCGTCCTGAAGATCGTCTCCGCCCCTCCGCGGTCAATCCCCGCCCTGAAGATCGTCTCCGCCCCTCCGCGGTGAATCCCCGTCCTGAAGATCGTCTCCGCCCCTCCGCGGTCAATCCCCGCCCTGAAGATCGTCTCCGCCCCTCCGCGGTCAATCCCCGCCCTGAAGATCGTCTCCGCCCTCCGCGGTGAATCCCCGTCCTGAAGATCGTCTCCGCCCTCCGCGGTGAATCCCCCGTCCTGAAGATCGTCTCCGCCCTCCGCGGTGAATCCCCCCGTCCTGAAGATCGTTCTCCGCCCCTCCGCGGTGAATCCCCGCCCTGAAGATCGTCTCCGCCCCTCCGCGGTGAGCGATCACGTCATGGCGTAGACGACAATGTTCACCGCGAACTTCGTGTTGTCCTCCCGCCGAAAACGCTTGTTGCGCCAGTCGTAGTCCCACTCACACCCGTAGTCCTTGTTCGAATAGAGCACGCCGATCCGGCCGCGTCGTTCGACGACCCGCAGGTAGTCGTGCACCATGTCGTCGCCCCAGCCGTTCATCTCGTGGGACGTCTGTGGCGGACCGTCGGGGAACTTGAAGAACGACCGGTAGAGCGCGTGGCTGTTGGGCAGCTTGGCTAGCGTCTGCGGCCCCGGGAAGGTGCGCCGCATCTCGTCCTCGAACGACTTGGCATAGAGCCCGTCGATGTCGTGATTGCAGTCGTCGGAGAACAACAGGCCGCCCGACTCGACATACCCGACCAGGTTCTCGCGCTCGGCCGTGGTGAAACGCACCAGGGTGTGGCCGGTCATGAAGAGGAACGGAAACGCCTGCAGCTCGACCGAGTCGGCCCCGATGACGATCTCCTCGGGGTAGACGGGGATGTCGGTGTATTGCAGGACGGCGTCGAGCACGTTGGCGGCAACCTTGGGGTTGTAGTCCCAGTCGCCCGAGTCATAGCGCAGCCGCGCGAACACGAACTCATACCCGCGCGGCACGGCCGCGAGCCGGGTGGGCGGCACGCGGGCCGGTGGGCTGGGCGGCGCCTGGGCGCCCGCCGCGCCCAGCGTCGGCGTGGCCGCCACGGCGCCGAGCCCCGCCAGGAACGCCCTCCGCGTGATCGCCATGGCCCATTCTACCAATCACCTCGGAGGTGATTGCTCGGGCAATGACAACTTTGGTGGCTAATACCTCCGAGGTGGTCGGCGTGGTCTAATGGGTCCGACCCTGCCGAGGTTCGAGGCTCATTTATGCGCACGCGACTGTCTCTGCTCCTCTTGACGGTCCTGACCGGGCTCTCCGTGGCGATTGCCGCGCGGCCGGCCCAGGATCAGGCTCAGTTCCGAAGCTCCGTCCAGACCGTTCCGGTCTACGCCACTGTCATCGACAAGGACGGCCGGCTCGTGCCCGACCTCGAGGAATCCCAGTTCGAGATCCTCGATAACGGCAAGGTTCGCCCCATCACCGTGTTCAAGAGCGACGTCCAGCCCATCAGCGTCGTGGCCATGCTCGACACGAGCGGCAGCATGACGCTCAACCTCGACTTCCTGAAAGTGGCCGCCGAGCAGTTCGTCCTGCGGCTGATGCCCGAGGATCGCGCCCGCATCGGCAGCTTCTCGGACCTGATCTTCATCAACCCGCCCGACTTCACGAGCAGCCGGGATCAACTCGTCCGCATCCTGCGTAACGACATCCGCTTCGGGAACCCGACCTTCCTGTGGGACGCGATCAACGCCAGCCTGAACGCGCTCGCGAGCGAAACGGGCCGCCGCGTCGTGCTGATCTTCACGGACGGGGCCGACGACAAGAGCCAGGTCGCGACGCGCGACAGCGTCCTCGAGCGCGCGCAGCAGGAAGACATCATGGTCTACGCCATCGGCCTGCAGAGCGTGCTGCCGGCCATCCGCCTCGTGACCAAACCCGACCGCGGCCTGCGCAAGCTCGCCGAGGACACCGGCGGCGGCTACTTCGAGCTGACCAAGACCGCCGACCTCGAGAAGACGTTCACGCGCGTGGCCGACGAGCTCCACCGGCAGTACGTGCTGGGATTCACGCCTGAGGTGGCCGACGGCCTGCCGCACAAGCTCGAAGTGCGCGTCA
Source organism: uncultured Acidobacteriota bacterium (assembly GCA_963738485.1). Classification (GTDB taxonomy): domain Bacteria; phylum Acidobacteriota; class Vicinamibacteria; order Vicinamibacterales; family SCN-69-37; genus CAVTWK01. The sequence goes on from CAVTWK010000001.1 coordinate 1,166,642, forward strand.
AGACACCGGGCATGATCGCCCGTGCACGTAAGAGCTACGTGGCCGACAAGAAGTAGTAGACGGCCTCTGGAGCAACCGTGGCGAAGGGCACGCAGCCAGAGCGGCGCCAGACACGCGCACACGCGCTCGGGCCGCTCCTCTGCGCGCTCGCCCTCACGGCGTGGCCGCAGCCCCTGCCGGCGCAGCAGGCGCCGACGTTCCGCTCCAACACCCAGACCGTCCCCCTCTACGTGACCGTCGTCGGCCAGGACGGCCGCCTGGTCACCGACTTGACGCGCGACGACTTTCTCGTCTTCGACAACGCCCGACCCCAGCCACTCACGCTCTTCGATGCCGGCGTCCAGCCCATCAGCATCATCGTCATGCTCGACATGAGCGGCAGCATGCTGGGCAACCTGCCCACGCTGCGTCAGGCCGCGGTGCAGATGTTCACGCGCCTGCTGCCGGCCGACAAGGCACGCGTCGGCAGCTTCGGCGATCGCATCACCATCACGCCGACCTTCACCAACGATCAGGACACGCTCATCCGCGCGCTGTACCTCGACCTGCAACCGGGAGGCCCGACGCCGTTGTGGGGGGCCGTGAACGCCGCGATGGCGGGCCTGTCGCGCGTGGACGGACGACGCGTGGTGCTGGTCCTCAGCGACGGCCGCGACACGGGCACGACTGCGTTCGGACCACGCGTCGGCACGACACTCGAGGACGTCATCAAACGCGCCCAGGTCGAGGACTTCATGGTCTACGCGATCGGCATGCGGAGCCGATCGACGCCGGCGCGCCCGGCGGGTCCGCCGGTCAGCGGACCCGTGGGCCAGGGCCGCATGGGGCGAGGCTTCGGAGGCACGGGTGCGGAACCGGATCCCGGCCTGCGTGATCTGGCGTTCGAGTCGGGCGGCGGGTACTTCGAGCTGTCGGGCACGGCCGATCTGGGCGCGACCTTCGCCGCGGTGGCCGACGAACTGCACCGCCAGTACCTCATCGGCTACACCGCCCCGGAGGCCGACGGCAAGATCCATCAGGTCACCGTGCGTGCGCGGACACCCGGAGCCACGGTCAGGGCCCGACAGTCCTACCTGGCGCCGAGGAAGGCCGTCCAGTGACGACGCGCCTCGCTGTCGCCGGTGTCGCGCTCGTCGCGGCCGTCACGGTGCTGGGCACGCCAACGACCGCCGCGGTGCCACGCGGCTCGCGCGATATGCCGGTGATTCAGGCCAACGGGCCGGCGACGTCGCCGGCCCAGCAAGGGCCCCCGCCACCTCAGGCGGGCCAGCAGGCGCCGGTGTTTCGCGCCGGCGTCGAGACGGTGGCCATCTTCGCCACGGTGCTCGACCGCTACGGCGAGATGGTGCTCAATCTCAAACGCGACGACTTCGCGATCTACGACAACGGCGTCCGGCAGGAGCTGACGCAGTTCGTCACCGGGCTGCAGCCGATCACCGCCATCCTCCTGGTGGACACCAGCGCGAGCATGACGGTCAGCCTCGAGCTCGGCGCAGGCGGCCGCCGAGCAGTTCGTCATCCGCATGCTGCCGGGCGACCAGGCGCGCGTCGGGAGCTTCAGCGATCGGCTCGACCTCAGTCCGGCGTTCAGCTCCAACCGTGACGCCCTGCTCAAGTCACTGCGGGAGGATTTCCACATCGGCAACCCCACCCGCCTCTGGGACTCGGTGGACGACACGATGACGGCGCTGGCCCCGCTTGGCGGGCGCCGCGTGCTGATGCTGCTGACCGACGGCCAGGACACGATGAGCGCGAAACGCGCGGACGAAGTGCTCACCCGCGCACGCGCCGACGAGCTGATGATCTACGCGGTGCAGTTCCGGTCCACGGTTCAAGGCCGCCTGGCCGAGATCCCGCTCTCGCCGCGCCCCGGCCAGGTGCTCACCGACGACCGCATGCGCAATCCACCGGCCACCGAAGCACTCCGCCGCCTGGCCGCGCAGACCGGCGGCGGCCACTTCATGCTGGGCGAGTTCGACGACATCAACTCGACGTTCACGCGCGTGATGCACGAGCTGCACTACCAGTACGTCCTCGGCTTCACACCGCAGCGCGCCGACGGCCGCATCCATACGATCGACGTGCGGGTGCGCCGGCCTGGCTCGATCGTGCGGTCGCGCCAGAGCTACCTGGCACCCCGGCCGCCCGACGATCGGGAGTAGGGACGTCTCCCGGACTTTCGCCCAACATTCGTGGACGTCTGAACAAGAACAACAGGCTGGTCGTAAGATAGGCTTTCTGGCTGAGATGCCGAACTTTCGTACCGACATCCGCGCCCTGATTCGACCGCTGCTGCTCGTGATGGCGGCCGTCCTCCTCACCGGGTGCTCCCTCAAGACGATGGCCGTGAAGACCGTGGCCAACACGCTCTCGGACACCGGCGACGTGTTTTCGCGCGACGACGACCCGGAGCTGATCAGGGAGGCGATGCCCTTCGCCCTCAAGCTCAACGAATCACTGCTGGAGTCCGTGCCGACGCATGGCCCGCTGTTACTCGCCACGTGCAGCGGCTTCACCCAGTACGCCTTCGCCTTCGTCGAAACCGAGGCGGACGTCCTTGCCCCGGAGCGGTACTCGGAATCGAAAGTCGCTCCGGGACCGGGCGCTCAAGCTCTACCTGCGGGGTCGCGGCTACTGCCTGCGCGCCATGGACGTCCGGTTTCCGGGCGCGAGCCAGAAGCTGCTTCAGGATCCGGCCGACGTGGTCAAGAAGGCGAAGGCCGACGATGTCCCGCTGCTCTACTGGACGGCCGCCTCGTGGGGTGCGGCCATCGCGCTCGGCATCGACCGTCCCGAACTGGCGATCGACCTGCCCAGCGTCCGCGCGCTGGCGGAGCGCGCGCTGGCGCTTGACGGACCTGGAGCAAGGGCGCGATTCACGAGCTGATGATCTCGCTCGACAGCCTGCCTGAGGCGCTCGGCGGCAATCCCGGCGCGCGCGCAGGAGCACTTCAACAAGGCGGTCGAGCTGCAGAAGGGCCTGTCGCCCGGCCCCTACGTCGTCGCTGGCGACGGGCGTCGCCGTGCCAGCGCAGGATCGCGCCGAGTTCGAGCGCCTGCTGAAGGCCGCCCTGGCGGTGGACCCCGAGAAGGATCCCGTCGATCGCGCCTGGTCGACGCTCGTCACGCAGCGGCGCGCCCGCGCGCTGCTCGACCAGATCGACACGAAGTTCTCGAAATGAGCGGGCCGCACGCCTGCGCTGTTACTGGAGGAAGCATGTCCGTTCGCAAGATCACGATGATTGCCGCCCTGCGTGGCCGCCGTCGCCGGCGTCACGCTGGCCGCCCGCGCGCCCATCACCATCAAGCTCGCCACCCAGGCCCCGGTCACTGTCCAGCTGGCACAAGGCCCTGACGCGAAATGGGCGCCGAGTGGAATACCAAGACCGCCGGCCGCGTGAAGCTGACCGTGTATGCCGGTGGCACGCAGGGCAGCGAGGAAGCCACGATCCGGATGATGCGGCCGGGCGTGGACCAGCTCCAGGCCAACCTGCTCACGGCTGCCGGGCCTGGCCAAGATCGACGAGGCCTTCAACGTCTTCGGCATGCCGTTCTTCTTCGAGAACGACGCCGAGGCCACGTACGTCCGGGACAAGCTGGCGCCGATGCTCGAGCAGCGGCTCGACGGCCAAGGGCTTCCGCCTGCTCGCCTGGGGCAGCGCTGGCTGGGTGCAGCTGTTTTCGAAGAAGCCAGATCCGCACGCTCGCCGACCTGAAGAACGCGAAGCTGTTCACCAGCCAGGGCGACGACAAGATGGTGCAGTGGTACAAGAACGAACGGCTTCAAGCCCGTGGCGCTCGTCGCAGGCAGACATCCCGGCGCAGCTCAAGCTCTCGACCGGCATGATCGACGCCGCGCCGAGTCCGCCCTACCCGGCCCTGCTCCTGCAGATCTTCCGCGATGCGAAGTACATGCTCGACGTGCACGTGGCGCCCGCTCCTGCGGCGCGCTGGTCGTCACCAACGACGCCTGGAACAAGATCGAGCGCCGCCGACCAGGCCATCGTGACGGCAGCCGCCAAGGCGCTCGAGACAGACGCTCCTGGCCGACGCGCCCAAGCAGGACGCCGACTCGGTGGCGACGATGAAGACCCGCGGCCTGACGGTGACGACGCTCGACGCGGCGAGCCTGGCGACGTTCCGCAGCCGAGGCCGAGAAGATGACGGCCAGCATGCGCGGCAGCATCGTGCCGGCTGACGTCTTCGACATGGCGCGTCCGCGAACGTGACGCGTTCCGGAAGACCAGGAAGTAGATGCGCGCGCTCGCGCTCCGCGCTGAGAACCTGCTCGCGACGCTCGCCCTCGGCGGCATCATGCTGCTGCCGCTGCCGAGATCGCGCTGCGCGGGCTCTCGGCACGGGCATTCCCGGCGCGGCGCCGTTCACGCTGAACCTGACGCTGTGGGTCGGCCTGCTCGGCGCGGCCATCGCCGCGCGCGACGGCAAGCTCCTGACCCTCGCGACCGGCGAGTTCCTGCCCAAGGGCCGCGTCGCCGCCGCCGCGCACGTCATCGGCGGGTTCGTCGGCGTCGGCGATCGCGACGATGTTCGCGGTGGGCGGCCTGGCCCTGGTCAACACCGAGCGGGCTGCCGGCGACATCATCGCCGCCGACGTGCCGGTGTGGATCTCGACGCTCGTCTTCCCGGTCGCCTTCGCGCTCATCGCGCGTGCGTCTGGCGTGGCGGGCGTCGCCCTCGCGGCCGGCCGCGCGATCGCGTGCCTCGGCATCGCTGCCGGCGTGCTACCTCGCCACGCACTACGACCTGCTCGAGGGCGGACGCGCTGATGCCGTGGATCGTCGGCGATCCTCATCGCCGGCGGTGCTCGGCGCGCCGATCTTCGCGCTGCTCGGCGGCATCGCGATGGTCGCGTTCTTCGTCGGACGGCAGCCGGCCGATCGTGCCGCTGATCAAGGCCTACGAGGAGCTGACGTCGCCCTCCGCCAACCTCGCCGCGATTCCGCTGTTCACGCTGACGGGATTCCTGCTGGCGGAAGGCAAGTCCTCCGAGCGGCTGCTGCGCGCGCTGCGCGCGATGGTCGGCTGGGTGCCGGGTGGCACGGCGGTGGCCGCGGCCACGCTCTGCGCGTTCTTCACGCTCTTCACCGGCGGATCGGGCGTCACCATCCTCGCCCTCGGCGGCCTGCTGCTGCCGGCGCTGCTGAAGGAAGGCTATCGCGAGCGCTTCTCGATCGGCCTGCTGACGGCCTCGGGGTCGCTCGGCCTGCTGTTCCCGCTGTCGGTGCCGCTCATCCTCTACGGCATCGTGGCGCAGAACGTCGCGATCGAGGATCTCTTCATCGGCGGGCTCCTGCCCGGCCTGCTGATGCTCGGGCCTGGTCGCGGTGCTGGGCGTCCGCGAGGCGATTCGCTCCGGCGCCCTCCGGACGCCGTTCCGGCCCGGCGAGCTCGTGTCGGCGCTCTGGGACGCCAAGTGGGAGTTGCTGCTGCCGGTGGTGGTCCTGACGGCGCTCCTCGGCGGGCTTCGCCACGACGTCCGAGTCGGCCGCCATCGCGGCGCTCTACGCGCTCATCGTGCAGCGCTTCATCCATCGCGACCTGCCGACGTGGCGCGACGTCCTGCGCGTCGCGGCCGAGTGTGTCGCCCTGGTGGGCGGCGTGCTGCTGATCCTGTCGGTGGCCGTCGGCCTGACCAACTACCTGGTCAACGCCCAGATTCCGATGCTGCTCATCGAGTGGACGCAGGCGCACATCGAGTCGAAGTGGCTGTTCCTGCTCGCGCTGAACGTGTTCCTGCTGCTCGTCGGCACCGTGATGGACATCTTCTCGGCCATCGTGGTCGTCGTGCCGCTGATCCTGCCGCTGGCCGGGATCTACGACATCAGCCTCGTGCATCTCGGCGTCATCTTCATCGCCAATCTGGAGCTGGGCTACCTGCACCCGCCGCTCGGGCTGAACCTGCTCCTCGCCTCGGTCCGCTTCAAGAAGCCGGTGCTCGAGGTGACATGGGCGACACTGCCGATGCTGGGCATTCTCGCGGTCGGCGTGCTGCTCATCACCTACGTGCCGTGGCTGACCGAAGGGCTGCTGCGGATGATGGGCCGGATGTAGCGGATGTAGGATGTCGTCAACCCATAAGGAGTCCGTGATGATGCGACGAATGATCGTGCCGTGCCTGGTGCTGGTGGTGGCGACCGCGTGCGGCCAGTCCGCGGACCAGAAGCAGGCTGAAGAGGCCGCGAAGAAGATCGAGGAAGGCGCGCAGCAGGTCGCCAAGGCGGCCGAACAAGCCGCGCAGTCAGGCGGCGCTGAGATGGCCAAGGGCCTGTCGCAGATGGCCCAGGGGCTGCAGCAGCTTGGGGCCTCGCAGAACGTCGAGGTGATCGATTCCGATCGCCTCAAGACGTTCGTGCCGGACCTGAGCGGGTGGGAACGCGGCCCCGTGCGGGGCGAACAGCAGAAGATGATGGGGTTCTCGACCTCCCACGTCGAGGCCCGGTATACGAAGGACAAGACGCGGCTCGACCTCGACATCACGGACACCTCCTTCAGTCAGGTGCTGATCGGCCCGCTGACGATGTTCCTGAACCTCGGGTTCGAAGAGAAGACCGACGACGGCTTCAAGCGCGGGACGAAGATCGCGGGCCAGCCGGGCATGGAGGAGTGGAACTCGAACACCAAGCGCGGTGAAGTCACGGCGCTCGTCGCCGGCCGCTACATCGTGGCCGCCACGGGCCACGGGGTGGACAACCTCGACGTCGTCCGCAAGGCCGTCGAAGCCGTGGACCTCGGCAAGCTCGGCGCGCTGAAATAGGGTGATCAGGAGGCAATTCATTCGGACAATCGAGGATTGACGGATCGGATCATTGACGATTGATTGAGGGATTGACGATTGCGGATTGACGATTGGCGCGTCACGGCACCCAGCGGACGGCCGCTGCCAATCCCTCAATCATTCAATCTGCCAATCGACGATCAATCGTTTCTTCAATGATCCGATTGGTCAATTTTCAATTCAGGATTCCGTGATGTCCGTCTACCTCTCCGAACGAGTCGTCCGCGACGCGCTGCCCATGCCAGCCCTCGTCGCCGCCATGCGCGGAGCCGTCGCCGAGTACTCCGCGGGCCGCGTCGCCCAGCCCGTGCGCACGGTGCTGGAGGTCGGTCACGCCCACGCCTTCTTCGGCGTGATGCCGGCCGCGACCGAGACGCCGGCCGCCCTTGGCGCCAAGCTCGTCACGGTCTACCACGCCAATCATCTGGTCGGGTTGCCCTCGCACCTGGCGACCATCGTCCTGCTCGATCCGGCCACCGGAGCGCGACTGGCCGTCATCGACGGCCGTTACATCACCGAGGCCCGGACCGCCGCAGTCTCGGCCGTCTCGGTCGAGGTGCTCGCGCGACCCGATGCCAGCGTCCTGGCGATCATCGGCAGCGGCGTCCAGGCGGGCAGCCATCTCGAGGCCATCGCCTGCGTGCGGACGCTGCGGGAGGTCCGGGTCTGGAGCCCGACAGCCGCGCACCGGGACCGTTTCGTTCAGGCGCATCAGGGACGGGCGGGCGCCCCCATCGTCGCCGCCTCGGACCAGGCCGCGGCCGTGCGCGGCGCCGACCTCGTCGTCCTCGCGACGTCCGCGACTGCGCCGGTGATCGATGACCGCGACATCGCAGCGGGATGCCACGTGGTCGGCGTCGGCGCGTGCCGGCCGACACAGCGCGAGATGCCGACGGCCCTCGTCGCGCGTAGCCGACTGTTCGTGGACTCGCGCGCCGGAGCCCTCAAGGAGGCGGGCGACGTGCTCCTCGCCATCGCCGAGGGCGCCATCGACGCCTCGCACCTGGCGGGCGAACTCGGCGAGGTCGTGCTCGGACAGGTGCGCGGCCGTCTTTCGGATGACGACGTCACCATCTTCAAGTCGCTGGGCATGGCCGTGGAGGACGTGGTGGCGGCTCGCCTGGCATTCGACGAGGCCAGCCGGCGCGGCCTCGGTCAACGTCTCGAAGAGTGACCATGCAAGGACGCCCAGGCCGCCTGCGGCTTGCCCGGTCTCTCATGTTGGCGATCGTCGCGCTCTGTGCCGGCGGCGGGGCGGCCTCGACTGGCCGAGCCCAGGCGCCCGCAACCGAGGTGGATCGGCTCATCGACGACGCGTACCGCGCCTGGTACAGCCTGGACCATCCGGAGGCCGCCGGTCTTGCCCGCCGGGCCGTGACCCTCGCGCCAGGATTCTCGCGGGCGCATCGCGCGCTGGCCTCGGTGATCTGGGTCGATATCCTGTTTCGACGCGGGGCCGTGACGGTCGATCACTACCTGGGCGGCGTGACGAGGCAGCACGTCAACCTCCCCAAGCCGCCGTCTGACCTCGATGCCGAGTTCAAGGGCGCGCTGGCAACGGCGGTGGATCTGGCACAGGCGTCCCTCAAGCGCAATGCGCGGGATCTGGAGGCCCGCTATGACCTCGGCGCCGCCTATGGCATCCAGGCCTCCTACGCGGCGTCGATCGAAGGCAGCATGGCCGCCGCGTTTGGATCGGCCAAGCGGGCGTACGACGCGCAGGAGGACGTGCTCAAACGCGATCCCAGACGGACCGGCGCCGGGGTCATCGTCGGGACGTACCGCTACCTCATTTCGGGGCTGGGCCTGCCCTCCCGGATGTTCGCCTACATGGTCGGGTTCGGCGGCGGCAAGGAACGGGGCATCAGCCTGCTCGAAGCCGCGGCGCGGGACCGGGGTTCGAATGTGGACGCGAAGACGGCGCTGCTCCTGATCTTCAGCCGGGAGGGCCGCCACAGGGACGCGATGCGGGTCGTGGGTGAACTCGCCGCCGAGTTCCCTCGTAACCGACTGTTTGTGCTGGAGCAGGGATCCGCGGCGATTCGGGCGGGGTTGGCCCTCGAGGCCGACACGATTCTGACTCGTGGGCTCGAGCACTTCGATACGGACGGACGCCCCAAGGTGCCCGGCGAGCGCGCCCTCTGGCTCTACAAACGCGGCCTGGCGCGACTGAATGCCAATCGCGTCGAGGGCTCGCATCGCGACCTCGACGAGGCGTTGGCGAGCGGACCGGTCGAATGGGTCCGCGGGCGCATTGTCCTCGAACAGGGCAAGATCGCCGACCTGGCGGGCCGACGGCCCGATGCGCTCTCGGCCTATCAGCGGGCGCGGACGATCGCCGAGGCCGCCAACGATCCGGCCTGCGTCACCGAAGCCGGCCGCCTGCTGCGACGCCCGTTCAGCCTCGGTGGCGAGTAATCCGACCTGTTACAGTTGAGCCAGCCGACGATGGCGCCCTCCAAGAAAACCTGGATCTGGATCATCGTGACCGGCATCGGGCTGGTGGTGCTGCTCCTCGTCGCTGTGGCGGGCGCCGGCATCTACTTCCTCTCGCGCCACATCGATTCGAGGCCGGCGAACTCACCCGACGCACTCCGGTCGTTCGAGGCACAGCGCGCCCTCTTCAAGGATCAGGCGCCGCTGTTCCAGGTGGACAACAACGAGCGGACGCTGCCGACGCGTCCGCTCTCATCACTGCCGACCTCGCCCAACAAGCCCGAACACATGTGGATCCTCGCGTGGGATCCGGATGACGAGCGGCTGGTCAAGATCTCGCTGCCCTTCTGGGTGCTGCGGATGGGCCGCCGCAAGATCGACGTCTTCAGCGGGGACCGCGAGTTCGATCTGGAACGGCTGAGCATCGACGTCGGGGAACTCGAGCGCATCGGTCCGGCCCTCATCATCGACTTGCGGGCACGCGGCGGCGAGCGCGTGCTCGTCTGGACGCAGTAGGCGGCGCGTCTCACGCACTGTTCTGGAAACAGTGCACTCGCCGGGCACTCCAGCGATTTCCTTAGCCAATCAGCGGCATTTCAGCCGAACGCAGGTTTGGCCCCCCTCTTGCACTACAGGGGAGCGGAGGCACTACCCATGAACATCCGTCATCTTGCTCTGCTTGGCGCACTGGCGATCGCGACCCCCGCGGTGTCGCAGGCTGCGACGCCGCAGTGGGGCCCTGGTCCGCGCGCGCCGCAGGTGGCGCTGAACGCGGCCTACAACGAGGGCTACCAGCGCGGTCTGCGCGCGGGCGCGGAAGACGCGCGCCGCGGCGATCGCTTCAACTTCTCGGACGAGGGCGACTATCGCCGCGCGGACGCGGGCTATCGATCGCAGTATGGCTATCGTGATGGCTACCGCGATCAGTTCCGCCGCGGCTTCGAGGTCGGCTATCGCAGCGGCTACCAGCGCAATGACAACCGCAGTGGCTACAACGGCCGCGGGGGCTATCCCGGCGGATACGACGGCGGCTACTACGACGACCGTCGGCCCGGACCCTGGACCAACGGGCGCGCGGTGGGCCGCAACGACCCGGCGTGGGCCCAGGGCTTCAACGACGGCTACGACGAGGGCCGGAAGGATGGGCGCGATCGCAAGCGCATGGATCCGGTCGCCGAGAGCCGCTACCGCAGCGCCGACCGCGGCTACGACAGCCGCTACGGCCCGCGCGAACTCTACAAGCAGACCTACCGCGACGCGTTCCGCGAGGGATACGTCAGGGGCTACCAGGAGTATCGGTAACACTCACGCCCAGGTGCTGGAGTGACAAGCCCATGAGGTGCTAGACGTGACGCTCAGGTGCTGGGCGCTCACGCAGACGTGCTGGGGTGACAAGCATCTGAGGTGCCGGCGCTGACGCCCAAGTGCTGGGTGCGACAACCGCAGAGGTGCTGGGGCCTGACGCTGACGTGCTCGAACTCCCGCTGATGTGCTGGGCTTCCAGCACGTCAGCGTTTTCGCCTCCCAGCACCTCGAGTGCTTTTTCATCCAGCACCTGAAGCGCCCTTCCCTCCAGCACGTCCGTGTCGATCGTCAGCACTTCGAGTGTTTGTCTCTGCAGCACCTCGAGTGCTTTTCGTCTAGCACTTCGAGTGCCGTTCACTCCAGCACCTCGGTGTTTTTCATCCAGTACCTGAAGTGCCCTTCGCCCAGCACTTTCGTGCGGTGCCGTGCCCTGCTATTCCAACCCAAAAAACTGCCGCATGCGTCTGGCGATCGACATCGGCTCAATGGCTGCGGCCGATGATGTCGTGCCTCGTGAGGCATCGAGATCACGGCGGCGCGCGGCGGCGGCCTGCGCGAGGGCTTCGACCGCCTCCGGGTGCGCCTTGATGTAGGTGCCGAAGGCGTCGGCGTCGATCTCGAGCACCGTGACGTCGCCGTGGGCGACCACCGTGGCTGTCCGCGGATCGCCGGTGAGGAGCGACATCTCCCCGAAGTACCCTCCCGCGCGCGTGACCGCGACCTCCCGTTGTTCGGGGCCGACCACGACCTTCACCTGGCCGTGGCGGACGATGAACATCGAGCGGCCCGCGTCGCCTTCGTGCACGACGACCTCGCCGTGTCCGAAGACGCGGCGCACGGCGGCGTCGGCCAGGGCCGCGTGCGCGTCAGCTGTGAGGGACGCGAACACCGGCACCGCCGCAATGGCCTGCGCGAACGCCGTCCGCTGCTGCGGCAGGTCGATGACCGGCTCTTCCTTCGAGTACTCGACCTGAATGGGATACGGGATCTCGATGCCGCGCCGCGCGAACTCGTAGTAGATGCCCGTGCGGACCGCCGCCTTCGCGACCTCGTCCTTGCTGAAGTCGTCGATCCAGAATCGGATGCGGTAGGTGATCGACGACGCGGCGAAGTCGTAGAGCAGCAGCTCGGGCGCCGGCGTCTTGAGGACGTATTTGGCGTCGCGCATCACGTTGTCGATCGCGCGCCGCACCTCGGTCGGCGGCGTTTGGTAGGCGACGCCCACCTCGACGAACAACCGGGTCGGTGCGGCGGGCTCCGAGTAGTTGTTGATCGATTCCTTCCCGATGATGTTGTTGGGCACGATGACGAGGTTCCCGGCCTTGGTGCGGATCTTCGTCGCCCGCCACGTGACGGCCGTGACCATGCCTTCGAAGCTGCCGACGGTGATCCAGTGGCCAACCCGGAACGGGCGCTCGATCTGGATCGCCAGACCCGCGAACGAGGTTGCCGAGCGTGTCCTGAAGAGCGAAGCCGATGACCGCGGCGGCAATCGCCGAGCCCGTGAGGAAGCTGGCGTTGTTCAGAAACACCATCGAGGCGCCGACCACGAGCGCGGCGATGAGCGCGTCCTGGACGATCGCCGGCGCCCGGTCGGAGACGCGGTCCTCGAACCAGGGATTGAACAGCAGGGCGATGGACGCGTTGATGATCGCGAAGGCGCCGAGCACCTTCTCGAAGTTCATGCCCTGGTGCATCAGCGTCGGCACGTCGGGGAACTGCAGCTGGGCGAGGTGAATGAGCGTGAGGCCGGCAGCGGCGATCAGGCTGGCGAGCAGGCGCCGCCGGATGACGCGGTTGCGCACGACGGCCGTGAGGGCGAGGAGCACCCCCAGGCCGCCGAGCGTGACGTAGAAGTGCAGATCCGGATGGACAGTCGGCATCAACCGGCGGGTCGAGCGCCTCGGGGCCGGTCAGTGGCCATCAACTTGTGATGCCCTTGCGAAAGGCGTCGAGCTCGGCTGGTGTCACGGTCACGACCACCAGGCCTTTGTTGGGACCGCCTTTGGCATCACGGTCCGTGTTGACGCCGCGCGATCCGGCGGACGAGACCGACTGCGAACTCGACTTCTCCCGGCCCGCCGCATCGCGACCCGCCAGTCCGAGCACGCCGCCCCCAGAGGCCGGCTTCGCCGTCGTCGGCCCGCCGAGCGCCACGCTCGAGACCGGCACGAGGGTGTAGTTGATGGACCCCTTGTAGCGCGCGGCGACGAGGGCTGACGCATTGAGCTTCCCGGCCGTGATGACCTTGGCCAGACCGTCGATACGCGCCTTCGTGTCGGGGTGCGACGCGAAGACGCCGCTCCGCTCCTTGGCGTCCTTGTTGCGGGCCGCGAGACGCTCGAGGAAGGCGGCCATGCCGTTCGGCGTGTAGCCCATCTTCGCGGCGAGCGTCACGCCCGCCTTGTCCGCTTCCATCTCGTCCCCGCGATCGAACGCGTTCTCGAGCACGCTGTCGTAGCCGAAGCCGACCGCCTGGCCCATGAACTCAGACCGGCTCGCCACGGCCTTCTTGCCGAGTCCCGCCCGCATGGCGCCCTGAATCGCCGCGATCGTGTGCTTCTCGGTGATGTGGCCGATCTCGTGGCCGAGCACATCGGCCAGCTCGGCCTCGTTCTGGATGAGCGCGAGGGCGCCTCGCGTGATGTGGATGAACCCGCCGGGCGCGGCGAACGCGTTGATGCCGTCGGTGTCGAGGACGATGAACGTCCACTTCAGTCCGGGCCGCGCGCTGGCCTTCGCCAGCAGGTGACCCGTCAACGAGACGTACTTGTGCACGGCGCGGTCCTGCACGACGCCATACTTGTCCCGCAGCTTGGTGCTGATGTCGGCGCCGAGCTGGTGCTCTTCCTCCTCGCTGAAGTTGTAGTCGTCGATGGCCTTCTTGGCCTCGGCGCCCTTCTTGGCCGCTTCCCTGACTTTGCCCAGGTTGATCTGCGCGAACGACGGCGTGGCCAGCGCCAGGATCACGGCCGAAGTGGCGAGCAGTCGATACATGTCGGTTCCCCTGAGTCGTTGGTTCACTTCACTTCGTAGATCGTGACCGGCTTCGATCGGCCCTTCACCTTCACCGTGTCAACCTCGCGCAACTCGACGGCTGTCGTCAACGCGGCTCGCGTTTCGCCACTGATGAGGATGCGCGTCCCGTAGTCCTTGTTGAGCGACTCGATCCGCGACCCCAGGTTCACCGCGTCGCCGATGACCGTGTAGCTCATGATGCTGCCGACCCGATGTTACCGGCAATCATCTCTCCGGTGTTGATGCCGATGCCAATATCCAGTGCGGGCCGCCCATCCTGACGCCAGCCGTCGTTCAGCCGCTGGAGCTCGACGACCATCTCGCGCGCGGCCGCCACGGCATGGTCGGCGTGCTGCGGCGTCCGCCAGCGGCGCCCCGAACAGCCCCATCACCATGTCGCCGACGAACTTATCGAGCGTTCCCTGGTGCCGGAACAGCACGTCCACCATGGCGGCGAAGTACTCGTTGAGCTGCAGCGACGACGGCTTCGGGCGTGCCCTTCTCGGAGGCCGCGGTGAACCCGCGAATATCGGAGAAGAGCACGGTCATCTCGCGGCGCTGCCCCCCGAGCCGCGCCTGCGTCGGGGTCGTCCATCAGATGGGCGATGACGTCCTTCGAAACGTATTGGCCGAAGAGCTGCCGGACCTGCCGCTTCTGCGCGGCCTTCGACGAAGTACTGCCAGGCCACCCCGCGAGAACAGCGCGAGGCCCGCCGCCGATGATCGGCGTGGCCAGCGGCGGCCCAGACGTCCTGCCCGACCAGCCACGTCAGCCAGCCACCAGCCCGCCGACGAGCGCGACCACGATGGCCGTGGCCCACACCGGCGGGGACCATCGCGGCAATCGAGCCCGCCGGCCAGCGCGGCGCCGCCGTGAGCGCCACGTCAGCGCCCAGCGTGGACCGCCGCATGAACTGACGCGCGAGGATGTTGTCGCGTCAGCATGGCGTGCAGCTCCACGCCATGGCATCGCCTCGCCGGGCCGAACGGCGTCGTGAACTGCTCGTTGCATGTTGGCGATGCGAATCCCGACGAAGACGATCCTGTCCTGGTGAAGGCCGACGGGATCGACGGGTGGCCGCGTGCCCGTGGCGAGGTTGTCCGCTGAGACGAGCACGTCGTGCGAACGAGTAGCGTCGGGCACGAGCGTCCGGACCTGGTCGGCGCCCGTGCGGGGCGCCGGGAACCGCAGCAACACCTGGCGCGACGGCCACGGCGTCCCGCCCGGCGCCGAGGCGGGCACCGGCGGCATCCAGCACGGGTATCCGCAGGTCCGCCCAGGCGCAACACTCGACCGTCCAGCCGCACGTCGTCGGGCCCGAGCCCGAGATCGAACAGCGCGCCGGCCAGGCCGAGCGATGGCATCGCCACGCCGCGGTTGGTCGATGAACGGCAGCGCCCGCCGGGCCGATCCGTCGGTCTCGCGGACCAGCATCGTGTGCCCGATGCCGCGCCGCCGCCCGCAGCAGGCGCGTGAACGGCAGTCGTCATGGAGATGCGCTCCTGGAATCCGTCGCCTGGCGCGATAGACGACCCCAGGCAGCACCGGCGCGTCGCGCGTGTCTCCGCGCGTGGTGGACTCGAAGTCCTTCGGAGGTCGGCATCGGCCGCCGAGGATGACGTTGCCGGCCTGGCGCACCGCGTCGACGAGGCGCGTAGTCGGAAGTCGTCGCCCGAGACGCGTTGGCCGGCAATCTCGAAGGCGCCGGCTGTCTCCTCGGCGAAGATCACGTCGTAGACCATCGCCTTGGCGCCTGCCCGGGTTAGGTAGTCGATGAGCGAGGCGTGAACCAGGCGCGGCCACGGCCAGCGGCCGAGCTGCGGTTCCAGCGTGCGGAGCGTCGATTCGTCGATCTCGACCACCGCCACGCGTGAGGGCACCGGAACGGGCGTGGCCGTCTGCCGCACGCGCAGGTCGTAGGTGGCGTCCTCGAGCCGGCCGACCAGCTCGGTCGAACGCAGGAGCAGCGCCACCAGCGCGGCCGCCAGGCCGATGCCGACCCCGACGAGGGCTCGCCGAAACATGCCGTAGTCTGTCCGGATCGGGCGCCGATTGCCAGAGATCGGCCCGTCCGGGCCCACCCGCGCCTGTCTCGCCGGCGTGCTGGTTGGCACAGCCGGCCTCGTGCCATCGGCGGTAGACTCAATCCATGGTCAAGATCAATCTCACGCGCCGAACCCACTTGCTCTCGGTCGTCGGTGGCCTCGCGCTGCTCGGACTGTCGCTCTCGGCCCAGGGCGACCGCGCGGAGCGCACGCTGCCGTTCAAGATTGATGCGACCCACACCCTCGCGGCGACCCTGGGTCCCGTGAGCGTCACGACGTTGAAGATCACGAACCTCGGCCGTGGCTACGGTCGCGGGGGCCTGGTGTCTCGCGTGACGGCTCCAGCCTCCGAACTCTCGACGACGATCCGGTTCGCCTTCGATCTGAACAACCCGCGTGACGAGGACTGGCAGGTCACGTTCACGATCGAACTGCTCGACAAGGCTGGAAAGCTGATCGATCGACAGGTCGGGCGCGAGAATGTCGAGGGCCAGAAGAAGACGTTCAACTTCGAGTATCCGCTGCTCGAGTACGCCCTGCCGGCGGTCACCGACTTCCGGCTGACGATGGCCGCGAAGATCGACTGACCCACCTTCGCCCACCTCAGCGCTACGCGCGTCGGCGGGCTACGGGCGATGGCGGCTGATGACACCTACCGCAGATGGCGGCGGCGGAACTCCGAGAGAGAGGGAAACCAGGGTTGCCGCACGTTGGCGGTACACTCGCGGGAGGCTGGCAAGGACGTGCGAAGGATGCTTGCCATCCGAAGCTCACGGGGTTGTGTGAGCAAGCGTGAGCGAAGGATGGTACCGGTACGGGGATTCGAACCCCGGTTACATGGCTGAGAACCACGTGTCCTGACCCCTAGACGATACCGGCACGCGACGACAGGAACTACCGAAATTAGCATTCTGGTGCGACCGCGGTCAAGTCAGCTACAGTTAGCGGACGAGGCGCGCACGTGGTCCCGCCCGACGTCCCCTGGTCGCCATGCTCCTTCGAAGTCGAACGTTTCTGGTAGTCGCCTCGCTTGCGGCCAGCGTCGCCTGCGGTGGCGACCAGCCCGCCCCGGCGGCGCCTCCCGCCGCTTCGGCGGGCCGCACTGTTGACGCCTCGACGGCAGGCGCCATCACCGGCAAGGTGACCTTCACCGGCGATCGTCCCGCCATCGACCGGCTGCGGATGACCAGCGACCCGAACTGCGTGACGGCCGCCGGCCCGAACCCACAGAGCGACGCGGTGCTCATCAGCGCCGACGGCGCGCTGCGGAACGCGTTCGTTCACGTGAAGAGCGGGCTCGACCCGGCCTACACGTTCCCCGCCCCGGCGGCCAAGGTCAAACTCGACCAGCAGGGCTGCCGCTACACGCCGCGCGTGCTCGGCCTGCGCACGGGACAGACGGTGGAGATCATCAACAGCGACCACACGCTCCACAACGTGCACGCGCTGCCGATGGCCAATCGTGAGTTCAACTACGGCCTGAAGCTGGACGAGCGCATCTCGCGAACGTTCAGCGTCCCCGAGGTGATGGTCCGATTCAAGTGCGACGTCCACCACTGGATGGCAGCCTGGATCGGCGTCGTCTCGCACCCGTACTTCGCGGTGACGGGTGAGGACGGATCGTTCTCCCTGCCCGGGCTGCCGCCCGGCACCTATGTCGTCGAAGCCTGGCACGAGAAGTTCGGCACGCGGACCGCGACGGTGACCGTGACGACGTCGGCGACCGCCTCGACGACGTTCGCGTTCTCGGCGACGCAGGCGGCACCGTAGGCCCGTCACACCGGCTGACACCATCATGCTCTGGCTCCATCGTTACGCTCGCCTGCTGGTCGCCTCGACCCTGGTCCTGCTCGCCGTAGGCGGCATGGTGACCAGCACCAACTCGGGCCTTTCGGTGCCCGACTGGCCGACCACGTACGGCTATCAGATGTTCTCGTTCCCGCTCGACCAGATGGTTGGCGGGATCTTCTACGAACACGGTCATCGGCTGATCGCCTCGTGCGTCGGCCTGCTCACCATCGGCCTCGTGATCTTCCTGTGGCGCGTCGAGATGCGGCGCTGGCTGAAGCGGCTCGGGCTCCTGGCCCTCGGCGCCGTGATCCTGCAGGGCCTCCTCGGCGGCCTGACGGTCATTTTTCTGCTGCCCGACGCGATCTCGATCAGCCACGCCGGCCTCGCGCAAATCTTCTTCTCGCTCACCGTGGCGATCGCAGTGTTCACGTCCACCTGGTGGCGGCAGCCCGCGGCCGAGCCGGTGGACGATCCCCGCCTGCGTCGCCGGCTCGTGCTCCTGACGGCTCTGGTCTACGTGCAGATTCTGCTCGGGGCCACGATGCGGCACACCGGTGCCGGCCTGGCGATTCCGGACTTCCCGCTGTCGTACGGCCAGATCATCCCGCCGTTCTCGAGCGTGCCCATCGCGCTGCATTTCGCCCACCGCCTCGGCGCGGGGCTCATCACGGTGGTCGCGCTGATGAACGCGAGCTACATCTGGCGCATCCACGGCCGCCGGCCCGAGCTGGTCAGGCCGGTGTGGGGGCTGGTCATCGCGATCGCGCTGCAGGTCGCCCTTGGTGCCCTCGTCGTCCTGAGCGGCAAGCAACCCCTGATCAACACGCTCCACGTGGCGACCGGCGCGACCGTACTCGTGACCTCATTGATGCTCGCGCTCCGCGCGTTCCGGGTGCGGTTCGAGCTGCCCGCCCTGCTCCGGCAGCCCGGTGATGGGCACGGGTCGCGCGCGTGAGGCCGGAGGCGATCGCCCAGTCTTCTCCGCAGCCGCCGCTCGGCGTCTCGACAGCGCCGGCCGACGGGACACTTCCCTCGACCTCGAAGTTCGGCGACCTCCTGACTCTCGCCAAGCCGCGCCTGAACGCGCTGGTGGTGGCGACAACGGCGGGTGGCTACTACATGGGCGCCCAGGCCCCCATCGATCCGGGCGCCATGGCCCTCACCTGCGTGGGCACCGCACTGGTCGCCTCCGGCGCCTCGGCGTTCAACCAGGTGGCCGAGCGGGACACCGACGCCCTCATGGCGCGCACGCGGCATCGTCCCGTCGCCGAAGGACGGATGAGTCCGGCGCAGGGCCGGCTGGCCGCGACGGCGTTCTCGGCAGCTGGCCTGCTCATGCTCTGGCTGGGCTCGACGGTCTCGGCCACGGTCGTCGCGCTGGCGACGCTGGCGATCTACGTCCTGATCTATACGCCGCTGAAGCGCCGATCGTCCTTCTCGACGGTCGTCGGCGCCGTGCCTGGCGCGTTACCGCCACTTGTGGGGTGGGCGGGCGCGGGCGGATCGCTCGCGGTCATCGAGCCGTGGACGCTCTTCATGATCATGTTCGTCTGGCAGTTGCCGCACTTCCTGGCGATTGCCTGGATGTACCGCGACGACTACGCCCGCGCGGGCTTCCCGATGCTGCCCGTCGTCGATCGCATCGGGCCTGGTCACCGGCCGACAGGCGGCGCTCTGGGCCGGAATGCTCATTCCGTTCAGCGTGCTGCCCAGCGCGCTGCACCTGACGGGCAACGTCTACGCCGTGGGCGCGCTCCTGCTGGGCGTGGTCCAGTTGGCGCTGACCATCCAGTTCGCGGCTAAGCGGACCAACGCGAACGCGCGCCTGGTCTTCTACGCGTCGATCACGTATCTGCCGCTGTTGTGGCTGCTGATGTGCCTGGGGCGGGCGTGACGGTCGAGCAGCTGCCGACGCTGAACGCGATCCTCAACAGCATCTCCGCGGTGCTCCTCACGGTGGCGTGGTGGCTCATCAAGCAGCGGCGCATCGAGGCGCACCGCAGGGTGATGCTCGCGGCGTTCGCGACGTCAACGGCGTTCCTGACGTCGTACCTCATCTACCACGCGCAGGTTGGCTCGAAGCCCTACGGCGGCACCGGCCTCATGCGGACCGTCTACTTCTCGATCCTGATCCCGCACGTGGTCCTCGCCGCGACCGTCCTCCCCCTGGCCCTCATCACGCTGCGTCGCGGTTGGATCCGCGACGACAAGCGACACAAGCAGATCGCGAAGATCACGCTCCCGATCTGGCTGTTCGTGTCGGTGACGGGGGTTATCGTGTACGTCATGCTGTATCGGATGTAGGACAGGCCCGACGGCACGACCGCCCTCGCTCATGTCGCAGCCGTCTGGCGAGAGGTCCACCACGAACCACGCGCACCGGCACAATGACGGCGTGCGCAGGATTCGCGACGACCGTCCCAGCCGACTGGAGGCCATCGTCGAGCGAGATCGTGCCAGCGAGTATCGAACCAGCGTAGGATCTCGCGATGAGCACGATATCTTCGTCACCACGAGCGGTCCGGCGTCGACGACCTTTGCCGAAGCCGGTGCCTGAGTGTCCGGTCGAGAAGGCCATCAACATCATCGGCGGCAAGTGGAAGATGCTGGTGTTGCGCTCCCTGCTGCTCAACGGCCCGCAACGCTACAACGACCTGCTCGTGAGCGTGACCAACGTCAGCCCGAAGGAGTTGACGAGGAACCTTCGAAACCTGACTGACTCCGGCCTCGTCGCGCCGCGGACAGCCCGCGATGGAGCGTACGCGCTGACGGCCCTTGGCGCCGGCCTATTGCCGGTCTTCAAGCGCCTGCTGCCGTGGGGACGCCGGCTCATCGCCGCGTCGGCGGCGTGATCGGCGCTCGCTTACCTTCCGGTGCGTTGACCGGCTCGAACCGCTGTTTGTAGGCTCGGGACCATGAATTCCAGCACCAGGACCCTGGCTCCGTTGAAAGCGTTCTTGAATGTCTACGGCATCCTGTCGATCGTGCTGTTCGGGGGCTTGTTCAGCCTGACGCTGTTCGATGCGCCGATCATGCAGGACGGCGGCGCGTTGCGGTTCATGCGGTGGGAACCGCTGGCCAAGCACATCGAGCTGATGCTCGAAGGCGTGTACCTGGTGTGGGGCGTCTTCCTCCTCCGCGCGGCCAGAGATCCGGCGCAGTATCTATCGTTCATCGACTTCACGATCTGGGCCAATCTCGTCCACGGCCTGATCATGGTGCCGCAGTCTCTCGTCATTCCGGGCTTTCACTACAAGCTGGTCACTGACGTCGCCTATTGCCTCGTCTTGTCGGGAGGGCTGCTCGTGCTTCGCCCGCGCGTCACAGGAGTGAACTGATGGCCACAGCAAAGGGTACCGCCGCCGATCCCTGGGTCCTGAAGACCCCGCCGCTCACCTCGGCGTTCACGATGCACCGCGACACGATCGACGGCACCGACATGTTGATCTGCACCGTGGGGAAGACGGTGCTGCACTACGAGTACCGCTGCCTGAAGGACCTCCATGCGATGCTCGAGGCGCATGGCGATTGGATGGAGCTCGGGTCTGCCGACGAACAGAAGCCGGCGAAACCAGGCACGGTCGAGGCGTGGGGACGCTCGGCGAAGAATCCCGTCGGAGGCTGGTACGGGCGGAAGAAGGGCTTGCGCGGTCGGTTCGGCATGTACGTCCCTCCGCTGATGGAGGCGCTCGGCATGGCGGAGGTTGAACACAATCCGAGGAACAACCGCATGCGAGCCATCTAGTACTGGTGTCCCGGAACCGTGATTCGCGCGATAAGTCCCGGAGCGCGGCGCCCGGCGGGCCAGGCGCGAGGAGTGAGAAGATTGGCGATATTCGAACGACGAGCCACGCCGCCCCCCGGGATGCCCCGCCCGGGGCTTGTGCGAGGAAGCACGGTTCCGGGACACTAGCCCGCGCGTCCTGACCGCGCGGAATGGCGACGCGCCGTCCGTCGTCAGTACAGCAAGTATTTCGCGCGCAGCAGGCGCCAGCGCGCTTCGGCTGGGCCCCACGACGACGCGATCGCGACCGGATCATCGCCGGCGCGGATGCGCGCCACGCCGGCCGCCGATCCGAAGAGCCGGCCCGCGGCTTCGGCCTGGAACGTGGCACCGTGCAGCGTGTGCAGCGCGGAGGCGAGTTCTACCCCGAGTCGCACCGGCCTCAGCGTCACGCGGTCGGTGACGACGATGAAGACGCCCTGGCAGACCTCGCCGGCGAATTTGCTCGACGTCGGCGTGAACGTCACCGGATAGAACCGCGCGCCGGGAATGCGCCGCGCGTTGAGACGCTCGGCCAGGCGCGGCCCGTCGATCCACGGCGCGCCGATCTGTTCGAACGGCGTGTCCGTGCCGCGGCCTACCGAGATGTTCGTCGTTTCAAAGGCGCCGATGCCCGGATAGACGATCGCCTGATAGAGATTGCGCATGTTCGGCGACGGGTTGATCCACGAAAGACCCGTCTCGTCGTACCAGGCGTCGCGCCGCCAGCCCTTCATCGCCACTACACGGAGGTCTGCGCCGATCTTGTTCTCGGCGTTGAACAGCTGCGCCAGTTCGCCCATCGTCATGCCGTTGCGAATCGGCATCGGCAGGAAATACCCCGTGTGGCCGCGACCCGAGGGATCAAGGGCAGGGCCTTCCACCTCGACGCCGCCGATCGGATTCGGCCGGTCCAGCACGACGACCTTGATCTTCCGGGGCGCGGCCTCTTCCATGACGTTGGCCATCGTCGTCATGTAGGTGTAGAAGCGGGCACCGATGTCCTGCAGGTCGATCACGACCGTGTCGATGCCCTCGAGCATCTGGGCGGTAGGCCGCTGTGTCTGCCCGTAGAGCGAGTGGATCGGCAGGCCGGTCTTCTCGTCCTTCGACGAGGGCACGGCCGCGTCGAGGATGCCGCGGATCCCGTGCTCGGGACTGAAGAGTGAAACCAGCGTGACGCCCGGCGCTTTGGCCAGCAGGTCGATCGTCGGCACGCCGTCGCGGGCAAGGCCCGTGTGATTGGTGAGCAGGCCGACGCGCAGGCCCTTGAGGGACGCGAAATTCTCGGCGCGCAGGACGTCGATGCCCGTCAGGACCGGCACGGCCGGCGCCTGCGGCGCGACGGCAATCGCCGGTGCGAGCTGCGAGACGCGCGGCCAGGCCAGACGCTGCGCGTCAGCAAGCGAAAGCCCCGTGAGCGACGAGGCGGCGATGCTGGCCACGCGGGCGCGCAACGGCGTGACGTCGCCGCCCCCATCCGGGTGGACGCGGTTCGAGAGGAACACGACAAAGGTGCGCGTCGCCGGGTCGATCCAGAGCGACGTCCCGGTGAAGCCTGTATGACCGAACGACCCGAGCGGCAGGAACTCGCCGCGGTTGGAGGAGAAGGACGAATCGAGGTCCCATCCGTAGCCGCGCACATTGGGTTCACCGGCCGGGGTCGCCGGCGCGATCATGCGCGCCACGGTCAACGGCGACAGGATTCGCCGCGTCCCGACCGCGCCGCCGTTGAGCAGCATCCGGCAGAAGATCGCGAGGTCCGAGGCCGTGCTGAACAGACCCGCGTGCCCCGCCACGCCGCCCATCCGCCTCGCCGTCGGGTCGTGGACCACACCCCGCAGCATCGTCGCGTCGGGTCCGTCGCACGTGAAGCCGAGCGGGGTGCATTTCTGGGTCGGCGCAATCCGCGCGCGGCTGGAAGCCGGCGGATTGAACGTCGTCTGCCGCATGCCGAGCGGGCCGAAGATGCGGGCCTGGACGAACTGCTCGAACGGCTGGCGCGTGACGGTCGCCACGACCTCGGCGAGCAGGAAGAAGTTGATGTCGCTGTAGACGAAGCGTCGGCCGGGCTCGGCCGTCGGCACTTCCTCGATTGCCAACCGAATCGCTTCGGTGTGTCCGGTCCAGGGCGGACCCAGATCCACGTCGGGCCGAAGGCCGGACATGTGCGTGAGCAGGTCGCGCAGCGTGATGCGGCCCTTGTTGTAGCGGGCGAAATCGGGGATGTAGGACGCCACCGTGTCGTTGAGGCGGAGCGTGCCGTCCTCGACGAGCATCATGACCGCGGTCGTCGTCGCGACGACCTTGGTGAGGGACGCCAGGTCGAACACCGTGTCCAGGGTCATCGGCTCAGCGACCGGCGTCAGCGCACGATGACCGTACGCCTTCTGGAACACGACGGCGTCGCCGCGTCCGACGAGGACCACGGCACCCGGCAGTTTCTTGGTGGAGAGCGCGTCGGCGACCACGGCGTCGATCCGCGACAACCGGAAGACGTCAACGCCGACCCGACCGGGAGGCGCCGGGGGCGTCTGGGAAGCGCCGCGCTGTGCGGCCGCGGAGACCGCCAGCAGGGCGATGAGGGAGAAGGTGGCCAGTAGCCGCATGGCTGGTACTGGCCCGAATCTTACTTGGAGTATCGGTCGAAGATCTCCACGAGTTCGGTCAGCTGCTTGCGGCCTTCCTCATCACCCCGGGCGACGCCTTCGGGCACGCACGTCTCGACGTGGTACTTGAAGACGGCCAGGCTGATGCGGTTGAGGGCCGCCTCGGCGGCGGCGAGCTGCTGAAGCAGTTCGATGCAGGCGCGGGGCTCCTGCACCATCCGGCGGATGCCGCGGATCTGCCCTTCGATGCGGTTCAGCCGGGTGACGAGTGCCTGCTGCTGGTTTTCCTGCAACATCGCTCCTCGGGTCTCAATGGTGTCCATGCAAATGCGCCTGAATGATAGAAATGGGGAGCTGGTCTCAAGTATTACGCGGGGCCGAGCCGGAGTGTTTAGGGGAAAAATCGAATGCGCGAGTTTGGTCAGGGCCCACCAATCGTGCTGATCCCTGGAATTCAGGGCCGCTGGGAGTGGATGCGCCTGCCGATCCGGGCGCTCGCGCGGCGGCACCGCGTGCTGACGTTCTCGCTATCTGACGTGGGCCAGATGCCCCGCGGCCCCGGCACCTCAGAGGACGCCCGCTCGATGTTCGATCGCTGGGTCGATCACATCGACCGCGGGCTCGACCGGGCGGGGATCGAATCAGCGGCCATCGCCGGGGTGTCGTTCGGCGGACTGATTGCGCTCCGTTACGCGGCCACCCGGCCCGCGCGCACGACGTCGCTCGTCCTGGTGTCCACGCCGGCGCCGACGATGAGACTCTCGGCCGAGCAGGCCCGCTACGTGGCGTATCCCCGCCTGGCCTTGCCGCTGTTCGCGCTGCGAGGGGCGCAGCGACTGGCACCGGAAGTCTGGGCGGCCCACGAAACCTGGGTCTCACGGGGGCGGGCGGCCCTGGCCCACTCCGTCCATGTGGCTAGCGCCCCCTCGTCCCCCGTCCGGATGGCGGCCTGGGTCCAGGCATGGCGGGAGACGAACCTGGTGGACGACTGCCGGCGTGTGGTGTCGCCGACCCTCGTGATCACGGGGGAAGCCGGCCTGGACCGTGTCGTGCCGGTGGCCAGCACGCTCGAGTACGTCAAGTTGATTGCCGGCGCCCGCCATGTCACGCTGCCTCGGACGGGCCACATGGGCCTGATGCTGCGGCCCGAGGCGTTTGCCGAGGCCGTCAGCACGTTCGTCACCGGCCAGGTACCCGCATGATGCTCACCGTTCCAGGTCCGCTCGGGCCGCTCGAAGCGCTGCTCGACGAACCCGCCGGCCGCCCGCGTGCCGCCGTCGTCTTTGCCCACCCGCATCCCCAGCACGGCGGCACCATGCACACGAAGGCCGTCTTCCAGGGCTCCAAGGGCCTGGTGCGGATCGGCTGCGCCGTGCTCCGCTTCAACTATCGCGGTGTCGGGGCCAGTCCGGGCAGCTTCGACGAGGGACGCGGCGAGGCCGATGACTTCAAGGCCGGCCTCGACTTCATGCAGGCGCGGTATCCCGACCTGCCTCTCTGGAGCGCGGGCTTCTCGTTCGGGTCGTGGATTGCGCTCGAGACCGGCGCCGCCGATCCGCGGGTCTCAGTGCTGATCGGCATCGCCCCGCCCATCACGCGCGACGGCTACTCGTTCCCGAATACCCTGGCCTCCACCAAACCAAAGTTCCTGGTGCAGGGCAGCCTCGATGAACTGTGTCCCGTCAAGGATCTCTGGGCGTTCTACGCGAAGCTGCAGGAGCCGAAGGAAATCGCGATCATCGACGGCGCCTCCCACCTGTTCGAGGGCCGGGCGCCTGAGGTCGGCGAAGCCCTCGAAGACCTGCTGGTTGACTTCGCATGACCGGCGCGGGGTGGCTCTCGTCGTCCACGCCTCCGTCGGCGGTGATGACGCCGGAGCGATTGGACGACGACCACCGGCTCGTCGCGCAGACCACGGCCGAGTTCGTGGCGAAAGAAGTGGGCCCGGCCCTGCCCGACCTCGAGCGCAAGGACTGGTCGGTCGCGCGGTCGCTGATCGCGCGGGCCGCCGCGCTCGGCCTGGTCGGCGCCGACGTGCCGGAATCGGAAGGCGGCGTGGGCCTCGACAAAGCCGCAGCGGTAGTCGTCGCCGAAGGGCTCGGGGCGGAGAGCTCGTTCGCCATGGCCTTCGGAGCTCAGACGGGCCTGACCATCCTGCCGGTCCTCGCGTTTGGCTCGCCGGCGCAGCGTGACCGCTACCTGCCGCGGCTGCTCTCGGGCGAGCTGGTGGGCGCCTACTGCCTGAGCGAAGCCGGTTCGGGTTCGGACGCGTTGGCGGCCCGTACGCGTGCCGCACGGCAGCCCGACGGGTCGTGGCGGCTCAACGGCGAGAAGCTGTGGATCACCAACGGCGGCTTCGCGGATCTCTTCGTTGTCTTCGCCCAAGCCGACGGCGAGCAGTTCACGGCGTTTCTCGTCGAACGTGAGTTCGGCGGACTGACGTCGGGGGCCGAGGAACACAAGCTGGGCCTCCATGGGTCATCAACGACGCCCATCGTGCTCGCAGAGGTGCCGGTCCCCGCGGAGAACGTGCTCGGAGAGGTGGGACAGGGACACCGGGTCGCGTTCAACGTGCTCAACTACGGCCGATTCAAGCTGGCCGCCACGTCGAGCGGTGCGACCAAGGTCGCGATCGCGGAGGCCGCGGCCTACGCGGCTACGCGCCAGCAGTTCGGCCGACCCATTGCGACGTTCGGCGCGATCCAGCAGAAGCTCGCTGAGATGGCCTTGCGCGAATACGCGGTCGAAAGCATGCTCTACCGCGCCGCCGGCCTGCTCGATGCCCGGCTGGCGACCACGAACCACACCGCGCCGGACCTGGTGTCCACCCTCGAGGAATTCGCCATCGAAGCGTCCCTGCTGAAGATCGCGGGCAGCGAGTGCCTCGACTATGCAGTCGATCAGCTGGTCCAGATCCACGGCGGGAACGGGTACGTCTCTGACTACGCAGCCGAACGCCGCTACCGCGATGCGCGGCCCAACCGCATCTTCGAGGGCACCAACGAGATCAATCGCGTCCTCGTGCCGGGGCTGATCGCCAAGCGCGTGCGTCAGGGGCGGCTGCGGCTGGACGCCACGCCCGAGACGAACGGAGAGACGGCCAGTGCACGCATCCGCGCGGTCGTGCTCGACGTACTGGCGTTCGCCCTGGCCTCCCCGGGCGACGTCCTGACCACCCAACAGGAAGTGGCTATGCTGGTGACTGATATGGCGATTGCCCTGTTCTCGGTCGAAAGCGCCGAGCTCCGCGCCGAGGCGGCTGCCGGGGCCGGCAACCCGCACGCGGCGCGACACCGTGAGGCCGCTGACCTGCTCGGCCATGATGGCCTGCGCCGGGTCGCCGGGGCCGCCGAGACGGTGCTGGCCGCCCTGTCCGGGGGGCCGTCACAGGACGCTGCGCTGGCGGCCCTCGGGACCCTCGCGCTCCACGCGTCTCCCGTCAACACTCTGGCGGCCTCGACGACGTATTGCAGGGTACGTGCTCGACAGAAGGGGCTACCCGTTTTGACAGGTCACCGCAGGCGTCGCGATTGGCACGGCTGGCGGCTCTCGGTCGCCGTCGTCACTCTGATCTGTGCCGTGACGGCCTGCACGTCGGGCCCTCCGCCGCCGCCACCCACGCAGGGCCTGCCCTACGAAGAGGAACTGGCCAAGTTCCGCGCCGACAAGGATCAGGTACTTCCGCACGGGCGATCGGTCGCCTCTGGTAGAGGCCGACCGGTCGAAATTCCCCGGCCTGCCCTACTTCCCGGTGGACGCCGCGTACCGTGTGCCGGCGGTGCTCCGAGAGGAGCCTGGCTCAGCCCTCGTCATCGCCCTCGAGACGTCGAAGAATCAGTACGACCGCATGCGCCGGGTCGGCAAACTCGAGTTCACCGTGGCGGGGACCGCGCTGTCGCTCACGGCGTTCGCGCCGGCCGACGCCTCCGTCATCACGCGCCTGTTCGTGCCGTTCCGCGACGGGACCACGGGCACGGAGACGTACCACGGCGGACGCTACCTCGACCTCGACCGGACGCCGAGTGGCCTCTACGACCTGGATTTCAACCGGGCCTATCATCCCAACTGCGTGTTCAACATCGAGTGGGAGTGCCCCGTGCCACCCCGTGAGAACCGGTTGCCGATCCCGATTCGCGTGGGTGAGAAGATGTCGGCCGCGGCGCTGTCGAAATGACCGACCTTCGTACGGAACTGCAGGATCTGCTGGCCGGCGATCCGGTGGACCTGGCCCGGGCCGCCCTGTCGATCGCGCGTCTCGAGTTTCCGCATCTGGATCCGACCGCCTCGCTCGCCTCGCTCGCACGGCTGGGAAGCCGCGCCGCCCGCCGGCTCCGGCCGTTTGGCGACGCGCCGGTCCGGCTGCGGATCGCCGCGCTCAACCGGTTGTTCTATGAGGACGAGCACTTCAGCGGCAACCGGCGCCAGTACGACGACTTCCGCAACAGCCTGCTGAACGTCGTGATCGAGCGTCGCGTGGGCATTCCGATCACGCTGGCGGTGGTCTACATGGACGTCGCCCGCCGGGCCGGCCTCGACGTCTTCGGCGTGTCGTTTCCAGGACATTTCCTGCTGGGCGTGCACGGCGGGGGCACCGGAGGGGCGCGCGACACGGTGCTGCTGGATCCGTTCAACGGCGGGGGAGAAGTCGATGAGGCGGCGTGCCGTGCGCTGCTCTCTCGCCAGTCCGAGGGCCGGACGCGATTCAGCGCGGCCCTGCTCGAGCCGTGCACCCCGCGTCAACTCGTCGTGCGCATGCTGCACAACCTGAAGCGGGCCTACGTCGAGCAGCGCTCGTTTCCGCAGGCCCGACTCGCCGCGGACCTGCTGCTGGCGGTGGACCCGACGCGCCGATCGGAACTGCGCGATCGCGGGCTGCTGGCGTACCACCTCGACGACTTGCCGGCCGCGCTGCGCGACCTCGAGGACTACCTCAAGGCAGACGCCTGGACGACGCCCCGCGACGAGCGGGACGAGATTCTTGAGCACGTCAAGACCCTCCGACGCCGGGTGGCAAGCCTCAACTGACGACGTGAGACTGGAGACGGCAGACGGCAGACGGGCTACGGGAAACGGGAAACGGGAAACGGCAGACAGGCTACGGCAGACGGGCGACGGGGAAACGGCCTACGGCAGACAGGCCACGGCAGACGGGCTACGGCAAACAGGCCACGGGAAACGGGCTACGGCAGACAGCCTACGGGAGACGGTCTACCGGCTACGGCAGACGGGCTACGGCAAACAGTCCACGGGGAACGGGCTACGGCAGACAGCCTACGGGGAAACGGCCTACGGCACTCGCGTACGGATGACGGGCGACGCAGGTAGTTCGCAGGCCACGGGCGACGATGGGGGTATCAGCGCGCGAAGGGGCAACGCGTCTACGCCGCGGCAGCCAGGCACCTGGGGCGTGAGTACCAGCACATCAGGCTCACTGCCAGCACTTCACGTCGCTACCAGCACCTCAGCGTCACTGCCAGCACCTCGGCGTCGCCCCTCGCACCTCACCGTCAGCACCAGCACTTCTCCGTCAGTACCAGCACTTCTCCGTCACCCCCAGCACCTCAGCGTCAGTACCAGCACTTCACCGTCAGCCCCAGCACCGCTGTGTCAGTTTCCATCCGTCGGTGTCTAACCCCCTGAACCAGGAGATTGTCGTCATCCGGCTGCCTGGCATCCAGCCTTGCTAGAAGGGCCTGCTGCCACAGGCCCCGATCTGTTCAGTCGTGTGAAGGACGACTCCTGGTTCATCGCCTGAAACACGAACGGCCGGATGTGCCCTGCACATCCGGCCGTCGGTCTTGTCGCGCGCGAGCGAGGCCTACTTGACGAACAGCATCTCGCGGTAGCTCGGCAGCGGCCAGATGTTGGACGGGACCATCAGTTCGAGCTGATCACCGACTTCACGGAGCGCCGCCATGGCCGGCACCACCGAGTCGCGCATGAACCTGGCGTGCTTCTCGGTGCTCCCCGCCGTGTGCTCGAGGCCCTTGGCGAGCTTGTCCGTCTTGATGCGCAGTTCATCGACCAGCCCGCTCAGCGTGGTGAGCACCTTCTTGGCCTCCTTCGTGGAGCCGCCCGCGTCCTTGACGGCCTTGATCGACTGGGCCACGTTCTTCTGGAACTCGAGGGCGGCCGGAAGAATGCTGCGGTTGGCCATCAGCACCATCAGCTGGCCCTCGATGTTGATGGTCTTCACATACTGCTCCAGCGCGATCTCGAAGCGCGCATGCAGCTCGCGATCGTTCATCACCTTGTACTTCGAGAACGCCGCGACCACCTCGGGTTTGACCAGTTCGGGCAGCGCGTCGATCGTGTTCGTCAGGTTGAGGAGTCCCCGCTTGGCGGCTTCCTTCTTCCACTCGTCCGAGTACCCGTTGCCATTGAAGATGATCCGCTTGTTCTCCTTGATCATCTTGGTCAGCAGGTCCTTGACCGCCAGTTCGAGCGACTTGCCGCCCTTCCCCTTGGTGGCCGTTTCGAGCTCGGTCGCCACGTAGTCGAGCGACTCGGTCACGGCCAGATTCAGCGCGATGTTCGGCAGGCCGATGCTCTGGTTGGACGACACCGCACGGAACTCGAACTTGTTGCCCGTGAACGCGAAGGGGCTCGTACGGTTGCGGTCGCCGGCGTCACGCGGCAGCTTCGGCAGCACGGCGGCGCCCGTATCGAGGATGCCTCCGGTCTTGGTGCTCTTCGCGCTGCCCTTCTCGAGCTGCTCGAAGATGTCGGTCAGCATGTCGCCCAGGAAGACCGAGATGATCGCGGGCGGCGCTTCGTTGGCGCCGAGCCGGTGGTCGTTGCCCGCGCTGGCGATGGCCGCGCGCAGCAGGCCCTGGAACTTGTTGACGGCGCGCAGCACCGCCGCGCAGAAGACCAGGAACTGGACGTTGTCGTGCGGCGTGGCGCCGGGATTGAGCAGGTTGCTGCCCGTGTTGTCGCCCATGCTCCAGTTGAGGTGCTTGCCGCTGCCGTTGACGCCCGCGAACGGCTTCTCGTGGAGCAGGCAGGCCAGCCCGTACTTCGGCGCCATCCGGCGCAACATCTCCATCGTCATCATCTGATGGTCGGTGGCGACGTTGGCGTTCTCGAAAATCGGCGCGAGTTCGTACTGGCTCGGTGCGACTTCGTTGTGACGGGTCTTGACCGGCACGCCGACCTTGTAGAGTTCCGTCTCGCAGTCCTGCATGTACGCCAGCACACGGTCGGGAATCGCGCCGAAGTACTGATCTTCGAGCTCCTGACCCTTGGGCGGCTTGGCGCCGAACAGCGTGCGACCCGCGTTGATCAGGTCGGGCCGCGCGAAGTAGAAGCTGCGATCGATGAGGAAGTATTCCTGCTCCGGCCCGCAGGTCGTGCCGACGCGGTCGGCCTTCGACCCGAACAGCTTGAGGATGCGCATGGCCTGCTTGGACAGGGCCTCGATCGAGCGGAGCAGCGGCGTCTTCTTGTCGAGCGACTCACCCGTCCAGCTCACGAACGCCGTCGGAATGACCAGCGTCGCGCCATTCGGGCCGACCAGCAGCCACGGCGGACTCGTCGGGTCCCACGCCGTGTAGCCGCGCGCCTCGAACGTGGACCGCATGCCGCCCGACGGGAAGCTCGAGGCGTCGGGCTCACCCTGAATCAGTTCCTTGCCGCTGAACTCGGCGACGGCACGACCCTCGGCCGTGGGCGTGATGAACGCGTCGTGCTTCTCGGCCGTGATGCCCGTGAGCGGCTGGAACCAGTGCGTGTAGTGCGTGGCGCCGTGCTCGATGGCCCAGTCGAGCATCGCCGAGGCCACGACATCGGCCACGGCCGGATCGAGCGGCTCGCCGTTGACGATGGTCCGCCGCAGCGCCTTGTAGACATCGCGCGGGAGCAGGCGGCGCTGCGTGTCGTCGTTGAAGGTCAGCGAGCCGAAGATCTCGGTGGCCTTCTGACGTGCCGGACCGGTCTTGGCGGCCGACTTGCCCCATTCGATGATGCTCTTTGTCGCGTCCTGAAGCGCTGGCGAACCCATGGCAGATAGCCTCTCGAAGGAAAGATAGGAAAACGGATTGCACGCGCCGGCCCTGACGCGATGCGCTGCTGTTCTATTCTTTACAGAAGCGTTCGAAAGTAAAGCCCGTACGATCGGCAAAATCGACATTTTTGTCGTATCTATCGCGAGACGCCGGCAAGGCTCGACAAATCGCCGCCGGACTCGGATCCGCGGTCCGACAATTTTGTCGAACTGAAATCTGGTAGCGGGCGACCGCCTGCTCGGACCGCCGGGCACGGCCGCCCAGGCACGGGTAGAATCGGGCCAACCGAGAGGCGTTCATGACATCTCCCCGATCGCTCGCCGCCGGCATCCTCGTCGCGATCGTCGCCGCCGTCCTCGTGACGCCCGACCTGATCGCGCAGCGCCCGCCCACCATCGCGCAGTTCCTCAGCCCACCGTTCCCGTTCGAGCTGGTCGCCGCCAGGAAGGCGGAACGAATCGCGTGGCTCAGCTACGACGAGGGCAAGCGCAATGTCTTCACGGCTGTCCCTCCCGCGCTCGCGCCGGTCCGCGTGACCGCGTTTCTCGAAGACGACGGCGCCGAGATCTCCGACCTCCGCATCGCGGACAACGGATCGGTCGTCGTCTTCGTGCGAGGCACGGCGCCGAACAGCCAGGGGTGGGTCGCGAATCCGACGAGCGACCCGGACGGATCCGAACAGGCGATCTGGGCGGCGCGGATCGTCGCCGGCCCACCGCCAGCGCGTGGGGCCGGCCCGGCCCCCCCGCGGTCGGCAACCCGGGTGGGTGGCGCGTGGCGCCTCGCGCGGGGCGCGAGTCCGGAACTGGCGCCGGATGGATCGTCGGTGCTGTTCGTGCGCGATGGCCAGATCCATCGCGCGCTGGTCGCGCAGACGCCCACGAGCCCGGCGCGGGATCGCGGCGACGAGCCGTTCATCCGGGCCTGGGGCACAAACAGCGCGCCGCGCTGGTCGCCCGACGGCCGCCGGATCGCGTTCGTCAGCAACCGCGTGGACCACAGCTTCATCGGCGTCTATGACGTCGCCGCGCGCAGTATCCAGTGGCTCGCGCCCAGCGTGGACCGCGATACCAGTCCGACCTGGTCGCCCGACAGCACGCGCGTGGCGTTTCTCCGACGGCCTGGCCTGCCGTTTGGCCAGCAGGCCCAGGTGACGGGCGGCGCGGCAGCCCCAACCGGACGCGGGGGCCGCGGCACGCCGCCGCCAGCGGCCGTTCCGGTCCCACCGGCCGCCGCGCAGACACCGGCCGCTCCCGCGACGCCGCCACCGGCAGCGCCCTCCACGGGACGGGGCCGGCAGACAACACCAGGCGCCGCCCCGAGCGCGGCCGAGCGCGCGCGTGTCGGCGCGACGCCGCCCCCGCCACAAACCGGCCGCGGCACGCCTGTGCCGACAACCCCGCCGCCGGCACCATCGCCAGCACCGCCGCCCGACGTGCCGGGTCTTCGGCGGGCGACGTTCCCCGGCGGCTACACGCTGTCGTTGATGGTGGCCACCGTCACCAACGGCCAGGCCCGTGAGGTCTGGCACACGACGGCCGCCGAACGCGTCTTCACGAACATCAACACCATCCGCTGGGCCGGCTCGCACGTCGTCTTCACCGTGCCGAACCCGGCTGATGAATGGGATCGCTACTACTCACTCAAGGTGGACGGATCTGCCACGACACCCACACTGCTGACGACGACCGACGGGCTGATCGAGGACGCGACGTCCGTCGCCTTCTCGCCGGACGGCGCGACGCTGTTCTATTCGACCAACGCGAAGGACATCGACCGGCGGCACATCTGGTCGGTGCCGGTCGCCGGCGGCACGCCGCGGCAGGTCACGACCGGACAGGGGATCGAGACGTCACCCGTGGTGTGGTCGTCAGGCACGCGCCTCGCAGCGCTGACCGCTGACGCGCAGCGGCCGCAGTCCGTGTCGGTCTATCCGACGACGGGCGGCTCACACGCGCTCGTGTATCCCACGCTCGCGCGTACGTTCCCGATGTTCCAACACGTGGTGCCCGAGCCCGTGACGCTGCGGGCGGCCGACGGCCTGGAGTTCAGCAACCAGCTTTTCCTGCCCGCGCGCATCGCGGCGGGCGAGCGAAAGCCGGCGATCGTCTTCGTGCACGGCGGCCCGGCACGGCAGATGCTGCTCGGCTACCACTACATGCACTTCTACCACGTGGCCTACGCGGTCAATCAATGGCTGGCCAGCCAGGGCTACGTGGTGCTCTCCGTCAACTACCGGACGGGCATCGGCTATGGCCGGACGTTCCGGACCGCGCCGAACGCAGGACGCCAGGGCAGCTCCGAGTATCAGGATGTGCTCGCCGCGGGCCGCTATCTGCAGACGCGGCCTGACGTCGATCCCGATCGCATCGGCATCTGGGGCCTGTCCTACGGCGGCATCCTCACAGCCCAGGCGCTCGCGCGCAACTCGGATCTCTTCAAGGCGGGCGTCGATCTGGCAGGCGTGCACCTGTGGGGCAGTTCGCTCGATCCGAACGACGTCGCCTATCGCGCCTCTGCGGTCTCGGCCATCAGCACCTGGAAATCACCGGTCCTGCTCTGGCATGGCGACGATGACCGCAACGTCGCGTTCACGCAGACGACAGGGCTGGTCCAGCTGCTGCGGGCGCACGACGTCGAGTTCGAGTTGATCGTCTATCCGGATGACACGCACGAGACGCTGCTGCACTCGCGCTGGATCGAGACGTTCGGACGGGTCGAGACGTTCCTGAAGAAGCACATCGCGGATCGAAAGCCGTAGAGCACTCGTTAGAATTCACCGCGGAGATGCGGAGCATCATCGCGCGTGGCGTGCGGGGGTGAGGCACGTTCGAAACAGATGAGCGCATGACGCTTCGAGCGCTCATCTGTCTTCGGACGTGCCTCACCCCCGCGGGCCTTCGGCCGCCCGGCTGGCCAGCCGGGCGCCACGCGCGATGCTCGGGAGGATGCACGCTGTCTTCCTCCGCGCCTCCGTGGTGAAAGAACCTACCGGCGCGCGACCCACTTCACCGCGGCGCGGATCTGCGACTGAAACCGCGTGTCTTCCCACGTTGCGGGGAAGTGGCCGAGCGCGTTGTAGTACATGCGGCCGGCGCCGACGGTACGCGTCCACGCGAGTGGATGATCGCCGGTCGTGCCAACCGACCCGGCGTCGAGTGACAACAGCACCTGGACGTTGGGTCGCGGGTTCTCGCGGAACGTGTAGAACTCCTCGTTGATCGCAAACGACGCGCCGAGCCCTGCGGTCGTCGGGTGCGCGCGATCCTCCACCGTAACGGTGGCGACTCTCGTCCACGGATGCTCCTTGAAGTAGGCCCCGACCAGTGCGCCGTACTCGGGCCAACCGTAGAGCGTGTCGGTGGCACTGTGCGTGCCGATGAACCCGCGGCCGCCGTTCACGAACGCGAGCACAGCGGCCTTCTGCGCGTCGGAGAGCGGCAGTTCCCCGCTCGTCATGCCGAACATCAGCACGTCGAACGCGGCCAAGCGGTCACTGGCCAGATCCCCCACGTCCTCGGACGTCGTCACGACGAACTCCCCGGTGGACGTCGCGAGCGTCGTCATGACCTGCTTCGCGGTTGCGATCGAGTCGTGCCGGTAGCCGGTGGTGGCGGTGAAGAGCAGCACGCGCGCGGGTGTCACGCCCCCGCCTGGGGTGGGCGGGGGCTGTGTGGGCGTTGCGGGCGACCCACAGGCCAAGAGGATGAAAGCCAAGGCGATGACGAGCAGGCGCATGAGGATCTCGACCCACGGTATCCCGATAGCCCGCTCTGGGAAAGGCTCAACAGGTCCGCGCCCCCTGGGGCGTGCCGCGTCGCACCGGCAGGTACTGGGGTGAAATACCGCAACGCTCTTGCTGATTTTGGTGAAAATCGGCAACATTGATGCTGAATGTACCGGCGCGCCCTCGACCTCCAGGCTCTCCTGGCCCACCGCTCCCTGTTCCTCCTCGGGCCCAGGCAGACGGGCAAGAGCACGCTCCTGCGGCACCTCTTTCCGACGGCCCGGTACGTGGATCTGCTCGAAGCCGACACCTTCCGCGAGCTGAGCGCCTACCCCGAGACGTTGCGCCAGACGCTCCGTCCGTCAGACACCGTCGTCATCATCGACGAGGTGCAGAAGCTGCCGGGGCTGCTCGACGAGGTGCAGGCACTCATGGACCGCAACAAGTCCCTGCGATTCGTCCTCACCGGCAGCAGCGCGAGGAAGCTGAAACGGGGATCGGCCAATCTGCTGGCCGGTCGGGCCTGGTTTACGCGATTGCACCCGCTGGTCTCGGCGGAACTGTCGTACGAACAGCTGACGCGACGTCTGAACGTCGGTGGGCTGCCAGCCGTGTTCGATTCGCCGAGGCCGCACGACGACCTGCGCGCCTATGTCGGCGGCTACCTGCAGGAGGAAATTCGCGCCGAAGGCCTCGTCCGTTCGCTCGAGAACTTCTCGCGCTTTCTGGAGGTGGCGGCCCTGACCAACGGTCAGTTGCTCAACTACGCGTCCGTCTCGAACGACACCGGCATCCCGGCGCGCACGGTTCGCGAGCACTACCAGATGCTCGAGGACACGCTCGTCGGATTTCAGTTGCCGCCCTTCCGGCGCAGCCGCAAGCGAAAACCGGTGGCGACATCGAAGTTCTACTTCTTCGACGTCGGTGTGGCGAACACGCTGATGCGGCGCGGCGAGATTCGGCCGAGGTCTGAGCTCTACGGTCCCGCCCTCGAGCACCAAATCTTCCTCGAGCTGAAGGCCTACCTCGACTACCGGCGCATCGACGCCGACCTCACGTTCTGGCGCACCCATGCCGGCCACGAGGTCGACTTCGTCGTGGGCACCGACATCGCGATCGAGGTCAAGGCGACGTCGCGCGTGACGCCGCGCGACGAGCAGGGGCTCATGGCGCTCGGCGAAGAGACGCGGCTGAAGCGGCGAATCGTCGTGGCGGCCGAGCCACGCGAGCGCACCACCGACAGCGGCACGATCGTGCTGCCCGTGACGGCCTTCCTGCGCCAGCTCTGGGACGGTCGGGTGATCGTTGGGTGAGGGGTGACGTCGGCCCCGGGGCGCAAACGGCGCTGTGAGATCGCGGAAGGCCCACCCCAAGGAGCCAACCTCGCGCCCGCAGCGCGACCAGCACGTCGCGGTCCTGCATGCGTTGACGCAGCGCCACCACGCCGGCGTCCACGAGGTAGAGCGAGCGAATCTCCTGATCCTGGCGAAACAGAACCGCCCGGGCCGGAAACTCGACTGAACCGCCAATCGACACGTTCTCCGGCCATCCGTCCGCCTTGGTCTCTGCCATAGGACTGGGGCCCTCGCGTCGGGACAGGGGGGAGCCTGAACTGCGGAGTGTGAAGGCGGGAGAAGAGGACGTCAAGTGACGGTTGAATGTGTGTCGGTTGAATGTGGTGATGCGGTGATGTAAGAGCGGAGCCGCTCTCAACATCACCGCATCATCACATCACCACATCACCGCATTCACGCCTCGGCTCGCTCTCATCGCACCACGCACTCGCCGAAGACGCCGGCGAGGAAGTCCATGCCCATGTCGCCGATCGGCGCTCCAGGCGGTGTTCCCGGCGCGGCGATGCGACGGGCCGGCTCGGAGGGTCGCGCCAGGAACCGCGCGATGTCGGCGGCGAGGAGCTGTTGACTGGCGACATCGCCGGCATTGACCAGCGCGGCCGTGGGGCGGGCCTGGATGGCCTTGAGCTTCTGCGTCGCGATGGCGCGCACCTGCGACATCGACGCCGTGTCCGCCAGATCGACGAGGCGCGAGACGACGACCTGCTGAATCGCGCGCTTGATCTCCGCCTCGTAGGGCGAGCGGACGGCCGCGTCGAAGGTCGTCGCGATCAGCCGGTCGATGACGTCAGCCAGGCTCGGCAGCGTGGGATCGACAGCCTTCTGGGCGACGAGCCGGGCCGCGCGCGTGTTCGTCAGGATGAAGCCCACCGTGATGTCGGCGGCCACGGCCGCCGGCGAGATCGGGTCGAAGGCGCCGCCGGTGTCGCGCGGGAACAACTCGCGGGTCCGCGGGTACCCGCCCGGTCGCGGCGGAATCTTCGAGAGCACCGATCGCGACAGCGCGAGTTCTGACGGTTTCAGTGTGGCCATCAGCGCGTCGAGCGCGGCGCGCTGCTCGGCCACGGGCACCCATTCCACCGGCGCGCGTCCATCACCGCGCAGGCTGTAGATGTAGTGCTGCCCTCCGAGCGCGGACGCGGCCGCCTCCACGGCGTAGCGGTGATAGAGGTAGAGCGGGACGAGCGCGTCCTCGATGAGCGCCATCGGCCGGTCCCTCTGGATCGCGGTCTCACCGAATCGCTCCATGCCCGCCCGGCGGAGCGTCATGAGCTTCGTCAGCTCCGCGGCCGCATTCGTGCCGTTGTTCCACTGGTCCACGCGCGGGCTGAGGTCCGTGTCCTGGTTCGACATGTAGCGAATGTCCCGGGCCCACGCCTCGTCGAGCACCCGTCGCAGGTCGGCCGCCTCGGTGGCCGCCGGATACTCGCCGTAGCCGTACCGAATCGCCACCTTGTCCCACTCGCCGATGCCCGCGGTATATGCGTTCGACAGGTCCATCGTCCCGTCGGCCTTGAGCGTGATGAGCGGATGCGGATAGTCGAGCACCGAGATGCGGCCGGCGGTGCTGTCGTAGTAGTTGTGCCCGAGCCCGATCGTGTGGCCGACTTCGTGGGCCGACAACTGACGCAGCCGCGCCAGCACCATCTCTTTGATAGCGGTGGGCTGTTCGTCGCCGTTGGTGTAGGGCGAGAGCAGACCCTCGCCGATCAGATAGTCCTGGCGATCGCGCAAGGAGCCCAGTGAGACGTGGCCCTTGAGGATCTCGCCGGTGCGCGGATCAGTGATGGACGAACCGTAGCTCCAGCCGCGCGTCGATCGGTGCACCCAGGTGATCGTGTTGTAGCGGACGTCCATCGGGTCGGCGCCGACGGGCAGGAGTTGAACCTGGAACGCGTTGCGAAATCCGGCCGCCTCGAACGCCTGATTCCACCACGCGGCGCCTTCGACGAGCGCCGTGCGGATGGGCTCGGGCGTGCCGCGATCGACGTAGTAGATGATCGGCTCGACGGCCTCGCTCATCGCCGCCGTCGGGTCCTTCTTCTGCAGGCGATGCCGGTTGATATAGCGCACGCGGTTGTCGGCGCCCATCGGCGCCGCGAAGTCGAGGAAGTTCACGCTGCCATACCCGGCGCGCGGATCGAACGCGCGCGGCTTGTAGTTGCCGTCCGGCAGCTGGATGAACGAGTGATGCTGGCGCAGCGTCATGGCTTCGGCTGACGGCACGACATCTGCGATGCGCCCGCCCACCTGCCCTGGACCCGCCCCAGGCGCGTCGGTGACGAACGTGGACGTGACCTCGATCTCGGTGTTCTGCGGGAACGCCTTGGTGTTCGCCAGATAGATCGCGCTGCGCGTGCGATCGAACCGGTACGCCGCCGGCCTCAGCCGGCCGGCGATGTTCGACGTGTCGCGCATCAGGAAGTCGCCGAGATCGACGAGGACGCGCCCGCTCGTTTCGGCCACGGCCGTGAATCCCCAGATGACCGACTTGGCGAACCCTTCCTCGACGGCACGCCGCTCGTCCGCGTTCGGGCTGAGCGCGCGGTACTCGTAGTTGGGTTCGACCATCAGGATCTTCGTGCCCACGCGCTCGAAGGCGACGACCCGCGTGCCGGCCAGGCTCGCGCGGTCGATGCCGATGTCGTTCGACCCCATGCCCGAGCCCACGCCATTGACGTAGAGCACTTCTTCGTTGAGTCGGGGAATCTCGAGGTAGAGCCCGCCGGTCGCCTCGTCCCAGAACAGCGGGTAGAACCCGTCGAGACGCTGCAGGCCCTCGGTGCGATCCGCAATCGACGGGAGCCGGCCGGCCCGCGCCTGGCCACCCTGGGCGGCACCACCCTGCCCGTCAGCCACCATCGGGATACTGGAGACGACGAACGCAACGAGACTGAACGCGACAACGGCTGGTACACGACGCATGGCATCCCCCATGGGGAAAGATGCTACGTCATCGCCCGGCCTCGTCGGCGCGTCGCCGGCGACCTATCTCGAAGCCAGATGGCAGGGATGGCAGCCTTCGCTGCTTCAGTCGTCCTTCGCGACAATGCACGGATCGATCGTGGTTGCGCGAGACGCGGTCCGGGGACGGCAGGTCAGGTACCGGGACCGGCGTGGTCGGACCAGGTCGTGATGTCATTACCCGGACTTGGGCGTGAGCGCCGGGACTTCATCGTCAGCACCGGGACTTGGCGGAGCTCCGGGACTTCAGTGTCGGTTCAACTGTGGGAATGGCGGATGCGACCGGTCCGGGGCGTCAGGCCGCGATAGCTCGTATCGCTCCTGTGGCCCAAGGGCACGCCGGGTCTCGGAAAACTCTCGCGGTCGGCATCGAGCAGGCAGTCTCGATACCTCGGGCGATGGGCCCCGTCGCAGCCCGCCAACGGCCTATATTGCAAGGCGAGTGCCGTGCGCGTCGTCGAGCAAACTGCATCAGAGTGCGAGCCGTCGACCCGAAGCCTGGGGGATTCTCCCCACCGCACCGCTGAATCCTCCGTCTGCCGTAGGCTGTCGGCCGTCCCCCGTCGGCCGTCTACGGTAGGCCGTCGCCTGTCTGCCGTCCGCCGTCCGCCGTAGGCTGTCGACTGTCTGCCGTAGGCTGTTTGCCTTAGGCTGTCGGCCGTCTGCCGTAGCCCGTTCGCCGTAGGCCGTTCGCCGTAGCCCGTCTGCCATAGGCTGTTTGCCGTAGGCCGTCCGCCGTTGGCCGTAGCCCGTTCGCCGTAGCCCGTAGCCCGTAGGCCGTAGTCTGTAATGGTGCTTCCCCTCGAGACCTTCCTCCGGCCCAGGCTCGCGGCCGGCCTCCCAGGCGCCCAGGCGCAGTGGCGGTTCGCGCCCGCACCTGCGCTCGAGGGGTGGGCGCCGGATCTGCGCCCCGACCACGCACGGCGCGCGGCCGCCCTCGTGCTGCTCTACCCAGGCCCCCACGGCATCACCGTGCCCCTGACGGTCAGGCGCTCGGATCTTCCGCATCATCCCGGGCAGATCAGCCTCCCGGGGGGTGCGATCGATCCGGGCGAGGCGCCTGAGGCCGCAGCGCTGCGCGAGACGCAAGAGGAACTCGGTGTGGACCCGGCGAGCGTCCGCCTGGTCGGTCCGCTCTCGACCCTCTGGGTCATCGTGAGCAATTTCGTGGTGCACCCGTTCGTCGCCGTCACCGACCAGCCGCCGACGTTCTCGCCCGCAACCGATGAGGTCGCCGAGTTGCTCGAGGTACCGCTCGATCATCTGCTCGACCGCTCGGCTCTCCGGTGGAGCCGCCGGGCGCTCCGCGGGCGGGAGGTTGACTACCCGCACTTTCAGGTCCAGGGACACGCGGTGTGGGGCGCCACGGCGATGATCCTCGGCGAGTTCGGATCGCTCTTCGATGACGCGTTCGGCCCGCCCCAGAGACCGGCCGAGAGCCCGAGCGACCGATAGACTCGAACAGGTCCCCGCGCCGCGACTGCGCCTGGTCCGCTTGCTAGACTGAAACCTCGCCCTCTTCTGGAGTCACCCCATGCGCCGCCTCGTTGCCGGCCTGACCGTCGTCCTCAGCCTGCTCCTCCTGTTCTCGACGCATCCTCAATCGCAGTCCGCGGAACTTCGGGTGCTCGAGGCCAGTCCGGCCGGCGAGATCAACCAGCGATCGGACGCCAACGAGATCCGCGTCATCTTTTCCGAGCCGATGGTCGCGCTCGGACGGATTCCGGCCAACCCGACGCCCGCGTGGATCCGGATCACGCCAGCGATCGCCGGCGCGTTCCGGTGGTCCGGGACCAGCGTCCTGATCTTCTCGCCCGATCCGGCAACGCCCGCTGCCCTACTCCACGCGCTACACCGTCACGATCGATGCCGGCGTCACCAGCGTGGCCGGGCGGCCGTTGGCCGCGCCTCACGTGTTCTCGTTCACCACGCCGACCGTGAAGCTGACCTCGCTGCGGTGGTATCGGAAACAGAACCGGTTCGATCAGCCCGTCGTGCTGGCCCTCCGTTTCAACCAGCCCGTGCGCGCCGCCGACGTCGCCCGGCTGGCGGTCGTGCGGCACGAGCCCTACGAGTTCGAGGCGCCGACGCTCGACGACGCGGCCCGCGCGCGGCTGGTCTCGCTCGATCCCGCGGGCGCCCGGCGCTTCGATGCCAAGGTCGCCACGGCTCGCCAGGTGGCGGCTCGTCGGGACGTCGTGGCGGCACGCGCCGCAGCTGACTGGGATCGCGAGCGGTTTCCGGCGAGCGACGATCTCGTCGTCCTCGAGACGCTCACGGCACCTGCCGCCGGCGCGCGGCTGCGTGTGACGCTGCCCACGACGCTGACCGGCGCCGAAGGACCGACGCGTCCGTCGCAGCCGCAATCGTCGGTCGCCACGCTCGCGCCGATGTTCTTCGCCACGGGCGTGTCCTGCACGGAGGCCTGCAATCCGTCGGGCTACAACGCCTTCGAGTTCACCGCGGCGGTGCCGGTGGCAGGGTTTGCCACGGCCCTGTCGGTCCGCAACATCAGTAGCGCCGCAACCGAGCAGCCGGTGCGGCCGGCCACGGCTGTCGCGGCCTCAGCCCTCGACGACTCCGCCAACCCCGGGCTCGAAGACGCGGGGTACGACCGCCAGCCGCCGGCGACACGGTTCGCGTTCCGGCTCGATCCGACCCTGCGGGCCACCGACGGACAGGTGCTCGGCTACCCGTGGATCGGGATCGTCGAGAACTGGCACGAGACGGCCTTCACCAGCTTCGGCGACGGCCACGGCGTGTGGGAGGCCGATGGCGGCACCATCCTGCCGTTCTCGAGTCGCAACTTCACCGATGTCCGGCAGTGGCTGTCGCGGCTGAGCCTGGCCGATCTCGTCCCGCGGCTGGTGGCGCTCGAGCAGAAGAACTTCACCGCGCTGCCGCCGGGCGCAGGCACGCCGCGCCGCCTGACGATCACCCCGGACGCCACGCAGGCCCACGGCCTCGACCTTCGCAGCGTGCTGTCTCCGACCGGCACGGGACTGGTCTGGGCGGGTATGCGTCCGGGCGAGCCGATCGCGCGATCGCGCCGCGCAGTCGGCAACGACAACCCCGATCGCTCGACGATCGTGCAGGTCACCAACCTTGGCATCACCGTCAAGGACAGCCCGCAGTCCACGCTGGTCTTCGTCACGCGACTCGACAACGGGCAGCCCGTGGCCGCCGCCAGCGTGTCGATCATCAACGTGGACAACAAGGCGCTGTGGTCGCGGGGCGACCAACGCGGACGGCATCGCCCTGGCCCCGGCGCTGCCGTTGCGCAAGCCCGATGACTGGTACGAGCTCTCCTTCGTCGTCACGGCCGAGAAGGATGGCGACCTCGCCTACGTCGCCTCGGACTGGAACGAGGGGATCCGTCCGTGGGACTTCGGCAGCAGCTACGCGCTCTGGGAAGCGACCGACATCCTGCGTGGATCGGTGTTCACCGATCGCGGCGTCTACAAGCCGGGCGAGGACGTGCACGTCAAGGCGATCATCCGCGCCGACACGCCGACGGGCGTGCGGCTGCTGCCGGCCGGCTCGCCGCTCGATATCAAGGTGACGGACAACCGCAACCGCGAAGTCGATCGACGTCGCGTCACCGTGAATCGCTGGAGCAGTGCCGAGTGGACGTGGACGGTGCCCGCAGGCGGCACGCTCGGCAACTACACGATCGAAGCCAGTGTCCCTGGCTCGCAGCCAGTCGAAGGCGCCGACCGCAACGAGGGCCGCTCCACGGGCGAGTGGCTCAAGCAGGTGCGTGGCTCGTTCCTGGTCGCCGCGTACCGGCGGCCGGACTTCCGCGTGGACGCGACGCTCTCGGCAGCGACCCCCATCGCGGGCACGACCCTTCGCGGAGCCGTCGAGGCGCGATACCTCTTCGGCGGCGCGATGAACGCGCGGCCGGTGCGCTGGTCGGTCGTCCGCGAACGCGAACTCTCCATTCCCGCGGCCATCCGCGAACGGTACCCCGAGGGACAGTTCACGTTCGGGTACTACCCGGACGACGGCGCCGACTGGCGCGCGGATCGGATTGCCGGCGAGACTGGTCCACTCGACCGCGACGGCAAGCTCACGACCGACGTGGCCTCCACCCGCGACCGCGACTTCGCCCACCGCTACACGTTCGAGGGCGACGTCGAAGATGTCTCGCGGCAGCACGTCGCCGGTCGCGCGTCCATCGTCGTCCATCCCGCCCCGTGGTACATCGGCTTGCGGCGCCCGGACTACTTCGCCAGCACGGCGACCGGCACGAGCGTGGACGTCGTCGCCGCGGATCTGCAAGGCAACGCCGTGAGCGGCCTGCCGATCACGCTGACGCTGACCCGCATCCAGTGGAACTCGGTGCGTCGCGCCGAAGGCGGTGGCTTCTACACGTGGGACACCGAGGAACTCCGTGTGCCCGCCGGCGAGTGGCGCGTCACGTCGGCCGCGACGCCGACGCGCGTGCCGAT
Source organism: uncultured Acidobacteriota bacterium (assembly GCA_963738485.1). Lineage (GTDB taxonomy): Bacteria > Acidobacteriota > Vicinamibacteria > Vicinamibacterales > SCN-69-37 > CAVTWK01. Next base: position 1,210,912 of record CAVTWK010000001.1, read on the forward strand.
TCCCGTGCCCGAGGGCGGCTACTACGTCCTCACGGCGACCGCGCGCCGACACGGAAGGCCGCCGCACGCGCACCGAGACTCGTCGTTCTACGGTCTGGGCAAGGGCTACACCGCGTGGCAGCGCTACGACCACAACCGCATCACGCTCGAGCCCGAGAAGAAGACATGGAAGCCGGGCGAGACGGCCCGCGTGATGATCCAGTCGCCGTGGGAGACCGCCACGGCGCTGCTGACCGTCGAACGCGAAGGCATCCGGCGGCACGAGCGCTTCACGCTGACCTCGACGCAGCAGACCGATCGAAGTGCCCGATCACGGAGGCGGACATCCCCAACGTCTTCGTGTCCGTGCTGCTGGTGCGTGGGCGGACGTCGCACGGATCCGGGCACAGATGGCAGTCGACCCGGGCAAGCCCGCCTTCCGCCTCGGCTACGCGGAGCTGGAGGTCGAAGACGCGACCAAGCGGCTGGGCGTGAAGGTCGGCCGCCGACCGGGCCGAGTACCGGCCGGCCAACACCGCACGCGTGTCGGTCGACGTGGCCGACGCGGCGGGCCGCCCGGTCGCGAGCGAAGTCACGCTCTGGGCCGTGGACTACGGCGTGCTCGTCGCTTGACGAGCTATCGCGCGCCAGACGTGCTCAAGGCCGTGTACCGGGACAAGGCGCTGCAGGTGATGAACGAAGACAGCCGCCAGCGCATCGTCGAGCCGACGCGTCATCACGCCGAAGGGCGACGGCGAGGGCGGCGGCGGTGGCGCCGACGGCGCGGGCGATGCCGACGCGACTTCCGGCCACTGGCGTTCTGGCTCGGCTCGGTCGAGACCGACGCGAGCCGGGCGCGCCACGCGCGACGTGACGCTGCCCGAGTCGCTCACGACCTACCGCATCATGGCTGTCGCCGGCGACGCGGCGTCGCGTTTCGGATCGGCCGACGCCGAGATCAAGGTCAACAAGCCGGTCACGCTGCTCGCCTCGTTCCCCCGATTCCTGGCGCTGGGCGATCGCGCGTCGTTCGGCGCGGTCGTCACCAACATGCAGGCGACCGGCGGCGCCGCGACGGTGACGATCCGCAGCCTCGATCCCGCTGTGCTTCAGTTCGACGGCGGCGCGTCGCAGTCCATCCAGCTCGGAGCGGGCGGCACCGAACCAGTGCGCTTCGACGCGACTGGCGCGCGACTGTCGGCACGGCCCGCGTTCGCATGACGGCGCAACTGGGCCAGGAGACCGACGCGTTCGAGACGACGCTCGGCGTGAGCGCCCCGGCGCCGGTCGAGACCCGTGCCGCGTTCGGCGACACAGACGCACGCGGCGTCGAACGGCTCGCGATGCCCGCGAACGTCCTGCCCGGCACCGGGTCCCTGCGCGTCGATCTGGCGTCGACCGCGCTGGTCGGCCTTGGCGAAGGGGCGCGGTATCTGGTCGACTATCCCTACGGATGCGCGGAGCAGAAGAGCGTCCGCGGCCCTGGCGTTGCTGCTCGCGAGCGACCTCGGCGCCGCGTTCGGGATGGGCCCGCATCGTCCCGGCCGACTACCGGTCGCGCGCGTTGACGCTCTTGCGTGAACTTCCCCGGTATCAGTGCGCCGACGGCGGGTTCGGCTACTGGGCCGGTTCGTGCGCGACGGGCAACGTGTACCTCACGAGCTACGTCCTGCACGTCATGAAGGTGGCCGAGTCGCTCGGCATCGCGCCCGAAGCCACGACCGTGCGCTCGCGCGCTCGACTTCCTCGAAGTCGAGCTGAAGAAGTCGCTCGCGCCCAGACCAGGTCCAGTGGCTGCCGCTCTGGGGCGCCGAGCCAGGCATTCGCGACGAAGGTGCTGGCCGAATACGGCCGCAACCAGGACTCGAACATCACCCGGCTGGTGGACATCGCCGATCGGCTGCCGGTCTTCGCGCTGTCGTATCTGGCCGACGCGATGGCCGTCGGCCAACGAGCGGGGCCCGCGCTACGACGGCCGTCCTCGGTCGCATCACGAACGCGATCCGCGTCGAGGGCGACCAGGCGCACGTCGAAGAGACGCGACGACCGCGTCCTCGAGTGGGTCTGGAGCAGCCAACGCGCGCTCGACGGCGCTGGTGCTCGACGGCTTCGTCCGCCGCGGCGACGATCCCGTGCTCGTGCCGCAGGCTCGTGCGCTGGCTGCTGGCCGCGCGCCAGAACGGCCGCTGGGGCAACACGCAGGAGAACGCCACAGCCCTGCAGGCGCTCGTCGCGTACTACCGGCGATTCGAGGCGGAGGTGCCCGACATGACGGCGACGGTGTCGACTCGGCACCGCGACGATCGGCACGGCCACGTTCCGCGGGCGAACGACGACGACCGAACAGGTCGAGCTCGCGATGCCGGACCTGCTGCGGCAGATCCCGGCGGGCGCGGAACGCGATCTGGCGCTCTCGCGCGCCGGCACGGGCCGTCTGTACTACACGGCACGGCTGCAGTACACGCTGTCGGACCCGCCGCCGATGGTGCAGGAGGGCATGCGCGTCGAGCGCCGCTACGAGAAGTTCGTCGAGAACGGCACGAGTCCCGCGGCGACCGCGTTCGCGGCGGGCGATCTGGTGCGCGTGACGCTGACGCTGACGCTGCCGCAGGAGCGGCGATTCGTGGCCGTCACCGATGCGCTGCCGGCCGGCATGGAAGCCGTGGACAGCTGGTTCCGCACCACGGCTGGCGACCTGGCCCGCGAGGCCTCCGTGCAGCGGCAGGACGACGCCGATCCCTGGGGCTTCCTCCGCGGCGGCTTCGACCACGTCGAGAAGTACGACGATCGCGTGCAGCTCTTCGCGACGCGGTTGTCCGAAGGGCGCCACGAGTTCTCGTATCTCGTGCGGGCGACCGACGGCCGGCACGTTCCGGGTCGCCGGAACCACCGCTGAGCAGATGTACGCGCCGGAAGTGAAGGGTCGCGCCGCGCCGGTGAGCATCGAGGTCAAGTAGGTGGCGATGCGTCGCCTCTGGCATCTCGTCCGCCGTCGGCCGAAGACGGTCCTCGCCGTGGGCTTCGGGTTGGTGCTGGCTTTCGCGGGCTGGCTGCGCCTCGGTCCGCTGCCCGTCGGCCTCGTGGACCTGGCCGATCAATCGTCGACGACCGTCCGTGATCGGCACGGCGAGACGTTGTACGAGATGCGGACCGTGCTGGGACTTCGCACGGAAGCACTGGACGCCGCCCGCTTGCCGCCTCGCTCGGTGCGGGCCACGATGGCGGCCGAAGACATCCGTTTCGAGTGGCACGTGGGGATCGATCCGATCGCCATCGCACGGGCCGCCTGGCGCAACCTGCGCTCGGGACAGATCGTCGAGGGCGGGTCCACGATCACGCAGCAGGTCGCCAAGTTGCTGCTCGCGCGGCAGGCGCACGGGCGGGTGGCGCGCGGGTGGCGGGCCAAGGTGCGCGAGGCCATCGTGGCGATCCGCCTCGAGCATCGCCTGACCAAGCCCGAGATCGTCGCGCTCTATCTCACGCTGGCGCCGTACGGCAATCAGATCGCCGGCGCCGAACGGGCCGCGCGCGCCTACTTCGGGCGTCCTGTCGCGACGCTGACGTTGGCCGAATCCGCCTTCCTGGCCGCCCTGCCGCAGCAGCCCTCGCGCTTCAACCCGTGGCGTGATGCCGCCAGAGCCGCGCCGCGGCAAGCGCGCGTGCTCGATGCGATGCGAGCGCGCGCCTGGATCTCGGATGACGAACTCGCGGCCGCGCGGGCCGAGCAGCTGACGCTGCACCGCGACACCGCGCGACTCGTCGCACCGCACTTCGTCGAACGAGTGCTGGCCGAGGTCAGCGGCGGGGCACGACGGCCGGCGCGCATCGACACGACGCTCGATGCCGGGTTGCAGCGCACGATTCAGGGCATCATCGACGCGGAGCGTCCGACGCTCGACCGGCATCACGCGTCGAACGTCGCGATTGCCGTGCTCGACAACCGCACCGGGGACTGGCTGGCGTGGGAGGGCTCCGGGCGCTATGGCGACACGGCGCACGGCGGCTCGATCGACGGCGTCGTCAGCCCGCGCCAACCGGGATCGGCGCTCAAGCCCTTCACCTACGCGGCCGCCTTCGAGCGCGGCGGCTCGCCCGCGCAGGTGCTGGCCGATGTGCCCTCGCAGTTCCCGACGGCGGAGCCCGGGGTGTTGTACAGCCCCCGCAACTACGACGGCCAGTTCCGCGGCCCCTTGCTCGCGCGCGAGGCGCTGGCCGGATCCGAGAACGTCCCGGCCGTGGCCCTGGCCTCGGAGGTCGGCGTGCCGGCGATTGCGCGACTGCTGCGACGGGCTGGCCTCACGACGCTCGACCACAACGCGGCGCACTACGGACTGGGACTGACGCTGGGCAACGCGGAGGTACGCCTCGACGAACTCGTGGCTGCCTACGCGATGCTGGCGCGCGGCGGCGAGTACCGCGCGCCGCAGATGATCGCGGCCATCGACGGCGCCCCGCGGCGCGCCGCCTCTGACGACCGCGTGCTCTCACCCCGCACGGCGTTCTGGATCACCGACGTGCTCGCGGATCCAGAGGCGCGCGCGTATGTGTTCGGCCGAGGCGGCAGCCTGGAGTTTCCGTTCCCGGTCGCCGCCAAGACAGGCACGTCGCAGTCGTACTTCGACAACTGGGTCGTCGGCTATACGCGTGAGGTGACGGTTGGCGTCTGGGTCGGGAACTTCGATCGGACGCCGCTGCGCGGATCATCCGGCGTCACCGGGGCGGGCCCGATCTTCCACGCGGTGATGCTCGCCGCCGTGGAGCGCGTCCGCGGGTCCCTGCCGATCGGCGAGACGACGCCCATCCTCGAGCCGACCTCGGATGTGCGGCGGGTCGAGCTTTGCGCGGTGTCCGGCATGGCGCCGGGGGCCGCATGTCCGACACGCGCGACCGAGTGGGCGGCCGTCGAATCGCCGGGTGAGGCGTGCACGTGGCATCACGCCACCGACACCGGCGTGATCACCGCGTGGCCGGCACCGTTCCGTCGATGGGCCCGAGAGTCCGGCGCGGGCGGGACGGCGTCCGGCTCAGGGGTCGTGACCGCGAACGTGGAGCGGCCGGTGAGCGACGCCGCGCCGGTATCGCACGGCCAGGCGCCGCCCGAATCGACGCGCCTCACGATCGTCCGTCCACTGGCCGGCGCCGTGTTCCTGCGGGACCCGACCCTGCGCGCCGAGTTCCAGGCGCTCACGCTGGAATCGCAGGGGGGCGCGCCTGGTTCCCGCGAATGGTTCGTCAACGGCACGCGCGTCGGCGAAACAGAGCGCGACGGCAGCCTTCGCTGGCCGATGGCGCCAGGGACCCACGCCATCGTCGTTCGCGACACGGCCGGCGCCGCCGCCTCCGCGCGCGTCGTCGTCCGATGACAGGCCGTCGCACGCCGCCATCGCCCCGACCGGCGAAGAGCGAACGCTTTCGGCCCGCGAGCCCTGCCGTATCGCCGAAGAACGGTCGGCCCCGTGCCGCGGAGCACGGACCAGGCCGGCGCCCGGTGGGCACCGTGTCGCTCGATCGCGCGCTATCGAAGCTGGGCCTGGCATCGCGCACGGAGGCGCGCACGCTCGTCGCGGCCGGTCGCGTCCGCGTCAATGGCCGGGTCGCGACGTCACCGGCGATGCCGGTGCGTCCCGAAACCGTGACGATTGCGATCGACGGACGTGAGGAGCGATCCGCCCCACGGCGCGTGATCGCGTTTCACAAGCCGCGGGGGGTGGTGACGACGAAGCGGGATCCGGAGGGCCGGCGGACGGTGTTCGACGTGCTCGGCGAGGCGGGCCACGGATTGGTGGCGGTCGGGCGGCTCGACATGGCCTCGACTGGCTTGCTGCTGCTGACCAACGATACGCAGCTGGGAGAGGCGCTGACCGACCCGGCCAATCGCGTACCTCGGCGCTACATCGTCACGGTCCGCGGCCGGGTCGAGGACGACGCGGTCGGGTGCCTCGTCGATGGGCTCGAGGTGCCGGCGCGGGATGCGGCACGAGAGCGTCTGGCGGCCTCGCGCGTACGCATCCTCAAGGCCTCGGGCCGGGAGACGCACGTGGAGGTCGAACTGGTCGAGGGACGCAATCGGGAGATTCGTCGCCTCTTCGACGCGATCGGGCATGAGGTGACGCGGCTGCATCGCGTGTCGTTCGGCCCCGTCACGCTGGGCGACTTGCCGCCGGGTGGGTGGCGGGACGAGTCGTCGCTCAGGGCATGAGGTCGCGGCCGTGCTTGCGGAGCCAGCGTTCGGCGTCGCGCCAGCCGGGGCACACGGACTCAACCTCGCGCCAGAACCGGATGGAGTGGTTCGGCTGCCGGCGATGCATCAGCTCGTGGAAGATGACGTAGTCGGAGACGGCCGGCGGCATCTGGATCAGGCGCCAGTTCAGGGTGATCACGCCGCGCGCTGAACACGAGCCCCACCGCGAGCGCTGGTCGCGAACGGACACGCGGGCGACCTCGACACCACACTGCGCGGCCAACGCCACACAACGCGGCACCAGCTCGCGGGTGGCGACGTCACGGAAGGGGGTCAGATCTCTTTTCCACAGAATTGGCCGATCTGGGGCCAGATCTTCGGGCCCGGTCACCGGGCCGAGATCTGGCCCCGAGCCGGCCAATTCTGTGGAAAAGAGATCTGACCCCCTGACCTGCGCTCCCCGCCACCAGATCAGCGAATCGGCGGTCCAGGGCGCGGTGCGGCCTTCGAGGCGGCGCCACTCGCGGGCGATCCAGGCCGACTGGCTCGCCGCGAAACGGACACCCGCGGCCACCGAGGTGCCGCGGGGCACGGTCAGCCGCAACCGGCCGTCCGGCCGCACCCGCAGCAGATACCGTCGCGCGCGCCGGTGACGCGCGACGTCGATCGGAAAGGTTCTCCCATCGACGACCACCTCCCGCGGCTCCGGTGCCACCCGGGGAGCCAGCACCCGATCCAGCCAGGGCAGGCGCAACTGCATTGCCCGTCATCGTACCGCGAAGCACCGTGCACGGATGCGCACAACGGTCTACGGCAGACGGGCTACGGCCTACGGCCCACGGCGGACGGGCTACTACGGCCTACGGCCCACGGCCCACGGGCTACGGGCTACGGGCTACGGGAGACAGGCTACAGGCTACGGGAAACAGGCGACCGCAGACGGGCAATGGGGCTCCAGCCGAACGGGTTGCCTCGATCCGCTCCCAATGGACGCTTGTGAAGTCAGTGAACAAACGTGACAGATCACACGTCTATCCGTCAGAATCGTCTCGGCCGATATCTAAAGTAAGTAAGTAACCACTTGCTCTGATCCCGCCCCGGAAAGGACTCCCGCAAAACGTGGCCACGGATGTTCGAGAGGCCCTGCTCAAGGCCGCCATCAAAATCTTCTCCGAAGCGGGGATGCGCGGGGCGACGACCCGCCGCATCGCTCTCGAGGCAGGCGTCAACGAAGTGACGCTCTACCGCCACTTCCGGAGCAAGGACGACCTGATCGACGCCGCCCTCCAGCATTTCGCGCGGCAGGCCCAGTTACGCGCGTTGCCGGCCGATCCGATAGATCCGGAGGCCGAACTCATCGACTGGTGCCGGGCCCACCATCGCGATCTGCACCGCGTACGGGCGCTCATCCGCAAGACGATGGGCGAGTACGAGGAACATCCGGGGCACTGCGTCGCACGGGATGCAGGCCTCGACGTGGATCGCGCAGGAGCTGGCCGACTACTTCCGCCGCCTGAAGCGGAAGGGACTCGCCTCCCCGGATTTCGATGAGCGCGCGGCCACCAACATGCTGATGGGGGCCATCTTTGCCGACGCGATGGGACGCGACACGATGCCGGATCGCTATCCGTACTCGATGCGCGACGCCGTCGACAAATACGTCCACCTGCTCATCAGCGCGATAGGGGCGCGGTCGGAAGCCGCCCTCGCGGTTCGTGTGTCGAGTGAGAACTGATTTCATGACCAGACCAGGTCCTTCGTTCGTGACGCCGGCGACCCCGGCCATTGTCCTCCTGCTCGGCCTCTTGGCGGCGCCGACCTACGCACAGGCCCCCGCCAGGGTGAGCCTCGCCGACGCGCTCCGGATGGCGGCCGAGAAGAGCGAGTCGATCGCCGTGGCTCGCGCGGGAGAATCGCGCGCAGACGCCGATCTCCAGCGCGCGCGCAGCGCCGCGCTGCCGCAGCTCAGCTTTTCGGGCGGCTACGACCGCACCCTCGCGTCCCAGTTCGCCGACTTCGCGGGCGACAGCACGGGTGGCACGCCCTGCCCGCCGCTGACGGTCAATCCGACGCAGCCCCTCGAGAACCGCGTCGCGGAGATCGAGCGGGCCGCCGGTTGCGGAGCGATCGGTGGTCTCTCCGGCTTCAGCTTTGGCAGCCTGCCGTTCGGCCAGCGCAACGTGTACCAGTACGGCCTCTCGTTCTCGCAGTCGCTCTACGCCGGCGGCCGCATCAGTGCCCAGCAGCGCCTCGCCCGATCCTCGCGCGAGTCGGCCTCGCTCGACACGATCGCGGCCGAGACCCAGCTCGAACTCGACGTCACGCAAGCCTTCTATGACGCAGCCCTCAGCGACCGGCTGCTGGCGATCGCCGAATCCGGGCTGCAGCAGGCCAGCGCCACGCTCGATCAGACCCGACTCTCGTTCGAGGCTGGCCGTCAGCCCGAGTTCGAACTGCTCCGCGCCCAGGTGGCGCGCGACAACCAGCGCCCGATCGTCATTCGCCGGAAGGCCGATCGCGAGATCGCCTACCTCCGCCTGCGGCAGCTCCTGGAGCTGCCAGCCGACGTCCCTCTCGTCCTGGACGTGGACCTCGATGCCGTCACGCTGCCACCGCCCGCGCCGTTCGCCGATGCGCTCGCGGTGGTCAATCGCGAGACGACGCCCGCGGATCGGATCGGCGTCAAGCAGGCCGAGACGTTCGTGCGGCTGCGCGAGGCCAGCGTCGATGCCGCTCGCGCGGAGCGCATGCCGTCGATCTCGATCACCTCGGCCCTGGGCCAGGTGGGCTATCCCAGCGCGGGGTCGTTTCCGCGACGCCAACGACTTCCGCACCAACTGGACACTCGGTGCGGCCGTGCAGATGCCGCTGTTCACCGGCCAGCGCCTGAAGGCCGGCGAGCTGGCGGCGCGCGCGGATCTTGCGCAGGCACAGGCCCAGCTCAAGCAGGCGCACGAGCTCGCCGTGCTCGACGCGGCCACGGCCCAGCAGGATCTGACGGCCGCCGAGGCGGTCTGGGAAGCGAGCGGCAGTGCCATCCAGCAGGCCGAACGCGCCTATCAGATCGCCGAGTTGCGCAACCGCGAAGGGTTGTCGACGCAGCTCGAACTCGCGGATTCACGCTTGTCGCTGCAGGTCGCCCAAGCCAACCGCGCGCAGGCCGCGCGGGACGTGCAGGTGGCGCGCGCCCGCGTTGCCCTGCTGCCCAGTCTCCCGGTTCGTGTTCGATGAGGTGACGGCCCCACGGCCGTCGTTCGGAGTGTCCATGCGCAGATCGCTCGTCCTGTCCCTCGTTTCGGTCCTGGCCCTCACCGCCGTCGCGCTGTGGCACGTCGGAACCGCCGGCCGCCGCCGCGCCGGCCGCCGCCAGTCGTGCGCCTCGCGCCCGAGAACACGGTGACCGCCGCGATGGCCACGATCTCGGCCGGGCCGATGGTGTCGGGACAGCTCACTCCTGCGCGCGAGGCCACCATGCGCGCGCAGGTCGGGGGGTCGCTCGTCGCACTCCCGTTCGACCGCGGCCAATCCGTCGGCGCTGGTACGGAGGTCGCGCGCATCGCGGCCCGCGATCTGGACGCGAACATGGCCTCGGCGCAGACGGCGATCAAGTCCGCCGAGTCCGCCCTCGCCGTCGCCACGGTCGGAACTGCAGCGCACCGAGACGCTCGTCAAGGGCGGGTGCCGTGGCGTCGCGCGAACTCGAGCAGGCGCGCAACATGGTGTCCAACGCCGAATCGCAGGTGTCGGCCGCGCGCGCGCGCGAGAAGTCGGTTTGGCAGCAGCTCGACGACACGCGTGTCCGCGCGCCCTTCGCCGGCGTGGTGAGCGACCGGCCGGCCAACGCCGGCGACGTCGTCGCCCCGGGCACGCCGCTACTCACAATCATCGACCCGTCGAGTCTGCGGCTCGAGGCCAACGTGCCGTCGGATCAGATCCAACAGGTCCGACCGGGTGCCAAGGTCCTCTTCAAGATCCGCGGCATGACGGACCGCACCTTCGAAGGGCGCGTCGATCGGATCAACCCCACGGCCGATCCGATCACCCGTCAGGTCACCGTGTTCGTGACGTTGCCCAACACCGGCGGCCAGCTCATCGCCGGCCTGTTCGCCGAGGGTCGTGTCGAAGTGACCACCCGGCAGGGGCTGGTGGTCCCGCTCAGCGCCGTCGACGAGACCGGCGCGGTGCCGACGGCCACGCGCATCAAGGACGGCAAGGCCGAGCGCGTCGCCGTCCAGCTGGGACCGCGGCAGCCCGAGACCGAGAGCGTCGAAATCACGGGCGGACTGTCGGCGGGTGACGTGCTGGTGGTCGGGTCGGCCAAGGGCATGACCGCCGGCACGCCGGTGACCGTCGTCAAATAGCCGTCGGTCGTCACACCGCAGGGAACCATGTTCATCTCAGATTTCGCCATCCGCCGACCGGTCATCACGGTCGTCAGCATGCTGGGCCTGGTGGTCTTCGGCCTGGTGTCGTTCGCCCTGCTGCAGACCGACGAGTTTCCGGACGTCGCGGTCCCCCTCGTCGTCGTGGCGGTGCCCTACCCGGGCGCCTCCCCCGACAACGTCGAGCGCGAGATCGTCGAGCCGATCGAAGAAGCGATCGCCGGACTCAGCGGCGTCAAGAAGGTCACGTCCAACTCGCTCGACAGCTTCGCGACGATCCTGGTGGAGTTCAACTTCGGCAAGGATCTGCAGGAAGCGACGCAGGAGATCCGCGACGAGATCAACGCCATCCGCAACGATCTGCCCCTCGAGATGGAAGAGCCCATCCTGACGCGGGTCAACCCCACGGATTTTCCCGTCGTCTCGCTGGCCCTGTCGTCGGAGACGCTGACCGTCGGCCAGTTGACGCTTCTGGCCGACCCGGGTATCACGCGCCGGCTACGAGCGATCCCAGGCGTGGGCGAAGTCGAGCTGGCCGGCGCGAACACTCGTGAGATGACCGTGGATGTGCACCCGGACGCGCTGATGGCCGCCAGCGTCAGCATGGGCGAGGTGGTCGGCGCGCTTGCCGCCCAGAACCTGGCCGCACCGGTCGGCCGCCTGCTTGGCGTCAACGACGAGCGCACGATCCGGCTCGCGGGCCGGGTGGAGTCGGCCGAGGCGTTCGCGCAGGTCGTCATCGCCAACCGCAACGGACGCGTCGTCCGGCTCGGCGACGTGGCGACCGTGCACGTCGGCACCGAGGAGCCGCGCACCGAGGCCCTGTTCAACGGCCAGGAAGCGGTCGGCATCGACATCAAGAAGTCGAAAGGGTACAGCACGACCGCTGTCGCCGGCGCGGTGAGGACCGAGGTCGATCGCCTCCGTGACACGCTGCCAACCGGGGTGACGGTCAGCATCGTCCGCGATGCCGGGACGCGCGTGTCCAACTCGGTGGCCAACGTGCAGGCGGCGCTCATCGAGGGCGCCGCGCTGACGGTGCTGGTGGTGTTCCTCTTCCTGAACTCGTGGCGGTCAACGGTCATCACGGGTCTCGCGCTCCCGGTGTCGGTCATCGCCTCGTTCATCGCTGTGCTGGCCTTCGGGTTCACGCTCAACACGATGTCGCTGCTCGGCCTGTCCCTCGCGATTGGCATCCTGATCGACGACGCGATCGTGGTGCGCGAGAACATCGTGCGTCACGTCGAGATGGGCAAGGACCACTACACGGCCGCGCGCGAAGGCACCTCGGAGATCGGCCTGGCCGTTGCGGCCACCACGTTCTCGATTGTCGTCGTGTTCGTGCCGATCGCGTTCATGGGCGGCATCGCCGAGCAATGGATGGCACCGTTCGCGCTGACGATCGCCTGCTCGGTGCTCGTGTCGCTCTTCGTGTCGTTCTCGCTCGACCCGATGCTCTCGGCCTACTGGCCCGATCCGCACCACCCCATCGCGGAGCGCTCGTTCATCTCGCGGGGGCTGGCGCGGTTCAACGACTGGTTCAACGCACAGGCCGACCGGTACAAGCGCGTCATCGCGTGGGCGCTTCGCCATCGCATTGCGATGGTCGCCCTGGCGGCGGGCACGTTCGTCACCGCGCTGGCGATGCCCGCGGTGGGCCTGCTCGGCAGCGAGTTCTTCCCGATCTCAGACAACTCGGAGTTCCAGATCCGCGTGCAGACGCCGTCGGGATCGAACCTCGACTACACGACGAGGAAGATCGAGGAAGTCGGCAAGCTGGCCAGATCCCAGGACGGGGTCGCGTATACCTACGCCACGATCGGCGGAGCCACGGGGGCCGTCGATGAGGGCCGGGTGTACGTCGCGCTCATTCCGAAGGCCCAGCGACTGCTGCATCAGGAAGACATCGCGCGCACGCTGCGGGCCAGGCTCAAGGAACTGGGCGGTGTCGAGGCGTCGATTCAGACCAATGGCCTCGACGACCAGAAACAGATCCAGATTCAGGTGGGGGGGCCCGACGCGGCCACGCTCAACGGACTGGCCGAACAGGTGCTGAAGATCGTGCGCGATACACCCGGCGCGGTGGACGTGGGTCTGTCCACACGCGGCCAGAAGCCCGAGGTCGATGTCCGCCTCGACCGTGCGCTGGCCGGCTCGCTCGGTGTCCGCGTGGCCGACGTCGCCCAGGCACTCCGTCCCGCCTTCGCCGGCGTCGACGTCGGCGACTGGGTGGACCCCACCGGCAAGACGCGCGACGTCCGCGTACGACTGGCGCCCGAGGCACGCGTCCGATCGGCCGACCTGTCGATGCTTCCCCTGGTCGTGCCTGGCGTGGATGGCCGACCGACGACGTTACCGCTCGGACAGGTGGCGCAGGTTCGCCCGTCACTCGGTCCCGCGCGCATCGACCACCTCAACCGCGAGCGCGTGATCTCGGTCCAGGCCAACATCGAAGGCCTGCCGCTCTCGGAGGTGGTCGGCGCGATTGAACAGCGCATCCAGTCCGTCCAGCTACCGCCGGGCTATGCCATCACGCAAGGCGGCCAGACCGAGGAACAGCGCGAGGTCTTCACGCGTATTCTGATTGCCCTCTGCGTCGCGGTGTTGCTGATGTACCTCGTGCTCGTGGTGCAGTTCGAGTCGTTCCTCGACCCGCTGGCCATCATGGTCTCGTTGCCGCTCTCGCTCATCGGCGTCGTCGGCGCGCTCATGCTGACCGGTGACACGCTGAACATCATGAGTCTCATCGGGGTGACCCTGCTCATGGGCATCGTGGCCAAGAACGCGATCCTGCTGATCGACTTCGCGAAGTGGTCCGAGGAAAAGGGCATGCCGCGTCGAGAGGCCATCGTCGAAGCCGGGCGGGCCAGGCTTCGGCCGATTCTGATGACGACATTCGCCCTGATCGCCGGGATGATCCCGGTGGCGCTGGGCTACGGGGAAGGGGCGGACTTCCGCGCGCCCCTCGGTCGCGCGATCATCGGCGGCGTCATCACGTCCACCGTGCTGACCCTGCTCGTCATCCCGACCTTCTACGACATCCTGGCTGGCTGGCGCGAGGGTTTGGCGCGGCTGTTCGGACGGGCGCCCAAGCCGAAGACGAGCAAGGCGGCACACAGCGCTCCCGTCGGCGCGACGTCCTAGAGCGCGTCTCAGCACTCCTCGCGGCGGGTCCTGCCGCCGAAGGCCGCCGAACAGCCCCACGCGATGCTCGCCGGCCACGCCACTGGGACGGGGCGGCGGCTCCGCGTCGCGTGGGGCGCCCCGTTCGGCGTCACCCGCCGCGAAGAGTCGTGAAACGCGGTCTTAGTGTCGTTTGCCGGGGCGAGTAGCGCCGCGACTCGCCCGGCGAAGGGCTGTCGCGGCGCTCGCCCTCACCACTGAACATGGAGCGGCCCACGGTCGTATGCTGGGATTGTGACCATGCCTCTGATCCGGCGTGAGGCCCTCAAGCCAGGCGCCCCGCCACACGACGTCATCGAGATCCTGAAGAAGTTCTCCGAGCGCGTGCCGGAGCGGTGGATCATCCGATGTCCCGCGTGCTCCTGGAAGCCCACGGCGGACAGCCGCTGGTCGTGCCTGGACGCGGGCCCGCCCGAGCACTTCTCGCCTGGGTGCGGACACAGCTGGCACGCGTTCGCGACCCGTGGGCGATGCCCGGGCTGCGCGCACCAGTGGCGCTGGACGGCATGCATCGTGTGTCACGCCTGGTCGCTGCACGAGGACTGGTACACGTTCGAGGACAACGAGGCCCCATGAACGCTGCCGTCCCGCGCGGGGTCGGCTCACGTCGCAGACCGCTGCTGACGATGGTCGGCGCGGCGGTCGCGGTCGGGTTCTGCCTCACGCCGCGAATGTCGGAAGTCTCGGCCCGCGACGCGGTCGTTCCGGCCCCGATGGTCGTCCGTGACATCGACGGTCGTCCGCACACACCACTCGCGCCGGCCGCGGGCGACATACACGTGCTGTTTTTCATCACCAACGACTGCCCCATCTCGAATCGCTACGCCCCCGAGATCGCCCGCATCGTCACGGCCTACGGCCCGAGACGCGTGCGCCCGTTCCTCGTCTACGCACACGCCTCCTTACCTGTCGCCGACGTCCGGACACACCTCCGGGATTTCTACGGCACGGTCAGCGTGCCCGCGGTCCTGGACGCGACGTTCGCGCTCGCCAACGCCGTGGGAGCAGACGTCACGCCCGAGGCGGCGGTCTATAACTCCACGGGCCGGGCGTATCGCGGCCGCATCGACGACTGGTACGTCGCCTTCGGCCAGCCGAAGAAGACGACGCCCAGACCCGACCTGCGGTTGGCGCTCGATGCGGTGATCGCAGGGCGGCCCGCTCCACAGTCCCTCACACAGGCCGTGGGGTGCTATATCGAGAGACGAACGAAATGATCGTGAATGGGGTGATGTGGTGATGTGTGATGTGGTGATGTAAGCAGGGGACGCCACGTCGCGAGATCGCGACATCACCACATCACCACATCACCACATCACCACATCACGACATCACCACATTCACAGTTCCCTGGGGTTGACATCCATGTCTGGTTGGTCGCGGGCTCTCGTTGCTCTTGGTGTCGTGGTGGCCGGGGCCGGCCTGCTGGCCGTTGGGGCCGACCAGGCGGTTGGCCGCCCAGCGCCCGGCGCCAGTGCTTCCGCGCCCGCGGCGTCGTCGGGCCAACGGCCAGGCGCTGGCCCCACGTTCGCTGCCGACATCGCGCCGATCGTCTACAAGAACTGCGTCACGTGTCACCGACCCGGGCAGGCGGCGCCGTTCTCCCTCATGACGTTCGCTGATGTGCGGCGTCACGGTGAGGACATGGCGGATGCCACGGCGAACCGCTACATGCCGCCGTGGCACGCCTCGAAGGCCGAGGGGTTTCCGGAGTTCGCGGACGAGCGCCTGCTGACGCAACGCGACCTCGACACGATTCAGGCATGGGTGGCGGCGAACATGCCGAGCGGCGATCTCGCGAAGGCGCCCGCGCCGCCGGTGTTTCCGACTGGCTGGTCGCTCGGCGTCCCCGACCTCGTGCTACGACTGCCCGCCCCCGTCGCCGTGCCCGCCGAAGGCCGCGACCTGTACCGCAACGTCGTCCTGCCGATCAATCTCCCCGACGACCGCTGGATCACCGCCATCGACTACCAGCCGAGTGCGCGGTCGGTCGTCCACCACGCCTTGTACTTCACGTCGGCCGCAGGCGCGACGGTCGCCGACAACGAAGCCGTACCGGGCATCGGTGGGCTCGCCGCCCGACTGGGAGGGGGCGGCCTGCCCGGTGGCGGGCTGCGCGGCGCCGCCGCAGCCGGACGCGGTCGCGCGGGCCGTGCCGGCGGCGCGGACGGCACCATCGAGGCACTTGGCGCCGCTGGCGACGCCTGGGGCGGCCTTGGCGGCTGGGTGCCTGGGGCGACGCCGCGCTTCTTCCCCGACGGCATCGCACAGCCCCTGCCCAGGCAGACGAATCTCGTGTTGCAGCTCCACCTCCATCCGTCCGGGAAGGCCGAGCGCGAGAACGGCGAGATCGCAATCTACTTCGCGAAGGCTGCACCGAAGCGCTCGCTGACCGGGGTGCAGGTGCCGCCGGCGTTCGGCGTGGGCGCGGGCATCGACATTCCGGCTGGCGAGTCGCGCTACGTCGTCAAGGACAGCTTCGTGCTGCCGGTCGGCGTCGAGGCGTTCGGGGTGCGTGGCCACGCCCACTATCTGGCCAAAGAGATGAAGATGACGGCGAGACTGCCGGACGGATCCACGCGCGGGTTGCTGTGGATCAAGGATTGGGACTTCAGCTGGCAGGACTCGTACTTCTACAAGACCGCGTTCCAGTTGCCTGCCGGCACGCGCATCGACGCCGAGATCATCTACGACAACTCGGTGGACAACATCCGCAACCCGTTCTCGCCGCCGCGTCGCGTCCGGTGGGGTCGCGAATCGACCGACGAAATGGGCAGCCTGACGCTGCTGGTCACCACGCCGACGTCCGCTGATGGCCAGACCCTGCGGACCGCACAGGCAATGCACCTGCGGGAGCAGATCGTCGATCGGCTGCGGCGGCGGTAGCCTCGCCGCATCACGCGCGGACGAGGACGTAGGCCAGCAGCGCGCTGATGACGATGAACACGCCTCCGGCGGCCTGGAACTCCCAGGTTCGATCGGGGGAGATGCGATGCAACGCGCGCAGGCCCGCCGCCGGGGCGACGAAACTCACGCTCGCCTTGAAGAGCTGCGCCCAGCCCAGCGCCGTGAGAATCGCGGGAATACCGGTCCACACATTGTGGAACGCGACCACCAAGGCCCCGAACCAGAGGCCCAGGAACGCATTGAGAAACACCCCGCTGTGCCCCTTCTCACGAAGCGCAATGAACAGGTCCACCCACGCGCGTGGCTGAAGAAGATGCGACAGACCGATGACGCCAAGCTGGACGCAAGCCAGCACTTCGATCGCGTGTTCCACACGTCCCTCCTGACCTCGCTTCGCCTCTCACTGAACGGCGAGGTGAAGCTGGTGGTACGACTCCCGCAGCAGTCGATCGACCTCGACCCAATTGGCTCGCTCGCCGCCGTCGTCCCTGAGCTTGCCCGCGCGCGCGCGGAGCGTCGATGCGGCGAGGACACGCTCGACGGGCACCTCGTATAGCAGCGCGTTCTCCCGCGCGATCAGCAACCCGACTTGTTCAGCCGAGTTCTGGCCTGGCGTGCGCCGCGCAACCCACCAGGCCAGCTCGGCTCGCGCCACGGCGGCCGGGTCGAAGCCGGCGCCGGTCCAGTCGCGGGCGATCGTGTAGGCACGCTCGAGGTCGGGCAGGACCTGTTCGTAGTTGTCCTTCGCGTTCCCGAAGGTGGACGCGGCGCGGCCGAGAAGGAAGCTCGCGCGCGCCGCCTTCGCCCACGGGTACTTGAACTGCCCGTGCGTGAGGGTCACCAGTCCTCTGAACAGCCGGACGTTCTGCTTCGTGTAGTACGCCTGCCACATGTCCAGCTCGAGTTCCGCGGTGCGTGCCGGATCGAAGTCCCGGAGCGACCGTGGCCCAGGCGGATGCACGACAGCGAGTGCGTAGTAGCCTGCCGCACCGAGTCCAAGGACGAGCACGGTCAGAAGCGCAACGCGGAGTCGTGTGAACATCGCGGGTCCACGCGCATCATAGCCGGGCGCCCCTGGCCTGGGCGATGCCGCGATGGAATCGGGTGACAGGCCACGCGCGAAGTGTGGGCGGCCCCCTGCCGATCGCCGCTTGAGAAGCGAGTGTCTTCACGTCGCAGCAGGCTGAGGAGTTTGATCGCGCGGGGCCGTGCATTGCAGTCGTAGCAAAGTAGCCGCCCACGCGCGCTGCGGTGCGCAGTCTGTGTTCGTCGTCCGCAGCCCGTGGGCCGTCTGCGGTATGGCGTAGCCCGTCTGCCGTAGCCCGATTGCCGCCGTCCCTACCAGAGCACGGTGACGACACCCGATTCGCGAATCATCGCGTCACGCGTGACGAGCGGCAGCCGCAGGTCACGGGCCGCGGCGGCGATGAGGCCATCGAAGGGATCGCGTGTGAAGCGCAGTGCGTCGGCATCGAAGATCTGGTCGGCATCGAGATCATGCGGCTGATAGGCCGGATTGCTATAGAGGTCGTCGAAGAACTGCCGGACGGATCGGTGGAGGACGATTCGTCCGGCCCTGACGAGCAGGCTGACTTCCCACATGGCGGCGGCCGGGACGTAGACCAGCGCCTCCCGCCGCTCGGCGGCGTCGAAGTGGGCCCTGGCTCGGTCACCGAGCCGCCCGCTCCCCGAAGCATGGAAGATCAGCGCATGGGTGTCGGTCACCGCCGCCTGTTCAGCCACGACGCGCCGGCCTTCTCGCGCTTCTCGCGCGCGGCCGATGCGGCGCGGCCGCAGGGGCGCCGGACGCGACGCTGTCCTCACGCACGAGGACCGGTCGTGTGAGCGACGCCTCGAACATCGTCCGCAGGTAGTCGTCGGCCCCGTCGAGGCCTGGATCCACGTCCGCGATGTCCACCGTGCCGACGACAGAACGGCTGGCGCTGGCGCCGTGCCCGCCCGTCCGCGCCGCTGTGACGATCTCGTCGAGGGCCTCGCTCAAACTCCGACGCCCCGACGCGGCGACCCGGCCCTTGAGCCAGAGGAGATTGTCCTCCTCGAGTGTCACCGACAAAGGCTTCTTTGGCATGAACATACGATAACACTGTTCATATGCCACCACAAGATACGGGCGACCCACGTTCAGCCGGAGATTCTGTGCGGCCGAGAGGGCCGACCGCTCACCCCACCTTCACCGCCATCATCGTCGCGTCGTCATACGGCTCACGTTTGCCGCGGAAGGCGGTGACGACGCTTTCGACGCGCGCGAGGACGTCCGCGGTGCCGGCCTTGGTGGCCTCAATCAGCAGGGCCTCGAGCCGTTCACTGGTGAACTCTTCGCCAGCCTCGTTCTCCGCCTCGACGCAGCCGTCGGTATAGAAGAACAGCAGGTCGCCCGCCTCGAGCTGGACGTGCTGCTCGGCGTAGCCGCGGCCGGAAATCAGGCCGACCGGCAGTCCGGACGACATCATGCGTTCGAGGCCGCCGTCGCGCCGCAGCACGTACTGCGGATTGTGCCCCGCGTTGACGAACCGAAGGACGCGTGCCACCGGGTCGAAGATGCCGACGAACAGCGTCGCGTAGACGGGGCCCGGAGTGTTCGACTCGATGTCGCCGTCGATCTCCGTGGCCAGCGCGGCCAGATCCTGTCCCATGGCCAGGCGCGTCCGCAGCGACGCCTGGATATTGGCCATCAGCAGCGCCGCGCCGACGCCCTTGCCCGATACGTCGCCCACGAGCAGCGCGATCTGGCCGCTCGGCAGGACGAAGTAGTTGAAGAAGTCGCCCCCGACTTCGCGCGCGGGCACCGACACGCCGCGAATCTCGGTGAGCCCCTGCTTGAGTGGCGCGTGCGGCAGCATGTCGTGCTGGATCTGCCGGCCGAGTTCGAGCTCGCGCTTGATCCGTTCCTGTTCAACCGCCGAGCGCTGATGCTTCTCGACGTCCTCGGCCATCTGGTTGAAGGCCGTCGCCAGCTCGCCGAATTCGTCCTTCGTCTTCACGGTCACGCGCGCGCGGTAGTCGCCGTGCGCAATGCGCCGCACGCCTTCGCTGAGCGTCGAGAGGTTGCGCGTCAGGCGTGTCGCGATCGGCACGATGCCGATGAGCGCCAGGCCAATGAACCCGAGGCCCAACGCCGCGTTGCGCGCGCTCGATCGATACAGGTCCGCGATCGAGTCGCCGACCGGCCGGGCAATGCCGAACTTCAGACCCGTCCCGCTCGGATCCGCGGTTGTCACGACAATCCAGGCCGGCAGCACGGTGGTGCCCGTCGGCGTCTTGGGGAGCGCCGCGTCGCCGAACGCCTGCACGATCGGTTTGTCGGCCTCGGTCGGCGTGAAGACCTGGCCATCCTGGTTGACGGCGAAGGCCACTTCGCCGCGATCGCGCCGCGTGTTGCTGAAAACCGTGCCCAGCAGGTTGTCGAGGTTGATCTCGGCATTCATCTGCCGGACCTGACCGTCACGTTCGACGGTCACATCGAGGCGCGTGCCGGAGATGTTCGTCGTGCGCTGTGCGGCCTTCTGCACCACCGCCGTCGGGGCGGCGGGCGCAGGCGACCGTGTGGACGCTGGTGCGGGCGGCACACTGGGCCGCGTCACCGGTGCCGGTGGTGCGGCAGGCGGCGCGGGGGGCGACGGCGGCGTGGCCACGGCGCCGACACGATCAGCGGCGCGGGCTTCAGCCGCACGGGCCGCACTCGCCTCTGCGGCGACGGACTCGCGCTTCGCCT
Organism: uncultured Acidobacteriota bacterium; assembly: GCA_963738485.1. Classification (GTDB taxonomy): domain Bacteria; phylum Acidobacteriota; class Vicinamibacteria; order Vicinamibacterales; family SCN-69-37; genus CAVTWK01. The sequence continues at coordinate 1,231,277 of CAVTWK010000001.1, forward strand.
CTTCGGCCCTCCGCTGCACCTGCGCGGCACTGACACGGACACCTTCCACGAAGCCGACGATGCGCTGGTTCACCTCGTCCATGACCTTGCGCCGCTCGTCGGGTGTCAGCGTCTCCCACTTGCCGTCGGGCACCAGCTGACGAATCATCTCGGTGCGGAACTGCCTCAGGTCGATGCGGATACGCGAGGGATCCGTGTCCTCTGGCGGGGGCCCGCCGCCCCGATTGCCAAAGCCGGACCCTGGCGGCCCGGGCGGACGGCCGCCACCCGCCTCACCGCGCCCGGAACCAATCCGGGCGCCTGGCGCCGCGGCCGCCGATGTCGTCGAGGAGGACGGTGCAGGGTTCGCCGAGTCCGTCACCGGCTGGGTGCTGGCCGTGGCGCTGCCCGGTGTCGCCACTGGCGGGACGGCCCCCACGGTCGGCGTCGTGGCCGATGGCGGCACCGCTCCCACCGCCGCGGTGGCGCCGGTCCCGCCCGGTGCGGGCATACCGGCGGGACTCCCCTCAGGTGGCCCGGGCCGGCCGCGGAAGCGATCCGGCAGCGCCGGATCACCAGGTACGCCGCGCCCGGCATCGCCGCCGCGCCCGGGGTCTCCGCCGCGTCCGCCGTTGCCGCGTCCACCGCCCTGTGCGGGCAGGCCAGTCCCCGGAGGGACCGCCCGGTCGTCCGCCGCCGCGACGGCCGTCGTTCGGCCCCATGCCGCGGAACTCGATGTTGTTGAACAACATCGCGACTTCGCCAAGCGCATCGGCCACGCGGGCCGCCTGCGGCGTGGTCGGCGCGGCGGGCGCCACAGGCGCGACCGGAACTGACACGGGAGCCGGCGCCGGCGCCGAGGACCGGGCCGGCGGCGGAGTCGCCGTTGTCGAGAGCGCCGCCACCTGATCGGCGGCAGCCGACATCTCCATCAGCTGCTCGGCGCGCTCGCTGATCTGGGTGGTGACCACCTGCATTCGCTGCCTGAGTTCACCCGCCAGCAGCTCGGCCTCGTGCTGCGCCACCGTGCGCAGCGCACGGGCGTTGCTCTGGTAGCTGAAGAGCGTGACCGCCGCGAGCGGTACCACGGACAGCAGAAAGAAGACCACGATCAGACGCAGGCGCAGGCTCATGAAGGGGCTCAGGCGAATGTTGCCACGACAGGCGCGTGATCGCTCGTACCGAATTCACGCATCGATCTGGATGTCCTGGCGGTACGCGCCAGGTGGGGACTGGCCAGCACGTAGTCGATCCGCCAGCCGATATTGCGCTGCCGCAGGCTTCGCCACGGGGCCCACCAGGTGAACAGCTCGTTGTTGTCGGGATCGAGGTGACGCCCGACGTCCTCCAGGGGACTCGTCAGCAGCCGGCCGAACAGGGCGCGCTCCTCGGGGCGGGTGCCGATCTGATTGGGCTTGCGCTCCTTGGGATGCACGTCCCGCTCCTCCCGGGCGATATTCAGATCGCCACAGAGCAGTAGCGCCTGGCCTGGGGCCCGCGTTTCAGCCGCCCAGTCGGCCAGCGCCGTGAAAAACCGTAGCTTCGCGTCGTAGTCCTTGCCGCCGTTCGGAACGTAAACCGATGCGACCCGGAGACTTCCGAGGTCGGCGACGACGATGCGTGTCTCCAGATCGAAAGACGGATGATGGAAGGTCGGACGTTCCGTGAAAAAACTGTGTCGGACCATGAGCGCGACACCGGAGTAGCCGCCGGCGCCGTGCCAGTAGCACCAGTAGCCCTCGGGCGTCGCGAGCAGCTCTGGCACCTGCGCGGGCGACGCCTTGATCTCCTGCAGGCACACGACGTCGGGTTGTTCGGCGGCCATCAGCTCGGCGAACTGCGCATGCCGGGCCCTGATGCCGTTGACGTTCCACGTGATGACCTTCATCCGCTCATTGTCCATCGGCGTTGGGCGGCACGCACGTCGTCGGCCGTCTGGCCGGTCAGCTCGCGATAGACACCGGGCGCAGTAGCCCCCTCGGTGCTGAGCAGCAGGACGCGTGCCTCCGCGTCGAGTCCGGCTTGTTTCGCCGCGTCGGCATCGGCAATCAGGGCCATCAGGCCCGCCAGGCCTGCCGCGCCCGACTCTCCGCTGACCACCGGGACGTCACCGGCCTCGCCATTCGCCAGGGCGCGCATCGCCCAAACAGCCTGCGTGTCGCTGACGGTCACGAAGAGATCGACGGCGGGCTGCAGGAACCGCCAGGCCAGTGGCGACGGCTCCCCGCACGCCAGCCCGGCCATGACGGACTCGATCGTCCCGCGCGCGCGAGAGGGCCGCCCGAGCATGGCGCTCTCGAGCAGACACGCCGCCTCCGTCGGCTCCACCACGATGAGGGCGGGACGGCCCGCCCCGTAGCGCTCCCAGAAGTGGCTGACGACGCCAGCCGCCAGACCACCGACGCCTCCTTGGAGGAAGACGTGCGTGAACGGACACGGCCCGTCCTCCGCCGCCATCTCCAGCACCTCGTCGGCCAGGATGCCGTAGCCCTGCATCACATCGCGTGGGATGTCTTCGTACTGGTCGTACGACGTGTCGGAGACGACCTGCCAGCCGTGGCGTCTGGCCAGATCGGCCGAGGTCGTCACCGCCTCGTCGTAGTTGCCGGCGATGCGGACGATCTCGGCGCCGAGCCCGGCGATCGCCGCCTCGCGTTCGGTGTTGACCTGAAACGGCAGGACGATGACGCACCGGCACCCCACGCTGCGCGCGGCGGCGGCGAGCGCGCGGCCGTGGTTGCCGTCCGTGGCGCTGGTCACCACCAGATCGCGGAGGCCCTGCGCGTGTCGCCCGGCGAGCAGATCCTCGGGACGCCATCGGCTCGCCGGGTACCGCCGTCCGATCAAGCGCAGCAAGGCAATCGGGGCCCCGAGTGCCTTGAAGCTCCCCAGCGGCGACCGTGACGACTCATCTTTGAGCCAGATGTGGCCGACGCCAGCGCGCCGCGCGAGTCCGGGCAGCGACCACAGCGGCGTGGGCCGCGACGCGATCAAGTCCCAGTGCGACAACCACCCACGGCCTTCGCGGCCGCGCTCGATGTTCAGAATCGCTTTCAGGTCGTCGTCGTAGGCACGGCGTTCCGCGGAACGGTTGACGAAGATCATGGCGGGACGCGCGTAGACGGGGCGGTTACGGCAGTCCGGTGAGGCCGGTCACGAGCCGGCGTGCGCCCTCACGCGCGGTCTGGTCGTCGAGGGCGCCGTAGGAGACGCGCAGATAGCAGCCGCCCGTCGCGCCGAAGGCGGAGCCAGGGATGACGGCGACACCGTGCTGACGGATCAGATGCTCGGTGAGTGCCAGGGCGTCCATCGTGGTGTGGACGCGAATGAAGAAGTAGAACGCTCCGCTCGAGAGCGGCACGTCGCACGGCACGGACGGATCGGCCAGTGCGTCGTAGATGAATCGGCGCGTGTCACCGAGGCTGGCGAGGTGCCCGCCCGCGTATGCCGGACCGGCCGCAAGCGCCGCCACACCAGCGCGCTGCGAGATGGCGGGCGCGCAGATGAGCAGCGTGTCCTGAATCTTGTTGATGGCGAGCCAGAGGCTATCGGGAATCACCATGTAGCCGACACGCCAGCTCGCCATGCCGTACGCCTTGGACATCGAGTAGAGCGAGATCGTGTACGGCGCGGCGCCGGTGATCGAGCCGGGCGAGAAGTGCACGGCCTGGTCGTACGTGAAGTACTCGTAGGCTTCGTCGTGGATGTGAAAGAGGCCGCGCTCCCGACAGAGCGTGTTGACCGCGCGGAGCGCGTCGGCCGGATACACCGCGCCGGTGGGATTGTTGGGCGAGACCGTGACCACCGCGCGCGTCCGCGGCGTGATCGCGGCGGCGATGGCGTCCAGGTCGAGCTGATGGTCGGCGGTGGTCGGCACCGGGACCGGCCGTACACTGGCCATCACCACCGCCATCTCGTGGTTGAAGTAGTACGGCACGGGGAAGATGATCTCGTCTCCCGGGTCCGCAATGGCGAGCACGGCGTTCATGAACGCGAGGTTGCCGCCGGCCGTGACCACCACCCGGCTGCCGGGGCGGACGACGATGTGGTTCTCACGCGCGAGCTTGGCCTCGAGCGCCTCCACGAACGCGGGCAGCCCCTCCACCGGTCCGTAGCGATGATCGGCCAGCTCACCGCCGAACCGATGCGCGGCCTCGATCACGCCCTGGGGCGGCCCGTACGAGACGATGCCCTGCCCGAGCGAGATCGTGCCGGGGTGCGCCGCCGTCCATCGCGCGACGACGGGGATGACGGGCGTCTGAACGGCGGCAATGCGGAGAGGGTCGCTCACACCCGTGTGACCTGCCGGCGACTGCGGTGTGCGTCGAGGACGAAGGGCCCGAGGAGCTTGCTGAGGTACACCTTCGATTCGAGCGGATCGGGCGACGGCTCGAGCTTGATCACGTTGAACTGCAGGCTGTCGAGCGTGCCCCGCATGTCGTAGTGCCGGTTCTTGGTCTTCACCACGACCTCGTCGTAGCCCTGCGAGACCGCCCAGACTTCCTGTTCCTCGGTGAGCGCGCGAAAATGGCCCTGGCCTCGCCAGTCGAGCCGCGTCGCCCCGAGCCAGTTGTAGAGAATCCTGCGCCCGGAGAACTCGACCACGCCGCGGAGCCGATCCACCAGGTCCGCCACCTTGGGATCCGTCTCCTCCTCACGCAACTCGTGTGAGACACGGTAGGACACGGGCACGAGGGTGGAGGTGTCTTCCGGAAGCGGCGCTTCAGCCATCAGCACCTGACACTCGCGCCCTTCGAGTCGCTGGATGATCTCGGCCGCCGTCTTCCGCTCGGGGAACTCGTTGAAGTACTCCTCGATGTAGCCGATCTCGAGGGCCCCCTGCTGCAGCGGGTACTCGCGGATGAGATAGTGCGGTCGGTCCATTTCGCTCACAGTGTAATCCCGCGACGCGCCTCGATCGCCAGCCGACGGGCGACCGCCCCGCGGGCGACCGCCTCCCGCTCGTCGGCCAGCCGATCCACCGCCCACGGCAGCGTCCACGTCCAGTTGTCGCCGCTCACCGTCCCCGGCACGTTGATGCGGTCGCGCCAGCCGAACAGGTCTGCGATCGGCAGGAACAGGTGGGCGGATCCAGCGTGGTAGGCCAGCCGCAGGAGCGCGTCGCCGAGCCTGTCGTTCCACTCCGCGTCGGGTCCCGCCCCGGCCCAGTCTGCCAGGTCCGGCAGCTCGAGCACGCGCGCCCGTTCGTCGGGCGAGGCTTCCTCCCACCACACGGCGACCGTCGTCGTGTCGTGCGTGCCGGTCAGCGCGGCCGACCGCACCGGAAACGCGCGCGGATCGAGGAACGGCCGACCCGGCGCGTGCCAGTCGCGTTCCCACCGCAGCACCTTGCAGCCCGGTACGCCGAGCCGCTCGAGCGAGGCCCGCAGAAAGTCGGGGACGGTCCCCAGATCCTCGGCGACCAGCTCCACGCCTGTCGCCTGGAAGATCCGCAGGACGGATTCGCCCTGCCAGATCTGCGTCGGCTCGTCGCCAGGATTGAAGAACGGCGCGCCCTCCCTCGGACGACCGAACGTGCGATAGAAGCCGATGAGGTGATCCACGCGAATGCCGTCGAACAGCGCGGCCATGCGCACAGCCCGCTGCCGGATCCAGGCAAAGTCGCTTGCCGCGACCGCGTCCCATCGGTACATCGGCATGCCCCAGTCCTGGCCATCCGCACTGAACGCATCGGGCGGCGTGCCGACCGACACGTCGAGCAGATAGTCCCCAGGCCGCGCCCACACATCCGCACTCGCCGTACCTGACACGAACGGCAGATCGCCGCAGACGGTCACCCCGCGCGATCGGGCCACGGCGCGGGCCTCCTGCCACTGCGACTCGGCGACCCACTGCTGGTATTGCTCCTCGAGGATCGGCCGCGCCAGCTGCCGCGCCACGTCCGCGAGCGCCTGCGGATCCCGGTCGCGCACAGTCACGGGCCAGTCGAGCCACGGCGTACCCGACGTCGCGTCGTGGATGGCGCGGAAGAGCGCGTAGTCATCGAGCCACCAGCGCTCGCGCGCGATGTAGGCCGCCAGGGAGGCCGCGCGAGGGCTGCCGGCCGCCCACTCATCGGAGAGGAAGCGTTCGAAGGCCAGATGCAGCGCCTCGGACTTGGCCGCCCACACGGCCGCGTAGTGGACCGCGCGCGAGGCACGCGCCGCGTCCCGCGCCGCACGGGCCTCCAGCGACAACGCGGCCTCGCCGCCGGCACGCCGGAAGTCGTCGAGACGGTCGAGGCCGATGTAGATCGGATCGATCGCCATCGTCGAGGCCGCCGAGTAGGGCGAGGGCTCGCCGCGCGTCATCGCGCCAATCGGCAGCAGCATGAGGCGATCGAAGCCCGAGGCGGCCAACCACTCGGAGAACGGCGCCAGATCAGGGAGTTCGCCGATGCCCCATCCGCGCGAGCTGCGCATGGAGAACAGGGGCACGAGCAACCCGACGTGACGCGCGCTCATGCGCCGCTCTCTTTCACGACGGACAGCAGGCGGCCGACACCGGCGGCAAACATGGATGGCTGTGGCAGCAAGACTCAACACCAGGTAGGCCTCGTCCTCGAAATCGAAGAAATATCCGGGGTGCACCACGACGTCGGCCTCGTCCAATGCGCGAAGCACCAGCGCCTCCTCGTGTTCCACAGCGGGCACACGGAGGACCGCCGCCCACCCACCTTCCGGCTCGAGCAGGGTGACGGCGGGTCGCTCCTGCAGCGCGGCCCGCAGCGCGTCGAGGTTGGCGCGCAGACGCGCGCGCGTCGCCTCGCGCACGCTGGCGCCGAGGGCCAGCAGCGCACCGGCGGCGAGCTGGACCGGCGTGGACACGGACAGGTACGTGTCCGCGATGATGTCGAGCCGCTCGAGTGCGTGCGCCACGTCCGAGTGCGGACCGCTGACCACCATCCACGCGAGCTTCATCTGCGGCAGGCACACCGACTTGGACAACCCGCCAAGCGAGAAGGTCAGCACGCGCGATTCGCAGGTGACCGGCGAGGCGTCGGCGGCCGGCGAGAGCGGATACTCAGCGAACACCTCGTCGATGATGAGGGCCAGGCCGGCCCGCGCGCAGAGCGCGGTCAGCCACTCCCGATCGGCGGCGCGCAGGAACGATCCGGTCGGGTTGTTCGGACTGACCACGAGGACCGCGCGCGATCGGGGCGTCAGCGCCTGCTCCAGCCCGGCGCGATCGATCGCCCACCGGCCGTGGTACTCGAGCCGGTACGGCACGGGCCGCACGCCGTCGAGCTGCAACAGCAGATCGAAGAGCGGGTAGCTCGGTTGCGGCACGAGCACCTCGTCACCCGGATCGCAGAGCAGCTTGAACAACAGGCTGTACGCCTCGCTCGTGCTGCTCGTGAGTACGATCGACTCGACGGGCACGTCGGCACCGCGCCGGCGATAGTCCGCGGCGACGGCCTCGCGGGCCTCCGTGAGCCCTCGCGGGTGGGGCCGATACGTCAACGCGTCCAGGGAGGCCAGGGACGAGACGAGCGCAGGCGGGTACGAAAGCCCCACGTGGGTGGGATTGGTCTCGACCAGATCGAACAGCGGCCGGCCGGCGCGGCGCGCGCGTGCGACGGCCTCGCTCCAGGCGTTGGGCGCCAGGCGCGCCGGCAACCGCGACGAAAACATGGGGAGTAGACTACCGTAGAGCCGCCGAGCCACCGAAAAGGCTCACGAGGAACGCCCATGTTTCGACGCACCCTGCTGCTGACGCTCGCGACGGTCGGATGCCTGACCGTCCCTCCCCTGACCGCCCAGCAACCTGTGCCCGCGCCGGCTGGCGCGCGGGCGATCTCCGCGCCTTACACGATGTTCACGTTGCCCAACGGCCTCACCGTGATCCTGCATGCGGATCACAGCGTGCCGCAGGTTTCGGTCAACGTCTGGTATCACGTCGGGTCGGGACGCGAACGACCGGGACGGACCGGGTTCGCGCACCTCTTCGAGCACCTGCTCTTCGAGGGCTCGAAACACGTCAAGGAGGGCGAGTTCGATACGCTGCTCGAAGCGGCCGGCGCGAGCAACAACGGCTCGACGACGACGGACCGGACCAACTACTACGAGCAGCTGCCGTCGAACGCGCTCGACCTGGCGCTGTTCCTCGAATCCGATCGCATGGGCTACCTGCTCGACGTCGTGACTCCGCAACTGGTGGACGGCCAGCGTGACGTCGTCAAGAACGAGCGGCGTCAGAGCTACGAGAACGCGCCCTACGGCATGGCCAACGTCCGGCTGACGGAGCTGCTCTATCCGAAGAATCATCCGTACCACTGGCCCGTCATCGGCTACATGGAGGACCTCACGGCCGCGACGCAGGATGACGTGAAGGACTTCTTCCAGCGCTACTACGCGCCGGGCAACGCCAGCCTGGTGATCGCGGGCGACATCGACGTGGCGGCCACGCGCCGGAAGGTCGAGTCGTGGTTCAGCGACGTGAAGCCCGGCCTGCCGATCGAGCCGATGACGATTCCCGCGGCGGAGCTGACCACGGTGACGCGCGAGACGCTCACCGATCGCGTCCAGCTGCCACGGCTCTATCTGGCCTGGCTCTCGCCGGCGCTGTACGCCCCGGGCGATGCGGAACTCGACGTCCTCAGCGGCGTGCTGACGGGCGGCAAGAACTCGCGGCTCTACAAGCGCCTCGTCTACGATCTGCAGCTCGCGCAGAGTGTGTCGGCCAGCCAGGTCTCGGCCAAGTTCGGGTCGCGCTACGTGATCACGATCACGGCGCGTCCCTCGCCCGACGGCCCCGAGAAGTCGCTCGAGCGCATCAAGACGATCGTCGATGAGGAACTCGAGAAGCTGCGGCAGGCCCCGCCGGACCTGCGCGAGGTCGAGCGTGTGCGGAACGGCATCGAGGCCTCGTTCCTGGGGCAGATGGAAGTCATCTCGGGCAAGGCCGACCAGATGAACGCCTACTACTTCGCCACGGGCAATCCAGACTACTTCGCCGAGGATCTGGCCCGATTCACCGCCCTGCAGCCGAATGACATCCAGGCCGCCGTGCGCAAGTGGCTGCCCGCCAGCCGCCGCGTCGAACTCTCGGTGGTGCCCGCCGCCGCGCCCGGAAAGTGAGCGCCCACATGATGCCGACTGACCGTCTCTTCCTCCGCGCGGCCTCGGCCGCCCGCGCCGCCGGCCGTGCGGTCCTCGCGGTTGCGATGGTAGCGGCGCTGGGCGTTCCGGCCCTGGCACAGGCCCCGGACCGCTCAAAGGCGCCGACGCCGGGCCCCGCGCCGGCCCTGAAGCTGCCGGCCATCCAGAAGCGGACGCTCTCGAACGGCCTCGCCGTCTGGGTCGTCGAAATGCACGAAGTGCCGGTCGTCGATATCAGCGTCGTCGTCAAGTCTGGCGCGGCCGCGGATCCGGCCGGCAAGTACGGCCTGGCCAGCTTCACCTCGGCGATGCTCGACGAGGGCGCTGGCACGCGCTCGTCACTCGAGTTGGCCGACGCGGTGGACTTCCTCGGGGCGTCGCTGACCACGGGCAGTTCGTGGGACGCCTCCACGGTGGGGCTGCACACGCTGACGTCCAAGCTGGACGAGGCGCTGCCGCTCCTGGCCGACGTCCTGCTGCGGCCGACGTTTCCGTCGGCCGACCTCGAACGGCTCCGCAAGGAGCGGCTGACCGGCCTGCTGCAGACGCGCGACAACCCGGGCGCGCTGGCCTCGGCGGCCTTCTCGCGCGTGATCTACGGGCCGCGGCACCGCTACGGCACGCTGACCATGGGCAACGACGCCTCGAATGGCGAGATGACGGCCCAGGACATGCGCGCGTTCTACACGGCGAACTATCAGCCGCAGAACGCGTTCCTCCTCGTCGTCGGTGACGTCACGCCCGACGTGATCGTCACCAAGCTGGAGCGCGCCCTGGGCAGCTGGAAGAACGCGGGCACGATTGCCAAGCCCGCCCTGCCGGCCACGTCGCAGCCCGAGGCGCGGCAAATCTATCTGGTGGACAAGCCCGGCGCGGCCCAGTCGGCGATCCGCATCGGCTGGGTCGGCGTCGCCCGCACGACGCCGGACTACTTCGTGCTCGATGTGCTGAACACCATCCTCGGCGGATCGTTCACCTCGCGGCTGAACATGAACCTTCGCGAGAAGAACGGCTATGCCTACGGCGCTTCGTCGGGCTTCGACATGCGCGCGTCGGCCGGGCCCTTCATCGCCGCGTCGAACGTGCAGACCGACAAGACGGTGGAGGCGCTGCGCGAGTTCTTCAGGGAACTCGACGCCATCCGCACACCGGTGCCTGGCGAGGAACTGACGCGGGCGAGGAACCTGCAGGCGTTGAGCTTCCCCGCCGGCTTCGAGACCACCAGCGGGATGGCCGGCCAGTTGAGCGAACTCGCGCTTTACGGCCTGCCCGAGTCGTTCTTTGCCGAGTACGTGCCGAAGATCTCGGGCGTGACGGCGGCAGACGTCGAACGGGCGGCGAAGCAGTACGTCCAGCCCGACAAGTTTGCGATCGTCGTGGTGGGAGACCTGTCGAAGATCGAGAAGCTCATCCGCGACGCCAACCTGGGTCCGGTCAAGGTGCTGACGATCGATGAAGTGCTGAAGTAGCCGGCGAGGCGCCGCTGTCGGCGCGACGGGTCAGCGGGCCACGCGCAATCGGGCGGCTGACACCGGCCCGAGGCTGTCTCACGGCAGGCGACGCTTGTCGATGACGTAGGCCGCCGCGCCACCGGCAGGAAGCGTCACGCGTCCATCGGGCGCCGCCGGGAGCGTCGAACATCGACATCGGCTCGCCGTCGAGCAGGCTCACCCAGAGCGCGGACGGTACACCCGACGGCAGCCGCGAGACGATTTCGGACGGGACGGCCGCGGTGTTCGTGGCGATCAGCACCCAGGTGCGATCCGTCTCGAGCAGAACGACGTCGGCCGTCGCGTTCAGCGGCGATTCGAGTGTCACCCGAGGGCCGGGCTGCAGGGCCGCAAACAACGTCGCGTTCGCCGAGAACTGCCGCGCCAGGCCCACCGTCGTCGCGAGCCAGGCGGGGGGGGCCTCGCCCGACTGCCCGAGACCGGCGCCCCTCACCTCGCCCGGGTCGAACGCGATGTCGCGCGCGCCGTGCGCGACCGCGCGCCAGACGACGGCTGGCAACACGGCTGCGGAGAGTCGCGAGGTGTCGAGGTCGATCTGGGTGCCGGGGGCCGTCGCGGCCGCCACCGAAAGTGGCCGCGGGTCTGCGCGCAGCGAGACCACCAGACCGACGACGGCGGCGAGGCGCTGCACGTCCTTCACTCGGTCGGCGAAGCGGATGGGCCAGGCCACGGCCGTGAACCCCACGGCACGAATGGCGGCCAGATCGTCCTGACGCGGTGTACCCGCAGGTTGCCCGCGGTACCAGAGCGACACGACGGGCGTCGCGCGAACGGCCGCGACGGGCGCGGCCGACGTATCGCGCGCCTGGACCACCGCGCCGGGCCGGGCACGGGGCGCCGCCCACGGGCGACGGTCCTCCGCCCAGACGACCATGGACAGCATCAGGCTCGCCACAATCGCCAACAACAGTTCCCGAGGCCGAACACCGGACCACATGAGCGTCGCGTTCAGCAGTTGCGCTGCAACTGCTTCCAGTGGTGCACGCCGTGACCGGCCAGCGTGACCAGCAGGTCCTCCACGTCGAGGTCACCGCGCTCGGGGTGGCGCACAGGCAGGCGGCGTTGCTCGGAAGTCAGCGATTCGGCGAGCGCGAGGTTCATCCGCCGCACCGCGTCGAAGACCGCGAGCGCCAGCGGCCCCTCGACGACCTCGGCCTCGGCCATCAGGTCGTCCTGCTCGAATGTCTGCACGAGATGGTTGGGTTGTCCGAGCGCGAAGCGGAGTCGCACGCCGAAGATCATCTCCCATTGGGCCACGTGCACCATGACCTGCCTGACGGTCCATTTCCCCGGCCCCAGGGACAGGGCCCACGTATCGGGCGTCAGCCGCCTCGCCAGCGAGAGATAGTCGTCGTAGGACTCCCGCAGCACCAGCACCGGGTCGCGGGGCAGCACGTGTTGCGCGTAAGGAGTCGCCATGAGCGCATTATCCGACGAGTGAGAATCCCTGTTCACAAATTGATGCGGCGCGCCGCCAGAGGACCTCGACCGACCGCCCGCGGGCGTGGTATCCGGTTTGCAGTCTGCCGGGTGGGGTCGCGGCCGTCTGCCGCGTCCGCGCCCTCGCAGACGCCTGTCGTCGGCGCGAGCACGTCGCGTTCGAGACGCCGATAGCCGACCGGTCCGGACCGCTGCGGGTCCGGACTCTCAGGCCCGGCGAGCTTGGGTCTCCTCGAGCATGGCGATCAACTCACGCAGCCGCGCGTCGCTCATGTGGCCGAGTTGACGCTCGTGCAGGTCCGCGACCGGCTTGTCGAGCGCGTCGAGCAGCACACGGCCGGCCTGGGTGATCTTGGTGCGGACCACGCGCCGATCGGTCACATCGCGGCCTCGCTCGATCAGGCCGCGGCGCTCGAGCTTGTCCATCAGCCGGGTCACGTCCGGATCACGCCGCACGAGCCGTTCGATGACCTCGCCGCACGTCAAGCCCTCATCGTCACCGCCGCGCAGGATGCGGAGCACGTTGTACTGCGCGCCTGACAGATCCTCGGCCTTGAACAGCTGGTCGAAATCGCGGCTGAGGCTGTCGGCCGTGCGTACCAGTTCGAGATACGCCATCGACTGGGTGACGGCGCGGGACGACCGCGCCCCCTTGCCTGCCACCGCCCCGCGAGGAGGTGTCGCGTTCGCCATGTCAGAAATAATATTCGTTTCAACGACAATTGTCAAAGGGAGGCACGTGCGTCAAGACCTGCCCCCAACCGTCAATTCAAGACCTGACCCTGGCCGGTCCGGTCACCAGGCTGACCGCCAGCCCGACGACCGTCACCGTCACGGCGCCAACCACGTTCAGCCAGAGATACGCGGTGTTCGTGTGCGTGGCGACGTACCAGACCGCCGTCATGCCCGCGATCAGGCCGACGAACGCGCCGTGTCCGTTCGCCCGCTTGACGCCGAGCGCCAGGATGAACACGCCGAGCAACGACCCGTAGAAGTACGACCCGAAGCGATTGACCACTTCGATGAGTGACCCCAGCCGCGCCGCATACACGGCCATCACGCACGCGAACAGTCCCCACGCGGCGGTCGCCAGCTTGGACACGACCAGGTAGCGCGCGTCCGTGGCCTCCGGCCGGATCAACCGCTTGTAGACGTCGATCACGCTCGCCGTGGCGAGCGAGTTGAGCTCCGCCGCGATGCTCGACATCGCCGCGGCGAAGATCGCCGCGATGATCAGCCCGACCAGGCCGATGGGCATGTGCTCGACGACGAACGACGGGAAGACGTAGTTGACGTCGGTCCAGTTGCGATCCTGCCGCACGTCGCGGACGAGGGCCACGGCGCGCTGCCGAACCTCGCGGACCGCGCCGTCCGCCTGCACGAATGCGGACGCCATGGCTCCGGTCTCGCCGCCCACGCGCTCGGCTGCGGCCAGCGCCGTCGCGGCGTCACGGCGTCGCTCGAACGCCGCGTTGTACTCCTGCTCGAGCGCACGGTACTCCGGGCCGCGCGCGCTCGCCTCGATCTGCGCCAGCGGCGCGCGATTGAACAGCATCGGGCCCCGCTCGAACAGGAAGAACACGAACATCAGGACGCCGGTCAGGAGGATCAGCGCCTGCAGCGGAATCTTGACGAAGGCGCTCATGTAGAGCGAGTGCCGTCCCTCGTTCACGGACTTGGCGCTCAGGTACCGCTGCACCTGGCTCTGGTCGCAGCCGAAGTACGACAGCGACAGGAACAGCCCGCCGATGAGGCCCGACCAGAACGTGTAGGTCGAGCTGGTGTCGAACGTGAAGTCCAGCGCCGTCGTCTTGCCGACGGCGCCGGCCACGTGCATCGCGGTGCCAAAGGAGACGTCAGGCGGCAGGTTGAGGATGAGCACCACGACGGCCGAGATGATGCCGGCCACGATGATGACCATCTGCTTGACGTCGGTCCATGTCACGGCCTGCACACCGCCGAACATCGTGTAGATGACGGTCGGGCCGCCGATCGCCAGCACCGTCATCCGCAGATCCCATCCCAGCACGATCGAGAGGATGACGGCCGGCGCGGCGATGACGGCGCTGCACGACAGACCGCGCGACAGCAGGAAGAGGATGGCGGTGAGCGTGCGCGTCTTCAGGTCGAAGCGCCGCTCGAGGTACTCGTACGCGGTGTACACGCGCGCCCGGTAGAAGAACGGGACCACCGTGACCGACAGGATGATCATCGCGATCGGCAGCCCGAGATAGAACTGCACGAACCGCATGCCGTCGGCATAGCCCTGGCCCGTCGTGCTCGTCATCGTGATGGCGCTCAATTGCGTCGCCATCACCGACAACCCGACCGCCCACCAGGGCAGGCTGCGTCCGCCGAGAAAATAGCCTTCGACCTCGTTCGTCCGTTTGCTGAGACGCAGACCGTCCCAGACCATCCACACCAGGTACGCGCCGACGATGGACCAGTCGATCCAGCTCATCGGGTCAGGAGAAGTGACGGCCGAACCAGTAGAGCCCGGCGATGGTGAGGATCTCGACGAGCACGATGAGCGCGAAGATTCCGCCGAGCTTCGGCGGAGGCTCCTTCTCGTGGTCGATCGCGGCGGCCGCCTTTGAACTCATGTCCGGCAGTATAGAATCAGTGTCCCGGCCGATGCGTGCCTTTTCGACCGATCACAAGGTCATCGGACTGCGCTACGGCGTGACGTCGCTCGCCTTTCTGCTCGTCGGCTTCCTGCTCATCCTGATCGTCCGCTGGCACCTGGCCTGGCCCGAAGCCCCGATCCCGTTGCTCGGGTGGATCCTCGGTGACAGTCAGGTGCGCGACGGCGTCGTCACGCCTGAGTTCTATCCCCAGCTCACGGCCATGCACGGCACAATCATGGTGTTTCTGGGTGTCGTCCCCCTGGCCGTCGGCGCCTTCGCGACGTACCTCGTCCCACTGATGATCGGGGCCTCGGATACGGCGTTTCCCCGCCTCTCCTCGACCAGTTACTGGCTGTACGTCGCCGGCGGCGTCGTCATGCTGGCAGGCTTCATCCTGCCGGGCGGTGCGGCCGGCGCGGGCTGGACGTCGTATCCCCCCCTGGCCACCTTTGCCACGTCTGGGCAGACCGCGTGGCTCGTGGGTCTGGTGCTGGTCGGGCTGTCGTCGGTGCTGCTGTCGGCGACCTTGATCGTCACGATTCTGCAGTTGCGCGCGCCCGGCCTGTCGATGATGCAGCTGCCCTTCTTCGTCTGGTCGCAGCTGGTGACGTCGTTCCTGTTGCTGCTCGCGTTCCCCCCCCTCATCGCTGCCTGCCTGCTCCAGTTGATGGACCGGCTGGCCGGCACGAGCTTCTTCCTGCCGTCGGGCCTGGTCCTCTCGGGCCAGGCGGTCGGCGGGGCCGGCGGTGGCAGCCCGCTCCTCTGGCAGCACCTCTTCTGGTTTCTCGCGCATCCCGAGGTGTACGTCCTCATCCTTCCCGCCCTCGGCATCGTCGCTGCCGTCATCCCGACCGCGACGCGTCGCCCGCTCTGGGGCTATCCCGGGATGGTCGGCGCCTCCCTCTTCATGGGCGTGATGTCATTCCTGGTGTGGGCGCATCACATGTTCCTCACCGGGATGGGACCGACGATGAGCACCTTCTTCCAGGTGACGACGATGATCATCTCGGTGCCGTCGGTGATCATCGTGTCGGCGCTGCTGCTGTCCCTCCACGGCGGGTCCATCCGGTTCACCGTGCCCGCGCTCTTTGCGTTCGCGTTCCTGCCGATGTTTGGAATCGGCGGGCTCACGGGACTGCCGCTCGGCCTGGCGGCGTCAGACATCGCGCTGCACGACACCAACTACGTCGTCGGCCACTTCCACTACGTCGTCGCCCCGGGGACGCTCTTTGCGCTGTTTGCCGGGATCTACTTCTGGTACCCGCGGGTGACGGGCCGCCAGCTCGACACCAGGCTGGGCCACGTGCACTTCTGGGGCTCGCTCATCGCGATGAACGGCATCTTCCTGCCGATGCTGATCCAGGGTCTGGCTGGCCTGAACCGGCGGCTGTACGACGGCGGCCGGTCGTACACGACGTTCGCAGGGTTCGACACGTCGTTCGCCATTCAGGCCTGGGCGGCTGTGCTGCTCGGCGTCGCGCAGATCCCCTTCGTCGTGAACCTGCTACGGACGCGACGCCAGTTGGCCGACGTCGAGGCGAACCCCTGGGGCGCCGCGACACTGGAGTGGACGTCGCCGCACCAGCCTGATCCGCCGCCCAGCCTGCCGCACGCCGTCACGCCGCGGTACGACACGGGCGTGTCGAACATCGCCATGGGGACCTGGCTGCTGCTCGCCGCGCTGCTGATGCTGCTCGGCGCGGTCTTCTCCTCGTACGCGATGCTCCGGGTCGCCGCATCGACGTGGCCGGCAGCGGGCGAGGCCGTACGCGTCGGCTATGGCGGCGGCGTCCTCGCGTGCGTCTGTGCCGCGACGGCGCTGGCGTGGCGTGCCTCGGCCCGCGCGGCGGCCGCACGCCGGCCGCTGATCTCGGCCAGCGGCCTGCTGGCCACCGCGGCCATGGTGCTCGTGGCCGCCGAGTGGCGGCTGCTGCTTTCAGCCGGGGTCGCTCCCTCGACGAGCACGTTCTTCGCGCTCTATTTCACGATCACCGGGCTCCTCGCCTGCCTCGTCGCCGGAGGTACGGTCGCCGCCGCCTGGCTGGCAATCGCCGCGCGCCGGCTGCCGGATGCGCACACGCGCGAGCGAGCGCGGGCGCTTGCGCGTTACTGGACGCTCGTCACCGCCGCCTTCGCGGTCAGCTTCGTAGGGCAGCACCTGACATGACGCCTCACCGGCCTCGCGGGGGTTCGGACGGGAGCGCGCGTCTGCGCTGGATGATCGTCCTCCTCCTCATCGTCGGGTGCACGGCGACAGAGGTCGGTGCGTGTCCGATCTGTTTCCGGTTCGAGGAGAGCCGGGCGATCGATGGCCTGCGCATGGGCGTCGTGGTGCTGGTCGGCATCACGACGATGGTGCTCGCCGGCTTTGGCTGGTTCGCGGCCGGCTTCGTCCGACGGTCGCGGAGGCACCCGTGAGCCGGTGGCTGCCGGTCGCCGCGTCGAGCCACGCCGCCGATGTGGACACCGTGATCGTGCTCGTCCACGTCCTGATGCTGGCGCTGCTGGTGGGCTGGGGTACGTACTTCGTGTGGGTGCTCATCCGCTACCGGCAATCACGGCAGCCCGCCCCTCTCGCGGCTGGGACACGTGGTCGCCTGGCACTCTCCACCGAAGTCCTCGTCGTCCTGTGCGAAACGGCGTTGCTCGTCGGACTGGCGGTGCCGCTCTGGTTCCGGCTCACAGCCACGCCGGCCAGTGCCGACGGTGCGACGGTCGTGCGCGTGGTCGCTGAGCAGTTTGCCTGGACCGCACACTACCCCGGCGCTGACGGTCAGTTCGGCCAGACCAGACCCGCGCTGCTCTCGGATACGAACCCGCTGGGACTCGATCGCACCGGGGCCGGCCGCGACGACATCGTGTCGCCCGGTCTGCTTCACGTTCCGGTCAACATCCCGGTGATTGTGCAGCTCTCGAGCAAGGACGTCATCCACAGTTTCGGCGTGCCCGCGATGCGGATCAAGCAGGATGCGGTGCCGGGGCTCTCCACGCCCGTCAGGTTCACACCGACGCGCGAGGGCCCGTTCGAGATCGTCTGCTCGCAGCTCTGCGGCCTCGCCCACTACCGCATGCGCGGGCTGATCGTCGTCGATTCGGTGGACGCGTACCGGCGCTTTCTTGCCGAGGAGGCCGCCCTGCTGCGGTAGCGTGGAGCGATGGCCACGCGCGCGAACACAGTCGTGCGGGCGGTTGCGGCGTTGGGGGCGATCGCCGTGGCCTCCGTCCTGACATTCGCCGCGCCGGGCGCACAGCAGCCACCTCGTCGCGTGGAGACGTCCGCGCGGGCTGTGGTCGCCGCGCTGACGCGCTACGTCAGCGACTACCAGCACCAGTTCGCCTCACTCGTCGCTGAGGAAGATTACGTGCAGGAACTCCTGGACGTGGCGGACCCGGCTACGCGGCGTTTACGCGGCGAGCTGTTCCTCACGTTCCTCGAACGCGAGGGGGCGTGGACCGCCGTCCGCGACATTGCGGAGGTGGACGGTGTGCCGCTCTCGGATCGCCAGGATCTGCGGGCGCTGCTGCGGACGACACCGATGCAGTCGATCGCCCGGCGGCTGGTAGACCGGAATGCGCGATACAACCTGGGAACCATCGCGCGCAACTTCAACGAGCCGACGCTCGCACTGCACCTCGCCTCGCCGCCGCGTGTCGGACTCGTCCGCTTCGAGGTCACGGCGGTGGACCGCCGCGAGCCCGAGGCTCCCGTCGTCACCCTGGCATTTCGGGAACGCGAACCGCCGACGCTCGTGCGCAGCATCGACGGCCGGCCCGTCTATGCGCGTGGAGCGTTCGTCGTCGATGCGGCGAGCGGCCGCGTCCAGCGCACGACGATCTCGTTCGACAATCGCCCTGTGCAGGCCACCCTTGACACGACGTACGCGCCGGACGCGGGTGTCGGCCTCTGGGTCCCGCGGGAGTTCCACGAACGCTATTCCGTGAACGTCAGCCGATGGAAGGAGACGGTGACCGGGCGCGCGGTGTACTCCAACTACCGGCGATTCGAGGTCTTCGGACGCGTCAAGTAGGACGTGCCGCGCGCGTCCCCATGCGCTCGCGCGCGAGGCGGAACGCGGTCATCGGAAACCGGAGCAGCAGCCGCCGCCGGAGTGCCGAGTACGACAGCGTCCCCCGCGTGTAGTCGAGGATCAGGTCGCTCAGTCCCGGCAGCGACGCGGCCCCCTGGATGATCCGTGCGACGCGTTCGTGGCTGCCGAACAGGTACCGCTGGACGAGGACCGCGTCGGCCAGCTCGCGGCCGATCTCGGCCTTCCACGTCCGCTCGTAGGTCACGCCGGCCGCGTGCTCATGGGACGGCCCCGGCGTGGCCACGATGGCGCGACCCGCCAGTTCGCCGGAGACCATCGCGTAGTAGATCCCTTCCGCGGTGATGGCGTTGACGAAGCCGCCGGCATCGCCGGCAAACAACACGCGCCCACGCGCCGTCCGAGGCAGCGGTCCGCCCACGGGAATCAGGAACGGCGTGAAGCAGCTCCGGTCCGACCGGCCATGCAGCACGCCTTGATCGACCAGCGACTGGACGAACGCTGCCTGCAAGTCGTAGGGGCGTCCATCGACGGCCTCGTCGAAATGCGACAGCAGACACCCGAGCCCGACGTTCACATGATGGGTCTTCGGGAAGACGTACGCGTAGCCGTCGAGGCCGTCGTGTGCGTAGGCCACCCACAGGATGTCGGGGCGGTCTGCGCGCAGGGTCGCCTCGGGGGTCTCCTCCATCATGTCGATGGCGAGACTGGTCCGCGGCCACTTGGCATTCACGCCGAGGCGCTTGCCGATGACACTGTGCACGCCATCGGCCGCAACCAGCAAGGGCGCCGACACGCGCTGCCCGTCCCTCGACTGCAGTGTCACGCCGCTGTCGAGTTCATCCACCTGCGTGATCTCGAACGGCGCCCGGAGGCGCGCGCCAGCGCGGACCGCCGACTGGACCAGCGCGGCGTCGAACTCCAGGCGCCTCACGAGCAGGACCGGCGGCTCCGCGGTCTCGAGATCGAGGACGGCGCCGTCGGGCCCCTCGAGATGCAGCCGCGCGACCCGATGCACATCGATCGACGACATCGCCGCGGCGAGCCACGGAAACCGCACCAGGGCGCGGGCACTGATGCCGCCGCCGCACGGCTTGTTGCGCGGAAACGTGGCGCGGTCGATGAGGAGGGTGTCCAGCCCGGCCGACGCAAGCGTGCGCGCGGCGACGGCTCCGGCCGGACCGCCGCCAGCGACGATGACTTCTGCATCAAAGGACATGGACGGGCTCGGGAGGTCGTTCAGCGCCGAATCCAGCGCAGCAGCTCCGGAAGATTGGGCGCCTTGCCCTGCATCAGCAGTCCGATGCGGAAGATGCGGCCCGCGGCCCACACCACCAGCGTCGTCACCCCAATGAGGATGACGACCGAGAGTATCACCTGCCAGAGAGGCGGCCCCGGGGGCATCGCGAGCCGCAGGAGCATGGCGAACGGAGTGACCGTGGGCACGAACGACAGCACCACGGCCATGGTGGAATCCGGCGCGCGGATGACGAGGAAGGAGGCCAGGTAGGCCACGATGACGAGCATCATCGCCGGCTGCAGCAGACTCTGCGCGTCCTTGAGATCGGAACTCGCGGCGCTGAGCGCCTGGAAGATCGCGCCGAACAGCAGCGAGGCGCACACGAGGTAGACCAGGAACCACCCGATGAGCACGGGATCGAACAGGTCGGGCCGGCCCGCAGCAATCAGCGCGTAGGTCCCGCCGGCCAGGTAGACGAACGCGAGCAGCAGCGACACAGCGACGACGCCCAGGAGCTTGCCGGCCAGCAGCTGGAAGGCCGAGACGGAGCCGAGCAGCACCTCGCTGATGCGGCTCATCTTCTCCTCGATGATCGTGTTGATGAGGTGCTGCGCGTTGGACATCACCGCCATGAACATCAGAATCAGGAAGAAGAACGGCACGCCGAACCGTTCGATCTCGTCCACTTCCTGGACAGCCACCAGTGAGCCGTCGGCGTTGCGTCCTGCCAGGCCGAACGTCGTCACCTCCGCCGTGGCCGTCAGAACCTCGACCAGCGCCGGGTTCACACCGGCGCGCGCGAACCTGACCTTCTGGATCTCGTCGTTCAGCGTGGTCTCGAGCCAGCGGGACAAGCGCGTGTACGACGTGCTTTCGCTGAAGTACGACATCGCGTCCGTCGAGCCTTCCGTGAGGATGGACGCCGGCACGTGGATGAAGGCGAACAGCTCGTCTCGGCGCACCTGCGCGGACAGGTCCACCGTCAGATCGGCGATCGGCCGGTCGCCCCGGACGACGCGTGCGGGCAGAAAGTGGGGGCCCGTTCGCTCATCGCCGCTGCCCATCCGCGTGTTGTGCGCCTCGGCGGCCGCGGCCACCTTGTCGTAGAGGACGCCGGTGTCGTCGATGACCGCGACCCTGCGATCCGCCGTGTCGATCGACTGACCCGCGTACTCGAGGAACGTCATCAGCCCGCCGACGAGCACGGGGATCAGGAAGACGCTGATCAGGAAGAACTTCGTGCGGACGAGCGACATCAGCTCGGTGTGCGCGACGACGAGGATGCGGCGCATCAGGCGGACTCCCCGCCGGCCCCGGACTGGGACGT
The DNA here is from genome assembly GCA_963738485.1 of uncultured Acidobacteriota bacterium. Lineage (GTDB taxonomy): Bacteria > Acidobacteriota > Vicinamibacteria > Vicinamibacterales > SCN-69-37 > CAVTWK01. Next base: position 1,252,548 of record CAVTWK010000001.1, read on the forward strand.
GGGCCGGGCAATCGAGACGAAGATCTCGTACAGCGAGGGCTTGGCGATCTCGAACTGCTGGATGGTGGTGCGCTGCACGAGCGCTTGAAGGAACCGTTGGGGATCGCCGCTCAGGCGGACTTCCTGGAAATTGCCGTGGTCGTTGACCGATGTCACGTCGGGGATTCCGACGAGCGCCGCAGCGCCGTCACCCAGGCGCAGGCGGATCGTGTCGTGGCCGTAGCGGGCCTGGATCTCCTCGAGCGACCCGTCGAGCACCTTCTGCCCACGAAAGATCATGAAGATGCGATCGCACATCTTCTCGGCGGCGCCCATGTCGTGGGTCGAGAACACGACCGTCGTGCCCTGCCGGCGCAACTCGAACACGGCGTCGCGCAGTACCTCGGCGTTGACCGGATCCAGGCCGGAGAACGGTTCGTCGAGGATGACCAGTCTCGGACGCGCGACGATGGCGGAGATGAACTGGACCTTCTGGGCCATGCCCTTCGAGAGCTGGTCCACGCGCTTGTCGGCCCACTCGGCCAACCCCAGGCGCGCCAGCCAGGCCGTGATGACCGGATCGAGCTCGGCGGTTGACCGTCCTTTGAGCTGTCCGTAATAGCGCAGCACCCGACGGACGGTCATCTTCTTGTAGAGGCCACGTTCTTCGGGCAGGTACCCGACTTCGTCGCGGGCGGCTGACGACGAGCGCCGGCCGAACACCGTGATGTCGCCGTGGTCGGGCAGGATCATGTTCATGATCATGCGGAGTGTGGTCGTCTTGCCCGATCCGTTGGGGCCGATGAACCCGTAGATGCTGCCCTCGGGGACCTCGAGGGTCAGGTCGCGGACGGCGTGATGATCACCGAAGCGCTTCGACACAGCGTGGATGTGGATGGCAGGGGACATGGGGGGACAGGGAATGTGGTGATGTGGTGATGTGGTGATGTCAGATGTGGTGATGTCGAGATGCGACGGGAATGTTTTCACATCACCACATCACACATCACCACATTCCCCTGTCGGTCGGTCCATTCCCTATCGACCGGTCCATTTGACAGGATTGTGAAACATTTCACATTATAGAGGCGCCATCGGGAGGGCCGTCCGCCCGAGGTCATCGGCCCAGCCTGCCACCGGCTGACGCGTTCCGCTCCGACGTGCTGCACGACCTCGCAGTCGGAACGTGTCAATCGGCCTTGGAACAATGTAGGCTATGGGCGCTTCGTCAGCCGCCTATGAGCCAGATCTTTCCGCGCAGCGCCAACGCCATCGCCCGTATGAGTCTCGGTGGACTCCTGGGTCTGGTGGTCTTCCTGGGCTGGGTCGTCATGACCCTGATGCGTTCCTCGTGGGTCACCAAGCAGCACGAGTTCGTCGAGCAGCCCATCCAGTTCAGCCACGCCCACCATGTGGGCGGCGTGGGCCTCGACTGCCGCTACTGCCATACGTCGGTCGAGAAGTCGGCGTTCGCCGGCATTCCCCCGACCAAGACCTGCATCAACTGCCATTCCGAGTTGTGGAGCAACGCGCCGATTCTCGAACCCGTGCGCGCCAGCTTTCGAGACAATAAGAATTTGACGTGGACTCGGGTAAACGACCTCCCTGACTTCGTTTACTTCAATCACCAGATCCATGTGAACCAAGGCGTCGGTTGCGTCACCTGCCACGGCCAGGTGGACAAGATGCCGCTGATGTTCCAGGCCCAATCCCTCCTGATGGAGTGGTGCCTCGAGTGCCATCGCGCGCCCGAAAAGTTCCTCCGGCCCCGCGAAGAAGTCTTCAATGTGGCGTACGTGGCACCGGCCAATCAGCTCGAGCTCGGCACGCGACTCAAGAAGGAATACAACGTGGCCAGCACGCAGCACTTGACCAGCTGCTCGGTCTGCCACCGTTAAAGTATTGAGCGGACTCATCTTAAAATGAATCTCTCCGATATCCGCACCCGACTCGCTGGCCTCGAGGGCCGCGCCTACTGGCGCAGCCTGGAAGAACTGGCCGACACCCCGGACTTCCGCCAGTACGTCCAGCGGGAGTTCCCCGAGCAGGCGTCGGAGTTCAGCGACCCAGCCGGCCGCCGCCAGTTCCTGAAGCTGATGGGCGCGTCGCTCGCGCTGGCCGGCGTGAGCGCCTGCACCCGCCAGCCCGAGGAGAAGCTCGTCCCCTACGTCCAGCAACCGGAGGAAATCGTTCCGGGCCGGCCGTTGTTCTACGCCACGGCCATGCCGCTCGGCGGTGTCGGCCTCCCGCTCCTGGCCGAGAACCACATGGGCCGCCCGACGAAGCTCGAGGGCAACCCCGAACACCCGGCCAGCCTCGGGGCCACGGACCTGTTCAGTCAAGCGGCGGTGCTCGGCCTGTACGACCCGGACCGCTCCCGCACGGTCATTCATCGCAGCGAAGTGAAGACGTTCGGCGCCTTCCGGGACGGCTTGCTGGCCGCCCTGGGCCCGCTCCGCGCCGCCGGTGGCGCCGGCTTGCGGCTGCTGACCGAGCCGATCTCGTCGCCGACGCTCGTCGATCAGATTCAGGCCCTGCTGACGGCGCTGCCGCAGGCCAAGTGGCACCAGTGGGATCCGGTCTTCGGTACCTCTCAGGGTGGGGTCCCCGGCGCGAGCGCGCTCTACCGCTTCGACAAGGCCGACGTCGTCGTCTCGCTCGACGCCGATTTCCTCGGCTTCGGGCCGGGCGCGGTCCGCTACACGAAGGACTTCTCCTCGCGCCGCCGCATTGGCACGCCGCAGGACACCCAGAACCGCCTCTACGCCGTCGAGCCCGTCCCGACGATCACGGGCACGAACGCGGACCATCGGCTGGCCGTGAAGGCGCGCGACGTCCAGACGTTCGCCGCGGGTCTGGCCGCCGCGCTCGGCGTCCCTGGTGGCTCGACGACGGGAGAACTCGACGCCGAGGCCCGCACGAAGTGGCTGCCGGCGATTGCGGCGGACCTGAAGGCCCACGCCGGCCGCTCGGTCGTCGTGGCCGGAGACTTCCAGCCCGCGTCGGTGCATGCGCTGGCCCGGGCGATCAACGAGGCGCTCGGCAACGTCGGCGCCACGGTGTCGTACGGCACACCCGTGACCGCCTCGCCGGCCGATGGCGCGGCGTCGATGACCGAGCTGGTGACCGACATCCAGGCCGGCGGCGTCAAGCTGCTGCTGATGCTTGGGGGCAATCCGGTCTTCACCGCCCCGGCCGACCTGAACTTCAGGGACGCCCTCCTCAAGGTCGATACCCGGATCCACGTCGGCCTCTACTTCGACGAGACCGCCGAGGTCTCGCACTGGCACGTCAACGAAGCGCATTTCCTCGAGTCCTGGGGTGATGTGCGCGCCTTCGACGGCACGGTGTCGCTCATCCAGCCGCTCATCGCGCCGCTCTATGACGGTCACACGGCCACCGAAGTAATCGCGGCCGTCAACGGCGTGGGCGGCACGCCGATGGAACTCGTCAAGGCGTACTGGACCCGCGCGTTTGCCGGCCAGACGACGAAGGCCTGGTCGCTCAGCGACGCCTCGGGCCGGACGTTTGCCACGGCCGAAGCGCTCTGGCGCAACGCCCTGCACGACGGCTTCATCACCAGCACGTCGGATCTGCTCCACGGCCCGGCGGCGGGCACGACCGCACCGGCCACCGCCGCGGCGGCAGCCTCGCCGGCGATGACGGGCATGGAAGTGATCTTCCGTCCCGACCCGAACATCCTCGACGGACGCTTCGCCAACAACGGCTGGCTCCAGGAACTGCCAAAACCGCTCAGCAAGGTCACGTGGGACAACGTGGCGTACGTGAGCGCGCGCACGGCCGAACGGCTCGGGATCCCGGTCTACCGGTCGGGCAACCAGAACCAGGACGTGATCGAGGTGGCCTACCAGGGCCGCACGGCGCGCCTCCCCGTCTGGGTCCTGCCGGGCACGGCCGACGACGTGGTGGTCGTGCACTTCGGGTACGGCAGCACGCGGGCCGGCCGGGTCGGCACCGGGCTCGGCCACAACGTCTACGGCCTGCGCACGTCGCGGGCCCCGTGGTTCGACGGCGGCGCGACGGTGACGAAGACCGGGGAAACCTTCCCGATCTACTCGACGCAGAACCACTTCGTGATGGAAGGCCGTCACCCGGTACGCGTCGTTGACGCCGCGGCGTATCGGGCGAACCCGAAGGTGGTGTCCGAGCTGGGGCATCCGACGCCGCCACCCTCGATGTCGCTCTACGCCGAGCACAAGTACGACGGCCTGAAGTGGGGCATGGCCATCGACCTCAACGCCTGCACGGGCTGCGGCGTGTGTGTCGCGGCCTGCGTGGCCGAGAACAACATCGCGGTGGTCGGCAAGGAACAGGTCGGTCGCAGCCGCGAGATGCACTGGCTGCGCGTGGACACCTATTTCGAGGGCGACCCGGCCGCGCCGACCGGCACGTTCAGCCAGCCGGTGCCCTGCCAGCAGTGCGAGAACGCGCCCTGCGAGGTGGTGTGCCCGGTGGCGGCGACCGTGCACAGCGATGAAGGCCTGAACGACATGGTCTACAACCGCTGTGTCGGGACGCGGTACTGCTCGAACAACTGCCCCTACAAGGTGCGGCGCTTCAACTTCCTGCTCTACGCCGATTTCGTGACGCCGGAGATCATGGCGCAGCGCAATCCCGACGTGACGATCCGCAGCCGCGGCGTCATGGAGAAGTGCACCTACTGCGTCCAGCGCATCAATCACGCGCGCATCGACGCCAAGACGGCGGGGCGCGCGATCGAGGACGGCGAGATCGAGACGGCCTGCGAGCAGGCGTGCCCGGCCGACGCGATCGTGTTCGGCAATCTGAATGACGCGGGCAGCAAGGTCACGCGCCTGAAACAGCAGGAGCGGAACTACGGGCTGCTCGAGGATCTGGGCGCGCGGCCGCGGACGAGCTATCTGGCCAAGGTCCGGAATCCGAATCCGGCGTTGGCGTAGGCAACCGGGACAGTCGAGGGAGAGCGTTTTCGTGGAAGCATCTCAGTATCCCAAAGGCGACTTCAGGGCGCCGCTGCCGGTCATCAATCCGGGTCACAGCTTCAAGTCGATCACCGACAAGCTGACCGGGATGGTGCTGACGCCGACACACGCCGATGGCGTGGTTCGTGGTCACGGGCATCGGCTTCTCCCTGCTGATGGTGCTCACCGTCTCGCTCGGCGTGCTGCTGGCCAAGGGCATCGGCGTCTGGGGCAACAACGCCCCGGTCGGCTGGGCGTTCGACATCATCAACTTCGTGTGGTGGATCGGCATCGGCCATGCCGGCACGCTGATTTCCGCCGTCCTGCTGCTGTTCAAGCAGGACTGGCGCACGTCGATCAACCGCTTCGCCGAGGCCATGACGCTCTTTGCCGTGGCGTGCGCGGCGATCTTCCCCATCTTCCACACCGGCCGTCCGTGGCTGGCCGCCTACTGGCTCTTCCCGTACCCGAACGCGATGACGCTGTGGCCGAACTTCCGCAGCCCGCTCATCTGGGACGTCTTCGCCGTCTCGACGTACGCGTCGGTCTCGGCGTTGTTCTGGTTCATCGGCCTCATCCCCGACCTGGCGACGTTCCGCGACAAGGCGGAACACCCGGCGCTGAAGCGCATCTACGGCATCCTGGCGCTCGGCTGGCGCGGGTCCGCGCGTCACTGGTACCGCTACGAGCACGCCTACCTGCTGCTCGCCGGCCTGTCCACGCCGCTGGTGCTCTCGGTGCACACCGTGGTGAGCTTCGACTTCGCCGTCTCGGTGCTGCCGGGCTGGCACGCCACGATCTTCCCGCCGTACTTCGTCGCCGGAGCCATCTACGCCGGCTTCGCGATGGTGCTGACGCTGGCCATTCCGCTGCGGGCGATCTACAAGCTGCACGACTACATCACCATGCGCCACATCGAGAACATGGCCAAGGTGACGCTGGTGACGGGCCTGATCGTCGTCTACGGCTACGCCTGCGAACTGTTTTTCGGCTGGTACAGCGCCAACGACTACGAGCGGTTCATGCTGATCAACCGCATCTGGTCCGGCCCCTACGCGTGGTCGTACTGGGCGCTGCTGGTGTGCAACTTCCTGGTGCCGCAGATCCTCTGGTCCAAGAGGATGCGCCGCAACATCCCGCTGCTCTTCACCGTGGCGATGTTCATCAACGTCGGCATGTGGCTCGAGCGGTTCGTCATCATCGTGACGAGCCTGCACCGCGACTTCCAGCCGTCGAACTGGGAGATGTACTACCCGACGATCTGGGACTTCGCGACGCTGGCCGGCACGATCGGCCTGTTCCTGACGCTGATGTTCCTGTTCGTGCGGGTGCTGCCGATGATTTCCATCTTCGAGATGCGGACACTGCTGCCTGAAGCCCAGCCGAAACCGAAGGCGGAGGAGGAGTCGCACTGATGAGCTACACAGCTTCCGAGCCGTCCACGACCCTCCACGGCCTGATGGCCGAGTTCCCCTCGGCGCAAGCGCTGCTCGATGCCGCCCACAAGGTGCACGCGGCCGGCTACGTCCGCACCGACGCGTACTCGCCGTTTCCGATTCACGGACTGGCCGAAGCTATCGGGTTCAAGGACCGGCGCATCTCCACGCTCTGTGCCCTCGGCGGCCTCACGGGCCTGCTCGGCGGCTACGGGCTCGAATACTGGACGTCGGCGGTGGCCTACCCACTCAACGTCGGTGGACGTCCGTTTCACTCGTGGGTGTCGTTCATCCCGCCGGCCTACGAGACGACGATCCTGTTCGCGGCCTTCACGGCCGGCATCTCGATGATCGTGCTCAACGGCCTGCCGCGGCCCTACCACCCGGTGTTCAACCATCCCGGATTCAGCCGCGCAAGCCAGGACAAGTTCTTCCTGGCGATCGAGGCCTCCGACCCGAAGTTCGATCTGGAGCAGACGCGCGCGTTCCTGACGGGCCTGCACGCGACGGAAGTGGTGGCGGTCAATGACTAACGGTTCGAGGTTCACGGCGCCCCGCGCGCGGCGCGCGGCGCTGGCCGCGGTCATGGCGCTCGCAGTGGCGGGCTGCCGTCAGGACATGCACGACGCGCCGAGGTACGACCCCCTCGAGGCGAGCACGGTATTGACCAATGGCGCCTCGGCCCAGCCGCTGGTCGCCGGCACGGTGCCGCGCGGACATCTGAACGCGGACGAGCTGCTCCACACCGGCAAGGTGGACGGCAAAGCGGCCGACCTCTTTCCGTTCGCGGTCACGCGCGCGGATCTGGACCGCGGTGAACAGCGCTTCAACATCTACTGCGCGCCCTGCCACGGCAAGACCGGCGACGGCAACGGCATGGTCGTCCAGCGCGGCTACCGGCAGGCGGCCTCGATGCACATCGATCGGCTCCGCACCGTCGAGGCCGGCTATCTCTTCGACGTCATCACCAACGGCTTCGGCGTGATGAAGGATTACCGGGGGCAGATTCCGGTGGACGATCGGTGGCGCATCGTCGCCTACCTCCGCGCCCTGCAGATGACGCGGACGGCGTCACCCGCCGAAATCCCGACCGAAGAGCTGCAGAAGATGAACACCCCGGCGCCCGCACCCGCGCCCGCCCGATCGGGCGGCGAGGGCGGTGAGTAGGCGCCGGTGGCCGGACGGAAGACCAGAAGCTGAGGACGCGGCGTTCCTATGACTGAGCATTTGTCTGATGCGGCGCTGATGGCGAAGCCGACCGAGGAGATCGGACGGCTGCGATCGCGTTCGCTGCTGCTGCCCGGCCTCGGCCTCCTGGCCACCGTCGCCGGATTCGCGATGACCGGCGACGCGTTCTGGCCGTCGTACCTGATCGCCTTCCTGTTCTGGATCGGGATCACCGTCGGGTCGCTCGGCGTCATGATGGTGCACCACCTGTCGGGCGGCGCCTGGGGCATGGTCGGGCGGCGCGTGTGGGAAGCCTCCGCCAAGACCTGGCCGCTGATGGCGGTGCTCTTCATCCCGATCTGGCTCAAGCTGCCGGTGCTCTTCTCCTGGGCGCGGCCCGAGGCGGCCAACGACCATCTGATCCACGAGAAGGCCCTCTACCTGAACGCGCCGTTCTTCGGCGCGCGGGCCATCTTCTACTTCGTCATCTGGGGCGCGCTGGTGTTCCTGCTGACCCGCTGGTCCCGCGAGCAGGACGAGGCGCCGGTCGAGGCGACCGGTCCCAAGGATCGCCGGTTCCGCGTCCTCTCCGGCCCGGGCCTCGTGCTGTGGGTGCTGACGATCACGTTCATGTCGGTGGACTGGGTCATGTCGCTCGACCCGCACTGGTACTCGACCATCTTCGGCGTGTTGATGATCGGGCAGCAGGGCCTGGCGACCCTCGCCTTCACGATCATCGTGCTCGCCTCGCTCGTGCAGTTCCGGCCGATGTCCGAGGTGGCTGACGCCGAGAAGTTCCACGACCTGAGCAAGCTGATGTTCGCGTTCGTGCTGCTCTGGGCGTACTTCAACGCCTCGCAGCTCATCATCATCTGGTCAGCGAACCTGCCCGAGGAGATTCCGTTCTACCTCGAGCGGCTGCATGGCCCCTGGGCGCCCGTGAGCATCCTGCTCCTGCTCGGCCAGTTCGCACTCCCCTTCATGCTGCTGCTGTCCCGCAGCCTGAAGCGGACGCCGTCGCGGGTGCGGCTCGTCGCCTTCGTCATCCTGCTGATGCGCGTGGTGGACCTGACCTGGACGATTGGCCCGGTCTTCCGGCACGACGGTGTCGGCCTGTCCTGGCTCGACTTCGCGGCCGTGCTCGGCATGGGCGCGCCGTGGTTGTTCCTGTTCTGGCGCAACCTGGCCGATCGCCCGGTGGTCCCGGCGCACGACCCGTATTTCAAGGAAGCGGTGGCCCATGGCGGACACTAATCACGGTCACGGCGCGCCGATCCCCGTCGAGGGCGACGGCGTCAGCTACAGCGGCATCCTCTGGTTCATCGTCATCCTCACCGGGACGACGCTGTTCTGCCAGGCGCTGGTCTGGGGCTTCTTCGTGTTCATGGACTACCGCGTGAGCGGTAGCGACGCCCCTCGGTCGGCGCTCGCCGCGCCCACCGGGACGCTGCCCCCGAAGCCGAACCTGCTCGTGGACGAGCCGTCCGCGCTGCGGACGTACCGGCAGGACGAGGCCACGATGCTCACGACCTACGGCTGGATCAACAAGGACTTCGGGACGCTTCACATCCCCATCGCGGTCGCCAAGGACAAGCTGATGGAGAAGGGGCTGCCGACGCGGCCCTCCACGGGTGGCCAGTAGGTACACGCTGATGCCCTCACCGATCCGCTCGCCCTTCGTGCGTCGCGCCTGTCTCGCCGGTGTTCTGCTGGCGACGATGGCGCCGTCTGCCTGGGCACAGCCATCGAGACCGCTGTCGGTGCCGCCAGGTCCGGCTGCCACGGCGAAGATCCCCATGCTGCGGGACGTGGGCATCGACCAGAAACTGGACAACCAGATTCCGCTGCAGACCGCGTTCGTCGATCAGGACGGCCGCGAGGTCATGCTGGCGCGCTACTTCGGATCGAAGCCCGTGGTGCTGGCGCTGGCGTACTACGAGTGCCCGCTTCTCTGCACCCAGGTGCTGAACGGCGTCGTGGGATCGCTCGAAGGCATGAAGTTCGACGCCGGCCGTGATTTCGAAGTGGTCGTCGTCAGCATCGACCCCGGCGAGACCCCGGCCATGGCTGCCTCCAAGCGCTCGCAGTTCATGAAGCGCTACAGCCGCAAGGGCACCGAGGGCGGCGTGCACTTCCTCACGGGACGCCAGGAATCGATCGCGGCGCTGACCGACGCCGTCGGCTTCCGGTACGCCTACGACGCGGCGATCGACCAGTACGCCCACAGCGCCATCATGACGGTGCTGACCCCCGAAGGCCGCGTGTCGAAGTACCTGTTCGGGATCGAGTTCGCCCCCCGGGACGTGCAACTGGCCCTGGTCGAGGCCTCGGACCGGAAGATCGGCACGGTGGTCGATGACGTCCTGCTCTTTTGTTACCACTACGACCCCGAGACGGGGACGTATGGCTTCGCAATCATGAACATGGTCAGGGCGGGCGGCATCCTCACCGTGCTCGCGCTTGCGGCGTCCATCCTGATGACCCTGCGGCGCGAACGGCGGCAGGTAGGCGCGGCGAAACCGACCGCAACGGGTACTCGCTAGATGTCGACTCCTTTTCCCCTGTTTCCCCCGAGTGCGTCCACCGTGGCGCTCGAGATGGACCTGCTCTACCTGTTCATCACCGCGGTCAGCGCCTTTTTCGTCGTGGTGGTGGCCGCCCTGGTGGTCTTCTTCACGATTCGCTTCCGGCGCCAGAACCCGGACGACGTCGGCGCGGACATCCACGGATCGCTGGCGCTCGAGCTGACGTGGACGATCATCCCGTTCATCCTGTCGATGATCATGTTCGTCTGGGGCGCGGACCTGTTCTACCGGCTGTCGCGTCCGCCGGCCGACGCCATGGACATCTACGTCGTCGGCAAGCAGTGGATGTGGAAGGTGCAGCATCCGACCGGCGTGCGCGAGATCAACGAGCTGCACGTGCCGATCAACCGCAACGTGCGGCTCCACATGGGGTCTGAGGACGTGATCCACGACTTCTCGATCCCGGCGTTCCGCGTGAAGATGGACGTGGTGCCGGGCCGGGTCACGACGATGTGGTTCAACGCGACGAAGCCAGGGACCTACCACCTCTTCTGCGCCGAGTATTGCGGCACCAAGCATTCCGGGATGATCGGGTCGGTGATCGCGATGACGCCCGAGGACTACGAGGCCTGGCTGTCCGGCGGCACGTCGGGCGAATCGCCGGCGATCGCCGGCGAAAAGGCCTTCACGGAATACGCGTGCGTGACGTGCCACAAGAGCGATCCGTCGGGCCGTGGCCCGTCGCTCAACGGCGTGTTCGGACACGAGGTGAAGCTGGCCGATGGCCGGTCGGTCGTGGCCGACGAGAACTACCTGCGGGAGTCGATCATGAACCCGCAGGCCAAGGTCGTGGCCGGCTACGGTCCGCCGTCGATCATGCCGGCCTTCCAGGGGACGATCAGCGAGGAAAAGCTCCTGCAGATCATCGCCTACCTCAAGACACTGAAGGCTGACGCCTCCGCCACCGCGGCGGCCAAGTAAGAGAGCCTGGGATTGCCATGACTGACGTACCCGTCGGAAACAAGAACAGTTATCTGGGCGCCCCCCATGGGCTGGCCTCCTGGCTCCTGACGAAGGACCACAAGCGGATCGCGATCCTGTACCTGATCTCGATCACGATCTTCTTCGCCGTCGGCGGCATGTTCGCGGCCGCCATCCGCCTGGAACTCCTCACGCCGACCGGGGACCTCTGGTCGCCCGACCTGTACAACAAGCTCTTCACGCTGCACGGCGTCGTGATGATCTTCTTCTTCCTCATCCCGTCGATTCCGGCGACGCTCGGCAACTTCCTGCTGCCGATCATGATCGGCACCAAGGATCTGGCGTTTCCGCGCATCAACCTGCTGAGCTGGTACATCTACGTCGTCGGCGCGACCATCACGCTGGCCGCGGTGTTCCAGGGTGGCCTCGACACCGGCTGGACGTTCTACACGCCCTACAGCGCGATTGCCTCGGAGAGCGCGGTCACGATGGCGGCCGTCGGCGTGTTCGTCACGGGCTTTTCGTCGATTCTGACGGGCCTGAACTTCATCGTCACGGTGCACCGGATGCGCGCGCCGGGCATGACGTGGTTCCGGATGCCGCTCTTCGTCTGGGCCAACTACGCGACGGCGATCGTGATGATCCTCGGCACGCCCGTCATCGCCATCACCGTGCTGCTCGTCGCCGCGGAACGCGCACTCGGCCTCGGATTCTTCGACCCGGCCCGCGGCGGCGACCCGGTCCTCTTCCAGCACCTGTTCTGGTTCTACTCGCACCCGGCCGTCTACATCATGATCCTGCCGGGCATGGGCGTCATCAGCGAGCTGGTGGCGGCGATTTCGCGGAAGCAGATCTTCGGCTACGGCTTCGTCGCGTTTTCGAGCCTGGCCATCGCCATCCTCGGCTTCCTCGTCTGGGGCCACCACCTCTTCGTGAGCAGCCAGTCGATCTACGCCGGCTTCGTGTTCTCCATCATCACGATGCTCGTCGCCGTGCCCTCGGCCGTGAAGACGTTCAACTGGGCGGCGACGATGTACAAGGGCTCGATCACCTGGGAGTCGCCGACCTACTGGGTCATCGGCTTCATGGGCCTGTTCACCATCGGCGGGCTGACGGGGCTGTTCCTGGCGACGATGGGCCTGGACATCCACCTCACCGACACGTACTTCGTCGTCGCGCACTTCCACTACATCATGGTCGGCGGCGCCATCATGGCCTACATGGGCGGCCTGCACTTCTGGTGGCCGAAGATGACCGGCAAGATGTACTCGGAGGCCGGCGCCAAGGCCTCGCGCCATCCTGGTGTTCGTCGGCTTCAACCTGACGTTCTTCCCGCAGTTCGTGCTCGGCTACATGGGCATGCCGCGCCGCTATCACGCCTACCCGGCGGAATGGCAGGTCCTCAACGTGATGTCGACCGCTGGGCGCGTCGGTGCTGGCGCTGGGCTACCTGCTGCCAGCCTTCTACCTGACCTACTCGATCGTCAAGGGCAAGGCCGCCCCCGCCAATCCGTGGGGCGCCAAGGGCCTCGAGTGGACGGTGCCGTCGCCGCCACCGACGTTCAACTTCGACGAGGACGTGGTCGTGGACGAACCGGCCTACAACTACAAGCCGGCGATCAAGACCGGCCGGGAGGTGCACGTTGGCTAACCCCTCGACGTCGCTCCCCTCGACTCCGCCCGGGGCCGGCGGGCCTTCGGTGCTTCAGTCGCACAGTCACGCGTCCGCCATCGGTGGTCCGGCGGCCGGTCACGGCCACGCGGACGGCGATCACGGGCACAACCCGAACCTGCAGCACCACTTCTACAGCATGGAGCAGCAGCTCGAGGCCTCCACGCTCGGGATGTGGGTGTTCCTGGTCACCGAGATCATGTTCTTCGGTGGGCTGTTCATGGCCTACATCGTCTACCGGTCGGCGTACCCGGAGGCGTGGGTCGCCGGCAGCAACCACCTGAACGTGCCGCTCGGCGCGCTGAACACGGGCGTGCTGATCATCAGCTCACTCACGATGGTGCTCGCCGTACGCGCCGCCCAGGTCAGCTCGCGCAAGGGCCAGATCGTGAATCTGATCCTCACGATGATTCTCGGCTCGGTCTTCCTGGTCGTGAAGTACTTCGAGTACAAGGACAAGTTCACGCACCACCTCGTGCCCGGGCCAAACTTCGACCCGGCGCTGCCCAAGGAAGAACAGCTCTTCTTCTCGCTCTACTTCATGATGACCGGCATCCATGCCGCGCACATGGTGGTGGGCCTCGGATTGATGGCGGTCATCCTCTGGATGGCCTGGCGCGGCCGCTTCTCGGCCGACTACTACACGCCGGTCGAGGTCTCGGGTCTCTACTGGCACTTCGTCGATATCGTCTGGATCTTTCTGTTCCCGCTGTTGTACCTGCTCGGGTACCACTACGGGCACGCCTAGGACCCGCGCATGTCTGCCCACCCGATCACTTCCGTCCGCACCTACACGATGGTGTTCCTCGCCCTGATCGTCCTCACGGGCATCACCGTCGCGATCGCCAAGTTCGACTTCGGCATGCTCAATACGCCGGTGGCACTCGGCGTCGCCGTGATCAAGGGCAGCCTGGTCGTCATCTACTTCATGGGGCTGCGGCACAACACGCCGCTCACCAAGGTCGTCGCGGTGGCCGGGTTCTTCTGGCTGTTCATCCTCTTCGGCATCACGATGACCGACTACCTGACGCGCGACTGGCTGGGCGTGGCGGGCCGCTAGGGCTCGCGCGTTCCTCCCGGACGTCGGCCTGCGCGCGGCGCTTCGCCGCCTCCCGGCCGCCGTTCGCCGATTGCCGCGATCGGCAACTTCCGACTTTCCGTCAGACTGACTGGCATCGGCGCACGTGCCCCGGGCCAAACCGGCGCGTATCGAAGAGCCGTAGACTGCTCGCGTATGTCTGATCTCAAAGACGAACTTGCCGCCCTCAAAATCGACCGCGCTCCGGAGGGGCCGCGCGACCGCCGATGGATCGCGTGGGTGATCCTGCTGTTGCTCCTGGCCGGCGGCGGGGCCGCCGGATGGCAGTGGTTCAGCCGCGAGCGGCCGTTCGAGGTTCAGGCCGCCACGGTCACCGAGCGGAGTGCCGGGACACAGGCCTCCGTGCTGAACGCGACTGGCTACGTCACGGCCCGCCGGCGCGCGACCGTCTCGTCCAAGGTCACCGGCAAGGTCGTCGAGGTGAACGTCGAGGAAGGCATGGCGGTCAAGGAAGGCCAGGTGCTGGCCCGCCTGGACGACTCGACGCCTCGCGCCGCCCTCGCGCTGGCCGAGGCCCAGGTCGTCGGGGCCCGCCAGCAGCTGCGGGAGAGCGAGGTCAGGCTGAGCGAGGCCAGGGTCACCCATGGCCGCCTCGCGCAGCTCCTGAAGGACGGCATCGTCACCCAGGCCGATGTGGATGCCGCCAAGGCCAACGTCGATTCCACCGACGCCCGCATCCAGGCACTGGCGCAGCAGGTCATCGTGGCCGAACGCCAGGCGGAGCTGCAGCGCACCGACCTCGACAACACCATCATCCGGGCCCCGTTCAGCGGTATCGCGATCTCGAAGGACGCCCAGCCGGGCGAGATGGTCTCGCCCGTCTCGGCGGGCGGCGGCTTCACACGCACGGGCATCTGCACCATCGTGGACATGCGGTCGCTCGAGGTCGAAGTGGACGTCAACGAGAGCTATCTGAACCGGGTCCAGAACGACCAACGGGTGACGGCCGTGCTCGACGCGTATCCCGATTTCCAGATTCCCGCGCGCGTCATCACCGTGGTGCCCACGGCCGACCGGCAGAAGGCGACGGTCCTCGTCCGCATCGGCTTCGAGAAGCTGGACCCGCGCATCCTGCCGGACATGGGCGTCAAGGTCACGTTCCTTCGCGAGGCGGACACGCGGCAGCCAGCCGCGGCGGCCCAGCCGGTGACGCTCGTGCCCAAGGCGGCCCTCCGCACCGTCGGCGACGGCACGTTCGCGTTCGTGATTCGGGGTGATGTCGTCGAGCGCCGTGCCGTGAGGGTCGGCGGTGCCGATGGCGACCGTGTCGAAGTGCAGGCCGGCCTCAAGGCCGGCGACCGCGTGGTCATGTCGCCGCCGGAAGGTCTGGTGGACGGCAGCAAAGTCGTCGTGGGGAACGGGTCGTAACACGTCGGGGTGGGGCATGGCTGAAGGTCTGGTCAAGATTCGCAACGTCCACAAGTACTTCACGCGAGGCAGCGAACGTATCGACGTGCTCCAGGGGGTCAACCTGGACATCCCGCAGGGTGACTTCCTCGCCTTGATGGGGCCCTCCGGCTCCGGCAAGACGACGCTGCTCAATCTGATGGGCGGCCTCGATGCGCCCAGCGGCGGCAGCGTGGAGGTCGGCGGCGTGTCCATCGGGTCGCTCGGTGGCGGCGCGCTCTCGCGATGGCGCTCGCAGCACATCGGCTTCGTGTTTCAGCTCTACAACCTGCTGCCGGTCCTCACGGCCGAGCGCAACGTCGAGCTGCCGCTGCTGCTGACGCGTCTGGGCAAGGCCGACCGCATGAAGCGCGTGGGCATCGCCCTCAAGGTCGTCGGCCTGGCGGATCGCGCCAGACACTACCCGCGCCAGCTCTCGGGCGGCCAGGAGCAGCGCGTCGGCATCGCGCGTGCCATCGTCACCGACCCGACCCTGCTGCTCTGCGACGAGCCGACCGGTGATCTGGACCGCAAGGCGGGCGATGAGATCCTGGAGCTGCTCAAGACGCTGAATCGCGAGCACGGCAAGACCATCGTCATGGTCACGCACGACCCGCACGCGGCCGACTGCGCCACACGCACCCTGCACCTCGACAAGGGCGCGCTGGTCGGAGCCTCGTCATGAAATACCTGCCGCTCATCTGGAAGAGCCTGTGGCGGCGGAAGATCCGCACGCTCTTCACCCTGGCCTGTGTCGTCATCGCCTTCGTCCTGTTCGGTCTGCTGATGACGATCCGGACGGCCTTCAGCGGTGGCGTCGCGCTGGCCGGCGTCGATCGGCTCGTGCTGATTCACCGCGTCAGCCTGATCATGCCCCTGCCCGTCTCCTACAAGGGCCGGATCGAGTCGGTGCCGGGCGTGACGGCGGTGACGCACAACTCGTGGTTCGGAGGCGTCTACCAGGATCCGCAGAACTTCTTCGCGCAGATCGCGCTCGAGCCCGAGACGTACTTCGGGATGTACCCCGAGTTCAAGCTGCCGCCGGAGCAGATGAAGGCCTGGCTCGAGGACCGGCAAGGCGCCGTCGTCGGCCGCGACCTCGCCACGCGCTTCAACTGGAAGATCGGCGATCGGATCCCCATCCGCGCGACGATCTGGCAGCCGAAGAGCGGGACTGGAGGGACGTGGGAGTTCAACATCGTCGGGATCTACGAGGGTGACCGGGGCGTGGACAAGACGAACTTCTTCTTCCGCTACGACTACCTGGATGAGAACCGCCAGAACGGCGCCGGCCTGGTGGGCTGGTACATCGTGAAGGTCGCCGATCCCGGACGCTCAGTGGAGCTGGCGGCGAAGTTCGACGAGATGTTCGCCAACTCGGACAGCGAGACCAAGACCACCACGGAGAAGGGCTTCGTGGACAGCTTCGCCAAGCAGATCGGCGACATCGGCAGCATGATGATCTGGATCCTCTCGGCCGTGCTGTTCTCGATGCTGCTGGTCGTGGCCAATACCGTCGCCCAATCGGTGCGGGAACGCACGTCCGAACTGGCCGTGCTCAAGACCCTGGGTTTCTCGAACGTCGCGATCCTGGCGCTCGTGCTCGTCGAGTCGATGTTCATCGCCTTGCTGGGCGGCGCCATCGGCCTCGGCCTGGCCGTGGTCGTCACGCGGGGCCTCGCCAGTGCCGTGGCGGCGTACCTCCCCTCCTTCTTCCTCCCCACGGGCGACATCGTGACGGGCGTCTGGCTGATGGCCACCCTGGGTCTCCTGGCTGGCCTCCTGCCAGCGGTGGCGGCCATGCAGTTGCGGATTACCGACGCGCTGAGGAGGAACTGACGTGAACGGACTGTCTCAGACCGTCGCCGTCACCATTCTCAATCTCAAGACGATTCCTCAGCGTCTGGGGTCGTCCCTCGTGGGCATCGTCGGCATTGCCGGCGTGGTGGTCGTGCTCATCGCGGTCCTCTCGATCGCAGAGGGCTTCGAGGCGACGATGCGCGACGCCGGATCGCCGAGCCGCGCGCTGGTCATGCGCAGCGGCGCCGACAGCGAGATGACCAGTGGACTCGGCGGCGCCGAGACCGAGATCATCAAGGAGGCGCCTGGAATCGTGCGCGCGGGCCAGACAGTGGTCGCCTCGCCCGAGCTGTTCGTGATCATCAACCTTCCCAAGCGGTCCACGGGCACGGATGCGAACGTGCCCCTGCGCGGCATCTCGCCAGCCGCCTTCGAGGTGCGCGACGGAGCCAGCATCACCGAAGGCCGGATGTTCCAGTTCGGCACCAACGAAGTGGTCGTGGGCCGTGGCGCGTCGGCACAGTTCGCGGGCCTCGACCTCGGCGCCGAGCTTCGGTCGGGGCAGCTGACCTGGAAGATCGTCGGCGTGTTCGAGGACGACGGATCGGTGGCCGAGACGGAGATCTGGGTGGACGCCCGGACGCTGCAGAGCGCGTATCGACGGGGAAACAGCTTTCAGTCGGTGCTCGCGCGTCTGGAGAGCCCGCAGGCCTTCGACGCCTTCAAGAACTGGCTGACCGCGAACCCGCAGGTCAACGTCAGCGTGCAGCGGGAGTCTGAGTACTACGCCACGCAGTCGCAGACGCTCAGCGCCATCATCCGCACGATCGGCTTCGCGATCGCGGGGCTGATGGCGATCGGGGCCATCTTCGGCGCGGTGCTGACGATGTACACCGCGGTGGCCACGCGCACACGCGAGATCGCCACGCTCCGCGCCCTCGGTTTCAATGCGACGGCGGTCGTCGTCTCGGTGCTGGCTGAATCGCTGGCACTGGCCGCCATCGGGGGCACCATTGGCGGCATCGTCGCCTATGTCGGCTTCAACGGCTACCAGACGTCCACGATCAACTTCCAGACGTTCAGCCAGGTGGCGTTCGCGTTTCGCGTGACGGCCGGGCTGCTCATCGCCGGCCTGATCTGGGCCCTCGCGATGGGGCTGCTGGGGGGCCTGTTCCCCGCGTTGCGGGCGGCGCGGCTGCCGATCTCGAAGGCGCTTAGGGAACTTTAGCGTCGGGTCCGTCGGGTACTCCAGGTACGCCAGGTTCTCGGGTGCGTCGGGTACCTGGGTACGTCGGGTACTACCGGGTACGCCGGGGTACATCAGGTACAGCGGGTGCTTCAGGCAAGTGTCCGGGTGGGCCCATGGGGTCCAGGCATCGGTTCAGGGTTGCCAGACCGGCGGGCGAGGCGTAGAGTGCGGCAGAGGAGGTGTTCCATGTCGCTTCCCTCCAAGTGCGCCCATCCCTCGTGCGAGTGCTCGGTGCCTGCCAAGGCCGACCACGGTCGGTTCTGCAGCGAACATTGCCGCAAGGCCGGGCAGATCACCGAGCTGCACTGCAACTGCCAGCACCTCGAGTGCCGGCTGGCCGCGGTCGCAGGGCCGCCGGCTGAGCATGCCCGGCCTTGAGGCCGGGTCCCCTTCGTCCCTCCCGAATTCGAGACTGAACCGTCGGCGCGGGCCGTGGTGTGCCCGCAGGCGTCTCTAGCGGGCGTTCATCATGAACGTCGAGGTCTGCTCGAAGAACGGCCGGAGCACGGCGTCCACCTCTGGCGGGACCTCCGCCTCGACGAGCGCCCGCGCCATCAGCTGCATCCACCGGTCGCGCGCGTCCGCGTCGATGCGAAACGGCGCGTGCCTGGCTCGGAGCCGAGGATGACCTCGCGCCTCGACGTACCGCTGCGGCCCCCCAAAGCGGCCCACCAGGAAGTCGCGGAGCCTCAGCTCGGCCCCGACCAGGTCCTCGGCCGGATACATGGGTCCCAGCACGTCGTCCTGTGGGACCTGCGCGTAGAACGCGCGGGCCAGTCGCGTGAAGCCTTCTTCGCCGATTCGCGGGTAGACGTCCTGATCCTCGAGCACTGGACGATCAGTTTATGGCCGCGCCAGCTGGACGCGCTACGTCATCGTGGCCGCGTCGCCGCCCTGAAGCGGTCCACCTCCAGCGCGGCGGTCTGCCCCGCCGCGATGGCCCGCGACGACTCGTACGCATTCCGGCCGACTTCCCTGACGCTTGCATCCGTGCATGCACGGGTGCGGAACCTGACGCCGTCGAGATGCTCGATCACGTGCTCGAATTCGTGCGCCAGCAGCTCGGGCAGGTCGCGGCTGACGGGGACCTCGATCAGCGCCCGTGTCGCGCCGTCCGCATAGCTCGAGATCTCGGCGCGCGCCCGGACCAGCGAGCCGAGACCGCCCGTCAGTCTCACCACGACCAGGACCGACGGCGTCATGCCAATCGCGCCGCACTGACGCCTGAACGTCCGTGACCGCTCCATCAACTGCAACAGCGTCCGCTCGAGGTTGCCCTGCACGACGATGTTGGCGGGGAGACTGCGACACTCGGGCTGCGGCTCGAGCTCCGCCTGTGACCGGGCGCGCTGTGACGGCAACCCGCCCTGCAACTGCTGTCGTGAGTGCTGGGCTCGTGGTGCGGGGGCGGCGACAGCGGGCGAGACGGATGAAAACAGATGGCACACAGCAGCAACAAGCATGCAGAGAGCGCGCACGGCGGGCGGACACATGTCGTTCACCTCACGGAATGGCTCGGGACCTGACGTCCCTCGCGACACGCCGTGACGGAGCAAGACACGGTCCAGGATCAGCCTGGCATGCGCGACACGACGCGATCTCCAGCGTTCACCTGAAGATGCAGGTACACGACACCTCCAGATGCGGCCGGTGGCCATGCACAAGAATCGACACTCTTGTCGTAGTCGTCGATCGACCCAACAATGCGCGCACGAGCGATATGCCGGAGATGACTGCGGTTTCTCGCTCGCCTGTCGATGGATATTGGGGTTGACGGGCCTGGGTCACTGTGGCGACAATCAGATCAGTCGATCGCGCTGATCGACAATGTTGTTGATTGTTCTCGTGATTGAGAGGCCGGATGCGCCCGCCCGGACGCCTGCAAGAGACGCCATCAAAGGAGATCCAGAAGCTGGCGACGCTCCTGCATGTCAGCCAGGCGCTCTCAGGCACACTCGACCTCAAGGCAGCGCTGCACGAAGTGCTCACCACCCTCGCGCGTGAGCATCAGACCGAACGCATCATCGTCGTCCTGCTGAACAAGGAGACCCAGGAACTGCACGTCGAGGCCTCCGAAGGGACAGGCCGTCCGCATCAGCATGCGAGACATACGCTTGGCGAGGGTGTCGTCGGCAAGGTCGTCGAGACCGGCCGCCCAATCACGGTCCCGCGCATGAGCCTCGAGCCCAGCCTCTCCCAGGGCCTCAAGGGTGAGGTCGCCGCCATCGACGACTACAGCTTCTTCTGCCTGCCCATCGTCCTCGAGCGGCAGACCGTCGGCGCCCTCGGCATCACCGTGAAGTACCGGACGGAGCGCTACTACGAGCGTTCTGCGAAGTTCCTCGGGGTCGTGGCGTCGATGATCGGCCAGGCCGTCAAGGTGCAGCGCCTGGTGGCGGCGCAGCACAAGCGGCTCGTCAACGAGAACACCCGGCTCAAGCAGGAACTGCGCGAAGGCTACGACTTCTCGTCCATCGTCGGCAGCAGCGGCCCGATGCGCCGCGTCTACGAGGCGGTGGCCCAGGTCGCGCGCACCAACACCACCGTGCTCATCCGTGGGGAGTCCGGCACGGGCAAGGAACTCATCGCGCAGGCCATCCACTACAACTCGCTGCGGTCGAAGAAACCCTTCGTCAAGGTGAGTTGCGGAGCGCTGCCGGACACCCTCATAGAGTCAGAGCTGTTCGGGTATGAGCGGGGCGCGTTCACAGGCGCCCACGACCGCCGGAAGGGCCGCTTCGAGCTGGCCCAGGGGGGCACGCTGTTCCTCGACGAGATCGGGGACGTCCACCCGTCCACGCAGGTCAAGCTGCTGCGCGTGCTGCAGGAACGCGAATTCGAACGGCTAGGCGGGACCGAGCCGGTCAAAGCCAACGTGCGGCTCATCGCCGCGACGAACAAGGACCTCGAGCAGGCGATCGCGCAGGGCTCGTTTCGCGAGGACCTGTTCTACCGGCTCAATGTGTTCTCGATCTTCATCCCGCCCCTTCGCGAGCGGAAGCCGGACATCCTGCTGCTCGCCGATCACTTCCTGGAGCGGTTCGCCTCGGAGCACGGCAAGGACATCAGGCGCATCTCGACACCGGCGATCGACATGCTGACGGCCTACCACTGGCCCGGTAACGCGCGGGAACTGCAGAACGTGATCGAGCGTGCCGTGCTGGTCTGCGACGGGCACGTCGTCCACGCGCACCATCTGCCGCCGACGCTGCAGACCGCCGAGGCCTCGGGAACCATCATGAGCGTCGCGCTGGGCGACGCGCTGGATGCCTACGAAAAGGATCTGCTGCAGGATGCGCTGAAGAGCGCGCGGGGCAATCGCGCCAAGGCCGCGCGCCTGGTGCGCACGACCGACCGCATCTTCAACTATCGCGTGCGGCGGCTCGGGATCGACTGGAAGAGATACAAGGCGTAGACGGCAGACGGCAGACAGGCTACGGGAGACAGGCTACGGGAGACAGGCGACGGCAGACGGGCGACGGCGACGGGCGACGGGCGACGGAGAGCCGCCTACACAAAGCAGCCGTCGGCCGGGAGCTGTCTCCCGTAGCCTGTCCACCGTGGCCCGTCGTCCGTAGCCTGTCTGCCGTAGCCCGTCTTGGGAAGCCCGTCTGCCGTAGCCTGTCGGCCGTCTCCCGTAGCCCGTTACTTGACCGTCAGCGTGCCCTTCATGCCCAGCGCGAAGTGTCCCGCGAAGCTGCAGAGGAAGTTGTAGACGCCGGGCGCGGCCGGCACCGTGAACGTCACTTCCACCACATCGCCGGGGCCGGTCATCGGCGTGGCGGCAATGACGTCGCCCTTCGACGCCTCGGGGATGTAGGTCGGCGCGGCCATCATCGCGTCGTTGGCGAACTTGAGCGCGTTGGCGCCCACCTTCAGCAGCACGAAGTTGTGACCGCCCGCCATCTTGGGCATCGCGCCCATGTTCTTCAGGACGATGCGCAGCTTCTCGCCGGGCTTGGCGGTGAGTGCGGGCTTGTCGAACTTCATGTCGTCCTTGACGATCAGTTCGATTGTGCGGGCGTCACCAGCCTGCGCTGCCGCCGGCGCGGCGGGCTTGGCGGTGGACGTGGCCTGCGCCCCCAGGGGCATCGGGAGGGCCACGACGGCGAACATCAACGGCAGCAACAAAGCGCGTTTCATCTGACTCAGTCCTTTCGTGCGGGACACATCCCGCTCCTACAACTGCGCGGCCAGGAGTTCGAACAGTCCTCGCACCTGGAGATCAGGTGAGACCGACTGACCGAGTTGATGCAGGCACGCTGGATCTTCGGTGACCAGCCACTTTGCACCGGCAGCCTTTGCATCGGCGATCCTCGCGTCCGTCAGACTGGCCGCGATGGCCGGCTGGGTAAACTCCAGCCCGCTCGTCGCGCCGCACGGATGCGCCCGCCCCTCACGCCAGAATAGCTGACGAGCGCCGTCCTTTCCTAGTGCCGCCGCCAGCAGCCGGCGAGGCGTCGCCGGGTCGCGGTCGATCCGCGGCGCGTGGCAGGGGTCGTGATAGGCGTAGGCCGGCACGCCGGTGGCGGCCGTGAACGCCAGGCGGCCGTCGGAGAGCGCCTCGGCCAGCACCGTCGTGACCTCGATGACTTTGACGGTTTCGGGCCAGGGGATCCCGATCCGGGTCGGGTACACCTGCTCGAACGCCCACTTGTCGCCAGGGGTGAGCACCAGGAGCTCACGGCAGCCGGTCGCGGCCACATCCTGGAGAACCGCCGTGGCGAGGGTCCGGGCCGTGGTGGTGAGCCCGAGCGACGAGGCCATGGCACCCGACGAACGGCCCACCGAGATCAGCACGGGCGTCACGCCGGCGGCGGCGAGCAGCGTCAACGCCGACGCCACGGTCGGTCCCCCGCGGTGATGGGCCGCGTCGCCGACGAAGAGCGCCGTGCCTCCCTTCGCGACAGCCGGCGCCGGCACCGCGGGGCCATAGGGCGTGCCGTGCGCCTGAAGCCGGGCGTCGAGATCGTAGACGA
Organism: uncultured Acidobacteriota bacterium; assembly: GCA_963738485.1. Classification (GTDB taxonomy): domain Bacteria; phylum Acidobacteriota; class Vicinamibacteria; order Vicinamibacterales; family SCN-69-37; genus CAVTWK01. The sequence continues at coordinate 1,275,782 of CAVTWK010000001.1, forward strand.
CTGGCAGCGCCGAGCCCGCCGACGCGACGTCGGCACGAGCCGCGGCAATCGCATCCGGCAGCGGGCGGTCCGTCGCGCAGTGCGCACGACACAAGCCGCAGTCTGCGCACGCATAGAGCAGCCCGACGGTCTCCGGGTTCCACGTCAGCTGCCCGCGCTTGACCGACTCGATGGTCAGCGCCCAGGCGTGTGGCGTGTGGGCCTCGCGCGCGGTGACGTGGCCGACCGGGCAGGCCTGCCGGCACATCCAGCAGTACCGGCAGCCTTCGGTGGTGGCGGTGCTGGTGTCGATGGTGGTGGTCGCCATTACTCCCCTGTCTTCTCGAAGCCGACTTTGCCGGGGTTCATGATCCCATTGGGATCCATCGCGTGCTTGATGCGTTCAAGAAGCGGCCAGGCCGTTCCGTACTGCGCCCGCATGAACCGATGGAGCTTGAGGCCCACTCCGTGGTGTTCGTTGATCATCCCGCCATGTTCGAGCGACGTCGCGACGGCGACATCCCAGATCCGGTCGTGCAGGGCCTGCGCCTCCCTCGGGTCGGCAGGTGCCTCCTTGAGCAGGAAGCGGTCGTAGAGGCTGGCCCCCCACTTCCACCAGTGGGAGAAGTGCCCGATGTACTCGACACCCATCGGCCCGAACTGCCCTTCGATCGCGGCCTTCTTCGCGTGGTAGATCGTCTCGATCTTGTCGAAGGTCGCCACGGTCTCGACCGTCCCGAACATCGCGGGGAGCTTCAGCGTGTGCGGCGGATAGTAGAAGTCGTACCGGTGGTTCCACCACCGCTCGCCGGGTTCGCTGCCGAGGTCGCGCGCGCCGAGTTCGTCGCAGATCTTCAGCGCCCGCTGGTGCTGGAGGGCCGCGATGTCCGCGAAGCCGTCGAAGCCGACGATCATGTACGCGCCGTCCAGCTCGTAGCCGAGCACGCGCTTGACCAGCAGGCGCGTCGAGTGCGGGTCGTACATCCGGATGACGAGCGGATCGAGCCGGCTCGTCATCATCCGACGGCCCGCCTCGATGCCGGAGGCGACGTCCTTGAACAGCAGCGCCCGGAACAGCCGCACCTCCGGCAGGCGCGTGATCTGCATCGTCGCCTCGGTAATCACCCCGAAGGTGCCCTCCGAGCCGAGGAACAGCCGCATGAAGTCAGGACCCGAGGCGTGGTTGGGGACGCCGGGCGTGCGGATCGTCGTGCCGTCCCCGAGGACGACCTCCATCTGCATCACCAGGTCTTCGGCCTTCCCGTACTTCGTGCTGATCGTGCCGGATCCGCGCGGCGCCAGGTAGCCACCGAGCGTGGCGCAGTTGGCGGAGGCGGGATAGTGCGGCAGCGTCAGCCCCCGGTCATTGAGCGCCCACTCCAGCTGGCCGCCGTTGATGCCGGCCTGGGCCGTGACGGTCAACGAGTGCTCGTTGATCTCGAGGATGCGGTTGAGGCGCTTGAGGTCGATGATGATGCCGCCGTGGATCGGCAGGGCCCCGCCCTGCGTCCCCGACCCTCCGCCCCACGGGATCACCGGGATGCGTTCGCGATTGGCGATCTGGATGATCGCGGCCACGTCGGCAGTGGACGCGGGATAGACGACGACGTCAGGAGTCGGCGTCCTGGCACCCCGGTCGAGCCACATCTGGGGCATCCAGTAGGCATCGACGGAGTAGACGAGGCGGTCGGACTCGGTGACCGACATGCGGTCGGCACCAACCACGGCCTCGAGGGCCTGGAGCGTTGCGGGAGAAAGCGATCGAGGCATCAGATCCGGCCCTCAGACCCGGTCACGGAATTCACGCGTGTGGACATCCACCTTGACGGCGAGCAGCTCGTTGACGGCACGGGCGACGTGCTCGGCGTACCGCCGGAACGCCTCTTCGCCCTTCTCCTTGGTGGCGCGCTCGGGATTCCCGATGACGCCGGTCTCGGTGAACTCATGGTGATCCATGGGAAAGCTGAAATAGCTGAACCCTTCGAACTGAATGTCCGGCGCGCCGTCCTTCTTGCCGAACTTCTCGGGCAGCCACTTCGGGATGTGCGTCAGGGTCTTCTCGGCCCGGTCCATCCGGACGAGCGATGCGTCGTTGGCGAGCATCTGCGAGGTCTCGAGCTCACTGGCATGCCAGCCGGGCGTCTCGTCGGCGGGGTTTTCCATCAGGCCCTGCAGCAGACCCACGTAGCGTTCCATGAACGGATTGCAGAAGCCTACCATCGCACCCGTGTCGTAGCGGATCTTGCGGAGCACCGGATCGACCACCTTGATATTGGAGCCATGCCCATTGATGAAGACGATCTTGTTGAATCCGTGGTGAATGAGGCTGCGCGCCACGTCGTACATCAGCGCCTGCAGCGTCGAGGCCCGGACCGTGATCGTGCCTCGACCCTCGCCCGGACCGGCCATGTGCTGCGGCGAGTAGCCGGTCCAGATCGCCGGCGTGTGCAGCATGTTGTTGATCTTCGCCACCCGCGAGGCCACCTGGATCGCCGTCACCGTGTCGGTAGACAGCGGCAGGTGCGGCCCATGCTGCTCGGTGCTCGCCATCGGCACCAGCACCAGGTCGCAGACCGCAAGATAGGCCTGCACATCCGGGTAGGCGAGGTCCGCCATGTTGTTGGAGGGAAGCGTCACGGGAATGGGGACGGTCATGATGATCCAACCTTTTCGGTAGCCAGCTCGAGAAAGCGATCCGCGACCGCTTCGGCGAACTCGGGGGCATTGACGTGGTGATCGAGCGCGACGATCGGGATGTCGAGGCGCAGATGACGCCGCAATTCGGACAGGAACCCGGCATCGGCCTCCGCGTCCCAGAACAGCCCTCCCGGCACGTTCGGAATCGACAGCCCGCGAGTGGGCACCATGACGACCACCGGGCCCGCGGCGTCCTCCAGCCGCTCGGCGACGCGCCGGCCCAGTTCGACCATCTCCTCTTTGGAACTGCGCACCAGGGTGAATTCCGGGTTGTGGTGGTAGACCGGCCGGCCAGCCAGACCCACCGGCACGGCGTCAGGCCGGCCGTGGGTCGCGAAATCGAGCCCGCCCGGCACCACCACCTGCGGAAGGCCCAGCCGTCCGATGCGCCGCAGGCGCTCGGGTCCCGCGTCGTGAAAGCCCCGCTGGATCTCACCGGCCAGCTCGTTGGTCGTGAAGTCGATGACGCCCTGGAACAGGCCCTCCTCGGCCAGTTCTTCCATCGCCGGCCCGCCCACGCCGTTGGCGTGGAAGATCACGGCCTGCCAGCCGCGCCGCTCGACGGCATCCCGCACCGCCATGACGGCCTTGGTCGTCTGGCCCAGCATCGTGATGGCCACACGCCGCTGATCGTGCGTGATCCGCAGCGGGTGGCCGTGCTGCACCATGCCGGCCATCGCCGCCGCCACGTTGTCGAACACGGTCGTGCTGATCGGGTTCAGGCCCAGGATGTCGATGACCGAGTGGACGACCATCACGTCTTTCGTCCCGACAAAGGGCCCGAACTTGCGGTGTCCCGAGGCGATAGGCGAGACGATGATCTTCGGCACGCCGATCGGCAGGACGGCCATCGCGGCCGCGGCCAGCACGGCCCCTTCGGCGCCGCCGAGGCTGACCGCCCCGTGGAGCTGGCCGGCCGCATAGCGATCGAGCGCCAGCTGCCGGAGGCCCGGCATCATGCCGTGCACGGCCTTGCCGCGGCTGCCGGCGTTGCGCAGCGCCTCAATCGTGGTGCCGGCCAGGCGCGCGATCTCGTCGCGCGTGACATCGGGCACGATGTCGAGCGGGTCCCCGAGGATGCCGGAGTCGGCGACCACGGGGGTGACACCAAGCGCCCGGAGCCGATCGCGCAGGTAGGCGATCTCCGGACCCTTGGTGTCGAGCGTGCCGATGACGAGGACGAAAGGCATCTGGGCGGCAGCCGCAGCCGGACTACATGTGCTTTCTGAGCGTCTTGATCGTCGTCTCCACCAGGAACGTGTAGAACTCGTTGGTGAGCGTGCTGCTCCCGTGGTCCTGGATGAACTTCAGTTGCTCGGGCGTCAGTTCGCTGTTCTCGCCGGTCTCGAGCGAGTCCGGATAGGGGTTGGCCGGCGTGCGATCGACCGGGGCGACGAACTCGACGGTGAGCGCGCCGTTGTAGCCGATCTCCTTCAGCGTCCCGATGATCTTGGCCCAGTCGAGCGCGCCCATGCCGCAGGCCATGCGGTTGTTGTCGGCCACGTGGAAGTCGAACAGCTTGCTGCCCGCCGTGCGGATCGCCTTGAACATGTCCTGCTCTTCGATGTTCAGGTGGAACGCGTCGAGACAGATGCCGCACTCCGGGCCCACCGCCTCGGCGAGCGCGAGGGCCTGGTCGTGCCGGTTCAGGAAGTAGGTCTCGAACCGGTTGAGCGGCTCGAGGGCCAGCCGCACGCCCTCCTTGAGGCCGTGGGCGTAGCACTGCTTCAGGCTGCCGACCGCCCACGCCCATTCGTCTTCCGGGCTGCCCTGTGCGGCGATCTTGCCCACGGTGGACGGGACGATCGTGATCTCCTGTCCGCCCAGTTCCTTGACCATCGTGATCGTGTCCTTGACGTACTTGACGGACATCGCGCGCTTGGCTTCGTCCTTGGCGAGCAGGTCCCGGTCGCCGAGCATCAAGGTCACGCTGCCCCAGCAGGTCAGTCCGTGATCCCGCAGCAGCTTGCCGACGTGTTTGGTGTCGTATTTCTCGGGCTCGCCGCTGATCTCGATCGCGTCATAGCCGCACTTGGCCAGACGTGCGATGGTGACGTCGATCGGTTCCGCCCTCATCCAGTTGTGCATTGCGACGTGCATGTCAGTGAACTCCTCTGGCACCCATGGCCGGCACGGTCTATGTCTGCGAGTCGGGACACGCGCGAGACGTGCCCCGCGAAAGGATATCGATTACATGGACAGGTCTACGGGTATTTCTCGGATCTGGGCCGCCGGCCGGCCGTGGATTCCGCTGTGCGAAACGACGTGCGCTGGCGCCAGGGCCTGAGCGGAGGACGGAAGGTGAACCGGTGTGGGTGCACGCCACGGGGATTCCTGGGGGACGTCAGTCAGGCGATCCCTCCGGCGCCAGCGGTAGGCTGGCGCCGGAGGGCAGGTGATTAGAACGCGAAGCGGAAGCCCAACTGAATCACGCGGGCCGACGCGCCGCGGGCACTGGTCACGGTGCCGAACGCGGCATCCGTCTGCGCCCCGGTGGCGAAGTTGAACTGCGCGCTCGTGTCCACGCCGGCATACTGCGTGAAGTTGAACGCGTTGTACATCTCGACGCGGATCTGCAGGTTCCGACGGTTCGGCATCGCGAAGTTCTTGAACAACGTGATGTCGTGGTTGATGTAGCCCAGGTTGCGCCACTCGTCGTTGGTGGACCCCCCGAGGTAGTACGTGTCACCGGTCGTCGTGGACGGACCGCCGAAGGTCACGCACTCGGTCTTGAACTGACGCGCCAGCGTCCGTTCGCTGCGCGGCAGCGTCGGGTCGCAGGTCAGCGTCACGCGCGGGCCACCGAGACCGCCGCCGGTCATGTCGCCGAACGGCGCCCCCGTGAACCCGTACGAGAAGCCCCCGTAGGTGCCGCTCAGGGCCTGCGTGATCCCCGAGACCTGCCAGCCGTCGAACACCCCCTTGACGAGCATGTTGTCCCACACGCCGCCGAGGCCGGGGATCTCGTAGTTGTAGTTGACGGTCAGCGTGTGCGGCCGGCTGCCGTTCCGGGTGTAGTTGCGCGCCTTGTCCTGTGCCTCGGTCAGGAACGGGTCGAAGGTGCCCTGGGCACGCCGGGTCGCGCCGGTGTAGGCCATGCCCCACGAGAACCCGTCCGAGAAGCGGCGGTTCACCGCGACCTGGATGGAGTGGTAGTTGGCGTACCCACGCCACTGCTGCTGGCCGATGCCGCCGTATCCGCGATACGGCCGCAGGTAGTCGGTGGCCTTGGCGACCGTGTTGTTCTGGGTCGGGTCGGCCACGCCCGGGTTCAGGTCCACGCGCGTGGTCCCGTACGGCACGTTGTTGAGCTGGACCGTGTTGTTGTTGTTCCGGTTCGCGTTGCCGACATAGGCCACGTCGGCGACGAGCTTGAACGGCAGCTCGCGCTGCACGCCGAGGCTCCAGTTGTAGACGGTCGGCACCTTGAACTCCTCGAACGAGGTGACGCCGCGCGGATTCTGGATGAGCTGCGAGTTCTGCAGCTGCGGGATGGTCGTCCAGTTGGTGGTGCGCGTGTCCATCAACGGCGGCTGCTCGACGAGCGACAGGATGATGTCGTCCGAGTAGCGGTCGTAGAAGATGCCCGCGCCGCCGCGGACGGCGGTCTTGCCGTCGCCGGTGACGTCCCAGGCGAAGCCCACGCGCGGCGCCGGCAGGATGCCTTTGCCTTCGTAGACCGTCTGCGCCACCCGATTCATGCCGTTGGTGAAGTTGCCCGACCCCGGCACGAGCTTGCCGATGTAGGTGTTGTTCAGGAGCTCGCCGGTGAGCGGGTTCCGCGCGACGCGCGCCGCACCCGCGCAGACCGCCGCGTTGTTCGGACAGACCGGCTCGTAGAGCTGCGGCGCGGCCCCCGTCGTCCAGTCCCCCACGTTGAAGTACGAGACGTCCTGGTCGGCCACGAACGTGGGGCCGATGTAGTAAAAGCGCATGCCGTAGTCGATGGTGAAGTTGCGGCGGACGCGCCAGTTGTCCTGCACGAAGAACTCGACCTGGTTGTACCGGCCCTGGGCGAAGGGCTTGGCGGTTGACTCCGTGTACGCCTGAACGGAGCCGATCAGCGCGTTGGCGAACCCGAAGTTCGTGTCGAACGGATTGTTCTGGTTCGAGCTGAAATCGTAGTTCCCGTTGAACGTCGAGGCCCGAGGCGCCGGGCGCTTGGTCTTCTCGATGAAGACGCCGACCTTCAGGTTGTGCGCGCCCTTCAGCTTGGTGATGTTCGCGTTGTAGTTCCAGATGATGTTCTTCGCGTTGAACGGGAACCGGTCCGACACGCCGACGCCCCGCGTGTTGGGCTGCGCGTTGGTGCCGCCGAAGCTGATCTGGGGGACGAGGTTCTGCGGATTGGCCTCGGGGAAGAACTGCGTCAGCCCTCCGAGCGCCACCGCGCGCGTGTTGGCGGCCAGCGCCGCGTCGTCCACGGGGCTGGTCAGCTGCTGCGCCCAGTTGACGCCCACCGTGAACTCGGCGACCGTCGTCGGGTTGAACGTGTGCAGCAGCGTGTTGACCACGCTCAGCGTCTTGATCGCGTACTCGGTGTTGAACTGCGGCCAGCTGGCGTTGCCGCCGTTGCCGGTGCCGGCGCCGAGGAACGCGTTGTAGCCGCGCGAGTTCACTTCGTTGCCGAACTGCACGCGCGTGTAGTACGTCGTGCCCTGGGACACGTTGTAGTCCACGCGGGCGACCTGGTCGTTCTTCGGCTTCTCCAGGATGTTCTGGTAGGTGTAGTTGAACTGCCGGCGTCCCGTGCCATCCACCGCGTTCGGCAGCGGGAACAGATTCAGCATCTGCTGTCCGACCAGGTTGAAGCGGCCGGACGGGATCTTGTTGTCGGCGAAGCAGCCGGGCCCGCCCGTGTTGACGTTGCAGGCCAGCCCCTGGGCCGCCAGCTGCGGATCCTTGATCCAGATGCGGCTGCCCGAGGTGTTGACCGTCTGCGAGAAGTCACCGGCGCGCTCGAGCGCGGTCGGCATCGTGCTCAGCAGCAGATCGCCGGGATCGGTGCGCGGCAGCAGGTCCTGCGAGAAGAAGAAGAACAGCTTGTCGCGGTTCGCGTTGAAGTTCGTGCCCGGCATGACCACCGGACCGCCGATGGTCCACGCGGTGTTGTCGAACCGGTACGGCGCCTTGCTGCAGTTCGGATTCGGCGCCCCGTTCTGGATCGGCGCCGCATCGCACGCCCGGCGGCGGTCCCAGCTGTTCGCGTTGAACGACTCGTTGCGCTTGTAGTAGGCCGCCGAGCCGCGGAAGCTCTTCGTGCCGCTCTTGGTGACGACCGTGATGCTCGCACCCGAGCTCCGGCCGTACTCGGCCTGGAAGTTGGACGCCTGCACCTTGACCTCGGCAATCGAGTCGAGCGCCGGCGCCGCGTAGTTGCCCGAGTTGGAGCCCGTGTCCTTGCTCACCACGCCGTCGTAGGAGAAGTTGAACGAACTCTGCCCGTTGATCGTCATGCCGCCGACCGAGCCCCAGCCTGGTGCGTCGCGGTTGCGGGTGTCGATGACGCCCGGCAGGAGCTGCAGCGCGCCCATGAAGTCGCGGCCCTTGAGGCCGATGTCTTCAATCTGCGCCGCGCTGATCGTCGCCGAGCGCTCACCGCTCTGCGTCTGGATTCTGGCCGCTTCGGCCTGGACCGACACGGTCTCGGTCACACCGCCGACGTCGAGCGTGACGTCCGGCAGGGCCAGACGTTCGGTGGCCGACAGCACGATGCCGCGCTGCTCGTACACCTTGAAACCGGAGAGGGACACGCGGACGTCGTAGGTGCCCGCGAGCAAGTTCGTGAGGACGAACGCCCCGTTGGCGTCGGTCACCGCTTCGCGCGTGACCTGCGTACCGGTGTTGCGGGCCGTCACTGTCGCGCCCGGAAGCACCGCCTTGGAACCATCTACCACCACCCCGGCGATCTGCCCGGTCAAACCCTGGGCGAACACCGGCAGCGCCGAGCCACTCAGGGCTACGAGCGCGGCAAGGGCGAAGAACCACTGTCGAAAGCGCACGTTCACACATCCTCCTTCGTGGAGACACACACACACCTCGGCGGGCCGCGGCGCTGGAGTCAGCGTGCAGCCCTATCCACAGCACGACGATTTCAGGGCTGTTTCAGGTGCGTCGGTCAGTCTGGTGCTGGCACCGGGTCCCGGCAAGAGAAAAGTGGGGAGGTCTCTTGTTCCGCAGAGCAGAACACGATGGACTTGCGTATGGCACCGGTTCCATGGCCATTTTTACAGCTTCTGAACCCGCGCGAGTCGCGCGCGTGGCCGACCGCGACCCCACCGGAGGCCGCCACCATTCGTTTCATTCAATGGAACAAATGCGTGGCGCCGATGGCCTCGATGCGGTCGCCTTCTGGCGTCGGGAGCGCTTCGGAAGCCTCCCCTGGCCTCTTCCTCGAGGGCGCATCGCCCCCGCGCTACGCCGTGCTGGACCCGGGAGTGGCGAGCCCCGTCCCGGCCAACAGCGAGTCGTTCGGGTAGAAATGGTCGAGGTTGGCGGCCGTAATCATCTGGTGCCGTACGAATACGGCCGGCGGCGTCGGTCGATGCGCCAGAATGTCCAGCGCGAGGCTGATGATGCCGTCGCCATACCGCTCGGGGAAGTAGCCCACCGACCCGATCAGCGGCGTCCTCGGCTCCCGCAGTTCGCACCGCGCATCGAACTCCGCGTTCTGCCCGATGATCGCGCAGGTCGAGGCCCGGCCCGCCTCCTGAAACGCCCGCGCCGCGCCGAGCGCGCTCGAGTCGTTCACGGCCCCCACCAGCACGTACTTCGCCTTCGAACGCTGCAGATACCGCCGCATCCGGTCGAGCGAGGCCTTGAAGACGCCGTCGCCATCGACCGTGACGACCGGGCACGTCTCCATCACGTCGCGCATCGTTTCCTTGAGCCCGGCCAGCACGCCGGCCATCCGCCCGTGCACCAGTGGGCCGGCACGAGCCGCATCGAGCAGCACCACCTCGTCCACGTGCCCCTTCCACCGGCTCTTCACCCAGCGGCCGAAGTAGTGCCCGGCCAGCAGGCCCGCCTGGTAGTTGTTGGCGCCAAAATACGTCGCGCCCGGGTGCGGCACATGCACGGCGATGAACGGAATGCCCGCGGTCTGGTACCGTGCCGAGATCGCCGGCGCCGCCGACTCGTCGATCTGGAACTCGACGACCAGGTCCGCCTTCTCGCGGATCAGGAGGTCGGTGTTTCGCAGGGCAATCTTCGCGTTCCGCCGGTTGTCGAGCACGATGAGCTCGATGTCCTCGTTCTTGGCGGCCCAGATCAGGCTCGTCTGCACTTCGCGCTGGAAAGAACTGTCGTGGCCGAGCGCCGCGTACCCGATCCGATACCGCTTGCGGCGCTGGACCTCCGCCGTCAGCCGATAGCGCGAATCATCGACTTTTTCGAGCAATCCGCAGTGCCGCAGCGTGTGCAGCAGCCGGAAGCACAGGCCCTTGCCGAGCCCGGTGCGCTCCACGACGTCGCGCAGCCGCAGCGCCTCACCGCGGGTCTGAAACGCGTTCAGAATCTGGGCGGCATGGACGACCGCCTGGACAATGTACGGACTGCGGGCTGGTTCGCTCATCGAGACGGCCACCAGAATCGTTTCGCAGAGCATAACATGAGGCGCACCGCAGACGACCGCTGCCCGACCCGCCCGCTTCCGCTATGGTGTCTCTTGAATGCGACCTACCCGCGCGCAACTGTTCGTGACCTGCATGGTCGATCGCGTGTACCCCGACACCGGCATGGCCGTGGTCACCGTCCTCGAGCGTCTGGGGCTCGTCGTGCACGTGCCGCCCACACAGACCTGCTGCGGCCAGCCCGCGTTCAACGCCGGCTACGTCGAGGATGCCCGGGCACTGGCGCGCCACACGCTCGACGTGCTGTCGGCCTCGTCCGATCCGATCGTCATCCCGTCCGGCTCCTGCGGCGACATGGTCATTCACCAGTACGAACGTCTGTTCGCGGACGACCCCGTCTACGGACCGCGCGCCCGTGACGTCGCCCATCGCACGCATGAGTTCACGTCGTTCCTCGTGGACGTCCTCGGCGTGACGGACGTCGGCGCCGCCTCCAGCGCGCGACTGACGTATCACGCCTGCTGTCACGGCCTGCGGGGCCTCAACCTGGCCGAACAGCCGAGACAGCTCCTCGCGGCCGTCGCTGGCGCGACCATCTGCCCGCTGGCCGAGAGCGACGTCTGCTGCGGCTTCGGCGGACTCTTTGCCGTCAAGATGCCTGAGATCTCGTCGGCGATGCTCGCCCGCAAGCTGGACAAGATCGACGACGCGGGCGCCGACACCGTGGTCGTCACCGACGTGAGCTGCCAGATGCACATGGCCGGTGGACTCCATCGTCGTGGGTCTAAAACGACGGTCCGGCACCTGGCCGAGATCCTCGCCGGGGAGCCGGCGCGATGAACACGAGCACCGTCTCCTTCTTCCGCCGCACCGAGGACGCGCTCGCCAACCAGCAACTGCGACAGGCCGTGCAGCGCGTCACCGGTCGCGTGCAGGAATCACGGCAGGCGGCCCTGGACCGCCTGCCCGACGCCGACGCCTGGCGCGACCACGCGCGCCGCATCCGCGCCCACACGCTCGCGCGTCTCGACCACTATCTGGACCAGTTCGCCGCCGCCGTCGAAGCGAACGGCGGACACGTGCACTACGCGCGCACGGCCGACGACGCCGTCCGGTACGTGCGCGAGCTGGCCGCCTCCCGCGGGCTGAAGCGCGCCGTGAAGTCCAAGTCGATGATCAGCGAGGAAATCGAGCTGAACCACCACCTCGCCGACGCCGGGGTCGCCGTCGTCGAGACCGACCTCGGCGAGTGGGTCGTCCAGCTGGCGTCCGATCACCCGTCGCACATCGTGCTGCCGATCATCCACAAGTCGAAGGCCGACATCGCGACGCTGTTTCGCGACAAGCTCGGCGCGAGCGACGCCGATGTCGCCGACGTCGGGAGCATGACGCAGCTGGCACGGCGCCTGTTGCGGCAGGAGTTCCTGGACGCCGACCTCGGCGTGAGCGGCGTCAACTTCGGCGTCGCCGAAAGCGGCAGCCTGTGCCTGTGCACCAACGAAGGCAACGGGCGGCTGGTGACGACGATGCCGCGCGTCCACGTGGCGATGATGGGGATTCGAGCGGCTGGTGCCGACCGCTGCCGACCTCACCGTGATGCTGCAGGTACTCGGCCGCAGCGCCACCGGGCAGAACCTGACGGTCTACAGCAACATCATCACCGGGCCCCGGCCGAAGGACGGCGAGGCGACTGAGGCGGATGGACCGGAGGAGCTGCACGTCGTGCTCCTCGACAACGGACGCAGTCAGGTTCTCGGATCGGAGCTGGCCGAGATCCTCTACTGCATCCGGTGCGGCGCGTGCCTCAACGCCTGCCCGGTGTACCAGCAGATTGGCGGCCACGCCTACGGCAGCGTGTACCCGGGCCCGGTCGGCTCGGTGCTCACGCCGGGACTGGCCGGCATCCAGGCGTTCCACGACCTCCCGCACGCGAGCACGCTCTGCGGGGCGTGCAAGGACGTCTGTCCCGTGCGGATCGATATCCCCCGCATGCTGCTGAAGCTGCGCGAGACGGGCGTCGATGCCGGCACCTCGCCGCGGTGGGTCGGCGCGGGACTGCGCGTCTTCAGGCTCGTCGGCACGCGTCCGGCCCTGTTCCGCCTGGCAGGGGGACTGGCGGCGCGCGCGACGCGCTGGTTGGCCCGCGACGGCTGGATTCGCCGGCTGCCCGGTCACCTCGCGGGCTGGACCTCCTCGCGCGATTTTCCAGCCATGCCGGCCCAGTCGTTCATGGATCGCTGGCGCGTGCGGCGCCCGACCGCGCCGGGCGCGGCTGACGACCGGAGGCCGCGGTGACCGCCGCCGAACGGGCGGCCATGCGCGAGGCGCTGCGATTGGCCCTGGGCCGCACGCTCCTGCCCGACGCGCCACTCGAACATCCGGGGCGGATGCCCCTGCCCCCGCCAGACGCACCGGACGCCCTGCTGGACCGCTTTCGCCGCGAGCTCATCGCCCTCGGCGGGCAGGTGCACGAGGCCGACGACGCCGAGGCCGTCGCCGAACTGGTCGAGGGGTTTCTCGCAGCCAATGCGGGCCATCCTCGAACGGTCCTGGCGTGGGACGACGGCGAGCTGCCCGTGCCGGGCGTCGGGGCCTCGCTCGAAGGACGTGGCGTGACCGTGCTGCATCAGCAGCCCGGGGATTTAGCCTCGGCCGAACAGCGCGAGCATCTCGCGTCGGCGACGGTGGGGGTGACGGGTGCCCTGGCCGCGCTGGCCGAGACCGGGTCGGTCGTGCTGGCCTCGGGCCCCGGCCGAGGCCGGCTCGCCTCGTTGCTGCCGCTCGTGCACGTCGCGATTGTCCGCCGGACCGTCTTGATGGACTCGCTGGCCGGCCTCGTCGCGCGTGAGCCGGCGCTCTTCACGCGCGGGGCGAACGTCGTGTGCATCACCGGCCCGAGCCGCACCGCGGACATCGAACACACCCTCAGCCGGGGCGTACACGGTCCGCGTGACATTCATGTGATCTTCGTACCCTGATCGCGCCGGTTAAGGCATGTGCCAGTCGCATGGGCGTTGTTCCGAGATTTCATGAGGGTTCACCCTCGCGCGTCCCTATGATCGGACATGGCCTTCCCCCCCGCCTCGCGGGTCACGCGGCGCCCGATCATCGACCTTCCCGACCGTCCGGATTTCGGACTGACCGCTGACGACTGGTCGCCGTCCGACCTGCTGCGGCTGCAGCAGATCTTCGGCTACACGGGCGACGACGTCGAACGGGTGCTGACGCCGATGGCGCGCCACGGCGAGCTGGTCGATGCGCGTGGGCCTGGCCGCGCCGGCACGTCGCTGCGCACGCGACTGGGCGCGGTCGGGGCGCGGACCGACGACGACCGACCGATCGTCACGTTGCCGTCACCGGTCCTGACCGAGCGTCAGTTCCATACGGTCGAACAGTTGCCGGGGCTGCGCGCGCGGACGCTGCCGCTCATCTTCCCGGTGTCGGCCGGAGCGCACGGCGCAGAACTGGCGATCCGCGCCATCGTGCGCGCGGCCGCCGAGGCCGTGGCTGACGGGTCGTCGCTGGTCATCCTGAGCGATCGGATGGTGGACGCCTCGTGGGCCCCCGTGTCGGCCCTTTCGGCCACCACGGCGGTGCACGAGCATCTCATCGAGCGCGGCCTGCGGTCGGAGGCGAGCCTCATCGTGGACTCGGGCGACGTGCGGGAGGCCGACCAGCTCGCCGCGCTCCTGGCGCGCGGCGCCTCGGCCGTGCTGCCGTATCTGGCGTATCACACGGTGGCGATGATCCCGGACGTCCGGTCGGACCTCGGCGTGGAGCGCTATCGCCGTGGGCTCGAAGGGGAGCTCCTGACGCTGGCCCGTCAGCTGGGGCTCAGTCCGTTCAGCGGCGTGCTGGATGGCCAGCACTTCGCCGCGGGCCGCATCACGGACATCGAGGGCGGACACGAATCGGTCTCGCGATCGAGAAAGGCCGCAGCCCGGGCGCTCGCGCGGCACCACGACGCGTTCGATCCGTCGAGCGCCGCCATGCGCTACGCCCGGTCCCTGGCCTCGTTCTGAGCCACGGCCCGCGCAGGGCGGCCGGGGCCGCCGCGCGCGAGCGTGGTGTCGGACGCCTCAGGCCACGCTGGCGTGGGTCGGCGCCGGCGCTTCGGGCGCCAGGTGCAGGCGCGGACGAATCACTTCGAGCATCTGCTTGAGCTCGGTCACGGCCTTGGGCAGGTGGGCGGTGCGCGCGTGGACCCAGCCGGTCTCGCGGACGATCGGGTTGCCTTCGATCCTCGCGCAGAACAGCTGACCCAGTCGCACTTCGCGCGCGACGGCCTGGTGCGGGATGATGGTCACGCCCATCCGCACGCGCACGAGCGCCTTGATGATCTCGACGTTCTCGGTCTCGCTGACGATCTTCGGCGTGATGTGCTCGCGTGCGAAGAATTCCTCGATCGCCTGACGGCTGTTGGAACCGGGCTCGAAGAGCACGAACGGCTGGTGCGCCAGGTCGCGCGGCACGATCGTCTTCTTCTTGGCGAGCGGATGCTCGGGCGAGGTCACGAGCATCATCTCTTCACGGAGCACCGGCTCGGTCGTCAGCGTCGGGTCGTCGATGGGGAGTGTGAGCAGGCCGAGGTCGGCCGTGCCGGCGCGGAGCTGACGCAGCAACCGCGGGGTCGACGCCGGCTTGACCTTCACGTCCACGCCGGGATGGGCGCGACGGAACTCACGGACCAGCCGCGGAAAGACATAGAGGCAGGCGGTCATCCCGCCGACCAGCCGCACGGTCCCGCCCAGCGTCTGCCGGCTCTCGAGCAGGCGGGCGCGCGTCTCGTCGATGTCCTTGAACACCCGCTGGCTCAAGCCGAGCACCGTGTTGCCGGTGTCGGTGATCCGGATCTTCCGTCCGATACGAAGGAACACCTGCTCGTCGAGCTCCTCTTCGAGCAGCAGGATCTGGCGGCTGACGGCCGACTGGGACAGGTGAAGCTGATGTCCAGCGGCGGTGAAGGATCCGGTTTCAGCGACGGCCCGCAAGATTTCGAGTTGGCGAAGGTCCACGGTGGCTGTTCTCCTGAAGCGAAGCTACGACACGCGATGAAAAAGCAAGAGGGCCATCATCCGGTGGATGATGGCCCTCGAAGTCGTCTGGTTGGCTCGATTGGCTACATCACCCGGTGGTTGAACACTGGCGCTGCTGCTGGCCGCGCTGCTGCGAGACGAAGCCGACGATCGGGGCGTTTCCGCGCACCACCTGCCAGCGCGTCGCGCGGGCCTGGGTCTTGGAAGAAGCGCACATGATGGAGTCCACTCTAGAGGCGCATGGACGCCAAGTCAAATGCGCGGGCGGCATCATTCGATAAACGATGGCGGGTCGTCACGGTGTTTCGCTCCATAGAACTTCCGCGGCGCCTGCGCCCGGTTCTGCTTGACTCCGGCTGAAACCAGGGTATCAACAGGAGATCGCACGATTTCCACAAATCCGTCGAAGTTTTCTGTCGGAGCACACGCATGAACAGACGCAGGTACGCCGTCGTCGGAACCGTCACGGCCCTTGTGGCCCTTGGCCAGGTTCCGGGCGGCACGCAAGGGCTGAACCCGACGCAGGGCCAGGCCGCACAGATGGTCGAGCAGACCGTTGCCGGGGTGAAGTTCAGCACACCGCGGGGGTTCGCGGTCGAGCGGATCAACCCGGCCGACAAGAAGGATTCCTATGTCGTCATCACCTTCGACAGCCAGGGCCGCCTGGTCGTGTCCAAGGAGAACGACAACCCGCGTTACCTGATTGACGCCAACCGCGACGGCATCTACGAGACCGAGAAAGTCATCAGCGACAAGGTCCGGAACTGTCAGGGTCTGTGGTTCGACGGTCCGGTGCTTTTCGGCGCGTGCATGCCGCCCTTGCCGCCGCCCGCGTCCGGCGCGCCAGCGCCGGCGCCCGGCCAGGGTGGCGGCCGCGGCAACCAGGGCCCCCAGCAGATGGCGTCGATCTTCAAGCTGACCGACACCAACGGCGACGACGTGGCGGACACCTCCGAGGTATTCGCGCGCATTCAGGGCCGCATCGAAGAGCACGGCATCCACGCCCTGCGTCGCGGCCCGGACGGCAATCTGGTCCTGATGGCGGGCAACTTCGCCGTCGTGGCCAACGAAGACCTCGACCCGCGATTGTCGGTCCTGGCCGACAAGGACGTGCAGTTCCTGCCGCGCATCAACAACTGGAACGAGAGCGCGCGGGAAGGCGTCCACAGCGGCGTCTACCGCTGGGATCCGGCACAGAAGAAGTTCGTGGTCCTGTTCGGCGGCAACCGCAACTCGTACGACGTCGCCTTCAACCTGTCGGGCGAGGCGTTCCTCTTCGACAGCGACATGGAATGGGACATCGGCATGCCCTGGTACCGCGACGTGCGCACGGTCCACGGCATCCCCAACGGCAACTACGGATATCGCAACCACTCCGGGAAATACCCCGAGTACTATCTCGACTCGCTGCCGCCCGTCCGTGACATCGGTCGCGGTTCCCCGGTCGGCGTCGAGACGTACCAGAGCTACGCGTATCCGCGCGCGTTCTTCGACAACCTGCTGGAGGCCGACTGGTCGCGTGGCCGCTTGCTCTACACGGCCCTGACGCCCAAGGGCGCCACGTTCTCGGCGCGCACCGACCGCGCCGAGTTCGTCCACGGCGAACCGCTCAACATCACCGACGTCGAAGTGGGTCCGGACGGGCTCGTCTACTTCACGACGGGCGGCCGCAACACCGAGGGCGGCGTCTGGCGCGTGCGCTACACAGGCCCCGCGACGGCGGCGCCGGACATGACCGGCATTCTCGCGGTGGTGCGTCAGGCTCAGCCGCTCTCGAGCTTCGGCTATGCCGCCATCGAGAAGGTCAAGGCCACGATGGGCGGCGGCTTCGGGACCGGGCTCGAGGGGCTGGCGCGCAATGCCTCGGCCAACGCGGACGACCGCGCCCGCGCCCTCTACGAGATGCAGCGCCACGGCACGCCGCCGAGCGTCGCGTTGCTCACGGCACTCCTGACCGACCGGGCGCCGGCCGTGCGCGCGGCGGTGATGTACATCGCAGGCGTGCAGGGCGACTCGGCGGTCAAGGTCGCCGCCGCCGGCCTTCGCGACACCGACCCGGTCGTCAAACGGCGTGCGGCCGAGGCGCTCGTCCGGCTCGGCCAGTCCCCGGACAAGCCCAGCCTGGCCCCCGTCGCGGACATCTACGCCTTGCTCAACGACACGGACCGCTTCGTGCGCTGGGCCGGTCGCATCGCGCTCGAGCACACGGCGCGGGCGCAGTGGAAGGACCGCGTCATGGCGGAAACCAACCCATTCGGCGCGATCGAGGGCATGCTGGCCCTGGTGCGCACCGCGCCGGTGGGCGAGAGCCTGGCGCCGATTACCGCCAAGCAGTTCGCGATGATGAAGCAGACGACCCTGACGATCGAGAACAAGCTCCGCCTGTTCCGCGCCTTCCAGTACACGACGGCCGAGACGCCCAGCGGCCTTGCCGCTCCTCAGAAGGAACAGCTGCACGGGTTGATCGTCAACCAGTTCCCGAGCACTGACGAACGCATGAACCGTGAGCTCGCGCTCATGCTGGTGTACGCGGGTCAGCCGCAGGCCATCGAGAAGATCCTGGCGGCGTTCCCCGAAGGCAATACTAACCAGGCGCTGCAGCTTCATTACTTGTACGCGCTCCGCACGCTCAAACAAGGCTGGACCCCGACCCAGAAGGCGCAGCTGGCCGAGATCATGGGCCGTGCCGCCAAGTGGCGCGGCGGCGCGCAGTTCGCGAACTTCCTCAACGCGTACTTCGAGCAGATCTCGGAGATCTTCGTCACCGACGCCGAGAAGCAGCTGCTCTACTCCAAGGCGCCTGACTTCGCGCCGCTGACATCCGACGAGGTCGCCGCCATGGCCGCTCGCGGCGGCGGGGGCGGCCGCGGAGGCGGGGGTGGCGGTGGCGCAGCCGCCGCTCCGGCCGCCGGGGCACCCGCGGCGGCGGCAGGCGCGCGCGGCGGCGCGGCCGCAGCGCGCCGGTGGTCCGCCGGCAGGCGGGGGCGGAGGTGGACGAGGTGGCAACGCCGCGCCAATCGCCGCCCGGACCGCGGGCCGCGTTCTCAGCAAGGGCGAGATCTTCGACGAGGTCATCTACACGCCGCGCACGAACGTGCCGAACGCGGAAGCGGGACGCGCCCTGTTCGAAGCCAACTGCGCGTCGTGCCACAAGGTCGGCGCGGTCGGCAACGACCACGGCGTGCCGGCCCTCAACCTGACCGCGATGGCGCCCAAGTCAGGCCGGCGCGACCTGCTCGAGTCGGTGATGTTCCCGTCGCGCAAGGTGGCCGCGGGGACCGAGGCCTCGATCATCACGAAGACGGACGGCACGACCGTCACCGGCCTGGTCGTCAAGGACGACGCGGCCGGCCTGACGGTGCTGCTGGCCGACGGCAAGACCGCCGTCGTCGCCAAGCCGGTCCGGTCCAACGTCAAGCAGAAGACCTCTGTCATGCTCGACGCGCTGACCGACGCGATGACCCAGGCGAACCTCACGAACCTGCTGGCGTTCCTCCAGGGCCCGCCGCCGGCGTCGTCGCCGGCACCGGCACAGGGCTCGCGCCGATAGGACGCGGACGCGGCGCATGCCAACGGGCGACGGAAGATTCCTTCCGTCGCCCGTTACGTTTTTCGTATCAAATACCTCCGAGGTGTTTTCGGCGTGCTGCAGCTGATTCGTCCGGGTAACGTCGCGACGGCCCTGGCCGATGTGCTGGCGGGCTTTGCCGTGGCCGGGCTGACGGAGGTCCGGACCCTCCCGTGGCTGCTCCTGGCCACGGCCTGTCTCTATGCGGGCGGGATCACGCTCAACGACGTCTTCGACCGGCACCTGGACGCGCGCGAGCGGCCGGAGCGGCCGATCCCCAGCGGCCGTGTCTCGGTCCGCACCGCCAGCTGGCTGGGCGGGTCCCTGCTGGGGATGGGCATCGCGAGCGCGTGGGTCGCCTCCCGGGAGGGATCGCTCGTCGCGGTCGGCATTGCGGCCAGCGTCCTGCTCTACGACGCCTGGGGCAAGCACCGCATGTTCGTCGGCCCGGTGAACATGGGGCTGTGCCGGGGGCTCAACCTGCTGCTGGGCATGGCTGCCGTCCCTGGAGCCGTCCTGGCTTACTGGACGCTCGGCCTCATCCCCCTGACCTACATCGCGGCCGTCACGGCGCTCAGCCGGGGCGAGGTCGCCGGGGGCAAGCGTCCCGTGGCCGTCGTCGCGTTCAGCCTCCTGCTCGGAGTCCTGGCCGCCCTCGCCCTCGTCGTCGTCGGCCACCACGTGTCGATGTCGGGCACCGGCGGCCTGGGGGCGGCGAGCCTCGGGGTGGACCCGTTCGCTCTTGTCCTGCTGGCCTGGCTCGCCTGGCGCCTCCTTCCGCCGTTCTGGCGCGCGATCGGCGACGCCGATCCGAAGGTCATTCGCGCAGCTGTGCGCACCGGTGTGCTGTCGCTCGTGTTGCTCGACGCTGTCCTCGCGGCCGCGTACGCCGGTATGATTTACAGTCTGGTGGTCCTCTCTATCTGGTTCGTGGCCAGTTGGCTGGGGCGCCGGTTTGCCGTGACCTAAATGGACGTATTTCAGCAGGACGTTCGCGTCTCGTTCCGGTACCCCGTGGCGTTCACCACGGGTGTCTTCGAGCCGACGAGCCAAGTCATCCGGCACCTTGTGTCGGCCCCGGCCGACCCGGCGCCCGCCGACGTCGTGGCCATCGTCGATGAGGGCGTCGCCATCGCGCATCCCGGTCTGGTGCGCGCCATCGAGCAGTACGCCCGGCATCACGCGGATGCGATCCGGCTGGCGGCCCCAGTGCTGCTCCTGCCGGGTGGCGAAGCCGCCAAGAACGACATCCGCCACTACGACGCGGTCTGCCAGACGATCCACGACGCCGGTCTCTGTCGCCATTCTTTCGTCATCGCCGTGGGCGGCGGGGCCGTGCTCGACGTGGTGGGATATGCGGCGGCCACGGCGCATCGCGGCATCCGGCTGATTCGCGTCCCGACCACCGTGCTGTCGCAGGACGATTCAGCCGTGGGGGTCAAGAACGGCATCAACGCGTTCGGCAAGAAGAACTATTTCGGTACGTTCGCGCCGCCCTTCGCGGTCGTCAATGACTTCCATTTCCTCTCGACCCTGGAGGACCGCGACTGGCTCGGCGGCGTCTCCGAAGCCGTCAAGGCCGCGCTCATCCGGGATGCCGGCTTCTTCGAGATGCTCGAGGCCTGCGCCCCGGCCCTTGTGGCCCGGGACGCGACGGCCATGGAAGAGGTGGTGCGACGGTCGGCCGCGCTCCACTGCACGCACATCGCCAACGGCGGCGACCCGTTCGAACTCGGCTCGTCCCGCCCGCTCGATTTCGGCCATTGGTCGGCGCACAAGCTCGAGCAGCTCACGGGGTACCGCGTGCGGCACGGCGAGGCTGTCTCGATCGGAGTCGCGCTCGACTGTACCTACGCGAAGCTCTCGGGGATGCTGCCCGAACCGGCCTGGCAGCGAATCGTGAATGTGCTGCAGGCCCTGCGGCTGCCGATCTATGCGCCTGAGCTGAGCCAGCGCCTCGACACCCCGGACGACCCACGCTGTGTGCTTCGGGGTCTGGCGGAGTTCCGCGAGCATCTGGGCGGCGAGCTGACGATCATGCTGCTCCGGGACATCGGTCAGGCGTTCGATGCGCACGAGATCGACGTGCCGACGATGGTCCGCAGCATCGAGGTGCTGAGAACGCTGGCGGCTGCACGACACGACGGTCCGGCCACGGGCACGGTGCCCGCGGCGCTTTCTTCAGGTGTCCGATGACGCGCCATCCCGAACGCTCTCCGCTGTCGCCCACCCAGCTGGTGGACGAGTACTTCGTGGAAAACCGCAACCGGCTGATGGAGATCGCGGCCTTTCTCGACCGGCTCGACCGAGCGGACGCCTCGACCGCATCGACCGACTTCCGGATGCGCGCCTTCGCCGACGGCCTCCGCGCGCTATCGACGGCTGGGCCAAGCAGACTGACGCACATCCAGATGCTGCTCAGCGACCCGACGACGAAGCCCCTGGAAGCGCTCGATCGGAAGGGTGCGGTGGGCGCGTTCGATCCCTCCCTGGCGGAGTCACGGCGATGAGATACATCGACCACCACGCGCACATGTGCTCGCGGACCACGGACGACTACGCGCAGATGGCCCTGACCGGCTGCGTGGCGGTGAGCGAGCCCGCCTTCTGGGCCGGCTGGGACCGCAGCACGCCCGAGGGCTTCCTCGACTACTTCCGGCAGCTGACCGACTTCGAGCCGAAGCGGGCGGCGCAGTACGGCATCACGCACTACACCTGGCTCGGCATGAACCCGAAGGAATCAGACGACCGGGCGATCTCGGTGGCGGTCCTCGAGCACCTGCCTGCGCTGCTGCAGGGCCCGACGGTCCTGGGGATCGGCGAGATCGGGATGAACCGCGTCACGCGCAACGAGATCGCGACCTACACCGACCAGGTGGCGCTCGCGGCCGAACTGAAGCAGCTCGTGCTCATCCACACGCCGCACCTCGAAGACAAGCTCAAGGGCACGCGCGTGACGATTGACGTCCTGCGGCGCCAGCCCTCGCTCACGCCGTCACACGTGCTGGTGGATCACGCCGAGGAGCACACCATCGGCCTCATCCTCGAGCACGGCTACTGGGCGGGCCTCACGCTCTATCCGCAGACGAAGGTGTCGGCGGCGCGCGCCGTCGATCTCATCGAGCAGTACGGCCCCGACCGCATCCTGGTCGCCGGCGCGTGCGACTGGGGTCCGAGCGAGCCGCTGGCGATCCCCAAGTTCGTGATGGAGATGCGACGCCGACGCCACAGTGAAGCCCTGATTCAGCGCGTGGTCCTCGAGAATCCGATCCGGTTCCTCGGCCAGTCGCCGAAGTTCAAGCTGCCGGCCGGCCTCGAGGAACTCGCGGCGCGGCCGGTCTGACCGTGCGTGTCCCGTCGGCCGACTCGCTGCAGCTGACCTACTGCACCAATATCCACGCGGCTGACGGCTGGGCCGCCGTGTCGGCCAATCTGTCGCGCTACGCGCCGGCTCTGAAGGCGCGCTTCTCGCCCGACCGCCCGTTCGGTCTCGGCCTGCGCCTCTCGGCCCGTGACGCGCGCGAGCTGCTCGACGGCCACCTCGCCGGGTTCCGCGCCTGGCTCGACGAGGAGGGCCTGTACGTCGCGATCATCAATGGCTTCCCGTTCGGCGCGTTCCACGGGACGCCGGTCAAGGAGGATGTCTACGCGCCCGACTGGCGCGACCCGGCGCGGCTCGCCTACACCCGCGACCTGGTGACGATCCTCGCGGCGCTCCTGCCCCAGGGCGTGGACGGCGGCGTTTCGACGGCGCCGCTCTCCTACAAGGCCTGGATGCGGAACGCGGTTGACGCCGACTGGCAGCAGATCGTCCGGCAGCTCGCTGACCTCACGACGACCCTGGTCCAGCTGCGCGAACGGACAGGGCAGGTGGTGCACCTCGACATCGAGCCCGAGCCCGACTGCGTGCTGGAGACCTCGACCGAGACGATCGCGTTTTTCGAGCATCGCCTGCTCACCGCGGGGTCGGCGCTCGTCGCCGAGGCCCTGGGCGTGACGCACGCCCGCGCGACCGATCTGCTGCGCGAACACATCAGGATCTGCTTCGACTGCTGCCACTTCGCGGTCGAGTACGAGGACCCGATCGCCGCGCTCGACGCGCTGACATCCGCGGGCTTGCGCATCGGCCGCGTGCAGCTGAGCTCGGCGATCGACGTGGCCGTGCCTGCTGGACGCGACGACGCGGTGGCCCTCGCCGGCCGGCTGCGTCCGTTCGCGGATGCCACCTATCTGCACCAGACCGTCGTCGCCGACGGGCACGCGCTCGCGCGCTACCCCGACCTGTCGCCGGCGCTCGATACGCTCACCGGCGGCGGCGCGCGGCGGCTCCGCACGCACTTTCATGTGCCGCTCTTCACGGCCGAGTACGACGGGCTCACCTCGACGCAGCCGTACGTGCGGACGGTGCTCGACGAAGTCCGCGCGCGCCGCTGCACGACGCACCTCGAGATCGAAACCTACACCTGGGACGTGCTGCCGGGCGCGCTCAAGCTCGACCTGGGCGAGTCAATCGCGCGCGAGTACGACTGGGTGCTGGCGCAGTTCCGATGACGGCGGGGTCAGAGCGCATGCCAGACGCGCCGAGCCTCGCGCCGCGCTCCCCTCGCACGCTCGCCGGCGCACGTCGTGCTCGCGGCTCGGAAGTCGCGCTTGCGCGAGCCTCGGCGCGTCTGGCATGCGCTATCGGAAGTGGTCGTGCATAGAACTGTCGTCCTCAATGTCGTGGGTCTCGCGCCGCGGCTGCTCGGGCCGGCGATGCCGCGGCTTACGGCCTGGGCGGCCGGTGCGCGCCTGGCGCGCATCAAGCCGGCGTTCCCGGCCGTCACCTGCAGCGCGCAGTCCGACTACCTCACGGGCGTCTATCCTTCGACGCACGGCATCGTCGGCAACGGCTGGTATTCGCGCGAGGACGCCGAGGTCAGGTTCTGGAAGCAGTCGAACGCGCTGGTGCAGGCGCCGAAGGTCTGGGACGTCGCGCGCGCCGAAGACCCCTCGTTCACCGTCTCCAACATGTTCTGGTGGTTCAACATGTACTCGACGGCCGACTACGCGGTCACGCCGCGGCCGATGTATCCGGCTGACGGCCGCAAGCTGCCGGACGTCTACACGACGCCGGGCGAGCTGCGCGACGTCCTCCAGTCCGGGCTTGCCACGTTTCCCCTCTTCGAGTTCTGGGGCCCGCGTGCGGGCATCCGCTCGACACAATGGATCGCTGCCGCGTCGAAGTTGGTGGATGCCCGGCACTCGCCCACGCTGACGCTCATCTACCTGCCGCATCTGGACTACAACCTGCAGCGCGTCGGCGTGGGGACGCCGGCGGCGATCGACGCGGACCTGCGCGCCGTGGACGAGGTCTGCGGCGATCTCGATCGCGTACTACGAGGGCACCGGTGCCGACGTGGTGGTGCTCTCCGAGTACGGCCTGTGCGACGTCACGACGCCGGTCCACCTCAACCGAGTCCTGCGCGAGGCGGGCCTGCTGCGGGTCCGCAGCGAGCGGGGACTCGATGTGATCGACCCTGGGGCCAGCGCGGCGTTCGCCGTGGCAGACCATCAGGTCGCGCACATCTACGTGAACGACCCCGGGGCGCTCGCGCGCGTGACAGACCTGGTGCGGGCCACGCCCGGCGTAGACGTCGTGCTGGACGCTGACGGCAAGCGCGACGCGCGGATCGATCACGTCCGGTCAGGGGACCTGGTAGCCGTCGCCAGGCCGGACGCCTGGTTCACGTACTACTACTGGCTCGACGACGAGCGGGCGCCGGACTATGCGCGGACAGTGGACATCCACCGCAAGCCGGGCTACGACCCGGTGGAGCTGTTCCTCGATCCCGCGATCCGCGTCCCGGCACTCGCCGTCGGCTGGAAGCTCTTCAAGCGCTCGCTCGGCCAACGTTCGTTGCTCGATGTGATTCCGCTCGACGCCTCACTCGTGCGCGGCTCGCACGGCCGATCCGACGGCTGGACCGACGACGGGCCGCTGGTGATGAGCCGGCGCCGCGACCTGTTCGACGCCGATCGGATTCGGTCGATCGACGTGCACGATCTGCTGTTGCGGCATCTACGGGGGGAGTAGACGGGGCCGCCGCACCTGCGGGGAGGTGGGCGGGACGAGGCGTTCCGGAGGCCGCCCGCTCAGAGATCCATCAGCGTTGACCAGGGCCGCGCGGTGAGGTCGGTTCGACGCTGCAGCTCGCTGCCGCCGTACACCAGCCCGGACTCCGTCGGCCTGAGCTGCCTCAGGGTCCGGGCCACTTGTCCCATGGGCCCATCCGCATCGCTGTGCAGCGTGCGCGCGGCCTTGCCCTCGACGAGCACGAAGCCGTCGGGACGATCGATCACGAGGTCAACCTCCACGCCAGCGCGATCGCGGTAGTAGTACAGACCGCCCGTCATGCCGGCATTCGCACGTTGCCGCGCCGGTGATAGTCTGCGACCCGCATGACCGCGGCGCAACGCTCCCTTTTTCACGACGACGATCACGATGGCGAGGCCCACGGGCCGGAGCGGGCCAAGGAGCCGGCCAGCCTCGCCGTGTGCGGGCAGCCCGGGCGTCCGCTGACCAAGGCGCAGCGTGCGTTCAACCGCCTCGTCGCGAAGATCGAGCGCCTTCGCACGAGGTTGGTTCGCGACGCCGCCCGCTATGACGAGGCCGTCGTGTTTCACCACGAGCACGTCCAGCCGCTGGTCGAACGCGCCACGGCCCTACGCAAGGACGTCGTGCGGTTCGTCGCGCAGTTCCTGGACGACAAGCGCTTCAAGGCCAAGTCGGACCGCCGCGCCCTCGAGGCCATGCTGCAGGAGCAGCTCTCGGAAATTGCCGGCGTGGAGGGCACGTTGCTCGACGCGGATCTGCGCGCGATCTTCGAAACGGCGTATGGCATCAGCTTCGAGCAGGCTGAGGCAGACGACATCGAGCAGGCGCGAAAAGCGATGGAGGAGATCTTCAGCCAGCACGGCGTCGATGTGGACTTCTCCGGCTTCCGCCCTGGCATGACGGCCGAGGAGGCCGCCGCGCAGTCCGCCGAGCTGATCGACCGGCTCAGGAGACGAGTCGAAGAGGACGAAGTGGGAGATTCTCGGTCCGCCAGCGCGCCGAGGGGGCAAGCGGCCCGGCGCCCGAAGGCGAGGACCAAGCGCCAGCTGGAGGCCGACGCGCGCGAGCGCCAGATCGAAGACCTGCGCAAGAAGAGCCTCGGAACGATCTACCGGCAACTGGCGAAGGTGCTGCATCCGGACCTCGAGCAGGACTCCGACCGACGCGTGCGCAAGGGCGCGCTGATGCAGGAAGTGACTGCGGCGTACCGGAACAACGACCTGCACACCTTGCTACGGCTGGAGTTGGAGTGGATCCGTGCCGAAGAGGCGGACGTGGCGCGCCTGACCGACGAGAACCTCGGCATCTACAACGACCTGCTCGAGGAGCAGGCCGCCGGGCTCGAGCAGGCCCTCGCGGATCTACGCATGCATCCGAAGTACCGCGTGCTGGTCGTGACGACCGGGCCGTTCTCGGAAGTGCTCGAGACCGACGGGGCGGCACAGGTGCGCCGGCTCCAGGCGTTGATCAACGCCTTCGAAGAGAGCCTGGGCCGCCTCCGCTCAGCTGATGGGTGGCGCGAGATGCGCGAGGTGCTTCGCCTCGCTCGCGCCCGCTCCCGCTCCTGAAGCCCGGGGTACCGGCCAGGGCGCGCACGGGCCCGCCCCGTCGTGCGCGGACGATCCCTCCATCGCGTTGACTTAGCTAATCGGCCTGGACTAACTTTGCTCCATGAAGCCTCATCAGTCCATCCACGCGGCCAAGACGCACCTCTCGCGGCTCGTCGAGCGCGCCGAGGCAGGCGAGGAAATCGTGATCGCCCGCGGGAAGACCCCGGTGGCGCGTCTAGTGCCGTTGCGCACGGCCGTCGTGAGCCGGCGCTTTGGGGCGATGCGCGGGCGGGCGAGTGTGACTGACGCCTTCTTCGAACCCCTGCCGGCGGCCGAGGTGAAAGCCTGGAACGGCTGACGTGCGACTGCTCCTCGATACACACACGTTTCTGTGGTGGCTGGACGGCGATCGCCGTTTGTCGCGAACCGCTCGCAGCCGGATCGCCGACACTGACAATGTCGTGCTGGTCAGTGCGGCCTCGGCGTGGGAGATCACGACCAAGGCGAGGATCGGCAAGCTTCCGGGTGCGTTGGAAGTAGCTGAGGACGTCGCGGGTGCGGCGGCCGGTCAAGGATTCTCCGCGCTCGAAATCACCATCCTGCACGCGCAGCGAGCCGGCCGGCTGCCGGGTAGTCACCGCGATCCGTTCGATCGGATGCTGATCGCGCAGGCACAATTGGAGGACGTTCCGCTCGTGAGCAACGAGACGATCTTCGACGCCTATGGGGTGACCAGGATCTGGTGAACGCGCGCTGGCGCAAAGATGGCCGGGACCTGTACTTCATCTCGAGCACCGGCGGCATCAGCGACTACACGGTAGCCGGGCGCTCGCGTGCCCGCCTCGATCAGCCGGATCGCCACCGGCCCAGACGACGCCCAGCCAAGCCGCGAGAACGCTATTTCACCTTCGTCAGGGTCTTCTCGGACAGCACCCAGTGATCCGGGTCGAGTTCGACCTTCCGCGGCCGCATGGGCAGCCTGAGCTCAAACGACGTTGACGGTCCAGTCGCTCGCAGCGTTGTCTTCGCGGTCTGGTTCTTGTCGAACGAGAACACCACCGGGATCGGCATGAACCAGTCGTCGGCCACGTTGTCCTGCCGCACGGTTCCGCTGATCAGGACCGAGCCATCCGGCTGATCCTTCAGCTCGTACTCGAGCTGGTACGAGGGCAGGCCCGTCTGGTAGATCCACTGCTTGAAGAACCAGTCGAGATCGGTGATCCCGTGCTTCAGAGCGACCGGGCTGCGCGCGTAATGCTCGTTGGCGACCTTGCGGAAGTCGTCCGTGGACGCGGTCCCGTTCCGGTGGCGCTCGACGAAGTCGGTCATCATCGCGAAAAACGCCTTGTCGTCTCCCGTCGTCGGATGGCTCAGCAGGAAGTGCAGCATCCGCAGCACCAGCGCGCCCTTGTCGTAGATCAGCGCCTGGTAGGCGCCGGCACTCTGGCTGGTGTGCAGCCGGAGGCCGAGAATGATGGGCCCGATGTCGTTGAGCCGGCCACGTCCGAGGCCCACGGTGGTGCGCGGGTTGTCGAGGAGCGACTTGCGCGTGGCGCGAATCAGCTCGACGACCGATTCCTTCCGGGGGTCACGCTTGGCCGTGTAGAGAATGCCCGAGTACTCCGCAAAACCTTCGCTGAGCCACTGGTCGCGGTACGACCGCCAGGCGACGATGTTGCCCCACCATTGGTGCGCGGTCTCGTGGGCCACGAACGCGAACGTGTTCTTCTCGGCCCGGTCGGTGGGCGGAATCATCAGCAGTGTCGGAAAGCCCTGGCCAAACCCGTAGGGATGGAACGCCGCCCCGTAGGCGGCGTACGGGTACTTGCCGAATATCGCCGAGAAGTACCGGATCGTGTTGTCGAGCTCGGCCAGGATGAAATCGGCCTTGATCGGCACGACGCGGGCTGGGACCGAGTTGAACTCGAGCGGGATCGACGCGGCCCCGCTCTCCCACGTGACGGTCGCGGTCTCGCGCTGGAACGGGCCCAGGGCAAAGACGACGAGCGCCACCGGCTCGGCCATCCGGTATTTCGTAATCATCGCATTCGCATCGGCCGGGTCGGGCTGCTCGCTGAGCCGCATCCCGACCGACGCCACCTTCTCGCGCTTGCGATGATGGAAGGTGAGATCGAAGGTCGCCCGATCCAGGTAGCCGTGCCGCGGGTACCAGGACGTGTTCGAGAGCGGATAGAAGCACTCCCGGATCGCCTCGTCGGCGATGAAGTCGCCTTCCAGCGTCACCTCCAGAACGAGCGCCTGCTTCGCCTGCGTCGGCGCCGGCAGGAACACGGTGAAGCCCCCCTCCCAGTCCTCCTGCGTCCAGGGCAGCGTTTGCTGACCCAGCCGCACGCCCGTGACTCTCAGTTGCTTCTCGAGCCGCGTGCGCTGGTAGCTCGAGAGCGACTCGCCGATCTTGAAGGGAATCGCGCGCACATTGGGCGTGCGCGCCTCCATGCCGATCCTCGCGACGAGGCCGAGTCGTCTGTCGAGCTGGCGGAGGTCGAGATCCATCGCGTAGTTGGTGACGTCCACCAGGTCGTTCGCGTCCGAGTAGGTCGCGGCGCCGCGCTCGTAGTCCTTCGCCGCGTAGAACGCCATCCAGACGTCGTTGCCCTCGATTGCCGGCTGCCAGGCGAAGATCAAGCCCTTCTCGCCGCCGTTGATCGAGAAGTTGGCGACGGGAATGCGCGTCTGCTCGTCGAGCAGCACGCTGAAGCGGTTGCGGCGCCCGCCGTCGAACTGGGCGAAGAAGACGCCGGGCGCCTCGCCGTTGAGCAGTGACAGCGCCAGACGACCCGACAGGCTGGCGCCCGTCTCGAGGAGAAACCGCGGCTCGAACTCCGCCGCGAGCTTCTCGGCGGCGGCCGGCACGGCCACGCCGTCACGTCGCCGCACATCGAGCGCGTCGATCGTGTCATCGGTCCAACGGAGGACGGCCGTCTTGAAGTCGGACTCGACCAGGTCGGCGCCGATCAGGCGCCTGACGTTGTCACGCTCGAAGTCGCTCGCGGGCACCGCGGCGCGCATCGTGCCCTGGCCGATGAACACCGCCCCTGTCACGCGATCGGCAACCGGCGCGGCGAAATAGAACGTGCCGGTGAACGTCATCTCCACACGGTCGCGTCTGAGCGACAGGTTCGTGACCTCAGCCGCCCCACCCGTGAGCGCGAAGCGCTTGATCTGCTCGTAGGTCTCCTTGCCGGCGACGGCCTGGTCCGCCTGCCCGACCAGGCTGCGGCCCCCCACGGTCAGGCCGACGAGCGCCACGACGACCGCCGCACGAACCGATCTCAGCAGGGCGGGGAGGGACATGGTGGACTCCAGGCAGATGATCGCCGAAACGGGGCCACGCGCCCAAGGGAAAGGCGAGGTGACCATACGGGCCGACCGTGGGGCAGCGACCCTACCGGCTCGGCTGACGCGTCCATCGATCCCGCACCTGGTCGTCCTTGCCCGTCATCTCCCACCGGATGAGCGCGATGGGGATGTTGCCGGACGCCAGGAACGTGTCGTGAAACGCCTGCAGGTTGAACCGGCTGCCGAGTTGCGCGACGCGGTCGGCCAGGAGCGCGTCCACCTGCAGCTTGCCCATCTGGTAGCCGCTGCCGTAACCGGGGCGGCGCAGGTAGATCTCGGCGTCCACGCGCGCGACGTCCTCATCGAGGAACTCCACGTTCTCCATCATGGACTTCACGGCGTCGGCCACGGTGAACTCGTTGGCGTGCATCTTCACCTCAGCGCGATTGCGCGTGGCGCGTTTGATCTGAAACAGGTAGAACAACTCGCGGGTGCGCGGACGGTCGTCGAGCAGGCCGGCCTGCAGCAGCATCTCTTCGAGATAGAACGCCCAGCCCTCGGTGCGGCCCCCATCGTTGTAGCGGCTGCGAATCGGGTTCTGGTCGCGGCGCTGCATCAGCGCGTCGAACCGGTGGCCCGGGATGACGGCGTGTACGTGATCGGGACGCGGATCTCGGTACTGGATCTCCTCCCAGAAATTGCGCACGCCGCCGGGTCGCACGATCCACGGCACGTTCGTCGCGAGTTCGCCTACGCTCTCGGGAATCGTCAGGATGCCCTCGCGCCGCAGAAAGGCACGGATGTCCCTGTCGGCGTCCTGGATGCGCTTCGCGTACGCCTCCTCGGTCGGTGCGGGATCGAGCGGGGGCAGGTTCCGGTTGCGATTGCGCTCGATCGCCAGGAAGGCGCGCGACCGTTGCAGCTCACGGTCGCCGAGGCGCAGGTTGTCGTCCGCGGTGTACGGCATCAGCCGGATGAACCGCTGAAAATAGTCGAAGTTGTCGAGCCCCACGCCGGATGGCGCGTCCATCCGCGACCGATTCGCGACCAGCCAGTCACGAAACGCCTCGGTCGCCGCACGCGCTCGATCGACCTCGACGATCAGCTCTGGATGATGTGCGGCCGCCTGCTGCCGGAGATCCTGAAACCAGCCGATGACGCCCGCCGGCGGCGTGGCGCGCCAGGGATGGCCATGTCCGACGCCGTCGGCGCGCTCGAGATTGCGAATCGCCTGCAGCGTGAGCTCGCCGGCCGCTGCCGTCAGGTTGCGGCGGCCGACCTCGAGCATCGCGGGCACGGCGCGCAGACGGGTCGTGAGCTGTTCGAGGGCGCCGGCCGACGCCGGCAGTCGTGTGAACGGCACCCGAGCGACCTGGTCCACATAGAAGCCAGGATCGCGCGCCCACGGCTTCAGGACCCGCAGCTCGAAGTCCAGCGCACGCCAGTCGGTGATGACGAGCAGGTGATCCACGCGCTGGTCGATCGGCCAGGCGCGCGAGTCGAACGTGTCGAGCCGAGCGCCGATGCTATCCAGACGCTGCCGGCGTGTGGCGACGGCCTGCGGCGAGTAATCCGGCACGCCCTGGACGACGGGCACGCGCTGGGACTCGCGCTGCTCGGTGAAGAGCGCCACGAGCGCGTCGTAGCTCGCCTGCTCGCTCGTACCCGCGCGCACCGAGACGAGCGACGCCGCCAGACCGGCAGCCACGAGGAGCGCTGCCAAGGGACGTACTCGCAAGACCATTCGGCCTCCTTGAGAGTGAGATTCTACCGCTGGATCGAAGGCTTGACGAATCGGACCATCGAGGGACTGATTGGACGATTGGTCGATTGTCGGATTGGCAGATTGAGAGTTGCGCCAACCGGGCCCAATCTGTCAGTCATCAACTCGACAATCCATCAGTCAATCCTTCAATGATGCGATCCGCCAATCCGCAATCGGACAGTCCTGACCGTACGC
This sequence comes from uncultured Acidobacteriota bacterium, assembly GCA_963738485.1. Lineage (GTDB taxonomy): Bacteria > Acidobacteriota > Vicinamibacteria > Vicinamibacterales > SCN-69-37 > CAVTWK01. The sequence continues at coordinate 1,307,540 of CAVTWK010000001.1, forward strand.
CCCGCGCCGATCACTTGGGCGCAGGCGCGCTGCGGCCGGTCAATTCGCCGGCCAGCCACGTGTTCACGTCGTCGGTCTGCTCTTGCGTGGTGCGGTGGCCGGTGTCGTACGCCAGTATCAGGCGCTTGGGTGCCGTGATGACGTTGTAGGCCGCGTACATCGACGTCGGGGGGCACGTCTCGTCGTTGAAGCCCCACGAATAGAGTCCGGGCACCGTCACGCGACGCGCGAAGTTCACGACGTCGTAGTACTGCGTCGTGGCGATCTTGGCGTCGGCCCGATGGCTGTTGGGACCGTCGATGGCGCGGAACATATGCGGCCACCCACCAGCGCGCTGCTGGAGGTACCCGGTGACGTCCGAGAGCGCGGGATAGTAGGCCGCCAGCCGCGTGACACGTCGGTCGAGCCCGGCCGTGACGATCGCCAGCGCGCCGCCCTGGCTGCCGCCGGTCACGCCCAGGTTCCGTCCGTCCCACTGCGGCAGCGACGTCAGGAAGTCGTTGGCCCGAAGCGTCCCTGTGTAGACGCGACGATAGTAGTAGCGCTCACGGGAATCCAAGCCGAACGAGTTGTAGCCGCTCAGGCCGCCGCTCGCCAGACCGTCGTAGACCTCTTGCGGCTGGATCACTGGAATGCCGTGGATGCCAATCTGGAACGTGATCAGCCCGCGACCGGCCAACTCCGCCAAACCACGGTACGGGCGGACGCCGGCACCGGGCACGCTGAGGAGCGCCGGATACCGTCCGGGCGCACGGGGCATGCAGAGAATTCCATAGAGCCGGCTCGCCCCGCCGGTCGCGCCGACGTTCTGCAGGTTGATCTGCGCGCATTCGGCGGCGGAGGTGCCGTAGTCCGGCAGCGGCGTCCACTTCGCGTCGAGTGGCAGTGCGGCCAGGCGCTTGCGCTCGGCATCCCAGAAGGCGTCGAAGTCCGCGGGGTTGGCCTGCGTCGGTTGGATCCGGTCAGGCGCAAACCCGGCCGTGCCGACACCGCGGTACGTTCGACCATCGACCTCCGCCGTCGCGACCAGCCGCAGGAAGCCCGGCACAGCCATCGTCCCGCCATCGATCATCAACGGCGTGGTGCCCACGGCGGCCGTGGCCTGCGTGACTGGCGGCATCATCTCCGGTCCAATCGCGTACCTGACCGTGGCCCCCGAGACCTGATGGCCGTCGCGCAGGACGTCGATGCGGAACTTCACCGGCGCGCCGGGTTGGTAGGTCCAGTCCGCGCGGTCCGGCGTCACCGTCACCGCGACACGACTGAACGGTTGCGGCGCCTGCGCCAACGGCGCGGCCGCCGAACACACAACGGCCAGAACCGCGATCGCAAGACAACGAGATGAAGTGAACGGTCGCATGGCGCCTCCTGCCAACGTGGTCGCAGGATGATAGCCCACGTCGATCAGGTTCCCGGGGGTCTGTCGCCCCGCCTTCCGATGCGGCGTTCCGACCACGTTCCGCACTGGCGGCAGCGACCGCAGGAAGCGATAGAGGCTCCGGCGAGGATGCCCTACCCCCCAATCCTGATGTCCTGCGTCGTCGTCTGCCCGTCACGCAGCACCACCTTGATGGCCCACTTCGAGAGCTGCTCCAGCATCGCGGGGTCGTGCCACTCGCCGGGCTCGAGGTCGGTGAGCGCGCCGAGCAAGTACTCGCCTGGGGGCAGGCCGCGGATGTCGAAGGCACCGTCGGTCGCCGGGCGCGTCATGCGGCTGCGTCGCGAACCCGGCACCCAATGACGACGATCGGCTGAGACGAGGAGCACGTAGTAATCCGTGGCGGCGCGGCCGCCCCGATCCTGGAAGGTGCCCTCGAGCACGGTGGGCGCCGACGTGAAGGTGGCTGTCAGCTCGACAGGCTCCCCAGCCGACACGCGCATCGGGCCGTCGAACACGTCACGTCCGTTGGCCACGGTGCGCGCGAGGCCCCATCGAGAGGCAGCGCCAGGCGCGGTCCATGAGTAGAAGACGTAGTAAGTGTCAGGCGCAATGTTCGTGAAGGTGAAGCGGCCGTCCGCGTTGACCCGGCCAGCCGCCGTGGCAGGACCCTGTCCCCGGGCGGCGCCCGTGTAGATCGTCGCGCCGCCCCCACCGACCGGCATCAGGATGAACTGCATCGTCTCGAGCTGAGCCGGTGTCGGCGCCTCGCCCTCGAAGACGACGCGGCCGGTGACGTCGATGCCGGCGGTCAACTTGATGGGCACGGTCACGTCGGTGCCCGGGACGACGGTCAGGTCGATCGTCGCCGACATCGACGGGCCCTGGTTGCCCGCGCGCCCGCCGGACACGCGCAGCGTGTAACGCCCCGCCGGCACGCCGCCGATCGTGAACGTGCCATTCGGCTCGACGAACGTCGTCTGCAGTCGCAGGCCGGCTCCGGAGAGCAGCCCGGCGGCAGGGCCGGTCGGCGCAACCGCCACTTGCAGCGCGGGCGGGACCTCCCCGGTTGGCGTCGAGACCACGCCGGACACACGCGACGTCGGCACGGCGGCCACCACCAGATCGATGCCAGTCCGCTCTTCCGCCACGCCGATCGTCACGGCTGTCGCACGCGTCACGTCCGTGACGTCGGGATAGAAGATCGGCGCGTAGCCGACGGCCGGCGAGGCTGGCGATGTCACAGGCGCATTGATCGACGCCCCGCCGCCGCTGCGCGCGGCCTGCATCGCGCGCTGGACCTCGGTCGTCGATAGCACGCGGAAGCCGTCGCCCGCACCGCGGCTGCCAGGGTTCGGACCAGGCGAGGCGACCACGACGTAGCCTCCAGGCGGCAGGCCGAACGCGCGATACTCGCCGCGGTCGTCGGTCACGGCGACGAAGCTGCTGGTCGGCACGGTCGCCGTCGGCTCTCCCGAGGAAACGTTGTACCCGAGCCGCAGCACGCGCAGCGTGACACCAGGCACGGCGCGTCCGCGGGGGTCGCGCACGGTGCCCGCGATGACACCGCCCTTGGCGATCGTGAACGCCAGATTCGCCACGGTCTCCCCGTCGCGCACGACGACCGGCGTCCCGGCGCGGTCTGGCCGGGACGCACCATAGCTGGCCCGCAGATAGCCGTTCCGCGAAGCCTCGAGGTCGTAGCGTCCGGCCGCGACGCCCGTGAACACGTAGTGCCCGTCGTCATCGGTGCTGGTCGTGAGTCCGACCACGCGATTCGAGACCTCGTTCAACGTGACGCGCACGCGACGCGCCGGCTGCTTGCCCGGGCCGGCCAACGTCAACGTGCCCGACACGACGGCGGAACCAGACGGGACGACCGCGTTGTCGCGCACTTGCTGACGTGCGGTGATCGCGGCGATGCCTCCGACCAACGCCAGCACAACGACGAGAGGGGTGCGGCTGATCATCGGCCGCGTCGCACGACACGGAGCGTGACCGTGGATGGCGTGGCTGGGCTGACGGTAACCCGTGTCGCCTGTCCCGACAGCGTCTTCAGCCGCTCGGGGTCGCGCCAGAGGTGCGGATCCTCCCCGTCGAGCGCCACCACGAAGTACTCGGCCGGCGGCAGGTGATCGAACGCCCAGGCGCCCCTATCGTTGCCGTACGCGGACCGGACGCGACGTGGTTCTGGACCGTAGTCGCGCCAACGCGTCTCGTCCACGGGGAAGGCCACGACCATCACCGACGGCACCGCTGTCCCCCGCGCATCCGTCGCCGTACCGGACACGCGCGAGACTCTGTTCGTGTAGGTGACGACCAGCGACGTCACATCCGCCTGCAGGTCGTAGGCGCGGTCCGTGAGGTCCTTGCCGTCGATCGTCACCGACTCCACCACCCACCCTCGTATCTCGGACGGGACGACGACGATGGAGCCTCCCGATCCGCCGGCCGATCCGAAGGTGCGAGGACCGTTGGCGTTGAACATCTCGGCGGCGAAGGAGCCTGGACCACCGTGGACCGGTAGAAAGCTCACGGCGCCCCGGGCCAGACCCGGCGGCAGCGCGGCGGGGTCGAGGCCCCTGGCCACCTCGATGCGCCCCTCGACGCGCACGACCGGCCGCAGATTCACGACCACGTCAGCGAGGTTCCCGTTGCCGACCGTCAGCGGCTGGGCGACCCAGTAGCCCGTCCCTTCGGCCACGGCCGGATAGAGGATGCGGCGCCCGTGACGCACCGTGTAGTCGCCGGGTGGAACACCCAGCAGCGTGAACCGGCCGGCTCCATCACTCATGGTCACCGCCGTGTCGTACAACGCGAGAGGCAGACCGACGCCGCTCGACAGGTCGGAGTCGGTGACGCCCACCGAGGCACTGCCGCTCAGCTTGATCCCCATCGGCGGTGGAGGTGTGCCGTCAGGCGTGACCAGGCGCCCGGAGACGCGAAATCCAGGCACCGCCTTCATCGCGATGGCGATGCCGGCGCGCTCGTCCCCGCTCGCGACGACCACCGGTGTTGCGTCGGCCGGGCTGGGTGCTGAAGGAAAGTAGGTGGGCGGATAGACGAGCAGACGGCCATCGGGCATCGGGCGTGGTGGCATCACGCGCGTCATGTGCGAGAGCGCAGTGTCACCGAACTGCAGCGTGCGTGCCTGGCCTCGTGGCGCGAGCTCGGCGATGCCGTTCGACCAGTAGGCATTGGTGGTGGCGCCATCGAGCAGCGCCGTCGGCAGCGTCGTCAGCGTCGAGGGCACGAAGACGGCGTAGGCCCCCGGCAGCAGGCGCGGCAAGCGGAACTGTCCCCGGTCGTCAGTGACGGCCATGGGCCCGTCGTACGGGGTGTCGGTGTTGCCGAACGCCGGCCGGCCGCCGACGACCGTGCGGGGCACCGCCCGCACCCCCACGCCGATGACCGGCTCGCCCGCTTCGTCAACGACGGTGCCAGCGATGACCGCGAACTTCCACAGCGTCAGCGTCACGTCGGTGCGCTGTTCGTTGGCACCCAGCGTGAGGTAGCCGCTCGACCCGCCGGGTCGCCGTTGATCGAACACGCCGCCGGAATAGCCGTCGCTGGTCGCGTTCAGCCCGTAGTTCCCGGCCGCCAGATTCGTGAAGAAGAAGCGTCCCTGGCTATCGGCCACGACGTTGCCGCCGGCCGGACTGGTCACCTGCGCACCGCCCCAGGGCGCGAGCCGGATGAGCGCCTCAGGGACCGGCGCGCCCTCCTGGTCCACCACCCGGCCAATGATCAGGCCGGTCCGAACGGGGGGAGGCCCTGGGGGCGCGGCCGGAGTCTGTTGGACGGCGGCAAGGAGCGTCGATGCCAGTGCGAGCGCGGCGACGCCGAGGAAGGATCGGAGAACCGGCGTGGGGCCCGACATGACGTGTCTGACGCAACTACGCCGTCGGCGGCTGGCACCGTTGACACGGGGCAGCGGAGGTCCCGTCGTTGCTGGGGTGTTGGCCGTGGTTTGTCGTTGGCGGTCTGCCGTAGGCCGTGGGCCGTCGCCTGTCGTCGGCCGTCGCCCGCCGTGGACCGTTGGCCGTCGCCTGCGGTTTGCCGTCGTCCGTAGGCCGTAGGCCGTGGCCCGTGGCCCGTGGTCCGTAGCCCGTATGCCGTAGGCTGTCCGCCGTCGCCCGTAGCCGTCGCCCGTAGCCCGTCGCCCGTAGACCGTCGCCTGTCAGCCGTCGCCCGCGTTCATCCCTGCTTGAACCAGAGGCGTGCAATGCCCCAGGCGATCGCCGGCAGCACGAGGGCGCCGGCAAACGCGATCAGGAACGAGTCGGCGCGCATCGAGAAGGCACCCACCGCGGCGTAGCCGGCGGCGATGCCGAGGTTTGACCAGCCGACCATCACCATGAAGCGGCCCATCGGCGCGCGCACGAGACCCGCAAAGATGACGCTCGCCTCGGCCAGGACCGGCACCGGGCGGCAGATGACGAACCCGAAGTCTCCGTAGCGGGCGGCCAGTTGCTCGGCCCGGGCCAGGCCGGCGTCGCCGACGAACCGTCGCGCGAAGCCGGCGCCGCGCGCCCCGAGGTAGTAGCCGAAGGCACACGACGCGGTCATGCCCGCCCAGATGACCGCCATCCCCTGCCAGAACCCGAGCAGTGCCCCCGTCGCCGCCGATGTCAGGCTGGACGGGACCGGCAGCACCACGTCGAACGCCAGCAGCGCGCCCATCCCGAGTGCCACGTACCACCGTGACGCGCCCCCGCCGGCGAGCTGCTGGGCGAACGCGGTGATCTGATCCTCGAACAGGAAGAACGGCACGAGGATCAACGCGAAAATCGCGACCGACACGACCGCCCAGCGCATGGCAGAACAGTAGCAGGCTTCGGCTGAATGTAAGATGTGGCGATGTGGTGATGTCTGATGTGAAAGCCAGGCCGGCCGCGGTCAGCTGGGGCCGTGCCACGTGCGGGTTCTCACATCACCACATCACCACATCTCACATCTCACATGTACATGTCACCGAAGAGGGGGTCCGATGAGGGTCACACGAAACGTCGCGGCACTGATACTCGCGCTGGGGTTGGTCGTCACGGGTCTGACTGTGCGTAGCGTCAGCACGCCGGTGGTCGAGGCGCAGGCGCCGCGGGTCTTCGAGATGCGCACCTACTACGCCGCCGAGGGCAAGATGGAGGCACTCAAGGCACGCTTCCGTGACCACACGATCCGGCTCTTCACCAAACACGGCATCGTCAGCATCGGCTACTGGATCCCGCAGGCGGGACAGACGATGACGCCGAACACGCTGGTCTACGTGCTCGCGTATCCGAGCCGGGATGCCGCCACCAAGTCCTGGGCCGCGTTCGGCGCCGACCCCGACTGGGTGAAGGCGAAAGCCGAATCCGAGAAGGACGGCCGGCTGATCAGCAAGGTCGAGTCCGTGTTCCTCGACGCGGCGCCATTCTCGCCCATCAAGTAGCTCTATCGGGCTACGGACGACGGGCGACAGGCTACGGACGACGGTCAACGGCCTACGGCCTACGGACGACGGGCTACGGGCTACGGGCTACGGGCGACGGGCGACGGAGGCGTACCTGCCGTACCCGAGTACCCGCCGTACCTGAGCACCCGGCGTACCTGGCGTACCTGGTGGACCTGGTGTAACTTCTACGCACCGGAGAAACCATGTTCTTGAACGTCCTGCGCGCGCGTGTTCGTCGTCCGTCTGTCTGGGCTTTCGCCGTCGCGTTGGTGCTGGCCGGTGCGTGCGGCACGGAGCCGGCGGCGCCGCCTGTGCAGACCGTGCCCGCCGTGCCGCCGCCCTCGGGCCCGAGAGTCTACGTGACCGATGAACCGGGCGGGTTCGTCATCGCCCTCGACGTGGCGACCGGCGCCGTGGTCGAACGCATCCAGGTGGGCAAGCGGCCGCGCGGCATTCGGCTGTCACGTGACGGCAAGCAGTTGTATGTGGCGCTCTCAGGTTCGCCCATCAACCCTCCGGGCAGCGACGAATCCAAGCTGCCGCCGCCCGATCGCTCCGCGGACGGGATTGGCATCGTGGACCTGGCGACGCACAAGCTGCTGAAGGTCATTCCCGGCGGGCAGGATCCGGAATCGTTCGACCTCTCCCTCGACGGCGGCCGGATCTTTGTCTCCAACGAGGAGACGTCCGAGATGTCGGTGATCGACCTGGCGAAGGGCGAAGTCGTGCACCGCGTGAAGATCGGCGAGGAACCCGAGGGGGTCACCGTTCGTCCGGACGGCAAGGTCGTCTATGTCACGTGCGAAGGCGACAACTCGGTGCATGTCATCGACACGACCACCTACAAAATGCTCGGCCGGGTGCCGACCGGCGCGCGCCCGCGGTCGATCGTCTTCACGGCCGACAGCGCGACCGCCTTCGTGACGGGTGAGAACAGCGAAAACGTCACGGTCATCGACGCGATGGCGCACAAGCCGGTGGCCACGGTGAAGATCACGGCCGCGCCCCCGAAGCAGGATCCGCCACTGCCGGCGCCCCTGCCGATGGGCCTGGCGATCGCGCCGGACGGATCGCGGGTCTACGTGTCGAACGGGCGCGCGGCATCCGTGAGCGTGATCGACGTGGCGACCCGCAAGCTGGTGGCCACCTACGAGGGGATCGGACAGCGCGTCTGGGGCATCGACATCAGCGCCGATGGCCGGAAGCTCTTCACCGCCAACGGACGATCGGGCGACGTGTCGATCGTGGACACGGCGACCGGCAAGGTCGAGCAGAAGGTCACCACCGGCGGCAGCCCCTGGGGCGTCGCCGTCGGTCGATAGGTCGAGCATGCGATGACGGTCACTCACGGGAGAACGGAACCATGAAGCGGAACCACACAGTCAGCGCGGCCCTCCTGGGCGGCTTGTTCGCCATCGCCTCGATCCAGGCCTCGTCGGCCCCGGCGCAGGCACCGATGGGCTTCTTCATCACGAGCGTGGGCCCGGGCAGCGGCGCCAACCTCGGCGGCCTGGCGGGTGCCGACGCGTACTGCCAGACGCTGGCCGCAGGTGCCGGCGGGGGCACTCGCACGTGGCGCGCCTACCTGAGCGCGGCGGCTGCGGGCAATCAGCCGGCCGTGCATGCGAAAGATCGCATCGGCCCTGGCCCGTGGGCGAACGCCAAGGGCGTCATCGTCGCGAAGAACGTCGCCGACCTGCACTCGGACGCCAACCAGCTGAGCAAGCAGAACTCGCTCACCGAGAAGGGCGCGGTGGTCAACGGGCGGGGCGACACGCCGAACACGCACGACATCCTGACCGGCTCGAACCTTGACGGCACGCTGGCGACAGGCGCGCCGGACACGACCTGCGCCAACTGGACGTCGTCTGCCGCCGGCAACGCGCAGGTCGGCCACCACGACCGGCAGGGCGGGGGCGCGAATCCGACGTCGTGGAACTCGGCGCACGCGACCAACGGGTGCAGCCAGGCCAACCTGGTGTCCACGGGCGGCGCCGGGCTCTTCTATTGCTTCGCCGTCAAGTAGGGTCGCAGTCGCTTCCCGATCGTTACGCGCGAGGCGAGGCGGCGCAAGGCGGCCCCAGCCGAAACGGTGAATGTGGTGATGTCGTGATGTGGTGATGTAGGGATGTAGGCATGTAGGCATGCGGGGAGCTCGGTCACTCACGCTGTCGCTTCAGACCTTCGAGAGCCGTCGCACGGGACCGCGAGAAGATTGCGGTCAGTTCGACGGCTTCTTGTTTGAGCGCCACGGCCCGGTCGGCCGGACCACGTTGCCGCGCGACGCAGAGGTCGAGCCAGAACTCGGCTTCGTCGGCCTCCTCGACGACGACCGCAAGGCGGGAGGCAAACTCCTTCCGAGACCGAGCGCGTCGGGAGGCTCGTTGGTTGCAGCAGAGACCAGTGGCCGCTCTGAGCAGCTGGGGACGAATCACCCGGGCCAGATCGTCGGCACCGAGGTGCGTGCAAAGATCGACGACCTCGAGCGTGAACTTCCGACACCGCAGACGAAGCTGGTCAGGATCCACACCCGCCACAGAGCAAGAACGCCGCCACAGCTATCGTGGCGTGAATCCAGCCGACTCGACGGCCAGTGAAGGGATTCTTGCGATCCCGGTTCCAGCATGGCAGAAGTTTCTACATCCCTACATCCCTACATCCCTACATCCCTACATCCCCACATCACCACATCACCACATCACCACATTCAAGCTTCAGTTCACTTGTCCATCGCCAGGAATCTCTCCGGCACATCCGTGAATCCCCAGTCGCGCAGCTGCCGCGCCCAGGTGCCGAGGTTGTCCTTCGTCACGCGCACGAGCTCCATCGGGATGACCTGCGGCACATCCTTCTTCAACTGCACCTTGTCGAAGATCCGGTTCACCGACTCGTAGCCCCAGAGATATGTGGGCTGCGCGAGGAGGACGGGGGCCAGGCCCTTCTCGACGTAGGCAAGTTGAGGCGGCAGACCATCGACGGCCACGATCTTGACCTTCTTCGGATCGAGGTCGGTCAGGAGTGACGTCGTAAAGAGCGGCCAGCCGCCGATCATCGCCCAGCCCTGGATCTGCGGATAGGCGTTCTGCACACCAACGACCTCGGCGGCCGCGTCCTGCGATGTCTCGACGTGGTAGAACGTGCCTACAATCGTGATGCCCGGGTGCTTCGCGGCGGCCTGCTTCACTCCTTCCACGCGCTTGCGAAGGTTCGGGGCATTCTGATTGCCGGCCAGAATCGCGACGGCGCCCTTGCCGTTCATCTGCACCGCCAGTTCGTCCATCACGGCCACACCGGTCTTGACGTCGTCCACGCCGTAGAACGCGAAGCGCTTCGACTCCGGGGCGTCGCTATCGAACATCATCACTTCGACGCCACGCGCAACCGCGTCGTTGATCGCGCCCGTCACCTTGCCCGCATCCGACGCCGAGAGCAGCACCGCGTTGGCCCCCTCGTTGACGGCCTGCGCAATCCGCTGCGCCTGGACCTGGCCGTCCTCGCCTGGGGGCGTGAGCCACACGATCTCCACCGACACGCCATGCCTGGCGGTCAACTCCTTCGCCGCCGCTTCAGCGCCCGTGCGTGCCGAGAGGAAGACGGGGTTCGTCGAAGCCTTCGCGATGAGCGCGATCCTGAGGCCCGGCTTGGCCGTGGCTGCTGGTGCCGGCGTGGGCGAGGAACCGCACGCCGAGGCAAGGATCAGGGAAGCCGCGATCGCGAACGAGTAGAAAGACCGTGTCATGCGAATACTCCTTGGACGCTGCGAGGGAACACCAAATCCTAACGACAAATCACCGCGGAGACACGGAGGAAGCCCCGCGCGGCGCACGGAGCGACGGACGAACACGACGCATGAGCGGTGCGACATCCAACCCGCTCATGTGTCGCGTTCGTTCGTCGCTCCGCACGTCCCAGGGGCCGGCCAGCGGGCAAGCCCGCTGGCCGCCGCGCGAGGCGCACTGAAAACACCCTGATCCACCTGACCAGACCAGCGCGCGTGGACGCCTGGGAAACGTCCTCCGCCCCTCCGTGGTGAACATCTATGAACGTGCTTTCAGTCGTCTGGCGGTCAGCCGTGCGCTCGTCTGATCGAGCACGACTGCCACGATGACCGCGCAGCCGATGATGATCCATTCGTAGTTCTGGTCGAAGTGCAGCGTCCGGATCGATTGCCGGATCAGCACAATCAGCACGGCCCCGAGCATCGCGCTCACCGCGCTGCCCTTGCCGCCTGACAGGCTCGCGCCGCCCACGACCGCCGAGGCGATCACGTACAGCTCGTACCCGGTCGCGTCGGCACACGACGCCGAGCCGTAGAAGCTCGCGCCCATGAACGCGGCGATGCCGGCCGTGAGGCCCGACACGACGAACACGCCGATCTTGATGCGATGGATGGCCAGGCCCGCGAACCGGCTCGCCTCCTGATTGCCGCCGACGGCGAATACGTGACGGCCCATGACGGTCCTGGTGAGATACACGGCCCCGACGCCCGCCACCGCGATCATCACGAGCATCGGCACCGGATAGAGCGCGGCGCTCAGTCCGAGCGACGCCTTCGCGACGCCGGTCAGCGAGGCGGGCAGCAGGATGCTCTCGGCATGACTGGTGACGAACGCGATCCCACGCAGGATCCACATGGTGCCGAGCGTGATGATGAACGGGTGCACGTTCAGCCCGACCACGAGCGCGCCGTTGAGCAGGCCCGACACCAGGCCCACGCCAATGGCCACGGCCGCCGCCAACGCCACCGTCGTCATCGGGTCGAGCGGGCCAGCGGCGCGCAGCACCATGGCGGTCGTGACCCCGGCCAGCGCGTACACCGACCCCACCGAAAGGTCGATCCCGCCCGAGATGATCACGAACGTCGCGCCGACTGCCATGATGGCAAAGAAACTGGCGTCGGTCGCCGTCTGGATCAGCGTGTAGGTGTTGAGGAAGTTGTTGACCTCGAGCCCGGACCGCGGATCGACGTGCGAACCAGCCGTCCACGTCAGGATCGTGCCGAGCAGGAGAATGACGAGCACCAGCCCCGTCTGGGGCGATGCCAGCACACGACGCATCATCGGGTGCAGAGACGATACAACAGGCGGGTCCGGCAGGTACGTCCGGTACGGCAGGTACAGGGGTGCGACGGGTACTCAGGTGCGGCAGGTACCCCGGTCTGGCGGCACTGGTAAAGTTTCAGGCCGGCCCTGCATAGATATTCATGGATGCATGACCGGTCATGCCTTGCGATCATCGTCGCATGAAAAGGCCGACTGACGTCAACCAGCTAGCCAAGTTCATCGTAGACCAAGCGACCAGCGACGTACCACCAGCGCCGACCGAGGACGAGCGGAAGATCGCAGCCCGGATGCTCGGGCGCCTTGGTGGCCTCAAGGGCGGCCCAGCCCGCAAGGCCGCTCTGAGCAAGACGCGGCGCTCGGAGATCGCCCAGAAGGCGGCAGAGGCCCGATGGAAGAAGCCCAAGGCCAGCAAGCGCGCGCCGAAGGCGAAGGCCAAGGCTGGCGGCCGATGAGGGCGACCAGCAAGCTCATCAAGGTCCTGACGTCAATCAAGGCGTTCATCGAGCCGTTGCCGACCGACGTCCTGATCTGGCTGGCCAAGTCCGCTCTTGACGAGGTGGCGGACCGGCAGACCGCGCCGCTCCGAGCGTCGAAGAAGGACAAAGAAACGCACCCGCAGTTCCTGCACCCGAGCGGGCGCACACTGCGCTAGGTAGCAGTCGCTAGATGTGGCTTCGCCACTTAATCAGCCACCGCTTGTTCTTCTTAGCGAACGCCACAAGCAACCCAATCGCGCGCCACGCGGCCCCGGTGTGTGCCAAGCCATCAGCCATCAGGGATTCCTCAGTCGGATTGTAACCGGTTACTACGTCGGCGCTGGGCCGTCCAGCAACGGAAATCGTTTCAGGATGGGCAGGTTTCGGTCGAGCACGTGTGCCCGTCGCACCCGAGCACCTGCCGTACCCGAGTACCTGCCGTACCCGGGTACCTGGCGCACCTCCGTACCTGAGGTACCCGCCGTACCCGGCGGACCTGTGCGTTACTTGAACATGAGCGGCGCGACCTCGTTGAGGTGGTGGCGCCAGACGTTCCACTCATGCCGGCCGTCGGTGATCCGCAGCGTGTGCTTGATGCCCGCGGTCGTGAGCATCGCATCGAGCGCGCGGGAGTTGTTGGCCGCGCCCGTGTCGTCCTTGCCGACGCCGATCCAGAGCAGCTTGATCTGCTTGTTGCGCGCAGCCGGATCGGCGAAGAACGTCGGGTAGACCTTGTCGGCGGTCGCGGACCCGGCGCTCATGATGACGATGTGGCTGAACATCTCGGGCCGGGAGAAGCTGATGGCCAGCGTCTGCCCGCCGCCCATCGAGAGGCCGCCGATCGCGCGGTTGGCCGGCGTCCGAAGCGCACGGAAGTTCTTCTCGACATACGGAATGATGTCGTTGATCAGATCATTGGCGAACGGCGTGTTGCCCTGGCTCATCGCCGGGCCCGGCGTCGGTGGCGTCGCACCTGGCGCGGCACCTGCACCTGGGGTGGCCGGGGCCGTCGCCGGCGTCGCGGGCCGAACCGGACCCGTGCCGATGCCGTTGGTTGCATAGCCGTACGGCATCACGATGATCATCGGCTTCGCTTTGCCCTCGGCGATCAGGTTGTCGAGGATGTAGTTCGCACGCCCCGTCAGAATCCAGCTCGAGTCGATGTTGCCCGCGCCGTGGAGAAGGTAGAACACCGGGTACTGCGTGTTGCCGCGCTCGTAGCCGGGAGGCGTGTAGATCCAGAGGGTCCGCGGACCGCCGATGGTCTTCGAGTCGTATGTCTCGAAGCGCACGGTGCCATGCGGCACGCCCGGCTTGGCGTCGTAGAACTCGAGAGCACCAGGCTCACGAGGGACCTCGACGAGATTGGCCGGCGGGAACGCGCCCCAGCCCAGCTTGACCGACGGGTTGACGGGGTCCATCGCGATGACGCCGTCCACATCGAACTGGTAGTTGTAGACGTCCACCGGCAATGGGCCGACGGTCGCCGTCCAGATGCCATCGGTGCCCTTGGTCATCGGATGACGCTGGCCGTCGATCTCGCCAATCACCGTCACCTGCGTCGCGTTCGGTGCACGGAACCGGAACGTGATCGTGCGGTCGGGCTTGACTTCGGGCGACACCACTGCGGGACCGCGGCCGCCGGCGCGACCAGGGCCAGGGGCCGCCGCTTGCGGCGTCCCCGGAGCGCCTTGCGGGGCGGGAGCCGGCGTCTGCGCACCGAGCGCCGCAGACACGAACGCCGTCAGCAGCACGGGATAGATCACACGTCGGGACATGGGGAACCTCTTCAACTACGTCAATTCAGTGTGGCCGCTCGTTCATCGAGCGACCTGATACACGCGGATCTGCCCAATCGCCCAATACTCGGCCGGCGTCGTGCCGGTCTGGGTGATCCGGATGAACTTGGCCGGGACTGGCCTGAACGGGATGGTCGTGAGCGGCGTGGCGCCCGCGCCGGTCGCGACCGGCGTGCCCCACGTGGTCCCATTCGTCGACACCTGCACGGAGAAGCCGACGGGGCCGCGGGCGGGCGGCAGCGCCGCGCCGCGACCCCCGCCAAAGCCACCCTGGCGGCCCGCCGCCTGTCCCGCTGCCGGCGCACCAGCCGGCGCCGGAGCGCCAGCCCCCGCGGCCGCTGGCGCCGCACCACCCGCCGGAGCGCCCACGCCAGCCGCGCCACGACCCGCGCCCGCGGCGCCGCCAGCGACAGCACCGGGGGCACCCGCGCCCGCGGCTCCCGCGCGACCGCCCGGACCGCCGCCGCGCGCCGCAGGCACGGGCGCCGTCTCAATCTGCACCTCAGCCACGGTCGTCACGTCCGGCAACTCGACCTGATACCACTGGCCGGGGGCCTGCGGGATGCCGGTGTCCCAGCGGCCGGTCCCTGCGATCGGATTGGTGACGGCCGCCTCGTTGTGGCTGGCCAACGCCTTCCACTGGGCGCGATTCGCGAGGGACTTCGGGATCGTCGGGTCGAGCTCCGCGAACGTCCACGGCGATCGGCGCGTGGTGGACTTCCTCACCGCCGCCACCTGGTCCGCTGTCACGAGCGTCCCGCTGTTCCCGAAGCTGTTGCGCACGTAGCTGGCGACGTCGGCAATCCACTCGTCGGTGTTGGTGCCCATCGGCACCATCACTCCGCCGCCGCCGTAGTTCACGCCGTCGAGCGGTCCGGTCATGCCGTGCAGCAGGACCTTGATGACGTAATCGCGATGCCCGGTGATGCGAGCCGATCCGCCGATCGGCGGGGCCAGCAGCATGCCGTCGGTCGCCCCCGCCATCGGCGCGCCCTTGCCGTCCGCGCCGTGGCACGAAAAGCACAGCTCGCGATACGCCGATTCCCCGCGCGTGAGCACCCGACGCTCGGCCACGCTCAGGTTCACGCCGCCCGCACCGGTGTCAGCCAGGGACGGCCGCTGGCCCTGCGAGGCACCGGGCCTGAGCATCTGCTCGCCCAACTCCTTCACGCCACGCACCGCGCTGGTATCGATGGTCGTCCTGATCAGCGCGGCCGAGTCGGCGACCTTGTGCAGGTTGAGCGTGAGCATCGCCTGGATGGTCACGTTCGGGTCGGCGTCGCCGACCATCGCCCGGTAGTCGTTCGCGAAGGTCTTGTCGCCGGCCTTGAACAGCGTCTCGCTCGCCCGAATCGCCTGGATGCGAATCTGCGCGTCCGGGCTCTTCATCAGCTCCCGCGCCAGAGCCGCATCGAGGCCGCCGAGGCCTTCGAGCGTCCACAGGGCGTGGAACCGCGCCAGCTGGTTGCCCGATGTCTGAGCCATCGTCTTGAGCGCGGGCACCACGGACTTGTCCTGCTTCAGCACCAGCAACCGCTGCGCCGTGTCTCGCCACCAGCCGTTCGCATGCTCGAGGTGCCGCACGAGTTGCGCGGGCGTCTCGCTGTACATGCGCGGCTGCGTCCGATCACCCGGCGTGGCCTCGTGCGTGATCCGCCAGACGCGGCCCCAGTTGTGCTGCTTGTCGAGTGCGTACTGATCGATCTTGCGACGCAGGTACGACCCTGCCCCGACGAACTGCGCATCCTGGATGATCCCGGTGTACATATCCGCCAGATAGAGCGCGCCATCGGGCCCGGTGTGGATGCTGACCGGCCTGAAGAGCGGATCGGTGGACCGCAGGAACTCCGACTTCGGATAGACGTTGCGCAGCTGGGTCAGGCCGTCGGTGACGACGACCTCGGCGCGACGGACGATGCGCCCGACTGGCTCGTTGAAGAAGAAGTCGCCGAGCACGTCGGCGGGCATCCGGTGCCCGCGGTAGATTTCGGATCCCGACACCGCGGTGAAGTTGTTGAGTGTCCCCTCGGGCAGCTTCACGCGGCGCATGCCGCCTTGCATGTCGGCGATGCCGCCGGGCGCGGGCCACGGCACACGAAAATCGGGCTCGAAGTGGTCGGGCAGGTTGTACGCGCCGTACACGATCGGCGTCTGGAAGTTCACCGGACCCAGCTCGCCGCCGCCGTCCGTGAACCACACCTTCCCGTAGTTGTCCTGCGACGTGCCCCACTGCCCGCCGTTCGATTCGGTCTCCTCGCGCGCGATCTTGCCACCGGGCAGGATGCGCAGGCGGAACGGGTTGTAGGTCATGTACAACCAGTTGTCCATCGCCCAGATGAGACCGCTCGGCTGCCACTCCATGTTCGTCACACGGCCGGCACCGGCGTAGAACAACTCCTTCTTGTCCGACACGCCGTCGCCGTTCGTGTCGGTGTACTTGTAGATGTCGCGGTTGTCGGTCTCGAGCGCCAGGATGACGCCGTCCTCGAGCGGGTAGGCGAAGCGCGGCAGGACCATCCGGTCCACGAACACGGTGTGCTTGTCGTACGTGCCGTCGCCGTTGGTGTCCTCATGCCGCGAGATGCGGCTCACCGGCGCGCGGGAATTCGATCCTTCCGCGTCCTGCATGTACGACCGCATCTCGACGACGTACATGCGGCCGTTGCCGTCCCAGGACACCGCGACCGGATCCTCGATGAGTGGATCGGCGAGGACAGGATCGATCTTGAAGCCTTCTGGCAGCAGGAACAGTCGCTGTTGCTGCTCGGGCGTGAGGCGCACCACCGGCGGCCGAGGCAGGAAATCGGCGCCTTCATTCGGATTGGCGCCCTGGCCCCCCCCGGCCCCGGGCCCGGCCGCGCCGCGACCTTGGGCACCCTGAGGCGCTGCCCCCTGGGCGGGTGCGGCCCCCGCACCGGCCTGAGGGGCGTCGCCAGAACCACCCGCGAGGGACGTCAACCCCGCGGAGACAGCCAGCACGAGAACGAGACTCCACCGAGGCCGCATCACAGAACTCCCCAAACCTGCCGAGTGCACACGTGCGGCGGGAGGCGAGGCGCCTCCGCAGGCCGCCTACCGGAACAGCAGCGGCGCCACTTCGTTCAGGTGATGCCGCCACACGGACCATTCGTGCCGGCCCTCGGTCAGTTTGAACGTGTGTGTGAAGCCGAGCTTCGTCAGCGACTCATTCAGCGCCCGGTCGCCGGGGCCCGTGAGGGTGTCGTCCTTGCCGACCGCCATCCAGAACAACTTGAATCGCTTGTTGGCCGACGCGATGTCCTTGAAGAAATCCGGATACTGTGAGGGCGTGTTGCCGTTAACGGCCGGGCTCATCAGCGCGACGTACTTGAAGAGGTCGGGCTTGAGGAAGGCCAGGTTGGCCGTGTGGCCACCGCCCATCGACAGCCCCGCAACCGCCCGGTCCTCGGGCCGCTTCGAGACCTTCATCGTCCGCTCGACCATCGGCATGATGTCCTCGAGGATGTCGCGGTTGATCGGCTGGAGCGTGGCGGGCCCGGCCGGACCCTGGCCTCGTCCCGCGGCGGGCGCGCCGGCTGCAGCCCCCGCGGCGGGCGCTGCGGCTGCGGGCGCGGCCACAACGGTCGCCGCCTTCGAGGGACCAGCGTAGAAGCCCTGAATCGCGTAGCCGAGCGGCATGACGACGACCATCGGCTTCGCCTTGCCCTCGGCGATCAGGTTGTCGAGGATGTTGTTCGCTCGGCCGATCAGCGTCCAGCCGGACTCGATGTCCCCCGCGCCGTGCAGCAGGTAGAGCACCGGGTAGTTCTTGCCCTTGTCGTAGTCGGGCGGCGTGTAGATCCAGGCGTTGCGCGCCACACCCAGCGATTTGGAGACGTAGGGCTGGATGCGCACGGCGCCGTGCGGGACGTCGCGGACGTCGTAGAACGCCGGGCCATCACCAGGGACCTGCACGACGCTCACCGGTCCGAAGTTGCCGTAGCCCATCTTCGTATTGGTGTTGCGGGGGTCGAGCGCGACCACGCCGTCCACGTTGAACGAGTAGGTGTAGATGTCGGGCACCAGCGGCCCCACCGTCGTCGTCCAGACGCCGTTCTCGCCCTTGGTCATCGGGTGCGGCGTGCCGTCCAGCTCGCCGCTGACCGTCACCTGCTGCGCGGTGGGCGCATTGAAGCGGAACGTGATCGTGCGATCGGCGCCCACTTCGGGCGACACCAACTGCGGACCGCGACCGCCGCCAGGTCCACCGCCACGGGCGCCGCCCGCCGGCGGCGGCGCGCCCTGGGCAAACGCGGCGCTCGAGACAAGCAGGGCTACCAACAGCGACAGGCCGACACGGATCTTCATGAGAGGTCCTCTGTATACATTCCGACGAGAGATTCGGTGGATGCGCATTGTGTATAGTCCAATTTCTCGCTCAATTGCAAGCCAGGGCCACCAATAGACCGTCGTTGGCTTTGCAATCCTGCATACAGCGCGCTAGGATGACCCGCCGTGCATACAGACGCCGGGCCCCTGCCTCCGACGCAGACCGCGCGCGCCCTCCTTGGACTTCGGGAACGCCTGCTCCGCGGTGAGTTCCGTCCGGGCACGCGCCTGACCGAACTCGGCCTGGTCTCTCAGCTCGGCGCCTCGCGCACGCCGATTCGGCACGCCCTGGCTCGCCTCGCACACGAGGGCCTGCTCGACGCGCTGCCCTCCGGCGGCTTCCGGGTGCGCGCGTTCACGCTCGCTGAGATTCGGGATGCCATCGAAGTGCGCGGTGTCCTCGAGGGCACCGCCGCCCGCCTGGCGGCCGAACGTCTTGGCCATCCCTCTGAGCTGTCGGTCCTGCGACATTCGGTGCAGGCCATGGCCGCGCTGGTGCCGCAGACCCTGACGTCGTTCATGGAGTACCTCGATATCAACGAGCAGTTCCACACGGAGCTCCGTCGGCTTGCCAAGAGTCCCGTCCTGCTCCGGACGATGGACGCGGTGCTCACGCTGCCCTTCGCCGGACCGAGCGCGCTGGTCTTTGCACAGATTGAGCCCACCCACGCCGCGCGCGTCGCGACAATCGCGCTCGAACATCACCGGGCCATCGTCGAGGCCATCGAACACCGCGAGGGTACGCGGGCAGAGAGCCTGGCGCGCGAGCACTCGCGGGTCTCGCGAATGAACCTGACGCGCGCCCTCGAGGACCAGGCCCTCTTCCGCCGGATGCCCGGCGCGTCACTGATTCGCATGCCCGCCGCCGCGACCGGGCGGTAGCATGATCCAGACATGTCCGAACTCGTCACGCTCCTGACCTACGACGGCGTCGCCGTCATCGAGATCAACAACCCGCCCGTCAACGCGCTGAGCCCCGGCGTGCCCGAAGGCATCATGGCGGCCGTCCACGCGGCTGAAGCGGACCCCGCCGTCGCGGCCATCGTCATCATCGGCGGAGGGCGGACCTTCGTCGCCGGGGCCGATATCACGACGCTCGAGATGGCCGCCTGGGGCGACCACAGCGCGCTGCCGAATCTGCACGCGCTGCTGGCGCGCGTGGAGGACGCGACCAAGCCCGTCGTGATGGCGATCCACGGCACGGCGCTGGGCGGCGGTCTCGAACTGGCGATGGCCGGCCACTTCCGCGTGGCTGTTGCGGACGCGCTGATCGGCCAGCCCGAAGTGAATCTGGGGATCATCCCCGGTGCCGAAGGCACGCAGCGACTGCCGCGCCTCGTCGGCGTGGAGAAGGCCCTGGAACTGTGCGTCACCGGTAAGCCCGTCAAAGCCGCGGCCGCCCTCGAAGCCGGCCTGATCGACGCGGTCATCGAGGGCGACCTGCTCGCCGGCGCGACTGCGTTCGCGCGCGAGGCGGAGGCCCGCGGTGTCCGGCCGAAGACCCGCGACCGCTTCGATCGACTGGGCACGCCGAAGGCGAACGCCCCCCTGTACGAAGCGGCACGCCAGCTGGCCGCGAAGGTCAAGCGCCGCCAGACGGCGCCCCTGCGAGCAATCGAGGCCATCGAAATCGCGGCGACACGTCCCTTCGACGACGGCTGCCGGCTCGAGCGCGACATCTTTGCCGAGTGCGTGGCGTCCGAACAGGCCAAGGCCCTGATCCACGTCTTCTTCGCCGAACGCGCCGTCGCGAAGGTGCCCGGCGTCGGCAAGGACATCGCGCCACGTCCGATCGAACGCGTGGCGATCGTGGGCGCGGGCACCATGGGCGCGGGCATCGCAATGGCCTGCGCCAACGCCGGCTTGTCGGTCCGTCTGAAGGACACGACCCAGGAGGCCATCGACGCGGGGCTGGGCAACATCCGGCGCAACTACGAGACCTCGGTCAAGCGCGGCCGCTTCACCCAGGACCAGGCCGACGAGCGGATGAACCGCATCGAGGCCCAGCTCGGCTTCGACGGCTTCGACACGGCCGACGTGCTCATCGAGGCGGTATTCGAGAGTCTCGACCTCAAGCGGCGCCTCTTCGCCGAGCTCGACGGGATCGCCAAGCCGGGCGCCCTGCTGGGCACCAACACCTCGACGCTCAACATCGACACGATCGCTGGCGCGACCCGTCGGCCAGCCGACGTCGTCGGCCTGCACTTCTTCAGCCCGGCCAACGTGATGCGCCTCCTGGAGATCGTGCGAGGCCGCGCCACCAGCCCTGACGCGATCGCGACCGCGTTCACCCTCGCCAAGCGCCTGGGCAAGATCGGCGTCCTCGCCGGCAACTGTCCCGGCTTCATCGGGAACCGCATGATGTTCCCCTACATGTACGAGACGCAGTTCATCGTTGAGGAAGGCGCGACGCCCGAGCAGGTCGATCGGGCGCTGACCGAGTTCGGCATGGCGATGGGCATGTTCGCCGTGGACGACATGGCGGGCGTGGACGTGGCCTGGCGCGTGCGTCAGGAGCTGAAGCACTTCTCGGAGCCTGGCGTACGGAAGCCGCTCGTCGCCGACCGCCTGTATGAGATGGGTCGGCTCGGTCAGAAGACCGGGAAGGGGTGGTACCGCTACGACGATGCGCGCCGAGGGGTCACCGATGACGAGGTGATCGCGCTCATTCGCGCCGAGTCAGCGAAGGCGGGCATCGCCCAGCGCACCTTCTCCGACCAGGAGATCGTCGATCGGTCGGTGCTCGCGCTGGTCAACGAGGGCGCACGCGTCCTCGACGAGGGCTACGCCCTTCGGGCATCGGACATCGACGTCGTCTATACGAACGGCTACGGCTTCCCATCGTGGCGCGGAGGGCCGATGTTCTTCGCCGATCGCCTGGGCCTGGCGGAGGTGCTCGCACGGGTGCGCGCGCTCGAAGCCGAGCACGGCGAGCGCTGGTCTCCTGCACCACTTCTGGTGCGGTTGGCCGAGACGGGCGGCACGTTCCGCGGTCTCGACCAGGCGCGGCGGGGCTAATCCGCATGGGACGGGTGACCGACGCGCCCGTTCGGCCCGTCCGCATCCTCGCGCCGGAGGTGCTCGTGGAGCGCAGGCCCTCGGGCGCCATCTACGCGCGGTCACCGCATCCGCTCGGACCCTATCCGCGCACGCTCACGTCCCGCCTCGACCACTGGGCGGACCGTGCGGCCGATCGTCCGTTCCTGGCCGAGCGCGACGCGGCAGGCGCCTGGCGTGTCGTCACGTTCGCCGAGGCCAGGGCCACGGTGCGATCGATCGCCCAGGCGCTGCTGTCGATGAAGCTGTCTGCCGACCGGCCGATCGTGATCCTGTCCGGCAACAGCGTGGATCACGGCCTGTTCGCGCTGGCCGCGATGGCCATCGGCCAGCCGTACGCGCCCATCGCGCCGTCGTACTCGCTGGCAGCCCAGGAGCACGTCACGCTGCGCGTGCTCTGGGGCGCACTCGATCCCGAGGTCGTCTTCGTCGCCGATCCCGCGCCGTTCTCGCGGGCGCTCGACGCCGTGATGCGCCCGGGCACGACGGTGATCACATCAGCGGCGGTCTCGGACCGGTCCGGCCGGACGACCTCCATCACCGCCCTGGCCGCCACGCCCGCCACCCACGACGTGGACGACGCGGCGGCGCGCGTCGGGCCGGACACGATTGCCAAGATTCTGTTCACGTCGGGATCGACCGGTTCGCCCAAGGGCGTGATCAACACGCAGCGGATGCTCTGCGCCAACCAGCAGATGATCTGCGAGGCCATGCCCTTCATCGCTGACGCACCGCCGGTCCTCTGCGACTGGCTCCCGTGGAACCACACGTTCGGCGGCAACCACAACTTCGGCATCGCGCTCTACAACGGCGGGTCGCTCTACCTCGATCAGGGCCGCCCGATGGCCGGGGCGTTCGACGCGACGCTGGCCAACCTTCGCGAGATCGCGACGACCGCCTACTTCAACGTGCCGCGCGGGTACGAGATGCTGCTGCCGTCGCTCCGCGCAGACGCGGCCTTCCGCGCGCACTTCTTCAGCCGCCTGAAGATGCTGTTCTACGCGGCGGCGGGCCTTCGGCAACGGGTCGCTGACGAGATCGACGAACTCGCGGTGGAGGCGTGCGGCGAGCGCATCGTGTGGGTCACCGGCCTCGGAGCCACCGAGAGCGCCCCATTCGCCCTGTGCACGGGCGCCCAGATGACGTCCACGAGCCGGGTCGGCGTCCCAGTCCCGGGCGTCGAGCTGAAGCTGGCCCCTGTCGGCGACAAGCTCGAGGCGCGCCTGCGCGGCCCGAACATCACACCGGGCTACTGGCGCAACGACGCCCTGACGCGTGCGGCGTTCGATGAGGAAGGCTTCTACCGCATGGGTGACGCGCTCGCGTTCGTCGATCCAGCGGATCCGTCGCAGGGCTGGATTCTCGAAGGCCGACTCGCAGACGACTTCAAGCTGTCCACCGGGACGTGGGTCCGCGTCGGTCCGCTCCGCGCCAGGTTCCTCGCGCTGGCCGGCGACCTGGTCCAGGACGTCGTGGTCGCGGGCGAAGGTCGCGACCATGCGGCGGCGCTGCTGTTGCCCGGTCTCGCGGCCCTCCGCCGGCTCGCGGGTGACGACGCGGGGAAGCTGCCGGCACGCGACCTGTGCGCCCACCCGCGCATCGTGGCCCGCGTGAATGATCTCCTGCAGGAATTCAACGCCGCACACCCGGGCAGTTCGACGTCGCTCGCCTCGGCCATCCTGCTCGATGTGCCGCCGTCGATCGACGCGCAGGAGATCACGGACAAGGGTTCACTCAACCAACGCGCCGTGCTGCGGCATCGCGCCCTTCTCGTGGAACAGCTGTACGGCGCCTCCGGCGAGGCGCGCGTCATTGTCAGCTCGAAAGGACTCCCGTGACGACGAAGAAGACGCTCGACGTCGAGGCGCTGACCGCCATCGACATCCACACGCATTTCGAGCCGCCACGTGACGCCGTGGCCGCTGATGCGGCCGCCACGAAGTACTTCGGCGCTGGTGCGGAGGCCCGTGACGGCGCGTCGATGGCCGACTACTATCGCTCGCGCCAGATGGCCTTCGTCGTCTTCACGGTGGACGAGCGGCTCACCGGCAAGGCGCGCGTCACCAACGACGAAGTGCTGGCGTTCGCCGCCGCCAACGCGGATGTCGCGATCCCGTTCGTCAGCATCGATCCCACGCGCGGCCCCGAAGCCGTGCGCGAGGCCCGCCGGCTGCTCGCCACCGGGCTGGTGCGCGGACTCAAGCTGCATCCGCCGCTCCAGCAGTTCTGGCCGAACGATCCCCTCGCCTATCCCCTGTACGAAGTGTTCGCGGAGGCGAAACTGCCGGTGCTGTTCCACACCGGTCACAGCGGCATCGGCACGGGCATGCCGGGCGGCGGCGGCATCCGTCTCAAGTACGGCAACCCGATGCCGATCGACGACGTGGCCGTGGACTTTCCGGATCTGCCGATCGTGCTCGCGCACCCGTCGTTCCCCTGGCAGGATGAGGCGATCTCGGTCTGCCTGCACAAGCCGACGGTCTACATCGATCTGTCCGGCTGGTCGCCGAAGTACTTCTCGCCGATCCTCGTCCAGTACGCCAACACGCTGCTCAAGAACAAGGTGCTGTTCGGATCGGACTTCCCGCTGATCACACCGGATCGCTGGATCGCGGACCTCGACAAGATCGGGATTCGCGACGAGGTGAAGCCGCTGATCATGAAAGAGAATGCCAAACGACTCTTGAAACTCTAGGTCCGTCAGGTACGGCGGGTACATCGGGTACGGGGGTGCACCGGGTACCCGGGTACGGCGGGTGCTCGGGTACGGCAGGTACTCCGGTGCGACAGGTACTCGGGTGCGACGGGTGCACCAGGTACGACAGGTACATCAGGTACAAGGGCATGAACAACTGGATTGGCACGTTGATCATCGGTGCGCTGGCGTTGTCGAGCGTGGGCGCGGGTGGCGGTGCAACGCCGCAGGCCACACCGGTTGCGCCGCGGCTGACGTTTGCGTTCGAGCTTCGCGTGCAGGTGGGCGCGCCCGTCGAGATGGGCGATGTTCCGGGTGGGCGACGCCGGATTATCCCGATTCTCGGGGGCACCTTTGCCGGGCCGCAGGTCGAAGGGCAAGGTCCTGCCGGGTGGCGCCGACTGGCAAGTTGTCCGGCCGGATGGCCTTGCCGTGCTGGACACGCGCTATGCGCTCGAGACGGACAAGGGCGAGCGCGTCTACATCCAGAACGTCGGCGTCAGGCACGCGCCGCCGGACGTCACGGCCAAGCTGCTCGCCGGTCAGGCCGTCGATCCGAACCTGGTGTACTTCCGCACCACGCCCGTCTTCGAGACGTCCGCGCCCGCCTTGCAGTGGCTCACGCGATCGACGTTCGTCGGCACAGGCGAGCGCCACCCGAATGACGTCGTCATTCGGGTGTGGCGCGTGGAGTAGAAGGGCGCTTCAGGCCTTCGCGGGCGCGTCCATGCCGCCCCACAGATTCATCGTGCTGAGTTCGACACGGCCGCACGCCTTGAGGTACACGAACAGCTGCGTGCGATACGCCGCACAGCCGCACAGCACCGTGTTGACCAGGAACGAGCCCAGCGAAGACCGCTGACCGAACATCTCGATTTCGCGGCGCAGGTCGGCGTCGGAGACGTCAGCCAGCAGGGTCGCATAACCCTGCGTCTGCGCCCCGATGGCCGCCAGCGTCTCGTCGAAGCTGCGCGCGTCGGCGGCCTTCTCGGCTGCGGTCCACGCCGCTGGGTCGAACCCGCCGGACTTCGCGGCTTCGATGATCACCGGACCCATCATGCTCAGGTACTTCAGCAGTTCCAGCGTGCTCCGCTGCTTCGGCGTGGGCCGGTAGTCCAGCTTCGCCCGGTCGATCTTGGTGGCGAGATGCAGAAGGATGCGGACTTCGTTCTGAAGAGAGGACACCAGCTCGGACTTGGTCAGGACCATGATTCACTCCACGCCAACAACGGCGACGCAGCATATCACCCGTCGTGCCCGCGGGTTACGGTCCGATCAGCCCCATGGCCGTGCCAGACGGATCGCTGAAGTAGCCGAAGCACCCCATGCCGGGCATGCGCATGGCCTCTCCCATCACCTTGCCGCCCGCGCCGGCGATCGCGAGGAGCGAGGCCTCGACGTTATCGACGTAGATGTAGGCCAGCGCGGTGACGGCCGGTGTGTGCGACTGGAAGACACCGCCCACACCCGCCCCGGGGTCGAACGCCATGAACTGCGGCATGGTCGCGAGCGAGGCCCATCCGAACAAGTCGCCAACGAACTGAGCCGCCGCAGGTCCATCGAGGGCGTACATCTCGAGACTGCAGATCGAACCTGCCGGAGGCTTGGGATTCGCGCCGAAGGGCATCTCGATGCGCGGCATCGCCACGGGCACCATAGAGTCGGTGAGCCCGTAGATGGTGCCAGACGGATCCTTGAAACGCGCGAAGGTACCAGCCATCGGCACCTTCCAGCTCGCCTTCTCGACCATGCCTCCCGCGGCCACGACCCGCCCGAGCATCGCCTCGACGTCCGAGACGGCGATGTAGGGGACGATGCCGGGAAAGCCGGCGGGGATGCCCGCGCGCAAGGCGCCTGTGGGGCCGGCCGGCATCAGCACGCCCGTCAACTCGGACGACATCGGCTGCAGCTGCCATCCGAAGACCTTCGCGTAGAACGCCCCGGACGCAGCGATCTCGTTCGCCGAGATTGCGACGAGCGTGATCGGAAACTTGCCCGTGCCTGCCGGAACCGTCGGCATCTCAAAGCCCATGAGTCGTGACTCCTTCGCGAACCCTCGCCGCTGACGCGGGTTCGACTGGCCGCCAAGTTGTAGCAGCCTGATCGGCCGACGTCAATCAACGCCTCCCGCCTCCTCGATCATCCGCATCGCCGGCTGGCTCACGAAGATCTGATCGTGGAAGCGACGGCCCCAGGAGAACGCCGTGACGTCGCGGTACTCGTGCCTGGCCGTGTCGCCGTGTCCGGGATGCAGCCGCTTCCAGATCGAGGCCCGCACGTTGGGGTCTGCGCCGCGCTCGAGCAGCAGCTCCGCCATCGGCGCCACGTACGGACCTCGCTTCTGGTAGTTCATCCAGAAGTTGGGCTGCGAGACGACCGCGCAGAAGAGCGCCGTGTAGCCGCCGAACCCGCTGGCGCCGACGGCCGCTCGCGCATTGACGTCCATGCCCTTGTCGAGCAGCCACCGCGCGATCTCCATCTCGTCGTAGTCCACGCACATGTGGAGCAGCGTCGTCCCAGCAAGTGGCGTCCCGACTGTCGCGTCGATCTCGTCCTTGCATCCCATCTCAGCCGGGTAGATCTCGCGATGCGAGAACGTCCGGCTGAGCAGCTGCTGGTCTCGGCGCAGGTGCTCTTCCAGCAAGTCGATGCGGCCGCGGTGCAACGCCATCGTCGGTGTATCCGGCAGTTCGAGACCGTGGCTGGCGTACATCTCGAGGATCGCGTGCTTGGCCGATGGCTTCCGCGAGTCGGTCTCGAGGACGACATCCACGGGCGCGGTGCGCTGGCCCGAGGCGTCTCGCACGCGGACACCGAGCTCGAGCAGGAACACCGTGCCTCCGACGCTCAGCGTGTACGCCGGTCCGCCAAGAGCGTCGTCGGGTGGCGTGGGGCGACCGAGCAGGCCGTGCAGCAGTCTGGCTGTGGCGACCTTGCCCTGCAGGGCGGCTCGGCCGAGCGCCGAGCGCAGATCGGTCGCGCCAAGACCATGGAGCATCTGGATGATCCGATCGCGGCCGACGTTGGCCGCATAGGTCAACGGCGGGCCCCAGTTGCTGTTCTTGCGAATCAAGGCGTCTTCGTGCAGCAGGTGCGGATTCCTGGTCACGAGATCTCGAACGACGTCGAGGTCATCGCGCCAGATGGCATCAACGAGCTGGACGGCTTGGACGAGCCGTGTCCAGCTCGATGCTTCGTAGCTGCGCGCCAGCACGAGCTGCGCGTCGGCGAGCTTGGCCGCCGACGGATCGACAGGGTCAGGGTGGAACTGCCTCAGGTCCTCGATCGCAGCTGGCTCATTCGCATGAATCGCGCGCAGGAGATCCTGGCCTGGTGCTTGAGCTGATCGAGGTCGGACAGACGGGCAGGCGACGAACGGGCATGACGAGCCTCCTCGAAGGGACTGCGTCTCACGCGGAGAACTGTTCAACCGCCTTCTCATTCCAGGCGACACCGGTTCCGGGGTCCGCTGGCGAGGGCCATCCCCTCGATTCAGGGGCTCGCTCATGACCGGATTCCACCAATCGGCAATTCGAGCCAGTGAGCCGTCGGCGTTACGCACAAGAGCTGCGCGCTGATCTCCGGCCAGAGATGGTTGGACAGGCGAATGCCCGTGGCCTCTGCGAGCGCCGCCGCCCGCAACCACCCCGTGACGCCGCCGATCTTCATGACGTCAGGCATCATGAAATCAGAGGCCTGTGCGTCGATGGCGTGTTGCATGTCCAGGGTACCACCAGTTCTCTCCGCATGGATGGGTGTGCGCGCTTCACGGGCGACCAACGCGTGTCCTCTGTAGTCGTGCGCCCGTGTCGGCTCCTCGACCCAGGTGAGGCCCTCGTCGTCCAGCACACGCAGGCGCTGCACCGCCTCGGCGGGAGTCAAACACTGGTTGTAGTCCACCATGATCGCGACCCCGCTTCCGACGGCGTCGCGCATGGCGCGAATCACTGCGACATCCTCTTGCACCGTCGCATAACCGATCTTGGCCTTGACGCCGGTGAACCCCCGCGTGGCCCACGCTTCAGCAACCTTGGCGGACCCTGCGACCCCGTCATAACCCACCGCGCCGTAGGCCTGGATCGGTCTGGCGACACCGCCCAGCAGGCGCACCAGCGGGACACCATGGCTTCGCGCCAGTCCGTCCCAGAGGGCCATGTCGATTGCGGCGAGGGCGATACCCACCAAACCCTGTGTGCCCAACAGGCGGAAGCGCCGGGCCAGTTTCTGTTCGATCTCCATCGGCGCGAGCACGTCACCCTTGATCAGTGGCTCCAGATTCCGAATCAGATCAGCGGTTGGCCTGAGCGCGGCGGCCGTGTACGTGAACACCACGCTCCTGCCGACAAGCCGTTCCGGCGCGGTCAGCCCCGAGTGAACGTCCAGGCCAGGATGCGGCTTTGCTTCTGCCCCTGCGCCATGTCGAGCATCCGAACATCGGACGCGTGCACCTGACGAAGCGCCTGATGAAGGCGCGGCAGGTGAGCGCTCTTCGAGACCAAGGTGGTGAACCACCGCACCTGACGCGACCAGGCGGCACTTTGGGCGATCATCCGACGCACGAACTCGAGTTCGCCACCCACGCACCACAACTCGCCGGCCTCACCGCCGAAGTTCCGCACGCCCGCCTTCGGAGCGTTGCCACCGCGGGCAGCCAAGTGACTGCGCTTGCGCCGGGCGCTCGCCTCGGCCTCGTGAGCCGAGGCGTGGAAGGGCGGATTGCACATCGACAGATCGAATGTCTCACCCGGCCCGACGACGCCCTCGAAGCAGTCGAGCGGCGATGCCTGCAGGCGGATCTCAATCAGATCTGCCACGCCGGGATTGGCTGCCACCAGTTGCCTGGCCCATCGGCATGCCGTTGGATCGGTCTCGGAACCGACAAAGCTCCAGCCGTACTCGCTGGCGCCGACGAGCGGATAGATGCAGTTCGCGCCGCTCCCGATGTCGAGCACCCTGACCGAGCTGCGCGCCGTGGGCGCCGCGCCACTCGCGTCGAGAAGGTCCGCGAGGTGGTGCAGGTAGTCGCTCCGTCCTGGAACTGGCGGGCAGAGGTAGCCGGGCGGAATATCCCAGGCGTCCAGCCCGTACGCGTGCTTGAGCAGTGCCTGATTGAGCGCCTTCACGGCCGCGGGATCGCCGTAGTCGATCGACAGGTCCCCGTACGCGTTGGGCGACACGAACGCGGCGAGTCCCTGGCCGCACGCGATCAACGTCGGGAAATCGTAGCCCGCCCGAAACCGATTGCGGGGATGCAGCCTCTCCTTGACCGACGTCCTGATCATCGCTTGCGGCCACCCGGTGGCGTGCGGTGGTCGCCGAAGTACTTCTCACTTCGATACCGCAACCACACGCGCAGTTCCTGCGGAATCTTCTCGCGGTCGGCCGCACCGAGCGACTCATAGAGGGCCAGTGCTTTCTCACGCTCTCCGCGGCAGGCCCGATTGTTGTGTGCGTCCCAATAGGCGCGAGCCACGCGGATTCGACGGCACGCCTCCTTGATAAGGGCGTCACGGGTCTGGGGCCTGCTGTTCTGTGCTGTCTTTGCGGGCATGGTCCTGCGTGTCGATCCGACTCCTGATCTTAGCGGAGTTGCCCCGAGGGCCTGCGGGCCCACCAGGCCATGATCAGGCACAGCGCCCAGAACCAGCCATAGACCGCCGTCATCACGACGAACTCCGGCAACATGTCCGGCGTGGACCCAGGGCGAATCGCGCGCTGGCCCCACAGGGCACCGGCCAGGGCGGCGAAGGAGATGATGCCCAGCACGTGGTGACGCTGGCGCACGAGGTTCAACGCCACGAAGGACAACCAGACAGCGCACGCGACGAGGAGCGTGTATTCGAGCGTGAACGTCGTCGCGTTGTCTGTCGTGATGTCGTCGAACGCTGCGAAGGCAAGCAGCAGCGCGACGGCGGTGACCAGCGCGTCGCGAAGGAACGGCACTACTTCTTGAACAGCTTGGCCAGGACCGCGCCGGCGTCGCCGTCCTCCACCACGGGAAAGCTGTGGATCTCGACCAGGTCGGCCCACTCCGCGGCGCTCTCGTACAGCGCCTTGGGATCGGCGCTCTCCACCAGCGTGAAGCCGCCGGTCAAGTCTCCCTTGTGCCAGCGCCCGAGAATCTGGACGCCCTGAGGCGCCGGGGCGCCTGTGGCAAGGAACTTCGCGATGGCTTCCGCCATCTTGCCGGGTTGCACGGACCAGACCGACATGAACTTCATGGCACGGCTCCTCTCCAATAGGACGGCAACGCGGGAGGTCTAGCGAGGCTGGCGCATCCTACCACCGCGGTGAGCCCCCGTGGGCAAACGCGGCTCACGCCACGGCCTACCACTTGGGTCCGCGACTCGCCAGAATCGGCTGCCACTTCTCGCGCCACGCGCCGTACGTCGCCGGTTCGCGCATGCCGCCTGCGTCTCTGCCTGACTTCGTCAGCACGACCTGGATGACGACGGGCACGGGAGTCCGATCGGCCTGATTGACATGGGTGAACTCGCCAACCACCCGCGAGTCCAGCAGCCGGCCCTGGAACCGAAACAGGTTCCGTGAGGGCTGAAAGGACGTGGTCCCGGGCACGCTCGTGACGCCCATGGTCAGCCGCGCGGAGAAGGCGAGGTCGCCGGTGTCCGGATTGAGCGTGACGTCCCGAAGCTCGCCGATCGGCGTGTCTGCCGCGAGTCCCTGGGACGCGCCCAGGATTCCGAACACGCACTGCCCCGCGCGCGAGAGCCAGAGCGTATGGCCGTAGGCGTGTTCCTCCGTGTAGCGCATGTCCGAGAACACGCCGATCTCGGAGATGGGAGACGCCGGCGCAATCACGGCGCAGGGCTCGACTTGCGATTCGGCGGGTGAGGAGGCAGCCAAGCACAGCGCGGCAGCCAGCACGCCCGTCATCGCGATCGCAACCCGGCGCCTGATGGACATGCGGTTACCAGAACCGAACGACCTGGACACCCACGGCGCGGCGCCCGACCACGGGCGCCACGAAGGTCCGCGTCACCGCCTCGGGATAAACCACCGTCGTCCGGTGCATCAGCGCCCCGGTCGCGAGTCCAAGGCCCGCGCCAAGCGCCCCAGCCATGATCGGAGCGTCCACGCACTCTTCCCGTTCGGAGCCCGTGCACGCCGCGACCGCGCCTGCGGCGGCGCCCACGCCGGCGCCGACGAGCACCGCGAGGCGCAGGGGATGGCGACGCACGGCGACCTGGCGTACAGTCCCGCGCATGAACTGCTTCTCGCCAGCGGCCGTGCGAATCGTGATCGCGTCGGGCGTGAGGCGGGTCAGGCGACCGGTGGACCTGACCCCCGCCTGGTCTTCGACCCGGAGCTGATCATCGAGGTTGACCCGAAGTCCCAGGTCTTCGAGCAGGCTTGCTTGAGCACCGCCCGAAGACGGTGGCCGCGGAACTGCCGCCACGCCTTCCGGCGCACGATAGACCGGCCTCATCCGGGAAACGAGCGCCCCTATCGCCAGGCCGGCGCCCGCGCCAATCGGGGCGGCCCCGAGCGGTCCCACCACGACGCAGTCCCGCCCCCCTTCGTGTGCGCAGACGGCCAGGCCGCCAAGGACCGCGAAAACCCCGGCGCCAATGAATGCCGCCTTCCGGAACGGGTGGCGGCCCACGGCGACCGCGCGCACGGTGTCCCTCCTGAAGCGCCTCTCGCCGGCTTCCGTCCGGATGACGATCTCCTCGCGGGTGAGGCGCGTCAGGCGGCCGGTGGCCTTGCCCCCAGACTGGTCCTCGACCTGAACCCGATCGCCCAGATCGACTCGAAGCGCCAGATCCTCGAAGACCTGCACCACCTGAGCCGACACCGTAGGTGGTGTCAGCAGGAGGAATGCCGCGAAAGGCAGCGCCGTCGCGATGACGCACAGCGCGCGCCGCCTCGGGTTCAGGTCGAGTCGCGACGCTGACTTGGCGTTCATGGCTGGCTCCCCCTTCAGTGTAGCGAGAACCCGGCTGCTCAGCGCGTGGGCACGTTCACGGCTGTCTGGGGCGCGATACGCGCTACAGCCACTTCTCGATCGCGATCTCGTCCACGTACTTGCCGTGAATCTTCGCGTGTCTCTTCGCGGTGCCGACAATCGTGAACCCGTGCTTCTGGTAGGTCGCCAGGGCGGCCGGATTGTCGGCACGGACGAACGTGAAGAGCTTCTCGTAGCCGAGCGCACGTGCGGCGGCGAACGTCACCGGATAGAGGCGAGCGGCGATGCCCTGGCCGCGCCGTTCCAGATCCACGAACGTGCCGATGACACCGACATGATCGAACGCGGTCGTGTACGTCGAGAACGGGCCCATGCTCTGAAAGCCGACGATGCGGCCGCTGGTCTCATCGATCGCCACATGCATCAAGTCACGCGGACCCAGCTGCTCGATGAACCGCCGCTCTGCCGCTTCCGTGAACGGATGCTCGAACGACGAGTACTGCCCGCCCTCGATGATCGGGTTGAACACCGCCACCACGCCAGCCGCATCGTCAGGCTCGACGCGCCGGACGAGGATGTTCGGACGAGAGGCGGCCACGGGCGTCGGCCGCGAGTATTCCCAACGCCAGACCGGTCCGTCCTCAGGATCGATCACCTGACCAGTCGTCCTGAAGCCAACGGCGAGCAACACGCGGGTCGAGGCATTCGGCTCAGGCAAGGTGTGCGCGCGCACGAGATTCACCCGACTGTCTGCCAGCGCGAAGCCAAGCAGGGCGCGGGCCGCCTCGGTGGCAAAGCCCTGACGCTGGTGGCCCGGCACGATGCCATACGCGAGTTCGACCTGTCCCTCGTGTGGCGCCCCCTTGAAGCCGCAGCTCCCAATCACCACGCGGTCGGCACGATGGACAATCGCGAAGCCGATCGCCCACGGATCCGGTTCCGACGAAGCGCGCAGCGTCTGGATGTAGTCGGGCGACACGTCATCGGAGACCATGAACTCGCGAAGTCCTGGAGCGGCGGGTACGCCGCCCACCGCCTCGAACCGTTCGGCAGACTCCATCAGCGCGAGGAGCTGCGCCGGCAGGTACGGCATCAGCCGGAGGCGATCGGTCTCGAGGATCATCGGTGCCGGACCTACCACGCGAACCTCGTTTCGGCGACGCGCGAAGTGACCGTGGCGTGCAGCGCTTCGGCCTCCGCACGAGCCAGGTAGGGAATCGACACCGGATGCGCCGTCGCTCCAGCGGTGTCCACCCTCACGGACGCCATCACGGCGCGGCGATCGAACGGGGACTCGGCGAGCGACACGACCTGCACGCGCGAGAACCGGACGATGGTCAGGTGCCGCCAGATCCAGCCGCTGCGGTACGCCACGACCTCATCGGTCATGGCCCACCGCATCGCCCGTACTTGTCGCGAGGCCAGCAGGGCGGCCCACGCGACGAGTCCTGCCGCCACCGCCACACTCCACCAACCGAACCGCCAGGTGAAGGGCGCTGTCAGTGGCAGCAGCACCACGAGAGCCTGGACGAACTCCCGACGCACGGCGCGCGCCTCGACGGGATGCCACGGCAGTTCATCGATCTCTACCCCGGGCATCACCTGGGACACGAGCGCGGCTGCCTCGCCGACAGCCACGATCGGCGCGATGGCCTCGCGCCCGGGCCCGCTGCCTTCCCCGCCGCCGCTGCCAGCCGTAGACACCGAGACCGATACGCGACCGAACCGCCGGTGCCACGGGCCCTCCGCGATCGACAGCGACTGGACACGCCGGAGTGGAATCGTCGCGCTCACGCGGGTGAAGAGGCCGAACTCGGTGCGGAGTTCCTCGCCGCCCCGCGAAAGGGTGAAGCCGTGGAGCCTGATGATGCCGATGACGATCGAGACCAGGCGCAGCAACAGCAGAAACACGAGGATCGCGCCGAGCAGCACGCCCACGCGGCTCACGGGAATGGGCGCGCCGGTGAAGAAGGCTCGGACCAGGTCGCGGATCACACCTCCGCCCCATGTCGTCCGGCCGAAGAACGCGCTGATCGCCCGTTCGCCCAGCCCCAGTTCCCACAGCAGACCGATGCCGGCGGCCACGAGCACAGCGCCGTAGTTGTGAATGATGCCGGCAATCAGGATCTCGCGCCAGGACAGGTGCAGGAGCGTGCGCGCGGGCGGGGCGAACGCCGTGGTCGCGGCTGTCGCTGGCACACTGACCTCGCGCTCGTCGGACCCTCCAGCCGGAGTCGCCTGGGTCGGGTCACTCCGGTCGTTGGCTGGCGCGCTGGGTCCCGCCTCGGCAACAACGGCCGACCGCCGTGACTCGAGGACGCGTTGCCGCATCTCGTCCAGTGCCGCGGCCGGCAAGACGCTGAGCGTCGCCTCGACCTCGGAGGTGCCGCCCGTGTGCACGCGCACCACGACGACGCCCACCAGCCGGTGCAGGACGTTCTGCACCGAATCGACGTTCTGGATGCGTGAATACGGGATGTGCCGCTCGTTCCTGAAGATGAACCCGGACCGGATGACCAGGTCCTCCGCGTCGTACCGATAACGGAACGTGAGATACCGACCGACGGCCAGGGCGGTGTACGGCACCAGTAACCAGAGGAGCCACGTGTCCCATCCCCGGCCGGCCGCATTCGCGGTGATGAAGACCAGGATGCCCGGTCCGAGCAGGCTGCGAAACTCTCCCGTCAGCGCGAAGAACACCGACGACGGATGGAGACGGCGCTCAGACGACGTCATGGCGATGCTGAGGCAGCAGAAGATCGCGGATGGCCAAGGCGGTGGCGTACTCGACGCCGCGCAATGTGACCTGCGCGTGTTCGTTGCCGGCCGTGTAGATGACGACGGTGCCCAGATCGTAGCGGCGCTCGAGCGGGCCCTGCGACACGTCGGTGTGCTGCACACGCGAGCGCGGCACGCTCACCACGTGGCGCCAGATCACGCCGCGCCGGATGACCAGACCCTCGTCGTCGGCGGTGAACGACGTGTGGGCATAGTCGATTGCCGGCCATCGACAGGGCGAGGTACGGCTGCGCTTCGACCTTCCACGCGGACCCCATGCGCCGCACGACGAAGGGCATCTCGGTCGGGCCGAGCAGTCCGACGAACACGCGTCGGTCGGGATTGGGGTGGTCGCCGGCGGCCCGATCAGCATGGGCGAAATGCCTCGCCCGGTTCGAGCTGCACCAGGGGCATCTCCGTGGCCGCCGCGTCGAGCACACCCGACGGCTCGCGATGGGACGGCGCGTCGATGAAGAGCACGTCGGCGTTGCGTGCGTCGGTGATGAACGAGACCGCTCTCGCGCGATCCAGTCGGAGCATGGCTGCGAGCAGTGAGCGGATTGCGGCCTCCGCGCTGTTGGCCGGCGGGCGCGGCGCCTGCGCCATCCGGGCCATCGCCACCCACCACCTCACGTCCACTTTCCATCCGTCAGCGGTGCGCACGGTGCGGACCACCATCGGGCTTCCGCCTCGCATGGCCACCATGTAGAGGCCGGTCGTGCCAATGAGGTGCGGGCCGGCCTCGGGGATTTCCTTCTCCTTGAAGAGGAGGTGCCGTCTCGCCGAAGATCAACTGCAGGGCGTCCGGGCTCTCCTCGAGCGTGCGCAGTGCCGACGGATTCGGTTTGCCGCCGGCCGTCAGGAGCGCCCGGTCGGCATGCGCCACCGTCACGGCGTTGTAGCCCGCAGCATCGTTGGCGCAAATCGCGCGCATAAGGGCGCGGATGGCGCGCTCGGGGGTCTCCGCCTGGAGGGCACCTCCCTGGTCGCGTGCGCGACCAGGGCCAGCATCAACGACAGCAGGGTTGTAGAGAGGACAGGGCGACGCGGCCCTTCGGCGGCGCGGACTTCGCGTGGGCG
>CAVTWK010000002.1:0-439526 GCA_963738485.1 uncultured Acidobacteriota bacterium
TTAATCTGTTGGTTGGTGGTTCGATTCCACCCGGGCTCACCATCTTTCGCTCACCTTCGATGAGCTTCGCATGGTCTCGCCGCGGCTGGCCACGCCTCCGCTCTGCGAGCTCGGCCTGGCGCACGATTCCACCCGGGCTCACCACTTCTTCCTAACCGCGACGCTGCGCTCTTCGGTTCGCCGAGATTGGCGCCCCCCTCGATTCGATGACGCTGCTTGGACTGTCCAGCGTCCCGACTGGCCAGCACCTCAAACACTCTGAGCTGTTTTTCCGCCATTTGCGCCACGTAGATCAAGACGCAACCCGGAGGTTCACATGAAGCGTCACTTGGTCATCATCGGCGTAGCGCTGCTTGGGCTGTCCTCAGCGGCCCAGGCTTCACCAATATTCTCGGGCGCGCTTGGACTGAACAACACGTGCCCGTCGGGCATGCAACCAACAACCAGCTCGACACAGATCTTCATTGCTGCGGACTGGACCTGCGGGATCAACCCCCTGTTGACCATGACGGGAGCGGCGATCGCGGGGCCAGGGATCCTGGGAGTGTCCGCGAGTGGCACCAATCTCGATGGCCAGGGCAATCCGGCGTTCGCCACAGCCGCGGCAAGCCTCCAGGGGATCTTCACGATCACGGGCCCTCCGGGCGGCCTGGCGTCAGTTCCCGAGTGGCGCTCGCAGCCGCGGGACTGGTGACCTGGAAACGCCGGCGCAGGCTGCCATGATGTAGCGATGGTGCTCGGACGTCCGAGCCTCACGCACCTGCCCTGTGGGGATTCGCGGCAGGGAGCCGCAGGGCGACCGAGGCCGGCAGGCACCCGAGGATAGTATTGGGCGACGTGGACCAGGACCTGGGTGCTGACCCGGCCGCCGAGCCGACCGTCACCGGCCTGCTGCAGCGCTGGAATGCCGGCGATGCCGAAGCCCTTCAACTCCTCGTGCCGATCGTCTACGAGGAACTCAAGGCGATCGCCCTCAGGTATCTCCGCAACGAGCGCGCCGAGACGCTGCCGTGCACGGCCTTGGTGCACGAAGCCTACCTGCGGCTCGTCGATCAAACCCAGGTGGGATGGAATGGGCGTGCGCATTTCTTCGGCGCGGCCGCGAACGTGATGCGGCGGATCCTCGTCGATCGAGCGCGGCGCCGGCGATCGGCGAAGCGGGGCGACGGCGTCGTGCCCGAAGACATCTCCCTCGTCACGGTCGCGATCGACCCTGCGCTGGACGTCATCGACCTGCACGACGCGCTCACCGAGTACGAACGGATCGATCCCGCGTCGGCGAGGACACTCGAACTCCGGTTCTTCGCAGGGTTGTCGATCGACGAAGCGGCGCTCGTGACCCAGACCTCGCCGGCGACCGTCAAGCGCCAGTGGTCGCTGGCGCGTGCCTGGCTCTATCGCCGGCTCACGGGCGAGGCACCCGCGCGCTAGCGGCTGCGCCGCACGCCTGCACGCCCTCGCGGGCGTTGCGAAGCTGCCTCGCTTCGGGCTGGCCCTCCGGCGCCGCCTTCAGCTGTTCCGCGGCCAGGTTCCAGTACCACACACGCCTCGCCCTTCCTGCGGCTGCTGAAGAGGATCGAGCCGATGTCGTGGTAGGCCGTGCCGAGCATGAGGTCCACG
This sequence comes from uncultured Acidobacteriota bacterium, assembly GCA_963738485.1. Classification (GTDB taxonomy): domain Bacteria; phylum Acidobacteriota; class Vicinamibacteria; order Vicinamibacterales; family SCN-69-37; genus CAVTWK01. The sequence continues at coordinate 1,621 of CAVTWK010000002.1, forward strand.
TTCGCCGATGGCGGCAACGTCTTCAGGATCCCCACCGACTCGCGGAGGTACGGCATCGCGGCCTCAGGTTGGCCGTGGTCAATCAAGCGGTGCCCCAGCTCCTGCAGCGCAAACCCGAGACGGTCTTTCACGCGCATATCCTTCGGGTCGGCTTCGGCCAACTGTCGTCTGATCTGCAGGCTCTCGCGCAACAACTCGACACCCTTCGCCGTGTCACCGAGAGCGGAGTGCATCGACCCAAGTTGACTGTAATCGATGGCCAGGTCGAGCATCGTCTGCCGGTTACCGGCCATGAGCGCCCCGCGCTTCTCGTCCAGGGCGAGTGCACGCTCGGCATGAGGCAGACCCTCACGGCTGCGGCCCGCATTGTGAAGGACGCCGGCGAGGTACTTCTCTACCAACGCCACGTTGCGCATCGAATCCGAGTCCGTCGGCTTGAGGCTCAACAACCGGTGATAGACGGGCAGCGCCTCGGCCCAGGCCTGGATACGACCAGGGTGGTCGGAGAGGCGCACGGCCAGCGCCATCGAGAACCTTGTGTTGGCCAGAAGCAGCAACGCTGCCGGATCGGACTGCGAGGCGTGCTCGAATCGTTCGGCCACACCGACGGCCTCCCGCGCGAGGCGCATCTGCTCGTCCTTGTCGCCGGCGACTTCCCGCAGACTGCCGAGTCCGTTGAGCGCGAAGACGAGGCCCTGCGCGTGCGCGAGCGAAGGCGACTCGGCGAAGAGCTGCCGCCAGAGCGCCAGCGCCGACGTTAGGCTCTGGGCGGCCCCTGGTGCGTCGCCGAGATGTGCGATGTTCTGATTCCACTGCACCTGGCTCACTTGCCCGTAGGCGAATGCGATGTCACGCCGCAACGCCACATCGCCCGCCGCGTCTTTCGAGAGCGCTTCGAGATATTCGAGTCCCTTGCGCACCAGCATCCTTCGGGCCTCGAGCGCGCCAGGCACATTGCCCAGATCACGTTGCGCGTCCACGATCAGCACGCGCGCCAGTTTCTGCGCGGTCTGAAATCGGCTCTCGGCCAGCGTGGCCTCACGTTCGGCGATGTGGGCCTGTCGGACCGTCAGCGACGCCGCGAGCGCGAGCAGGATCACGACCGCGGCCGCCACGACCGTCGCCGTTCTGTGCCGCGCGACGGCCCGCGCCAGCACATACCGCAGCGTGGCGTCACGCGCCAGGACGGCACGGCCTTGGCGATACCGATCGACGTCCTCCGCCAGCTCCCGCGCCGAGGCGTAACGGCCGGACGGATCCTTGTGCATCGCCTTGGCGACAATCGAATCCAGATCCACCTGCCGTCGATGCGCCCTTCTCGACAGACGCCGTGGCGGGCTCTCACAAATGGTGGCGATGGCGGCGTCGAGCGTCTTGCCGGTCACGGCCTGCGCCGGCTGGCCGTCGAGCATCTCGTACAACAGCGTGCCCAGTGAGTACACGTCACTCGCGAGCGTGACAGCCAGTCCCTTCACCTGCTCCGGACTCGCGTAGGCCAGCGTCAGTCGCTGGCCCAACGCCGCGGTCAGGTCCGGGGCCACGGGGTCGATCGCCTTCGCGATGCCGAAATCGAGCAGCTTCGGCTCTCCGTCGTCCTGCACTAGCACGTTGCCCGGTTTCAGATCGCGATGGATGACCAGGTTCTGGTGTGCGTAGTGCACGGCACGGCAGATCGTCGAAAAGGCCTCGAGGATCTGGGTGTCCGTGCGCCCCGCCACTCTCGTCCACTCGCCGAGTGGCTGGCCGCGGACGAACTCCATCACCAGGTATTGCCGATCGCCGACGATGCCGCCATCGAGCAGGCGAACGATGTTGGGATGCCGGAGCCCGGCGAGCACCTGCTGCTCGGTCGCGAACCTCCGCGCTGAATCGCGACTGACCAGCGAGTCCGTCATCAACTTGATCGCGACGTCCTGCTGATACTGGCCATCATCGCGGCAGCCGCGATAGACGATGCCCATGCCGCCCCGGCCGGCGACCTCGAGGATCCGGTACGCGCCGCATCGCGCCCCGAGGGGGAGCCCTTCGCTCGGTGCGCGTTCGAGAAACGAGCCGGCGTCCCGATCGGCACGAAGAAGGGACTCGACCTCGGCGCGGACGTCCGCGCCACACTTTGCGAGGCGGGCCGCACGCTCAGCGTCGCTTGCCTCGAAGAGCTCGAAGTAGACGCGCCGAGCTTCCTCCCAGACATCGGTGCTCATGGCTCGGTCGCATTCTAAGGCCGCTGAGCCACTTTTTCGGGATTTGCGCCACGTACCTCTGGGCCTGCGATCGGGTCAGTGCGGGAATCAGAGGATGACATGAAAAGCAGAATCGTGTGTGTTCTGGGCTTGGCCGTTGTGGCCGCAACGGCGCGGCCCGTCGAAGGGTCGGCGTTCACCCTACGATTCGACGATCTGGACGGCATTTGTCGGCCCGGTCTGTCGAACACGGTGAGCGCCGCTCCGGTGGCCGCGGGCGGCTCGTGGCTGTGCAACGGCGGCTCGACGGGGGCCGCGAGTGCGTCGGCGTTTGCCGGTCCCGGAGCCATCGGCGCGGCGGCCACTGCGTTTGGCACTGGCGGCCCTGGCTCCGGCGCCGGCAGCGCGGCGTTCGCCGAGATGAGGTCGACGTTCACGATTACCGCCCCGGAGGGTGGGCCGTCGTCGATCCCGATCAGTCTCAACTTTCTCCTGTCGGGCGACGCCGAATCGTCGGATCCATCTCTGGCCGGCTGGGGAATCAACGTGAATGCGCGCCAGTTCGGCACGGGCGCCATCAGGTTCGGCCTGCCAGGCACCGGGCTGCTGGCTGGCTTCGCGGCGGCGCCAGACGGGAGTCTCTCCCTGTCGACGCTGATCACAACCCCGACCGCGCTCTTCAACGTGAGCGCGACGCACATTCTTCAACTGTCGATCGGCCTCGCAGCGACGGCGAGGCGAGGGTTGGCCCCGTCAACCGCTTCAATCGACTTCGCCCACACATTGGAGTTCCCGACGACTGGGCCCGTGTTCAATCTGCCTGACGGCTACTCGATCAGCATCCCGGACCTCTTCATCTTCGACAACCGGTATGTGCCGGAGGCGGTCGCGACCGTGCCCGAACCTTCGTCGCTCGTGCTCACGGGGCTGGGATTGACAGCGGCCGCCGGCATGGCCCGCGCGCGACGTCGGCGAGTCGATGGAGCCGGGACCTGCTCGGCGCGGTGATCCGGTTCAGGGGGCGCGTCCTACGGCAGGGCGCGGTGACTCCTCCCGCAGGGGCCAGCACTCTCCGTTAGAGGCCGAACGGCGAGGTGCGGCGCGCGACTCCGTTCAGGCCCGACTAGCGATGGCATCCACCCACTCTCGTGAGCTGCCACGCAACACGCGCTGGACAAGGGCCGACACCAGTTCGCGGGGCCGCTCGCCCCGTTCGGTGAACGCAAACGCGGCCAAGAAAGGCGTCTGGCCGCCGGTGCCGTTGGTGGCCCGGCAGTAGACCGCACGCCCACGCAACGTGAGTTGCAGGCTTTCGTCGCACACGAACTCGACGCTGTGTTCCTGGCCGACGGCGACGTCCGCGGTCACGTCAATCGTGAACCCGCCAAAGCTGACATCGCGAATCCGCCCCTCGAGCCCGAGTTCACGAATTCGGCCCAGGAGCGGCGTGGGGGCCTCGAGACGCGGCGTAAGACGGCGGCTGCGCGTGAAGGGCGTGACGGACGCGTACGGCATGGATGTCCTTGGAAGGTCCCTGCAGGCAATCGGAGACGCCGCGACCGAGCTTGAGCGATGACGGACTTGTGATCACGTCGGGCGGCCGGGTGAACGCCGTCGGGATAGCGGCGAGCTCCCGTGCGGTCCGAACGACGCCGACGGGACCGCGGCTGCCGTTGAAGTCGCTGATCGGGTCGCAGCGCGCTGTTGCTTCACGGTGCCCCAGAGCGCTCGTGCGACCGGGGGGTTGCAGCCCCCGCCGCGCGAATGGCATCCTGAACGCTCCCACCGCGGCGACCGGGCGCGACGGCTGGCCGCGCATTCCAGACTGGAGCACCAACCACGATGAAGATTCATCCGTACCTCAGTTTCAGCAACACGACCGAGGAAGCCTTCCGCTTCTACGAGAAAGCGCTGGGCGGGAAGTTGACCGAGTTCCACCGGTTCGGCTCGATGCCCCAGCAGGACGGCTTCGCGCTCACGCCCGAACAGAAGAACCGCGTGATGCACGTGGGCCTCGGACTGCCTGACGGCCAAATGATCATGGCGAGCGACATGCTCGAGGGCATGGGACCGGTCCGCGTCGAGGGGAACAACATCTCGATCTCCGTGCACCCGGACAGCCGCGCGGAGGCCGACCGCGTGTTCGGCGCCCTGGCGCAGGGCGGCACGGTCACGATGCCCATCGCCGACCAGTTCTGGGGCGACTACTTCGGCAGCCTCACGGACCGGTTCGGGATCAACTGGATGGTGAACTACTCGGATCCGGCCAAGCGGCAGCCGTGAGCTGATTCGTCCCGAGCGCCGCTGGTACTCCGGTGCCGGCCAGGCCGGCACGGGCTCTCCCGTTCCGGGGCTATCATCTGCACCATGTCCAAACCATTCCGGGTTCTGGTCCGTGCGACGCTGGTCGCCGTACTTGGTCTTGCCCTGGCGCCGTTCGCGGTGATCGCCCAGCGCCCCGATGCGGACGCGACTCTGGCGCGTGTCCGCGCGGAGGGACTGGAACGCTCCGCGGCACGTTCGCTGTTTCTGACCCTGACCGATGGGATTGGCGCCCGACTGACCGGATCGCCGGCGCACCTGCGTTCCGCGAACTGGGCCCGCGATCGGTTCGCCGAGTGGGGCCTCGCGAACGCGCGACTGGAGGCATTCGAGTTCGGGACGGGATGGGAGCTCGAGCACATGTACGCGGCGATGACCGAGCCGCGCTACTTCCCGCTCATCGCGTATCCCGACGCGTGGACGCCGTCGACGGCGGGCGCACTCAAGGGACGGGTCGTCTACCTCGGCAACAAGACGGCGGCGCAAGTCGCGGCGATGGGGAACGAGTTGAAGGGGGCGATCGTCCTGACGCATCCGCCCGTGGACGACGTTCGTCGAACGGGATCGCCCGCAGCCCGGACTCGCAGACTCTCCCGTGGCGACAGGGAATCCGTCGTTGCCCACGGCGCGCGCCCCGATCCCTGCGCGCGAACTCGCGTCGCTCCTGCAGAAGTTCGGCGCGGGCGCCACGATTCGACCGAGCACCTACCGCGACGGCACGGTCGGCGTGCTCGGCAACCGCGCCACCACCCGCGACACCGTGCCGGCGATCGTCGTCGCGACCGAGCAGTACAACATGATGGCGCGCCTCGCCGCGGCCGGACAGCCGGTCTCGATGACCGTCGAATCGCGCACGCGGTACCACGAGACCGACCGCAACAGCTACAACGTGATCGCGGAGATCGCCGGAACCGATCCGGCCGTGCGCGATGAATACGTGCTCCTCGGCGCGCACCTCGACTCGTGGCACACGGCCAACGGCGCCACCGACAACGCCGACGGCGTGGTGGCGGTCATGGAGGCGATGCGGATCCTCCGGGCCACAGGCGCCGCGCCTCGACGGACGATCAGGGTGGCGCTCTGGAGCGGCGAAGAGCAGGGTCTGCTCGGCGCCCGCGCATACATCGCGAAGCACCTGGCCACGCCCGAGGCGCAGGCGAAGCTGCAGGTCTACCTGAACGACGATCCGGGCAGCGGGCGCACGCTGGGCTTCTACATGGAGCAGAACGAAGCGGCGAAGATGTTCTTCGATCGCTGGCTCGCGCCCCTTCGGGATCTTGGCGCCACGATGAACGTGATGGAGAGCATCGGGTCCACCGATCACGTGCCCTTCGTGCAGGCCGGCATGCCGGCCTTCAACGCGATCAAGGATTTCGACGCGTACGACGAGCGCACGCGCCACACCAACGCCGACTTCCCGGAGCGGATGAGCGAGGTCGAGCTGAAGCAGCAGGCGATCGTCATGGCGACGTTTGCCTGGCAGGCGGCGATGATGGACGGCCGGGTCCCGCGGCTACCTGCGCGCGGTCCGCAGCCGTAGGGCCGCGGCTCGTGGCGCCTGAGACGCGGTTATCCCACGCGGGACGCATGGTAGGCTGGCGACCCGGGGGTGCCATGAGATCTCGTCGCACGGTCACTGCGCTCGTCGTCTGCCTTGCCGTCCTCGTGGCGGGTCACCTGTCAGTCCAGGCGCAGGCCGCGCAAACGTCCGGGGCGCCCGCCTTCAAGACCCGGAGCGAGGCCGCCACGTGGCTCACCCAGCAAGGCATGGCCGCGACGCCCGACGCGCTGGTCATCTATCTGATGATTCCGGGTCCGATCTCGCCGCACCACATCCGGGCATTCCTGCTCGTTGGGGCCCCGATGAAGGAGCGCCATGCCGTGGGGTCTCTTCCGTTGAGCACCGCGATGGCCAAGTGCGACGGCGAGCCGGCGATGGGCGAGGTGGTCACCTTGCTGCTGGGGGGCGGGGCCGATCCGAATGAGCTCGCCGACGAGGCCGGGCGCGTGCGTCCGCTGATGGCGGCCGCGGCCTGCCGCCATCCAGGTGCCCTGCGGGCGATGCTCGCGACCAAGCCAGACTTGAACGCTACCGACGCGAAGGGACGCACCGCGGTGCACTACGCCATGGCAGCAACGCCTGCGGTGCGCGACGTCAATGCCAGGCTCCTCCGCGACGCCGGGTTCGACCTCGCCCGGTGGCGGGAGGCGCTGGCCAAGGAGTTCAACGGCAAGGACAGCCTGACCTTCCTCCAGGCGCTCGTGTCCGGCAAGTAGTTTCGATCGCGCGGACCCGTGGCGGTTCGGGACGACCTCGTCGAACGCCGGCGGGCGGTGGTCTCTCAAAGGACATCCCGCACGGCCGCGGCACCCAGACCGGCGGCTACTTCGGCCGTGGGCTGAGCGCCTCGAGGCGGCGGCGCAGCGCCGCGACGACCTGCCGCGCGTTCTCGATGTCGCGCACCAGCAGGCCCTCGGCCAGCGTACTGACCCACGGTGCCTGCAGGCGCATGGCCTGTTCATAGGTCCGGCGTCCCTGGTCGGTGAGCACGACGAGCTGGGCGCGGCGATGGTGCGGATTGGCCTCCAGCGCGACGAGGCCGGCGGTCCGGAGATCGTTGACGATGCGTTGAACGTTCTGTCGGTTGGCACCGAGATTCCTGGCCAGCCACGCGACCGGCTGCGGGTGCGCGGCGTAGGCGATTGCTCCCAGGATCTGCCATCGCGCGCTGGTCAAGCCGAGCCTGGCCACGAGCCTGTCGCCGGCGGTCAGGAGCTGGCCGTTGAGGCCGAATACGTCGAGGACGAGGTCGGTGACGGCGTCGCCGCCCTTCGAGCGCTTGATGGTCGGCATGCGTCGCCGTAGCCCTCAATTGACATCATGGTGTCAATTTGAAATGCTGACGTCCAGTAGACTGAAGTCCATCTAACCACATCCTTCGGGAGCCCGCCATGCTGTTGCGCCCACTCGACCCTGAGTTTCCCATCGACCGGCAACTCGCCCTCGACGTCGCGCCCGTCGTGCTCGTCAACCTGTTCACCCTGGCCATCCAGGACGAGCCGGCATTCCTCGGCGCATGGGCGACGGACGCCGCATTCATGAAACAGCAGCCTGGTTTCATCTCGACGCAGCTGCACCGCGCCCTGGGCAGCAATGCCACCTATTTCAACTACGCCGTCTGGGACTCGGTCGCCGCGTTCCGGAACGCGTTCTCTCATCCGGAATTTCGCGCCAGTCTGGAGGCATACCCTTCGTCGAGCGTGGCCTCGCCACACCTCTTCCAGAAGGTGGCCGTGCCGGGCCTCTGCGTCGCCTAACAGCCCATTCCCCGCCCGCGCGGCGAGACGGAGCGAGCCGCGTCAGTGACTTCGTCCTGATCGCGTCGAACGCTGGGGAGAGGCCAGCGCTGGCCGGTGTCGGCCGTGCGCCGTTGGACTAGTAAGTCAGCGCACTTCCACCCAGAACCAGCCGCGCAGGTCGCCCGGGGCGAAGCCGACGGCGCGGTCGTTCGGATAAGACGCCGCGAGGAGAGGGCCGATGACGCCTTGGACCGCGTCGCGCTGGCCGTGGCACATCACGCAGAACTCCGCCGTGCCGATCGGCCGCAGCACACCCGCACCACCAGCCGGCAAGTCGATCACCGCAGGCGTGGCGTCAGCGAGCTTGATGCCGGCCGAGGCGGCCACGTGAGCGGCCGCCCAGGGCCGCGGCGCGTTGGCGCTGTTGCGCACGCGATCACTCGTGCGTCCCATCTGCAGCGCGTGCTTGGCCCCAATGGACGCCGTCAGCTTCTGCGCTTCGTCACGGCACACCGTCACGGCCGCCTGCGGCCCGCTCGCACCAAGCGCGTCCTTCAGCCGCGTGAGCAGGGTCGTCTGCAGCTCCGCAATCGCGGCCTCGGACCGTCTGACGAGCTCGGCGCGTCGGGCAGAGTCCTGGCCTCCCGCAACGGGCGCCTGTGATGTCACCTGCGCGGCCAGTTGCGCGACGGTGAGGGCCAGAGCGACGGTCGAAAGGAGAGATGGCATGTCACCCGTTATAGAACACTTCGAGGCCATCGACCCACGGCATTCCTCAACTCTCATCGCCCTTGGCCGATTGCCCCGATACGGCCATGTTCTGGGGGTTCCTCGTCAAACTGCTCGTGTGGAGCTGGATCGCGCCCTACCTGCTGGCAGCCGTCATGCTGCCGGTCATGGTCGCGCTCAAGCACACCAGCCCGGCCTACGCGCCGGCGAGGCTGGCCAACGAGGCCGTCCAGTGTGTCTTCTGGGCAGGGTGGGCGGCCTTCTGCGTGTTGTCCGCCAGAACCGCCGTCGCGAGCCCCGACGTCCGCCATTGGCTCGTCTACTACGCGGTCGCCGCTGTCGCCGCGGTCGTCCCGGTCGCGCATCTCACGCGCCGCGCCCGGGCGGCGGCCAGGACCCGCGAGGACCGGCAGTTCATCGCCACCGCAACCACGCGCTACTGGTCGGTGTGCCTCCTCGCGTTCAGCGCGTTCTGCCTGTCTCCGGAGATCGCCCGCAACCTCTTCGGCTGGCTGCCGGGGTTCTAGTGTGCTGAGTCAGAGATTCGCGGAGGAATTCCGGGCGCGGCGCCCGGATCGCCAGGCGCGAGGCGTGAGAATAGTGGGGCTATTTGAACGACGAGCAACGCCGCGAGGCGGGATGCCCCGCCCGGAATTCGACGGCGAATCTCTGACTCAGCACACTAGGCGGTCCGGTCCTCCGCGACGACTGCCTCGACGATGCTGACCGGTGACGCCGTCGGCACGACCCGTGTGAGCGCGAATCCGGCCTTGGTCGAGGAGCGCCGCGTACTCCTCCTCCGTGCGTTCTTCTCCGCCCGGGATCGCCAGCATCACCATGTCGGCCAGCTTGCCGAAGTGCGGCGTGTTGCCCGGCGGCAGCACGAACTCGACGATGAGGAGCGTGCTGCCGGGTGTCATGGCCTGCCGGCAGTTCCCGAGGATCGTGAGGCACTGATCCTCGTTCCAGTCGTGGATGATGTGCGACAGGATGTAGGCGTCGGCGCCCGACGGGACGCGCTCGAAGAAGTCGCCCGGTTCGATCGTGATGCGGCCGGTGAGGCCGCGCGCCGCAATCAACGCAGGGGCGTCACGGACGACGTGCGGCCGATCGAAGAGCACGCCACGGGGGGCGGTGTGGCGCGCGAGGACGTGCGCGAGCATGTGGCCGGTGGCGCCGCCGACGTCCACGATCGTCCGGAAGCGCGAGAAGTCATACGCCTCCGCGACGGCCGGGGGCTCACTGCCGTGAATCCCGACCATCGCTTCACTGAAGTGCGACGCCTCTTCGGGGTGCTGCGCGAGGAAGTCGAAAAGCGGCACGCCCATGGCCTTTTCCATCGCCGTGTGGCCGGTCTCGATCGAGTGTGGAAACTGCTCCCAGGCCCGCCAGGACCAGTCGCCCCCAAACGCCAGCACGCTCGCGCGCGCCGACCCCGGTGCCCCGGTCTTGAGTGCTTCGCCGAGCGGCGTCAATCCGAAGCGACTGTCCTCGCCTTCCGACAAGATCCGGAAGTTGGCCAGGGTGCGCATCAGGCGATGAAGTGAGCGGGCGTGCGTCCCGGTTGGCCCAGCCAGCTCGGCGGCGCTCTTCGGTCCGGAAGAAAGATGGTCGGCGAGGCTCAACTTGGCCGCCATGTAGACGATGCGGGAGAGCCAGTAGCCCGTGCTCATCTGGATCAGCTGCATGTGCAGGGGCGTGCTCGACCCGGCGTCGTCCCGATCCGACATCTCACTGACTCCTTGGTATACGGCCAGCCGTTGCGCAGCGCGGCAGAGCGTACACGATGGATCGTGAGGAGGGAAGCGCGAACGCGCCTAGCCTAGTCTAGGACGTCGGCCGTCCGCCTGGCAGGTCGAGTCCGAAGCGCCGCACGAGTTGTTCGACCTCGTGACGCAGGAACGCGAACGAGGGGATGACGAACAGCCGCGACTGCATCTTCGACGGGTCGTAGTCGGTGGCGATGACCTCGTCGGTCACCCACGGCCGGCGCTCGACCTGATCCGAGAGCGAGAACGGGATCTCGCTCGTCGAGGAGAGGATGCCGGCGCCGAAGACCTTCGTCTCCTGGTGCTCGGCCATCAGGCCGAATTCGATGCTGAACCAGCTGAGGCGCTTGAGGGCCAGCACCTGCTCGCCCTTTGTCGCCGCCATCGCCGCCTGGCCGATGCGCGTCAGCAGTGCCGCGTAGTCGTGATTCATCAGCGGCGGCACGTGCCCGAGGCAATCGTGAATCATGTCCGGCTCGGGCGTGAACTCCGGATGCGATCCGTGCCGGATGAACTGCGTGACGGGGAACCCGCGATCGGCGATGTAGCTGTAGAACGTCCGGTAGGGGATGGGTCCTTCAGCGGGGACCAGGTGCATGCCCGACTCGGCCTGCACCTGCGCGCTCAGCGTACGCAGCTGCGGGATCTGGTGCGCGCTGATGCCGAGCGTGCGCTTGGCGTCGAGGTAGATCCCACTCGCGTGCGTCTGGTGCAGCACGTCGAGCTTCGGACTGACGTCGCGCCAGATGCGGATTTCTTCGTCCGTATAGGCGATGACCGGAGGCCCGAGGCGCTCGAGCCGGTGACGCCGGCACACGGCGAAGAGCTCGTGCCGTCGCTGGACGTACGCGTCGTCGCCCAGTCCCGGGTGCCCGGCTTCCAGGTCGAGTGTCTCGGCGTCGGGCGGCGCGATCATCGTCTCGGCGGTGATCTCCACGCCGTACTCGACGATAGTTGGCGTCTCTTTCATGGCCGCCCCAGTCGTCTGTGCATTAGTCTGGCTAATGTTTCCAGAACCATATCGGCAGCATACCGCGCACCCGGCGCGCGGGCAACGCGGATGGGGTCAGACGGGGGTCAGACCGGGGTCAGACCGCGGTCTGACCCCCGTCTGACCCCTTAGGACCGATACCGGAACGCGATCTGCATCGTCCGCGGGTTGTAGAGCGAGTGGGTGCCGTTGATTTGACCAAACGTCGCGCTGCCGATGTCCGTGACCGGGAAGCCGTACTGCACCGTGTTGAACAGATTGAACACCTCGATGCGCAGGCTGAACGCGCGGCCACGGGCCATGCGGAAGTTCTTGTAGAGCCCGAAGTCCACGTTGTCCACGCCGTCGCCGAAGAGCGAATTGCGTGGCGCGACGTCCGCGATGGTGTCGCCGAGCCGGTACGCACGGAACGCGGTGACCGGAAACACCGTCGCGGCCGTGGCCGGGTCGTCCACCGATCGACCCAGCACGGCGCGATCGACGACGACCGGGCGGGCTTCGGCGAAGCCGTCGAAGTTGAGATCGAGGCCCGTCTGCGTCGGCGTGAACGGCGTGCCCGAGGCGAGCTTCACCACCCCGGAGACCTGCCAGCCGCCCAGAAGCATTCCGACCATGTCCGTCCGGTTCTTCCAGAAGGGCAGCTGGTAACTGCCGTTGAAGCTGAACCGGTGCGGCGTGTGAAAGCGCGAGTAGCCCTTCGCGTACTTCGCGTCGGGCCCCTGCTGGTTCGAGTCGCCCGCACCGACGAACGTGGCTTCCGACGTCGTGTCGAGCGACCGGCTGCGGGTGTAGCTCGTGGTGAACGACGCCCCGGCGCTCAGGCGCTTGACCCATTCGACCTGCACGCCGTCATACCAGGACTCCGCGTCGTTGCTCACGACGAGGTTGGACGTGTAGCGCGGATCGGGCCGGCGCTCGTTGGTCCGCGGCACACGCAGGCTGATCTCGTTGTCGCCGAGGGGCACGGCCACCGGGCAGGTGGCATTCACGGCAACGCCCGGGATGAACCCCGTGCCTGCGCACTGCAGATCCGCGGCGACCCGATCGATCGTCTTGCCGCGCAGGTCGGGCGCCCCGGTGGCCGGCGCGTTGTTCGGCGTGATTGACCACGAGGACGGGCCCGACGAGCGGGGACTGTGGCAGATTGCCGAGCGAGTACTTGAGCGTGCCCATCGCGTGGTTGCCGTTGTAGGTGAGGCGCAGGCTCGAGTCCCACGGGATCTTGCGCTCGTAACTCATGCTCCACTGGTGCGTGTACGGCATGCCGAGGTCCTCGGCCGCGATCGTGATCGAATGGCGGACCGTCTGGGGCCCAGGCACGAAGACGAAGCCGAGCGTGGGATCCGAGACGTTCAGGATGCCCGGTGTCGTCGAGATCGTCCGCGCCAGCGAGTTCGGCGGATTGGTCCGCAGGCTCGCGCCGTTCTGCGAAAACACCGACTGGAAGATGCGCCCGTGGTACAGCCCGTAGCCGCCGCGCAGGGAGGCGTCACCCGTGGTGGCGCCGGAGAGCAGCCGCCGCCAGCCCTCGCCGCCTGGCAGCGCCCACGCCAGCCCGAGTCGCGGTTCGTAGTTGTCGGTGTCGGCCTTGAACCCGTAGTCGAGCCGGCCCTCCTTCTCCTTGGGCGCCGAGACCAGCTCGTAGCGGAAGCCGAGATTGAGCGTGAGGGTGGGCAGCACCCGGACGTTGTCCTCCAGCGTAGAAGTTCGTTTCCTGGATACGGTTCTCGAGGAAGAAGGGCCCATACGCCGTCGCGTAGGACGCGATGCACCCGTCGAGGAACGCGTCGTAGGCCGTGTTGTACGTCACGCCGCCGCACACGCGGTTGAACGTCCACAGGCCCCGCGAGTTGCTGTCGGCGAAGTCGTCCAGATGCTGCCGGCGGACATCGACCCCGCTCTTCACCGAGTGCTTCGATCCGAGCAACCACGAGAGGTTGTAGACGAACTGGTTGTCGAGCTGGTCGCGGAGGATGGGGAAGCTGCCCGCGTTGCCGATAATCGTGCCGGACACCGGCGAGCCGGTGAACCGCACGATCGGCGTCGTCGTTGCCGGCCGCGATGTTGACGTTGGTGTCGCGGATGCCGAGGCCGTAGCGGAGCTCGGCCACCATGTTCGGCTGCATGATCTTCGTCCAGGTCACGCCGAGGTTCTGCTGCCGGTTGTCCTGCCGCGCCTGCTCCCCGACGATGACGTCGTCGGTCTCGCGGACCTGATGCGTGTACTGATAGCGCCCCGTCAGGTTGTCCGGGCCGCGCTGCCAGTCGAGGCGCCCTGAGTAGTCCTCGTCGGGCCAGTTGAACCCGATCACGGTCGCGTAGGTGCGATTGCTCCGCGGGTCGTTCGGTGTCGCGTTGGTCGGATAGCGGTCGATGATCGACTGGATCCAGGCGCGGTTGGCCGGCGTGTCATTGCCGCGCGTGAGTCGCGGCGTCCGTTCGCTCGGGAAGCAACAGGTCGCGCGCGTAGTTCAGCGTGCCGTCCAGCTTGGTGCGATCGAAGCTCGACGAAGCCGAACAGCCGGTCCTTCCGGATCGGGAATCCCGCAGTGCCGCCGAACTGATGCCGCTGGTTGTCCGGCTTCACGGTCGTGAACCGGCGCAGGGCCGTCAGGTCGTTGCCGTCCTGCATGAACTCGTACGCGTCGCCGCGCCACTGGTTCGTGCCCGACTTGGTCTGCACCAGCACCACGGCGCCGTACCCGCGGCCGAACTCCGCGCTGTACGTGTTGGTGATGACCTGGAACTCCTTGATCGTCGAGAGCGCCGCGCCCTGCCGGTTCTGGTTCTCGGACGAGTCGTCGTTGTTGACGCCGTTGATCTGGAACGTCGCGCCGCGCGTGCCCGTGCCGTTGAAGTTGATCGACGACCCGGACGAGGCGGTCGGGTTGTTCTGCCCGCACGTCGGATTCTCCTGGAAGCCCGGGAAGATCTCGGCGAGCGACAGGAAGCTGCCGGGATTGAGCCGTCGGCTTGTCGATGATCTGCTCGGCCGTGAGCGTCCCTTTCACTTCGGCGTTCGACGTGTTGATCGGGCGGCGACGCGCCGGCGACCGTGACCGTCTCGGCCACGCTGGCCGGCTTCAGACTGAAAGTCCGCGACCCGCGTCTGATTCAAGCCCAGCTCGATGTTCTCGCGTACGACCGTGGCAAACCCGCTGAGGCGGGCCGACGCGACTGTACGTACCGACCGCCAGGAACGGCGCGGAGTAGAACCCGACCTCGTTGGTCGTCGCCTCGCGTACGGCGCCGGTCTCGACGTTGCGAATGACGATGACGACACCGGGCAGGACGGCCGCGGTGGCGTCGGTCACCGTGCCCTGGATCGTGCCGGTGACGGTCTGGGCGTGGGCGCGCGGGGCGGCCATCGCCCCGACGATGGCCACCGCGACGAGTCCAAGGGACAAGCGGGTCTGCATGGGATGCTCCTCGCCAAATGAATGGTGTGGCGGCGAGAATAGTGCCGGGTCGCGGCGGAGTCAAACGCCTGGCGAGGGCGCCGCCCAGACAAGCGAAAGTCGTTGACCTCTGGACGCGGCGCGCGTCTCATGCGGGGATGGCGTCCGGCAGGGCGCATCGTAGCAGTGGAGACCTCACCATGGAGCTGTTTCGCTTCGACACGAAGTCAGAGCCCATCGCCTCGCAGAGCGAATTCCTCGGGCGCGTGTCCGTCAACATTCTCGCGGCCCTCGTCCTCCTCGCCCTCGCGCTCGGCGTGGGGATGTACGGTTACCACACGACCGAGCGGATGAGCTGGCTCGACGCGTTCCTCAATGCCGCGATGCTGATTGGCGGGATGGGGCCGGTGAGCGACCTGCACACCGACGGCGGGAAGCTGTTCGCCGGCGTCTATGCGATGGTCTGCGGCGTGGTGTTCGTGCTGGCCTCAGGCGTCGTGCTTGCGCCGGTGATTCATCGGGTGCTGCACTCGCTGCACGCGGAGGACAGTCAGTGATCACGCGGAGACGCGCCCGCGGAGACGCGGAGGGCCCTCTACCGGCCGCCGCGCATCAGGCGCTCGATCGCGTCGATCTCCATCGGCAGGGCGGCTGACAGGTTCTCCACACCGGTCTCGGTGATGAGCAGCATGTCCTCGAGCCTGATGTAGATGCGTTCGTCGGGGATGGTGAGCGCCGGCTCGATGGTGAGGACCATGCCGGCCTTGTAGATGCCGTCGAAGCCGCCACCCGACACGTCGTGCGCTTCCATGCCGACCCAGTGACCGAAGCTGCCGCTGCCGCGCACGGTCGCGTAGCGGCCGACGAACGCCGTCGCGGCGTCCTTCACCTTCTGGTCGGTGAACGGGAATGCGGCGAGGATGGCGGTCATCGTGTCGTGCGCGGATTTGAGCCGTGGCGCGGCCGGACCGGGTCCGACCGATGAGAGCAGGGCCTGGTAGAGCTTGACGTAGACGGCGTACAGCTCGCGCTGCCGCGGCGAGAACGTGCCGTTGGCCGGGAACATCCGCGTGACGTCGGAGGTGTAGTACTTGAACTCGGGGGCGTAGTCGAAGAGCACCAGGTCGCCGTCCTCGAGTCGCGACTGCGCCGCGTGGTAGTGCGGCCAGGCGGCGTTGGTCCCGGTCGCCACCAGCGCGAAGTAGCCGATGCCCATCGCGTTGGACTTCTTGAAGACATAGTCGGCGACGGCCTCGACTTCGTACTCGTACATGCCGACCTTCGCCGCCTTGATGCCTTCGAGAATCGCCTGGCTGGCGATGCGGGTGGATTCGCGAAGCACGGCGATCTCGGCCGCGCTCTTGATGAGGCGCTGGCGGTCCAGGATCGGATCGAGGTCGGCGATCTCCAATCGCGGCGCCACGGCCTGAACCTTCTCCTTGAACACGGTCTCCTTGGACTTCCGTCCATCCCACGGGTCGGCGGCAGTGGCGCGCTCGTGCGCCAGCACGCGATCGGGGGCGACGGCGCCGACCGATTCCTCGCGGAAGGGCATGAAGATCATCCGTGCGTCGGTGCCGATGGCCTTGATCGCCGTGTCAAAGGTCACGCGGTCCACGACCGACTCGATGCCCGTGAGGCTCTCTGCGCCGGCGCCGGGACCGAGCAGCGGGCCCTCGGACCGATCCATCGCCGGCGTCCGGGCCGGGAGGAAGAGTGTGGAGCGTTGGGCCCGGCCGTCGATGAGCAGGATCGCGCGCGGGACCTCCACGCCGGTCAGGTAGAAGAACTGCTTGTTCTGCTTGAACTTCTCGTAGTTCGGCTGTTCGGTCGCGCCGCTGATGACGGCCACGCCCTGCCCGACGGCGGCCATCACCCGTGCGCGCCTCGCCGCAAACTCGGCCGGTGTGAAAGCGTCCGTGAACAGACGCTTGTCAGCACGCGCATGTGGGCGCGACGCCGTCAGGGCAAGAGCGACGAGCAGCAGGAATCCGAGGCGACGCGGCATGGCAGACCCTCCAGGGCCGTGACGAGCCCGGCCAGCATATCGCGAGGGACTCCGAGCCGAGATCTGGCACCGGCCTGTTCAAGGCTGTGGAAAAGAGATCTGACCCCCTGTCACCCGCCAGAACACCGCGGCGCTGCTGAAGATCGCGTGAAGCTCGTCCTCGGTGAGGTCGGCGACGGACCACGCCGCGCCCCGCGCGCTCGCGACGGAGAGCGCAACGGCGACGGTCGAGAGGTACAGCTCGCGCGCGTCCTCGGTCGTCCACGCATTCATCGGCGGGTCCGGAGGGGCTGCGGCCCTCCCGCGCCGCGCGTCATCGACCAGCTGCCAGAGTCGCTGCTGCATGTCCCGGGGCCAGGCGGAATAGGTCCGCGCCCCAGCCGCGTCGCGCCACGTCAGGTGAAAGGCGACGGCCGGGTGCGCGGCCAGCCAGCCATCAACGTCGTGGCGTGAGTGCGACGCCGCGGACTCGGGAACGCGCACGGTGACGCGACCTGTGGCCTCGGCGTCGGAGGCATAGGGCTGCACGCTCACGGCCCATTCACGCGCAGAGGCGACCAGCGACGCCGTGGCCGTGACCGTCACCTCGCCCGACCCCACGACGCGGGTCGCGGAGACGACCGTGGCGCCGGCCGACACGATCACGGCGAGGGGCTCGCGGGTGTCGGCCTCGACGGCGATGTGGATGGTCCCGGTGCGCGCGACGGCAAAGCACAGCTCGCGCCGCGAGGCATGTCCACCTTCCAACTGGAAGGTCCCGATGATCGTCGTCGAGGCCGGTGTCGTGAACGTCAGCCGGCCCGAAACGGCCAGCAGCACGACGAGCGCCGCGCAGAGGACGTAGGCCCGCACATCCACGGAATCGGCCCGCGGCGCGCCGGCTTGAGCACTTGCGGATGAAGCGGGGAGGTTCGCTAGACGGCGATGACGACTTTGCCGAAGTGCTGGCCGCTGGCCAGGTACTGGTACGCCGCGCGCACCTGGTCGAACGGAAACACGCGATCGACCAGCGGCACGAGGGCCGTGGCCGTGATCGCGCGGTTGAGCGACTCGAACATGCGCGCCGACCCGACGTAGATGCCGTGGATTCGCAGGGCCTTGTGGAAGATGCCGTACGTGTTGATCTCGCCCTTGACGCCCGTCAACACGCCGAGCAGGCTCATGGTCCCGCCGTACCGGAGCGCGGCGACGGACTGATCGAACGTGCCCGGCCCCCCGACGTCCACCACCATGTCCACACCCAGGCCGCCGGTCCAGACCCAGGCCGCTTCACCCCACGCGGGCGTCGCGACGTAGTCGATGGCGTGATCGGCGCCTAGGGCCAGCGCACGCGCGCGCTTGGCTTCGCTGCGCGACGTGACGACGACGCGCGCGCCCACCGCCCTGGCCAGTTGCAGGGCGAAGATCGAGACGCCACCGGTCCCCTGTACGAGCAGTGTGTCTCCCGGACCGAGCCGCGTCTTCTCGAAGAGCGCGTGATAGGCCGTCACGCCGGCGCACGGCAGGGTCGCGGCTTCCTCGAAGGACAGGTGGGACGGCACCTCCGTCCACGCCGTCTCGTCCATGACGACCTCTTCGACGAGCATGCCGTCCCGCGACCCGCCCAGGGCGCTGGCGTGATGGTTGGCCGAGATCTCGCCATCGAGCCAGGTGGGGAAGAAGAGCCCGGCGACGCGGTCGCCAGGCCGCAACCGGCGCACGGCCGCACCCACCTCGAGCACTTCGCCGGCGCCGTCAGATCCCGGGATGACCGGCGGTGTCCGCGCCCGTGTCTGGGCAGCGCGGGCGATCACGATGTCGCGATAGTTCAGGGAGACGGCGCGCATGCGCACCCGGACGTCCCGGAGGCCGAGCGGGACGGGCTCACGCTCGACGAGCGTCAGCGCCTCGAATCCCGGTCGCGGGTGCAGTTCCCAGGCGCGCATACGTGGCGCTACCCTAGCGCACGTGCGGCGTGTTTCTCAACTACGCCATCACGCGGGCGCGTGGGCGGGTGACCTGGGGTTCCGGGTAGCCGAAGCGCCGGTGATGAATCGCGTGTAGCACGCCGGCAAAGGCGAGCACCGCGCTTTCGATCTCATCCTGGCTGAGGCCGCTCTCGGCCAGCTGCCCTTCGGCCTTGATGCGCTCGGCCGTCTTGCGCGCCAGGCCGACGCAGGACTCGAGCGTGGGAAGCGACGTCGAACGTGCCGCTGCTTCGAGCTGGTCCGCAATCATCAGCAGGGCCGTCTCCTTCGACTGCGGCCGCGGTCCGGGATAACGCAGCATGGCCGGATCGATGGCCCCGTCGCGGCGCGCGCGTTCGATGAGCGACCGCATCTTCGAGGTGCCGTGGTGCTCGCGCACGAACTCGGCCACGCGGTCACCGAGCCGATACTCCTGAATCAGCGCGACGCCGTCGGTGACGTGTGCCCGAAGGACCCGTGCCCGTTCCGCGGTGGACAGGTGATCCGGCCCGTCGTCGTCCTGGTTTTCGACGAAGTGTTCGGGCGCGGCGGTCTTGCCGACGTCATGGAACAGCGCCCCGACGCGCACGGTCAGCGTGTCGGCGCCGATGGCGCGTGCGGCCGCGTCGGTCAGCACCGCCAGATTGGTCGAGTGGAGGAAGGTCCCAGGCGCCTTGGTCATCAGGCGCCGCAGCAACGGATGGTCGTAGCTCAACGCCTCGAGCAGCGTCAGCGTGGTCGCCTGCCGGAACACGCGTTCCATGAAGGGACTGGCGGCCAGCACGGCGCCGGCGCTCAGCACGCCCCCGACCAGCGATCCGAGAACGGCCGCCATCACGGCCGCGATGTTGCCACCAGGCATCGCAGCCGCCGCCGACACGGCGGCCGCTGCGGCGCCCGCCCAGACACCCGCCTTCACGATCGTCCCGCGGCCGGTCGGCATGGCCACGCCGAGGGCGCCCACCACGCCGGCCACCAGGGTGGTCAGGCCAGGGGCTGGCATCGAGGACGGCAAGGTCTGGACGGCGACGGCCAGGGCACCCAGCTGAATCAGCATCGGTCCCATGCCCAGCGCCAGGCGGGTGTACATCGACAGCGCTGCGACAGGAAAGAAGGACGCGGCCAGCACGGCCGCGGTGTCATGCGAGTGAAACGCCCCCCGGACCATGAAGGACCAGAGCTGGAACACCACGGTCACCAGCGTGACGCTGAGCGCCAGATACAGCAGGTCCGAGGCGCGGTTGGTGCGCCGACGCAGGCCGGAGGACGTGGTGCCTTCCATCAGGGTAGTACTCGAATAGTAGCAGTTTGCAAGACGCGGACCAGGGGACGCCGCTGCGCCGCGGGGCCGAGACGGAAATTAGTCATCCTGATGGATGTAAGAAGGTTACAGCCTGCAGAGACGTGGAGCGACAACCCGGGAACTACCCGAAGCGAAGCTTCATTCCCAGCAGGGCCGACGCCAGGACGAGCATCACGCTGTTGGCGGCGACGACCGGCATCTGCGCCGAGAGCATGCCGTAGGCCAGCCAAGCCACCACGCCGATGGTGAAGGCGACGAGCATCGAGAGCGACAGGTCCTCGGCCGAGCGGCGTCGCCACGTCCGGAGGACCTGCGGCACGAACGACGCGGTGGTCAGCACACCGGCCAGGACGCCTATCCATTCGACCATCGGCCGATTCTAGCCTGCCTACGGCCTCGGGCTACACTGGCCTCGCGATGGCCGTAGCCGAACGTCCCAACGCGCTGCGACCGCCGCTGAAATGGGCGGGCGGCAAGCGCTGGCAGGTGCCGCACCTGCGCCCACTGTGGGAGGCACACGCGCAGCGGCGGCTGGTCGAGCCGTTCTGCGGCGGGCTGGCCGTGGCGATTGGCCTGGTGCCCGATCGAGCGCTGCTCAACGACGCCAATCCGCATGTCATCAACTTCTACCGATGGCTCCAGCGGGGACTGCGCATCGACCTGGCGATGGTGAATGACGAAGCGGCGTTCTACCACCACCGGGATCGCTTCAACCGGCTGATCACGACGGGGCAGGCCGAGACGGCGGAAGCCGCGGGGCTGTTCTACTACCTCAATCGCACCGGCTACAACGGCCTCTGCCGGTTCAACAGCCGCGGCGGATTCAACGTGCCGTTCGGTCGGTACACGACCATCGGATACGTCAGGGACTTCTCGGCGTATCGGGGCGTCTTCGCGGACTGGTCGTTCACGACCGGCGACGTGGAGGCGGTGCCGCTGGATCGTGGCGATTTCGTGTACGCCGACCCGCCGTACGACGTGGAATTCACCCAGTACGCCAGGGGCGGATTCTCCTGGGCCGATCAGGAGCGGACGGCCGCCTGGCTGGCGCGGCACCGCGGACCCGTGGTGCTGGTCAACCAGGCCACGGCGCGGATCGAGACTCTGTATCGGCGTCTCGGCTATGACGTGCGCTTCCTGGAGGCGCCGCGGTTGATTAGCTGCACGGGTGACCGGACGCCCGCACGCGAGATCATCGGGACCCGCAACGTCTAGCATCCCGGGCTGCTCAGGGGCCGCCGGGCCCCGCCTCAGACGCGCTTCTTGGGCACGACCACCCACGTCCGGCTCCGCACCGTCGCATCCTTCTGGGCCACGCGCACGCGCAGATCGCGCAGGCGGCCGTCGCGGTCCGCATCGTCCGGCTCGATGCCGAGCAGGTAGTGCGAGGACGTCTCGCGCAGGACTCGCTCGAGCGCCCCTTCGCCCGATCCGACCAGCACGCGCAGCATCGTGCCGCCCGAGGCGCCGGCCATCTGATCGAGCAGGCGGCCCTGCATGGCGCTTTCCCGCTCCATATCCACGGGCTGGCGCGCGGCGCGGCGGCGTTCGGGCGACATGTTCGTCACCGTGTCGGAGTTGACGTGAATCGCGTACAGCGTCACGTTGGCGCGGGCGGCATCTTCGCCCACGGCGTTGGCCAGCTCGATCATCGGCCCCGGCCGGCCGCCGGGCCGATCGCCGGCCGGCATGCCGCCGCTCAGGACGAGGACGGTCTTGCGGCCGGGATACCGGCCGAGCTGCACCAGGACGCTCTGCAGCCGGCTCAGGCTCTCGGTGACCTGGCCTTCGAGCATGTAGCCCATCGACACGGCTTCCTTGGACAACTGGTCGCCGCAGCTCACATCGTTGACCGTGCCGCACTCGCGTTCCTGCACGCGGCGGAACGCGTCATTGGTGTTCGCCTGCCGGCCCGGCGTGGCCTCGGCGGAGATGTCCACGATCTCGGCCACGGAGAGGTTGAAGCGCGTCTGCATCAGCGACTGCTGCTGCCCGACAATGGTGTCGAGCCGGCGTGCCACCGCGCCGTGATCGGTCGTCGCGGCAATCGAGGGCCCGACCGGGTAGGCGATCAGCCCGACTTCGTCTTCCGGTTCGAGGCGCTCGATGAACCCGCGCGCGGCCTGCACGACGCCGCGGGACGCGCCGACGCTGAAGCTGGTGACGTCCACGGCGATCATGAAGATGCGGCCGTTGCCCGTGCCCTGACCGATCACGCGCGGCGGCGCGCCGGCCCCTTCGCCGCCCATGCCGAACTCGCGCGACGCGCGGATGTAGTCGGCCGACACCACGCGCCGGCGCTTGCCGCCGATTGTGACCTGGAAGCTCTCGGGCGCCAGGCCCGGGACGGGCGTGCCATCGCGCGACACGATCTGGACATCAACGGCGACCAGGTCCACCGTCGTACGGAACGTGGCCTGCTGCGGCGGCGTCGGTGCCGAGGCGGATCCGTGCGTCGCGGCCAGACCGGCGGCCAGGCCCATCACGACGAACGCGGTAGAAACTCCGAGGTGATCGAAGCGCATGGAACCTCCGGCAGACTGCGAGCTGAAGCTACAGCGTAGCACCACGGGGTGGGGCCGGCACGCCCTGACCGAGCAGGGCGGCCGCCGCCGACGCGGTGAGATCCGCCGGGGTGGGCGAGAGCCCTGCCCGCCATGCCGCGTGGCCGATCACGCGCGCGGCGGACCAGCCGGCGGCCCGGAGATCACGGACGCCCGTGGCTCCGTCCGACTTGCTCAACTTCTGGGTCGCGGACTGCATCAGCAGGGAGTGGTGCGCGAACCTGGCCGGGGTGGGCCGGCCGATGAGGCCGCCGATCTGGATCTGGCGGCCCGTGGACGCGAGCAGGTCGCGACCCCGGACGACCAGGTCGATCTCCTGTTGCAGGTCATCCACCGTGACCGCGAACTGATAGGTCCAGTTGCCGAGGCGGTCGCGGATCAGGACGTCGCCGCACTGGCTGCTAGGTGTCTGCAGGTGCACGCCCGTCAGCAGGTCTTCGAACGTGATGGCAGCGGGCTCGAGTCTCAGCCGCCACGCCACGCCTGGCCCGGGCTGTTCGTTCCGGGCCCGACAGGTCCCGGCGTAGCGTCGCTCGCCGTCCAGCGCGTCGATCGATTCGCCGGCCGCCAGGTCCTGCCGCGAGCATCGGCACGCATACACGAGCCGGTGCGCCAGCAGCGTGCTGGCCACCTCGGCGTAGATCGCGGCGCGATCTGACTGACGCGCGTCGCATCGCCCGGCGCGAAACGCCAACGTCGGGAACCGGTCGGGCACGAAGCCCAGCCAGTCGAGGTCATCGAGGAGCGCGGCTTCGAAGTCCGGTCGTGATCGCTGGGCGTCGTGGTCCTCGATGCGCAGCAGCACCTCGGCGCCGGTCATGCGGGCGAATCCCCAGACGTGGATGGCGTTGACGACGTGGCCCAGGTGCAGAAAGCCGGTGGGCGCCGGCGCGAATCGCGTGCGCGTGAACCGGCCAGCTCTAACGACCGCCACGCAGCACCGCGCGAAGATCCACCCGCTTGCCGGAGTGGATGGGCGCCCAGAGGTCGCCGACCTCGGCAAAGCGCGCGAGGGCCGTGCGCACCGTGAAATCGCGCGGATCGACCGGACGCGCCACTTCGTCCCAGGAGAGGGGCGTCGAGACGCCGGCATACTCGCTCGCGCGAGCCGAGTAGGCCGTCGCCAGCGTCTTGCCGAGGATGTTCTGGAGGTAGTCCACATACACGGTGCCGCGTGGCCGCTTCTTCACCGCGCGTTCGACCGTCGCGACCTTGGGATGCTTCGTGGCGACCGCCGTGGCGATCATCTGGCAGAGCAACTGGCCCGTCTGGTAGGTCGTGCGACGGCCGAGCGGGATGTAGATATGGAGGCCGCTGGCCCCGGAGGTCTTGGCGACCGCCGGGATCTCGTAGCGGTCGAGTTCCTCCTTCACCCAGCGCGCGACGTCGAGCACGCGCGCGAAGTCCGCGCTGTCGTCGGGATCGAGATCGATGGCCGCATAGTCCTGGTCGGCCGCGTGCGCCACGCGGGAGAACCAGGGATCCTGCGAGATGGCCGCCAGCTGCGTCATGTACAGCAGCGTGGTGAGCGATCCCCCGATCAGGCGATCGCGCGGACCGTCTTCGTCGGGCGGATCGATGTCGGGCGGCAGCAGCTCGCGCCGCACGCCCGGCGGGGGATTCTCGGGATGCCGCTGCTGATAGAAGGCGGGCCCGTGGACGCCGTTGGGAAACCGCTTCATGACGAGCGGCCGATCGGAGACCGCAGGCAACAGCCATGGGGACACCCGCACGTAGAAGCGGAGCAACTCGCCCTTGGTGATCTTGAGATCGGGCCAGAAGACCTTGCGCAGGTTGGTCACACGAAGCCTGTCGCCGTCGGGCAACAGCAGGTCGCCGTCGCGGCGCGTGTCTTCGAGCTCATGCAGTTGACGCACGACGTCGTCCAGCCCCAACGCGGGCGCGGGGGCCTTCTTCGCCGCCAGCGCTGATTTCCCCGCACCCGCGGCGACCCGGCCCGCGGGTGGGGCGGCTTCGGGTCTGGTCGCCCGCGTCTTCGGGAACCAGACGCCCTGTGTCTTCGGCGTGCTCCGCGGCGCTGCGCCAGGTCGTGCCTTCTGCAGGATCTCGCGTGCGGCCTTGTCGTTGCGCGTCCCGAGGTACACCGGATGTCGGAGCAGGCCTTCCTCCGTCCACTCGGTGAAGCGGACCTCGACGACCAGCGACGGCGTCACCCAGTGGGCCGGTGTGGACGTCTTGAACGCGTCGGCAAACGGCGTCGTCGTGCGCGCGCGAGCCTCGAGGAGTCCAGCCAGGCGTTCGAGTTCAGGTTGATCGAAGCCGGTCCCAACGCTGCCCACCCACCGCAGCGCGCCATCTTCGTCGTATTGACCCAGCAGGAGCGAGCCGAAATGCTGGCGGCTGAGCCGCGGTTCGGTCCAGCCGCCGACGACGAACCCTTCCTGCTGCAGCAGTTTCATCTTGCGCCAGGCCGGCGTGCGCCGCCCGCTGTGGTACCGGGACTGGCCGTCCTTGACGATCAGGCCTTCCCAGCCCTCATCGCGCGCCCGCCGCAACATCGGCCGGCCATCGTCGGTGGCGATCTCGCTGAGGCGGATGACGCCGCGTTCGGGGCCCCGCGGCCGGACCAGCTCTTGCAGCCGCAGCCGCCGGGCGGCCAGGGGCAGTCCTCGCAGATCCTCCTCGCCGTCACGCAACAGGTCGAACAGGATCAGGACCGCCGGTTGCTCGCCGGCCAGGCGTTCGATGTCGCCGACCGCCGTCAGATGGATGCGCCCCTGAATCTTCTGGAAGCCGAGGGGGTGCCCCGCCGCGTCGATCGCGACCACCTCGCCGTCGGCCAGCACGGGACCGGACAGCCGGCGGGCGAGACTCGCCAGCGCGCCGGTGATCTCCGGGAACTGCCGCTGCTTGGCGTGCCCGTTGCGCGAGTAGATCGCGACCTCGGAGGCCCCAGTGCGCTCCGCCGGGGGGCCGATCGCGACCAGCGCCCGGATGCCGTCGTACTTGGGCTCGTAGATCAGGCCCCGCTGGACGACGGGCGGCTCGTCGAGAGACGCCAGCATCGGCCGGACGTCGGCCGGCACTTCACGCCAGGTCGGCATCACGGGATTCTACGTCGTCGCCCCAGGTTCACCGCGGAGTCAGGGGGGAATCACCGCGGAACGGAGGGGGACCGAATTCACCGCGGAGAAACGGCGGACGGGCAAGGGCGGGATTCACTGCGGAGGAAACGGAGGCGTGCGTAAGGACAGGATTCACCGCGGAGGCGCAGAGGCGTGCGAAAGGAAGGATTCGCCGCAAGGAACCGAGGAGTGCGACGAGACGGGGATTCACCATGGAGGAACGGAGAAGTGCGAAGGGATGGGATTCACCACGGAGGAACGGAGAAGTGCGAAGGGATGGGATTCACCACGGAGAAACGGAGAAGTGCGAAGGGATGGGATTCACCGCAGAGGAAGGGAGGAGTGCGGGAAGACGGGGATTCACCACGGAGGAACGGAGAAGTGCGAAGGGATGGGATTCACCACGGAGAAACGGAGAAGTGCGAAGGGATGGGATTCACCGCAGAGGAAGGGAGGAGTGCGGGAAGACGGGGATTCACCACGGAGCAGGCGGAGCGCGACAGTGGGGATTCACCACGGAGGAACGAGGAGCGCGAAGGGAGGGATTCACCGCAGAGGAAGGGAGGAGTGCGGGAAGACGGGGATTCACCACGGAGCAGGCGGAGCGCGACAGTCGGGATTCACCACGGAGGAACGGAGGAGTGCGAAGGGAGGGATTCACCGCAGAGGAAGGGAGGAGTGCGGGAAGACGGGCAAGAAGAAGGGTGCAGCGCGGAGGAACAGAGGCCCGCGACGGGACGGATTCACGGACGTGTTCGAAACTTTGTGTGTCGCGGTTTTGATCCTGGCGGGTCTCGTGGCCGACTGAACTGCGCCGGCCGCCGGGCCGGCCACCCGGGCGTGTCAGAAACTCTGTGTGCGAGGCAGTTTGTGTTCGTTGCCGCTGTGGGGGCCGGCTGATCGGCGGCCTGTCAGAAATTTTGTGTGTGAGGCATAGCATGAGGAGACGAGATGCCCCGCACACGGAAGAGCGACCGATCCGGCCTGGCGCCGGTGCCCAGGGAGTTCCTGGACCACTTTGCGCCAAATCGGCCGCTGACGGGCGCTGAGGTCGAGGACGCGACGCGGCGGTTCAAGAAGGCGCGGATCGAGCGCGCCCTCGGCGCCGAGCTGACCCACCATCTCGGGTATCCGGCCGGCGCGGCCAAGCCCGACGAGACGACCCATCATCGCAACGGGACGAGCGGCAAGACGGTGCTGACCGATGAGGGGCCGGTCCCGATCGAGGTGCCGCGCGATCGGCACGGGACGTTCGAGCCGCAGCTCATCGGCAAGCACGAGCGCCGGTTCACGGGCTTCGACGCCAAGATCATCGCGTTGTACGCGCGCGGGTTGACCGTTCGCGAAATCCAGGCCTTCTTGGCCGAGATGTACGCGGTCGACGTCTCACCCGACCTGATTAGCGCCGTGACCGATGCGGTGGTGACCGAGGTGACCGCGTGGCAAGCCCGCCCGCTCGAGCCGATGTATCCCGTCGTGTTCTTCGATGCGCTCCGCGTGAAGATTCGCGATGAGGCCGTCGTGCGCAGCAAGGCCGTGTATCTCGCCCTGGCGGTGGTGCCCGACGGCACCCGCGACATCTTGGGCATCTGGGTGGAGCAGACGGAAGGGGCGAAATTCTGGCTGAAAGTCTTCAATGATCTGAAGACGCGCGGCTGCCAGGACATCCTGATCGCGGTGACCGATGGGCTCAAGGGGATGAGCGACGCGCTGGAGGCGGCCTATCCCGCGACCACGTTGCAAACGTGCCTCGTGCATCTGATTCGCAACGGCTTGGACCTTACGAGCTGGAAAGAGCGCAAGCCCCTCGCGGCGGCCCTGCGCGCGATTTACACGGCCCCGACAGCCGAGGCGGCGGTCGCCGCGCTGGACGCCTTTGCGGCGGGGCCGTGGGGCACGCGCTTCCCGACGATCGTGAAACAGGGGCGCGCCGCGTGGCCACGCGTGACGCCGTGCTTCGCGTTTCCGCCCGACGTCCGGCGCGTGATCTACACGACCAACGCGCTCGAAAGCGTGCATGCGCGCGTCCGCAAGATCACCAAGACGCGCGGCCACTTTCCGACCGACGAGGCCGCGACCAAACTGATCTGGCTGGCGCTGCGGAACATCACGGCCGACTGGTCCAAGGCTGCCCACCATTGGAAAGCGGCGCTCAACCAATTTGCGATTCTCTATGAAGACCGATTCGTGAAAGGACCGGCGCAAGATGACTTGGGCGGTGGCCGCGGCCGGCCCAGATCAGCCGGCCGCGCCCCTGCGTCGGTCCGGGAAGTGCGGAGGCTTCGAGCACTTCTCCGTTTCTCCGCGGTGAATCCCGTCCCTTCGCCTTCTCCGTTTCTCCGTGGTGAACCCCATCCCTTTCGCCCTCCTCCGTTTCTCCGCGGTGAATCCCATCCCTTCGCACTCCTCCGTTTCTCCGGGGTGAACCCCGACTCTGCGCACCCCTCCGTCCTTGTGGTGATGTCCACCACTGGTGCCGGACGCGTGTGCGACCGATAATGCCCCTTTGCGAGGAGGCACGACGATGGCGGCACGGTCAACCTGGAAGGGCTACCTGAAGATCAGTCTGGTGAACATCCCGGTGCGGGTGTTCCCCGCGACGGACGCGGCGGCCACGATCAGCTTCAACCAGCTGCACGCCGAGTGCCGGACACGCATCCAGCAGAAGCGGTGGTGCCCCACCTGCGAGGTGGAAGTCCCCAGCACCGACCTGGTGAAGGGCTACGAGTTCGAGAAGGGCAAGTATGTGGTGGTCGAGGAAGAGGACCTGGCGAAGGTCCGGACCGAGTCCACGCGCGTGATCAACGTCGTGCAGTTCACCGACGCGTCGGCGATCGACCCCGTCTACGTGGAGCGGCCCTACTATCTGGCCCCCGACGGGCAGGTCGCGGCGGAGGCCTTCGCCGTCATCCGTGAAGGCATGGCCGGCAAGGCGGCGGTGGGCAAGGTGGCGCTCTACGGACGCGAGTATCTGGTGGCGATCCAGCCGCGCGAGAACGGCCTGGTCATGTACACCCTGCGCCACGCCTCCGAGGTCCGATCGATGGGCGCGATCGACGAGCTCAAGACGGTCCCGGCCAAGATCAAGCCCGACGAAATCAAGCTGGCCCGTCAGGTGATTGGCACCTTCGAAAGCGAAGGAGACCTCACTCAGTACAAGGACGACTACCAGGTGGAGCTCCGCAAGATCATCGACGCGAAGATCGCCGGGGAAGAGGTGGTCGCCCCGGCCGAGGAGGCGCCGCCCAAGGTCGTCAACCTGATGGAAGCGCTCCGCCAGAGTCTCGACCGGGTGTCCACGACCAAGAAGCGGACGGCCCGGATTGTAGAGAGCAAGCCGGTCAAGACGGCCAGGATTCCGGCCAAAAAACGCGCCAGAGGGTGACAGACCCCGCCCGCCCGCACTAGCATCAGGGCGGTGCCCAACACGACCCCGTCCGGACTCGCCGGCCCCAGCCGGCCGCTGGGGATGCCCGAAATACCCCAGTTCCACCTGCCCACCGGCAGGACGTCGGGGATCTACGCGCCGCGCCTCTACGGGGCGGCGGCTATTGCCTTTGGGACGCGCCGCCTGCGCCTGAGCGAGACCCGGCGGGTCGCCGTGGCGCTGCCTCTGCTCCCCACCACCAGGGCCGTTGACTGGGAAGGGGCCCGGCCCATCGACGTGCTGCCGGACCAATTGCTCAAACAGGCGCCGGTGGCGGCCAGCTACCTGCCGCTCCCGCCGGGTGCGATGGATCTCAAGACGTTCACCCGGTGGGCCAAGGCGTTCGATCGCTGGCTCGCCCGGACGCAGCGGCTTGACGTGCCGGCGCGCGGCGAATCTGCCGAGGCGTCGGCCCCGGCGACCATCGGCCCCAAGCGCGGCGGCGTCTCAATCGAGCTGGTGGCGATCGTCTGGGAGCTGGAGTAGCGGGGGCGACTGCGGCGGCAGCGGTGGCAGGCGCATCGCATCCACTGCGGCCTGCGCCTCCTCCGGTGTCGGTACGCGGAGCGGCGGGGCCAGCGCGCCGAGCGCGCGCGGCGGTGGAGCGGCCACGTCAGGCACGGTCGAGTTGGCCAGGGCGCTGCGCGCCTGGTAGCCGTACACGCCTGCGCCGAGGGCGAGGACGGTCGCGCCAATCGCGAGGCCCAGCGCAAGCCGGCGCGACGCCCCGGGACGCGACTCGTCGTTCGCCGAGCCGCTGAGCGTGACCTGCAGGACCGGTGGACTCTCGCGAATCACCGGCTCGGCGGGTGCCACCAGCGGCCCAATCGGCTCGTGCACCCCGGCTAGCGACTTGGCGGCGCGCTTGACCAGTTCCGGCGTGATCGCGCTCGCGCCCTCGATCCGGCCTTCCTGCAGTGCACGATCGCACAGCACATTCACGCGTCGCGGCAACCCGCGTGAGAGCTCGGCCACCAGGCGCGTCGCCTCGGGCTGGAAGCGCACGGCATCCCGCCCTCCGGCGATCGCCAGCCGATGATGAATGTAGGCGTCCACTTCCGTCGGGTCGAGGGGACTGAGCGACACGCGGCGTGTGATGCGCTCGCTCAACGCATACAGACCCTCGCCCTTGAGCGTGGTCAGGAGCCCCGGCTGTCCGCACAGGACGATCTGTGCGAGCCGCTGGCCGTCCTGCTCGAGCGCCGTGAGCATCCGAATCTGATCGAGGACCTGCGGGTTGAGCGACTGGGCTTCGTCGAGCACGACAATCGCGTGGGTGCCCAGCGGGACCAGCGAGCGGAGAAAGCCTTCCAGCGTATCCAGCAACTGCGGCACGTCGGCGCCGGCGATCGCGCCCCGGCGCAGGTCTTCGTGCGTCACCAGGCCGAAGTCACGCAGGATGATTCGGAAGACCTCGGCCCCGGCCATGTAGGGGTTGGTGATCATGGCCGAGAAGGTGCGCTCGCCGAGCGCCTCGATGACCCCCCGGCAGAGCGTGGTCTTTCCCGTGCCGGTCTCGCCGGTGATGAGGATGATGCTCTCGCGCCGCTTGATGCCGTTCAGCACCTCGGCAAACGCCCGCTGGTGTGACTGACCGAGATAGAGGAATTTCGGATCGGTGGTGATCGCGAACGGCTGTTCCTTGAGGCCGTAGAAGGTCTCGTAGATCGGATCGCCCAGCGCCTTCAGCGATTCCAGCGGTTGCACGCGCTCGATTATACGGGTTGTCTGCTATAAGGAGACCCGCGTCATGGCGCCTCGGCTCTCACTCGGGCGGTTCCTTGCGGCCACCCTTGCCACGTGGCTCGCGATGATCGTCGTGCTCGTTGTCGTGCCGGACTGGCTCGAGCGCTGGCTGCCCCTCGAGGTGGCCCGTGTGGTCGGCTGGGCCCTCGCGATGAGCCTCTGGGTCGTCGCGGTCGAGCAGGAGTGGAGGGCGCGCTATGGCCCCTTTGTTCGCTTCGTCCTGCAGCTGACCTTGTGGGTGAGCGCCGCGCTCATCGCGACCTGGGTCAGCGAACAGGCGCGGCTGCGAATCTAGGCGGACAACAACCTACGCCTACGGTCTACGGGCTACGGGCTACGGCCTACGGCCTACGGGCTACGGGCTACGGCCGACAGTCCACGCTTACTCTCTGCTTGGTTTTGCCGTTTCCCGTTTCCCGTTGGCCGCTAACGGTTGGCGGTAGGCCGTCGGCTGTCGGCCGTAGGCTGTTGACCGTCGGCTGTAGGCCGTCTGCCGTCTCCGTTGGCTGTTGGCTGTTGGCTGTTGGCTGTTAGCTGTTAGCGGTTGGCGGTAGGCCGTTGTCTGTAGGCCTTCCGTCGGCTGTCGGCCGTAGGCTGTTGACCGTCGGCTGTAGGCCGTCTGCCGTCTCCGTTGGCCGTTGGCTGTTAGCTGTTAGCGGTTGGCGGTTGGCGGTTGGCGGTTGGCCGTTGTCTGTTGGCCGTCGGCTGTCGGCCGTAGGCTGTTGGCCGTTGGCTGTAGGCCGTCTACCGTTGGCCGTTGGCCGTTGGCCGTTGGCTGTTGGCTGTTAGCGGTTGGCGGTCTGGCGGTCTGCGGTTGGCCGTTGTCTGTTGGCCGTCGTTGGCTGTCGGCTCCTTTGGCCGTTCGCTGTAGGCCGTTTCCCGTAGGCCGTTGTCTGTCGGCTGTCGGCCGTAGGCTGTTGACCGTCGGCTGTAGGCCGTCTGCCGTCTCCGTTGGCTGTTGGCGGTTGGCGGTAGGCCGTCTGCTCTTGGCCGTTGGCGGTAGGCCGTCTACCGTTGGCCGTAGGCTGTCCACCGTCGGCTGTCGGCCGTAGGCCGTTGTCTGTCTGCCGTAGCCCGTCTGCCGTCTATCGTCCTGGCGCTTCCCGGCGCGCGTCGATCAGGCTCTGGGCCAGACCGTCGGCGAGCGGCCACAGCGTGACCCGGTTCTTGCCGCTGAACTTCGAGGCGTAGGCGGCTTCGTCCGCCTTGTTGATCAGGGAGAGGGCCGTGCGTTCATCGGCGGAGCTGGCCACGCCGACGCTGGCGGTCATCTGCGGCGTGCCGATCATCGCCCCTTCGATCGCGCGTCGCAGTCGCTCGGCGGTGGCGGCGGCCTCGTCGCGGTCGAAGTTCGGCAGGACGACCACGAACTCGTCGCCGCCGTAGCGGAACATCGCGCCGCGACCGACGACGATGCCGGCCATGGCTTCGACGAAGCGGGCGAGGCACGAGGTGCCGGCATCGTGGCCCAGCCGGTCGTTGACGGCCTTCAGTCCGTCCACGTCCATGAAGACGAGGCTCACGACGGGGTGGCTGTTGATGAGCGGCTGCAGGCGATGCAGCAGGTCTTCGGCGCGGGGCAGCTTGGCGAGCACCGCCGGCACCGCATCGACGGTGCGGGGCACGAGCTTCCCGTGCTCGGTGTACATCATCCGGATGTTGAGGTCGTCGAGCTTGAGGAGGATCTTGCGCCGCAGGGCGTCGAGCCGCTCGGCGCGCTCGCGTTCGCCGACCCCGACGCCGCGTGACCCGGCGAAGTAGACGGTCGGGATGGTCTCGAGCAGCACCACCAGCTCCCGCGGCTTGGCCAGCATGACGACGAAGTTGCGCAGGATCTCGCCAATCGTGCCGCCCGAGGCCAGATGGAGCTTGTTCAGGTCCTTGCGGAGCGCCTGTTCCAGAAGCCGCTGGCCATCGCCGCCGATCTCGCCTCCCATCCAGTTGGGTTCGGCTGGTGGCAGCTCTTCCTCGAGCAGGTACCAGAGGGCGACGCGGTGTTCGTGGCTGAAGAAGAGTTGAGACGGTTCAGGCATAACCCGATGACACGAGCCGAATTGTGACACGGGACGGGGGGAAGAGTCCCGAAGCCTCGCTTCGCTCGGCTCAGGTCCCGGCGGGTCGCTGCGCTCGTAGAAGTCCCGGGACTGACGCCCAGGTGCAGGGACTGACGGTGCGGCGCCGAACCCTCGCTGCGCTCGGGGAAGTCCGTGGACTTCTGCGAAGCGAGCGCCGTGAGGCGCACGGGCGCGTCAGTCTTTGCTAGACTAGTCGTCTGCCCGTGTGGTGAGCGTAGCTCAACGGCAGAGCACCGGCCTGTGGCGCCGGTCGTTGGGGGTTCGATTCCCCTCGCTCACCCCAATCCTTCATTTCCGTCGAACCGACAGCGCGTCCTCGCGGATCGGCCGTCCGGCGCGGCCCGTCGCCGGCGTCCCGGCCGCGCTTGCACCGCGTCTGTGCAGGCGTTGGTCCGGCGGCCGTGTCTCTCGGCGCGAGCGCGAACTGTCCGGACCCGGCCACCGCCGTGAACGTTCCTGATTTGTGCAGCCAATCGGCTCCCCGAGAGTCATCCGTAATGGATGGGCCGCAGCAGCGACGCGGATGGTGCTCAAGCCGATCCGTGTAAATAGCTGTCGGGCATACAGTTGTGGTCGTGTGCTCGTGCGGAGTATCAGAAGTCTGCCATCAATGCCTGCGTACGTGGTTGCGCAGACCCTCACATACAGCTAAGGTGTCGGTCTTATAGAGCGTGGGACCGGTTGCGGGATGGACGTGACCAGTTGCTGTGCGCGTGGGTTCGGTGCCCTCTCCCTGCAAACGTGGGGGAACCGAATCGGATGGAGGAGTGCGATGAGGACAGTTCTCGGGAAATTCACCTGGGCCACGCTGCTGGTGTCCCTGGTGTTCGCGGGCCACGCGCCCGCGTATGCACAGGGTGGTGGCACGGCGACCACGCTGAGCGGTGTCGTCGCGGACTCGTCGGGTGGCGTGCTGCCCGGCGTGAGCATCGAAGCCAAGGAGAACGCCACGGGCGTCACCTACACGGCGGTGGCTGACAGCCAGGGCCGTTTCGTCATTCCGAACATCGCGCCCGGCACGTATACGGTCAAAGCCTCGCTGCAGAGCTTCAAGACCTTCGTCGCGCCCGACGTCAGGATTCTCACCGCCACGCCCGCGACGCTGCAGGTGAAGCTCGAGGTTGGCGCGCTGACCGACAACGTCGTCGTCACCGCGGCGACCGACGTCGTGCAGACGCAGTCGGCGACCGTCACGAGCACGATCTCGGTGAACCAGATCCAGAAGCTGCCCGTCATCACGCACACCGCGCTCGACGCCGTCGTCTTCTCGTCCGGCGTCGAAACGGTGGGGTCGAATACGCGCGGGTCCACGATCAACGGTCTGCCGACGACGGCCATCAACATCACGCTCGACGGCATCAACGCGCAGGACAAGCGCGGCAGTGAAGGCTTCTTCATGATGATCCGTCCGATGATGGACTCGGTGGAGGAGATCACCGTCTCCACCTCGACCCCGGGGGCCGACGCGTCGGGCGCCGGCGGCGCGACCATCCGGATGCAGACGCGATCGGGCGCCAACCGCTTCAGCACGTCGGCCTACACGACCTGGCGTAATCAGGCGGGCACCAACGACGCGGACGCGCTGTCGCGCAACAAGAAGCCGGGCTGGCTCTGGCGGATGAACACGCCCTACTGGTTCAACAAGCGCGACCTGCCGAAGACCGCTGCGGGCGAGCACTTCATCAACGACGTGCGGCTCCAGACGCCGGGCTTCCGGGTCGGTGGTCCGGTCCAGAAGGACAAGCTGTTCTACTTCTTCAACTACGAAGAGTTCCAGCTCCCCGAGTCGCGCAGCCGCACCCGCACGCTCGCGAGCGCGGCGGCGCAGACCGGCAACTTTACGTACCTGCGCGCCGACAACGGCCAGAGCCAGACCGTCAACCTGCTGGACCTGGCGGCCACGCGGGGCCTCACCTCCACGCTCGACCCGACGATCGCCAAGCTGCTGTCTGACATCCGGACGGCCACCGGCACGACGGGACGCGTCCGCAGCTTCGACCTGAACCTCGATCAGTACGACTACGCGCCGTCGGCCACGCAGCTGCGGCGCTTCCCGACCACGAAGCTCGACTACAACCTGACGCCCACCCAGCGGCTGTCGGGCACGTACCGGTTCAACAAGTTCAACTCGAACCCGGACTTCCTGAACAGCGCCGAGGCGCCGTTTCCCGGTTTCGCCCAGCAGGGCACCCAGATCTCGGGTCGCTACAGCTGGCAGGTCAACTTGAACTCGGTCTTCGGCAAGTGGGTCAACGAAGCGCGCTACGGCGTGCAGAACGTCACCGGCAACGGGTCGGCGTTCAACGGGAACATCACGGCCGAAACCTACAACTGCACCGGCCTCGGCTGTCAGTCGATCGGCGGCCTGGGCTACGCGATCGGGTTCCCCGGCGCGTTCGGCGGAGCGGCGCTGACCGGTGTCGGTGCACGTAACCCGTCGTTCGACGTCACGGCGCAGTACTCGTTCGAGGACTCGCTCACGTACATCAGCGGCGCGCACAGCCTGGCATTCGGCATGTCGTGGGGGCGGCTGAACTATCGTTCGCTCGGGCAGACGGTCCACAGCGGCTCGCTGGGGCTCGGCATGCAGACCAACGATCCGGCCAACCTTGTGTTCGACGCGGCCACGGGCACGACGGTGTTCCCGGGCGGCATCAATACGACCAACGCCGGCTACGCCAAGAACCTCTACGCGCTGCTCACGGGGCGTGTGACCAGCTTCGGCGGCACGTACGTGCTCCAGCCGGATGGCTCGTTCGCCTACCACGGTGCGACGGTTGGGTCTGCCATCCGCGACGACTACGGGTTCTATGCCAACGACACGTGGCGCGTGAAGCCGAACCTGACGCTGACACTCGGCCTCCGTTATCAGCTCGAGACGCCCATCACGACCAACGGGCTCTACTCGGTGCCGGAAGACTGGCGGCAGGTGTACGGCATCACCGGCGCGGGCGACGGCTATCTCGGCTCGGGTAACCTCTACAAGCCGGGTGTTCTGAACGGCACCAACAACATCGGTGTCGTGCGCGTACCAGCCGGGCAACCCCCCGTACAAGACCGACTACAACAACTTCGCGCCGAGCGTGCAGGCGGCGTGGCGTCCAACGGCTGAACAACAAGGCGTTCACGTGGCTGCTCGGCGGGGACCCGGTGC
Organism: uncultured Acidobacteriota bacterium; assembly: GCA_963738485.1. Lineage (GTDB taxonomy): Bacteria > Acidobacteriota > Vicinamibacteria > Vicinamibacterales > SCN-69-37 > CAVTWK01. The sequence continues at coordinate 37,619 of CAVTWK010000002.1, forward strand.
TCCGTGGCGGCTACTCGATGAGCTTCGACCGGCTCGGCACGAACACGTTCACCGGCAACTACGGCGGCGAACATCGGGCGCACCCGGACGGGCACGCGCAACGCCACGTCGGGCACGCCCGCGCTCGGGTCCGACGGCTGGCCGGTGCTCCTCCGGGAGACGGCTCGACTCGTCCCGTCGCCCGCGCCGGCGCCGCTTGGCGAGAACTTCCGCCTCACGCCGGCCGTCAACGAGACGATCGACATCCACCACCCTGACTGGAAGACGCCGATCATCCACCAGTACTCGGCGGGCATCCAGCGGCAGATCGGCCGGGACTTCGGGATCGACGTCCGCTACGTGGGCAACATCAGCACGGGCGGGTGGACGAGCTGGAACATGAACGCGACGCCGCAGTGGTCGATCCTCGAGAACGGCTACTACGACGAGTTCCGGAAGGCGCAGGCGCAACCTCCGCGCGAACATCGTGGCGGGGCGCGGGAACACCTTCGCCTACACGGGCGCGCCGGGCACGGCGCCGCTGCCGATCTACATGGCTTACTTCGCGGGCATTCCGCTGGCCGACGCGCGGAACCAGGACGCGGCCAACTACACGGCGGCCCAGTTCACCAACTCGGCCTGGTACAACCAGCTGAGCATGTACAGCCCCGGCCTCACCGGGATGGCTGGCACTGGAACCAACGGCCTGCAGAACGGTCTCGGGCTGGGCACCGGCCTGGACGTGAACCGGCAGGCCGCGGGCCTGCCGGCCAACTTCTTCATGGCCAACCCGGCGCTCGCGCAGGGGAACGCGTGGCTCGAAGTCAACGGCGGGAACACGAAGTTCAACGCGATCCAGGTGGACCTCACCAAGCGCCTGAGCCGCGGGTTCTCGGTCCAGACCAACTACGCCTACGCGTTCGGCCGCAAGACGTGGACGCAGCGGTCGCTGCGTGAGGACTGGTTCTACCTCGACAGCGGCGCGGGCTCGGACCACACGTTCAAGGCCAACTGGACGTATGAGCTGCCGTTCGGCCAGGGGCAGAAGTTCGGCGCCGGCGCGGGCCGCATATGAACGGCCTCATCGGCGGCTGGGACGTGAGCGGCCTCATGCGGTGGCAGTCGGGTCCCAAGTTCAACTACGGCGGTTTCCGCCTGGTGGGCATGGACCACAAGGAACTGCAGGACATGTTCAAGTTCTACCGCCGCACGGACGAGAGCGGCATCGAACGCATCTACATGCTGCCGGAAGACGTGATCACCAACTCGATCCTGGCGATCTACAACACGTCGGCGACGACGGTGACGGGCCTCTCGGGCGCGGCGCCGAGCGGCAAGTACCTGGCGCCGGCCAACGGTCCGGACTGCGTGACCTACGCCGAGATCCAGTGCCCTGGCACGGAGCTGACCCGGTTCGTCACGGGGCCTGGCTACTTCAAGACGGACCTGAGCTTCGTCAAGCGTGTGACGGCGGGACGCCGTATCAACGTCGAGGCGCGCATGGACATCTTCAACGTCTTCAACACGATCAACTTCACGCCGACCAGCCGCATGAGCAACAACGCGGTGACTGGGTGGGACGTGACGTCTGCGGCGACCGACATCAACGCGTCGCAGGATCCGGGCGGGCGTATCACGCAGTTCGGCTTGCGCTTCACCTTCTAGACTGAGACGGCCGATCACGCACACACACGGCGGCGGCACCTTCGGGTGCCGTCGCCGCTTTCTTTGTCAGGGAGAAAGCCTTGCAGACAACCGACACTCGCGCCGTGGCCACCGGGTCGGCCCTTCGCGCCGCATGCGCGGTCCTGGTCCTCGCGGGCCTGGCGATCGCGCGGCCCTTCGCCGGCCAGCGTGCCAGTCAGGGCGAGCCGGTTACCGTGGAGTTCCGCGCCCTCACGCCGGGGGGCAGCCCCGTCACCGATCTGACGTCGTCCGATGTCGTGCTGAAGGTTGCCGGCCGCGAACGCGCGATCGTCACGTTCCAGTTGTTCCAGTTCGGCGAGACGCCGAGCACGGCGTCGCGGATCGCGCCGCCGTTTGCCACCAACGTGCCACCCGCCTCCGGCATCCACGACACGATCATCGTCATCGACGACCGGTCGTTCGTGCCCGGCGACGAGAAGCGCCTCGGGCCGGCGATCGATCAGTACCTGGCTGGCCTCGACCGCTCGGCGCGGGTGGGGATCGTCACCGTCCAGGACCGCGGTTTGAATGTCTCGCTCACCAGCGATCGAGAGGCGATCCGTGCCGGCGTCAAGGCCATCGCCGGACGCGCGCCAGGGGCCGAGACCTCCGACGACTCGGCCTGTCGCACGCGGCGAGTGCTCGATGCGCTGCGGAGCGTGGCCACCAATTTTCCGCCGGGCGGCGCGCCGGCCACCGTGTTGCTCTTCACGACGGGCCTGACGCGCGCCCGGCACGACGCAGATGAGTGCCATCGGCGGCGCTCGGTCGTCAGTGGCCAGCCCCGTGTGCGAGGTGCAGCCGCGCGATTACCAGGCGTTTCAACAGGCGCTCCTCGCGTCGGCGACCAACCTGCACGTCGTGGAGGCGGCGCTGGCCCCGTCGCAGCCGATGCGCGCCGGCCTCGAGATGCTGGCCGGCGTGAGCGGCAACCCGTTGACGGAGGTCGTCAGCGGCGGCGAAGGCGCGCTGACGGGCCTGGCCAACGAGATGCGCGGGTGGTACCGCGCCACGTTCGTGCCCGAACCCCGGGAGCGCACCGGCGACGTGCAACGCGTGGAAGTCGTGTCCAGGCGTGCCGGCGTCAAGACCGAGGCTCGCTCCCAGGCGCTCATCCCTCGCCCGGTGTCCACCACGCAGCCGCAGTCGCCGCCGAGCCTGCTGCGCGAGGCGCGCGTGTACCGCGACTTCGAGATCCGGGCCGGCGTGTATTTCTCACAGGAGCCGAATTCCGACAAGGTCAGGGTCCTCGTGCTGTTCGAACCCGGCGAGGACGGCAGCAAGACGAAGGCCGCGTCGGTGGGCCTGTATGACTCAACCGGCAGGCTCGCCGTCCAGGGCACGGCCGACGCCGACAGTCTTGCGCGGTCGCCGTCGATGCTCGCCGTGCTCGCCAGCCCCGGGAAGTACCGCCTTCGCGTGGCGGCCGTCAGCGATCGCGGCCGCGCCGGGACGGTTGACCAGGACGTCGTGGTTGGCCTGGTGCCGGCCGGCCCACTGAAGCTCGGCACACTGGTGCCCGGCGTCCAGGAGGCCGGTTTCTCCGGCCGGCTGCTCTTCACCGGAGAGGACACCGCCATGGCGTACGTCTCGGTCTACGGCCCAGCGGCGCCGCTCGGGGCCCAGCTCGAGTTCACCGACGCGACCGGCAGAAGCCTGGGCGTGATCCCGGCGCAGATCCTCGATGCCCCCGATGGCTCGCGTGTGCTCATCGGCGCGGTCCGCCTCGCCTCCATGGTGCCCGGCGACTACGAGATGAAAATGGTCGTCAGCCTCGCCGGCAAGGTCGTGGGTCAGACGTCGGCGACGTTCCGTCGCAAGTGAGCCGGGCGCGTCGAGCGGAGCTGGGGCGCCCGCGCCGGCGTTGTCCGTCTCCCGGTGTCCCCGTCTCCCGTAGCGCGTCTCCCGTAGCCCGACCTCAGCGTCCACTGAACGGTCGTACCCGGTATAACCGTCGTCCTGCCGGGTCGGCCGCCACCAGTTCGAGGCGGGACTCCAGCGCGATCGCGCGCTCGACGTCGGGGCGATCGGCCCCGAAGCGCGCGAGGTGCACCATGACATGGGTAGCGCCTTCGGCGACGATCGCATTCATCGCCCGCGGTTCGGGGAAGAACCAGATGGTCTCCGTCCGGCGCCGGTAGGAGTCAGGCGTGAAGCCGCTGTAGCCGTTCAGCAACGGCTGCCAGTGGACTGTCGAGTTCAGCACGTACTCCGCGTTTTCGTGAACCGCCTCGGGGGGATAGAAGGGCACCTCCACGAGGCGAACCGTCTCGGGCGGCGACGGCAGTTGCCGGTAGATCCGGGGAATCCCGTGAAGGCGACGACGGGCTGCGGACCCTGCCAGGCCTCTGCCGTCGCGAGCACGATGGCGCTGCCGATGAGCAGCAGCCTCAGGCGCGGCTCGCGCCGGTGTCCCGCCACGCGCCCGAGCACGGCTCGCAGGCCCGCGGCGGCGGCCACCGCGAGGGCGAGCAACCCGAGGTAGCCGAACCGCGCGGGCACGCGGACGCCGCGGAAGGGTGCCACCCATTCGTGCAGCAGCGGGTAGAGCGGCGTGTGGGTGCCGAGTGACAGCACCAGGCCGACGATGAGCAGGGTCAGGAGCGTCAGCGCCCGCCGCCGGTCCGCCAGGGACCCGCGTCCGAGGCGGACGACGCCGATGACGGCGAGCGCGACGGCCGTCAGGCCCGGAAAGAGCGCATTCACCTCCGACGTGAAGAACGCGGACGACCACCACCGTGCAGCCAGGCGGGCGTGGACAGATAGGCCGACGGTGTCGCGGAGAACTGCGCCACGACCTCGAGGGGCCGCTCGTGACCCGCGCGTGCAAATCGCAGGTAGGGGAGCAGCACCGGCCACGCCAGGATGAGGCCCGCGACCAGCGCGCCGGCCAGCCGGACAATCGTCCAGCGTGTCGCCCCGACATGCTCTCCCCGCTCTCGGCGCCTCCGCGTGATGGCCTGGCCGTCTCCGTGCCTCCGCGTGATGAGGGCGACACTCCCCACGATGCCCACCACGAAGCACACGAGTGTGAGCGTGTACATGGAGGTCGCAGCCGAGGCGGCGACGACGAGGGCCAGGGTGCCGGCGCGGCGCCAGCTCGGCGACTCGACCATGGCATCGGCGCACAGCAGCGCGAGGGGCACGCCCCAGAGGTGCGTGGCGGGCAGGTGGGGCAAGCGCGTGAGCAGGTGGACGTTGAACGCCCCGAGGACACCGGCCAGCACGGCCTCCGGGCCGCCCACCCATCGGCGCGCGACCGCCCCGCAAGCCGTGGCGGTCGCCACGAGCCCGACGAGCGTCATCAGGTTGAAGGCCAGCACGGGGGAGGCCCCGAGCCACCGCAGGGGCGCGGCCAGCAGCGCCGGCACCAGCACGGGATCGCCGTAGGTCAGCGTCTGCGGCTCGGGCCAGAAGATGTTGGTGTCGAAGAGCTGGAGCGACCCGCGCCCCAGGGTCTGCGCGGGCCAGCTGACCAGCCACTCACTGACCATGGTGTCCGCGTTGCGATGCAGCGCGAGCCGCCAGGGCGCCATCGACAGCGGCCACAGGTGCCCGAGGGCCAGGATCAGGAACAGCAGGATGGGCCAGGGGGCACGACGCACGGGCGACATCACATCACCACATCACCACATCTGCCACATCGCCACATCACCACATTCCCCTGTCGTCGTCCCTGACCTCGTCTCGTGCGGCCGAGGGGCGCGTGCCGGCGGGCCCGATCGGAACCGCGGGATTGCCCTGGAAAATCGACCCTCGGATGGTAGTGCTGCCATGGAGTATCAGAAGTCAGCCGAGATCGGGCAGGTCGCCTGTTGATCCGTTCGTCCCATCAGGCTACCGTTGTTGACACCATTGTCACGTGGGATAGACAGCCGGTCCCTGCATTTCCGGCGCCTGTCCCGACGATGGCCCGCACGTGTCACGGAAAGTAACGAGGGAGAAACGATGAGAGACAGTCTGAGAAGACTGGTGATGCTGGCCCTGTGTGTGTCGATGGCCAGCTCGTTCGCGTACGCGCAGTCTACAGCCTCGCTGTCGGGGCTCGTGGTTGATACCGGCGGTGGCGTGATTCCAGGCGCCACGGTCGTCGTGAAGAACAACGCCACCGCGGTCGAGACGACCGTCGTGAGCAACAGCTCGGGCGCCTTCGCCGTGCCGGCCCTGCCGGTCGGCGTGTACACCGTGACGGTGTCGCTCAGCGGATTCAAGACGTTCGTCATCAGCGACGTCCGTCTGCTGGCCGCCACGGCCGCCGACGTCAAGGCCACGCTCGAAGTCGGCGCGCTCACCGAGAGCGTCGAAGTGCGGGCGGGCGCTGAACTGGTCCAGACGCAGTCGGCCGCGATTCAGTCCACGCTCAAGGCCGAGCAGCTCAAGGAACTTCCCCTCGTGTCGCGCAACGCCCTGTACGCGGTGGCGTTTCTGCCCGGTGTCAACACCGTCGGCGGTCCGCGCGGCTCGACGATCAGCGGCCTGCCGCAGAACACGATCAACATCACGATCGATGGCATCTCGACGGGCAACCAGCTCCAGTCAACGGACGGCTTCTTCTCGATGGTCACGCCCCGCCTCGACGCCGTCGAGGAAATCACGGTGACCAGTGCGGCGTCCGGGTCGGTCGGCAGCCAGGGATCGGTGCAGGTCGCGTTCGTCACCCGGTCGGGTGGCAACAGCTACGACTCGAGCATCTACCACTACGCCCGTCGGCCCGGCCTGAACACCAACTACTACTTCAACAAGATCAACAGCCTGCCGCGCAACGAGGTCATCGTGGACAACTACGGTGGCCGCATCGGCGGTCCGATCCGCGTGCCGGGTCTGGTTGACGGTCGCGGGAAGGCGTTCTTCTTCTTCAACTTCGAGCACTTCCACCAGCCGAACTCGGCGACCCGCACCCGCACGCTGCTCAACCCGCAGGCGGAGAAGGGCGTGTTCACCTACCTGGTGGGCACCACGCCGACCACGGTGGATCTGTATGCACTCGCGGCCCGCAACGGACAGACGGCCACGCCCGATGCGACCGTCGCCACGCTCCTGAACGCGATTCGCGCGTCCACGGCGCTCACCGGCACGCTGAACACGCCGGCGACGTCCAACAACACGCAGCAGCTGGTCTATCAGGCCACGTCGGCCAACGACCAGTACGCGCCGACCACGCGCATCGACTTCAACCTGACGCCGCAGCACCGGTTGACGGGCACGTATTACTGGCAGCGGTTCAAGAGCAATCCGGACCTGCTGAACAACGTGGACCCGCAGTGGCCGGGCTTCGCGAACTTCGCGACCCAGAACTCGTATCGCACCACCGGGTCGATCACGATGCGGTCCACGCTGTCGCCCAACCTCGTCAACGAGGCGAAGAGCGGCTGGCAGTGGTCGCCGAACGAGTTCTTCACCAACGTGACGCGCGACATGTTCGAGAACCAGGGCTTCTGGAACATCGGTCTGGGCACCGTCGGCCAGGGCCTGACGGGCGCGACCGCAACGGCCAGCCCGGCCCCGCGCAACACCACCAACATCAGCTTCGAGAACACGCTGAGCTGGCTGAAGGGCAGCCACAGCATGTCGTTCGGCGGTGGTTACGTGAAGCTGATCAACCGATCGACGGCGAGCACGGTGGTGCCGGGTCTCACCCTCGGGCTGAACACGACGTTCGATCCGGCCAACGCCACCATGTTCACCGCGGCGAACTTCCCCGGCTCGTCGGGCGCGGACCTGACCGCCGCCCGGCAGCTCTACGCGATTCTGACCGGCCGCGTGTCGCAGATCGGCGCCACCGCGCGTCTGGATTCGGCGACCGGACAGTACGTCTACAACGGTGACCTGGAGCAGGCGCTGCAGTCGTCGTCGGTACTACGGATTCGCCCAGGACACCTGGAAGCTGCGGCCGAACCTGACCGTCAACGCCGGCCTCCGATACGAGTTGTTCCTGCCGGTGGACCCCATCACCAACACCTATTCCGTGTCGAACCTGCAGACGCTCTGCGGGATCAGCGGCGTGGGCACGGGACCCGAGGGTCGGGAGTGCAACCTGTTCCAGCCCGGCAACCTGTCGGGAGCGGGGCGCGAGTTCGGGTATCAGCCGTTCACGGCGGGCAACAGTGGCTACAAGACGAACTACACCAACTTCGCGCCGAACTTCGGCGTGGCGTGGCAGCCTGGCGTCGAAGGCGGCATCCTCCGTGCGTTGCTCGGCGACCCCGAGACGGCGACGATTCGTGCCGGCTACTCGTGGACGTTCAACGTCGAGAAGTTCGACCGGTTCACCGGTATCTTCGGTGGCAACCCGGGCGGCACGGCGAACGCGACGCGGAACGCCGCGAACAACAACCTGGTCTACGCGAACGAGAGCTGGCCGTTGCTGGTCCGCGAGACGAGCCGTCTCGGTCCGCCGCCCACCTGCGGCGCGGTCGTCACGGCCGCCTGCATGCCCGCGTCGCCGAGCTATCCGATCGGCGTCACCACGGCCAACAACGTCAACATCTTCGATGACAACCTGAAGACGCCGCACGTCGAGTCGTGGTCGGTCGGCTTCCAGCGCTCGGTCGATCGCAACACCGCGGTCGAAGTGCGCTACGTCGGCAACCGCAACCTGGATACCTGGACCACGGAGAACTGGAACGAGCGCGTGCTCTTTGCCAACGGGTTCATGGACGAGTTCCAGCGGGCGATGGGCAACCTCCAGTCGCACGTCGCCGCCGGCTGCGGCACGGGCACGGTCGGGACCTGCTCGTTCGCCTACCGTGGCGCGGGCACGAACAGCCAGCCCCTGCCGGTCTACCTGGCCTACTTCAACGGCCGGGCCGACGCGACGAACACCGCGGCGTACTCGGGCACGAACTGGACGAACACGGCCTACACGGCGGACCTCTCGCCGTACAACACCGCGATCGCCAGCACGGCCAACGACCTGCACGCCAACACGACGTTCCGCGCCAATGCCATCGCAGCCGGGCTGGCGTCGAACTACTTCCAGATGAACCCTGACATCGGCAACGCCAACATCACTCGCGCGGTGGCTGGCACCCGGTACAACTCCCTGCAGGTCGAGCTCCGTCGTCGGCTGAGCCGCGGCCTGCTGGTGCAGGGCAGCTACACGCTCTCGAAGACGATGGGGACGAACCTGCTGACGCTCGCCCGGCCGCGCCTCTACCTCGAGAGTCTGGGCGCGCCGCATGCCTTCAAGATGAACTGGACCTACGAGCTGCCGTTCGGTCGGGGCCGCCGCTTTGGCAGCGGTCTGAACCCGATCCTCAACGGCATCGTCGGGGGCTGGGACTTCTCGGGCACGGGCCGCTTCCAGCGCCAGCAGTACAACGCTGGCAGCGTGACGCTCGTGGGCATGTCCAAGTCGGATCTTCAGAAGGAGTTCAAGATCCGGACGGTGACCAGCCCGACGGGGACGGTCACGGTGTTCAGCATGGCGCAGGACATCATCGACAACACCCGCAAGGCCTACAACACCGACCCGGCGTCTCCGACGGGCTACAGCGCCCTCGGCGTGCCGACGGGCCGGTACATCGCCCCGGCCGACAAGCCAGGCTGTGTGCAGGTCTATGCGGGCGACTGCGGCTCGCCGTACCAGGCGGTCGTCTTCGGTCCGATGTTCGTGCGGTACGACATGCGCTTCAAGAAGTCGTTCGCGCTCGGGGGCAAGGCCCGCGCCGAGCTCGACTTCGAGTTGATGAACATCTTCGACAACATCAACTTCAACCACGCGATGAACCCGGGTGCTGGCGCCACCATCTTCCAGGTGACCTCGGCCTACACGGACATCAACACGACGCAGGATCCCGGCGGGCGCCTCGGCCAGATCGTCTGGCGCGTGACGTTCTAGTCATCCGCGGTCACGCGGGACCCGCGTCCCGCAAAATCGGTCACTCGAACCCGGCGGGGCTTGCCCCTCCGGGTTTTTTCGTTGTTCGGAAACGAACGCACCGGACGCCGCGCCACCGCCGAATGTGGTGATGTGAGATGAGGTGACGTGGTGATGTAAGACCCCGTGGCGTCGTCGGCCGCCGGATCCGCGCTTTCACATCACCAGCTCACCACATCGCCACATCACCACTTTCAGGCATCTGGCGTCTTCCTCCTGGCCTCTCGCGTCATTTCCGTAGACCGTCCCAGACCGGCCGCGTACGGATAGCCCTGTGGCCGGGAGTGTCTCGTGCCACGAGAGGGGATGCGATGACGCGAAGGCTGGTTCGACTGACGCTGGCGGCCCTCCTGCTGCTGGCCGGGGCCCGGGGGGCGAGCGCCCAGGGCACCAACTCGGCGCTTCTGGGCACCGTGACCGACACTGGCGGAGGCGTGATTCCAGGCGCCACCGTGACCGTGAAGAACAACGCGACCTCCGTGACGACGAACACCGTGACCAACTCGTCAGGAGCGTTCTCCGTGCCGGCGCTCGAAGCGGGAACCTATACCGTCAACGTCGCCCTGTCCGGTTTCAAGACGGCCGTGTTCAACAACGTCACGCTGCTGGCACTCGTCCCTGCGACGCTGCGGGTGACGCTCGAGGTCGGCACGCTCTCCGAGACCGTCACGGTGACCGGCGGCGCCGAACTCGTGCAGACGCAGAGCCCGACGATCGCGACCACGATTCAGGTGGATCAGATCAACAAGCTGCCGAGTGTGACCCGCAACGCGCTGAACTACATCACGTTCCTGCCGGGTGTCGATACGACCGGCGCCAATCGTGATTCGACGATCAGCGGCCTGCCGCAGGGTGCGATCAACATCACCATCGACGGCGTGAACGTGCAGGACAACTACCTGCGCACCACCGACGGGTTCTTCGCCCGCACGACGCCGCGGCAGGACGCGGTCGAGCAGGTGACGGTGACCACGGCCACCCAGGGGGCGGCCTCCGCAGGTCAGGGGGCCGTGCAGATCGCGTTCGTCACCCGATCCGGCACCAACCAGTTCAAGGGCACGGCCTACCACTTCTTTCGCCATCCCTCGCTCAACACCAACTACTGGTTCAACGAGGTGAACGGCCTCGACAAGAACCGAGTCATCCTGAACCAGTATGGCGGCAGCGAAGGTGGACCGATCATCGTTCCGGGGCTGTACGACGGACGCGGCAAGGCCTTCTTCTTCGGCAACTACGAGGAGTTCAGGCATCCGACGCAGAGCACGCAGGTGCGCACGTTCTTCCAGCCCCAGGCTGAGACCGGCGTCTTCCGATACCAGACGACGGGCGGTGTGGTCGAGCGCAACCTGTTGCAGGTCGCGGCGGCGGCCGGTCAGACGTCCACGATCGACCCGACGATCGGATCGATCCTCGGGATCATCCGCGACTCGACGGGGACGACAGGCGTCGTGTCGAACGTCGGCGACCTGAACACCCAGCAGTACCGCTTTCAGACGCCGGCCCGGCTGCTCGACCAGCAGCTGACGACCAAGCTGGACTACAACTTCAACGCCCAGCATCGCCTGAGCGGTACCTACGCGTGGCAGAAGGTGATTCGGGATCCCGACTTCCTGAACGAGTCGGATCCGCTGTTCCCCGGTCTGCCGAACTACAGCTATTACACGTCGTGGCGGCCGACGAGCACGGCGGCGCTGCGGTCCACACTTTCGTCGAGCCTCGTCAACGAACTGAAGGTCGGTGGCGCGTGGGGGCCGGGCTCGTTCGGGCTGCGCAACATCACTCCGGAGTCGTTTGCGAACCAGGGCGGCTTCGACCTGAACCTGCCGCTGGTCGATGACGCGACGGTGTCGAACAACCCGTCCGAGCGGAGCGGCTACAACTGGGACATCACCAACACGCTGAGCTGGCAGCGCGGCCATCACAGCCTGTCGTTCGGGGCGAGCTTCTCGCAGTTCACCTGGTACGTGGACAGCCGGCTGGTGGTGCCGACGCTCGATTTCGGCGTGGACCAGACCAACGATCCCGCCAACGCGATGTTCAACACAACCAATTTCCCCGGCGCGTCTACGGCCAACCTCAACACGGCGCGCTCGCTCTACGCGCTGCTCACCGGGCGGGTGACGAGCATCGGCGGCGACGCGCGATTGGATCCGAATGGTGTCTATCGCTACCTGGGCCTGCGGCGGCAGGCGGGCCGGCTGAACGAGATGGGGCTCTACGCGCAGGATTCGTGGCGCGTGGCGTCGAATGTCACGCTCAACGCCGGCGTCCGCTGGGAAGTCCAGTTGCCGTTCTATGCCCTGAACGACGTGTATTCGAAGGGCACGATCCCTGACATCTGCGGCATCTCGGGTGAGGGCAGTGGGCCCGGCGGCAGGGAATGCCGGATCTTCGATCCGGCGGCGTCGAGCGGCAAGCTGCCGGTCTTCACCGAGTACAACCGCAACGATGCGGGTTACCGGACGGACTTGAACAACCTCGCGCCGAACGTCGGCATCGCGTGGCAGCCGAACGTCGAGAGTGGGCTTGGCCGCACGCTCCTCGGCGACCCGGCGCAGGCGACCATCCGCGCGGGGTTCTCCGTGGCCTACAACCGCAACGGTCTGAGCGACCTGATGACGCCGTTCGCCAACAACCAGGGCAGCACGATCACGACGACGCGCAACGTCACGAACAACAACCTCGTGCTGCCGGGCGAGTCGTGGCCCCTGCTGATGCGTGACCGCGCGCGGCTGGGTCCGCCGTCCTTCCCCGAACGGCCGGCCTACCCGCTGGCCTCGACCATCGCGACCCGCATGGACGTGCTCCATCCCGAGCTCGAGGTCGCGTACTCGCGGTCGATGTCGATCGGGCTCCAGCGCGCGCTGTCGAAGGACATGGCGGTCGAGGTGCGCTACGTCGGCACACGCAACCTGAAGGGCTGGACCAGCGAGAACTGGAACGAGGTCAACATCTTCGAGAACGGCTTCCTCGAGGAGTTCAAGCGGGCGCAGGCCAACCTCCGCGCCAACGTGGCGGCGGGGCGCGGCGCCACGTTCGCCTACGCCGGCGCTGGCACCAACACCGTGCCGCTGCCGACCTACCTCGCGTACTTCAGCGGGCGGACGGACGCGGCCAACGCCGCGGCCTATACGAGCGCCAACTGGGCCAGCACCGCGTGGACGGGGCACCTCGGCGAGTACGAGCCCGACGCGCTCGACGCCGCCAACGACCTGCACGCCAGTGCGGCGCTGCGGGCCTCGGCCATCACGGCAGGGCTGCCGCGGAACTTCTTCCGCATGAATCCCGACGTCGCGTCGGCGAACGTGACGGTGAGCGCCAGCGGCAGCTACTACCACTCGATGCAGACGGAGCTCCGGCGGCGGCTCTCGCGCGGGTTCTTCCTGAACGCGAACTACACGCTGGCCAAGCGCTACGGCACCTCCTTGCCGACGCTCCGCCAGGACCGCGTCTTCGTCCAGTCAACGACCACGCCCCTGCACGCGCTGAAGCTGAGCTGGACCTACGAGGTTCCGGTGGGGCGTGGCCGCCGGTTCGGCGCCAACATGCATCCGATCCTGAACGCTGTCGCGGGCGACTGGGAGTTCAGCGGCGCGTCGCGCATCCAGAGCGGGCGCCTGCTGAGCTTCAGCAACGCGCGGCTCGTGGGCATGGACATCGACCAGTTGCAGGCGATGTACAAGATCCGCGTGGACCGATCGACCGGAACGCCAATCGTGCGCATGCTGCCGGACGACGTCATCCTGAACACGCGCCGCGCGTACGACACCAACCCTACCGCGGCCAACGGCTACGGCTCGCTGGGTGTGCCCGAGGGCCAGTACATCGCGCCAGCCAGCACGCCCGGCTGCGTCCGCGTCTACGCCACCGACTGCGGCGAGGCGCGCAGCCTCTACCTGACCGGACCGGTGTTCAGCCGGGTGGACATGAGCTTCAAGAAGACCTTCCCGCTGCGGGGCCGCACCAACGCCCAGCTGCAGTTCGACGTCTTCAACGTGTTCGGCGCGATCAACTACACGCCCGTGGCCAACCCAGGCTCCGGCGCCACCATCTTCCAGGTGACGTCGGGCTACACCGACTCGGACAACACGTTCGACCCGGGCGGCCGCCTGGCGCAGGTGTCGTGGAGAATCAACTGGTAGGGAGACAGTCTACGGGAGACGGCAAACGGCCTACGGCAGACGGTAGACGGTAGACGGTAGACAGCAGACGGGCTACGGCCGACGGTAGACCGTGGACCGTCTAGTTCGCTTTCCTGAAGATGCGGTACACGCGGCCCGCGGGCTGGCCTTCGAGGCCGACGATCGCGCGGACGATGAAGTCGCCGGGGGGCAGGGCGCCGATGGGAATCGCGGCGTTGACGATGAACTTGTCTTCCTCAGCGGTGCCCGAGACGACGCCGGGGACGGTGAGCAGCGCCGGTCCGTTGAGCGTGGTGGCCAGCTCGAAGGCGAGGGAGAGCTGGCCCCCGGCCCCTGGGGCGCGTCCGTACAGCTCGACGTAGGCCATCGCCACCGGTTCCGCGCCAAACTGCAGCCGCGGTTCGAAGCCCCCGCTGCGTGACAGGCCCAGGACCATCGCGCTCATCTTGAGCGGCCCGGCGGGTGTCAGCTCCGCCGCGACCTCGTAGTCGGCGGTGCCGGCACGTCCCGTCGTATCGATGGCCGCGACGCGAAGGCGATAGGTGCCCGGGGCCACGCTCAGCGCCGCGGCCATGACCTTGCGCTCCAGGTCGGCGTCACGGCCGGTCCACTGCGCCACCAGCTGGCCGCCGCTGTTGTAGAGGCCGATCGCGACCGACTTGAACGTCGCGCTCCGATCCAGCAGCTCGATCAGGGACAGCACCATCACGTTCTCACCCTGCGTGCGCGACGGGTAGCCGATGCCGCGCACCGGCAGGTCGCGGAACACACGCGTCTGCAGCAGCAGGTCGAGCGCCGTGGACGGACCGGCCACCGGGGCCAGGCCCGCGTTGATCGGCCTCGGCAGCAGGATGTCTGGCCGCGCGTACACCGTGACACCGCTGCGTGCCGTCCTGACGCTCAGCTGATGGGTGTTGTCGGTGCGCTCGTTGGGATCCGGGTCGAGCGACGCGATGTAGAACGCCGATGTTTCGATGCCGACGCGATTGAGGAGTGTCGGGTCCGCGCCGGCGAGTTGGAACACGCGGCCACCCGTGACGCCGGCCAGGTGTTCGAGGCCCGCACGCGGGTTGTTGTCCCAGCGGGGGATCGCGCCACCGGACGTCGCCGGTTCCGTCGTGTTGACGCGTACGCCCAGTTTCTCGAGCTGGACGATGTAGAAATAGGCCCGGGCGCCCGCCGCCTCGGTGCCGACGCGGCGGAAGTCCTCCGGCTGCAGCTCGCAGCGCCGCGACTGCAGGCCGCCGCCCATCCCCTGGACCGGCGCCTCGGCTCCACGGCCGCCGAGCATGCTCGCCGAGAAGAACACCACCACCAGCGGGCCATCGTCGGCCCGCGTCTTCGACAGCAGCGAGGCCAGCGACTGCAGGGCGTCGCGTGAGCGGCAGGCTGCGTCGGCGTCGCTCTCGTCGCGCGCCCCGCGGCCATACACCATCGACAGCGCCTGACGGACCCGCGAGTGGTCGGTCGTCAACCCGACGTGCTGCCCGCCGTGGGGGACCGTCACGAGGCCGATCCGATCGCGCCGGCTCAGCCGGTTGACGAACGCGCCGAGCGCCTCCTTCACGTTCTGCTCGCTGCCCGCGAGAATCGACTCGTCCTCGATGACCACGAGGATGTTGCGCCCAAACTCCGCACCGTCGTTCGTGCCGAATGGCGGCGGAAGGACGGAGGGCAGGTCGGCTGGGTTGGCGGCCGGTGCGCCGAGTTCCACCAGCCGCAGGGACTTGATCGGCCGCGCGCGGCCATCGATACGCAGGGTCAGTTCATCGGCGCGAAGGTCGGTGACGGGCATGCCGTCGCGGCCGATGGCGAGAAAGTCGATGAGCACCTCGGGCCGGGTCACCCTGGGGGCTTGATCGGCGAGAGGCGCGACGGGCAGCAGGCAGGCCAGCGCCAGCGCGAGACGCACGCTGAGCCAGAGCGAAGAGCGCGGAACCATGCGCAAGGATACGGCAGATCCAGGCCATTGACACGTATTTTAGTTTTATCTAAAGTAGTGACGTGGATCGAGCCGTGCTCGCCGCGCTCGCGTCGCCGCGCCGGCAGGCGATCCTGCGCCTGGTCTGGCACGAGGAGCGGACCGCCGGGGACATCCATCGCGCCCTCGGTGATGTGACCTTTGGCGCCGTGTCGCTGCAGCTGGGTATCCTGCGCGAGGCCGGGCTCGTGGTCCAGCGCGCCGATCGCCAGCGCCGGTTCTACCGCGCCCGCCCCGAAGTCGCCGGGGCGCTGCGGGCGACGCTCGAAACGATGTGGGACGACGCACTGTGGCGGTTGACGCTGCAGGCGGAACTCGAAGCGACGCGTCGCGGTCCGCGCGCGCGTCCGCGAAAATCCGGAAGCAGGAGGCGTGATGCGCGTTGAACGACTCGATCGGACGGTGGTCATTCGAGCGACGCCGGACACCGTGTTCGGCTTCTTCACCGACAGTGGCCGGTGGGCGTCATGGTGGGGGCCTGGGTCCACCATCGATCCCCAGCCGGGCGGCGAGGTGCTGATCCGATACGCCAACGGCGTCGAGGCCTCGGGCAAGGTGGTGGACGTGCAACCGCCCGAGCGCTTTGTGTTCACCTTCGGCTTCGCGAGCGGCCAGCCCATGGGGCCGGGCGCCTCCGTGGTCACGCTCGCTCTGTCGCCGCATGCCGAGGGGACACGGCTGGTCCTCACGCATGAGTTCGACGACGCGGCGGCGCGCGACCCGCACGTGGCTGGCTGGCGCTACCAGCTCGCGGTCTTCGCCAATGTCGTCGCCGACCTGGCGTATGCCGATGCGGCGTCGGCCATCGACACCTGGTTCCGCGCGTGGGCCGAGCCCGATGAGGCGGCGCGGCGGGCCGCACTCGCGCGAGTTGTCGCCGACACGGTACGCGTCCACGATCGGTTCAGCCTGCTCGCAGGGCTCGACGATCTGGTCGCGCACATCGGCGCGGCGCAACGCTTCATGCCCGGCGTGTCGATGGCGCGCGCGGGCGACGTGCGCCAGTGCCAGGGCATGGCGCTCGCCGACTGGGCGGCCACCAGCCCCGATGGTCAACCGCGTGGTCGAGGCACCACCGCGTTCACATTCGGACTCGACGGGCGGATTGCCGCCGTTACCGGCTTCTGGGGATAGAGGGCGGAAGACGTCCGCTGGCAGTCCGCTCGGTGATCGCGATGAGCGCGATCGGATCCACCCGCGCCCCGGCGAGCCGCACGGTCCAGTGCAGGTGGGGCCCGGTGACGCGACCGGTGGCGCCCACGCGGCCGAGTTCGTCGCCTCGGGCCACGTCCGTCCCTTCCCGCGCCAGGATGGCCGACAGGTGGGCCATCAGCGAATAGAGGCCGAGGCCGTGATCGATCACGACCGTGTTGCCGGTGTAGTAGAGGTCGCCGGCGAGCACGACGCGTCCGGCGGCAGGTGCCTTGACGGGCGTCCCCGCCGGGCTCGCGAAGTCCGCGCCGCCATGGGCGCTCCGTGGCTGACCGTTGTAGATGCTGCGTGTGCCGAACATGCTGTTGGCGGGCTGGGGCACCGGGGCCGCGAAGGCCCCGTCCCAATGGCGAGTGGTCTCCGTGCGGGTCCAGAAGGCGGCGAGGCGCGCCGCCTCCCGCTGGATGCGGGGGAGCACGCTCGCAGGCGGATTGACGAAGGCCTCATCGACCTTGAGCGTGCGCGTGCGGAACGCCTTGGAAGCCACGACGACATCACGCGCCACCTTGTCGGCGCCTGCTTCAATCGCGAGGACGTACTTGCCCGGTTTTACGTCGAGGTCGAGGCCCCCCAGGGCGCGCCATGTGAGGGCATCCACCCGCCAGGGCCGCAGCGGCGTCCCCCAGGCTTGGACGCGGAGATCGTCCACGGGCGTGGGGGTGCGCACGGAGATGGCGACGACCTCGCCGGGCTGAAATGCGCGGGCACTGATGTCCACCTCGAGCGTCGTCGGCGCCGCTTGTCGAGGCATGGGGCGCGCGGTCGCGACCAGGGACGTCGCGACGAGCGACAGGCCCGCGACGAGTGCCGAGACGCGTCGGCCACGCTGCTCGAGTCCCGCGTGCCCATCCGCGTCGGTGGTGGCTCTCATCTCCACAGCATACGGGATGGCCTCGGCTGATTCAGGGAGTCGTGAATCGCGGCGACATGGGCGCGACGCGCCTCAGCCTCACGCCGAGATCCGGATCGGGCGTCGCGGTTGGCGCATCGGGGCGCAGCGGGTCGTACAACCAGATCCAGCCGGGCACGCGGCGGGACTGCCACGCAAAGACCGCTGCGTAGTGGAGCGTACCGAGCCTGTTCTCTGCTGCGAACTTGCCCTGGAACGCGGGTTGCTCCCAGTCCTCGATGAGGACGTAGGGATGGCGCCCCTGTGAGGCCAGCCACGCCACGGTGCGGTCGAGCCACGCGGCATCCAGCATTTCCCAGCGGATCGTCTCGCGGCCCGCGTAGTAGCGGATCGTGCCCGCGTGTTCGGCGGTGATGATGACGCCGCGCGGGTCGGTCATCGTGTCCACCAGGTGCGCGATGTCCGCGTAGCGCCGCTCGCGCTCGCCGATGAGGAAGACATCGTGCGTGCGCGCGAACCACACGCCGGCCACACCCGCGGCGAGGGTCACCAGCGTCACGGCGCCGAGTGCGGCACGATGACGCGACGCCACCTCGACCAGCCCGACACCTGCGGCGACGCACGCCACCGGCCACAGCGGCAGCAGGAACCGCAGATACCACCAGGCCGAGTACGGCTCATAGATCAGATAGAGCCCGCCCACCGCAGCGGCGATGGCGCCGAACAGCAGCGCCGTCGAGCGGGGGAGCGCGCCCGCCCGTGCGGACCACCACGCCACGAGGATCAGTCCGAGGGCCACGAGCGGTGACGATTGCAGGAGCCACGTCGTGTACTGGCGCGCGTTCACGCCGACGCGATCGATCGAGAGCAGGGATGACGCCGACCCATACCCCGAGGCGATCGCGGTGCCGTACCAGCGCGTGTTGATCCAGGCGAGCGCCACCGCGCCGGGCAGACAGGCGAGGGCGAACATCAGCACGCGACGCAGGTCAACGGCGTCATGGACCATCGTCCTCTCGCGTGGGCCGGAGCTTGGCGAGGCGGTATCGTCGCGACCGGCTCGGAGCGTGCGCCACCAGAGCGCATCGACGACGAGCCAGAGGCCCGCCGCCACCACCACGAGCAGGAGGTTCGGTCGCAGGAGCAGCGCCATCGACGCCGTGAGGCCCGCGGCGAACGCACTCGTGGCCGTGCGCCTGAGGAGGCACCAGGTGAGCAGCGCGGTGCAGGCGGCGGCCGGGACGTCGGTCATCGGCCACATGAGCATGAACAGCACGGCGGGACTGGTCGCGGCCAGCCAGGCCGCGACCAGTCCCGCGGCAGGCGAGTGGACGCGCCGGCCGATCGCGAACGTCAGCAGCACGAGGAGGGCGCCGCACGCGGGCGTCACGACGAACGCGGCGGCGTGACCGAAGACCGTCTGCAGGCCCGCCATCACGAGGGGTAGCCCGGGTGACGTGATGGGCACCAGCGCTGCGGCGCCGCCGGGCGCCGCGCGATAGCCGAAGGGCGCAAAGGTGGTGACCGCCTCGGGCCACGGCGCGGTTGCTGCGAGGGGCGCGGCCAGCGCGAGGCGGCCCTCTCGCCAGAGGGCCGCCTGGCTCACGTACGCAAACGAGTCAGGGCCGCTGGCGGTCCACGAATTGAACGCCAGGCTCACGAGCGCGACGGCCAGGGCCAGCGCCGCGACGACGTGCGTGGGCGCGGCGACGGTCGTATTCGCGGCGCGGCGGAGCGAGGCGATCGAGGCACGCGAGCCCGCGAGCGCAATGGCGGCCATCACGGAGACCAGGCCCACGGCGAGCGGCCGCCAGGGATCGTTGGCGGTCAGGCGAATCCCCGCGACGCGCACGTTGAGGCCGTCGCCCCAGGCGAGGACCGCCGCGGTGACGAGCGCCACGACCGCCACCGTCGCCACCGCGCCCGACGCGAGCCGTCGGGTCGGAGTCACGGGGGCGTCAACGCGCGGGCCGCCGGCCGCCGCCGGCCGGCGGCCCGCTGGCCGACCAGCACACGGATCGCGACGACGCCGTCGCGCCATCCGATCTTCTTGCCCGCGGCACGCGACCGCGGCGTGAACGAGACAGGCAGTTCCAGAATGCGATGGCCGCCGAGCAGCAGCTGGGCCGTGATCTCCGGCTCGATGTCGAACCGATCGGCGGCGAGCGACAGCGACCGCGCCACCTCGGTCCGCATGATCTTGTAGCAGGTCTCCATGTCGGTCAGCGACGCGCCATACAGCACGTTGGTGAGCGTCGTCAGAAACCGGTTGGCGGCAATGGTGCTGAACGGCGCCGCGGGCCGCGGTCCCAGAAACCGCGAGCCATAGACGACGTCAGTCTGTCGGTCGAGGATGGGCTGGACCAGTCCCGCCAGTTGCGCTGGATCCAGCTCGAGGTCCGCGTCCTGAATCGCCACGACGGAGCCTTTCGCCTGCGCAAAGCCGAGGCGGATCGCGTGTCCCTTCCCGCGGTTCGGATCGACGTGGACGATGCGCAGCATGTCGCTGCGGCCCACGAGGGCGTCGAGCACCCCGCGCGTCCCGTCCGTGCTGCCGTCGTTGACGACGATGATCTCGCGCGGCGCGGGCAGGTCCATCGTGAGCAGGCGCTCGATGACGGCCGCCACCATCGACTGCTCGTTGAAGACCGGGACGACGATCGAGACGAGCTCGGACACAGGGCAGGGATGATAGCAGTGAAAAGCACGGGAGGTGCTGGAGGGACAAGGACGGAAGTGCTGGAGGACAAACACGGAAGTGCTGGAGGGAAGGGACGCGAGGTGCGGGCATGTGGAGACATGAAGTGCTGGAGGACACGCGCTGGAGGTGCTGCAGGACAAGCACGGAGGTGCTCGAGGACAAACTTGGAGGTGCTGGAGGACAAGCACGGAAGTGCTGGAGGAAAGGGACGTGAGGTGCTGCAGGAACGGGACGTGACGTGCTGGAGTGAAGGGCGTTTGAGGTGCCGTGCCTGACGACGAAGTGCTGACTGCCGCTCAAGTGCTGGGCCTGACGAGCGGTTCAGGTGCTGGGCCTGACGGGAGCGGGCCTGACGGGAGCGGCCACAATCCCGGGCTCTCCGTAACCCCTCACGTGCTTCTCACTCCAGCACATCAGCGATTCCCCCAGCACGTCAGGTCTCTGTCCTCCCGCCCTCCCATGCCCTTCACTCCAGCACCTGAGCGCTGTTCCCCCAGCACCTCACGTCTCTCCCCTCCCGCACCTCCCCGTGCACTACTCTCCAGCACCTGAGTGGTTTTCTCGAGCACCTCACGTCTCCTACCAGCACCCCAGGTGCCCTTCACTCCAGCACTTGAGCGCCTGTCCTGCCGCACCTCCCGCAGCAGTACAATGTCCCGGTGAAGATCGAACACACCGCTTTCCAGGTGGCCGACCCCGTCGCCCTGTCGCGTTGGTACGTCGAACACCTCGGATTGACCGTGAAACGTGCGCAGGCGGCCTCGCCCTTCGGGCACTTTCTGGCTGACGACGGTGACGCCGTCATGCTCGAGTTCTACAACAACCCGGCCCTCCCCGTGCCTGACTACGCGGCGATGAATCCGCTCACGCTGCATCTGGCGTTCGAGACCGAGGACGTCGCGGGCACGCGCGCCAGGCTGCTTTCGGCCGGCGCCACCGCCGAGGGCGACGTGCAGGTGACCGACGTCGGTGATCGCGTGACGATGTTGCGGGATCCGTCCGGCCTGGCGCTGCAGTTGGTCCAGCGCGGCGCGCCGATGTTGTCGCGCCAGGAGCGTTCGCGATGATCGACGTCTCCGCCGAGATCGACATCGATGCCTCGCCGGCCGACATCGCCGGGGTAATGTTCGACCCGAGCCGCGAACCCGAGTGGATTCCCGTGCTCACGTCTGTGGAATTGATCGACGCCGCGCTCAAGCCCGGGGCCCGCGTGCGGCGCACGGCCCAGGTCATGGGTCAGGCCGTCACGTGGATCACGGAAGTCGAGCAGGTCCACTTTCCGCACGTGCTCGCGCTGCGGATTGTCGAGGGGCCGCTGTCCGGCACGCTGCGATACGACATCCAGCGGACGGCCACGGCCACGCGGGTGCGGGTCAGGGCCAACGGCGACGCGCCGGCGCTGAAGTTCCTGCCCTCGGCGATGGTCACCGGTCCGGCCAAATCGGCCCTGGTCGAGGGGCTCGAGCGGCTCAAGCGTCTCGTTGACGCGCGCTGACCTGACCTTCGCCCCGGGGACCGGGGCTCCCGCCGCAGCCGTCTGCCGACACGGCACGGTGATACGCTGGCCTCTCGGGCAGACAAAGGGAGCACACCTCATGGATCTCAGAGCAAAGTACAATCAGGCTATCCAGACCTGCAAAGGACGCATGCAGGGCAGCGCCGACCAGCGCGGCGACAAGCTGCATTTCAGCGGCACGGTCACCTCCGACGACGATTTGAACCTGATCTGGAACGCCATCAAGACCGTTCCCGACTGGCGCAACGACGTCGTGGCGGATATCAAGGTCGTGCCCGGCGAGAAGCCGGCGGCCGCCGATCGCACCTACACCGTGAAGGCTGGTGATACGCTTAGCAAGATCGCCAAGGACCTGCTGGGCAACGCCAGCAGCTATACGGCCATCTTCAACGCCAACCGCGACCAGCTGTCGGACCCGGACAAGATCAAGCCGGGACAGGTGCTGAAAATTCCAAGCGTCTAAAGGCGTGAATGTGGTGATGTCGCGATGTCGGATGTGGTGATGTAGGGGCATGGCCCCACCTCATCGCGACGTCGGCACCAGCGACGCCACATCGCACATCACCACATCACATCACCACATCGCACATCACCACATCACCACATCGCACATCACCACATCACCACATTCAAGAGTCCATTGCCATTTTCATCCCTCGCCCTTCACCCCAGTCTCCTCCGTGCCATCAAGGAGCTTGGATTCGTCAAGCCGACGCCCGTGCAGGCGGAGACCATCCCGCACACGCTGAGCGGCCGCGACGTCCTGGCCTCGGCGCAGACCGGCAGCGGCAAGACCGCGGCGTTCCTGCTGCCCATCCTGCATCGGCTGATCGACAAGCCACGCGGCACGACCCGGGCGCTCGTGCTTGCCCCGACACGCGAGCTGGCCGCCCAGATTCTCGAGGACCTGCGTGACCTCTCGGTGCACACGCCGGTTTCCGGGGCGACCGTCTTCGGGGGCGTGAGCCATGGCCCGCAGGAACACGCGTTCCGCAGCGGCGTGGACGTCATCATCGCCACGCCCGGCCGCTTGCTGGAGCATCTGAAGGCGCCCTACGGCAAACTCGACAAGCTGGAAGTGCTGGTCCTCGACGAGGCGGACCGCATGCTCGACATGGGGTTCCTCCCGGATATCCGGAAGATCATGCGGCATCTTCCGGCCAATCGTCAGACGCTGTTCTTCAGCGCGACGATGCCTGCCGAGATTCGATCGCTCACGACCGAGATTCTAAAGA
The DNA here is from genome assembly GCA_963738485.1 of uncultured Acidobacteriota bacterium. GTDB lineage: Bacteria > Acidobacteriota > Vicinamibacteria > Vicinamibacterales > SCN-69-37 > CAVTWK01. The sequence goes on from CAVTWK010000002.1 coordinate 60,800, forward strand.
ACCCGGTGTCGATCCAGAAGGATCGACCGTCCACCACGCCCGTGGGCATCACGCAGGCGGTGTATCCGGTGTCGCAGGAGCTGAAGTCGGCGCTGCTGCTGGCCCTGCTGCGCCGCGGCGACATCAAGCAGGCCCTGGTGTTCACGCGCACGAAGCACCGCGCGAATCGGCTGGCCGACCTGCTCGTGCGATCGGGTATCGAGGCCAATCGCATCCACGGCAATCGCTCACAGGGCCAGCGGACCGCGGCCCTCGATGATTTCAAGGCCGGCCGGTGTCCGGTGCTCGTCGCGACCGACATCGCGGCACGCGGCATCGACGTCGAGGACCTCGGCCACGTCGTCAACTTCGACGTGCCGCTGGTGCCCGAAGATTACGTGCATCGCATCGGCCGAACGGGCCGCGCCGAGGCGACCGGCGAGGCGTACACCCTCATGTCACCCGAGGAGCGTGGGGAACTGGCCGCGATCGAACGGGCCGTCGGCCGGCCCCTGCCCCGTGTGACCGTGCCCGACTTCGACTACAGCGCGCGGTCCAGTGCGCCGCTCGAAGTGCCGCTGGCACAGCGCATCGCCGAGATCCGCGCCCGCAAGGCGCAGGATCGCGCGCGTGGGGACGCCAACCGTCAGCGGCGTGGGGGCGGCGGCGCTCGTCCGGCGCCGGCCGGTGGCCGCGGTCCCGGGGGAGGCGGTCGTCCTGGCGGAGGATCGGCGCCCCGATCCAGTGGCCCGGCGGGCCACGGCGGGGGCAGTTCGCGGGGGCAGGGGAGCAGCCAGGGAAGTCCGAGCGGTTCCCGTCCGGCCGCGCCCGGCGCCCCGCGTCCGGCCGCGGGTCCGCGAGCGGCGGCCCCGAGCGGACGTCGCTGGAGCTTCGGTCCCAAGCGAGGACGCTGATCGATGACCGTCGTGCGCACGTTTCGGGCGGGCTCGGCGATCGAGGACTATTGCCGAGCGTGCAAGACCGACCGGATGCACACGGTGATGGTGGCCGATGCGGCCGGCGTGCCGGTGCGCGTCTCCTGCGGCTACTGCCGCAGCGAGCACAACTACCGCGGCGGCCCGCGCGTGGACACGTCAGGCTCGACGGCCGTGCCGCGGGACATGCGGCCGTCCTTCGCGGGGGCCGCACCGGCGTCGGCCCCGCCGCCAGCGTCGTCGCCGTCGCCCGCGCCTCCTGCCCGACGCGAGGCGCGTGCGTCCGTCGATCGCGATCCGTTTCCCGTCGTCAGCGAGCGCGAACGGAGCGCGCCCCCCGTCATGGTCCCGACCGATGCGTCCGTCGATCTCGAGCTGCTGCTGCGCCGCGTGATTCGCGAGGAAACCGGCATCACGACCGTCGTCCCGGCGGAGAAGTGGCGGGGCGGCCATCTGGTGCTGCGGCCCGGCACACCGGGCCTGCAGGAGAAGAGCTGGCCCATCGAGGCGTTTTTCCACAAGATCGTGATGCTGCGGAACCGGCTCCGCACGCTCGAACAACAGGTCAACGCGTCGGACCTGCCCGATGACGTGAAGGTGAAGCTGCAGGGCTACGTCAGCGGCTGCTACGGCTCGCTCACCAGCTTCAACGTCCTCTTCGCCGACGAACCCGATCACTTCAAGGGCAGCGGCGAGTAGATGCCCGTGCTGTCGCTGGACCACGTGTCCATGGCCTTTGGACACGTGCCGCTGCTCGACGACGCGAACCTGATCGTCGAGGCGGGCGAGCGCGTCGCGCTCATCGGCCGCAATGGCACGGGCAAGTCCACGTTGCTGCAGATTCTGTCGGGTGAGCTGGCGCCGGATGCGGGCAGCGTGTGGCGCGAGCCAGGCGCCCGCGTCGCGCGCCTGGTCCAGGATGTCTCGCTGACCTCAGACGAGTCCGTCTTCGACGTCGTCGCCCAGGGGCTCGGAGACCTGAGCGAGGTCGTCAAGGCGTACCATCACGCGGCCGTTGCCGTGGCCGACGACGCCACGGATGCGACGCTCGAGGCGCTCGGTCGCGCGCAACACGCGCTCGAGCAGCGTGACGGCTGGAACGTCGAGCAGCGCATCGAGCTCGTGCTCTCGCGTCTCAGCCTGTCGGCCGATGCGCGGGTCAACACGCTCTCGGGCGGCTGGCGTCGCCGCGTGCTCCTGGCTCGCGCGCTCGTGACGCAGCCCACGCTGCTGCTGCTCGACGAGCCCACGAACCATCTGGACATCGAGGCCATCGAGTGGCTCGAAGGCTTCCTGGCCGACTACGCGGGTGCCGTGGTCTTCGTCACGCATGACCGCGCGTTTCTGGAACGGCTGGCGACGCGCGTGGTCGAACTCGATCGAGGCCGTCTCACGTCATGGGCCGGCGATTACCGGACGTTCCTCGAGAAGAAGGACGCATGGCTGGCCAACGAGGCGCTGGCCGACGAGAAATTCGACAAGAAGATGGCGCAGGAAGAGGTCTGGTTGCGCCGCGGTGTCAAGGCGCGGCGGACGCGTGACGAAGGCCGCGTGAAGGCGCTGATGGCCATGCGCGAGGAGCGCGCGGCGCGTCGCGCCCAGATCGGCAATGTCCGGATGCAGGTCGATGTGGCGGAACGATCCGGCCACATCGTGTTCGAGGCCGAGAACGTGTGGAAGAGCTACGACGGCGTGCCCGTGGTCCGGGATTTCAACACACGCATCCTGCGCAAGGATCGGATCGGGCTGATCGGTCCGAACGGCGCCGGCAAGACGACGCTGCTGCGGCTGCTGGTGGGGGAGCTGACGCCCGATGCGGGCGAGATCCGGCGCGGCACCAACGTGCAGGTCGTCTATTTCGATCAGCAGCGTGAGCAGCTCGATCCGGAGCGCTCGGTGGTGGATACGGTGGCCGACGGCAACGATCGGGTGACAGTGGGCGGCGTGACGCGTCACGTGTACGGCTACCTCGAAGACTTCCTGTTCCCGAACGAACGCGCGCGGTCACCCGTGAAGGCGCTGTCGGGCGGGGAGCGCAACCGCTTGCTGCTGGCGCGGCTGCTGACACGACCGGCCAACGTCCTGGTGCTCGACGAGCCGACCAATGACCTCGATCTCGAGACGCTGGAGCTGCTCGAAGCGCAGTTGGTGGAGTTCCCCGGCACGTTGCTGATCGTCAGCCACGACCGGCGATTCCTCAACAACGTGGTCACCAGCACGCTCGTCTTCGAGGGTGACGGACGGATCGGCGAGTACGTCGGCGGTTACGACGACTGGCTGCATCAGCGGGCGGCGTCTGAGGCCGAGGCGACCCGAGTGGCCGTCGCGGCCTCGCGTCCTCCCGCGCCCGCGGTTCCGCCGGCTGCGCCGACGTCGGCGCGGCCGAGGACGAAGCGGTCCTACAAGGAGCAGCGCGAGTTCGACGAGTTGCCCGGGCGCATCGAGACGCTGGAGGCCGAGAAGGCCCGGCTCGAAGCGCAGGTGGCCGACGCGCGGTTCTACAAGGAGCCGGCGACTGTCGTGGCCGCCACGCTCGCGCGCCTCGCGGCCGTCCCGGCCGAACTCGAATCCGCCTACCGCCGCTGGGACGAACTGGACCGTTAGGGGGTCAGATCTCTTTTCCACCGATCGGGCCCACACGGTGCCAGATCTCGCTTGGGCATTTGCCCTCTCGAGATCTGGCACCGATCAGGCCCGATCGGTGGAAAAGAGATCTGACCCCCTAATCGACGGGTGGCACGGGCGTGTTCCCGCGGAGGTCGGAGGCGTAGCAGGCTTCGACGACGGCCATGGTGCGCATCGCGTCGTCCAGGCTGGTGACGAGCGTGTCGTCCTCGCCGGTGACATAGCGCTGCAAATTGCTCATCGGGCCTTCGAAGGCCTCGGGAAACCAGGAGCCGCGAAGCGGCACCGACGTCCAGGTCCCAGACAGGAACACGTCGAGGGTGTCAGCAGGCCCCGTGGGGTACGCGAGGTTGACGCCCAGCGTCAGACGCGCCACGCCCTGCGTGCCCTCGACCTTGAGCTCGGACACCCGCCCGGTGGCTCCGCCTCGATAGGTGTGATTCATCGCCAGCGAACAGCGCAGGTGGTCCCCGTAGTCGAGGATGATCGACGACCGCGTGTCGGAAAAATCAGACATGTCCGCGCGGCCGACGGCGCGGCAGTACACGCCCTCCGGTTCGCCAAGGAGCGCGCGAATGGCGTCCAGGTAGTTGATCGAGTGGTACAGCACCTCGAGCCGTGGTGCGCCGCGCAGAAACGACCAGAGGTGCCACGGGTGCTCGGTGACGACGCGGACATCGACGTCGATGATCGCGCCCAGGGTGCCACGCTGCAGCAGGTCCTGCAGCGCCAGCACGTTCGGACTGAAGCGCAGCTGGAAGTTCACGCCCACGCACAGGCGCCGCTCGCGGCAGATGGCTCGCAGGCGCTGCGCGGCGGCCAGGTCGGCGCCGACTGGCTTCTGGATCAGCACCGCGGACCCGAAGGGGAGGTGCTCGAGGATGCGCAGGAGTTCGTCCCCGGGGACCGCCACGTCGAAGATGGCGTCCGGCACTCGGCAGGCCTCGGCCATCGAACCCAGGACGGGCACGTCGAACGCGGTGTGCGCGGCAGCGGCGATCTGCGGGCGGAGGTCGAAGACCCCCGCGATCGGCAGGCCCAGCCGGCGATAGGCCGGCAGATGGGCGGTCTGTGCGATCGATCCGCTCCCGATGACGACGATCGGCCGCGGGGCAGACGGAACGGGCCAGGCTTGTCTCAGTGGCACGGGTCGCTCAGCTCACCGCGTCGGTAGCCCGCGGGGACAACTCGGCAAATGGGCTTTCGATGAGTCCAGCCACGGACGCCATTCTAAATCCTCACGCCGGGAGCCGGGGCGCCGTTACAATACTTGCCGCACCCGCTGCTCGATCAAGAGCGATCGGTCGGAGCGAACCGGCGATGGTTCCACGGGTGCGACGACGGACGAACTATGGGTGACGCTGGCGAAGGCCTGATCGACGCGGATTCGAGAATTCAGGAACGGATGGAAGAACTGGAGCGGGAGCGCGCCGAGCGCCGCACGCAGGGCCCTCGGGACCCTGAGGCGCTCCGGGCCCAGGAGTCGCTGCGCCTGGCTCGCGCCGAGCTGCAGCGGCAGTTGGAGTCAACCGCCCACGAACGACGCCGAGCGCAGATCCACGCGGCTCTGGCCGACCTGGACCGGCGCATGCAGGAAGTGGCCGCCCGTCTCGGCTGACGCGGGCTCGCCCCCGGTGCCCGCGCGCCTTCAGCCCGTTGCGCCGCGCACGGTGTTCGTGCGCCTGGACGGTCCTAGTCCTGCGAGCTACTGCGAGGCGCCCGCCTTCACCACGATATTGCGGTAGCACACCGCGTCGCCGTGGTCCTGCAACAGCAGGTGCGCGCGCTGTGGCTTGCCGAACCGTGCGATGTCCTTGAACTTGCTCTTGGCGATGGCCGCGGTCAGCGTGGGGCTGCCCAGTTCGTATTCCAGGATCTTCGTGCCGTTCAGCCAGTGCTCGACGTGGTTCCCGGCGACGATGACGCGGCTCTGGTTGAACTCGCCCGCGGCCCGCAGCGGCCGGTTGGCCGCCGGCAGCACGTCGTAGAAGGCGCCCGTTTGACGGTGCGGGCCGATCTTCGCGTCCGCATGCCGCTCGTCGTCGATCACCTGATACTCGTGGCCGATCGCCGAGTTCTGATCTTCGAGCACGAAATACTTCACGCCGCTGTTGCCGCCCAGCGAGACGCGCCATTCCCATCGCAACTCGAAGTCTGTGAATGTCTCACTGGTGACGATGTCGAGCGCCCCGCGCGTATCGGCGCCGTCATTCGGTGCCAGGCACAGCATGCCCTCGTTGACCTTCCAGCGCGTCGAGCTGGCGTCCGCCTTCTTGTAACCGCGCCAGCCCGCCAGGGACTTGCCGTCGAACAAGGGACGGAACCCTGGAGGCGTGCCCGCCTGCTCGGCGCGGCCGGCTCCGGCGAGCACCACGGCGGAGACGAGCGATAGGCCCAGGGCGGCAGCGACGCGAGTGTAGATGGCCATAAGGCGCCAGTATACGCGCTTCGCCGCAGCCTGGCAGCCCCTGCTCTACACTCGGTCCATGGCCCTCTTCGAGGACGACGACGCAACCGAATTTACCGTGACCTGCCCGTATTGCGGAGAGCAGGTCGAGATCTATCTCGAGCCCGACGTCATGGGGACACTCGTCCAGGACTGCGAGGTGTGCTGCCGCCCGTGGCAGGTGCACGTGAGCCGCGATCAGGAGTACCGATACGTGGACGTCACGCGCGGTGACGGGTCGGAATAGGTCGTGCCGTCATCGCGCCCGTCGCATCCAATCTGAATGGCCAGTCCCTGCCGTAGGTAGGAAGAGTGGCCGTTGCATTGAGCGCGGCCGAATCTTCCGCCACCTCACGTGGCAGGCAGGAGTCAGCGATGCGACTGAAGTCTTTCACGGTGATTGGTGTGATGGCAGTGGCGATGGTGACGGGGGTCGGCGCACAGATGACCAAGATGGTCGGCGGCGCCGAGATGTTCCCGACGAAGAACGTCGTTGAGAACGCGGTCAACTCGAAGGACCACACGACGCTCGTGGCTGCGGTCAAGGCGGCCGGCCTGGTGGACACGCTGACCAGCGCGGGTCCGTTCACGGTGTTCGCACCGACCAACGCCGCGTTCAACAAGCTGCCGAAGGGCACCGTCGAGACGCTGCTCAAGCCCGAGAGCAAGGCGACGTTGACCAAGGTGCTGACGTATCACGTGGTCGCGGGCAAGTGGGACGCCTCGTCGGTGGCCAAGATGATCAAGGACGGCGGCGGCAAGGCTGAAGTGAAGACGGTGGCCGGCGGCAAGCTGTGGATTTCGATGAAGGGCTCGGACGTCATCCTCACGGACGAGAAGGGCGGGTCCGCGAAGGTGACCATCGCCGACGTGATGCAATCGAACGGTGTGATCCACGTGATCGACACGGTGTTGATGCCGAACTGAAGACGACCTCGGAGGTAATTCCTACGAAAAATGTAAGTCGCACGCTCGCGCACAGCGACTTACATTTTTCGTAGGAATTACCTCCGAGGTCCTATTGCCTGAACAGCGGGAGCGCCGCCAACCGGGCCTCGATCAGTTGGACGAGTTCGTTGTAGGCGACCAAACCCTCGCCGCGATAGCGGCGGGTGAACTCGTCGTTCGACAGGCCTTCGGGCAAGCCGCTGATGTCGGGCATCATGTCGCGTTCGACCACGCCCGTTCGCAGCCGCGCCTGCAGTCGTCGAGCCGAGTCCTCCGTGGCCGTGGCCAGGAGCCCGAACCGAGTGCCGGCGCGGTCTGCGGCGAGGTCGGCAAACGAGAAGCCGCTCCCGCGCCGCGCGTCGTCGATTTCCTTGTAGAGTCCGATGAAGTCGGCAAGCGCCGCGCCGGCCGCTGCGGCCAGCGCCGCCGAGACGGTGAAGTGCTGCGCCAGATCGCCCCGCCCCGCCATCGTCAGACCCCGACTCGGCGCCCTCGGCCATTCCCGCGCCTGCGGCACCACCAGCGCGAGACTGCGCCCGTTGACGTAGAAGGCCACAGCCAGGATCGCCGCGCGGTTTTCGACGGCCGCTGACCCGGTGCCCGAACGCGTCTCAGCCAGCGCCATGACCGGCCGCAGCAGGTCGGCCACCGACGGCCGCGCGGGCAGCGCGGGCACCGCCTCAACGATCCGCTGGTGGTACACCCTGAGGCGCTCGACGTCCGGGCCCGACATGTCGAGTGGCGGGAGCTGCGCGGGTGGCGCAGGCACCTGTTGGCCGCGTGCCGTCGCGCACGACAGAACGATAACCAGGCCGGCAGCGAGAAGGCGACGAAACAGGATCACAGGGACGGACCTCATGTCAGTAAACCTCGGAGGTATTCGGGAACTCAAGTTTCCCAATACCTCCGAGGTCTATGATGATTGACGCCATTCATGGAACTCCGCTTCGCGATCGAACGCCCTGACGCGCTGACCGTACATCTGGTTGAAGGGACGGCCCGGACGGCCGTCACCGTGCCCAACGTGCAAGCCGGCGTGGACTCGCTCGTGCGAGCGCTCGATGATGCGCTGACGCACGGGTATGGCGAATGCTTCTGGCCCGCGATCGAAGGCGGTCACTACTGGTGGATGTTCCGCCGCGAGGCCGAGTCGCTCGACATCGCCGCGATGTGGAGCCGCGGCGGCGCCTCCGGCTGGCAGCACGTCTTCCGTGCCGTGGATTCCGCCTCGTGGGTCCGCGAGCGTGTCCGCAGCGAGACCGAGCTGCTGAAGACCTCGTAGCTGAAGACCTCGGAGGTAATTGCCACGAAGACGGGTAGCAATTACCTCCGAGGTCTTACGCTCAGCTCCTCCACGTCCTCGAACACGGGCACATCGGTCCGCAGGGTCGCCAACGTTCGGAACAGCTGCGCCGTTTCCATGTAATCGACCAGGGTGCGGGCGAGCCTGGCGCCATTGGTGACATTCAGGTGCCAGTCGCGGCTGCTCTCCGGGATGTGCTCGAGGTGGCCGAACCGCGCGAGCACGGTCGCCGACGACTTCGCGCCCCACCCGGGTAGGCCCGGGTAGCCATCCGACGAGTCGCCGACCAGGGCCAGGTAGTCGGGAATCGACGTCGGGCGCACGCCGAACTTGGCGACCACGCCCTCCTCGTCGAGGGTGACGCGCGTTCGTCGATGCACCTGCACGACGCGCGTGCCGCGCACGCATTGCGCGAGGTCCTTGTCAGGCGTACAGATGTGGACGCGGTTGACTCGCGCGTCGCGGGCGGCGGCCTCGGCCGCCGCCGCGAGGGCATCGTCGGCCTCGAACTCGATCATCGGCCAGACCACGACGCCCAGTTCTCGCAGGCGTTCCTCGAGCAACGGAAACTGGGCCCACAGGTCGGCCGGGATGCCGTCGCCGGTCTTGTAGCCCTGCCACAGGCGATTGCGGAATGACTCGATGACGTGGTCCGTCGCCACGCCGATGTGCGTGGCGCCGTCGGCCATCATGCCGCGCAGCGACTGCACGACGCCGCGCACCGCGGCGACCTCGCGGCCCTGCCCATCAGCCGCCGAAGGCAGCGCGTAGTAGTGCCGAAACAGCTCGTAGGTGCCGTCGATCAGGTGGACGTCCAGGGCGTGCCTCAGCCCTATTGTGCCCGACCGCTGACCGAGGAAGGTCTTGCGGGGATCGAGCACAGATTTGGTGGTACCCTTCCGGCGAGGCTGCCTCCATGTCGCTCCCCATCGACCATAGTCAGTTCCTGCACGTGACGATCGACCTGCCGACCGCGGCCAGGCCGCGTTTCGTGAAGGGCATGCGCAAGCTCGTGCCGCTCTTCACCAAGCCCTGTCCGCCGACCGGCATCATCACCGCGTTCGGCTGGCCCCTGGTGGCGTCGATGGCGTCCAGCACCGGGAAGGAGACCCGGTTTCTGCATCTGTGGAAGATGACCAATCCGGCCAGGCCGCTGATGTCCGAGGTCATGGAGGTCTGCGGCGCCGATAACGACTACGGCGCGATCGATCAGCTCGTGGACGTCGAGGTGCAGGACCTGATGCACACCAACGACGCCTACTCACCGCGCAACTGGCCTGCCAAGACCCCCAAGGCGTACGTACACGAAGTGCTCAACATGAGCGCGGACGTCGAGCGGCTCGTGGCCTTCGAGAGCGCGATGCCGGTGCTCGCCCTGCACATGCAGCAGAAGTTCGGATGGACGCTCTGTCTCGCGATGGTCAGCAACACCGGCCAACTCCGTCGGTTCGTCCACTTCTGGCAGGTGAAGAGTGCGACGCCGGCCGCGATTGCCGCGGCGACGAAGTTCCTGCGCGCGCAGCCGGCCTACGCCAAGGCCATCCGCAAGCGAACCGCCGAGGTCTTCGAAGCCGTCCAGTACGGCCGCCGGTCGTCCTGAAGGCGGCGACGCGTGACGGATCTGCCTGTCACCAAGGTCGGGCCCTATCTCATCGACCACCAGCTCGGACGTGGCGGCATGGGCGTCGTCTACGCCGGCCGCCACGAGATCACCGGTGCGTGCGCGGCCGTCAAGACGGTCACGGATGCCGACAGCCGCCGCATGTTCCAGATCCGGCGCGAGATCGACGCGCTCGCGCGCCTGACGCATCCGGGTGTCGTCCGCATCCTCGACCACGGCGCCGAGGGCGGCGTGCCGTGGTACGCGATGGACCTGCTCGATGGCCTCACCCTCGAAGGGGTCCATCGCGGGTTCCTCGAGCGGCCCCTCCGCGCGACGGACTCCGACTGGGGCGGCGAGACGACCACGGTCGGGGTGCCGACGAATGTCCTGGGCCGGACGGACGGGCAGGATCAGGAGGCGGTCGCCGCGCACGTGCGGCGCTACGAGGCCGCCGGGGGCCACCTCGCTGAAGCGATGGGGCTCGTCGTGCGCCTGTGCGAGACGCTCGCCTTCGTGCACGGCGAAGGCGTCATTCACCGCGACCTGAAGCCATCGAACATCTTCGTCACCGGTGACGGGCTGCCGGTGCTGGTGGACTTCGGCCTCGTGGCCAACGTCGGCGGCGTCACCGGACGGGACGTGCTCGACGAGACCTGGGTGGCCGGGTCATGCCTGTTCATGGCGCCCGAGCAGATCAACGGCGAGCTGCTCGATCCGCGGGCGGACCTCTATGCCCTCGGCTGCGTGATGTACCTGCTGATCACCGGCCGGCCGCCGTTCACCGGCACCAACAGCGAGGTGGTGGGACAGCACCTCCGCGCCACCGCCCCGGCGCCATCCACCATCGTCAACGGCGTATCGCACGAGCTCGATCAGCTGGTGCGGCGCCTGATCGCGAAGCACCCACGCGACCGTGTCGGGCACGCGCATGACGTCGCGGCCGCGCTGCAGCGCCTGAAGATCACCGCGCCAGCCTGGGACGCGGAGTTGCCGCGCACGCGCACGTATCTCTACCGCCCTCCGCTCGTCGGCCGGCAGGCGGTGCTCGACCAGATCGACGCCTGCACACGCGGCCTGTCGGAGGGGCAGGGCGGCCTGGTCCTGCTCGGGGGCGAGAGCGGTGTCGGCAAGACCCGCGTCGCGCTCGAGATCGCTTCCCGGGTGGTCGCAAGAAACCAGGAAGTGACGACCAGCATCTGCGCGCCGACGCAGCCACCGCTCGCGCCGCTGCGCACGCTGCTCCAGCACATCGCGGACTACTGCGTGGCGCGTGGCGCCGTCGTCTCGGAGCGGGTCGTCGGCGACCGCGGCCCGCTGCTGGCGGCGTATGAACCCGCACTGGCCGGTGTGCCAGGTCAGGACGGGCGCGACGCACCGACGCCGCTGCCGCAGGCGGCCGCGCGCGATCGGCTCTTCCGCGCCCTCGTTGACACGCTCACGGCCTACACCACGGCCATGCCGACGTTCCTCGTGGTGGACGACCTGCAGTGGGCCGACGAACTGACGGGCGCGTTCTTCGAACACCTGGCACGCGGGCCTCTCGCCGGCATGTCGCTCGTCATGCTCGGGACGTACCGCAGCGAGGAGCGGACGCCCGTGCTCGACCGTCTGCTTGCCGTCGAGGGAACCGTTGGGGTGACGCTCAACCGCCTGTCCACGGACTACGTCGGCGAGATGGTGGCCGGCATGCTCTCGCTGCCGACGCCCCCGCCGGCGTTCGTGCGCTTCCTGGCGGAGAAGACCGAAGGCAATCCGTTCTTCCTGGCCGAGTACCTCAGGACGGCGGTGTCCGAGCAGGTGCTCATCCGCACACGCGCAGGTCACTGGACGTTCGCCGAGAGTGACGACCCCACCGACGTGATTCTGCGAGTCGCTGCCGCTGCCGCGATCGCTCCGCGACGTCATCGGCCGTCGGCTGGCGACCCTCTCGCCTCGGGCGCTCGGCGTCCTGCGGGCGGCCGCGGTCATCGGCCGCGAGTTCGACCCGCGCGTGCTCCAGCAGGTGTCCGGCGTCGAGGAGCACGAGCTGGCGAGCGCGCTCACCGAGCTGGTGGATCGTCACGTCATCGAGAACGCCGAGGCGGGGCGCTTCCGGATCTCGCACGACAAGCTGCGCGAGATCCCCTACGCGGAGCTCGACGAGTCGGACCGGCGAGCCCTGCACGGTCGTGCCGCCGCGGCGTTCGAAGCCTCGTCATCCGACGACCGGCACCACGGCCTGCTTGGGCAGCACTGGGTGCGCGCCGGCGAACCCGCGCGTGCGGTGCCCCACCTCGAGCGTGCCGGCGACCGCGCCCTGACGCTCTACGCACCGGCCGACGCGATTGGCTTCTACCGCGATGCGCTCGCGGCGCAGAAGGACAGCGGGGCGGCCGAACGCGAGACATTCGGCATCCGCGAGAAGCTGGCCGACGCGCTGGCCCTCACCGGTAGCCATGCCGACGCCCGGGACGTTTATCACGACGCGGTCGGGTCCGCTCCCGCACCCGTGGACGCCGCGCGACTCCATCGCAAGAGCGGCAAGACGCTGGAGACCGAGCACGACCACGCGCAGGCCCTCGAGGCCTACGGCCGGGCCGAGCGGAGCCTGCTCGACGCCATCGACCGCGACGCCGCCTGGCATCGCGAGTGGGTCCAGGTCCAGCTCAATCGCATCTGGATCTTCTACTGGCAGAACCGCACCGCCGACATGAACCAGGTGGTCGATCGCGTCGCACCCGCGGTCACCGAGCACGGCTCGGCGCTGCAGCGGTCCAACTACTATCAGGCCCTCGTCACGCGCGATTTCCGTCAGCGTCGCTATGTCGTTCAGGACGACGTCCTGGCGAACGCGCGGCTGTCGCTGGCCGCCGCCGAAGAGGCGCGGGCGCCGGTCGAGACCGTCTTCTCGCGCTTCGTCCTCGGATTCGGTCTGCTGTTCGGCGGCCAACTGGACGAAGCCGAAGCGCAGCTGTTCGAGGCCCTGCAGGCCGCTCGACGGTTGGGCGACGTCACGAGCGGGCTCCGCTGTCAGGCCTACCTGGCGCTGACGCTGCGCCGGCAGCAGCGGGTGCCCGAGGCACAGGCCGCCGCCGATCAGACGCTGGCCACAGCCACGTCCCTCAAGATGAACGACTACGTCGGGCTCGCGCAGGCGGTGCTCGGCTGGTCGGCCTGGAAGGAGGGCGACGTCGCGGAGGCGCGGCGCCTGAGCCAGGCGGCGCTGGAGTCGTGGGGCCAGCTCAACTTCCCGTATCCGTTCCAGTGGACGGGCGCGTTGACGCTGCTGGCCCTGCAGATGACCAGCGTGCCGCTGCGCACGCTGGTCAGGTTGATCGAGCCGCTGCTCACGCCGGGGCAGCTTCGCTTGCCCGATTCTGTCAACGCGGCCCTCGAGCAGGCGGTCGGGGCCTACGGACGGCAGGACTCAGAGGCGACGCGCGAAGCCCTGCAGCGCGCCGTGGACGAGTCCTTGCGCCTCGGCTTCCTGTAAGGTTATGAGGCGTGACCGGTCTGGGCGCGCGAGGAGACACGCATGACGCTGGTGATTGGTGCCACGGGATTCCTGGGACTCGAGATCGTCCGCCGACTGCGCGCGGAAGGGCGTCCGGTGCGGGCGCTGGTGCGGCCGACGACCGACGAGGCGAAGCGCACCTCGCTCGAGGCGATGGGGGCCGAGGTGGTCACCGGCGACCTCAAGGATCCGGCGAGCGTCGCGAAGGCCTGCGAGGGTGTCACCCACGTCATCTCCACGGCCTCATCCACGATTTCGCGCGTCGAGGGCGACTCGATCGAGACCGTGGACCGCGACGGCCAGCTGACCGCGATCCGGGCCGCGAAAGCTGCGGGCGTCGGGCACTTCGTCCTGATCTCGTTCCCCCATTCAGACGTCGCGTTCCCGCTGCAGGATGCGAAGCGCGCCGCCGAGCGTGAACTCGCGGCCAGCGGCATGGCGTACACCGTGCTGCGCGTCCCGCACTTCTGGGAGATCTGGTGCAGTCCGGTGCTGGGCTTCGACGTCGCGCAGCGCAAGGTCCGGATCTTCGGTGACGGTGCCGGCGCCATGAACTGGATCTCGCTCGGGGACGTGGCCGAGGTCGCCATCCGCGCGCTCGGGCACGACGCCGCGCAGAACCAGACGCTGACGTTCGGCGGGCCCGAGTCGCTCACCCAGCTCGACATCGTGGGGATCTTCGAGGACGCACTCGGTGTGACCTTCGAGCTCGAGCATGTGCCGGTCGAGGCGCTGCGCGAGCAGTATGCGGGGGCCACCGACCCTATCCACAAGTCGTTCGCCGCGCTGATGCTGATCGTCGCTGAAGGCGGCTGGGAGTTCGATCACGAGCCGATCCGGCGGACGTTCCATGACGACTTCGCGTCGATCCGTCAGGTGGCCAGGGCCGCGGCGGCCGGTCAGGTCGAGTAGTAGGTACTCGCGCAGCAGCGCCTGGATGAAGGTGTCACGGTCGCGGTAGCCGCGATTGACGGCGTGCAGGTCGAGATTGGCCGGCACGCGTTCGCCGAGACGGTCCACGAAGAACCAGTGGAGCAGGGCGGGCAGGTCGATCGGTGACTGCGCCACCGACGGATTGTCGAGCCCACGGTCGGTCAGGTGCCGGGCCTTGTCGCGCGCGCGCCGCGCCAGGTCGCCGTACGCGCCCGAGACCCGCAGTTCGTCTACGAGACGACGGCCGACGTCGGGGTTGAAGACGGTCTTCGCCCACCGGACGCGGGCTTCGTCCTGCATCAGGCTGGCAAACGCCTCCCGGTCCAGTTCCTGCGCCTGCATCCACGCCGCGAGGCTTGGGCCGTCGAGCAGTTCATGTGTCCGCCGAAACTCGTCGATCGTCTGTCGAAACAGCGGCGGTTCGACGGTGACGTCGTGCCGGTCCGCCTCCTCGAGCGCCAGCGCGCGTGCGAACGCACCGTTGACCGCGGCCATGAACCGCCCGCGATCGAGGCGCAATTCGTCGAGCAGCCAGTCCGACGGCAGGTCGTCTGGCAGGGCGGCCGCCACCTGCCGGCCGCTGCGCCGCGCCACCTGGTCCCAGACATCGGTGTGCTCGAAGTGGAAGCCGACGGACGCCGGCTCGTCCTCGCGTGCCATCCAGTCGCGCATCGACCGCAGCATCGCCACGGCGTCACGCCGCTTCTGGAAGGCGCGTCCCGCCGGCAGCCAGCCCGCCAGCGTCTCGCCGGCGCCGATCTCCCGCGCATGCGCGAGCAGGGCCGGCACACTGCGCTCGGCGTAGTGCAGCGACTTCATGTGCGCGACGAGCCGCTGGTGGGCGTCGCCGGCAATCACGCCGGCAGCCTCAGCCGCGCGAAGCGTGGCGCGGATGTCCACCATGGCGACGGACTGCTGTCGGTACCCGCTCTCGGCGTCGCCGTGTGCCACCGTGACCTCGTCGTCATCTTCGAGGCGGCCGTCGCGGAAGGCCTCGAAGATCTCGCCGACGCCGACCATGCCGAAGGAGCCGAGTTCGGCTGCCCGTAGTGCGCCCATGCTGGCGGCGCCGAAGACGTGGATCCCGCGCGACAGCGCCCACAGGATCTCCTTGTGCCAGACCGCGGGCACGCGCTCGAAGTACCCGTCGATCAGACCGATCGCCCACGGGTCGTCGAGCGAGGCCCGGTAGATGTCCCCCTGCGACGCGGGAGGCAGGCACACTGCGTCGAGTTCCTCCGTGATGTCTGTGTGCGCGATCGTCGGGCCGGCGAAGATGAAGACCTTCATGGCGTCAGCGTCCCGACGAGCGCACGCGCGCGACGCCCGGGCACGTAGCCTGGCGCGTCGTGCAGGGACTCGAGCCCAGGCACCACAACGCGGACGACCGGCACGCCGAACTCTGGCTTGGTCAAATCCACGGAGACCACCTCGTGGAGACCGACCCGGGCCAGGCACTGCCGCTCGTGGGCGACGTCGGCGGCGAAGTCCTCACTTTCGAACGTGGGGGCCTCGTGGAAATCGCCGCCGGCCGACGCGCCCGCTTCGACGTGCGCCCGGAGCCTGGCGACGCGATCCGGGTTGCGCGCCCGCTCGAAGAAGTCCCGATCCGCGTCGTCGCGCGCCCCCGCGATGTACGTCAGCCGGCACTGCACGGCCTCGGTGATCGCGCGGATCAGGGCGATCGCACGAACTGGATGGCAGCCGCTGCCGAACGCGAAGTAGAGCTGGCGCAGGTGATTTGGCGTCTGGTCCACGACCACGCAGCGAAAGGCGGCCAGGCCGACATCGGAGGTCGTGTTCCAGACGGCGACGCCTAGGCCGGCGCGGTCCAGCCGGTCGAGGAGGCTCCGGCTGTCCTCGTCGTCGATCGTGCGCAGGTCTACCCTCGTCTCGTGCAGTCCGGAGCCGCCGCGGAGACTCCACAACGCGTTGGCATCGCGCTCCACGACCTCGCAGATCGCGTGGCTCGTCGCTTCGAGCAGATGGTTGCCGGAGGCCAGGCCGTTCGAGCTCATGACGAACGAGCCGCTGCCTGTGGGCAGCGGCAGGGAGAAGTTCGTGTGGACGACTTCGTACGGCAACCAGCGGCCCACGCCCGTGGCCAGGTCCTGGCCTTCGATCCAGAGCGTCTGTCGATCAGGATGAAAGGTGCTGACCGACAGCCGGGGCAGGGCCGTGACGTCCAAGACCGGGGAGGCCTGGCGGATTTCGTTCCAGCTGGCGAGCCGGAGCGGCGCCACCACGTGTTCGGCGTGAAACGCCTCGATGGCCTCCATGACGCCAGAGGCCTTCGCGGCGTCTAGGTCGAGTCCCTTGCCCTGGAACACCGCGAGCGATCGCGAGTTCGGGCGATAGACCGCCACGACCGGGATGCCGACGACGTCGAGCCCCGTGACGTTCGCGACGCGGGTGATGCCCGCGCGCGCCATCAGGGGCGCGACGGCGCGCAGCGTCTCACTCGGGCTGACGCGGCGGTGCGTGCCTCGTCGATGCGCCTTCGACGGGGAATCCCCGGCGAGGATCACTTACGTGATTTTTTGGCTTTCCCGCCGCCCTTGGCGGCCGGCTTGGCCGAGGCCTGACTGAACGGGTCCACGTTGATGCTGGCCAGGTTCACGAGGTAGCAGGCCGCGCCGATCTCCTCGAGTTCAGGGACGGCGGCGAGCACTGCGCCCTGATTGAGGACGTCGTCGAGCTGGGCAGCCATCTGTGCGCTGACCTTGCTGGCCTTGCGCCACTTGGCCTCGGGAATCTGGACGAGGACTTTCTTGTTCGTGGCCGGGTCGAACGTCGCGATGATGAGATCTCGTTTGAAGGGCATGGGAGCGTGCTCCTCGAAGCAATGTGTCTCGGATCGTTGCGACCCGATCGTCGGAGCCTAGCATGCGGACTGGTGACGGTCAATCGATGAGCGACAGATCGATGAGCGACAGATTGCATCGCAGATCGAAGAGCAATGGGCACCACGGAGAAGCGGAGGCACGCGCGCGGCGGAATGGCGCAGGCACGGTCCGCCGCGACAAGCGACCCTTCACGCATGAGCCGCGTGTCGCGACGGACGGCGCCTGCGCACCGCCGGCCTTCGGCCGCCACGCCGGCCTTGCCGGCGTGCCGCCGCGCGCGCCTGCTCGAGGTCACGGAACACATGGGCTTCCTGGCGAAGCCGAGTCTGCTACTTCCGCCGCTCCGTGGTGAACCCCAGCCCTGCGTTCGCCTCCGTGGCTCCGCGGTGAGCGCCCGTGTCGCCTCTACGGCGGGGTGTGCCGTCGAAGCGAAATCGGGCTACTCTTACGCGCATGCAGACACGTAGCGGCTGGCGTTTCCTCCTCGCCATCGGTGTTCTTGCTGTGGCTGTCCAGGCGTGCGGCGGATCGGCCCCGGCGAACAACGGACGACCGACCGAGCCGCGCATCGCCGTGATCCCGAAGGGGACGACGCACGAGTTCTGGAAGTCCATCCACGCGGGCGCGGTGAAGGCAAGTCGCGAACAGGGGGCCTACGTGATTTGGAAGGGCCCCGTCCGTGAGGACGACCGCGACGAGCAGATCAAGGTCATGGAAACGTTCATCAGCCAGAACGTGGACGGCATCGTCATCGCCCCGCTCGACAGCAAGGCACTGGTCCCGGTGCTCAACGATGCGCGGGCCCGCAAGATTCCGGTTGCAATCATCGATTCGGGCGTCGAGTGGGACGGCGCCGTGACGTTCATCGCGACCGACAACGAGAAGGCCGGGGGCCTGGCCGCCGAGCGGCTCGGCAACGTCCTCGGCGGCCGGGGCCGCGTGATCGACGATGCGGCTCCAGGAGGGGTCGGCAAGTACCACGGCGCGCGAGACCGGCTTCCTCGCGACGCTGGCGGCGAAGTTCCCTCAGATCAAGGTCGTGTCGTCGAATCAGTACGGGGGCGCGACGACCGAGACCGGGTTTGCGATGGCCGAGCGCCTGCTCGCAACCCATCGTGACGTGGACGGCGTCTTCTGTCCCAACGAGACGACCACGTTTGGCATGCTGCTCGCGCTCGACGCGGCCGGCCGCGCCGGCAAGGTCAAGTTCGTCGGGTTCGACGCGAGTCCCAAGCTGGTCGAGGCGCTCGAGCAGGGGAAGATCGCATGGCCTCGTCCTGCAGAACCCGTTTCGCATGGGTGAGCTCGGCGTGACCATGCTCATGGCGGCGTTGAGGGGCGAGAAGGTCGAAGCGCGCGTGGATACGGGCGCGACGATGGTGACGCGCGACAACATGGGGCAGCCGGAGATCAAGGCGCTCATCCTCCCGGACCTCGCCAAGTACCTCAACTGATGACCACGGCGGCGCAGGCCGGCGTCCTACTGCGGATGCGCGGGATCGAAAAGCACTTCGGCGCCGTCTGCGCGCTCGCCGGTGTGGATCTGGATGTCGCGCCTGGGGACGTCCACGCACTGATTGGCGAGAATGGCGCCGGCAAGAGCACCCTGATGAAGGTGCTGTCGGGCGCCCATCGGCCGGACCGCGGCGAGATGACGCTCGCCGGCGAACCCTACGCGCCGGAGGGCCCCCTCGACGCGCGTGAGCGCGGCGTCGCGATGATCTATCAGGAACTCGCGCTCGCGCCCCACCTGACGGTTGAAGAGAACATCGTGCTCGGTCGCGAGCCGGCCCGCTTCGGCGCCGTCAATCGCGTCGCGCGGCGCGCGCAGGTCAATCAGGTGCTCGAGTGGCTCGACGAGCCCGCGCTTCGACCCGACCGCGTCGTCGCCGACCTGCCACCGGGCCCCCGGCAACTCGTGGAAGTCGCGCGCGCCCTGGCCGCGGACGCGCGTGTGGTCGTGATGGATGAGCCGACCAGCTCGTTGTCGCGGCGCGAGACCGCGCGCCTGTTCGAGACCATCGGCCGGCTGCGCACGCGCGGCGTGGCGATCATCTACATCAGCCACTTCCTCGAGGAGGTCTGCGAGGTTGCGCAGCGCTATACCGTGCTTCGCGACGGCCGATCGGTCGAAAGCGGCCCGGTGTCGCAGGACGCGTCGTTCTTCGGCCACGTCATCGAGGCGATGGCCGGCAGAAGCCTCGAGACCGCGTACCCGCGCGTGGCCCACGAGCCTGGTGAGGCCATCCTCGAACTGGACCGGCTCAGCGGCGCGCGGTTGCCGGCCGACGTCACCCTGACGCTGCGGCGAGGTGAGATCCTCGGTGTCGCCGGCCTTGTCGGCGCCGGACGCACGGAGCTGCTGCGGGCCGTGTTCGGTCTCGATTCCGTGCGCGCCGGTCGCGTGGGCGTGGGCGGCCACTGGGACGACGGCGCGTCACCGGCGGCGCGGCTCGCGCAGGGCGTCGGGCTGCTCTCCGAAGACCGGGGAGGCGAGGGGCTCGCGGTCGGGCTGTCGATTGGTGACAACCTGACGTTGTCCCGTCCGATTGCCCGGCTGGGCGTGGTGTCGCGCGCAGCCCAGGAAGCGACGACACGCACGCTGGGCGAGCGGCTGAGCCTGCGCTATCGCGACAGCCGGCAGCCCGTGAGCGACCTCTCGGGCGGCAATCAGCAGAAAGTCGCGATCGCGCGACTGCTACACCACGACGTGGATGTCTTTCTGTTCGACGAGCCGACCCGGGGCATCGACGTCGCGACCAAGGCCGAGATCTATCGGCTCATGGGTGAACTGGCGGCCCGGGGCAAGGCGATCCTGTTCGTCAGCAGCTACCTGCCGGAGTTGCTCGGCGTCTGCGATCGCGTCGGCGTGATGAGTCGCGGCCGGCTCACGGACCTTCGCCCCGTCGGGGCGTGGTCGGAGACGACGCTGCTCGAAGCGGCGACGGCGGTGGAGTATGCCTGAACGACCCACGGGCCGGTTCGGACGTCTTGTCGGGCCGCTGGCCGGTCTTGCGGTTGTCGTGGCCTTCTTCGCGGTGCTCCAGCCCGAGACATTTCTCTCGCTCTACAACATGCAGACGATCGGCGCGCAGACGGTCATCGTGGGCCTGGGCGCGATCGGCATGACGTTCGTGATCATCAGCGGCGGCATCGACCTGTCGATCGGATCAGTCATCGCGCTGTCGTCGGTCGTCACCGCGCTCGCGCTGCACGACGGCATGCCTCCGGCGATCGCGGCCCTGGCGGGTATCTCGACGGGCGCGCTGGTCGGCCTGGTCAACGGCATCCTCATCAGCCGCCTGCGCGTAGTGCCCTTCATCGTCACGCTCGGCGCGATGGGCATCGCGCGCGGGCTCGCGAAGTATCTGGCCGAGGAGCAGAAGGTGGACGCCCCGGCCGGGTGGCTCGCGACCGTCATGGCCAAGACGCCCACCCCGGACTGGCTGCTGTTCGCGCCTGGCCTCTGGATGATGGCTGGCCTGGCCCTGGCGATGGGGTTCGTGCTCCGCCGTACCGTCCTCGGCGTGCACACATACGCGATCGGATCGAACGAGGCGACGGCGCGGCTCTGCGGCGTGCGCGTCCCGCGCACGAAGGTGGCGATCTACACGTGTTCAGGCCTGTTCGCTGGCCTGGCGGGCGTGATGCAGTACGCGCGGCTGACGGTCGGCGATCCGACGACCGCCGTCGGCAAGGAGCTGGACGTCATCGCGGCAGTGGTGATCGGCGGGTCCAGTCTGTCCGGCGGGTCGGGCGGCATCGGCGGCTCGATGATCGGCGCCTTCCTGATGAGCGTGCTGGCCAACGGCTGCACGCTGATGGGCGTACCTAACTACGTCCAGGAAATCCTGATCGGCGCGATCATCGTGGTCGCGGTCGCGGTGGACCGGCTGCGCGAGCGATCGCGGGCGACGGGGTAGGGGCCTTCGTCGATCACGGGTCGATGACCGACCACCACGAAGACACGAAGCTGCCCGCGCGCGGCGGGCGGGAATGCGGCGAAGCTGGTCCACATGAGCGAGGAGAGTCAGTCGCTCATGTGAGCCAGCTTCGCCGCATTCCCGCCAGGCCCCTGGCCGCCACGCTGGCGCGCCAGCGTGGCGCCGCGCGCGGGGACCTCGAAGAAGACGTGACACGGAGAAGCCTACGTGGCTTCGTGGTGAGCTAGTACACGCGCGCCCTTGGTGGCCACGACGATCGGATGATGCTCGACGGCACCCTTGACGAGGCGGACCAGCTCCATGCCGAGCGTGTCTTCGAACGCGGAGGTGTGCTTGCCGAGCCCGAACATCTCCGCCACCGCGCGCATCGCCCGCTTGCCTGCTCGGAGCGGACGCCGTTCGGCGGCGTAGCGATCCCAGCGGGTCCAGCGCTCGGCGTCGATCTCGTACCACGGCACCGTGTGCGCGAGCGGCTTGAGGGCGATCTGCGTGAAGCCGGCGCGCGCGCAGTCGGCCACGAGCGCCGAGGCGAGGATCTCGCGTTCCTGGACGCCGCAGCCGCTCACGGCGGCGACCGACGTCTCATTGTCGGCATGACCGCGTCCAGGTTCGCTGAGGAGCACGCGCCCGCCCGGCCTCAGCACGCGATGGATCTCGGTGAGGGCCGAGAGGCCGTCGGGGACGTGGTGGAACGCGTTCATGCACACGGCCTTGTCCACAGACGCGTCCGCCAACGGGAGTTGTTCGAGATCCCCGGCCACCAGCCAGGCGTCTGGGCCTGTCCGCTCCCGGCCGATCTGAAGCATGTCGGTCGCGATGTCCACGCTCACGGTCGTGACGTTGAAGCGCCGTAGCCACTCAGACATCCAGCAGCTTCCGGCGCCCAGGTCGAGAACGCGTTCGCCCGGTTTGGGCTCGAGGCACAGGAGCACGACGGCGAAGTCGTGAATCAGCCGCGCGCCCTCCGTGACATCGTCGTGACCCGGCGACGAGAAGGGCTTGACGCGCTCCCAGCGGGCGGTGCCGGCGCGCTGGAGATAGGCCTTCTCGGCGAGTTTGGTGTCAGCATCCACGACCGGCGCACCTCATCAGCGCGTCATGGTACACGCGGACCGGCGGTCGTGCGGCTCGCGGCGCGTGGGCCGCAGTCCCGCCCTCATGGAACGCGCCTGCGCTGAACTGTTGTATCGTTAGCCCGCTCGCTCACATCAGTCGTTCGTCCGTTCGTCCGTCGGTACCGCATGGAGGCGCGTGGCATGCAGGTGATTCCGGTGTCGGAGGTACGTCGCGGGTTCGGGAAGACCGCCAGGCGTGACGCGTGGTGGACGACTCCAGCGCTCATCTTCGTCGGCTTGTCGGCGTTCATCGCCTACGCCACCTGGGCGGCGTTCCAGAACGCGCACTACGCGTTCGGACCCTACCTGTCGCCCTTCTATTCTCCTGAGATTTTCGGTGACTCCACGCACGCGTGGTTCGGCCCGAAGCCCGCGTGGTGGCCGGGGATATTGCCGTTCTCGCCGGCTCTGCTGATTCTTCCGTTTCCGGGCCTCTTTCGGTTCACTTGTTATTACTATCGCGGCGCCTACTACAAGTCGTTCTGGGCCGATCCGCCCGCGTGCGCCGTCGGCGAACCGCGCAAGGGTTACCGCGGTGAACATTCCTTTCCGCTGATCCTCCAGAACATTCATCGGTATTTCATGTGGGTCGCGCTGGTGTTCATTGCGCTGCTCGCCTGGGACGTCTGGGTGGCGCTGTGGTTCACCGATGCCGCCACGGGGCGCGTCCAGTTTGGCGTCGGGGTCGGTTCAATCGTGCTCGCCGTCAACGTCGTGCTGCTGGCCTGCTACACGTGGGGCTGCCACGTCCTCCGGCACGTGGTCGGCGGCTTCAAGGACGAGGTGTCGAAGTCGCCCGTCTGCGACTACGCCTATGCCTGCGTGAGTGGGCTCAACGGGCGCCATCAGCTTTTTGCCTGGTGCAGCCTCTTCTCGGTGATGTCGGCGGACCTGTACGTGCGCCTCTGTTCGATGGGCGTCATCACCGACCTGAGGATTCTCTGATGGCCGCGCGGAGTACCCTTTCGTACGACGTGCTCGTGATCGGCGCCGGGGGCGCTGGGCTGCGGGCGGCCATCGAGGCCGTTGGCCAGGGCGTCTCGGTCGGCCTGATCTGCAAATCGCTGCTCGGGAAGGCGCACACGGTGATGGCCGAGGGTGGCATGGCCGCCGCCATGGGCAACGTGGACGACCGCGACAACTGGCAGGTGCACTTCGCCGACACGATGCGTGGGGGCCAGTACGTGAACAACTGGCGCATGGCGGAGCTGCATGCCAAGGAAGCACCCGACCGGGTGAGGGAGCTCGAAGCGTGGGGCGCGGTGTTCGACCGCACGCCGGATGGCCGCATCCTGCAGCGCAACTTCGGCGGCCACCGATACCCGCGTCTGGCGCACGTCGGCGATCGCACCGGACTCGAGCTGATCCGCACCCTGCAGGACCACACCGTGTACCTGGGCGTGACCGTCCACATGGAGCACACGGTCATCGATCTGCTGCTCGATGGCGGCCGCGTGGCGGGCGCGCTGGCCTACGACCGAGAGCGCGGGCGTTTCCATGTGTTCGCGGCCAAGGCCGTCATCCTGGCGACGGGCGGTGTCGGCCGCGCCTATCGCGTGACCAGCAACAGCTGGGAGGGCACGGGCGATGGCCATGCGCTCGCCTATCGCGCGGGCGCCGAACTGATCGACATGGAGTTCGTCCAGTTCCATCCGACCGGCATGGTCTGGCCGCCGAGCGTGAAAGGCATCCTCGTCACCGAAGGCGTGCGGGGGGAGGGCGGCGTACTGAAGAACAGCGAAGGCCGCCGGTTCATGTTCGACGACATCCCGGACAACTACAAGCCGCAGACCGCGTCGGACGCCGAAGAGGGCTGGCGCTATACGCAGGGGGACAAGACGGCGCGGCGTCCACCCGAACTGCTCACGCGTGATCATGTGGCGCGGTGCATCATGCGCGAGGTCAAGGCCGGCCGCGGCTCCCCGCACGGCGGCGTCTTCCTCGACATCGCCTGGATCAAGGAGAAGATCTCGAGTGCGCCCGAGCACATCCGGCGCAAGCTCCCGAGCATGTATCACCAGTTCAAGGAACTGGCCGACCTCGACATCACGCAGGAGCCCATGGAGGTCGGGCCGACCACGCACTACATCATGGGCGGCATCCGCGTGAATGCGGACACGCAGGAGTCCACCATTCCGGGGCTCTTCGCCGCCGGCGAATGCGCGGCCGGTATCAACGGCGCCAATCGACTGGGCGGCAACTCGCTGTCCGATCTGATCGTCTTCGGCAAACGCGCGGGGGAGTACGCCGCCGCGCACGCCAAGGGCCAGGCCGCACCGACGCTCGACGAGGGCGCGATCCAGGCGGCGATGCAGACGTCCCTCGCGCCATTCGAGCGGGGAAGTGCCGGCGTCAATCCGTACAAGGTCCAGTCCGACCTCCAGGACACCATGCAGGACCTCGTCGGCATCGTGCGGCAGGAAGCCGAGATGCAGGAGGCCCTGGTGCGGCTCGCGGCGCTCAACGCGCGTGCCGACGTGGCCGGCGTCGATGGGCATCGCGAGTATCACTCGGGATGGCACACGTGCCTCGACTTGCGCAACCTGCTGACGGTCTCGGAAGCCATCACGCGATCGGCGATCGAGCGCAAGGAGAGTCGCGGCGGCCACTTCCGCGAGGACTACCCGGACAAGGCCCAGGTCTTCGGGACGTTCAACATCGCGGTGGCCCAGACCCGTGAGGGCGCGATGCAGGTTTCGCGTCTGCCCATTCCTGAGATGCCCGCCGCACTCAAGCAAGTCATCGAGGATCAGAAGCAATGACCGAGGCGACCTTTCGCATCTGGCGCGGCGGATCCGACGGGACCGGACAGTTCGTGGACTACGCGACGCCGGTCTCGGAGGGCATGGTCGTGCTCGACGCGGTGCACCGCGTGCAGGCCGATCAAGCGCCCGACCTGGCCTGCCGGTGGAACTGCAAGGCCGGCAAGTGCGGCTCCTGTTCGGCCGAGATCAACGGGCACCCGAAACTGATGTGCATGACGCGGCTGAACACGCTCGATCTCACCGAGCCGGTGACCGTCGAGCCGATGCGCGCGTTTCCGCCCATCAAGGACCTGGTCACCGACGTCTCGTGGAACTTCCGGGTCAAGCCGACGCTGCGGAAGTTCGCGCCGCGAAAGCCGGATGCTGCCGACGGCACGTGGCGGATGGCACAGCGCGACATCGACCGCGTGCAGGAGTTCCGCAAGTGCATCGAGTGCTACCTGTGCCAGGACGTCTGTCACGTCGTCCGCGACCACAAGAAGCACGACGTCGGGTTCATCGGGCCCCGGTTCTTCGTCTATTCCGCAGCGCTCGAGATGCACCCGCTCGATACCGGTGATCGCCTCGCCGACCTGAAGAACGCGAACGGCCTGGGCTACTGCAACATCACCAAGTGCTGCACGAAGGTCTGTCCCGAGCACATCCACATCACCGACAACGCGATCATTCCCCTCAAGGAGCGCGTGATCGACCGGTTCTACGATCCGGTGACGCGGCTCCTCAGGATGTTCAAGTCGTGATCACGGGAGGCTGTCATGTTCGAACTCAAGCCCTTGTCCCCGTCTGCGGTGCCCGCCGCACTCGCCAAGGCTGAACGCTACCGCCTTCTCAACGAGCCCGAGCAGAGCGAGAGCATCTGCGAGGACGTGCTCCGCGCCGACCCGGACAACCAGGCGGCCCGCGTGATGTTGATCCTGACTATCACCGACGGCTTCCCCCACTCCACCCACGAGGCCGCGCGCGCGATGGCCCTGGTGGCCGCCCTGCCGGCCGAGTACGACCGGCACTACTACGCCGGACTCGTCGCCGAGCGCCGCGCCAGGGCCGTCCTGTCGCGCGGTGGCCTTGGAGGCCGCGCGGGCGGCCCCTGGCTGCACGAGGCGATGCGCGAGTACGAGCGCGCCGATGCCCTGCGGCCGGCAGGGAACGACGACGCGCGGTTGCGGTGGAACGCCTGCGCGCGCGTCTTCAACGCGCATCCTGACCTGCTCGCGGAAGACGACGAGCCGGCCACCCCCATCATGCTGGAGTAGCCAGCGACAGTCGGCGTTCACGCGTTCCACACCTGATCTCGGGGAGGCAGCCATGCTCGATCGAGAAGCGGTATCCACGTTCCAGAGCGGCCTGCGCGGCAATCTCATTCAGCCAGGCGACCCGGACTACGACGAGGCGCGCAAGGTCTACAACGGCATGATCGACAAGCGCCCGCGGCTCATCGCGCAGTGCGCGGACGTGGCAGACGTCATCGCGTGCGTCAACTTCGCCCGGACACATCAGCTGTTGCTGGCGGTCCAGGGCGGCGGTCACAACGGGCCGGGCCTCGGCACCTGCGACGACGGACTCGTCATCGTCCTCTCAGCGATGAACGGGGTCCGTGTGGACGTCGCGGCCGGAACCGTGCGGGCGGAGGGCGGGTGCACCTGGGGCGACGTGGACCACGTCACGCACGCCTTCGGATGCGCGGTGCCGGCGGGCATCATCTCGACCACCGGCGTCGGCGGGCTGACGCTCGGTGGCGGCATCGGACATCTGACGCGCGGGTATGGCCTGACGATCGACAATCTCCTCGCCGCCGACGTCGTCCTCGCAGACGGGCGTCTGGTCACGACGAGTGCGTCTGAGCATCCCGATCTGTTCTGGGCGATTCGCGGCGGCGGGGGCAACTTCGGCGTGGTCACTTCCTTCCTCTTCAAGCTGCAGCCGGTCAGCGTGAACTACGCCGGTCCGATGCTCTGCCACATCGACCGGGCGGCCGAGGTCCTGAGGTGGTACCGCGACTTCATCGTCAACGCGCCAGACAACCTCACCGGCTTCTTTGCGTTCCTCGTCGTGCCGCCGGGACCGCCATTCCCCGAGGAACTGCACCACAAGACGATGTGCGGTGTGGTGTGGTGTTACTCAGGGCCCGATGCCGTGAAGGACGGACCGGAGGTGTTTGCGCCGATTCGCGCGGCGATGAAGCCGGCGCTGGACTTCGTCGGGCCGATTCCGCATCCCATGCTCCAGAGCATGTTCGACGGCCTGTTCGTCTCGGGACTGCAGTGGTACTGGAAGGCCGACTTCGTCCACACGCTCTCGGACGAGGCCGTGGCGCTGCACGTCAAGCACGGGTCGCAGGTGCCGACAGTCCACTCGACGATGCACCTGTACCCGATCGACGGTGCCGCGAGTCGCGTGGGCAAGGGCGACACGCCGTGGGGCTATCGCGATGCCAAGTGGGCCGAGGTCATCGTCGGCGTGGACCCGGATTCGGCGAACAAGGCGCGCATCATTGCCTGGGCCCGCGAGTACTGGCAGGCGCTGCATCCGCACTGCGCCCCTGGCGCGTACGTGAACTTCATGATGGCCGATGAAGGCGAAGAGCGCGTGCAGGCCACGTACGGGGCCAACTACGCCCGCCTGGCCGCCGCGAAAGGGAAGTACGACCCGGCCAATCTGTTCAAGGTGAACCAGAACATCAGGCCAGCGGGCTGACGTGAGATTGGTGGCGGCCACGCCCGTCGGTGTGGTGAACTGTCTCGCGATGCGACTCAGGATGCGGATGTGGGCGGCCGTCGCGCTGCTGGGCCTCTGGAGTGTGGACGTTGGGCGGGGGCAGGAAGAGGACCCAGCCGCCTTGCTTGCGGCGATGCGCACCGCGCTCGGGGGAGAGGCGACGCTCAGCGCAGTGCGGGCGTGGTCCGTCAGCGGCAGCCTGACCAGGACATTCGGCGGGCGAAGCAAGAGCGTCTCGACCGAGATCTTTGTCCTGCTCCCCGATCACTACATGACGGTGGACCGGGACTCGCAGTCCGGTGGGCCGATCGCGATCGACATCACGTACTACAACGGCTTTCGTGGCGACCGCCTGATTCGCCGGACGGATTCGACGATTCCGTTCCCGCCCGATCCCGGGCCGCAGACGCCGCAGGCCATCGCGGACCGCGAGAGTCGGAGCCTGATGCGGGCTCGCCAGGCGTTCGCGCGCGTGGCGCTGGTGCTCTTCGGTGAGGCGTCCGCGAGCTATCCGTTGACGTTCACCGCCGCAGGCACCACCACGATCGACGGGCGAGCCGCCGATGTCATTCGCGCGGAAGGCGTGGACGGGTTTCCGATGACGCTGTTCATCGACGCGGTCAACCACCTGCCAATCGCGCTGGAATGGCAAGCGCCGCCCGTCGTGGTGACCTCGATGTCATCCACGGTCGCGGTTCGGACGACCGTGCCAGGCGCGCGCGGCGGCGGGCCGCCCCCGGGCCCTGCCAGCGTCGTGGGGCTGTCGCCGGGATCTCCGGCGCCAGTGGTGGACCCAACGAGCCTGCCGCTGGTGACGCAGCGACAGGTGTTCTCGGACTTCAAGCTCGAGGACGGGGTCAACTGGCCGCGCCGCTGGCGCACGCTGGTGAACGGCGAGGTGACCGAAGACGCCAGGCTCGGCCGGTACCGGATCAATCCGAAGATCGAGGCGAAGAAGTTCGACGTCGGGCGGTAGCGGCGACGTGATGCGGCGCCCAATCACGGCATCGGCGTCCACGCGTGCAACATCCGCCAACGCTCGTCGCCCGCGTGGTACGCGAGCAGCACTCGCCGCACGACGTCGAGCGTGACGCCGCCGGCGACTTCGACCATGGCGCCAGGTGCCCCGGGTGAAAACTGGAGCGCGTAGGGCCCGGCCCCGGTCCCAGCCGCCTGCAGAAACGCCTCGTCGTCTTCGAGGATCACATACTCGATGTCCCCGCGCGCCATCACCTCGATGGCCTCCAGGAGTTGCGCCTCCTCGACGTGCTCGACGAGCGTGCCGTCTGATGTCGTGAGTGGTGGCCGGCCCAGACTGCTCAGCAGTGACCCCAGCCACGAACTAGCGTCGGGCAATCGCATGATCATTTCCGCGCCCTCCCTGCTAAGCGTGCCACAGCCGCACCCAGCCTCGGCACTGGACCGGTTCTCCGCGAAGTCCGCGTCCGCGTGATACAACCCGCACGATGCCGTCCGCGGAGCAGCCCCTGAGTCGCGCGCGCTTCGCCCTGGCGATAGGCGTGGGTCTGGCGGTCGTCGTCTCCGCGCCTTTCATGGGCGAGGTGCGCCGCTGGATTCGGCTGGAGTTCCCTGGCCACTTCGTCGCGATTGTCGGCGGGGCGGTCGGTGCGGCGGCGCTCGGCGCCCTGGCGTGGGCGCTGGCCCGCATCCGCGACCGGCGAGTCCCTCGCTACGGACTCATCATCCTTGCGGCAGTGATCGCCGTCGCCTACGCGCGGTGGTCAGCGCTCGGGAATCCGGACTCGGACGCCGTCGAGCGCGTGCACTTCATCCAGTTCGGATTGGTCGCCTGGCTCTTCTACCGCGCCTGGCTCCCGCTCGGCGACCTCACCGTACTCGTCCTGACCTTCCTGAGCGCGCTGACGGTGGGCACCTTCGAGGAGTGGTTTCAGTGGTTCATCCCGGCGCGCGTCGGCGAGGTCCGTGACATCGCCCTGAACTCGGCGGCGATCGTGTGCGGGATGCTGTTCAGCCTCGCGGTCCAGCCGCCGGGGCGTTTGGCAGCCCCAGGCCGCCGTGGCCTCGCGCATACGGCGATGACGACGGCGATCGCCGTAGGCGCCCTCGCGGGATTTGTGGACGCGGCTCACATCGGCCATGAGATTCGCGACGACCGGATCGGCGCGTTCCGCTCGCTGTTCACGGCCGACGAACTGCGTGCGCTCTCGGTGGACCGTCAGGCACGCTGGGCCTCGGCCCCACCGCTCGTGCGACCCGCACGGGTTTCCCGCGAAGACCAGTATGCGAGCGAGGCCCTGCTGCACGTCCAAGCGCGCAACACGCGGTGGGCGGCCGGAGAGGCTGACCCAGCGTGGCGCGAGAACCTGATTCTCGAGACCTACTTCGCGTCCGTGCTCGACGCCCCTTCCTATGTATCGGCGACGGGCCACCGGTGGGCGTCTGGGCACCGCGCTGACGCTGAGCGGCGGATGCGGCCGGCAGGCGGGGAAACGGCAGACGCCGAGGGCTTCGTCAGCCACGCACAGGGCGAGTTCCCGATCCTGCTGTGGCCGAGAACGTGGTTCCGCGCAGTGTCGGCGGCGCTGGTCGTGGGCCTGATCGTCGCCGCCGTCGTCACGAGGCGACGGGCCGGACCCACCCGATAGCCCGTCCGGGCGCCATCTCCGCTGAACTCTCGCCCGAGCCGTGGCGGCCGCGAGGCTACGTCCCGGGCCCGCCACTCGTGTACGCTCTTGGAACCAGTTTGGAATCAGGAGTGCGCATGCAGGTTCGACGTCTGTTTCACGGCGCGTCCATCGCCGTCCTGATCGTGGTGGCCGGAGGGCTCGTGAGCGGGAGGCAAGTTCCGGCCGGGGGGCTTCCGAAGGTCCCCGCCACTGTCCGACTCGACGCGGCCGAGGCTGCTCGGCTGGCCCGGGAGGTCCGCGCCGGGGCGAAGGTCGAACTTCCGCCTGGCCTCGAACTCACGCTCTGGGCTCCGCAGCAGTTGCTAATCGACCCGGTCGCGATCGACATCGACGCGCGCGGACGCGCCTACGTCACGAGCACCACGCGCAACAACCTCCCGCTCGACATTCGTCCGCATCCGGACTGGACCACGACCGCGCACACGCTGAAGACCACGGACGAGCTCCGGAGGTTCTACCTCAGCCAGATGGCGATCGACCGGAGCGCGGTCAACACCTGGATCGTGGACATGAACGGCGACGGCTCGCGTGACTACCGCGACCTCGAGGAGATGAAGGAGCGCGTCTACCGGATTCAGGACACCAACGGCGACGGCATCGCCGACCTCTCGGAACTGGTGATGGAGGGGTTCAACAAGGACCCGGTGTCGGACATCGCCGGCGGCATCCTGTATCACGAGGGTGACCTCATCGTCGGCGTGCCGCCCGGCATCTACCGCCTGCACGATACGAACGGCGACGGGAAGACCGATCGGCAGACGACGATCAGCGAAGGCTTCTACACGCATCCGACCTTTGGCGGGCATGGCATCTCAGGCGTGACGATCGGGCCCGACGGCCGGCTCTACTGGGAGGTCGGTGACATGGGGATGCATGTCGTCGATGCCGCCGGTCGTGCCTGGTCCTACCCGAATCAGGGCGTCGTCGTGCGATCCGAGCTGGATGGATCGGGGTTCGAGGTCTTCGCGTCCGGCATTCGGAACCTGCAGGAATTCTCGTTCGACGAGCACGCCAACCTGATCTCCGTAGATAACGACGGCGACCACCAGGGCGAGACCGAGCGGCTGGTCTACCTGACGTACGGCAGCGACACGGGCTGGCGCTCGAACTGGCAGTACGGCAAGTACACCGATCCCAAGAACAACCGCTACAACGTGTGGATGGCCGAGGGCCTGTTCAAGACGCGTCATGTCGGGCAGTCGTCGCATATCCTGCCGGCGCTCGCGCCATGGCATGCGGGACCGGCGGGGATGGCCTTCAATCCTGGAACCGCGCTGTCGGACGAGTGGCGCAAGCACTTCTTCGTCGCCAGCTTTCCGGGCGGCGCCGCCAACGCGCGGATCTACGGGTTCACCCTCGACGAGGACGGCGCGGGATTCTCGATGGGGCCCGAGCGGACGTTGCTTCGCGGCATCCTGACCGTGGGCATGAAGATCGGGCCTGATGGCGCGCTGTACCTGACGGACTTCATCTCGGGCTTCAACTCCAACAACAACGGCCGGCTGTGGAAGCTGGATACGCCGGCGACGGCCGGGTCGGCAGCGCGCAAGGAGGTCCAGGCGCTGCTCCTCGAGAACTTCGCGGACCGTCCGTCCACGGGTGTCGCCCCGTTGCTTCAGCACATCGACATGCGGATCCGCCAGAAGGCGCAGTTCGATCTGGTGCGGCGGCGGGACGTCGGCGCGCTGCTGGCGGCCGCGAAGCAGACGACGCATCCGCTGGCGCGGCTGCATGGGTTGTGGGGCATTGGGCAGCTCGCGCGTCGGGACCCAGGGCAGGCCTCCTCGTTGACCGCATTTCTGACGGACAGCGACGCGGAGGTCCGCGCCCAGGCCGTGCGGATGATCGGCGATGTCCGGTATGCGGCGGCCAACGACCGCGTGGTGGCTCTGCTCGCGGACCCCGCGCCTCGCGTGCGGTATTTCGCGGCCGAGACGCTCGCGCGGACGGCCTACGCGGCGGCCACGCGTCCTCTCATCGAGATGCTGGCGCAGAATGACGGCAAGGACGTGCATCTGCAGCACGCGGCGACGCTGGCGCTGGCGTCCATCGGTGACAGTGCGGCTCTGGGCGCTCTGTCGAGTCATCCCTCGCGTGCGTTGCGGACGGCGGCAGTCATGGCCCTGCGCCGGATGAGGCATCCAGCCGTGGCGCGCCTCCTGGCGGACGCTGACGAGTGGGTCGCGACGGATGCGGCCAGAGCGATCAATGACGACGGGTCGATTCCGACCGCGGTGCCGCAGCTGGCCGGGATGCTCGGGCGATCGACGACCACGAACGAGCCGTTCGTCCGGCGTGCCATCAATGCGAACCTGCGCGTGGGCAGTGCGGAGGCCGTCGGCAGGTTGGGGGCGTTAGCCAACGACGGCACGCGCCCGATGGCGCTACGGCTCGAAGCCGTGGCGGCGCTCGGTGTCTGGACGTCGCCCTCGCCGCTCGATCGCGTCGATGGGTTTTATCTGGCGCCGTTCGGGCTGCCCGCGGCAGCAGGAGCGCAGGGCGCGGCCAGGGATGGTGCGGCTGCGGCCTCGGCCATCGCGCAGCTGATTGAATCCTCCGTCCGGGCGGGCACACCGGCGGCAACTGCCGAGATGAAGATTGCGCTGGCGGAGGCAGCCGGTCGGCTGAACGCTGGCGCGGCGGCTCCCGCGCTGCTCGGTCTGCTCCGCACCGATCCGTCCGCGCCTGTCCGCGTGGCGTCCCTTCAGGCGCTGCAGGTGCTCAGGGTCGGGAGCATGGATGAGCTGATGCAGGTGGCACTCGCCGACAGCGACGCGGGCGTTCGGCGTGCGGCGCTCTCGGTGCTGCCCTCACTGCCCATGTCGGCCGCGGCGAAGGTCCAGCACCTCACGGCCGTCGTCAGCAAGGGCTCACTCGTCGAGCAGCAGGGCGCGTTCGAGGTGCTCGGGGCGCTCAAGACCCCCGAGTCGCGCCGGCAGCTCGCGACGTACCTGGACGACCTGATCGCGGGTCGCACGGCGCCTGAGCTGCAGATCGACCTGGTCAGCGCGCTCGAGACGGACGGGGGCGCTGATCTCGCGCAGCGACTCGAGGCCCAGCGCAAGACCAAGGCGGCGGCGACCGTCGCGCTGGCGTTCCCTGACGGCCTGCTGCGAGGTGGCGATAGTCGGCGGGGGCGTTTGGTCTTCACGCAGAACGCGGCGGCTGAGTGCACGCGTTGCCACTCCGTGGGCGTCGGCGGATCGGATGTGGGCCCGAATCTCAGGACCATCGGCACCACGCTCCTGCGCGAGCAACTGCTCGAAGCACTCGTGAACCCGAGCGCGAGGGTGGCGCCAGGCTTCGGCGTCGTCACGGTGACCCTCAAGAGCGGGGAGTCGGTATCCGGCACGCTTCGCGAGGAGACCGCCACGGAGATCGTCATGCTGTTGCCGGGCACGCCCGCCGTCGAGCGGCGCGTGTCCAAGGCACAGGTCGCCGAGAGGACGGACCCGGTCTCGGCGATGCCGCCGCTCGGCCTGGCGCTCAGCCCGCGCGACGTGCGCGACCTGGTCGAGTACCTGGCCACGCTGAAGTGAGGGAGACGATGCTGTTCCGGCCGCCAGCCAGCCATCGTCGCGTCGTCAGGGCCATCGTGCTGGCCGCGTCGGCGGTCGTCGTCGTCTGGGTGGGCGCCGCGCCGCCTCAGGGGAGCCCGCCACCCGTCAACGCGTACATGCCCCGGCCCACGGGGTTGTCTGGCGAGGACGTCGCCTCGCTCAAGGCGGACATGGCGAGGCTGGCCGATCGGGTTGCCGCGCTCAAGGCGCAGTATCCGACCGGCGCCATGCGCGATCGCGTCGCCGATGTCGAGGTGTTCTGGTCGGCACTCCACAACCAGATCGATCGGGATCTGCGGACCGACCTTGCCCGTGCGCGTCGCGCCGTGCAGACGGGCCTCGAGCGATCCGCGCAACTGGCGGCAGGGCAGACGCCCTGGATGCTGACGAACGGAGTCCGCGGGTTCTATTCGCGGATCGACGGCTCCGCACAGCCCTACATCCTCAACCTGCCCGTCGGGTTCGCGGTCAGCGACGCGCGTCGCTATCGCCTGGATGTCTTCCTCCACGGGCGCGACGACGGCGGCTTCGAGTTGAACTTCTTCAACAAGAGCACCACGACGTTCACCGGGATGCCGTTCAACCCTGGGCCTGATCGATTCATCCTGCAGCCCTACGGCCGCTACAGCAACGCGAGCCGATTCGCTGGCGAGACGGATGTGCTCGAGGCGATCGCCTCCGTGCAGCAGGCCTACGCGATCGACGAGAACCGGGTCGTCATTGGCGGGTTCTCCATGGGCGGGGCGTCGGCCTGGCATCTGGCGCTGCACCACGCCGACCGCTGGGCGGCCTCCTCGGCCGGCGCGGGCTTTGCCGAGACGGCGCAGTATCTGAAGCTCACGCCAGCGACAATGCCCCCCGACTATCAGCAGACGCTGTGGCGGATGTACGACGCAAAGGACTACGCGCTCAACGCCTTCAACTCGCCGACGGTCGCCTACTCGGGCGAGATCGACCCGCAGAAGCAGGCGGCCGACGTGATGGAAGTGGCAATGCGCGACGAGGGCCTCACGCTCGAGCGGATGATCGGGCCGGCGACGGGGCACTCGTATGAGCCGGCGACGCGGTTGGCGCTGATTGCGAGACTCGACGAATTGGCCGCGCGCGGCCGCAATCCGGCGCCGCAGGAGATTCGCTTCACGACCTGGATGCTACGGTACCACCGCATGTACTGGGTCGAGATCGACGGCATGGACCGCCAGTGGGAGCGCGCGCGGGTGCACGCGAAGGTGGATGGCACGCGCGTCGAGGTGACGTCGAGCAATGTCTCGGCGCTGCGGCTCAACTGGGCGCGTGGCCTGGCGCCGTTTGCCGCCGGCGCTCGCGCACAACTGGTCATTGACGGCTCTCGTCTGACGCTCCCGCCGGTCGCCGCGGACCGGTCGCTGCGTGTGGACCTCATCAGGCAAGGCGGGGAAAGCGGGGCAGCCGGTGACGGCGCGCGATGGCGCCTGGGCGCCTTCCCGGCGACCACCCTGCGCAAGAAGCCAGGACTCCAGGGGCCGATCGACGATGCGTTCATGGAGTCGTTCCTGATCGTGCGCCCGACGGGCACGGCGCGTCATGAGGCGATCGGGCGCTGGACCGAGGCGCAGCTCGCGTATGCGGTCAGCGAGTGGCAGGATGTCTTTCGGGGCGACCCACGCATCACGGACGACACGGCGATCACGGCTGCCGACATCGCCGCGCACAACCTGGTCATCTTCGGCGACCCTACGAGCAACGCCTTCTATCGGCGCATCGCCAGCCGATTGCCGATCACCTGGACGGCGAGCGAGGTCATCGTCGGCGCCAGGCGTTTTCCGGCCGCGATCCATGTGCCGGTCCTGATCTTCCCGAATCCGCTGAATCCCGCGAAGTACGTGGTCATCAACAGCGGCTTCACGTTTCACGATCCCTCGAGCAACAGCCGCCAGTCGCCCAAGCTGCCCGACTGGGCGGTCGTCAACGTCACCGAGCCGGGCACCCGAGCCTTGCCGATGTCGGTGACGCTCGCGGGGTTCTTCGACGAGCGGTGGCGGCTAGGTGGTGGTGCCGCGATAGCCCAGCGGTGAGGGCGGTCTACTTCTGCAGGTACTTCCTCACGTAAGCCATGCCATCGACCGCGCTCTGGAAGGGATCCACGGCGAAGTTGCCGCCCTGTTCAACGAAGAAGTGCTTCATGCCGGACATGGCCGTATCGGGCCAGATGCGGGTGTAGTCGATCGAGCCGTTGCCCAGTTCGGTGTAACGCCGATTCACCTTGTGCATGTCCTTGACGTGCCACATCTCGAAGCGGCCCGCCGCTTTCGTGAACCACTCACGCGGGGGCTGTGTGGTGTCGAAGGCGTGCCAGTACAGGTCGATTTGGAGCTTCACCCGCGCCGGATCGGTCTCCTTCAGGATGATGTCGTACGGGAATTGGCCGTTCTGCGCCACGAACTCGCCGCCGCCGTTGTGGTACGCCACGCGAAGGCCGGCCTTGGCCGCCTGCGCACCGATGGCGTTGAGCCGCTCGGCCACCCGCTTGTAGGTCTCGATCGTACGCGCGGCCGGCTCCACATACGGCCACACGACGTACTGCTGGCCGAGCAGCTTCGCGCCTTCGATCACCCGATCCACGTAGCGGGTCATCGCGTCGGGGCTCGCGCCGAGGAAGTTCTGAAAATCGTAGTGCCCGGTGGGCGCGGGCAGATTGTGATCGCGCAGGGCCCGCGCGAAGTCCGCGGCCGGCATCCCGTAGTACGTCAACGCGTCCGGGTTGATGCCGTACGTTTCGACTTCTTCGTACCCCATCGCCGCCACACGCTTGAGCGTGCCGAGAGGGTCGCGGTTCATCGCCGAATTGAGGGTGAAGAGCTGCAAGCCGATCTTGTAGCGTCGTGGCGTCTGCCAGGTCGGCAAGACGACGGCAGCCGACGCCAACAGACCCGCCTGGTGAATGAACGCACGACGGTCGATCATGGGAGTCCTCCAGAAAACACCCCACGCGATGCTCGCCGGCCACTGGCACGGGGTCGTACCTCGCTCGCCGAAAGGCAGGTACGACCCCTTCTCACGCGCGTCGCGTGGGCGCCCCGTTTGGCCCCCGTTTGGCGTCACCCACAGCGAGGAGTTCTGAAACGCGCTCTTAGTCGTCGGCTCGGGCGCGGAAGGCGCCAGCGTAGCAGGTTCAGGCGTTCGGATGCGGACAGAGCTTGCGTGTGAGCTTCACCGGTGGTCGCCGACGAGTGGTGCGTGACGATCGGAACGCTGACGCGCAGAAGGTGCCGCGAGTCACCGGTGCGGCGGTGGCGGTCGCGCTAGTCAGTTGACTTAGTCATCAGACCTAGTCTAGTCTCCGCCGTCGGACGACAGCAGACGGGCATCGGCACACGGCCTACGGTCAACAGGCCACGGCCCACAGCGAACAGACGACAGCCCACGGACGACCAGCAGATGGACGGGCCGTCAACAGCACACGGCCCATAGCCGACAGGCCACGGACGACAGCAGACGGGAAGACTGCCAACGGCCCACCGCGGACGGCCGACGGGCTCCGGTCCACGGCCCACACTCCACCGCGAACAGCCCCACGGCCCACAGCCCAAACCGACGGCCGACAGAGCAGAGCAGACGGGCAACGGTCACAGACGACGGACGAAGGACGGCAGGCGCCTGCAGTCAATGGCCCCCAGCGAACACCGGAAGGGCTACCGACGGCGCTCTCGGGCGGCGCCTCTCCCGAGCGTGTAGGGCCGAACGGTTGGCGTCCCGTACAATGGCGGAGCGCGCCTGTAGCTCAGGGGATAGAGCATCGGCCTTCTAAGCCGAGGGTCGCAGGTTCGAGACCTGCCAGGCGCGCCAGTTTGCTGAGCAATTCGCAAATTCTCTAGCAATCTCAGCCCGTCTCCACCCGTCAGAAACCGTCGATTTCGGCATGGCACCCGGCATGGCACCCCTTCCAGGGGCGTTCAGGGGGTGTCGGCATGGCAGCTGGCATGGCAGAGGGGCGAAGCAATTTGGCGCTCCGAAACGGGTCAGCGGCCGGTTCCTTGAGAGGGTGGGGTCCAGGGCAGGACTCCGACACTACGTGGCCGAGGCGCGCGAGCGGGCCGCCCACTTGGTGCGCGAGCATGGTTCAGAGCGCCCGGCGCAGTGCACGGCGATTAGGTCGGTCGCCGGCAAGTTCGGCTGCACACGGGCCCTCCGGAATTGGGTGCGCTACGCGCCGCCAGTGAGTCCCAGATCCGTTCCTCGTCACTACGGCGTTAGTCGAGACATATCCATCCCTGGCTCGGTGTTAGGGTGGAATTCGCAGTCTGGCTCATCAGTGGGGCGTGAAGCGTCGGCGGCGTCCAACCCCACGCACGCCTTCTGCGGCGGTTCGCCGACGTGCAAGAATGGCGCATGACCGCGGCGGCTGGCCACCGGTGACGCTTATCGTGCCGTCTGGCCGACGCCGTCTCGCGGCGCGATCACTCACCGGCGTCGGGCCGGCGATCGGGACGCTATGAGGCTGGACCCGGGCACACGACTCGGGCACTACGACATCCTCAGTCTCCTCGGCAAGGGCGGGATGGGTGAGGTGTATCTTGCCCAGGACGTCCGCCTCGGCCGCCGGGTCGCTCTGAAGGTTCTGCCAGCTGCATGTGCTAACGACCAAGACAGCCTGGCCCGGTTCATCCGCGAAGCCAGGGCGGCCTCGGCGTTGAATCATCCGAACATCATCACGATTCACGACATCGGCGATGCGGCGGGCACGCACTTCATCGCCTATGAGTTCGTGGACGGCAGGACGCTCCGCGACGTCGCACGAAGCGCTCCCCTCGACGCCGCGACGGCGATCGACATAAGCATCCAGGTGGCGTCGGCGCTGGCCGACGCTCATCGGGCCGGCATCGTCCATCGCGACCTCAAGCCCGACAACGTGATGATCCGGGCGACGGGGCTCGTCAAGTTGCTCGACTTCGGCATCGCCCGCCTGTCGCGGCCCCCCGAGACGGATGTCACGGTGACGGCGATGCCTGGCCAGACCCTCGGCGGCGTGCTGATCGGTACGCCGCAGTACATGTCGCCCGAGCAGGCACGCGGTTTGGAGGTCGATCATCAGACGGACCTCTTCAGCTTTGGCGCGCTCCTCTACGAACTGCTGTCGGGGACGTCGCCGTTTGCTGCCGGTACCGCCACGGACGTCATCGTCGCAGTGCTGACGCGCGAACCGCCGCCGCTGACGGGGGTGCCGCCGGCCCTGGCCGATATCGTCAGCCGGGCGCTGCAGAAGGACCGCGTGCAGCGGTATGCGACGGCAGCGGAGCTGCTGCTCGACCTCACCCACGCGAAACAGACGCTCGGCGCCGGCCGAACGGCGCCGGCCGCGCGCCAACACGGCGACACGCCGCCGCAGCTCGCGACGGCCGGGTCAACGGCTACGCCGCGCGCCATGACGTCGCTCGCTGTGCTGCCGTTCGCCAACATGAGCGCGGACGTTGACAACGAGCACTTCTGCGACGGCCTGGCTGAGGAGCTGCTGAATGCGCTGTCGAAGATTAACGCGCTGAGGGTGGCGGCGCGCACGTCCGCATTCTCGTTCAAGGGCAAGGCCGTCGACGTCGGCACTATCGCGAGGACGCTCGGCGTCACCGGCGTGCTTGACGGCAGCATTCGGCGCTCCGGTAATCGTCTTCGCATCTCCGTGCAGCTCGTCAACGCGGCCGATGGCTATCAGGTGTGGTCGGAACGCTACGACCGCGAGATGCGCGACGTCTTCGAACTGCAGGACGAGATCACTCTGGCTGTCGTCGCCGCGCTGAGACTGAAGCTGTTCGGCGAAGAGCGTGCCGCGGTGCTGAGGCGCTACACCGACAACGCCGAGGCCTACGAACTGTTCCTGAAGGGCCGCCACCACGCCTACAAGTACACGGCGCAGGGCTGGCAACGCGCGGTCGAGTTCTTCGAGAAAGCGATCGCCCTCCAACCAGACTACGCGCTGGCCTATGCGGGCATCGCGGCGTCACGCGGCTGCCAGTGGTTTTTCGGCATCCTGCCGGCAGAGCGGGTGATCCCGCAGTGCAAGGCGGCCAGCGCGCAGGCGCTGGCCATCGACGACGGCCTTGCCGATGCATATCTCTCGCTGTCGATGATCACGTTCTTCTACGACTGGGACTGGCGCGGCGCCGAGCGGGCGTTCATCCGCTCGATCGAGATCAACCCGAACAACAGCGAGGCCCTGTCGTACTACGCCTTGTTTCTCGTCTTCGATGGGCGCGTGGACGAGGCCATGGCGGTCAGCCGGAAGGCGCTGGCGCTCGACCCACTCGCGCCGCTCATCAACATGAACGTCGGCTGGACCTACTTCGCCGCCGGACGGCCAGCCGAAGCGTCGCAGCAGGCCGCGAAGATGGTCGAGAAGGATCCGGATTTCTACGGCGCCTACTGGCTGCAGGGCGCCATTCATCTGAGCGCGGGCGAGTACCAGGCGGCGGTCGGCCAGCTGCGGAGCGCCGTGTCGCTCGGCGGTCATCAAGTGGTGGTGGCCGACCTGGCGTCGGCCTGCAGCCTGGCTGGCGCCACCGGCGAGGCCACCGCGATCCTCGACCGGTTAGTGGACCTGCGGCGGCAGCACTACGTGCCAGCCATCTGCCTGGCGCGCGTCTTCAGCGCTCTCGGGAACACCAGGACAGCGATCGAGTGGCTCGAAGCCGCCTTCGCCGAACGCAACGGGGAGATGGTGTTCCTCGAACAAGAGATCGCCGGTGCTGCCGACGACGACCCAATGCGGCAACTGGCTGCCGAACCAAGAGTCAGAACGCTGCTCGACAGCATGCGCCTGCCGAAACCGGTGTGAACGGATTTATGGACACGAGGAGAGATATGACAACGCCGTTCGATGAACAGGGCATTCGAGAGGCCATTTCGTTCTACACGGAGGGAATACGGACCGGCGATGTGGAGATGCTGAAGCGCGGCTTCCACGAGCAGGCGATCCTGTGCGGCTATCTGGGCGACGACCTCATCGCCGGCCCCATCGCCGAGCTCTATGCCTGGGTGGCGGCGAATCCTGCCCCGGCTGCGACGGGCGACCCGTTCTCGTGCGAGACCCTCGGCATCGAAATGACCGGACGCGTCGCCACGGCGAGGGTGCGCGAAAGCGATCATCACGGCGTGGTGATCGACCACTTCCACCTGTTGAAGGTGGCCGAGCGCTGGTCGATCGTCAGCAAGCTCTGGGATGCCGAGCTGTAGCGGGTCCATCGCGTCGCGAGCGGGAAGAATCGGGTGTCCCCAACTGCCTCGCGTCCCCGATCGCGTCGATGACGACGAGGCGGCCGGTGACGGAGCGAGCGCCGCTCGTAAGTCTGTACGGACTCCAAGTCAAACTCCCTTTCGTAGCCGAGCGACAGCTAGCGATTGGTCGCGATAAGTCGCCAAGGGACGACGAGCGCTCGTAGGCCCGTAGTCCCTCGTGCCCGCTAGCTGTGGCGTGACGTGTCGCGAGCCTGCGGGATGCGGTTGAGCCGCCAGACGGGCCCCGGAACGAGCCACGCTGGTGAGGCCCCACATCGCCAACGCCAGACCGCGATGCTGCGGCCGAAGGGTCGCGCGGCTCGGTCAGGACCTGTTCGGTTGACAAAGTGTCCGAAAAATGACGTATACTTCGGACAAATGCCAGCGGCCCGCGGCGTGTCCCTGGACCTCACCTCTCAGATTCTTGACCGAGTAGGGGGGAGCCCTGCCCACGTCTGGACGCCGATCGACTTCCTCGACCTCGGCCCCCGGGCGGCGGTCGACAAGGCCCTTCAGCGCCTCGCGAATGCCGGCAACATCGCCCGGCTCGACCGAGGCCTCTACTACCTGCCGCGCCCCAACGCCCTCACGGGCCGAGCGACGGTGCCTGACTATCGCGCCGTCATCGACGCCGTCGCACGGCGAGACCAGAGCCGTGTGGTGGTCGATGGCCTCACCGCCGCGAATGACCTGGGACTGACGACGGCAGTGCCTGCGCGGGTCACTGTCCTGACCGACGCGCGGCTGCGCCCAATCCAGCTCGGCAATCAGCAGATCCGATTTCAGGCGGCAGCCCCGAGTCGCCTCTACTGGGCGGGGCACCCGGCCATGCGGATCGTCCAGGCACTGCACTGGTCGCAGGACCTCGTCGACTCCGATCGAGCGACGATCGTCCGCCGGTTGAAGGCGTTGGTCAACCACAAGACTCACGGCGGGCCGCTCCGACAGGACCTGGTGGCGGGCCTTCACACCCTGCCCATCTGGATGCAGTCCGTTGTTCGGGAGCTGCTCGCTTCAGGCAGCGCCCGGCCTCAGCCGAATCGTCCACGCCGGACATCGACGGCAGGGAAGACGCCGAAGCGACTCCGCACCAGGCGAGAGCTGCGCTCGTGAACCCGGCCTACGCACGCATCATCGCGGCCTCGGACGCCGACCGTCGTGACCTGTTCGCGACAACCGCGAAGCGGACCGACCAGAACGTCGAGAAGGGCTACTGGTTGTTCTGGACGCTCGATGCGCTGTTCAACCGCCGTCCGTGGCGTGTGACGACGTGTCGGGCTGCCTCGCCCGCCAAATAGCGGGCTTCCTTTTGAAGCGAATTTGTGTCATTTTTTGCTTCATAAATCCATGGCACGACACTCGCAATCGACTGAAAAGGCGATACTTGACCGCATCAGAGGGCACGGAAGGGGTTGGGTCTTCACGCCCCGCCACTTCCTGGATCTCGCTAGCCGTCCGGCTACGACGTCGGCGCTCCGGCGCCAGACCGAGGCCGGCACGATCCGCCAACTCGGCCGGGGCCTGTACGACTATCCGAAGCTGCACTCGAGCCTGGGCCAGCTCTCTCCGACGCCAGAGGCGCTCGCGAAGGCGATGGCCGGGCGCGATCGCGTCCGGCTCCAGCCATCCGGGGCCTATGCAGCGAACCTGCTCGGCCTCTCGGAGCAGGTGCCCGCAAAGGTCGTCTTCCTCACCGACGGTCCGAGCCGCGTCGTGCGGGTCGGCCCGATGACGCTGCAGCTGCGACGCACGACGCCGCGCAACATGGCGGCTGCCGGACGTCCGTCCGGGCTCGTCATCCAAGCGTTCCGTCACCTCGGCCAGGAGCACATCACGCCTGAGCGGATCGCCAGGCTCCGGCGCACGCTGCCCGCCGGCGACCGGCGCGCGCTGCTCAAGGATCTGACGTCGGCGCCCGAATGGATGCACCGTCCACTGAAGGAGCTGGCGGCGTCATGACGCTGGCGTTCCTCGAGCTCTCGACTGCTGAGCGCAAGGTCTACATCGACGAAGCCGCAGCCCGTCGAGGACTGGCGCCGGTCATCGTCGAGAAGGACTTCTGGGTGTGCTGGCTCCTCGGCATCCTGTTCCAGTCGTCCTTTCGAGACGCCATCGTCTTCAAGGGCGGCACGTCGCTCTCGAAAGTCTTCGGCGTCATCAATCGGTTCTCGGAGGACATCGACCTCTCGCTGGCGCCCGCGTTCCTGGGTCTCGACGAACCAGACGCGACCGCTGTCCTCGAGCAAGGGACAGGCAAGCAAGTGGATGGAGCGAGCCGAAGCGAAGTGCGCGGCCGTCGTTCGTGACGCGCTGGCTCCCGAGCTCTCCGGCGCGATTGCAGGCGAGCTTGGGCGCAGTCGAGCGGCCGTGGCTGACGTTCGAGGTCGATGCACACTCGGACTCGCCCGTGCTGCTGTTCCACTACCCGACCACGCAGCCGCCAGCGCTGGACTACCTGAAGCGGTCGGTGAAACTCGAATTCGGGTCGCTGACGGAGCAACGACCGACCGGCAGCCATGCGGTTCGCCCGTGGATTGCGGACGTGCTACCAGACGCCTTCGCCGACTGGCATTGCGAGGTCGTCGCGCTCGATCTGCACCGCGCGTTCTGGGAGAAGGCGACCATCCTCCACGCGGAGCACTATCGTCCTACGGACAAGGCGACTCCGGATCGATTCGCTCGCCACTACGCCGACACCGCAGCGCTCGCTTCTTCACGCCGATGCCGCCGGTGCCATTGCGCGGCCAGAACTGTGCGAACGCGTTGTTCGTTGGAAGAGCCGCTTCTTTGGAAGCGCGTGGGCGCGGTACGACCTGGCTGTCCCACCGACGTTCAAGCTGGTGCCACCGCCTGAGCGAGTGGCGCCACTTCGCCGTGACTATCAGGCGATGCGCGAGATGTACCTGTCCGAGCCGAAGCCATTCGAGGAGATCCTCTCGACGCTGGCTGAGGCCGAGCGTCAGATCAACGAGAAGTGACCGTCATCATGCCGGCGACGACCTCACTCTCCCAGACGCTGACGCCCTTCGATGCGAAGTACCTCGCGTGCGAGCAGGCCAAGCGAGCGCCGTTCCGGACGCGTTTTCCGTCGCGCCAACCGCGGGAATGCCGGACCGAAAGCCACCAGCACGGGGGCTACCCGGCGGGCTTGGGCGCGGGCTACGACGCTGGCTAACCACGCGCCGCCGTGCCCGCCATCATGATGGCCGTCGCAAGCGGTTGGTTCCGCGACGATTGCAGCCGCTGCCGTCCACCTGGTCCGCATGGCCGGCGTGGCGATGGATGCCATGTCGAGGGTCGCGGACGGGCAGGGGAGCGAAGGGGTAGCGACCCCCCTCAGGCCCGTGGGGTCGCTACCCCTTCGCGTGTCAATCCTGCGCGTGCGCCGTGCTCGCGCGCGGCACTGACATCGACGCGGAGGTGGCACTGTCCCTCGGTCCAAATTCGGACGGCGCCGAATCCGATCTCGCGATAGGCGCCTGCCCTGATCGGGTCCAGGGCTGAGCACTCGTCGTCGCCACCGCCCACGACACCAGCCGAGGCGCCGTCGTGTTCGCGTGCAGAGCAGTGGCGGCACATCGACCGCTCCGTCTCGCATTCAAAACCTGTCAAGCAGAAACAACGACGGTGGAGACCACAGCACCGGAACGCAGCGATTGCCACGGCGTTGCGCAGATC
Source organism: uncultured Acidobacteriota bacterium (assembly GCA_963738485.1). Classification (GTDB taxonomy): domain Bacteria; phylum Acidobacteriota; class Vicinamibacteria; order Vicinamibacterales; family SCN-69-37; genus CAVTWK01. The sequence goes on from CAVTWK010000002.1 coordinate 105,602, forward strand.
CTGCGAGTGCCTGGCCGTCTGTAGAACCGGGCGTAGGATCCGCGATGGGCCATCAACAACACGATTTTCGGCCTCGCCGAGGCGCCGTCAAGACGCCTTCGCTTCGCTCGGCCCGCGCGTCGCGCGGCTGACGGTCTTGACCGCGCCTCGGTCGAGGCTCGGGCCGGCAATTGTTGATGGCCCACTGGGAACGCAGCGTTGGCCTCGAGCGATGTCGTCACCGCGGACGGCTCCGACATCGGGGTACACATTTGCGGATGAAACGCCTATGATGCTCGGACCACTTCGACCCTTCCCCGGCGAACCCACTCGCGGCCCCACACCAGATGGCCGGGCGTTGGACGAGGTGATGTTCATCGACGACCTTGCGGCGCTGCTCAGGGTGTCACGCTCGACTATCGAGCGACGACGCCGTGAGGGCGCCTTTCCGATTGCGGAACTCGACCCACTCGACCGGCGTCCGCGTTGGAGCCGACGCGCGGTCGATCGGTATCTCGCGTCCGAGCCGCGACCGATACCCGGACGTCGCGGCCGACGGCGCCACATTGGGGGGCTGACATGAAGAAGACGCAGGTTATCGCGACGGTCGCCCCCGGAATCTACAAGCTGGGCGACGGCAGCTTTCGCGTGGTGGCGTACGCCGGCAACAGCCGCGTCAACCAGCGGCGGAAGGAGAAGCGCTTTCCCTCGGCCACCGGCATGCGCGAGATGAAGGCCTGGCAGGCGAACGTGCGGGCGACCTTCCAGCGGGACGGTATTCGGATCCAGCGCGGCACCCTGGCCGCCGACGTCCCGCGCTTCATGCAGGTCATGAACAAGCGCCTCGCGCGGCCCGATCACCGCGACAACGAGATTCGCTCGTGGCTGACCAAGTTCGGTGAACGGCGCCGGCACACGATCGACACCGAGGATGTCCGGCAGCAGGTCATCGCGTGGGAAGTCGATGGCCTCGCTGCCAGCACGATCAACCATCGCCTGTCGGCGCTCTCGCAGCTCTACAAGGTGCTCGACGGCGAGACGAGCCACAACCCCGTGGTCGGCATCAAGCGGCGTCGCGAGCCTGCCGCAAAGCCGGACGGCCGGTCGCCCGACACCATCCAGCGCGTGTTCGCCGCGCTGGAGCGCCGCGTCACTGCCCAGAACCGAGGCTGGCGCACCGTCGCGCGCCTGAAGGTGATCGCGCTCACCGGCATGCGGCACTCCCAGGTCATGCGCCTGGCCCCGGACGACGTGTACCTCGACCACGACCCGGCGTACGTCGTGGTCGTGGATCCCGGGAAGGACGGCGAGCCGCACGCGAAGCCGCTGACCCCTGACGGCGTCGAGGCGTTCCGACTGTTCGCCCGTGTCGATGCCTGGGGCGAGTTCTCGCAGTCGTCGCTCTACAAGTCGTGGAAGTCCGCGTGCGCGGAGGCGGAGGTGGCCTTCTTCAATCCGTACAAGCTCCGCCACTCGTACGCGACGGCGCTCCGTGCTCAGGGGATGGACCTGGCAGACGTCCAGGAGCTGATGGGGCACAAGTCGGCGAAGACGACGCAGCGGTACGCGATGGTGGCGCCGAAGAAGCTGGCGGCTGCGGTGGAGATGCTGCAGCAGGCGTGGCATCCGAAGACCGCAAAGGGTGGCCAGCGTGGCGGGAAATCGAAGACGGGGACGTAGCGTTCAGGTGCAGCCCCAGCCGCCCCGCCGACATGCGTGTCTGATTGCCGATCAGCTCGACATCACGCACGAAGGCCGAAGTTTCATCCTTCATCAGGCGTCGCTTCTGTGGCCATCCCGCCTGTCGGATCAGTCTGGGAAAAGATGACCAGCCATCGAAGCCGCGTATGCACGCCAGGCTATTCCTCGCACGGATGCAGCAACTCGCAGAGCCATGCGTAGCTCGTTCGGCGAGAGCTCAGGTCGTTCAGCTCGAATCTGCTTTTCAATCCGTGAACGAATTGCCGCGACGCTTTCGTAGTAGTAGAGCCGGACAAGCGGAACGGCTGCTTCTCGAGCCTGGTCTTGCGCTACCAAGGTGAGGATTGCCCGCTCAATTGTCGGGGTAATGCTGGCGTGCGGAAGGCGAACCTCCGCCGGCAACGGAACGCGAGCCATCATGGACTCGGTGAGTGCATCGAATCTGCCCGAAGGCTCGGCGGAATGTCTGCTGCGTCGAAGGCGACGAGTTGCTCGCCAAGAGCATGGCTGCCGCTGAAGGGATAGCTGTAGCGGATTTCCAGGCGGACCGGAGGCGGCGAGAAGTCGAGGTGGACGAGGAGCTGGTGTTTGATCCGTCGATCCACGTCACACCCCAGGATTGGTGAGCCGCGAAATCTTAGCACGACGGAAGATGGCACCGTCGCGTGTCGCTGGCGTTGCGACCGGCGTCCTTTGAGGGCGGGCAGTTCGTCGGCATGCGATAGAGCCGGTCGTCGCGAAGGCTATCGTCCAGTTGTACGTCTCGAGCTCCCATCGCGCTCGCGGAGGGTGCGTCTCGGCGCCCAGCCAATGGCCACGGGCATGGATGAGCGGCCAGGTTGGTGTGAGGCCAAGGTCAGCCTCCGTCGCCCCTGGGCGCATGGCGGCATGGCACTCCGGCATGGCACCGCGCCCAATCTCGTTGCCGAATCGCGCCTTGCAGCTCGCCCATTTCCCCTTCTAAGCCGAGGGTCGCAGGTTCGAGACCTGCCAGGCGCGCCAACCTTCGCCAATCACTCGCGACGCTCGTGGCTTCGGTTGGCGAGCCCTTCCGACGAGCGAACCTGCGACCCGAGGGGCACGCCGAGGGTCGCTCTCCTTGGTCGCGGGGGTGGGGCCCCGCGAGGAGCAATCGACGTTCGAGACCTGCCAGGCGCGCCAACCTTCGCCAATCACTCGCGACGCTCGTGGCTTCGATTGGCGAGCCAATCTTCTCATCGGACCTCGCAATCTCAGGCCGTCGCCACCCGTCAGAAACCGTCGATTTCGGCATGGCACCCGGCATGGCACCCCTTTCGGGGGTGTTCAGGGGGTGTTGGCATGGCAGCTGGCATGGCAGATGAGGGACGATGCGATTTGGCGCTCCGAAACCGGTCAGCGGCGGGTTACGTTTGGAGCGCAGAGTCCCGATCAGGACCGAGAGTCCTCGTCCGACGTCCGAGAGCGGAGCGTTCGGGTGGGGCGCGAGGATGGTCCGGAGCAACTGTCGCAGTGGGCGGCGATTACGTCGAGCGCCAGCAACGGTGTCTCTCGGAAGCCCGCACGGGGGTGGCTGGCGATGAGTTCAAGTTTCGCTTTCTTGCTTGCTGTCCTCATGATGCCGATGGCCAATGGACAGAGGTCGTCAGAGAGTAGTGGTGTGTTGCCAAGGCTGGCGGCCGTCAGGTTTGCAATGGAACACGGCTTGCGTCTACCAAACTCCGACATCGTCGTCGCGGTCGAGACGAACTTCGGCGCCACGGGTGGACGCGCAGCGCAGCAGTCCTCACAGGATCTCGCCAAGGAAACAGACGAGATCGCCAGGTTGATGGGCCCTGGCACCCCGACAGGCCGCGCCAGCGAATACCTCACCTGTTTGAGCCGCACCAACAACGTCTGCTGGTCCGCGAAGGAGCAATACGTGCTCGTCGTCAGTGGCTTGTTGGAAGGATCGCCTAGCATACTGATTCAGTTCTACACACCCGCGGTCAAGAACAAGGGTGTGGACACCGCGACAATGGCGATCGTCGATGTGGAGCGGCGTGGCCAGGGATGGGCAGGCGTCCGCTTCAGGACAGAACCGACGACCCTCTCTCGCAAGCAGTAGGCCGCGTCGTTCAGCACCTGGCGCGAGGCGCGCCGCCATGAGGGAGAGCCTCCGGTTGGCCAATCTGTGTTCCTGCGCGATCGGCGCGTCTCCGCGTGGTGTCGGCGCCACGAGCCACGTCGGACAGCGACAGGCAAGGTGCCGAATCCGCGCCGGGCGCCTGCGGTCGTGAATCCGGCGGGCGCAGGCTTCATCGCAGCCTCAGAGGCCGACGGTCTGGACCGGGTTAGCGACAACAGCCCAGCGGCTCGGCGTCATGCCCGAGGACATCGTGTCCATGGCCGGCGAGAAGCGCCGCGCCAGGCCGGATGCCATCAAGGACGTCTGCCAGCAGGTTCCTCCATGCCCGTCGTGCCGGTCTACGGAGCCTGCATCCACGCTCATGTTCTAGGGCACAATGGCCTCATGGTGGAAGCGATCACGCGCGACCTTGACGTGATGCACGGAACGCCGGTCTTCCGCGGAACTCGCGTGCCCGTGAAGACGCTCTTCGACTACCTTGAGAAGGGCGAGTCGTTGGACGACTTTCTCGAGGGATTTCCGACGGTCAGCCGGGAGCTCGCGGTGCAGGTGCTGGAGGAGTGCAAGGAGCTTCGCCTGGCACGAGTCTGATGCGGATCCTGCTCGATGAGTGTGTGGACCAGCGGCTGCGATGGCTGTTCGCGGGGCACGACTCTCAGACTGCGAGCTACGCCACCTTCGAGCCACTAGGTCGCGCCGCGGCCCTTCAGGAAACCCGCGATGTCCGTAAGACCGTGCTTCGTGGCCCACATGACGGGCGTCTCGCCGTACCTGTCCCGAGGCGACGGATCGGCGCCGAACTCCAACAGAATCGCCGCACACTCCGTCCGATGGTCCATCGTCCGCCCGCGAATGTCCTTGTGGCACAGCGCGTGGAGCAGCGTCACGCCATCAGCCGTCGGGTAATTCGGATCGAGGCCACCGCGCGCCAGCAACTCGCGCAGCATGTCGGGCCGTTCGAGCACATAGGAGTGGCACCCGCCCGCCTGTGGATGGACTTTGAAGCCAGCATCGAGCAGTCGGTGCATCAGCTTGCGCCGGCCGCAGGTCACGACGGCCGTGAACACGCCCCCGCACCCGGCGAGTGCCGTCTCGGGTCGTTCGGTCACGATCCGCATCACCTCATCGTCCTCGCCCTTCCACACCAGGTCGTACGGATCGAGGAAACCGCCGTGCGCCTCGAGCAGCTTTCGGATCTCCGGTGTCTTCGCGGCATAGACGGCGTTGCCGCTGGCGTTGACGAACCCGTTGGGATCCGCGTGATGCCTCAACAGCAGTTCGACCATTTCCCGGTCGCCACGCCCCGCCGCGGCGTGCAAGGCGGCGCCGCGATCGGACGAATCGGCGTCGGGCCACGTCGGGTCCGCGCCGCGTTCCAGCAGCAGGCGGACGACGCCGAGATGGCCGAATTCGGCGGCGGCGGAGAGCGGGCGACGATCGTCGGGGCGCTGCTCGGAAATGCGTGAGGGGTCGGCGTCGAGCATCGACTGCACCGCGGCCAGATCGTTCAACGCGGAAGCGACCGTCAGATCGTACGTCGCGCCGCGGCCGACGAGCAGTCGAGCCAGAAGCACGTTGCCGTTGCCAGGCCACAGGCGGCGGCCAGACCGCCAGCGCCCCCATAGCAGCCACGTCAGGCCGTTGGCGTAGCAGCGCCATCGTGACAGGGGCGCCTGCCGCGGGCCGCCCCAGATCGCCAGGTCAATGGGCTGCGTATCCTGCGGCGCGTAACCCTCGAACGACCCGACCCCGGCGCCGTGAATTGCGTGAATGTCGGCGCCACGATCGAGCAGCAGGGTCACCACGGCTGCCGATCCGCCGATGACCGCACGGTGCAGAGGATGGCCGCCAGCGCGGCTGATGTCGTGGACGAGCGATGGCTGCTGATCGAGGAAGGCGCGTACGCGCGCCAGCTCGCCGGCCTCGGCGGCGCTATGGATCGGATGATCCTCGGGCACGAGAGACGGCACGAGCCGTCGGGACGGATCGACCATGTGCGCGGAAACATTCTAGTGTGCTGAGTCAGGTCCAGCGCGACACGCCGTGGCTGGCCGATCTGAGACGCCTCGTCCCAGCCGCTCGGCTCGAGCTGGTCTCACCTGCCTCCAGGCCAGGTCGTTCGCGGCGCGTAATCCGGTCGGCTGGTTGAACCTCCTGCTGACCGCAGCGACGCCGCGCTTACACTGAAGGAATGATGGCGTTCCTCATCGGCGTCGGGGCAGCCTTGGCGGTCGGGGCGTTCGGAACGATCACCAGGCTCGATCGGGAACGCGCGTTCTACCCGACGATCCTCGTGGTGGTCGCGTCGTACTACATACTCTTCGCCGTGATGGCGGGGTCGCTCTCGGCGCTCGGCCCTGAGCTCCTCATCTTCGCGCTCTTCGCGGCGGTTGCCGCCTGGGGATTCCGGCGCGACCTCCGACTCGTGATCGCCGGTCTCGTTGCCCACGCGGTGATGGACTCCTTCCACGGCGGCCTCGTCTCGAATCCCGGCGTCCCGCCCTGGTGGCCGGCCTGGTGCGCCGCCTACGACGTGGCGGCGCCCGCGTACCTGGCGGTCCTGGTCTGGCAGGGGCGGGTCGCGGTGCGTCCAGTCGCCGACTGAGACAATCTCGCGCATCCCGGAAGGTGCACCCATGTCGCCCGACGCGTTCAGACTTCCGGCTCTAGCGCACCGATGTCCGATCCTTCGGCGGGAAATCCTTCGGCACCGCGATCGTCACCCCGCCCGTCGCGGCCCACTCCGTTCCGCGCTGTAGCAACGTGATGAAGTCTACGGAGTTCATCGGGATGACGGGCTCGGTCTGCGTCGGGCCGACGTGGCCGAGCGTGTCGTGGAAAATGCGTCCCTTGCCGTAGTTCAGCACCATGACCAGCGGCTCGTGCTCACCCGTGCCATTCGGCATCGTGGTGGGGGCGGTCGCCGTGACGAGCACCGTGAGGTTCTTGGCCGGTCCGCGAAGGTTGGCGTACAGCTCGTCCCGTGCGTGAAGCCACTCGGCCGGAAGGCCCCTGACGATCGGATGATCGGGCGTGCGCACGGTCATCACGAAATCGTGGGGACTCGGGTGCTGGGCGGTGCCAGGCGTCTCGCTGTCGAGCACCACCTTGCCGTCGCGCCAGCGCACCTTGGGGCCGGCCGCCATCGTACGGTTCTGATAGCCGGGCGTGAACCCGCCCCATCCGCCAACGCCGATCATCTCGTTGAACTCCGGCCAATCCGGAAACGCGTTGTCGGCGGCGTGAATGACGACGAGGCCGCCGCCGTTGCGGATGTAGTCCACGAAGGCCTTCTTGACGGGCGGTGCGAACTCAAAGCCTTCGTAGTCCATCACCACCGCGCCGTACTCCGAGAAGTTCGGCGCAAAACTCGCCATGTCCTGGTTCGGCGCCGTCCCTTTTGGCGGCGTCGTCGCCACCGTCACCTGGAAGCGACCGCTCGACTCGAGCTGCCGCTTGATGACGACACTGCTGACGGCCCAGTTGTGGTACCGATTGCTCTGGCCCGTGAGGAGGAGAACTCTGATGCGGGTCTGGGCCGACCGGAGAGGGCGCCCCGCGAGCGGGAGCAGAGCAACGACGAACAACGTCACGACGGCAATGCGGAGATAGCCCATGGTTCCTCGCGCCTGTATCCTATCCTGGTAGAATCCGTCGAACAGGGTCCCGGCGAATCGGGCGCGCTCTTCGACGGATTGCTCACGGAGGTCGCCATGAACGAGCAGGACACGCCTCGCTTGCCAAGCCGCCGCGAAGTGCTTGCCGCTGGGGCTCTCGCGCCAATTGGCTTCGGTGCGCTCGTGCAACGCGGCGCGCCAGCACCGGTGCCAGCGGCGACCACCACCACGGCGCTTGGACCGCCGCCCTACACGCTCTCGATCAACATGGAGATCATGTTCCGATCGACGAAGCTCTCGCGGGCCGACCGGATTCGGGCCATCGCCGCGAAGGGGTTCAAGGGCTACAGCTTCTGGAGCGCAAACGCCGACGACCGCGCGGCCATGCTCAAGGCGCAGCAAGAAACCGGCCTCACCTGCGTCAGCCTCGTCGGCACCGGTCCCGCAGGCAGCAGCACGGGCTTCACGCGCCCCGGGTCAGCTGACGTGTTGCTGAACGAGATCCGCGAACGCGTGGAAATCGCCAAGTCCTTCGGCGCACCGGACCTCATCAGTTTCGTCGGGCTCTATCACAACGACGTGCCGTGGGACGTGCAGCGCGCGGGCATCATCGACGGTCTGAAACGCGCCGGCGACATCGCCGCCGCTGGCGGCGTCACCATCGCCTTCGAACCGCTGAGCGACTTGCCGCGGCGCGCTCTGGACCGCACCGCCGAGGCGTTTCCCGTCATTCAGGAAGTGAACCACCCGAATGTGAAGCTGTGCTTCGACATCTACCACCTGCAGCGCACCGAGGGAAATATCGTCGTCAATCTGCGCAAGGGACTGAGCGAGAAGCTGATCAGAGTAGTGCAGATTGGGGACAATCCGGGCCGGCTCGAGCCGGGTACGGGCGAGATCAACTATCCGTTCATCTTCAAGGAATTGCGGCGGCTTGGATACGCCGGCTGGCTCGATACCGAGATGGGCACATCGAGCACGCCCGATCACGCGATGGACGTCGCGCGCAAGCTCTCGCTGGAGAATTGAGGCCGTCCGGCAGAATCGCCGCAAACGCCTCGAGTGCATCGAGGGGCGCTCGCACGTGTGCTGTAGCCTCCATCCTGCTCGATCAGGTCCTGACGGACGCGGCAGCACCTCGGTCTCGGCAACGCTGCCGCGTGTCGGTATGAACTAGCCATCACGACGGGAAGGACCACGGCCTCCCGGATACCCGGGAGGCCGCTGCATGGTGGTGGCGCGTACTCAGAAGTCGATACGGAACGTGATGCCGAACTCTCGCGGCGGGTTCGACGCCGTGTAGCGGCCGTGGTTGGTGCTCGTCAGCAGCCGGCTGTCGAGTCCCCGGCACGTTCGGATCGTCCGCGAACGTCAGGGCGGTGTTCAGGGTCGTGAACTGCGGAGTGTTGAAGATGTTGTAGAGCTGCAGTTGCAGCCGCGCCTGCGCCCGCGAACCGAGTTTCGAGACCGGGAAGCGACGCTGGAGCGTCAGATCCCAGTTCCAGAAACCCGGGTTGCGGAGGATGCCGAGCGGCACGTCGCCGAAGTTGCCGACAGTCGCGCTGAGCGGCGTCGCCATCGCGAACGCACGCGGGTTGAAGTGGAGCTGATCCTCTTCGGGCAGGTTGGGATCACGCGTGACGTCGAAGACCCCTTCACCCGTGTAGACGCAGGCGGCCGACGCGCCCGGCGTCAGCGTCGGGTTCGTGTTGGCGATGCCCGTGGTGTTCGTGGTGCAGCCTGGTTGCGTCGCGGACCCGCTGAGGTACTTCGTGACGCCGGAAATCATCCAGTCGCGCAGGATCAGGTCCAGCACGGGCACGTCCGGCGTCGGGTTCGGCACCATGTAGCTGTAGTTGATCACCAGATTGTGGGTGCGGTCGTTGGCCGTCGGCCCCCATAGACGGAGCTTGTTCAGCGCGCCCGTGGGGTCCGCCTCGAGGTAATCGGGGTTGTAGCCGGTCCAGCCCACGCCCTTGGCCAACGTGTAGGCCAACCCCATCTGCAGCCCGCGGTTCAGGCGACGCTGCACGTTCACCTGCATCGCGTTGTAGCGGAGGGTGTTGTTGTTGACCGTGTAGCCGTCCGCCGCGTCCCGCCACTGGTTGATGCTCCCGAGCCCCTGGTAGGCGGTCCGCAGCAGGTTGGTGTCCAACCCGTTGCCGTTGAACATCCGGCTCGGATCCGCCAGCAGATACAGGTTGTTCACCGGGCGGTTGATGTCATCGGTCCGTCCACCCGTATAGGTCCAGGATCCGACGTAGGCCACTTCCGCGGTGGTGGCGAAGCCGATGTCACGCTGGTAGGTCACGTTCAGGTTGTAGGACCTCTCGAGCGAGCGGGTTTCGCCGCCAGCGTACTGCGAGTTGATCGGCGTCTCGACGAACGTCTTGCCTGAGGTGGCGAAGTTCTCGATGTTCCCGAACGTCGCCCACCGCACCTGGCGGTTGAACGCCGCGGGCGCCGTGCCCACGAACCCTTCCCACGCACCGCGGGTGGGTATCGCGTAGAACGTGCCCGTGGACGCACGCAGCGCCTGCTTGCCGTTCCCGTTGATGTCCCAGGCAAACCCGATACGCGGCGCCGCGACGAACGGCGTGAAGCTGAAGTACTCGCCCGGCCGCATGCCGGGGTAGCCGTCGGCGATCATGCCGTTGATCTGCGAGCCCGAGCCCGGCACGATGTTGCCGATGAACGCGCTCGAAAGCAGCACTCCGGGGTTGGCCCGATCGTAGGCGCGCTGGCTGTTGGCCGGACAGGTCTGGTTCCCGGGCACACCCGTCGTGCAGGTCGGGTAGTAGAGGCGCGGCGCCTGGGCCGACGACCAGTCCGGCTCGTAAAAGCCGGCCGTGGACTTGCGCGTATCGAAGTACGAGCCCGTGTGCGTGAACCGCACGCCGTAGTCGAGCGTGAATCCAGACTTCACGCGCCAGCTGTCCTGCGCGTAGCCTTCCGTCTGCCAGTGCCGCCGGTCGCGGTCCACGCGGTTGGTGAGCTCGGTGTAGGTCGTGAACACACCGATGAGCGCATTTGCGTAGCCGTTGCCCGTGCTGAGCGGATTCTGGGCGTTGTGCCCGAAGGCGTAGGTGCCGGCATAATCCGGGCTGAGCGGCTCGGTTTTCGAGGCCCACTCGGCCAGGAACCCGAACTTGTAGCTGTGCCGGCCACGTGACCAGGACAGGTCGTTCGTGAACGTCCAGCGGTCGTTGCGATTGGCTGCCGGCAGGATACGGGCCGCGGCTCGGGCCGGGTTGTAGCTGCTGAGGTTGGCGCGGTTCCCACCGCCATACGTCATGGCCGGCAAATACGGGTACTCATCCGACTGGTCGTACCCGAGGCCTTGCGGGTCGCGGTACGCGCCGAAAGGCTCGAGGCGAGGCGGCTCGATGCCGACCGCCGTCCGGTAGTACTGGCGGTAATCTTCATTGTACTTGCCGTCGTCCGCATACCAGGCGTAGCTGTTGTGCGCAAACCCGAGCGTGGTCTCGTTGACCAGGTTCGCCCGGAGCACCTTGGTGATGTTGCCCGTGGAGATGTAGCCCGGTACGGCGTTGTTCGCCCAGCCGATGCCAGGCGCGAAGACGTTGTTGCTGATGTTGTCTTCGCGATCCTTGATGAACTTGTAACTGCCCCGCAGGCTGGGGCTTAGCACCACGTCGAGCCGCAGCGTGTTGCTCGTCCGCGAGTGGTACGGATACGTGTCGACGCCGTAATTGTACACGTTGTACTGGTTGTTAGCCGGATCGAAGTACCCGTTCGGCATGGGCAGCAGATTCATCATCTGCTGGCCGAGCGAGGTCATACGGCCGTTGACGCAGCCCGCGATGCCCGCGCAGGTGGCTGGAATCCTGTTCCCAGGGAACTGCAGGCCGGTGTCCGGGTTGATGATCTGCAGCAGCGTGCCCTGGCCCGGGCCGTTCGCGTTGCCGTAGTAGGTCTGCGAGAAGTCCCCCTGCCGCTCGAGCGCCGTGGGATAGTTGGTGCGCGAGAACGTCGCCGGCCGGAGGTCGTCGGTGAACTCCTGCGACACGAAGAAGAACATCTTGCCGCGGTCGAGCACCTTCGGAATGATCACCGGACCGCCGAAGCTGTAACCCGGAATGTTCACGCGGTAGTCTGATTTGCCCTGATTGTTCTTGCTGCGGAAGTACTCGTTCGCCCGCCATTCCTTGCGACGGGCGTTGTACCAGGCAGACCCCGCGTGGCGGTTCGTGCCCGACTTGGTCGTCATGATGATCAACCCGCCGCTGCTCCGGCCGTTCTCCGCCGTGTAGCCGCTCGAGATGACCTGCACCTCACCGACGGCATCGAGGTTGGGGTTCACCTGAGCCTGGGTGCCGAGTTCGTCGATGACGTTCACGCCGTCGATGACGACGACCTTCGACGTATTGGGCGAGCCGTTGATGGTGATCTGCTCCATCGACGTCCAGGTCGTGAAGCTCCGGTTCATGTTGGTGTCCTGCACGCCCGGAATGACGGCCAGCATGCCCCAAATGTCGCGGCCCTTCATCTGGATGTTGGTGAGCTGCTCGGCCGTCACCGTGCCCATGCGCGAACTGCTCGCGGTCTGGACGGCGGCGGTACCTGCCTCGACCACGACGGACTCCTGGAACTGGCCGACCTTGAGTTCGATCTTGTCGAGGCTCTTGACTTCAGCAGGAGCCACCGAAACGTCGGTCACCTTGAGTGACGAGAACCCGCTCATCGTGATCTGGACGTCGTAGCGCCCCGGAGGGAGCGCGGAAATGCGGAACACTCCGTCCTTATCCGTCGTGATCGTGCGCGCCGAGGTGGTGGCCTGTTCGGTGACGGTCACAGTGGCCCCGGGGAGGGCTCCGCCCTGTGCATCGACGATCGTACCGGTGAGCGTGCCGCTTCCGACCTGCGCTCGAAGAGTGACGCCGGCCGTCAGAGTCCAACCGAGGATCAGGAGCGGTATTGCCCAGACGCGCAAGTATCGCTGGCTCATTGAAGAGACTCCATTCTGAGTCCTCGCCGAAACGCGTCTCACTGCTCCCGACGTTCACGGACGTCGGACGTGCCGCGCCGCGGGAACCACGCATTTCAACGAAGAATGCGGAAGGCTAACACATTCGATGCTCGATATGAGCGATTATCGATGACCGATTCAAGCTTGCTCGCTGTCATGTCAGGGCGCCTATCGGTCACCCGCTGACGTGTGGCAGGGACAGTTGCGGCACGACCCGGCGATCAGCGGCCGCATCCTGACCGTCGGTCGCACAGCTCGCAGGGTAGTGGGCGTGAGGCCGCCGCATGGCTGTCCTCGCGTGCGACTCCCGCGGCGCACTCCGGTGGTGGGCAACGGACGAAGGGGACGCGATCGAGCCAAGCCCGACGAACTCCACGCGTCCAGCGATCAGTCGCTCTGGCTCGCCTCCGACGGCGTGGGGAAGCGCTCCTGGAACCACCTGTGCCACAGCGGTGTCTCGCGGGAGACGGTCTCGGCCGCCTGATCGCCGTCACGCGCCATCGGAGTGCACGCGCTCGGCGTGCAGTCGGTCGTCAGTCCGATCCCGTTCCAGGGGCAGCCGCCGCGCCAGGATTCGGGCGGTTTCGACGCGCTCGAGCTCGAGCGTCAGGTCGGCGGTCCCGCGATCGGCGCGCACGGCGGCGTCTTCGGCCGCCCGCTCCATCGCCATCTCCGCCTTCGCGGACGACGTGCCGGCGCCGTCCTCCAGCAACTGGTCGGCCTTCCGCCTCGCTTCCTCGAGCACCGCATCAGCGTCCTCGCCGGCCCGTCGCAAGACGTCGTCGGCGCGCTCCGCGACGAGATCGCGACCCTCGCCGATCGCCCGGTCGGTGTTCTCGCGTTCCTCGCGCAGACTGGCGTCGGTCTGTTCGCGCTTCACGGAGGGCTTAGGCGCTTCCAGCACGGAACTAGACGGTATCACCAAGTCTCCGGCCGCCGCCGCGCCCGCCGCCCGGCCGTCGGCGTCGCTTGAATATGACAGTTGACAATGCGACAGTTGTACTGTCACATTAATCGCGTGAGCGCGGCCATCCGCTACGGCATCGACGAACTCGCCGACCTCGGCGGCGTGTCGCGGCGCACGGTGCGCTACTACATCCAGGAAGGCCTGCTGCCGACGCCCTATGGCGTCGGACGCGGCGACCACTACGGGCCCGAGCACCTCGAGGCATTGCTCGGCATCAAGGCGCTTCAAGAAGCGGGGAAGACCCTCGAGGAGATCCGGCAGCCGGCGCCAGCCCGTCGTGCGGCGAGCGTGCCGCCACCGGCGACGAAGCCGGCGATCGTGGACTGGCGGCGCGTGCACCTGGCGCCAGGCGTGGAACTGCACATCTCGAGTGAACAGCGCCTCCCGACCGCAGTGGCGCTGCGGAGTCTGGCGGAATGGTGCCGCGCCCATCTATCGCGCGGCCGTGAGGATTGACGATGCCCACCACTGACCTGTTGCCCCGGCAAGGACCCACGGGACTGATCACCAGGACTTTCGAGGCAGTCCCGCTCGAAGGCGTGTCGGTTGACGCGACGCTCAGCGACATCAGCGCGCGCGTGACGATCACGCAGCGCTACCGCAACACTGAAGCCAAAGCCATTGAGGCGGTCTATGTCTTCCCCCTCGATGAGGGGGCCGCCGTCTGCGGCTTCGAGGCCATCGTCAACGGCGTCCACTTCGCGGGCGCGACCAAGCCGCGCGACGAGGCCTTTCGGGTCTATGACGATGCGATGCAGGCAGGGCACGGGGCCTTCCTGCTGGATGAAGAACAGCCGGACGTGTTCACGGCCAGCGTCGGCAACGTGCTGCCGGGCACCGAGGTGCTGCTGAAGCTGACCTACGTCACGGAACTCACGCTTGAAGGGGAGTCCCTGCGCTTCGTGCTGCCAACGACGGTGTCGCCGCGCTACGCGCCCGCCGCGGACCAGCGGGGTATCGGTCGCTCGCCCGCCGACGCGGTGTCGCCGCCGCTCGCCTGGACGGTGCCGTATGGACTCGACCTGACGCTGCGCTTGGCCATGCCGGGCGCGATTGGCCGAGTGGCCTCGCCCTCACATCCGATTGACGTGACCCTCACCGGGTCCTCGGCCACCGTCACGCTCGCCCAGGCGGCCACCGCGCTCGATCGCGACGTGGTCGTCCTCATCGACGCCGACGGGATCCACGCCCCCCACGTCGTCGTCGAGCGCGACGCCCAGCGCGGCACCGCCGCGGCGCTGGTGCTGCGGCCGGTGTTCGGCAGCCAGACCGCGCCGGCTGAGGTCTTCTTCGTCGTGGACCGATCGGGATCGATGGCTGGCACGTCGATCGAAGCGGTCAGGAACGCGCTGCAGTTGTGTCTGCGGTCCCTGGTGGAGGGCTGCCGCTTCAACATCGTCGGCTTCGGATCGCGGTTCGATCCGTTGTTCGAGACGAGTCAGCCGTACAACGACGTGACGCTGGCCGCCGCCAGCGCCCACGTGGCCTCGCTCGACGCCGACCTCGGCGGGACGGGAGATCCTCGCGCCGCTCGAGTTCGTGTTCGGGCAGCCGCGCACCGACGGCCTGTTCCGACAGCTGCTCGTGCTGACCGACGGCGACGTCACCAATGCGGATGCTGTGATCGCGCTGGCCGCGGACCACGTAGCAGAGTCTCGCGTGTTCGCGTTCGGCATCGGCCGCGGTGCGAGCGCGCATCTCGTGCGCGGCCTGGCGAGAGCCGGCGGCGGCGTCGCCGAGTTCATCGCGCCCGGCGATCGGCTCGAGGCCAAGGTGCTGCGGCAGTTTGCGCGCCTGCTCGCGCCGGCGTTGAGCGATGTCGCGATTACCTGGGGCGCCAGTCGAGCCACGATGGCGCCGTCGAAGCCCCGCCCGGTGTTTGCCGGCGATCGCCTGGTGCAGTACGCGTTTCTCGATGAGGTCCCGCTCGGGTCAGTGTCGATTGCGGCGCGCGGACCCGCTGGCGCGATCTCGTTCGAGGCCAGCCACGCGGTAACCGACGCGGTGGACGGCACCACGGTCGGCACGCTCGCCGCGCGCGCGCGCATTCGCGAGCTGGAGGAAGAGCCGGACCTCCTGAGGCGCGGTGGCTCTCAGCAGGTCGATCGCAAGACCGACCCCGCCAAGGCCGAGATCATCAGGCTCGCGACCACCTACGGCCTGGCGTCGCGGGAAACCTCGCTCGTGGCCGTCGAGGTCCGCGCCAACGTCGTGGCCGGCGAGGTGGAACTACGGAAGATTCCGGTGGCCGTCCGGTCGGGTTGGGGAGGGATGGAGCAGCTGTTGATCGACAGCGCGCGGGTTCCAGTGGCGTCCCGTCGGATCATGCCCATTGATGTGTCGCTGCTTTGCATGACGACAGGCGTCGATGACGGCGATGATGACGAGGCGAGCGACGAGATGGCGACGCCGATGGTCCCGCCGCCCGGTCGCGTCCCGTCCGGCCGCGCCCCGACCGGCCGCCGCATCGGCCAGACGATCAGCGACCTGCTCAAGGCGCCCGGCGCCCTGTTCACGCGGCGTTCCGGCGCCTCGGCACCGCCCGCGCCCGCGCGTCGAGCGATGCAACAGCCCCAGGCGCCCGTGCCGTCTCCTCCGCCGCCGCGGTCGCCGCGATCGGCGCGATCGGCTGCGGTGGAGTCCACCGCGTCGCGCGGAACGCGACGCGACTTGCCGTTCGATCGACTGATCGCCTTGCAGGGCGCCGATGGATCATGGGCGTCTCCCGAGGCCGTGGCAAGGGCGCTCGGCCTCGGACTCGCGGGCCTGCGCCAGGCGCAGCCCGCGGCGCCCGAGCCTGGCGCTGACGACCGCGCCTGGGCAACGGCGATTGCGCTCGCCTGGCTGTCTGCGCGCGCCGGGTCCCGGCAGGCCGAATGGCGCCTGCTGGCCGCCAAGGCCGAGCGATGGCTGGCCGGCGCGGTCGCCCCCGGGCCGTGGCGCGAGGTCGTCGAGCGTGCGAGGGCCGTGGTCTGAGGGCCAGACTTTGTCTGGACCCTCGTTCACAGTTCTATCGTTTCGTGCGACTCCAGTGGCGCACTCCCACGGCGAGGCGCACACCCACGGCAGAGCAGACGCCAAGCGCACCCGCGGCCGCGAGATACCGCGGAAGCGAGCGTTCGCGCGGGTCGGGCTCGCGCTCACGATCCTGCCGGGCCATACACCGCCTTTTCCGGGCGGCGCAGGTAGAGACGACGCTTGATCGCCTCGTACGTGAGCACCAAGGAGAACGGCGTGCAGACCCAGACCATGACCGCCTCGATCGGCAGAGGCCAGCCATCACCCCACGCGAACGTCCGCACCCAGACCCCCGTCATCGCCTCCGGCCGATATCCCCACCAGTGGCGCGGCAGCGCCAGGATGGCCTCCCAGATGAGCGACGTCATCAGCAAATAGAGCGCCGTCACGCCGAAGGCCCGCCAGTTCACCAGGTGTACCACCGACCTAAAGAGCGCCATCGCAGGGACAAGGGCCACCAGGACGAGGAACGTGAAGTACTCGGGGACGACCCCGGCCGCGGGCTGCAACCGCATCCGCAGCCAAGCTCCACCGCCGATGAGCGCCAGGCCGTAGACAAGGGCCGTCGGCGCGAAGGCCACGGGAGAGGCCATCGCAACCGACGCCCGCCGGGATCCGACGTTGTAGGCCGACAGCCAGTACTCATCGCACCAGACGTACACGAGCAGGATGGCGATCGGCCCCAACAGGTAGAACACCACCTCTTCGACGGGAATCGCGGGCCCAAACAGCGACGGGAGGTGGCCCAGGTAGCGCACGATCGGATCGTCGAACCGCAGGATGCGGTGGCCGAAGACGAAGTCCAGGATCAGGCCGAGTCCCGTCACGGAGACCACCGCCAGCACGAACGCACGCCGGCGTCGTCCGCCGCCATCCGTGTAGAACAGGAAGCGGGGCGCGAGCAGGAAGATGGGGACGAGCCAGAAGAGCAGACTTGACCAGTACTCGAGGCCAATCCTTGCATCGTAGAAGACCGGCGTCACCCACGAGAACAGGAAGACCCAGAGCCAGTCGAGCTCACGAAGGCGCCGCACGGTTACAGCGTCACTTTCACGGACGCGACGATGGCCCACGGCTTCACGCGGAACAGGGGCTTGAGCGAGCCGCGTGGCCAGAAGTACGAACACTGCACCGTGGACTCGATGCCGGCCGGTGTCTCGATGGTCCACTTGGTGGAGAGCTCATCGCCGGACCCGGCACCGCCCTGCCGCAACGTGTAGTGATGCCACTGCACCGTCGTCGACGTGTTGGCCATGTCGGACGTCGGAATGCGTAGGGCCCTCGCGACCAGCTCGAGCGGCGACACCCGCTGGTCGGTGTAGCCGAGGGCGGAGTAGATCTTGTTGCCGAGACTGGGCTGCAGGGTGGCCATCCGAAGCTTCTTCGCGAAGCGTGAAAACAAGAGCGAATCAGGTGAAAACGCCGTCTGCTCACCGACGTACGCATGGTTTTCCCCAGTCGTGGCGTCGTCGTCGTGTGTGCGGCTCCCGATGCCCGCCTGGAGCGTGACGATCGCGTTCACTCGAGACTTCTTCGGGTCGCCGGCCCGCGTCGCAGGATTCCAGTCGTACCGGTCCACGAAAGACCACGACGCCGTCCCGAAGGCGAGGTGACCTGTGGCAGGGCGATAGCGGCCGTCGGAGAGGTCGCTGGCGCCGCTTCGGTACCAGGCCAGACTGGCCTGCCACGGCACGTTTCCAGCCGAGGCGAAGAATGCCTCACCGCCGATGGTGAAGTACGAGTGCGGGAAGACCGCGGGCTTGTCGTCGGCGGCGGCCCGATCCAGACGCTCACGCCCATAGAGCCAGACCGCGTTCGCGCTCCGGAAGATCCCGGATTTCGCGAAGGTCAGGTTGCTGGCCTCGGCGAGAAGCTGCCGGTTGTCCCGGTTGTCATGATTGGCGTCTCCTTCGGCACTCTCGCGCATGACCAGGTGCGAGACCGCGAGGTTTCGGAACGCGAGTCTGAAGCCCTCGCCCTTCGCACGCAGGGCCACGCCTGACGTTGGACTCGCAAACGTGAACTTGCCGAAGCTGAGCGTCACGCCCGTCATCGCGTAGATGTTGATGCGGTACTTCGTCGCACTCAGGAGCCCCTTCTGGTCCTTCTCACCGAGACTGGCATCCTTGTAGCCGAGGCTGAGGTCTGCATCGGCCCGCGCACCGAGCGCCTGCTTCACCCGGAGTTCGCCGCTGCCTGTGAAGCGCCAATCGCGGCCGCCGCCATAGGGTGCTTCGGTCGTGAACGTCTGGCTGTCGCCGCCGGTATCGGGCTCGATCGCCCCGCCGACTGAGGCCACACCCGACCAGGTCGTGCCGCCGCCCGGCTCGCCGAGATACTCGAGCGGCACCACACTGAAGTAGCCCCTCGGCTGCGACGGCTCGGCGGTCTCGTCCACGAACGCCACGCTGAACGGGATGGCCTCGTGGGTTGTCCCACTGGCCGCCCCTTCGGTCTGCTTGTCCGTCAGCCACTTGGTGAAGGCTTCGCGATCCACGAAGGCCTCGAGGGGGATGCGTGCCGTCGTCCGCTCGGAGATCTGGACCCTGGCCGGGCACTTCTTGTCCTTGCACGTCTCGCTGACATACGCGCCAGCATCTTGCGCGAGCTTCCTGGCCGCGTCGGTCTGTGGCACGGTGAAGCTCACCAGGAGGGCGTGCGTCGAGGTGCGGTTGTCGAAGATGACGATCAGCGCGGCCGCACTCGCCTTGACGGTTTCCACGTCAACCGCCTGAAGGGCGAGGGATTTGCGATTGTGCGGGCCGTTCAGAGCGACGAGATTGCCGGCCGAGGCAGGTGGGGGCTGCACCCCGCCTTTCAGCGGGTGCAGCACGTTGGGTGGATTCCTGGGGTTGAGATAGTCCGCATCGAAGATGCCGACCTGGTTGAGTGGAATGGTGATCGTTGAGTCCTTGGCCAGCCTGGGGATCCGGGTCGCCGGCACCCGCTCGCTGGGCTGCGTGGCGGCCCTGGCCTGTGGACTTTGGCCCCCAGTGCTCGCGTCGCGGCGTTGCGGAGTCTGGGCGAAGACGCCGAGTGGACTGGCGAGGAGTAGCAGCAGAAGCAGACGAGGCGGCCGGAATGGATGAGCGTTCACGGGTGGCTCCTTCGCAAGGCGTACAGGCAGTGCTTCAGACGGACCAGCACGCGAAGTTCCGGCGAGGCAGCCTTGCCGCTGAGTCTCACGCCCTCGTCACCGCCCCACGCCCGCCGGGTTGGTGATCCAGGCCGGCACACGCGGCGGCGTCGCGGAGTGGATCCGCTTGCCGAGCGCCGCGGCGCTCCGACTCAGCCACGATCCGCCAGGGCCGGTGAAGGTGTCAGGTCTCTCGTAGGCTGCGTCCTGCATCGCGTCGGCGAGGCTGATGAAGGTGTAGCCTCGCGCGCGCATCCGCCCGATGGTCTCGCGCACGGTCATCGCGTTCAGCTCGTTGCAGTGGATCAGCAGGATCTGGGCGATCTCGCGGCCGAACACCTCGAGCGACGCCTTCTCGGCATAGTCGAAGCCGACGTCCACCTGATCGATATAGGCCTTTCGGATGCGCTCGGCCATCTCGACGCGGCCCTGCCGCAGTTCGCGGGCGTAGGGGCCCGCGAACGCGTAGTCGGCGTAGTCCACGGTGACCGGCGCGACGCGATACTGGCGCGAGGCGAGGAATCGCGTGATTGCCTCGTGGGCCTCGGCCGTCGTGCCCGAATGGAGGTAGGGATACCGGAACCACACCAGCTTCTGTCCGCGCCGTTCCACGAGCGGACGCGTGATCACCTCGCCCTTGATGACCTCGTCGGCGAAGCGTTCGAACGGGACCTCATTCGCGCTCGGATGCGAGTACCGAGTGATTGGCCAGCTCGAAGCCGGCATCCAGCCACTGGTCGAGTACGGCCGCACGGGCGTCGCGCTGGCCCGGCACGTTGAGCTGGGCCTCGTTGACGAAGATGGTGACCGGCACCTTCTCGACGCGGAACGATCCAATCAGCCCATTGGTGATGCGCTGAAAGTTGCCAAGATCCGCCATCTCGTTGACGACGGGGCCATCGTCGATCGTGATGGCGACGCGACGGGTCGGCTGCGGCGACTGGGCGGCGGCGGGCACGAACGCGAGCAGCGCGGCCAGGCACGCGGTGACCCTGAGCATGAGCAGTCTCCTTGAAGGTGCGAGGCCGGTAGTCTATCCCCGGACGGGGTCAGACGGGGGTCAGACGGGGGTCAGACGGGGGTCAGACGGGGGTCAGACGAGGGTCTGACCCCGCTAGCCCTGACGCAGACTTTCAGCGACGGAGACGGTCAGAATCCGACGACCGGCGACAGCCGCGGCCAAAGCCGCGCACGCGACAACACCAACGAAGACCGCCATATAGCTCACGGGTTCGACCGCGCGCTGCCCGAACAGGTAAGCCTCGATCGTGCGACCGAGCGCCAAGGCAGCGATGAGCCCGCCGACGGCGCCGAGCGCGACAGGTTCGAGACTGGTCCGGCAGACTCGCATCGCCACAGAAGCCAGCGTCGCGCCGAGTGCCATTCGTATGGCGAACTCGCGTCGGCGCATCTCCACGACGTACGCCACGAGCCCGAAGACGCTGACTGTCGCCAGCATCAGCGTAACGAGGCCGAAGCCAGAGAAGATCCACGCGTTCATGCGCTCTCGTCCGAGGTCGGTCGATACCAGGTCTCGACCGCTCGTCACCCGTGCGGGGTTGTCCGGAAACGCTTCGCCCAACAACCGTGCGACAGCTGCCTTGACCGTCTCGGTACGGTCGGTCCTGATTACCAACGCGAGCTCGCCTCGGGTCTTCACCATCGACGCCACACTCGTCTGACCCGTGTAGAACACGGCGGGCTGCGCACCCTCGCGCATGGTACCGAAAGCAACGTCCGCCACGCCTGTGACGGTCGTTGACAGTTCGCCGAAGGTCAGGCGCTGGCCGACAGGGGAGTCGTCACCCCAGACGACGCGAGCGAACGCCGGCGTGACGACCGCCTCGTCTCGTCCCGGCCACCGGCCGGCCGCGACCTGAGCGCCAAGCGCTTCGAGGTAGTTAGTTCCGACGAACATCCATCCGGCCGTCACGTGCAGCCGCGCCCCATCCGTCTCCATGATTCGAGGTCGGGCGAGATGGTCCTCGCGCTCCACACCCAGTGGGGCGGGGCCCAGCGCGACCGCCTGTACGCCGGGGATCGCCCCAATCCGGTCAACGACCTCAAGACTTCTCGCCACGTCTCTTGCTTGGCGAGCCTCGAGCGCCGGACTCTCTCCCGCCAGGAATCGGTATCTCGTAGCTACCGCTGCAAAGACGACGCGGTCTGGGTCAAATCCTGGCCCAACTGAGAGCGCGCCGGTCACACTCGAGACGAAGAGCACGGCTGAGAGGAGCACGAGCGTGGTCAGCCCCACATGCGCGGTGAGGATCGCCCTACGCAGCCCCATGGACGAACGCGGTGGTGTGGCCGTACTCGACATGAGGTTGGCGCTGACTGCTGCGCCGGTGAACCGCATCACCGGGCCGGCGACAGCCGCAGCGAGGGTCGCGACACAGCCGCCCAGTCCAGCCAGTGCGACTCTCCAGTCCATCGTCAGGTCAAGTCGGCTGAAGTCGACGCCTCCAGGCAGCGAGAACGTGGGTAGCGCGCGTAGCATCCAGCCTGCAACCAGCACGGCTGCGACTGTGCCGCCGATCGCCAGGCCCACCAGCTCGAGTGACAACTGCCCGGCCAGCCGCCTCCTGGACGCGCCGAGCGCGGCCCGGATCGAGAGTTCGCGGTGGCGTCGTTCGTAGTGCACGAGCGCGAGCGCGACCAGGGTTGCGCAGCCGCTCGCCAGAACGAACGCGGCCATGATTGCGCTGAGCGTCATCGCGTCCTCGCCGCCGAGGCGCACCGTGGGCAAGTCAGCAGCACCGAACACGCGGCTGAGCGGTGCCAGATCCGCTGGCCCTCTGGGTCCCTGGGCGAGCACGGCGCGCGTCTGCTCGATTGACGCGCCTGGCCTCATCCGCGCGAAGGCCAGCATGGGCAGGGTCACGTTTCGCAGGTCGGCGACATCCTGCCCGGCGAGTTGCGGTGCCAGTCGATGCGGCAGCCAGATGTCGGTTCGCTCGCCGAGCCGCGCCCCCTGGAATCCAGGTGCGGCGACACCGACTATGTACAGGGACGCTGCGGTGGTCGCTAGCGGGAGTCCGAGCACGTCCGGGCGGCTGCGAAATGCGGTTCGCCACAGGCGATCGCTGAGGATCGCGGGGGACGAGCCTGGTGCCTGTCCCTCGCCGGGCTCGAACACCCTGCCGCTGACGTGCACGCCCAGCACCGCGAAGTAGTCCGGCGTGACGTAGGCGCTCTCGACGGGCTGTTCGACGCCCGGGATGGCGAGGCGCCGCTGCAGGCCCTCGAACATCCCGGTCGTGACCACTTGACCCGCGACAGCCTCGAATGCACCTGTGGCGCGGAGCCCCTCAAGACCCGATTCCGAGTAGCGCGACCCATCCGGGATATCGAAGTCGCGGCCGACCACCACCACGCGGTCGATGTCGGTCACCGCGCGCGGCTTCAACCACAGCGCGTTGACGAAACTGAAGACCACCAGATTGGCGCCCACCGCGAGCGTCACCGTGGCGAGATTCGCGAGGGCGTAGCCCGGATGACGACGGAGCGCACGCATGGCGCTGATGATACAGCCGGGGTCAGCCTGGGGTCAGATGGGGGTCAGACCATGGTCTGACCCCAGGCTCACAAGGACCTTGAACGCTCTGGACCCGAGCACTCGCTCGTTCGAGCGGATCCGGTCCAACGAAGCCGCGTCGTCGGTGGCGGCGGCTACGGCGCTGCTGAACCTCTCCTGCAATTCAGTCTCGGCGGCTTCACCAAACAACCGCAGCGTCGAGGACGTGCTCAGAAATGCCGGCGCCGACTCTAACCCGACGGTGGCCCGATAGCTGCTCCACGGCCAGTCCTCCGGTCGCGTCACGAGGCCCGCACGCACCGGGTTCATCACCACGTACCGCGACAAGGTCATCAGGTACTCTTCGCGGTTGACGATCTGTGCCTTGTGGCGACCTTGGAAGACGTGGCCGACGCGCTGATGGCGCCTGTTCCACCAGAGAGCATAGGTGCTGTTGAGCCTGCGGATGGCCTCTGACAGGTTCGGTCGCGATGGTTGCAGCGTAGCGTGGTAGTGGTTCGGCATGAGGCAGTAGTTCCAACAACAGACGTCGAATTGCTCGACGGCTTCTCCCAGGAGGAACACGAACTGACGGTAGTCGGTGTCATCGAGGAAGATCCCCATTCGTCCGTTGCCGCGTGACATGACGTGCCGAATGAGTCCGGGGATCTGGATGCGGAGTGTCCGTGCCATGCCCAGCCTCGATTCAATTTTCGCGCCGTTCGGGGCGTCGCACTCCTTGGGGGTGGACCGTCGGGGTTCTTGACCCGCACACGGTCTGGCAACGGTGGGCGGCCGGGAGGATCGCAGAATCCTGCGATTCTAGGGGTCTGACCCCGGTCTGACCCTCGTCTGACCCTCGTCTGACCCCACGGACCCCGCGGACTGCTAAGCTGGCGCCGATGTCGGGGTCGGTCTCTCGCTGGACCGTCGTGGTCCTCTGCGCGCTGTCTGCCGCCTGCGGCTCGCGGGCGAGTCAGACCGCGCCGACCCTCGTCCTGCCGCCCGCGCTGACCATCGCGCCCGTCCCCGCGAACCTGCCCGCCTACAGTCGAGACGCGTGGCGTCACTGGATTGATGCGGACGGTGATTGCCAGGACACCCGCGCCGAAGTGCTGATCGAAGAGACGCTGGTCCAGGTGCTGTTCCGCGACGCGCCGCAGTGCGTGGCCGATACCGGCCGCTGGGACGACCCCTACACGGGCCAGTCGGCGACTGTTGCAGGCAGCCTCGACGTGGACCACCTGGTCCCGCTCGCGAACGCGCACCGGTCAGGCGGCTGGAACTGGTCGGCCGACCAGCGGCAGCGCTACGCCAATGACCTTTCCTATTCACTCCACTTGATCGCGGTGACGGCGTCCGCCAACCGCGCCAAAAGCGACAGCGGCCCGGAGTTCTGGCGTCCATCGAACCGTGGTTTCTGGTGCGCGTACGCGACCGGCTGGATCCAGGTCAAGCAGACGTGGAACCTCACCGCGACGGAGGCCGAGTGGCGTGCGCTGCAGGAGATGCGCGCCGACTGCCAGCCCTGACGCGCGACCCTCAACGGACGTGCAGGTGTCCCATCATGCCGACCTCGGCGTGATCCAGGATGTGGCAGTGAAACATCCACATGCCCGGCCGCTCGTCGAAGCGGATCGCGATCCGGACCGTCGAGTTGACGGGGACGTTGACGGTGTCCTTCCACTCAGGCACCCGCGCATCGTCGATCACCTGGAAGAAGTAGCCGTGCAGGTGGAATGGATGATCGAACGCTGAGCTGTTCGTCAACGTCCAGACGTGCGTCTCGCCGATGCGGGCCTGCACGGGCGGTGCCTGCGCTGCCGGCAGCCCATTGAATCCCATCTCGATGCGGTTCTCGTTCTCGTCGCGCTTGATGGTCAGATCGAGCGCGACCCCCACGGCCTTGGTCACATCGATGCGTGAGATGTCACGCAGGCGCTGGGGGACGACGGGCGGGGTGACAGGCGCGTCGCGCACCGTCTCGATCCGCATGATGTCCTCGGGACGCCGGCCGAACGCCGTGCCATACCCGCGATCCGTGGCCAGCCAGCGGAGCGAGGATGCTGTGCCGGGAGCGGCCGTGGAGACGTACACCACGTCCAGCCGTTCGCCCGGCACGACGAGCAGGCGCGTGAGCGGCTCCGATCGCGCGGCCAGGCCGTTATCGCCTCCGAGCCGCGTGAACGTGTTACCGCGCGCCGCGAATGCGAAGTAGCGGGCGCGTGCCGCGTTGATGATGCGCCAGCGCTGCGGCTTGCCGGCACGCACCTGCAGACGCGGCCGCACCTTCCCGTTGACCAGCACCGTGGGCCCTTCGCGGCCAAAGAGGTCCCCGAACGCCCCGCCGTTGTCCTTCGGCAGCAGCCTGCCGTCGCTGTCGAGGCTGATGTCGGACAGCATCAGGACGAGGTCGTCGCCGAACGCCTCGGGGTCGGCCGGATCGACGACCACGATCGGACCGTAGAGGCCCCAGCCCACCTGGGCCGCGGAATTCTGATGCGGGTGGTACCAGTACGTGCCGGCATCGCGCACGACGAACTCGTAGCGAAACGTGCCACCCGGCGCGATCGGCGGCTGCGTCATGCCCGGCGCGCCATCCATGGCGTTCGGCACGCGCAGGCCGTGCCAGTGGATGGTCGTTGATTCCGGCAGCGAGTTCGTGAAGTGCACGATGACCGTGTCGCCCACGTTCGCGCGAATGTAGGGACCCGGCAGCGTGCCGTTGTAGGTCCAGGCCGGCGTGACCACGCCCGGCGTGATCTCGATGTTGGCGACCCTGGCGTCGAGGTTGAACTCCAGAACGTTCGGCGCTGGGTTGAGATCGGCGGGCTGGGGCAGCGCGAGGTCCGCGTCCCACCCGGCTGGCTGCGGAACGTCTCGCGCAGCGGGGCGTGGCGCCTGCGGCGTCGGCGCGGTCCCGGCCGGGGCGCCAAACACGGAGGAGCCGAGCAGGACGATCAGGACGACCCGCAGCAGAGGCTGCGGTTGCGGACATCGCACGGACTCAGCCGAACATCTTTCCCAGCAGGCCGCCGAGGCCGCCCGTGGCCCCCGAGCCCTGACCGCCCAGTGTCTTCGTGAGCATGCCAATCAAGTCGCCCGCATCCAGGCCGTCTGGGCCTGTGCCCGCCTGGGTGGTCTGGCTCCGCTTCGCCTGCTGCGACATCGCCCCCATGACGAGCGCGGCGACCATCGGCAGCATCTTCTTGAGCACATCGGCGCTGACGCCAGTCTGCGCGGCGGCCTGCGCCGCCACCTGCCGGCTGACGTCCTTGGTGCCGAACACGTGGCCGAGAATCTTGTTGCCGTCCTGCACGGTCGATGGCTGTGCCAGCGAGGACAGGTCGTTCACGTACTGCTGGTGTTGGCCGCGAGTCAGCGCGGAGATGAGGTCGGTGAGGCCGCTGCCGCTTTGCGCGTTCCGCTGAACGCCGGCCGCGATCGCCGGGACGAGTGCCGCCAAGGCCGACGAGGTCTCGCCTTCACCAAGCCCGAGCTGGCTGCCAAGCTGCTGCACTGCGCCGCCGCCCTGCGCGTTGAGAATCGTATCGAGCAGACTCACAGGTCACCTCCGAACGGGTCGCGCCCCAATAGCGCTTGCGGTGATTGTCAGCCGGATGGTTTGACGGGGTCAATCGTTCCCCGGTCTGACCCCGGTCTGACCCTAACTCGGTCCGGCGCCCTGCGTGTTGACGTAGAGGGCGTACAGCGACTGGCTCGCGGCCATGAACAGCCGGTTACGCTTCGGGCCGCCGAAGCAGAGGTTGCCGCAGACTTCGGGCAGGCGGATGCGGCCGAGGAGCTTGCCCTGCGGGGTCCACACTGTCACGCCGCTGTACCCGACCGCTCGGCCCGCGTTGCTCGAACACCAGACGTTACCGTCCACGTCGCACCGCACGCCATCCACCCCGCACGTGATCCCATCGATGACGACGTCCGCAAACACCCGCCGGTTCGTGAGTCGGTTGTCCGCACCCACGTCGAAGGCGATCACATTGCCCACGCCGCCGGGTCCGGTGTCGCCCGGCCCCTTGCCCGTGCTGGCCACGTACAGCCGCTTGTAGTCCGGCGAAAACGCGATCCCGTTCGGGTCCGGCACTTGCTCTTCGGTGGCGACGAGCGTCACCGTGCCGCTCGGGTCCACGCGATAGACGCCGTTTGGCAACTCGCGCCTCATCCTGCCCGCGTCCGCCGACTGTCCGACTCGCGGGTTCAGTCGTCCGGCCGCGTTCGTCGGTCCGCCAGCCGCGTCCGCCTGTCCCTCGTAGAGCATGCCGCCGTAGGGTGGATCGGTGAACCAGTAGCTACCGTCTGGATGGGGCGCGACGTCGTTCGGCGAATTGAGCCGCTTGCCGGTGTAGGCGTCCGCAATCACCGTCACCGACCCGTCGTGCTCGTAGCGGACGACGCGCCGGGTCAGGTGCTCGCAGGAGATCTGGCGTCCCTGGAAGTCGAAGGTGTTGCCATTCGAGTTGTTCGCCGGGTTCCTGAAGACGCTCACGCGGTCGTCCTCGTCGATCCACCGCAGCTGCTTGTTGCCGGGGATGTCGCTGAAGACCACATAGCGCCCCTGTCCGGACCAGGCCGGTCCTTCGAGCCAGAGCCCGCCGGTCCAGAGGCGCTTGATCGCCGCGTTGGGCTGGATCAGCCCGGCGAACGCCGGATCCACGACCACGATGTCGGGGTCCATGAAGTAGGTGGTCGGCGGCGCGCTCGGACTGAAATCGCGTGGCGGCGTGGTGATCGTGCTCGGTGGCGACGCGGGTCCGCCCTGGCGGGCCTGCGCCCACCCATCCCGCGTGCCGATGAGCGCCGCCGTCGTGGCACCGAGTGACTTGATGACACCGCGGCGTGACCACACGCGCCGCGGTTCTCGATCCGATCGCTGTTGCACCATGACGGTCACTCCCTGTGCGGCGATGTGAGGCCCTGCATCACGCAACGCGCTCTCGTCTTGCTCGGCGCATCATAGGCGAACAGGGCCGTCGCGCGTCAGCCTCGTCCGTGCGACAACCGATCCCGGTGTTCCGGGACGCCCCCGCCTTGGTCGGCGTCGAGTGCACTCGAACGGCCTGACGCCTCGCGTTCTCACCGCGGCCGCGGCTTCACGCGCTTGGTCGGCGCATCCGCGCCCAGCCAGGTGCGGAACGTCAGCGAGACCTCGCCGAGCTCGATCGCGTCGCCATCGTGGACGATCTGCGGGCGGGTCAGGCGACGGGGGCCGATGAACGTGCCGTTCGTGCTCCCGAGGTCCTCGACGACGGCGTGTACGCCCGCGCCAGCGCCGGCGATCGCGATGCGCGCGTGTCGGCGAGACACGCCGTCCACGTCGATCCAGATGGCACACGCCGGATCGCGTCCGATGATCTGCTCACCGGCTGCGAGCGTGAACTCGCGCTGCTTCCACACGAGCCAGCACCGCGGGACTGAGCCAGCCCCGACAGCGGGCATGGACGGCGCCGCTGCCGCGACGGTTTCGTGCACCTCGCCCGCAAACGCGTAACCGATGCCGTGGACCGTCCGGACGAAGGCCGGTGTCGCCGGGTCATCGTCCAGAGCCCGCCGCACCTCGGCCACCAGGTTGGCCAGCGCCGCGTCCACCACGTGTGTGGCTGGCCACAGATGCTGGCGCAGCTCGGCCCGGTCCACCACCGACGGCCGCCGCGCCACCAGCAGGCTGAGCAGCGTGAAGGCCTTCGTCGAGAGATGGCGCCGCTCGCCCGCGCGCGTCAGTGCCCGCGAGGCGTCGTCCAGCACGAAGTCACCGAAGCGGACGATCACCGCGGCCTCCGGCGCCCCGTGATGGAAACCTTGCACATTCCGTACGTTCGTTCAGTCATCCGCTGAAGGATAGTAGGTCATCGAGAGCCGCCCTATGACCGAACCCCGGCGCCCCGCCGCCGACATCATCGACGCTGTCGTTGACAACATGCGCAGCAATCTCGAGACGCTGAAGTACACGACCGTGGCGCCGAGCCGCTACACCGTGTACCTGTCACCGGCCGAACACGCCCGGCTCGAGGGCATCCTGCCGCGCCTCCGGGCCGAGACGCTGCGGGCCCTGTCGGAGGAGATCGCCAGACTGAACCGCACGTCGGCCCTGCGCCAGCGCGTGGACCGCTGGTTCCGACGCGGGCGCCCGGCCCTCCAGAACGCCGATACCCACTGGCACGTGGATTTTCTTCCAGACACCGACGGCGAGCTGCAGCACGAGCAGGACATCCTCGTGCACTCCGACCTCATCCTGCCCGCTGAGCTCGAACTGGGCGGCGAGCGCACCCGCCGCATGACGACCGTCCACGCCGGCGCGACCACGTCCGCCCGATCGCAGGTCGTCTCGATTGCGGCCTCGCCCGGGCCGCTCGCCCGGCTCAGCTACGAGGACAGTCGCGGGACGCACCGATTCGACGTCGTCACTGACGTCGTCACGATCGGGCGGGGCGGATCGCAGCATCCCGTGGATGTCCGCGTTGCGGCGCCCGAGGACGTCTCGCGCGAGCATGCCCGCATCCGCCGCGACAGCCGCACCGGCGCGTTTCACCTGATCGACGTGAGCGCACTGGGCACCACACTGAACGGCCGCCACATCCCGCGAGGCGTGGACGATGTGGACGGCACGCGGCGGGAGAACGGCGCGGAATCACTGCTGCCGGATCGCGCACGCATCGGCCTGGCCGAGACGGTGTTCCTCGACTTCGAGAAGGTGGTGTCGTGAGCGGGCCGCTGTGGGCGCACACCGTGCTGCTCGTCTCGCTCTGCAGCCTCGCCGTGTGGTTCGTCTGGGTCACCTGGCGGGAGCGCGCGTGATGTGCCGTTCGCCGCGGAGCGTGCAGTAGATGGCCCCCCGGCAGCGGGCCGCGGGCCGCAGCGACGTCGGCCGCCAGCGTGACGTCAACGAAGATCGGGTCCACGTCGATCTCGCCCGCGGCATCTTCATCGTCGTCGATGGCGTCGGAGGCCAGGCGGCTGGAGGCCGTGCCGCCGACACGGCGGTCGCCGTGCTGCGGGCGCGCCTCGAGCGGCCCGCGGGAACGCCTGCCGAGCGCGTGCGCGACGCCATCACCGAGGCCAACAACGAGATCTATCGGCTGGCGTCCCAGCGGGCGGAGTGGCGCGGCATGGCCTGCGTCCTCACGGTCGTGGTGCTCGATCGTGGTCGCGCCACGGTCGGCCATGTCGGTGATACCCGCCTCTACGCCGTCCGGGCCGAGTCCATCGAGAAGATCACGCCGGACCATTCACCGGTGGGCGAGCGGGAGGACGCGCGCGAGATCTCGGAGGTCGAGGCGATGCGGCACCCGCGCCGCAACGAGGTCTACCGGGACGTGGGATCGGAACCCCATACCGTGTCCGACGCGAACTTCCTCTGGCTCGACGAGATCGACGTCGCGCCAGGCACGTCACTGCTGCTGTGCAGTGACGGCCTGTCGGACCTTGTGCCCTCATTGGCCATCCGGCAGATCGCCAACGGCTCACCCGGACAGCCGGACCGCGTGGTCGAGGGCCTGATCGGCGCGGCGAATGATGCAGGTGGCAAGGACAACGTCTCGGTGGTGTTTGTCGAGGACGCCGGATCCCTGGGCCAGCCCAGGGCGGGATCAGGGACCCCGCACGGCCGCGCGCGGTCGTGGCTGCTGGCCCTGCTGATCCTTGCCACGGCGGCCAGCGTGTTGATCTGGCGTGTCGGTGTGCCAGACCTGCGTCAGCTGTCGAGTTACGTCACGCCAGCCTCAGGTCCGATCGTCGTGCGCCCTGGTGCGTCGATCATGGCGGCGATCGCCCTGGCGCAGCCGGGTGATGACGTGCTGGTCGAGCCGGGCGAGTACCGGGAACAGGTGACGATGAAGGATCAGGTACGGGTGGTCAGCCGCGTGCCGCGGGGCGCGACGCTGCGGCTGCCCGGTGGGGCGGCCGAGGGCGACGCGGCGGTCGTCGCCGAAGGGCTGACCGGCGGAGAACTCGCAGGATTCCAGATCGTCGGCGATGCGGCGACGCCGCTCGGGGTCGGCGTCCTGGTCCGCGGAGCCGCGGTCCGCCTGGTGGATCTCGCCATCAGCGGCGCCACCGGCGCGGCCGTGGATTTCGGCGCCGGCGGGGAGGTGGTGCTGCTGGGCTCGCATGTGCATGACAACGCCGGTGCCGCGATGCGGCTCGCCGCGGGCGCATCGCCGCGCGTCGCGCACAATACCTTCGCGCGCAATCGGCTGACCGCCGGCCCCGGCCTGACCCCGTTCGAGCTTGACGTGACGGCCACGCCGACGTGGACCGGCAACGTGTTCATCGACCTCGGCTCCGCGGTCATCGCCGGTACCGATGTCGCCGCGCAGAAGATCGCCGAGTCGGCCAACTGGTTCGTCGTGACACGGCCCGCGTCACCGCCGCGTCCCGGCGCCGGAAGGGCGACACGAGGCCGATGACGCACACCGTCTTCAACCGCATTGGCCCCTACGCGATCGAGCGGGAACTCGGCAGCGGGGGCATGGCGCGGGTGTTCCTCGCGACCGACACGCGCTCGGACGCTGCCGTTGCCCTCAAGGTCGTGCGTGCCGGAGACGACGAGGACTCGCGCGAGATCCTGGAAGCCGAACGGCGTGGCGCCGAATTGCAGCAGCATTTCTCGCGGGCCAGCGAGTATGTGCCGGACGTGTTCGAAGTCGGGTTCGCGACCGGGTACTTCTACATCGCGATGGAGTACATCGACGGTGAGGACCTCTCGAACGTGATTCGGCGTGGGCCGCTGTCGGCGCATCAGGCGGCGGGCATCGCGATTCAGATTCTGCGGCTTCCTCGAGGACGTGGACCGCGTCGAGGCGAGCACGGAGGGCGCCTCACGCCTGACCCTTCTGCACAACGATTTGAAGCCGACCAACATCCGGCTGCTGCCGGGCGACCGCGTGAAGGTGCTCGACTTCGGGGCCGCAAAGGCGCTGTCGCTCAGTCGCCGCGTGACCCGCAACGACTTCGGCAGCATCGCGTACCTCTCGCCGGAGTGCCTCGACACGGGCGAACGCGACCGCCGGTCGGACGCCTGGGCCCTCGGCGTGCTGCTCTACGAGATGGTCACGGGCCGCCCACCGTTCCGCGCCGCGGACACGGCTCGGCTCGAGCGTCTCATCCGATCCCGGCAGCCGCCCGCCGTGCCCGACGACGCCCCGCCGAACCTGCAGGCGGTCATCGCGAAGCTGCTGGCCGCCTCGCCCGAGGATCGCTACGAGGACGCGGTCGCGATTCGCTCCGATCTGCAGCGCGTCATCGCGGGCGCGCGCACGGTGGCCGAGGATGAGGTCGACCGCGGCGCCGCGACGCGTCGGACACGGGGCGGGAGCGACGAAGAGGCGCCCACGCGCCGCACGCGGACCGAAGTCACCGACGAGCCCGCGACGCGCCCGATCGGTCGCGACCGTCCCGGCGCGCCCGGTGATCCCCCGCTGGGCGACCCGGCGGCCTCGTCCGCTCCAGCCAGCGTCGGTCTGTCCGCGCCTGCGCCAGGCGCGACGGCACCCGTCCCTGTCTCGCCTTGGCCGCGGAGGATGCGCCTCGGCGCGCTGATCCTCCTGCTGCTCGTGGCGCTCAACGAGGGGTGTGTGGCCATGCGCGCGCAGCGCGTCGCGGCGCAGGTTCCCACGCTCGAGTGGGCCGGCCTGACCGACGCGTTCGGGAGTTACCAGTCGCTGCGGGGACGAAGTCTGATGTTTGGCGCCGGCGTGCTCGATTTGCGCGAAGCGCTGGTGCGGCAGACCAAGCTGCAGGCCGAGCGCGTCATCGCCAACTACCGCACGCCGCAGCCGAGCGTCCGCGAAGCGCAATGGCGGGCGGCCGCGACGGGCCTCGGGCGCGCACTCGCGCTCGCCCCGAACGACGCGGACTTGCGCGGCGCGTTGCGTTACACCGAAGGGCACTTGCGCCGCATCGACGGCGAGGCCAGCAAGAGTCGGGGTGAGGCAACTCTGGCGCAGCGTGGCTTTGCTGAAGCCGTGACGGCGTTTCGCGAGGCGGCCTCGCTCCGCGCCAAGTGGCCCGACCCGTTCCTCGGGCTGGCGCGGACCTTCATCTACGGCATGGAAGACATCGATCTTGGCCACGACGCGGTTCGGCAGGCGCAGCGGCTCGGCTATGCGATCGGCGCGCGCGAGGCCGCGCAGCTGGCCGACGGCTACCGCATGCGCGGCGAGACGCTCGAGCGCAATGCGCGCACGCTGGCGGGGCTGCCGCAGGAGCGCGACCAGCTCATCCGCGCGAGCGAGGCGCTCCAGCGCGCCCTCGAGTTCTATTCGCAGATCGCCAGTGTCGGAGACACCGCCGCGACGATTCGCAGCACGCAGCAGCGGCTCGATCGCATCACGCGCACGCTGGAGGATCGGTGATGGGGCAGACCCGCTGGACGGCCCGCGAACGTGACCGGCTCGCCCGGCGGCGTGGGCCGGCGCTACACCGAGGCGAGATCGCGCTCGTGGCTGTGTCGCTCGTCTCCGTGCTGGCGCTGGCGGTCGGGTTCTGGGGCCGGATGCGCGCCTTCGAGGCCACCGAGGCCGGCGCGTCGCGGCTCGATCTGCGCCTGCCAGCGGATGCGGCGACGCTCGAGCGCGTGCTCGTTCCCGCCTTCGAACACGCCGCGGACCGTCGCTTCGCGGCTCGGGAGTGGGCTGCGGCGATGGCGAATGCCTCCGAGCCCCTGCCGAACGTCGGCGCGCTGGCCCGGCTGCGCGTGCCGGCCGCCGCGATCGCGCGCACGCCGCGGCTCGAGACCTTCGCGCAGCGTCTGGCCGAGGCGCGCGCGGCCGCGGGCGCCAGGCCCGTGGAGTCCATCCCGCTGTTGACGCCCGCCGATCTCGCGACGCTCAAGCCCCTCGTCGCGGTGCGGACATCCGAGTCCCACGCGCGTGCCGTGTTCTGGTCGGCCGTCGCGGTCATCGTGCCGTTTCACCTCATCTCGCTCGTGTGGCGGTGGCGCGGCTCACGAGGTGATCGCGTGCTGCTGGCGCTGGCACACCTGCTCGTCACGATGGGGTTTCTCGTGGTGCTGAGCCGGCCGGATCCGCTGCGCGACACGTTGCTCGTCGTGAGGTACGCCGAGGGCGTCGCGACCGGCCTCGCGGTCTGCCTGGCCGCATCGCTCGTGAGCGTGCGCGCGGCGTCTTTTCTGCAGCTGAGTTACCTGCCGCTCGCCGGCGCCGTCGTGCTGTGCCTCGCACTCATCGTGTTCGGGTCGGGCCCTGGCACGAGCGGCGCACGGATCAACCTCGGACCGGTGCAGCCGGGTCGAGGCCATCCGGCTGCTGCATCAGCTTCTTCCTGGCCGGGTATTTCGCGCGCCGATGGGAGTTGGTGCGGCAGGTGCGTGGGACGGAGGTGCGGGGACGCACGCTGCCAACGTGGCTCAATCTGCCACGCGCGGATCTCGTGCTGCCGGTGCTCGCTGGCGTCGGCCTCGCCCTCATCCTGTTCTTCCTGCAACGCGACCTGGGCCCCGCGCTGCTCGTCTCCCTGATCTTCCTCGTGATGTTCGCGGTCGCGCGAGGGGGTGTGGGGCTTGCCGCGACAGGACTCGCGATCCTCATCGGTGGGTTCTACCTCGGCCACGCGCTCGGTCTCTCGAGCACCTTGTCGGCGCGGGTCGCGATGTGGCGCGCGCCCTGGGACAACGCGGTCCGCGGGGGCGACCAGGTCGCGCAGGCCGCGTGGGCCCTCGCGGCCGGCGGCGTGGACGGCACCGGAGCCGGCCTCGGCTCGACACGGTTCCTGCCGGCCGGCCACACCGATCTCGCGCTGGCGTCGCTCGGCGAGGAGTTCGGCGTGCTCGGCGTCCTCGTCGTGCTCGCCCTCCTCTCCGTCATCGTGTGGCGCGGCTTACGAATCGCCCTGCGCGCCCCGAGCGACTACGCGTTCTTCCTGACGCTCGCCCTGACGCTGTCGCTGGCCATGCCGGCCCTCGTCATGGCCGCAGGCCTGCTCGGACTCGTGCCGCTGACGGGGCTGGTCACGCCGTTCCTGAGCTACGGCGGGTCCGCGATGATCGTGAACTTCGCCGCGCTGGGCCTGCTCGCGGCCGTGTCCGCGCAGTCGGGACCCTCGGTGACGCTCGAGCCGTTCCGGCGATCGATCCGGACGCTCGGCCTGGGGCTCGGCGCCGCTGGGCTCGTCGTGGTGATCTTGTTCGTGCGCGTGCAGGTGCTCTCGGCCGACGAGATGCTGGTCCGGCCACAGCTGAGCCGCCAGGCTGACGGGGGCATCCGGTATCAGTACAACCCGCGCGTACTGGACGCGGCACGCCAGCTGCCACGCGGCACCATCTTCGACCGCGCGGGTCTTCCGCTGGCCACCGACGACGGGAACGTCCGGCGCAAGGCCGCCGAGGCGTACGGCAAGGTCGGCGTCTCGATCGCCGACGCGTGTCCGGACGACGACGCGCGCTGCTATCCCCTGGGCCGTGCCGCGTTTCATCTGTTGGGCGATGCGCGCACGCGCCTGAACTGGGCCGCCCCGAACACGTCCTATGTCGAGCGCGACGCTGAGGACGGCCTGCGCGGATTCGACGACCGGGCGACGTCGGTGCGTGCCGAGCGCGCCGACGGCGCCGCGGTGACGGCGCTCCGGCGCGACTACCGCGACCTCGTGCCGCTGGTGCGGCACCGCTGGGAGCCCGACCGCGCGGACGTCCGCGCTCTGGTCGAGCAGTCGCGCGACCTGCAGCTCTCGATCGACGCGCCGCTGCAGCAGCAGGCCGCAGCCATTCTGGCCCGCGCCGCGCGTGCCGCCGGCGTCGCACGCGCGGCGGCCGTCGTCCTCGACGCGGCGACCGGCGAGATTCTGGCCAGTGTCAGCTATCCCACGCCAGCGGCTGACGGTCCTGGCCGGGCCCCAGATCCTGACGCGCTGCTCGACCGGGCCCGGTACGGACTGTATCCGCCTGGCTCCACGTTCAAGCTCATCACCGCGGCGGCGGCGCTGCAGCAGGACGTTGAGTGGCGGCACGTGCCGCTCGTCTGCACACGCCTGCCGGACAATCGCGTGGGGGTGCGCATCCCGGGCTACGGGCCCGCCATCCGGGATGACATCCACGATCGCCAACCCCACGGCGCGCTGACGATGCACGACGGGGTCGTCCGTTCCTGCAATGCCTACTTCGCGCAACTCGCCGTGCGGCTCGGCCCCGATGTGCTCGCACGCACAGCGGAGATCGCGGGTGTGCCGATCGCGCCCACAGTGGCATCCGCACGGTCGCGCGCCGAGCTGCCGCACGCGGGGTACGGGCAGGGCCAGGTGCTGGCAACGCCGTTGCGGATGGCCCGCATCGCCGCGGCGATGGGTTCGGATGGCGTCATCCGCCAGGCGCCGATCGTGAAAGGCTCGGCCGAGACCATCTCCACGCGACTGTTGGCGCCAGCCTCGGCCCGACTGCTGGCGGGTGACATGCGCGATGCGGTGACGCAGGGGACCGGCCGGCTCCTGCGCGACCATCCATCCCGCATCGCCGGCAAGACGGGTACGGCCGAGGTGGACGACGCCGCGTCGCATGGGTGGTTCGTGGGGTTCGCCCCGCACGGCGCGGCGACACGACGCGTGGCCTTTGCCGTGGTCATGGAGAACGCCGGCTACGGCGGCACGAGTGCCGCCGCAGTCGCTGGCCAACTGGTGACCGCGGCCGCGGCAAGGGGACTGGCGAAATGAAGGACAGGATGTGGAGCCTCATTCACGGCGCGCGCCGCGTCGAGTCCGCGATGACGTCGCGGATCGAGGATGCCGCACGTCAGGTGTCGGGCACGCACGGGATGCGGCCGCCGCTCGAGGTCGTGCACGCCGCGATCGACGCGATCGCGCGAGAGATCCAGCCGGTCGGGCGCGGTCGTCACGGGTTTCCGTTCAACGTCGTGAAGGTCACGTTCGCCGCGCCCTCGTCGCGCGAGCGCTCGCAACTCCGCGGGGTCTGCGAGGGACCGGTGACGTTCGAGGCACGCGTGCGCGAGCGGTTGCAGGCGGCCGGCTGTGAGGCCTCAGACCTGCTCGTGAAGGTCCTCTTCGTGCCGCATCCGGCGGACACGTGGCTCTCGCCTGAGTTCAATGTCGATCTCGCGCGGCGTGCGGCCGCGGCCGAGGCGGGGCCCGCGCCCGCGCCGCCCATTCGCCTCACCGTGCTCGAGGGGGCGACGGCGCATCCGGAGCAGCAGTTCACGCGGACGCCCATCACGATCGGACGAGGCGCCGAGGTGCGCGATCCGCGCCAGCGCCTGGTCCGTGTCAACCACGTGGCGTTCCTCGATGACGGCGGGCCCGTCGGGCAGAGCGTCTCGCGCCGGCACGCCCGAATCGAGCGCGACGAGGGCACCGGCGCGGTTCGCGTGATTGACGACGGGAGTGCGCAGGGCACCGACGTCATCCGTGGCGGACGCGGCATTCCGGTGCCGCCAGGCACGCGCGGATTGCGGCTCCAGTCCGGCGACGAGATTGTCGCCGGTCGCGCGCGCGTGCGGATCGAGTTTGGATAGGGAAGAATTCACCACGGAGGCACGTAGCTGCCCGCGCGCGGCGACGGGGATGCGGCGCGGCTGGTCCACATGAGCGAGAAGAGCCAGTCGCTCATGTGAGCCAGCCGCGCCGCATCCCCGCCAGGCCCCAGCCGCCACGCTGGCGCGCCAGCGTGGCGCCGCGCGCGGCGACCTCAAGGAAGACCTGGCACGTAGAAGCCTACGTGGCTACGCGGTGAGCAAGTACTTCTGCCTCGAACTTCCGGAACCCTAGATCACTCCCGCCTTCTTCATCACGGCCGTCGTCATCTCGAGCGCCAGCCGTGCGCTCTCTTCGGGGGGCATGTCGTTCGGGATCCGCGGTCCGATCGTCTCGGGCGCGACGCCGCCGGCCCAGCCGATCCTCTTGAGCGCCTGGAAGAAGCCGACCAGATCGATGATGCCCTCGCCCGGCAGCAGGCGCATGTTGTCCTGCACCTCTTCAGGCGGCATCTGCCGCGCGTCGGAGACGTGCACGTGCATGATGCGCGACTTGTCGGTGGCCAGGATCTCCGCGACCGTGCCGCCCGAATGGAACCAGTGCCACGCGTCGAGTGTGGCGCCGACGTTGGGACCGGCTTCGGCGCTGAGCTTCACGGTTTCGGCCAGCGTCCACACGAACGGCACGGGCGGGGCCGGCGGTGGCGGGGGCGGCGCGTTCGGATCGGCGGGGGCGGCGCCGCGGCGACCGCCTCCCCCTCCGCCAGTGGCGCGACGAAAGACGAGCGGACCCAGGAACTCGAGGCTCAGGCGCATGTCGTGCTTCGCCAGCACGCCGGCGATCGTCGCGAACCTGCCTCGCACGAACGCCCAGTGGTCCTGCTTCGTGGCCCCGCCCGTGACCGCTCGGAGCACGAACTGGAAGTTGCGGCAGCCGATCGCCTGGCAGAACGCGGCGTCCTCGGCCAGCTTCGGCAACTGCGCCGTGAAGGCCGCCTCGTCGGGGGCCAGCGGGTTGGTCATCGGCAGGTTGACGATGGTCGGCCGGATCTTCAGTTCGGCGAGCAGCGCGCGGGTCGCTTCGAGGCCCGCCTGCCGGGCGGGTCCAAACGCCCAGTCGATGCCGCCGTACCCCAGCCGCGCCGCGAGGCGTGCCTGTTCGGGCCAGCCGACATTGCGCGCCACCGCCCACGGCGGCAGCGAGACGAACATGCCGGACTGGGCGCTCACGCCCTGCGTCCTCGTCAGCGCCAGCGCGGCGGCCGTCAGGGTCGTGCGCGTCAGAAACTCGCGGCGATCGATCATCGTCTGCATCGGCTGTCCCCTTGCATCCGCGGCGGAATCAGTCCCAGGTGTCACCACGCGGGGCGGCCGCGGCAGATCGGAATGGCTCAGTGCGCGCCACGATACCACCGGACCGGGTCGGGGACACGCGCGCAGGGGCGCCGACGCCCGTCGCTCCGCGGCCACGATATGATCGCTGTCCGGTGGCCGAGTCTCCCACTGACGGCAATTCGAAAGGCGCCTTGCGGGCGCTCTTCAGCTGGCTGAAGGGGGGCACGCCCGCGCCTCAGCCGGGAACCGCGACGCACGGCGGCACGGGCAATGGCGCGATGCCCGCGCGGCTGGGCCACTACACCATCGCCCGCAAAATCGGTCAGGGCGGGATGGGCGTGGTCTACGAGGCGCGGGACGACCGGCTGCATCGGGCCGTGGCGGTCAAGGCGATGTCGGGCGTGGCTGGTGACGAGCGGGCCCGGCGCCGCTTCTGGCGCGAGGCGCGCGCGGCGGCGAGCGTCAACCATCCCAACATCTGTCAGATCTACGAGATCGGCGAGGACCAGGGCGAGCTGTTCATCGCCATGGAACTGCTGCAGGGGCAGGCACTGTCAGACCGCCTCAAGCAGGGCGCGATGCGCGTCTCCGAGACGGTGTCGATCGGCCTCGACATGCTGAAGGCGCTGGCGGCCCTGCACACGCGCGGCATCGTGCATCGCGATCTCAAGCCGTCCAACGTCTTCCTCACCCCGCACGGCGTGAAGCTGCTCGACTTCGGGCTGGCCAGGCCCACCGACGATCAGGCCATGAACACCGTACCGGATCTCACGCGCATCGGCGGCGTGATGGGCACGCCCCGGTACATGGCGCCCGAGCAGGCCCTCGGCGAAGCCGTTGGTGCGCGCACGGACTTGTTCGCCGCCGGTGCCGTGCTGTTCGAGATGCTGGCCGGGCGGCCGGCGTTCGTCGGGCGCACGGTCGTGGAGATCCTGCATGCCACGCGTGTACGTGCAGCCGCCAGCCCTGACCGGCTCGTCGGCGGTGGCGTCGGTCGATCGCGTGCTCCGTCGCGCCCTGGCCAAGAAGCCGGACGAACGACCCGCGTCGGCCGACGTCATGGCTGCCGAACTCCGGGCCGCGCATGGGCTCGAGACCACCGACACGGCCGCGTTGGCTCAGCCGCTGACGCGCCTGGTCGTTCTACCGTTCCGGGTGCTGCGGGCCGACCCTGAGACGGACTTCCTCGCGTTCAGCCTGCCCGACGCGATCACGACGTCGCTGTCGGGGGTCGGGTCGCTCATCGTGCGATCCAGTGCGACGGCCGCGCGATTTGCCGGAGGGTCGCCGGATTTCAAGACGCTGGCCGCCGAGGCCGGCGTTGACCGCGTCGTCACGGGGACCCTGCTGCGTTCGGGTGACGCCGTTCGCGTCGTCGTCCAACTGGTGGAGGCCCCGGGCGGCACCGTCGTCACCTCGCATACGGTGCAGTCGCCGCTCGGGGATCTCTTCCGTCTGCAGGACGACATCGCCCGTCGCGTGGTGGACGCGTTGTCGCTGCCGCTGTCGGGCGGGGGGCCGGCGTCACCGGCGCCGGATGCGACGCCCAACGCGGGGGCGTACGAGCTGTACCTCCGCGCCAACGAACTGGCCCGCAGCTACGACGGACTCGTCCGGGCCCGCGACCTCTATCAGCGCTCAGTCGATCTGGATCCGCGGTTTGCGCCGGCGTGGGCGCATCTCGGCCGCTGCCACCGCGTCATCGGCAAGTTCATCGAGGCGTCGGCCGACAGCGAGGCCAGGGCCGAGGCGGCGTTCCGCCGCGCACTCGATCTGAGCCCGCGCCTGACGGTGGCCCACAAGTTCTATGCGAACCTCGAGGCCGACATGGGGCGCGCCGATCAGGCCCTGGTCCGGCTCCTCGGGGAGGCGACGCGTCACGGCAACGATCCCGAGCTGTTCGCGGGCCTGGTCCACGCGTGCCGGTATTGCGGCCTGTACGAGGAGTCGATCGCCGCCGATGCCGAGGCGCGGCGTCTCGACCCGAACGTCTCGACCGGCGTCGAGCAGACACTGCTGCTCCTGGGAGAGTTCGATCGTCTGCTCGTGACCGCTCCGCAACCGACGGGCGCCGGGGCGGACGAGGACCTGCGGGTGATTGCGCTGGGCCTGGCCGGTCGTCGGGACGAAGCGCGGGCGCTGTTGCGCCAGGTGGCGACCAGGCCGCACATTCCAGTGTTCGCAGGGTGGGCCGAGTATCTCAACGCCTGGCTGGACGGCCGCGTGACCGAGTTGGCGGATCTCCTCGGTGGCCTTGGTGGCGGAGGGGCATTGAAGGTCTTCGACGATCCGGAGGCCATCTTTCAGCAGGGCACCTTCCTGTGCGACACCGGCGGCCACGAGCGCGGGCTGGCCCTGCTCGAGCGATCGGTCGCGCGCGGGTTCTTTGCGGCCTCCGCGCTGGCCCAGCGATCGCAGTTCGACGCCATCCGGCACACGCCAGCGTTTCAGTCGCTGCTGGCCGACGCCGCGGCCGGGCGTCAGCGCGCGCTGGCGGCGTTCAAGGATGCGGGCGGTGAACGCCTGCTGGGCCGCTGACTTAGAATCCTGCCTCATGGCCCGATTCGACGGTCTCCTGCACTTCGCGCCGATCTACCAGACTCGCGTGTGGGGCGGGCGCCGCCTGGAGACGGTGCTCGCCCGCGAGCTGCCGGACGCCCAGCCCTACGGCGAATCCTGGGAACTCGTCGATCGGCCCAGTGAGCAGAGTGTCGTGACGGCGGGGCCGCTGGTGGGCGCCACGCTGCATGAACTCTGGACCGAACACCGCGTGCCGGTCTTCGGCGAGGCCTACGCGTCAGCGACCTCTTCGCGGTTCCCGCTGTTGATCAAGGTGCTCGACTGCGTGGACGACCTGTCGATTCAGGTGCATCCGCCGGCCGTGATCGCGCCGTCGCTCGGTGGCGAGCCGAAGACGGAGATGTGGTACGTCGCCCATGCGGACCCCGGCGCCCGGATCTATGCGGGCCTGCGCGCGGGTGTCAGCCGGGCTGACTTCGAGCAGGCCCTCGCAGGAGGCTCGGTGGCTGACGCCGTCCATCGGATCGAGGCGCGCACCGGCGCCAGTCTCTTCGTGCCGAGCGGCCGGCTGCACGCGCTGGGGGCTGGCCTGCTCATCTACGAGATCCAGCAGAACAGCGACACGACGTATCGCGTCTTCGACTGGAATCGTCTCGGACTCGATGGCCAGCCGCGCACGCTGCACGTCGAGCAGTCGCTGGCCTGCATCGACTTCGATGACGTCGAGCCGTCGCTGGCGGAGACGGACGGTCTGCTCGCGTCCTCCGATGATTTCCGCGTGACCCGCGCGCGCACGGGACATCTGGTCGAGCCCGGCCGGTTCCGGCTCATCATGCCCATCACGCCGACCGCCTGGGCCGGCCAGCGGCTGAAGCCGGGACAGTTGACGATGAGCCCCGCGTCCTTCGACGCGCCGGGGCCGTCCGGGGAGTGGCTCGAGATCGAAGCGCTATAGTGCACGGGTCCCCCGGGAGGGAAGTCCCATGTCCAGCGCTCCTGCCGCACCACGCAACCTGATCGTGCTGTCCGACGGCACCGGGAACAGCTCCGCCAAGCTGTTTCGGACCAACGTCTGGCGCGTCTACGAAGCGCTGGACCTGAACTGCGCCGATCAGATTGCGCTCTACGACAACGGCGTCGGCACGGCGTCCTTCAAGCCGATCGCGTTCATCGGCGGGGCGTTCGGCTACGGGCTCAAGCGCAACGTCCTCCAGCTCTACAAGTTCCTCTGCCGCAACTACCAGCCCGGGGATCGCATCTTTGCCTTCGGCTTCAGCCGCGGTGCGTTCACCGCGCGCGTGGTGGCCGCGCTCGTCGCGCACCAGGGACTCATCCAGGGCGTGAAGGACGACGACGACCTCATGCGGCTGGCGGCGTGGGCCTATCGCCGGTATCGCGCCGACCGGTATCGCCACACGCTCGGCGTCAGGCTGCTCCGGCACCTGCGCAACGTCCTCCTGCGGACCGTCGAGGTCGCGCGTCGCCAGCCTGTCTACGACCAGGCGAGGAACCGGGAGGTGGACATCGCGTTTCTCGGCGTGTGGGACACGGTGGCGGCCTACGGACTGCCGATCGACGAGCTGACGCGCGGCTGGGACAAATGGATCTGGCCGATGCTGCCCAGGGACCGACAGCTCTCGACGCGCGTCACGCGCGCCTGTCATGCCGTGGCGATCGACGACGAGCGGCAGACCTTCTTTCCCCTGTTGTGGGACGAAAGCGAGGAGCCAGCCAACGCCACCTCCACACACACCGATCAGGAACGCCTGTCGCAGGTCTGGTTCGCCGGCGTGCACTCGAATGTCGGCGGGGGCTACGCCGACGACGGCCTGTCCCTCCAGCCGTTGTGCTGGATCGCGCGCGAGGCGACGCAACTCGGGCTGCGTTTCCAGAAGAGTCTCCGCACCGACCCGACCGAGTCGATTCCGACGTCGTGGATCGAGCGCGCCGCGCCGTGCGCGCCGATGAACGACTCGCGGCGAGGCGGCGGCGCGATGTATCGCTATCACCCGCGCCCGATCGAGCGGCTCTGCCACGCGCCGGATGGCACGGTGCGTATCGCCCGCGCCAAGATTCATCGGTCGGTGTTCGAGCGCGTGCGCGACGGTCGCGATGGCTACGCGCCGATCGGGCTGCCCGAGCACTACGGTGTGGTGGACGGATCAGGCGCGATCCTGCAGGGTGACGCCGACGCCACGCCGGTGCCCGCCGCGCCCAATCCCTTCGAGCATTCGACGCAGGCCGCAGGCCGCGTGCGCCGCCAGCAGGGGCCGTGGGATGTCGTGTGGCAGCGCCGCGTCGTGTACTTCCTCACCGTCGGTGTGGCGGTGGCGATGCTGCTCAAACCTGCGCTGCCGTGGTTCAACGACGCGGCGCCGATCGCCGACCGCTACGCGCCCCTCAAGGCGGTCGTGGATCTGACCGGCGCGTTCCTGCCCGCGATGGCCGATGGCTGGCTCGACCACTACCGCAAGCATCCGACGCATCTGGTCGTCGGTGCGGCCATCCTCGCGGTGCTGCTCTGGTGGAGCGGCCGCCTGCGGGCGCGGATCACCGGCCGGATGGGGCAGATCTGGCGGCATCAAGGGATGGTCGCAACGCCCGTCGATCCGGCCCCCGCACCTCGCGGCTGGATCTTTCGACTGCGGACGGCGCCCGCCTACATGGAGACCGTGCGCTTCATGTCCACGCACGTCTGGCCCACCGTCTTCGGCGTGGCCATGCTGCTCACGCTGTTCGTCGTCGTGCCGGTGCGTGCGTCGTTCGAGTGGGCGAGCCGGTCTGGGTCGCTCTGCGGAGGCGGGGCGGTGGCGGCCAGTTCCGGACCCGCCGAGTTCGCCCTCGATCCGCGCGCGATATGCCAGGCCACGGGTGTGGAGATGGAACAGGATCACCAGTACCTGATCCAGGTCGCGCTGCCGGTGGCCTGTCCGGCCGCCGCCGGCGATCCGACGCGGGGCCAATGGCAGGACGGGCAGCACCTCGTTCCGTCACCGGCGGGATTCACGACAGCGCAGGGCGCGATCTTCGCGTTCGCCTGGCCCTTCAGGCGCGTGCTGAACCAGGACTGGTTTGTCCCCATCGCGGCCATCGGAACCGCGCTGGCCGAACGCCATCCGCTCGGGGCGAGCGACGGGCGCAACACGATCCTCGCGGGCCGGCCAGGCCCGTTGACCCTGTGGGTCAACGACGCGGTCGTGCCGCTGACGGTCGGCGCCGGCACCGGCAGCGTCCTGTGTGTCGGATGGGATTGCCTCTACCGGAACAATCGCGGCGGCCCGGCTCGTGTCCGCGTGACGAAGCTCGAGCAGGGTGTGGCCGCGGTTCTGCCGGATCTCACGCCCTACACATGCGACGAGCAGGCGCGGTACGGACGCTGACGCTCAGGGGCGCTGACGGTGATGTGCTGGGGCTTCGCTGCGCTCGCCCAGGTGCTGCGCTGACGCAGACGTGCGCTACAGCACCGTGAGGCCTGGGATGACCAGCAGGTTGCCGGCGACGAGCCAGGCCCAGAATGCGGGTCCGCGTTCGCGGGCGAGCAGGACGTTGAAGCCGATGGTCAGGGGCAGCAGGACGCGGGTGACCGCGCCCGGGTGGCCGTCCCAGACGACGCCGTGCAGCAGGATCATCATGCCCGCGTAGATCGCGGCGACGCGCCAC
The DNA here is from genome assembly GCA_963738485.1 of uncultured Acidobacteriota bacterium. Classification (GTDB taxonomy): domain Bacteria; phylum Acidobacteriota; class Vicinamibacteria; order Vicinamibacterales; family SCN-69-37; genus CAVTWK01. Next base: position 150,593 of record CAVTWK010000002.1, read on the forward strand.
CAGGCGGAACCGAGGTCGCGCCGCCACAGGAGGTAGGCGGCCTGCGCCGTCAGGCTGGCGATGCCACAGAGGCCGTATCCGGCGCGCGAGAACAGTCCGGACTGGCGCGCCTCGAGCAGCAGGTCCCGCCACCGATCGAAGAACGTCAGCATGGGCAGCACGAAGTGGTTCTGCTTGGTGACGCTGGTCGATCGGATCGATCGACCAGAGGTAGTCCTGCCAGAGCAGCAGGGGCGTGGCGACGAGGTACGGCGGCGAGGCCGAGCCGCATCCAGGCCCGGCGGCCTGTCGGGCGTCGCCACAGGGCGACGGCCGCGAGCACGTTCGTCTCGCGTCCGAGCGCCGCGACGCCGAGCAACCCGGCGGCGCCGAGGGTGCGCGCGCGCTCGGCCAGGGCGATCGCCGCCGCAGTCATCAGCAGACTCGGACCGTCGAGGAGCGCGAGTCGCACCGACATGAGCAGGCCGTGCGTGCCGAGGCAGGCCGTCCACAAGGCCAGGCCGCGCGGCGTGCTCGGCGGGATCCACCGGCAGAGCAGCCACGCGAGCAGCAGCCACACGACGACGTTCTGCAGCGCGTAGGCTTCGATGACCCACGGCGGGTGGCCGAGGCCGGCGAGATACGCGGTCCACGAAAACAGGATCCGACGCGCACGATAGGGTGCGAGGTCCATGGCGCGATCGATGACCGGATCGCGGAGCAGCGGGACGAGTGCCATCTGCGCATAGAACTGGCCGTCGTAGCTCGGCGGACCCTCGGCGTGCGGCATCGCCCGCAGCGCCGGGACCTCGTAGTCGTGTCCTTCTGGCAGGCCGATGAAGACCGTGAAGCCGGTGACCGGATGGTAGAATCGCGCCACCGATGCCAGAAACAGCGCCACCACGCCGAGGGCCGCGGCGTGGCAGAGGCGGCGTGTCCAGGCGTCGCTCATCGCGGGCCGCGCCAGCCGGGCGCGGTGGTCTGGGGCCATCCGCGCATCGAAGCCAGCCAGACCGATGCGCGGCAGTACGCGACACGCACGCCGCGCTCGCCTTAGCCGGAACTGCTCGCATCCAGGCGCGCCGCGCGCCCTGCGGTGCTATTGGGGGCGCTTGAGTTCGGCGGCCACCGCCGCGTGCCGCGCACGGACGAATGGCAGGATGCCGGTCTGGCCGCGGGCGACATCGTCGAAGCCCGCGAGCCATTGCCGCCCTTCTTCGTCGATCGCGGGCCGCAACGCCGGCGCGATCCGCGCCACCTGCGGGTCGAAGCGCTCGGGCCGGAACACGGTGTCGTTGAGGCGTGCCATCGTGGCGAGATAGGTCTTGCGGAAGGCGGCGACGTCGTAGAGCCGGCCCAGGAACGGGTTCGTGCCTGACCACGGATAGTGGATCGTCCACGAGGTCGAATCCGCTGCGGAAATTGCCGAACGAGCCGTCCTGATCCCAGGCGATGAAGGTCAGCTTCTTCGTGGTGGGATGGAGGTAGACGTAGTAGTTCTGGCCGATCTGGAGGAGGCTGTCGGGATTGCCAATCCAGACGAGCACCGCGAAATACCGCGCGAACGCGTCGAGGTCCACGTAGTCGCCAATGCGTCCGGCGAACGCTTCGTCGGTGGCCGTCGAGACGAACTGACAGAACTCGATGAGGCGCGCTTTCTCGGCGTCGGTCAGATCGGTTTTGGGATCGTACGTCTGGTTGTAGGACGCCCAGGTCGTGCCCATCGACGTGAAGGGCGCGCGGGTGGACGGCTTCAGGATGGCGCCCTGTCGCGTGTCGAACCGGTCCTCGATGAAGTTCTCGTCGATGTTCTCCGAGATCGAGTACAGGCCGAGATAGCGCCGCTGCCATCGGCCGGGCACGGTCAGATACACCTTGGCGTAGGAGGTCCGTGGTGCATGCGCGCCGGCATCGCGGTAGAGCCGATAGGCCAGGACCTCGTTCATCCAGCCGATGTCGGTGATGTTGTTCTGGAAGTTGAGGGTCGTCACGCCGGCGAGCTTCTGGCCCTTGACGTACTTGTTGAGGTCGATCTTCAGCGAGATCTTGCTCGTCGCCGCGCCCGCGCAGATACGAGCCGTTGCCCTTGTAGCGCACCGCGACCTCGGGAAAGGTGCGGCCAGCGATGTCGAGCGCGCCAGGCACGTAGGTCGAACTCGATGCCCTGCCGCGCGGCGACGCCGTTGCGGCCACCCTCGGGGCCGACCATGCTGCCGCCGCCGAAGCCTCCGCCCCCGAATCCGCCGCGAGGCTGCATCGTCTGCCAGTCTGCGTCCGTGACAGTCAGGTGTGCGGTCCAGACCCGGTCCTGCTGGAAGAACGCCTCTGGCGTCAGCGGCGCGGCGTCCTGCGACGGCCCGGCGGGCAGCGTCAGCAGGAGTCCGCAGGCGAGAATGAGCAGTCGCATGGCGCGAGTGCCGTGATCCTACACGACACCGATGGGGTCAGACGGGGGTCAGACGGGGGTCAGACGAGGGTCAGACCCCAGGCGGTCCGCCCCCCGCCCGCCCTCCGACCGTCGCCGACACCGCCGGCAGGATCTGCTCCTCGACGATGTCGTAGATGGCGTCGCGTTGTTCACGGCGCTCCTCGCCGGGTTCGGCGACCGACGTGGCCACCACGACGGTCTCGAGAGCCGGCACGACGAAGATGAACTGCCCGCCATAGCCCCACGCGTAGATCACCTCGTGGCCCGCCATGTCCCGCATCCACCAGCCGTAGCCGTACGACCGGTCGAACTGCCGCTCGGACCGGACGCGACGGACCCTGGACGCGCGGACCCAGTCCTCAGAGACGACCTGGCGCCCGCCGTGCCGGCCGCTGTTGAGCATCACGCTCCCGATCGCAGCCAGCTCCCGGGTCGTGAACGACATCTCGTTGCCGCCCATGTAGATGCCCTGCGGATCGCGAGTCCACGCGCGAACCTGGATCCCGAGCGGCACACCCAGGTGACGGCGCGCGTACTCCAGCGTGCTCACGCCCGTTGCGCGCGTGAGGATGGCCGAGAGCAGGTGCGAGCTACCCGTGCTGTAGATCATGCGATCGCCAGGCGAGTCCACGAACGGCCGCTGCAGGATGTGCCGCACCCAGTGGCCGCTCTGGACCCATCGTCCGTAGTTCCGGTTGCTGGTGGTCTCCAGCCCCGACCGCATGGTGAGCAGGTCCTCGATGGTGATGGCGCCCTTGTCGCCGGTCGCCCCGGCAGTGGCCGGCAGGTACCGCGAGAATCGGATCGCTGACGCTGCCGATGTGGCGGCGGTCGATGGCGACCCCGACGAGCAGCGCGATGACGCTCTTCGAGACGGACTTCACGTTGGCCGGTCGCGCGGCCGCTGCGCCGCGGAAATAGTGCTCTTCGACGATTCGGCCCTGGACCGAGACGAGGAGGCTCCGCAGGCGTGTGAGGGAGGAGGCAGAGCTGACCGCGACGTCAAGAGACGGCGGCTGTGGGGCCGAAGGCTGGGCGGCCGACGGCGCCTGCAGGGCGGGCGCGTCCGTGCCGGCGGCAGAGCCGGGGCGCCCCACGGACGTCCACGCGATTGAGGCCGCCAAGGCCACACCGAGTCCCAGCCAGACGGCCCGCGTCATGGGTCCATTCTCCAACGGGTCACCGCCTCGGCGTGACAACTATGGTTTCCCAACACCTCCGAGGTGGTTCGGGGTGCGGATACAATTTTGGTAGCAATTACCTCCGAGGTGATTTCACATGCATGTGATTGAGCCGGCGCCGACGGGGCGCGCGACGTGTCGGGGCTGCGGGCTCAAGATTCCCGCCAAGGACCTGCGGCTGGGCGAGCGGGCGCCCAATACCTACGCCGACGACGGCTCGGAGACGACCTACTGGTATCACCTCGCCTGCGGCGCGTTCCGACGGCCCGAGGCCTTCCTCGACGCCCTCGCCGCGACCGCGGCGGTCATCGACGACCGCGAGCGGCTCCAGCGGGAGGCGCAACTCGGCGTCGCCCACCATCGAGTGCCACGAGCGAACGTAGCCGAGCGGGCCTCGTCGGGCCGGGCCACGTGCCAATCGTGCCGTGAACCGATCGAGAAGGGGGCGTGGCGGATCTCGCTGGTCTTCTACGAGGACGGACGCTTCACGCCCGCCGGGTTCGTGCACGTCGGCTGCGTGGACGGGTACTTCGAGACGCGCGCCATCCTCGAGCGCGTGCACCACTCTTCTCCTGCCCTCACGCCAGAAGACTTGGCGGACTTCGCGCAGGCGCTGGCTTCGGCACCCGTGCGTCCGCGCTACCACCAGCGACGCGTCCACATGATGGCGATGCCCGCCTGGTGATCCATCGTCGTTCGCGAGAAGCTTTTCATCACGGCGCGCGAGACGCGAAGCGTCAACTCGGGATCGATCCGATAGCCGATCGTCGTGTCGAGTGAGCGATAGGCCGGAGGAACGGCGCGTGCGGAATCGCGCCGTCCGGCGACGCGATGAACGTCGTCCGCGCGTGGGCGAACAGCCGCGGCGTCAGCGTGTGCTGCCCCTGGAGCGTCCAGCCTCGCGCGATCGCGGGCCCGGCCGTCAGCGTGAAGCGGTCACGGACCCACTCGCCACTCAGCTTCGTGTGGCCGAACGCCCACTCGCCCTCGACGTTGAGCATGCGATACCGCGGCGTCCGCGCATCGGCCGCCGCGCGCGCGGCCTCGCCCCAGGCCGCGCCCACGCCGACTCGCAGGCCCTGCCGCGGCGTGACACCCCCGCCGACGATCGTGTGGGCGCTCGCGCGGCACCTGCGGTTCGCCGTGCCAGAACTGGATCGGCGCCTTGTTGACGAGGGCCCCGCGCAGGTCCCAGTGCGTCGCGGAGGTCGAGACACTGAGGCCCGCAGGGTAGACGGTCGAGATCAGCGACGTCTGCGGAAACCCCGGCGCCAGCTTCGGCAGGGGCATGTAGTACGGCCGGTGCCACCGCCGGCCGCCTGCGTTGATGTTGGGACGGTTCTCCATGATCCCGTAGCCGATGGGCGACGGGAAGATGCCGGCCTCGACGCGCCAGTGCGTGACGGCGCGGAACTCGTGGCGGATCGAGGCCTGATCGACGAGGAGTTCCCAGGCCCCGCTGGTCCGCCACAGTTTCGGCCGAAACGAGACCTGCCAGCCGGGCCGTGGCTGGGCCGTCATGAAGGTGTCGAAGACGACCTGTGTCGGCCAGTCCCGGTCTTCACCGAAGAAGTCCTGCGTCCCAATCACTGAGTCGATGGCGACGCGGCGGCCGGACAGCGGCCCGCCCTCCTGGGCCAGGGCGGGACTCGACCCGGCGAGCGCGACACCCGACGCGAGGACCACGAGTGCGAGGCGGCGCGCGCGGTCCGGCTGTCTCATGCCGCTTCACCCCGCCGTGCGGCGCAGCGCGGTGGCACTGCGGTTGCGAAACGGCACGAGCGCGCCCGCCGGGGCACCCTCGCCCTCCTCGCGCGCCAGCGCCGGGGCCGGCGGCTTCATCACGACCGAGGCCGGCATCGCTGCCATCGCCTGCACGACCGACAGCTCGAAACCCGTGCCGGCGTGCTGCCAGAGCTCGGCCATCGCCTCGGTGGCCGGCCGCCCCGGGCGATAGGCGCGCGCGCTGGTGATGGCGTCGAACGCATCGGCGACATGGACGATGTGGGCCGCGAGCGGAATCGCGTCTCCCTTGAGCCCGTGCGGATACCCGCGGCCATCGGGCTGTTCGTGGTGCAGTTCGACGATGGCGAGCTGCTCGGCCAGGAAGTGCAGCGGTCGGAGGATGCGCGCGCCCAGTTCGGGATGTCGCTTGATCTGTTCGAACTCGTCTTCGGTCAGCGTGCCAGGCTTGCGCAGCACCGCGTCGCTCACGCCGATCTTGCCGATGTCATGCAGCAGGGCACCCAGCCGGAGCGTCTCGAGTTCGGCCTCCGGCAGCTGCATGTGACGGCCGATCGCCACCGAGAGGTTGGCCACGCGCTCGGAGTGGCCCGCCGTGTACGGGTCCCGCGCGTCGAGCGCGGCAGCCAGCGCGCCGATGACGCCGAGATAGGTCGCCTCGGACTCGGCCTCGGCAAGCGACACCGCCTGGCGGAGCGCATCGAACGTGTCGGTCAGCGCGTCCAGTTCGAAGCTCGTCCCGGTCTTCGGCAGCGGACGTTCGAAATCTCGTGCGGTGGCCATCTGCGCCAGTGTCGTCCGCAGCAGGTCGATCGGTGAGGCCAGATGCCGTGCGAGCCACCAGCTGCCCGCGCCGGCCAGCAGCAGCGCGCCGATGCCGACGACCAGCAGCACGCGTGCGGCTTCGTCGGTGGCGGCGCGGCGCGCGGCGCCGACATCGCCGATCGCGTAGATCTGCGCGTTGCCGACCGAGACCAGGCGCCGGACGACGAACTCGTGCCCCTCGAGCGCCACCGACCCGCTCGCCGGCAGCGCGAGGCGCTCGACGACGGGCCGCAGGTCGACCGCCAACGAGCCGGCCACCACGCGCCCGCCGATGAGTACCGCGATATCGGCCTGTGCCTCGGTCGCGAGCGTGCGGGCATAGGTGTCATCGATGGGGAACGCCAGACAGAAGTCGCCGATCACGTCATCGCCGAGGTGCAGCGGCACGATGGTCGTCAGGTAGGTCTGGCCGCCCTGCCTGACGACGTCTTCGGCCGTGCCGTCAGTGGCCGCGCCGCGGAGCGCCACCATATGGCCTGGGATCCAGTCGCCCGACCGTGGACCCGCACTGGCCAGCACCACACCGCGCGCATCGGTGACCGAGAGCGCGGGCACGTCGAGCAGATGCTGGAGCTTCTCGAGTTCCACCTGAATCGTGCGGCGCAGGGATTTCGACGACACGGGGTCACGCGCCTCGGCCTGATAGGTGTCGATCGCCGCCTTGAGCGTCGGGTTTTCGGCCAGCGTGGCCGCCTGCAGCCGGCGCTCGCGTTGTCGCCGGGCCTCGAGCTCGGAGAAGCGCGCCTGGCTCGACTCGAGGTTCTCGACGATCGCCCGTGTCAGCCGCTCGCGCGTTTGCCACGACAGCAGCAGCAGCACGGCGGCGAGGACCGAGGCCGTCACGGCGAAGCTCACGCCGAGCACCTTGACGATGAGGCGCCGGGCGCGGGGGCGAGCGACAGGCGGTCCGGTCATTGGACGTCCGTGAGTGGAAGCGAGAACGTCAGGGGTGTCGTCTGGCCGGCGACGACCGTGGCGCGCCGCGTCACCTCGCCGACCCGTTCGTGCCAGGCCACGACCTCGTACGCGCCTGGCGCCAGGCCCGTGAGCGAGAACCGGCCATCGCCTGACGGGACCGCGAAGAACGGATGATCGAAGAGCCGGATCATCGCGCTCATGTGAGAGTGCAGCTGGCAGAAGACTTTCACCAGCCCGGCCTTGGAGAACACCCGCGACCGCGCCGATCCGCGCGGATACCGGCCCAGATCGAAGCTCGCCGCGCGCGACAGCGAGAAGACGTTATGGAAGATGAGGTCCTCGTTGGGGAACTCGACCGTCGAGCCCGTGGTCACGGCGACCAGGTGCGGCACGAACTCCTCGTCCACCTGTCGGATGGCCGCGCGCATGGGCTTCACGGCGGTCGGTGGCGTCTTGACGAAGACGACGACGTTCGCCAGTTCAGAGGCGTCGTGCCCGCCGGGGAGCCCGATGGTCCGCGAGGGATAGGCGCCGGCCGACGCCAGGCGACGTGACGACTTGGCGACCACCGCGACCGTGCCGTCGATGGTGCCCGTGTCGGTGTCGCCGTCGCCGGCTGCACGGACAGACGAGCCCGGCGTGTGGCTCGACAGCACCGCACAGGCGGCCATGACGGCCATCGCCGTGACCGCCCATGAGACACGTGCCCTGGTGGCCCAGGCCGAGGCGACTCGCACGGGTCTGAAATCGGCCGGCCGCCGGCCGCCTTCAGGAGCGGCGAGTGTCTCGGTGTGCCACGGTGTGCACCGCGGTTCCCCATTCGAACATCGACTCACGCATGCCGATTGGTCCAGGGAAGCAGGGCCTTGCATGTTCATGAAGAAGGCGATTCTCACCGCGGCGATCAGCGCCGCATCGTTCGGGTTGGCCGCGCCCACCGCGGCGGCTCCTATCAGCGTCGGGGACGGTCTGAAGTTCGTGTCGTCACAGGGAACCCTGGGCGGTGGGCTGTTCAGCCTGGACCTGCTCGGTAGCGGGGGCGCGGTCGACGTCGAGACGTTCTGCCTCCAGATGTCGCAGTACATCAACTACACGGACACGTTCACGGTCAGGTCGATCACCGACTTTGCCGATGACCTGCCGGCCAGCGACCCCATCAGCCTCGAGACGGCCTGGATCTTCTCGAGCTTCTTTCACGGAAATCTGGTGGGCGAGTTTGAATCTGACGCGATCCAGGCCGCGATCTGGTTCCTCGAGGGCGAGTGGGCGTCTCACGTCGACGGGTCGGCGTTGTTGATCAGTCAGGCCGAGGCGGCGGTGGCGGCCGGCTGGACCAACGACGGCGTCCGTGTGCTGAACCTGTGGCTGGGTGACCGGCGCGCCCAGGACCAGGTGTTCTTCGACGAGACGCGGGCCGTGTCAGGGACGAGCACGCCGGAGCCCGCGACACTTCTGCTTTTCGGCAGTGGCCTGGCAGCGACCGCCGTCTGGTTGATGCGTCGGCGCCGCTAGGCATGGGGGGACGCGCGCGGTCCAGCCGCGCGCGTCCCCACCCCAACCCTACCGGACAGGGCGCTGCCAGTCGTCGCCCCTGCCGCGCGGCCCGATTCGACTCAGGCCGCTCGCGGTCGCCACGAGTTCGACGAGCTCGCGCACTTCGGTTGCCAGACTCGCCGGTGCGACCACGCGTGCGGCGCGTCGTTCGAGAGCGGACCAGCGGCCCGCGTCGGCGGGGTGATCCCGCAGCAGCATCGCGAACTCGGCGACCGTCGCGGCGAGCGGCAGCCACGTGGCGCGCTCACTGCTACGCAGCGCCTTCGACACGAGCGTGCTCGTCCCGCCTTCTGGCGCCTGATACCGCGCCTTCACCGTCAGCCATTCCCCGCTCGGGGCGGGCACCGTCGGCCGCGCCGCGGGCGTCGGCGCGCCCGGCGTGGACGGCTGGTACCTGAGCGGATCGACGGACGGCCGCCCGGCGGTGTCGCTGTCGCCGTTGCCGGGCAGGGGCACGCCCACAGGCACGATCTCGTAGAGCGCGGTCACCGTGTGGCCCGCGCCCATCTCGCCGCCGTCCTTGCGATCGTTGTTGAAGTCCTCAGCGGCCAGCGCGCGGTTTTCGTAGCCGATCTGCTTCCACGCCGCCACCAGCGCCGGGTTGAACTCCACCTGGAACTTCACGTCACGCGCGACGATCTCGAGCGTGGAACCGGCCTCGCGCACGAGCACGCGCCGCGCCTCCTGGATCGAGTCGAGATACGAGTAGTGGCCGTTGCCGCGGTCGGCAATCAGCTCCATCATCGAGTCGTTCAGGTTGCCCGCTGCCGACGCCGAGGACCGACAGGAAGATGCCTGAGTCCTTCTGCCGCTCGACGAGCGACAGCAGTTCGTCGTTGCTGGTCACGCCCACGTTGAAGTCACCATCAGTGGCGAGAATCACGCGGTTGACGCCACCGGGCACGAACGACTGACGGGCGAGGCGATAGGCCATCTGCAGGCCCTGCGCGCCGTTGGTCGAACCGCCGGCACCGAGCCGCGCGATCGCGCGCTGGATCACGTCGCGCTGGCGCGCCTGGGTCGGCGGCAGCGCCACGCCGCTCGATCCGGCGTAGGTCACGATCGAGATCTGGTCATCGGGCCGGAGCGTGTCCACGAACATCCCTAGCGCACTCTGCAGCATCGGCAGGCGATCGGCAGGGGCCATCGATCCGGAGACGTCCACGAGCAGCACCATGTTGCGTCCGGCGATCTCGCGGTCGGCCGAGGCGTCTGCCCTCGCGCCGATGAGCACGAGCTTGTGACCCGGCGCCCACGGACAGTCGCTGATTTCCGTCGTCAACGCCACCGCACGGCCGTCGGTCGGCGGGGCATACGGGAACCGGAAGTAGTTGAGGAACTCTTCGGCGCGGACGGCCGCGCTCGGCGGCAGTTGCCCGGAGGCGATCATCCGGCGCACGTTCGTGTACGACGCCGTGTCCACGTCCGCGCCAAAGGTCGAGAGCGGATTGGTGCGCGTGAACTCGAAGCGGTGGGGCGCCACACGCGTGTAGCGGTCGCCGGATGGCGCGGGCCGTGCGTCTGGCCAGGACTGCGCTTCGCGCGCCATCGTCGTCTGTCCAGCCATCATGCCTCCGCGCCCGGCGGCAACACCGGCACCGGCCGGCGGTCTGTTCAACGGCGCGGGGACCGGTGCGGCGACGGGCGAACCCATAGGGGCGCTGTAAGGAACGCCAGGCAGGGCACCACGCGCGGAAGGGGCGGCCTCCGTGCGCGCGGCGTTCGCGGCCATGTCCGCCATCGCCTTCTCATCGGCGGGCGTCGTCAGCACGAGCGGCAACGAGAGCGTCGCGGTGTCTGACGGAACCTGCAGATCGCGGGTGAGCGTCGTGAATCCCGCTCGCAGGGCCCGCACGCGATACCGGCCAGGTGCCACCGCCGCAAACCGAAACGTGCCGTCGGCTGCCGTCGTCGTGCGGCTGACCACCGTTGTCCCGGCTTCCAGCGTCACGGTCACGTTGGCCACCGGTCGCAGCGCCGCGTCCACGACGGATCCCTGAACGACGACCTGGATGGGACGAGGCGCCGCCTGCGCAAGACCTGATCCTGGCCCGACGACGGACGCGGGTGGGCGTGACGAAGCCAGGGGCGCGGCAGTCACGACGAGGGCGGCGAGCGCACACGTCGCGGGTACGAACAGCAATCGACGGGAGTGACGGGACATCGGGACCTCCCTCAGGGGCACCCCCTGAGCCGGCCGGCCGCGGAAGGCGGCGCGCCGTGATGTCCCTAGAACGGAGGGCGCAGAATTTCTTGCAGCGGACGCCAGGTCTGGCCGGCGTCAGTGGTCGAAAACCGTCGTCCGTCGGAGGTGACGACGACGGCGTCGCTGCGGCTGGAGGCCGTGACAGACGACAAGGTGACGTCTGCTGGTGCGGTCACCGGCGTGAACTGCGCGCCGTCGGTGCTGAGCAGCACTACGCCGCGTTCGCCGACCAGCCAGCAGACCAGCGGCGTTGGCGACGTCCCGGCCAGGAGCGGCGCCGGCACGGTGACCGCGACTGGCAGCCACGTCGCGCCGTTGTCCTGCGACCGCTCAATCTGGCGGCCGCCGACGACCCGCCAACGGACAGGGACCGTCGCCTGCTCGGCTCGCATCCCGGCCTGTCCCGCGGCGCCGATCGCGCGCGCGCCGCCACCGCCGCGGCCTGCGCCTGCAGGGGTCGGGGGCGTCGCGGGCAGGATCGGCATCGTCGATTCGGCCGCGGCCAGTCGTGTGACCACCTCGAACGTGGGCCGGCTCGCGTCATTGGCCGCGTCGCGCAGTAACCCAGCTGCGTTGGCGCCGGCGTCAGCGGACTGAGCGGCGCGCGCGGCGGTGGCGGCCGGTGGAGTCGCGGCGGGAGGCGGTGGAGTTGCGAACGATCGTGGCGATGGTGCCGGCAGGATCGTCGGTGGCGCGGCGATCGGCGCTGCGATCGGCGCCGCAGGGGCGAAGACCGGCGCCGGCGGCCCGACCGGCGCGGCCGCCTTGTTGCTCACGGCCGCTGGTGCTGCCTGCCGCTCCGTAGCGGGCTCTCGACCAGCCGCCGGAGTGCCGGCGCCGCGGGCCCCGGCGGGCCTCGGCCGCCAGGTTCCCGGCCGACGCGCTGCCGGGCAGCGCGGGCGCCGGCGAGGGCGCGGCCTCCTGTCTGGCCTGTTGTCCCATCGGTTCGGACAGCGTGACCGACGAGAGGCCGTCATCGGGTCGCACCATCCAGATCATCACCGCCGCCGCGGCCGCCGCCACCGGCGCCAGCCACTTGGCCACGCGCAGCGGCGTCCAGGGCAGCACGCGCGCCGGGCCGTGCACGGCCGCTTCCGCTGCCGCCTTCGCGGCAGCGCCCGCTGCCGGGAACGCACTATCGGCCGCGTCCGGCGCCGATCGCGCAAAGACCGCGGCAAGGGCCTGACACGACGCGCAGGCAGCCAGGTGCGCGTCCACCTCGGCCTTGCTCGCCGCAGGCAGACCGTCGTCGGCCCACGCCGCCAGCTGTTCGGGATCGACGTGCGGACCGTCGTCGGTCAACGACGCCGGCACACCGCGTCCCAGCAGACGATTGAAATCGTCGTCGGGGCGGTCTCGGCGCGGGCGGTCGAAGGGGATGGTCACAGTCGCTCTATTTCCTGGAACGATCCTGGCCGACATTCTTGCCGCCGGTCACCTCGCCCACCAGACCCGTGAGCGTGATTGCGCCAGGGTCATCGAGCACGGTCCGCAGGCACGCCACGACTTCCGCCTCGGTCATGCCTTCGACGTGCCGGAGCTGATGCTCGATGGCTTCTCTGAGGACACCCCGCACCCGAGACAGGTGCCTCGAGACGCTGGCCTCGTGTTCCTTCAGCAGACGTCCGATCTCGGCGAGTGTCAAGCGTTGGGCGTAGTACGCGCCGAGCCGCAGCCGATCCCGCGGCCCGAGGGCGGCGACGGCCATCGCGAGCGCGCGCGAGACGGCGGCGAGGTAGCGCGGACGCTCAGGCTCGAGGACGGGCGGGGTCACCCGCAGCGGCACCCCCTCGTCAGGTTCGGGCAGCGGGCCCAGTCGGCGCGTGCGACGGAGTTCGTCGATGTGGCGCTGCGACAACAGGGCTCGCAACCACGTGGCGAGGCTGCTCCGGCCATGAAAGTAGCGGAATAGGGACTGGCGTCGCCCCTCGCGTTCGCGCACGCCGAACAGATCCCCGTACAGGGCGTCTGCCAACTCGATGGCGCGACCCGTTGGATCGATCGCCGCCGCGGCGCGCATCAGGCCAGGGCGGGTGTCGCGCACGAACGCGTCCCACGCGCCTTCGTGGCCGGCCGCACAGGCGGCTGCCATTGCGAGATCGGGCAGGTGCAGGGCAGACACGTGCCGATCGAGATCAGCGGCGGTGGGGATGCGACCGGCGAAGGCGTGCGCGGCGCTCGCCTCCAGGACCTCGGCGAACGCGTCCACCGACAGGCCCCAGCGTGCGCCATCGGCTTGCGTGTGGAGGGCCACCAGCCGCGCCGCGTCTATCAGCAGGGGACGATCCGACATCAGCCGGCCCCGTACCCGTTACGCGCGTCGAAGCGAGAGCGCGCAGAGCAGGCGGCGAGCACCCCACGCCCCTCAGGACCCCGCGGCATCTGGCCGGTGCGCACAGCTCTTGACCTCGGCCGACAGCGGCAGCAACTGGAGACTGAATCCGCTTCCTCCGCCGCCCCCGCGGACGCCGCTGAATCCGCCGCGCGTCGATCGAATCAACGTCGTCTGCGCGTCCATCGGCATGGTGGCGACGCTGGCGCAGAAGTTCTCCCAGAGGCCGTCGCGTTCAAGGTACTGCTCGACGTTCGAGGCGTAGAACGCGCCGACTGTCATTCGGCGCTGCTTGAGGTAGGCGGCGACGGCGCGGAGCGCCTGTGGTCCACCGAAGTTACCGACGACGGGGACAATCTGGTTGCGCGCGTGCATGTCCTTGATGAAGGCGAAGTTGGCTTCGGTGGCCAGATAGCTCCGAGCCCGTCCGGCTCCATCCGTCGTCGTCATCAATTCCGCATAGGTCGGCAGGCCCCCGCCTCCGCCACCGCGTCCACCGCCCCCGCCACCGTTGAGGAAGTAGCGCAGTTGCGGGCCGTACGAGAACCACATGGAGTAGACGTACTCGATGCCCCCGCGGTCGCCGGCGCCGAGCGCAATGCCGCGCGTCTTCGTGAGGTGCGCGTAGATGGCCGCGAGGTTCGCCTTGTAGAGCGCCTCGCTTGGGAGGACCCGCGCGTAGGCGTCGAAGATCTGCTGCGCGGTCGATGCGCGCGTCAGGCCGGCCGGCTGCGGCAGCGAGAACAGGCGCGAGACGAACTCGGCGCGGTCGGCAGACAACTCGAACAGCGCCTTGTAGAGCAGGTGCAGATCGAGGTTGCCGCGGCGAATGTCCACGATGAACGCCATCGTCGGACGCACCGCGACCATGTACGTGAAGTTCTGTTCGGAGCCGACGCCGACGTACGCGCGACCGGTGGGCACCTTGGTGACCAGTTCAGGGAGCATCTGTTGGAAACGGATCTCGTTCGACACCAGGTTCTCGGAGTGGAACGTGCCGTCCGGCTCAGAGAACTCGGTGGCCAGACGCCAGAACTCCTGATTGCTGAGAAGGGGCGCCGACGCCGTCGCGGCTGGGGCCTGCGCGGTCGCCGCAGCCTGGCCAGCGCGGAAGGCCGCGGCGGCCCAGCCCTGGGGCGGCCATCCGGTCAGGCCGACGACGAGGGTCAGGGTCGCAGCGAGGGCCAGCGGACGGCGGAGCATGGGGAAATCATACGTTGCAGAAGGCCGCGCGACGGCCGATTCCCTTCGTATCGGGGGCGACTCGTCGTCAGGTTCGGATGATTCACTTTCGCTGTGGTCAGTGCAACGGCTGGATCGGCGCCGTCGGCGGCGACGTCGGCCGGCTCGTGAACTGCCGACGCTGCGGTCACGCGAATACGGTTGGGGTCAGACCGGGGTCAGACCACGAAACCCAGTGGTCTGACCCCGGTCTGACCCCACCCGACCGCCGACTCCCCGTCCGAACCCTGATCGGCCTCGTGGTCGTCGCGGGCCTCGCGCTGTGGGCGTGGGCCGCCGGCGTCGGGCCCGGCTTCGATAGCCTGGCCTCCACGCCCGGTCCCCTGAGCGCCGTCGAAGCCCGCCAGGCCGAGATCCTCAAGGCGAACGCCGGCCGTCCCGCGGATCCCGACCTGCAAGCGACTTTCGAGGCCATCAACGTGCGGCACTTCGCCGGCGCCCTTTCGCGCGTGATCGTGCGCTGGGACCCGGCACTCGCCGAGGTCGGCGGGCTGGCCGGTGACACCTTCACGCTCGAAGGCATGTTCGGCCAGGCGGGCGGTCGCTCGCTGATCCTGCTGAACCCGGCCCTCGAGGGCGACCCCCGCGCGATGCTTCGGGCCCTGTGCCACGAGATGGCGCACGCCTACCTGTTCACGACGGGCGACCGCACGACCACGCATGGCCCCGCGTTCAAGGCGGTGCTGCATCGGTTGTCATCCGAAGGCGCGTTCGAGGGCATCGAGGCGAGCCCCGAGGAACGCGCGGCGTTGCGCGCCTGGCTCGACGCGGAGAACGCGCGGCTCGACGCGGACCGGATCGACCTCGACATGCTCGATCGCGACATCGCGCGTGAGCGCGGGGAACTGGAGCGCGACCTCGCCGACCACAACGCCCGCGTCGAGGCCGCCAATACGGAGGGGCGCAGCGGACCGACCGCGGCCGAGGCGCAGGCACTCGATGTTCGACGCCAGGCCTTCAATCAGCGCGTGACCGAGGCGAACCGTCGGCTCGAGGACGGACGACGTGCCCTGGCGCACTTCAACGCCGAGGTGAAGCGCTACAACCTGATGCTGGTCTATCCCGATGGCCTGGACGACGCGCCGATGGTGGCCCCGCGGACCGCCGGGCCGGCTGCTGGCGGGCGGTGAGGCGTCGGACGGTCTACTTGATCACGACGTCCTGAATCTTCTGTTCACCAGGCTGGATCGTGACGGCAACGGCCGATGCGACGAGTGCGCTGAGAAACGCCGGATCGAACTGCTCGTCCCGATCCAGATCGGTCACGGCCGCCATCAGATACGCGCCGGCGGGCACCGTGCCCGGACCTGGTCCGCCTAGCCGGAACCTGCCGTCCGTGCCCGGTCGCGCGGTGAGAATCCTGCGCGATCCCGACAGCCAGTACGCCTTGTCGGCAGGAAACAACACGATCGTGTGCTCGCTGACGGCAGCACCCGTGGGCTGTCGGATCTGCCCCGAGAGCTCCTGCCAGCGATCGCTGTAGGTCACGACGACGTCCTTGGGCAGGGCGTCGGAGGCGATCGTGAGCGGCAGGTCGGTCACGTCCCGTCCGTCCACGACGACTGACTGCAGGGCCCACGTCACGCTGTCCGACGACGCGCCGAAGAAGAGCGGGCCGCCGAGCACATATTGACCGGGTACCAGGCCCGTCACCGTGAACGCACCGCTGCCACTTGTGGGACCGACCTGCGGACCGGTCCCGGGGCTGACCGCAGGCCCAAGGTTCCGCAGCGGGACGCGCCTGCCACGCAGCGCGGGAGCAGGCGTGAGGCCCTCGAACGCGAGGCGCGCCGAGATCGTCAGTGGCGGCGCGAGGGTGAGCTGCAGGCCGAACTGATCCACGCCGGCGACCTCCACCTGCGCGGTGGCGAAGCGACTCGCCTGGCCCGGCTCTCGGGCGAGGAGCGTGTAGGTGCCGGGCGTCATGTTCGCGAACCTGAAGCGCCCGTCTGGTCCGGCGCGACCGAACTGTGTGAACTGCAGGGGGCCCGAATTTGCGGCGCTGCCGAATGAGATCGTCACGCCGGGCACCGGCTGGCCGTCGCTCGCCGTCACTCGGCCCTCAACGATGGCCATCGTCACCAATTCCAGCCGCAGATCCACGTTCTGCCGCTCCTCGCCGGCAGCAAGGGGCACGGAAGCCGCGTTGGCCTCGCGCGTGGTTCCGGGAAAGTAGACCGGCGCGTAGCTCATGTTCGTGGAGACGGGCGCGGCAGACGCCACGCGCGCGCCCTTGAGTGCAGCATCGACCTCGGCGGCCGTCAGGGCGCGCGCGGGCACGCCGCCTTGCCGCATCGCCACGACCAGGTACTCACCGGGGGGCAGGCTGTGAATGCGATAGCGGCCCCGCTCGTCTGTCGCGGTCGTGTTGGCGACGGGAACGAGCACCCGTTCGCCGCCTTGCGAACGGCGCTGCTGGAGGCCGACCAGCACCCCCGTGCCCGGCTCGCCCCGTTCGTCCGTGATGTAGCCCGAAATCGCCGCGCCCGGGGGCAGCCGCACCGTGACGTTGGCGACGGTTTCGCCGTTCTTCACGACGATGGGCGTGCCTGTCCGGGCGGGTCGTCGCGCGCCTGCAACCGCGCCCAGGAACGGCGGCTTGCTCGCGCCCACCACATAGCGATCGGCCGGCAACCCCGTGAACGAGAATCGCCCGTTGGCATCCGACGAGGTGACACGGAGCGTGCCTGTCGTGGCCCCGATGATTACGACGGAGGCGAGGCGCAAGGGCTTGGCGTCGGTGCCCGCACTCACCACGACGCCGCTCAGGACGGCCGTGCCTGTCGCAGCCACGGCGGGCGCGCGCAACCCGGAGTCACGCGGCGGTGCTTGTGCTGTGAGCGCCGACGAAGCCATCGCGATCGCGCACGTCCACACGCCGGCAGTCGTGGCCGAGCGCCAGAGCTTCGCCGTCATCGCTTGACCTCCAACGTCCTGGTCTCACCGTCACGCAACTGCACGCGTTGGGCCGTTCGTGACAGCGTCTCGAGTCGGCTGGTCTCCTGCCACTCGTTCGCGTCGTCGTCGCGGACCACCGCGACGAAGTACTCGCCGGCGGGGAGCCCCGTGGCGTCGAACGCGCCCTTGCGACTCACAGGCATCGCGCGGAAGCGGCGGCGAGCGACATCGGGATCCCGCCAGTATCGGCGGTCGGACGGAAACAGCAGGACGGTCGTCTGCGCGACGGTGTTCGCAGTGGCCGCGAGCGTCCCCGTGATCCGCGCCAACGGGACATCGGAGAAGATGATGACGACGTCGCTGACGTCCGCCGCATCGATCTCGATCGGCAGGTCGGTCACATCGACGCCAGCGATCACCGTGGACTTCATCGTCGGCCATCCGGGGAAGCCCGAAACGAAGAGCGAGTACCGCCCTGGCACGACGCCAGGGATCGTGAAGGTGGCGTCCGGGTTGAGTGGACGAGGCGCGCCCACGGATCCCAGTCCGGCCGGGTCAAACGTGACCGGCTGGGGGATCACGACCGCGCGACCGAGGATGGCCGCTGCGGGTGGCGGCGCCGACCCGATGAACTCCACGCGGCCCCTGACGCTGGGCGCGCGGCGGAGGGCCACCGAGACGCCCGCGGCCCCGGTGTCGCCGACGGAGATCGGTTCGATAGCCCAGAGCGGCGGTTCGTTCGTCAGGCCCCGTCCGCTCGCCTGAGACATCGACGCGGCGCGGGCGCCGAGAAACGCGAGCGCCGCACCGGAGGGCGCGCCACCCACGGCCGGGTCGCTCGGGTAGTGGACGACGCGCAGCACGTACTGACCGGGCGGCACGCCGGCGAAATCGAAGCGGCCGTTCGGCTGCACGAGCGCGGGCGGCAGCGTCGAGAGAAAGCCCGCCTCGTCACTCTCGCCCGCGGGCAGGAGGCGGAATGACGAGGCTTGCACGGCGCCCATCGCGCCCACGATCGTGCCTGACAGGCGCGTGGATCGCACCGCCGTGACGTCGATATCCACGGCGTTCCGGCCCTCGCCCGGCGCGAGTGTCACGCGCGTGGCGCGCGCGATGGTCGCGCTGTTGGGATAGAACGTCGGGGCATACGTGCGGAGCGCCGGCTCGAGGGTGGCCGCATCCGCGCCGACCGTCAGCGCGCGTGCGGCCACGCCCAGCAGGCTCAACGGGTCGGCCGCCAACGTCGTGAGCAGGATGCCGTCGAACGGGATCGGATCGCGCCCGCACGCGCAGACGACGTACTCGCCGGGAACCAGCGATCCGAAGCGGAACATGCCGCGATCGTCCGAGGCCGCGGTGACGGGCCGACTGAAGGTCCGCCGGCCGTTCACGAGCGCGTGCCGCACCGCCCAGACCCACATGCCGACCACTGGATCGCCGACATCGTCGCGAATGATGCCGTTGAGGGCGGCGAGCTTGGACAGGCGAATCCGCAGGTCTACGACCCGCTCGCCATCGCCGACCTCGATCGCGCGCGAGAGCGTCGTGGCCGTCGGCGAGACGTAGCTGTTCTTGGCGCTCCGCAGGGCATAGGACCCGCCGGGCAGGTTGGCGAAGAAGAACCGGCCCTGGGCGTCGGTGACCACTTCCGCCACCGGGCGGGCCTGTCCGACCCCGACGCCCATCACGCGTTGTAGCGCCACGGAGGCGCCGGAGATTCCGCGCCCGTCTGCCTGATCCACGACCTGACCGGCCAGAAACGCGGTTCCCGGCGCGGCTGTCTGGCCCGTGGGCGGCGGGCCCGACTGACCCGCTTGCCCCGCCACCACCTGCGCCCAGGGCTCGACCGTTGCCGCGCCCCCCGGACCGGCCAGGAGTAACGCGGCTCCCAGCCACGCCGCGACTCCGGACGCGAGACCTGCGGCCATCACGAGACGCGACTGTGTGTGCGGCACACCCGAAGGACGGCCGCGGCGCTGTGGCTGTTTACCAAGGGTTGCCAGCCCGCCGGTGGGCCTGTAGGCTGCGGAGCAGCCCATGCCTCCTGCCCGCGATCGACGTGACGGTCTCGTCGGCATTCTCACGGCGCTCGTCGTGCTCCTCGCCGCGTGCGGGAGCAAGCCCACGACGCCCACGCCTCCGACGACGCCAGGGCCCAGCGGCGACACACTGAAGGCGGCCGCGGCATCCGCGGGCGCGCGCCGCGTCGGCGCGGCGGTGAAGTCAGGCCTGCTCAGCGATCCTCGCTATGCAAACACCCTGCGGAACGAGTTCAACTACCTGACCGCGGAGTACGAGATGAAGTGGGGCGCGATCGAAGCGTCACGTGGCGCGCGCGACTTCTCGGGCGGCGACGCGATCGTGTCCTTCGGCCGGGCCAACGGCATGGACATCAAGGGCCATGCGTTCCTCTGGCACCAGTCGCTGCCGTCGTGGGTGAACGGCCTCTCGCCCGCGGACCTCACCACCGCGATCGCCGATCACATCCGTGCGGTCGGCGCCCACTTCCGCGGCCGCGTCCACGCCTGGGATGTCGTCAACGAGGCGGTGGCTGATGATGGCAGCGGACTGCGGGATTCGATTTTCACGCAGAAGCTCGGGGAGGGCTACATCGCGCAGGCGTTCCGGCTGGCGCGGGAGGCCGACCCGGATGCGCTGCTGTTCTACAACGACTACGGCGGGGAGGGCGCGGGCGCCAAGTCGAACCGGATTTACGAGCTGGTGCGGGGACTGGTTCAGGCCGGCGTGCCGATCGACGGCGTCGGGCTGCAGATGCACGTCTCGGCCAACAATCGTCCGGCCGACGGGAACATCGCCTCGAACATGCGGCGGATCGCGGACCTGGGCCTGCGGGTCCACATCAGCGAGATGGACGTGAAGGTGAACAGCGTGGCGGGGACGACCGAGCAACGTCTCGAAGCGCAGCGAGTCGCGTTCAAGTCGATCGTGGCGGTTTGCGTCGCCGAGCCCAGGTGCGAGGCGGTGTCGTTCTGGGGCGTGTCCGATGCGCACACCTGGATTGTGGGCGACACGCCGTTGCTCTTCGACGGGCAGTACACACCAAAACCCGCCCACACGGGCGTTCTCGACGCCTTTCGACGACGATGAACCCGCGCGGGCGGTTTGGCTGAGTGTGACCGTGCCGTTAGGCAGCGCCCGGAGGGCGCGGCAGGCGGGCTAGACGAGACGGACGTTCTCGGCGCGCGGACCCTTCGGGCCCTGGCCGACGTCGAACGTGACGTTCTGCCCTTCACGGAGGGAGTCGAATCGTGCGGACACGCACGCCGACGAATGGAAGAAATACTCGTTGCCGTCGCCTGCGAGAATGAAGCCGAAGCCCTTGTCGGAGACGAGACGCTTGATAGTGCCGGACATTGAAGCTGCCATGGAGTGCCTTTACGCTTTCGTGAGACGTGCGTGAGCCGAATCGTACAGAGAGAGTCTCTCAGTGTACTGCATATTCGGGTCGCGTGCCGAAATTCACCGCAGAGGGGCGGAGGGAGCCAGGGATTCACCGCTGAGGGACGGAGAAGGGCTGACGGCAAGCCATTCACCACAGAGCAACGGCGGCGGGCGGGGCTCAGGCGACTCACCACGGGGGGCGGAGAAGGCTTGGTCGCACCGGGCAAGGGACCAGCACCTCCACCTTCGGTCGGCACGTCGCGCTGGACTGACCAGCACCTCCTGCACTTACCGCCAGAACCTCCTGATCAGCACTCGGCGCGGGGCCTCGACTTGTTTCACCGCTGAGGGGACGGAGCAGGCTTGGTCGCACCTGGCGGGCAGCCCTGCACTTCGCCCCTCCGCCAGCACGTCACGATGTTGGCCCAGTACCTTCAGACGTACTCGCGCCGCGGGCGTCCAAGCATGTCAGCGATCGCGGCATCCTATACTGCCGCCGATGAGCGCGACCCTTCCGGACCCGTGCGCCAACTGTGGCGCCGCGCTCAGCGGGCCGTACTGCGCCACCTGCGGCCAGCACGTGCGCCGGGTGGACGTCACGCTCGGCGAGTTCCTCAAAGAGACGACGCACGAGTTGGTGGATTGGGACGGCAGAGTGCCGCGGACGCTGCAGACGCTGGTCGTGCGCCCGGGTCTGCTCACCGCCGATTTCCTTGCTGGTCGCAGGGCGCGCTGGCTGTCGCCGTTGCGGGTCTACCTTGCCTGCAGCGTCGCGTTCTTTGTGAGCAAGCCCATCGTCGAGGCCGCCACCGGCCGTCCCTTGCGGCAGATCGCGAGCATCTCCCTCGCAGACGGCGGGACGGCCACGCTCACCCCGGAGCAACGCCAGCAGTTCGCCGATCAGCCGCTCGCGCGTGTGATTGGCATCGACCGTCTCGAGCGGGCGGCGGCGAATCCCGAGCAACTGAACGAGGCGCTGAACACGGCGCTCCCCAAGGCCATGTTCCTGCTCCTGCCAGTCTTCGCGCTACTGACGAGCGTGGCGTGGCGGCGGAAGGTCCCGAGGTATGTGCCGCATCTCTTCACGGCACTTCACCTGCACGCCGCGTGGTTTCTCGCCTTGACTATGTTGACGATCGTCGCCGGGCTGGTTACGTGGCCGCCGGCTTCGAGCCTCATCACGGCCGGGATCCTCGCGTACATGATCTGGTACGCCTTCGCGACGCTCCATCGGGTGTTTGGCGAGACGTGGACCAGAACGCTGCTCAGGGGTCTTGCCGTCGCGGTCATCTATTTCGGCTGCTCGGCCGTCGTCGTGCTCTTCCTGCTGGCGATCACCGTCGCACGCATGTAGGGGGTCAGATCTCTTTTCCACAGAAACGGCCCTGCCGGTGCCAGATCTCGATCGACATCGTATCGAGATCTGGCACCCGCGGCACCGTTTCTGTGGAAGAGAGATCTGACCCCCTAACCACCGACGCGCAGGTCCTGCACCTTCTTTTCGCCCTCGCCAATCGAGAGCTTGATCGACGCGGGAACCAGGCGCTCGAGGAACGCGGGATCCTGCCATTCATCTGGATCGACGTCGGTGACGGCAGCGGGCGAATAGTCGCCGGGCGGCCGAGTCGTCTTCCGGTGCCTGGACAGGATCTCAGTCCTCAATCCGGTAGAGATGCGTCTTGGTTCGGAGAATCAAGGCGTTGCCGACGATCGCCGGCGAGGCCATGAAGCCGGCGGCGAGGTCGTTCTCGGCCAGTTTCCTGAACTCGCGGCCGGTCGCGATGACCGTCGCGCGCCCGTCCTCGTCGAAGAGGTAGATCCGATCGGCAGTCGCCACCGGCGAGGCCGAGAACGTGCCGCCGACGCGCGCCGTCCAGACCACCTGTCCCGTCTTCGCCTCGACCGCGCTCGCGATGCCCGTGTCGTTGACCATGTAGATCAGGTCTCCGATGAGCAGCAGCGACGGCTTGTTGGGAACACCGCGGCGCATCGACCACGCGACGTGGCTCGAGGTGACGTCGCCCGTGCCGTCCATGCGGACTGCCATCAACGTGCCCGTCGAGAAACCGGTCGGATAGAACAGCAGGCCGTGGCCGAACACCGGCCGCGTGCTGGCCGAATGCGCGCTTCGTTCTTCCAGTCGCCAGATCTCGCGGCCCGTCAGCGGGTCGTAGCCGTACGTGGCCTTCGCGCCGAGGCTGATGAGCAGCGGCTTGCCGTTGACCGTGGTCACGTGTGGCGTCGAGAACGCCTTCCGGAGGTCGCCTTCGGCCTGCGGCTTCCCGTCCGGCCCAAGGTCCTTGAAATCGATCGACCGCGTCGTCTTCCACACCGTCTTGCCCGTGCGCTTGTCGAGCGCGACGAGATACTGCTGATCGCTGCCGTCGAAGTGCATGAGCAGCAGGTCGCCGAACAGAATCGGAGACGACCCGGCCCCGCGATAGTGGTTGCAGTCGAGGTCGCGCCGCTCCCAGAGCACCTTGCCGGTGCGCGTGTCGAGCGCGGCGGTGCCGGGCGATCCGAACGTGACATAGACGCGACCCGGTTCGATCACCGGCGTCGGCGACGCGTACGAGTTGAAGGTGTGGCCCTCCTGCGGCTGCGCGACATGGAACAGCGTGAGGTCGTGCAGCACCTTGCCCGTCGCGACGTCCACCGCGACCGCCGAGAGGTCGCGTCCGTCCGGCGTGGCGGTCGTGACCCAGATCTGATTCCCGAGGACGACCGGCGACGACCACGCGCGGCCATGGATCGCGGTCTTCCACGTGACGTGACTCGTCTCGCTCCACGTGAGTGACAGCTTGGCACCCGCCACGACGCCGGTGCCGTCGGGTCCACGGAACTGCGGCCACCCGGGGGCCGGCGCTGGAGCGGTCTGAACCAACGCGAACACGAGGAGCAGCAGTCGGTGCATCATCTCAGGCCTTCGCGTAGGGGATGGGTGATTCTAGCGCGCTACGGACAACGTCGTTGACGCAAGATTCACGGTCAGCCGCAGTGATTCGCACCCGGGCAGGCGGTGATCCCTGACAGCGCCGCCCCAGCTACCGGCCCAAGACGACGTCGATGCCCGCCAGCACGAGCTGTAGCTTGGTGACTGGCAGCGTGCCGGCCTGTTCGGTCAGCAGCGACTTGTCGAGCGCCACCATCTGCGCGACCCCGGCCAGGTGCGGTGAGCGGGGTGGCCGAGCGCGCCCGGCGGCGCGATAATGGTGGGATGAACGACGCGCCTGTCAAAGAAACGCTCGGCTTCCAGACCGAAGTCAAACAGCTGCTCCATCTGATGATTCACTCCTTGTACGGCAACAAGGAGATCTTCCTGCGCGAGCTGGTCTCGAACGCCTCGGATGCGTGCGACAAGCTGCGCTTCGACGGGATCGCCCACCCGGCGCTGCTCGAGGACGACCCCGAGTTCAAGGTCCGCGTGGCCGTGGACAAGGCGGCCCGAACGATCACGGTCTCGGATAACGGGATTGGCATGTCGCGGCAGGAGGTCATCGACCACATCGGGACGATCGCCAAGTCCGGCACGAAGGAGTTCTTCCAGCAACTGGGTGACAGCGCCAAGGACGCCCAGCTCATCGGCCAGTTCGGCGTCGGCTTCTACTCGTCCTTCATCGTCTCGGCGAAGGTCACCCTGCTCACGCGACGGGCCGGGGCGCCGGCTTCGGAGGCGGTGCGCTGGGAAAGCGATGGCGACGGGGCCTACACGATCGAGGCGGCCGACAAGGCCGCGCGAGGGACCGACGTCATCCTCCACCTGCGACCTGAGCACGACGACCTGCTCTCGACGTCCGCCCTGCGGGCGATCCTCCGCAAGTACTCGGACCACATCACGGTCCCGATCGTGATGAAGAAGGAGCAGTGGGACGCCGAGGCGAAGGCGCAGGTCGTCACCGACGAGGACGAGCAGGTCAACCAGGCCTCGGCGCTCTGGGCGCGGCCGAAGTCCGAGGTCACCGAGGAGCAGTACCAGGAGTTCTACAAGCACGTCTCCCACGACTTCGAGAACCCGCTGGCGTGGAGCCACGCGCGCGTCGAGGGCCGGCACGAGTACACGCAGCTGCTGTTCATCCCGCAGCGCGCGCCCTACGACCTGTGGGATCGCGACCATCGCCACGGCATCAAGCTCTACATCCGCCGCGTGTTCGTGATGGACGATGCGGAGAAGCTGATGCCGGCCTACCTGCGCTTCGTGCGCGGCGTCATCGACTCGAGCGACCTGCCGCTCAACGTCTCACGCGAGATCCTGCAGGACTCCGCCGACGTCGCGCTGATCCGGACCGCGTCCGTCAAACGCGTCCTTGGGGTGCTCGAAGACCTGGCGACGAACCATCCGGAGAAGTACGCGACGTTCTGGCGTGAGTTCGGCCGGGCGTTCAAGGAAGGCATCGTCGAGGACATGGCCAACAAGGAGCGTGTCGCGAAGCTGCTGCGCTACGCCTCGACGCACGACGGGCAGGCCACGCAGACCACCTCGCTCGCTGACTACGTCGGCCGGATGAAGCCCGGGCAGGACACGATTTACTACATCACCGCCGATGGATTCGGGGCGGCGAAGAGCAGCCCGCACCTCGAGGTGTTCCAGAAGCTCGGCGTCGAGGTCGTGCTCGATGTACGACCGCGTGGATGAGTGGGTCGTCTCGGCGCTCACGGAGTTCGAAGGCAAGAAGCTGCAGTCAGTGACGAGTGGCGATCTCGGATCTTTCGAAACTCGGCGACGAGGCCGCCAGGTCCGTGGAGGCCCCGAGTGACGAGGCCTACAAGGATGTCCTCACGCGCATCAAGGAGGCGCTCGGCGATCGCGCCAGCGAGGTGCGGCTCACGCAGCGGCTGACGGACTCGCCGGCGTGTCTGGTGAGCGACCGGGACGGCATGAGCCTGCACCTCGAGCGCATGCTCAAGGCGTCGGGCCAATCCATTCCCGCGAGCAAACCGGTGCTCGAGATCAACCCGACCCATCCCGTCGTCGAACGCCTCAAGCAGGAATCGGACGCGACGCTCTTCTCGGACTGGAGCCAGATTCTGTTCGATCAGGCGGTGCTCGCCGAGGGTGGGGAACTCGAAGACCCGGCCGCGTTCGTCAAACGCCTGAACAAGTTGACGCTCGCGCTGGCGGGCGGACCTGCGTCGAAGATCTGGACACCTTAGGGTGCTTCGCTGAGGTGCTGGGGGCTTCGCGCGCTCGAGGTGCTGGTGGCTGCGCCTCGAGGGGCCGGCGCAGACGCTGAGGGGCTGGCGGCTTCGCGCTGGTGAGGTGCTGGCGGCTTCGCTTCGAGGTGCTGGCACTGGCGGTGACCTGCGGGCGGGCTTCGCTTCGAGGTGCCGCGCACGGGCAGGCTCGATTTGCGGTAGTCTCGGCGCACCGGCAAGACATCGGACAGCTCAGGCGAGCTGCCAGGCCAGTGGAGGCCCACATCATGAACGAGCAGAACAGAGGCAGTCTCTATTCACGCCGCGACTTTGGCAGGATCGCGCTGGCCACGGTGCCGGCCGTCGGGCTGGCTCACGCGGGGCTGCCCGCGTCGCTCTTCGCCGCGCCACTCCAGATCAAACCGAACTCGATGTTCGGCGGTGTCCAGATCGGCACGATCACCTACAGCTACCGCAGCATGCCTGACCAGAGTGCGGAGGCCGTGCTGAAGTACATCCTCGACTCCGGCATCAGCGCGGTGGAATTGATGGGCGCCCCGGTTGACGCCTGGGCGCGCGCCAAGACCAACTTCCAGCCGAGTGCCGGTGCTGGCGGCGGCGGCCGCGGCGGTGCGGCGGCCGCGGGTGGCGGACGCGGCGGCGGAGGCGGTGGCGGGCGCGGCGCGGTCGATCCGGCGACCCTGACCGCGTCGTGGAACGGCGTGCCGTGCGCCCCCGGGCGTGAAGGCGGCGCGCCTGCTGGCACGGGCCGAGCGGGCGCGGCCGCTGGTGCGGCGGCCATCGGGGCGGCCTCGGCCGCACCGGCCGGTGGGCGTGGCGGTGGGCGCGGCGAGCAGACACCCGAACAGGTGGCGGCGGCCGAAGAGCTCCGCAAGTGGCGCCAGGGATTGTCGATGCAGATCTTCAAGGACCTGCGGACGCTCTACAACGACGCCGGTGTGAGCATCTACGCGGTGAAGAATCTGAGCCTGAACGCGTCGGACGAGGACCTGGAGTTCCAGTTCACGGTCGCCAAGACGCTCGGCGCCAGCCACGTCACGGCGGAACTGCCGTCCGGACCCGATGCGGGCGCCACGCTGAAGCGCGTGGGCGACTGGGCGCTCAAGCACAAGATGGTGGCGGCGTACCACACGCACGCCCAGGGCAGCATGACGGCCTTCGACCAGGCGTTCGCGGTGTCGAAGGGCAACGCCGCGAACGTGGACTTCGGGCACTGGATCGCGGCCGGCAGCGTCGGCGGCACGCCGATGCAGTTCCTGGAGAAGCACCACGGCCGCATTGCGAGCTACCACTTGAAGGACCGCACCTCGCCGGCCCACTGTGGGCTCAACCTGCCGTGGGGGACGGGCGAAACGCCGATCAAGGAGATCCTCCAGCTCGTGAAGAAGAACCAGTGGAAAATCCCCGCGTCGGTCGAACTCGAGTATCAGATTCCTGAAGGCTCGGACGCCGTGAAGGAAATGGCCAAGTGCGTCCAGTTCTGCAAGGCGGCGCTGGCCTAGCGCTCACTGACCGCAATCCGCGCGGCGGGCCCGAGGGCCGCCGCGCGGGTTGCCTCTCCTCCTCGCGTCGCGCGATCCTCCACGGACCCCACCCCCCCACCTTTTCTCGCGTTCTGGTGTCGAACCGGTTCCATGCCGGCTGGTGCTGCGGCGGACGCTGAAATTTCAGATTGTTCTAGAAAACTCCTGCGAATGACGTAGACATTCCGTACTTGCATGGATACCATCCGCGATCAAGCTGACAGTGGATGGGGCCGTGCGACTTCGGGGCAGGCGCCCAGGCGGGTCGCCTGACGCCCGTGTCGGCCGAGACGGCTATCCCTCCAGTCTCAGTCGAGGGTCCGCACCGTGTGGGTCCGGACCGGAGGAGGCTGCCATGATCGGACGGGTACGTCTGAGAATCGTCGCACTGACGCTCGTCTTCGGGCTGACGGCGACGCTGTCGGCTGAAGGACAGATCACGACGGGCACGGTGGCTGGCACTGTGAAGGACGCCCAGGGCGGCGTCATTCCCGGCGCCACCGTGGTGCTCACCAACGACGCCCGGGGCACCAAGACGAATCCCGTGGTCACCAGCAGCGCCGGCGACTTCGTGCTGCCCAACATCGCGGCCGGCACCTACACCCTCGAAGTGTCGATGCCGTCGTTCAAGACCCTGAAGCAAACGAACGTCATCGTGAGTCCCGGCTCGCGCGTCGCCCTCGACAGCCTGACGCTCGAGGTCGGCGGGGCCACCGAGATCGTCGAGGTCCGTGGCGAGGCGCCCCTGGTCCAGGCGAACTCAGGCGAGCGGTCGTTCACCATCGCCACCGACTCGGTCGAGAACCTGCCGATCGCCAATCGCAGCTTCACGGCGCTGACGTCGCTGGCCCCGGGTGTGTCGGGCAACAACCGCATCGGCGGGGGTGGCGGCAACAACATCATGATCGACGGCGTGTCGGCGGTTGACACGGGCAGCAACTCGATCCTCCTGCAGATGAATGTCGAGTCCATCGCGGAGGTCAAGGTGCTCACGTCCGGCTATCAGGCCGAGTACGGACGCTCGAGCGGCCTCCAGGTGACCGCCGTCACCAAGAGCGGGACCAACCGGTTCCACGGCTCGCTCTACGACGTCGAGCGCAACTCGGACTGGAACTCCAACAGCCGGACGAACCAGCTGAATGGCGATCCGAAGACGGTGCTGCGCGAACGCGATTTCGGCTATTCGCTCGGTGGCCCCGTCGGCAAGCCCGGCGGCAGCAACCGGGTGTTCTTCTTCTACAGCCACGAGTACGCCCCGCGGACGGCAGGCAACGACGTCGTGCGCTATCGCGTGCCGACCGAGCTCGAGCGGGCCGGTGACTTCTCGCGCACCTACGACAACAACGGCGCGCTCTTCCCGTACATCAAGAACCCGGCGGGGACGGCCGCCTGCAGCGCGAGCAACCAGGCGGGCTGCTTCGCCGATGGTGGTGTGCTCGGCAAGATTCCGACGGGCCAGCTCTATCAACCCGGCTTGAACATCCTGAAGCTCTACCCGCTGCCGACCATTCCTGACGCCGCGGGTCTGGCCTACAACTACCAGGTCACCCGGCCCGAGGAGAAGGCCCTCGCCTGGCAGCCGGCGGTCAAACTCGACTATCAGGCCACGCAGACGCTGCGCCTCAGCTACAAGTACTCGGGCTGGAAGCAGACGACCAAGCAGTTCAACGGCAACATGCCGGGCTTCGACGACTCGGCGCAGTACAAGCCGATCGTCTCGACGACCGCCATCTCGGCCAACTACTCGTTGTCGCCGACGATGTTCCTGGAAGCGACGTACGGCCACAGCCAGAACGAACTGGCCGGCTGTGGCCTGGCGCAGGGCGGCACCGGGCCGACCTTCTGTCGCAGCGGCATCGGCAACAGCCCGCTGGCGGACCGTCAGCTCGCGGGGCTGATGGGCCTGCCGATGATCTTCCCGAACGCGCTGCAGCTCAATCCGGACTACTACGCCTACAAGGTCCTCAGCGGCCTCGAGCCGTCGTACTTCGTGAACGGACAGGTGCTGCGCACGCCCAACTTCACCTGGGGCAATCGCATCGCGAATGCGCCGCCGAACATCCCGTTCTCCGGGTTCCTGAACATCAACTCGACGCATGACATCTCGATCAGCCTGACCAAGGTCGCCGGGAGTCACACCGTCAAGGGCGGGTTCTACAACACCCACAGCTTCAAGGCCCAGCAGCAGAACAGCGGCGCGACGTTCGGCACCTACAACTTCAGCAACGCCACGACCAATCCGCTGGATGCGCAGTTCGGCTACGCCAACGCCGCGCTGGGCATCGTGTCGTCGTTCAATCAGCTGTCCACCTACATCGAGGGCAGCTACGTCTACGACAACACCGAAGGCTACATTCAGGACAACTGGAAGGTCACGCCGCGGTTTACGCTCGACTACGGCGTGCGCCTGGTCCGTCAGCAGCCGCAGTACGACAAGCTCGGGCAGGCCTCCAACTTCCTGCCCGAGAAGTTCGACCCAAGTCAGGCGCCGGCGCTGTACGCCGCCGGGTGCGTGACCACCAGCCCATGCTCGGGCAACAACCGCCAGGCCAGGCACCCGCTCACGGGCGCGTTGCTGGGCGTCGGGTCGGCGCCCTTCATCGGGACGATCGTCCCGGGAAGCGGCAATCTGACCAACGGGCTGTTCGTGTCCGGGCAGGGCATCACCGAGACGACGTACACATGGCCGACGCTCGGCGTCGCGCCGCGGGTCGGCGCGGCCTACGATGTGCTCGGCGGCCAGAAGCTGGTGCTGCGAGGCGGGGCGGGCCTGTATTTCGATCGGCCGAGTGGCAATTCGATCTACGCCCAGGTCACCAACCCGCCGGCGGTGCAGAACGTCACGGTCAACAACGCCGATCTGAAGTCGCTCGGCAGCGGCGCGCAGGGTCCGCCGGCCCTGAGCGTGTTCGAGTACGCCGGCGGCCTCCCGTCGTCCACGCAGTGGAACCTCGGCATGCAGACGACGCTGCCGTGGGCCTCGGCGCTCGACATCTCCTATGTCGGCCAGCACGCGTGGAACCAGTATCAGGGCACCAACCTCAACGCCATCGACTTCGGGACGACGTTCCTGCCGCAGTCTCAGGACGCGACGGTGGCGACATCGTTCCTCGGATCGAACACGGTGCCGAACGAGCAGATGCGCGCGTTCAAGGGCTACGGCGCGATCACGCAGCAGCTCAGCCGCGGCTGGAACACCTACCACTCCCTCCAGCTGTCGTTCCAGCGCCGGTTCAGGGACGGCGTGTCGTTCGGCTTCAACGACACCATCAGCCTGTCGAACGTGGGGAACAGCGGAGCGCGTCTCGAGCACGCCCCGGACGGGTCCTACCGCTATCGCGCGGACCAGGCCGACGCAGACAAGCTGCTCCAGACCGATCCGGTCCGGCACAACCTCAAGGCCAACTTCGTGTGGGATCTGCCCGACGTGACCAGTCAGTCCTCGGTCTGGCGGGCGGTCGGTGTCGTGATCAACGACTGGCAGTTCTCGGGCATCTGGGAGGCGACCACGGGCGCGCCCTATCAGATTGGCTTCAGCTATCAGAACGGCGGCGGCAACGTGAACCTCACGGGCTCACCGGATTACGGTGCCCGCATTCGCCTGAACGGCGATCCGGGTGAGGGCTGCAGCGGCGACGTCTACCGTCAGTTCAACACGGGCGCGTTCCTGGGCCCGCTGGTCGGCAGTGTCGGGCTCGAGTCGGGCAACAACTACCTGAAGGGCTGCTTCCAGAGCCGGCTCGACCTGTCGATCGCCCGCAACATCCGGCTCCCGGGCGCGAAGAACATCCAGCTGCGCGTGGACATGTTCAACGCGCCGAACCAGGCCATCATCACGAACCGCAACACGTCGATGACCCTGAGCAGCCCCAACGACCCGGCAACGGTCAGCAACCTGCCGTATGACGCGAGCGGCAACCTCATCGCCGCGCGCTCGCTGCCGCGGGGTGCGGGATTCGGCGTCGCGACGGGCTACCAGGCGGCGCGGTCGATTCAGGCGCAGGTGCGGTTCTCGTTCTAACCGCCGCGGCGCCGTAACACGACGGGGCGGACGGCCATGCCGTCCGCCCCGTTTTTGCTGCCGGGGTCTGACCCCGCCCGTCCTCTACCGCCGCGCGCGGCGTGATGTCGCCGGGGCCTTCGTGACCAGAATGATCGACCGCGACTGAAATGCCAGGTGCCGGTCATTCCGCCATCGCCGAAGTTGCGCCCGGAATTCGACAACGGCCCGCGCTTCGGCCGAAGCCGGAGGCAACTGGTCCAGGTGATCCACGACCGCCAGTTCCAGATCCGCCATGCCTCGACCGGGTTCGAGCGCGAGAAAAGCCTGCGTCGGCGACAGCGGGACCATCTGTACGCCGGGCAGGAACGACAGCAGGTCCGGATTGACGACAATCAGCGATTGTCCGGCACCCACGTCTACCAGGTCGGCGTGTGACGTCGGCGCCTCACGCCCGACACCGGCCTTGCTTCGCCGGACCAGCGACACGATCGCCCAGCCGACGTCCGAGTGCATTCGTCGCAGGGCCTCGACGACGTCGCTCGGCAAGGTCACCGCGACCACCTGGCTCGGGCTGCCGTACTTCGGGGGACGGCCGCGCCGTGGCATCGCGCGCCTGCGCGCAACGGGAGTCATTGCCTAGATCAATACCAGAACAGGGCGGCTGCGCCGCGGAGTTTTCTCGCCGCGGACGACGCGTCGATGATTTGTTCCTGATTATGCGGATTGTTCTGAAAGAATGCGTTGACTCACTTCCGCGCGCCCGCGTACCATCACGTTCGTCTTGCGAGTCCATTCGCGTTGATCAACCGGCGACTTGGGCGCCTTCGTCGCTCGAGTCCACTTCACTTCTTCAGGCGGGTATCCATGTTGTTTCGGAACGCGACGCTGTGCGTCCTCATTGCGACCTCGGTCGTCTCGTGTGCCGAGTCGCCCACGACGCCTGCCGGCTCGACGACCGTCACCACGGCCGTCGGGCAGGCGCCTGCCAACGGCGCCCAGGTCGCCAACCTCAGCCAGCCCGTGACCTTGACCGTCCAGAACGCGCTCGTCACCAACACCGGGGCGCCCGTCACCTACACGTTCGAGGTGGCGACCGACGCCGGCTTCGCCAGCAAGGTCGTCACGAAGGACGTGGCCCAGGGCACGAACGGGCAGACGTCCACGGTGCTCGACGTCCTGCCGGCTGGCCGCGACTACTACTGGCATGTCCGCACGTCGAGCGGCGACACCGTCGGCGTGTTTGGCAGCGCGTCGAAGTTCACCGTCGGTCCCGCGGTCACTCTGGGCGCGCCGACGCCTTCCCAGCCCGCTTCGGGCACATCGACCTCGAACCTGCGGCCCACGTTGACGGTGACAAACGTGGCCCGCACGGGCCCGGCCGGCGCGCTGGTCTATCGGTTCGACCTGGCCACCAACAGCGGCTTCAGCCCGGTGCTCCAGAGTGGCACCGTCCCGGAAGGCAACGGCACGACCTCGTTCGTCCCCGCCTCCGACCTGGCGCTCGAGGGCACCTTCTACTGGCGCGCGCAGGCCGTCGATGCCGCCAACGGCGTGACCAGCCCATTCTCGACAGTGCAGACCTTCGCGACCATCGCCACGATCGACCTGCGCACCGTCAACTACCAGCGGTTCGTGAACCTGTCGGCGTGGCCTGAGACCAACCGTGTGCTCAACGTCGATCAGGACGGAGGTGACGGCCATATGTGCGTGGACCACGCCAAGAGCAACGTGTGGCCGACCTCCAACTTCTTCAACGACCCGGCCGTGCAGGTCGAGGGCAACCAGTGGTACTTCGCCCGCATCAATGGGCAGTGGTACGGCGGCTCAGGCGAATGGCTCCGCAAGGGGCAGACCTGCAAGAGCGGTCAGTACACCGAGAATATCGGTCCAGACGGCACCTGGGGCGGTCCGATGGACACGTGGCGGCCCAGGGTCGGCGAACTGGTGGGTTATCTCGTGAGCACGCCCGCTCGAGATTGGCCGAACTTCAAGACGCTCGACGAACGGTCGAACGTGGTGCTCGTGCCGTGGCGAGACAGTCGCGGCGCAAACGCCCCGACCCGGAAGTAGGCCACCCAGTGGAGAACTCGATGATCAAGCGGATGTGGAGTGTCGTGTGTGTCGTGATGGCCCTGGGCCTGTCGTCCCCGGCTGCGGGACAGACGCCCCGAGCCGGCGCGCGCGGCACCATCGGTGCGACGGTGGGCGTGCAGACGGTCGAGAACGTCGGCGCTCAGGTCGGCGGCGACCTCTCGTGGCGCGTGCACGACCAGATCGAACTGGTCGGTGAGGCGGTGTGGCTCCAGGACGTCGTCACGCGGCGACGGGTACAGGCGGCCGCGACCGTCGCCGCGTATGTGCAGCAGGCGCAGGGGCAGCCGGCCACGGCCACCATCACGGCGCCGGCGTGGTTCTTCGGCGGCGGCGCGCGCGTGTTCCTCGGCGGCCCGCGGGCGTTCAGGCCTTACGTGCTGGCGGAAGCCGGCGTTGCTCGCGTGGTGCTGCAGCCCGCGTTCACGCTCGCTGGCGCCGACGTGACCACGTCACTGCCGCAGTACGGCGTCTCGCTCGGTGCGGACCTGACGGGCTCGGTCACCAAGCCGGCGTTCACGGCCGGGATCGGCTTCGTGAAGGCGACCGGGGCGTGGCAACTCGATGCCGGGGTGCGAGTGACCACCATCCAGACGGAGGGGCAATCGACGAGCGTCCTGCGAGCGTTGTTGGGGATCTCGCGGAGATTCTGAGATCGCGGGTTGGCGAAGGCGGGGCAGGCGAGGAGAACAAAGGGGTCGTACCTGCCTTTCGGCAAGCCAGGTACGACCCCGCTGACTAGTTCTTCGTCATGCCGAAGCCGGTGACGATGGCCTCGGTGTTGTGGGCGAAGCGGATGCCGTACACGCCGTCCGTGGACTTGAGCTTGCCCGCGCCGAGGACTTCGGCCTTCGGATAGCTCGCCACCACGGCGCCGTTGATCGTGCAGGATACGGTGTCGCCCTTGACCGACAGGGCGATCTCCTGAGTCACGGGCTGGCCGGGGCCGCCCGCGCGGTTGACCGAGGGCGCACCGCCGCCGCGGCGGCCGTTCATCTGGAACGGCGTCATGCCTGAAAACCCGCGCACGATGAACGTGCCGTTACCGTACGCCGCACAGTAGAGGTAGCTCTGCTGCTCGGTCCCGAGGTCGTTGCCGGCGATCACGATCCCGTACGGGTGGGGATGCGTGTTCAGGTTCATGTACTGCGGCTCGTTGAACGTCGCCTTGACCGTGTAGTCGCCGGCCGCGGTCATCTTCGGATTCCAGTACGTCACGGCCGGTCCCGTCGTCACCTTCATGCCGGCCCCTTCCGGCGCCAGCTTGGCGTTGTTCAGGACCTGGCCGGCCTTCTCTTCGTTCGCGTCGATCTTGCCGGTCCAGCCGGGCACGGAGATCCCGCCTCCGGCGACGACTCTCGCCGCCTCGGCGGCCTGTCCGGCCGCTTGCCCCGCCGCCTGGGCGCCGCCCTGAGCGTCAATCGCAAGTGGAAGCACCATCGCCGCAGCGATGGCACAGGCAGAGATGTACACAGCACGCATAGTCAGCCCTCTCAAGGAAAAACGGAGACGCACCACTATACGACCGCCTGGGCCTGGCCGCTCAGCAAAGTTTCCATGACCTCAGTGGGCCGACTCCGGGGCGGCGACGACCACCGTGACCGCCACCACGCCGGCCAGAATCAGGCCTGTGAGGGGCACCCCGTATCCAGTCAGGGGCGCCGACAGGATGAGCGGAGCCACGGCGGGAGCGAGCCACCGGGTTCGAGGGTGCGCGGGCCCGCGGTGCAGCACCCAGAGGGTCAGGAGAAAGATGACCACCGGGACGGACACCGCCAGACCGGCACCCACTGGTCCGATGGCCGTCTGCTTCGCCGCCTGGTCCACCGCCACGGCCAGCCCCGCCCCCACCGCCGCCGCCGACGCGAAGACCAGGTAGTGCCCGTATCCCCAGGTAATGGCCGTGCGCAGGCTGACGAGCAGGGGATGGGCGGGGCGGTCGAAATAGATCCACCACAACGAGAAGACGATCAGCAGTCCTCCGAGGACGAGCGGCGCCAGCGTCGTCGCGCGCTCGCCGGATTCGACGGCCGCCTGCACCGCCATCGTCGCGGACAGGACCGACTCGCCGAGGACGATCAGCGTCAGGAGGCCGTACCGCTCCGCGATGTGATGCGGATGCCACGGGGTCGGCGAGGCCCGTTCGGCCCAGACCGGCACGGCCAACTCGCACACGACCAGGAACGCGAAGCCCGGCAGGGACCCGGGCGCCACCAGGCCGAGGACCAGCCACCCGACCTGCAACACGCTGATACCACCCGCGTATCGCAACGCGGCGGGGCGTCTCGGCGGATCGGAGGCGGCCGCGCGGAGCCATTGCCCCACCATCGCGACGCGCATGATCGCGTAGCCGCCGACCGTCGCCATGTTGGGCCGGCCCTCCTCGAACATGGCCCCGATGCTCGCGGCCATCACCAGCGCGCCGCTCATCTGCACGAACACCAGGATGCGATACGGCACGTCGTCGCAGTCGTAGGCCGAGGCGAACCAGGTGAAGTTCATCCACGCCCACCAGATCGCGAAGAACACCATCGCGAAGCCCAGCAGGCCATGACTGATGTGCTGTTCGGCCACCGCGTGGTGCAGGCCGGCGGCGGCGCGCGCGATCGCGACGACGAAGACGAGGTCGAAGAAGAGTTCGAGCGGCGTGGAGACGCGGTGGTGTTCGTGCGGGGACCGGGCCTGCATCGGCATCCAGCGATTCTATCCAACGGATTTGACCGCAAGCCGCGGAGTGCGTCAGGAATCCGCGCCGGGCCATGCTGTTTCACGACCACCCACGCACGCCCGGTGGTCGAGGAGCGCACAATGGAGATGGTGACGTCGCAGAACCGCCGCGAGGATCAAGCCCACGACGACACGCAGTGGCGTTCGATCGTGGCCCGCGATCGCGCCGCAGATGGCCGGTTCGTGTTCGCCGTGACGACGACGGGCATCTTCTGCCGGCCGTCGTGCCCGGCGAGGCGCGCGCGCCGGGAGCATGTCCGTTTCTTCGAGACCCCGGTCGCGGCCGTGCGGGCCGGGTTCCGCGCCTGCCGACGCTGCGATCCCGAGAGCGTCGAACCGCGGCATGTCGCGATCGTCACCACGGCATGCCGCCTGCTCGATGAGCCGACGGATGGCCCGCCGCGGCTCGAGGCGCTCGCACGGGCGGCCGGTCTGAGCGCGTCGCACTTCCATCGCGTGTTCAAGGCCACCACGGGACTCACACCGCGCGAGTACGCCGCCGGCGCGCGCGGCCGGCGCGTTCGTCAGTTGCTGGTGTCGAGTCCCACCATCACCGACGCGATGTACAGCGCCGGCTTTGGTTCTGGGGGCCGCTTCTACGCGGCGTCCGACGCGCTGCTCGGGATGACCGCGTCCGAGTACCGCGCCGGCGGGGCGCGCGTCGCGATGCAGGTCGCGGTGCGCCCGTGCTCGTTGGGGCACGTGCTGGTGGCGATGAGCCAGAAGGGCGTCTGCGCGATCCTGCTGGGCGAGGACCCCGCGCGGCTCATGCGCGAGGTCGCAGATCAGTTTCCCCGCGCCACCCTCACGCGCGACGACGCGGCGTTCCGCGCCGCGGTCGCGCGCGTGGTGGCGCTGGTCGATGGCCAGGCGACGAGCGTCGCCTTGCCGCTCGACGTCCGCGGCACCGCGTTCGAACGGCGCGTGTGGCGCGCGCTCGTCCGCATTCCCGCAGGCGAGACGGCGAGCTACGGCGAGGTGGCGCGCCGGATCGGCGCCCCAGGCAGCGCGCGCGCGGTGGCCCGCGCGTGTGCGGCCAACGTGCTCGCCGTCGCGATTCCCTGCCACCGCGTCGTCCGGCAGGACGGCGCGGTGGCCGGCTATCGCTGGGGTGTGGCGCGCAAGCAGACGCTGCTCGCGCGCGAGCAGCGTCGCCGGTAGGGGCACCGCGCGGCGGCCGCGTCGGGCGGCGAGGCTTCACAACATCGCGCCGATCCCTTACTATGCGTGCATCGCGGCCGTTCACCGGCCGAGTCCCTCCCGGAGGCTACAGACGATGACACGCCCAGTTTTTCGTGCGATTTTGGCTGCTGCGGCGGTCGGAGCCTTGGTGGCCGCTGGCCCGGCCGGGTCGCCTCTGGTGGCCGCGCAGGGCCGCACCGCGCCGGCGGACGCCGCGGCGAAGGCGGCACCCGCCGGTCCGGCTCGGTACACCATTACGAAAGCAGATGTGGAATTCATGAGCGGCATGATTCCGCATCATGCACAGGCCGTGGTGATGGGCCGATGGGCCGCCTCACACGGCGCACGCAAAGAGATCCAGATTCTGGCCGAGCGGATCGTCGTCGGGCAGAGCGACGAGATCCAGTTGATGCGCACCTGGCTGGCCGATCACGGCCAGTTCGTGCCCGAGGCCACGTCCATGCGTCACAAGATGAAGATGGTCATGGACGGCAAGGAGATGGAGCACGACATGCTGATGCCGGGCATGTTGAGCGACGAGGAGATGGCGCAACTGGACAAGGCGCGCGGCGCCGAGTTCGATCGCCTGTTTCTGACGTTCATGATCAAGCACCATGAGGGCGCCATCGGCATGGTGGATGTGCTCTTCAAGTCGCCTGGCGCCGGCCAGGACGAAACGGTGTTCCGCTTTGCGTCGGATGTCTATGCCGATCAGTCCACCGAGATTGACCGGATGCAGAAGATGCTCGACGGCATCCCCGTGCCGACCGGGCGCGGCGGCACGTCATCGCGATAGTCGCTCGTCGATTCGGCGTTTTTCAACGGAGTCCACAGTCTATGAGATCCAGGCACTTCCTTACGTCGGGCTTGATCGCGGTCCTGCTCGGAGTTGCGTGCGCGCCGAAGGCGGCGCCCTCGTCGCCGGCCGCGACGCCCGCGCCGGCCGCGACGCCCACGCCAGCCGTCGCTCCGCCGGCTCCGACGCCGGTCCCGGCGCCTGCGGTGCAGACGCCCGCGCCGACGACGCCGACTCCACCCGCAGCGGCGGGCGCCGCGCCGGCTGCCGCCGCTGCCGGCGGTCGTGGAGGCCGCGCGGGAGGCACGCCGCCGCCCCCGCCCGAGCCGCCGCCGGCTGTGATGCCGACGCCGGTGACGCCCATCGTCTCGGCGACCAAACCCTCGCCGGATCCGCGCGTGGGCCTGAAGGCGGGCGCGTGGGACGCTGGGCAAGCCGCCTGGAACATGAAACTCCTATCGACCACGCCGCCCGAGGGACGCGCGTTGGGCGCCACACACTCGGACCTGGCGATGACCGGCAAGTACGCGATCCAGGGGCACTACAACGGGTTTGCGATCTTCGACATTTCGAATCCCGCCAAACCCGTGCTGGCGTCGAGCTACGAGTGTCCGGCGTCGCAGAACGACGTGTCGGTCTACAAGAACCTGTTGTTCATGTCGTCCGAAGGGCCGCAGAGTCGTGCTGACTGCGGCTTTGGTGGCATCACGGACGGTCCGATCAGCAAGGAGCGCGTGCGTGGTGTGCGCATTTTCGACATCACGAACATCGCGAAGCCGGTGTTGCTGACCTCGGTGCAAAACTGTCGCGGATCGCACACCCATACGGTCGTTGAGGATCCGGCTGACAAGGAGAACGTCTACATCTACATCTCGGGATCGTCGGGCGTGCGCCCGGCCGAGGAGCTGGCGGGCTGCATCAACAAGGGTGATGCCCCGGAGTCGTCGCTCTTCAAGATCGAAATCATCAAAGTGCCGCTGAAGAATCCAAGGGCGGCGTCGATCGTCAACGCGGCGCGGATCTTCCAGGGCCTCGAGCGCACGCCACCCCCGACCAATCCGGAGCGCAACGCGGCGGCCGGTGCCGGGCGTGGCGGTCGCGGCGGAGCCGCGGGCGCGGCCCCTGGGGCGCCGGCGACCGGGGCCCCGCCGACTGCGACGCCCCCGGCGGGTGCGCCACCTGCCGGTGCGCCGCCTGCACCCGTGGTCGCCGGTGGCGCCCCGGCGGGTGCGGCGGCCGGTGCCCCGGCGGCCGGCGGCCGCGGCGGCGGGCCGACCCAGTGCCACGACATCACGGTGTATCCGGCCGTCGGTCTGGCCGGCGGGGCCTGCGGCGGCTACGGCCTGCTGCTCGACATCCGCGAGGCGACGCACCCGGTGCGCATCGACTACGTCGGCGACGCCAATATGTCGTTCTGGCATTCGGCGACGTTCAGCAACGACGGCAAGAAGGTGCTGTTCTCCGACGAGTGGGGCGGCGGCAGCGCGCCGCGGTGCCGCGACACGGACAAGCTCGAGTGGGGCGCCAACGCGCTCTTCGCCATCGAGAACAACAAGATGGTGTTCAAGAGCTACTACAAGATGCCGGCCGCGCAGACGGCGCAGGAGAACTGCGTGGCGCACAACGGCTCGCTGATCCCGGTGCCGGGACGCGACATCATGGTGCAGGCCTTCTACCAGGGCGGCATCACGGTGTTCGACTGGACCGATCCGGCCAAGCCCTTCGAGATGGCCTATTTCGATCGCGGGCCGATGAACGCCGAGCGCCTCGTCAGCGCCGGGTCGTGGTCGGTGTACTGGTACAACGGCCTGCTGGTGAGCTCGGAGATCTTCCGCGGGCTCGACATCATGGAGCTGCTGCCCAACGCGCTGTTGACGCAGAACGAGATCGACGCGGCCAACACGGTGAAGCTCGACTATCTCAACGCGCAGGGCCAGCCGAAGATCACCTGGCCGCCGAGCTTCGCGATGACCAGGGCCTACCTCGACCAGCTCGAACGGTCGAACGGCCTGTCGCCGGCGCGGCTGACGGCCGTGCGGACGGCCATTGGCGCGGCCGAGAAGCTCAATGGCAACCAGCGCCGGACGGCGCTCACCACGCTGGCCACGCAGATCGGTGCTGACGTGACCGGCTCGTCGGACGCCGCCAAGGTCCGGATGCTGCAAACGGCGTTGCGCGACCTGGCGACGGCGACGCGCTAGAACGGAGTCCCTCAGTCATGACGACATCCAAGTCCCTGCTTTCGGTCGGTACGGTCGCTCTGCTGTTCGTGGCGGCCTGTGCGCCCAAGAACGCGCCCTCGTCGCCGGCCGCACCGCCGCCTTCGGCGCCCGCTGTGGTCGCACCGGCGCCGGCAGCGGCTCCGCCGCCCCCGGCTCCCGCGCCCCAGGCGCCCGCACCGACCGCCCCGGCCGGCGCGCCAGTCATTGCGGCCCCGGCTGGCCGTGGCGCGCCGCCGCCAGCCATCCCGGCACCGCCAGCCGCGATGCCCGCCCCGGCGACGCCGGTCGTGTCGGCGACGGCGCCCACGCCCGACCCGCGTGTGGGCCTCAAGGCTGGTGTCTGGGACGCGGCCCAGGCAGCCTGGAACGTCAGGCTGGTCTCGACGACGCCGCCGAGTGACAGGGCGCGTGACGCGTGGCACTCGGACCTGGCGATGACAGGCAACTACGTGGTGCAGGGGCACTTCAACGGGTTCACGATTTACGACATCTCGAACCGCGTGAGACCCGTGCGCGTGGCCGACTACGTATGCCCGGCCTCGCAGAACGACGTCTCGGTCTTCCGCAACCTCCTGTTCATGTCCTCGGAGGCCACGGGTAGCCGCGCCGACTGCGGGTTCGGCGGCATTCCCGATCCGATCAGCAAGGACCGCGTGCGCGGGATCCGGATTTTCGACATCGGCAACATCGCCGCGCCGAAGCTCCTGACGAGCGTGCAGACGTGCCGGGGCTCGCACACGCACACCGTGGTCGAGGACCCGGCTGACAAGCAGAACGTCTACATCTACGTATCGGGCTCGGCCGGCGTGCGGCCCGCCGAGGAGATGCCGGGCTGCATCAACAAGGGCGATGAACCGGAGTCGTCGCTCTTCAAGATCGGAATCATCAAGGTCCCGCTCAACGCACCGGCCACAGCGTCAATCGTCAACGCGGCGCGGATCTTCCAGGGTCTCGAACGCACGCCCCCGCCGACCAATCCGGAGCGCAACGCGGCGGCCGGTGCCGGGCGTGGCGGCCGTGGCGGCGCAGCGGGCGCGCCGCCGGCTGGGGCACCTCCGGTGCCTGCGCCGCCCGCGGGCGCGCCGCCTGCCGGAGCGCCTCCTGCACCGGTGGTCGTCGCTGGCGGTGCCGCGGGTGCCGCGGCGGCGGCAGGGCCCGGCCGCGGCGGGCGTGGCGGCGGACCCTCGCAGTGTCACGACATCACGGTCTACCCGGCCGTCGGGCTGGCCGGCGGCGCCTGCGGCGGGTACGGCCTGCTGCTCGACATCCGCGAGGCGACCCATCCGGTGCGCATCGACTACGTCGGTGACGCCAACATGTCGTTCTGGCATTCGGCGACGTTCAACAACGACGGCACCAAGGTGCTCTTCACCGACGAGTGGGGTGGCGGCACCGCGCCGCGGTGCCGCGACACGGACAAGTACGAGTGGGGCGCCAACGCGCTCTTCGCCATCGAGAACAACAAGATGGTGTTCAAGAGCTACTACAAGATGCCGGCCGCGCAGACCGCGCAGGAGAACTGCGTGGCGCACAACGGCTCGCTGATTCCGGTGCCCGGCCGCGACA
This sequence comes from uncultured Acidobacteriota bacterium, assembly GCA_963738485.1. GTDB lineage: Bacteria > Acidobacteriota > Vicinamibacteria > Vicinamibacterales > SCN-69-37 > CAVTWK01. Next base: position 192,565 of record CAVTWK010000002.1, read on the forward strand.
TCATGGTGCAGGCCTGGTACCAGGGCGGCATCTCGGTGTTCGACTGGACCGACCCGGCCAAGCCGTTCGAGATGGCCTATTTCGATCGGGGACCCGTGTATGCGGATCGGATCACGACGGCCGGGTCATGGTCCGTCTACTGGTACAACGGCCTGCTCGTGAGTTCGGAGATCGTGCGCGGCCTCGACCTGTTCGAGTTGCTCCCCAACGCGCTGCTCACGCAGAACGAGATCGACGCGGCGAACACGGTCAAGCTCGACTATCTCAACGCGCAGGGCCAGCCGAAAATCACCTGGCCGCCGAGCTTTGCGATGGCCAAGGCCTACCTGGACCAGCTCGAACGGTCGAAGGGCCTGACGCCCGCGCGGCTCACGGCCGTGCGGGCGGCGATCGGCGCCGCCGAGAAGCTCAACGGCAACCAGCGCCGGACGGCGCTCACGACGCTGGCCACGCAGGTCGGCGGTGACGTGACTGGCTCGTCGGATCCGGGCAAGGTCCGGATGCTCCAGTCCGCGATTGCGGCGCTGGCGAAGTGAGACGGGGTCGTCCCTCGATTTGTGGAAAACTCCGGGGACACCGTTCCGCCGACGTCCCCGGAGTTTTCCACAAGCGAGGTACGACCCCCTAAGCTTCGGATCTCAGCGTCAACCCGCCGTCCTCGGTTCCCACGACGACGGACCGGTGGCCGTGGCCACAGGCGAGTTCGACCGACGTCGGCGTAGCTGACTCGCGGGTCACGACCAGCGTCATCCCGCAGTCCGCCTGCCGGCACGTGAAGAACGCGATGTCGCCGATGACGTCCGGGGTCAGCGGGCCGTCCAGGCGCTGCTTCCAGGCTTTGCCGCACGGAAAGCAGACGAAGTGCACCGTGTCGGGCGTCGTGTTGAATCCGTCCCCCAGCTTCCACGCGCCGACGCCGGCGGTGTCGATGAACGTGAACGGCGCCGGTTCGTCGCAATCCGGACACGGGCGTGGCGACCTGTCGAGCGTCATCGATCGCACTCTACTGCACGGCGGGGCTTTGGCCGAGAGTCTCGTGGGGGGATACCAGTGATGCGTGGCGTGACGGCGGTGATGGCCTGGCTCCTGCTGACCGGCCCGGCGGCTGACGTGTTTGCGCGGCAGGCGGACGCCACCGCGCCCGTTCGGAAGCCCGACACCCGGACCCAGGTCCCGGACTGGCTCGACGGGGCGAGTTTCGGCCTCAACGTCGGCCTGATCGACTATCCCTTCTCCCAGGCGCAACTCCGCCCCGGGTTCGCGGCCCGGTCCATCGCCGTGCCCCGGGCGGCCGGCAGCATCGTGCTCTTCGGACACGAAATCTCGCGCCACGTCTCGGTGCACACCAGCTACATCCGTGCGGTCAAGTTCGTCCGGTATGACGACATCAACGACGCCAAGTCCAGCGACTCGGTCTGGGTGGTCTCGGCGGCCCTGACGGTCCGCGGACGCCTGCCGGTACGCGATCGGCTCGCCCTCACTGGCGACATCGGCGCGGGCATGACCAACCGCCGCGGGTTCGCCCATCGCGACGTGCCCGTCATCGACGACGCCCTGGCGCCCGCGCTGGTGCTGGGTGCCGGCCTGGAGTACCGGCTCACACCGGTCTGGGACGCCGTGACGTCGGTCACCTTTCTGTCCGGGCGCGACCGGGTCCAGCAGCCGCGCACCCTGTTCTTCTCGAGCGGCGTCAAGTACACCCTCCGCCCGTTGTCGGCGGCGCGCGCCGCACCACGCGCCGACGATCACGTCGTGCCCGAGCACGTGGTGCGGGTCGAGTACGCGCACCAGTCGGCCGGGTTCGGGGCCAATCGTCTGCTCTCGTCCAAGGTGCCGGTCTTCTGGGGCGGGCGCGTCGGCGTGGGTCGCGGGGCCGCGCTGCGGTACGAGCGCAACGTGTTCCACACGCGCCGGCTGCTGGCCGTTGACCTGGGCGCGAGCGTGGCGTTCTGGCGCAGCCGTGACCGGAACGAGGCCTTCGGCGCGATTTCTCTCTATCCCGTGTTGCGGTTCACGCTCGTGCGTGCGGACCATGCCGACCTCTTTCTGTCGTACTCGGTGGCCGGCCCCACGTTCATCTCGGCCAAGGTGCTGGACGGCGAGGAGATTGGCACGAACCGGTTCACGTTCCAGGACATGATGGGGATTGGCGCGTTTCTGGGCCGGGACCGGCGCGCCATGGTCGGCGTGTTCATCAGCCATTACTCGAACGGTAACCTCTTTGCCAGGAACGCCGGCGTTGCGGTGCCTCTGACCTTCAGTCTCGGCTATACGTTCTAGCCTCGATGTCCTCGCCCGGGGCTCCGCGCTCGTCCCGCCGCCGGTATCTCCAGTTCGTCGAGCAGTACCCGTCGTGGCCGGCTCGAGGACCCCGACGAGACACGGGACACACCGGCCGCGACCTCCGAACCGACTGCGCCGGGCGAGCCAGGGCCCGACCCTGCCAGCGGATCTGGGGAGGTGCCCCCCGACGAGGCCGCGGCGAAGTCCCCCGAGGCCCGCCGCCTCGCCCGTCGCGCCTATCTCCGCGAGTATTTGAAGTGGTTGTGGCCGCACCGGCTCTCGGTGGGGGTCGTCTTCCTGCTCGCGCTGCTGGCAGCGGGACTCTCGATGATCGAGCCGCTGTTCATGCGGTTCATCATCGACGGCGTCCTGCTCAACACGACGCTCGACACGGCCTCGCGATTCTCGCGGCTGCACGCGGCAGGCGCGCTCTTTCTCGGCGTCATCCTGCTCTCGACGCTGGCCAGCGTCATCAAGGACTACCGCCAGAAGCTCCTCAACATCCGCGTCATGCTCACGCTGCGTCGCGCGCTGTACGATCGCCTGCTGCACCTGCCCCTGCCGCGGCTCTGGGACATGAAGACGGGAGGCATTCTTTCGCGCCTCACGGGCGACGTGGACACGACGACGGGTCTGCTACAGATGGCAGTTGTTTCGCCGGCGATCTCGGTCGTCCGCCTGCTCCTCGCGATCGCCATCCTGACGACGCTCAACTGGCGGCTCGCGCTGATGGCCCTGGCCGTGATTCCGGGCGCGATGCTGATGAGCTTCGCGTCGGCGCGGCGCGTCCGGCCGATCTATCGCACGCTGCGCAAGGACGCCGAGCAGATCGACGGCCGGGTCGGAGAGACGTTCGGCGGCATCCGGGTCGTCCGGGCGTTCGGCCGCGAGGCGCGCGAGCTGGCCGAGTATCTGCGCGGCCGGCACACCGTGCTGCGCAAGGAGCTCTTCGCCAACCGCCGCGAGATGGTCCTCTGGACCACGTGGGGCCTGCTCGTATCCGGCGTCAATGTCGTGATCATCTGGTATGGCGGGTACCTCAGCCTGTCCGGTCGCGCGTCCATCGGCGACATCATGGCGTTCCAGTGGTACACGTTCCTCCTCCTCAATCCGGTCTGGAACATCGTCAACTCGTTCTCCGAGCTCCAGCGATCGCTGGCGGCGATGGAACGGGTGTTCGAAGTGTTGGCGATGGAGGACGACAAGCCCGATCGGCCGGGCGCGGTCGAGGCGCCGGCGACGGTCCGTGAGATCCGGTTCGAGCAGGTGACGTTCGAGTACCGGCCGGGTCGTCCCGTCGTTCGCGATGTCGACGTGGTGGTGCCGGGCGGGTCGGTGGTGGCGCTGGTCGGGCGGAGCGGCGCCGGCAAGACCACCGTCACCGACCTCGTCGCGCGGTTCCACGATCCGACGTCCGGTCGCATCCTGCTCAACGGGCTCGACATCCGAGACCTCAGGCTCACGAGCTATCGGCACCTGCTCGCCCTCGTCCAGCAGGACGTGTTCCTCTTCGACGGATCCGCGCGCGACAACATCGCGTACGGGCGGCACGACGCCACCGATGCCGAGGTGGAGGATGCGGCGCGGCGCGCGAATGCGCACGAGTTCATCGCCCGCCTGCCGGAAGGCTACGGGACCTTCGTCGGCGAGCGTGGCGTGAAGCTCTCGGGCGGACAACAGCAACGGCTCGCGATCGCGCGCGCGATTCTGGCCTCGCCGCAGGTGCTGATCCTCGACGAGGCCACCAGCAACCTCGACACCGAGAGCGAGCAGCTCATCCAGGCCTCGATGGCCACGCTGCTCTCGGGGCGCACCACGTTCATGATCGCGCATCGCCTGTCCACCATCCGGCGCGCGGATCTCATTCTGCTGATGGACGACGGCCGTGTGGTGGAGCGGGGGACCCACGACGAGCTGATGCGCCTGGGGGGACAGTATCGAGACATGGTCCAGCGCCAGATGGCGACGGGAGACGCCTGGGGTTGACGCTCAGGGGCGGGAACGCTGGGCGTTTGAGGTGCACGCACCGACGGGCCCGAGGTGCTGGCACTGACGGCTGACGTGCGGGAGGGCAGGGCGTCCCGAGGTGCAGGCACCGACGCCTGAAGTGCGGGAGTGGAGGGCACTTGAGGTGCAACCAAGCGGGACGGCCGTCCCCGACTGATTGGCACCCGCCGGGGCTTGGCTGAATTTTCGCCACCCTGGCCACACCACCCGCATCAATCTGATCGCATTCTGGCCCTTAGAACCGTGACAAATGGAGCGTCATTCTTGTTGCCCGTCCCCCAGTTCCGGTATACCGTCCCCGCATACAGGACTCGTGCACGGTCGTGTCGAGGGGGGACCCCTGCCTCGCCTGTTCCCCCACCCGGCACCGAGCCCGGAGGAAGCGAAACATGAAGACAGCACTGAAGCGACTGGTACTAGCCGGTACTCCTCGTGAGCCTCGCGACCGGCTCTGCGTTCGCGCAGGCCGGCTCCACGTCATCCATCACAGGCATCGTCGTTGACAGCGGCGGTGGTGTCATTCCGGGCGCGACGGTCGTCGTGACCAATGCCTCGGGGACGTCGGTCACGGTCATCACCAACGGTGAGGGCGCGTTCTCCGCGCCATCCCTGCCGGCAGGCACGTACAAGGTCACGGTTACGCTCCAGGGCTTCAAGACGGCGGTGGTTGACGCGGTGCGCGTGGCACCTGGCACGCCGACGACCCTCAAGCCGGTGCTCGAGGTCGGCGCGCTGAGCGAGACGATCACGGTCGCGAGCAGCGCGGAACTCGTCAACACGCAGACGGCGACGGTGTCATCGACGCTCAACGCCGATCAGCTGAACCGGATGCCGACGCCGACGCGCAATGCGCTCAACGCGGTCACGTTCCTGCCCGGCGTCAACACGACGGGCACCAACCGCGATTCGAACGTCAACGGCCTGCCAGACTCGATGGTCAACATCACGCTCGACGGCGTGAGCAACAACGACAACTTCCTGCGGTCCACCGACGGCTTCTTCGCGTCGGTGACGCCGCGGCAGGATGCGGTCGAGGCCGTGACGGTGACGACGGCCGTGTCGGGTGCCGCGATGGGCGGCAGCGGCGCGGTGACGATCAACTTCGCGACGCGCTCGGGCACGAACAGCTTCTCAGGCAGCACCTACGAGTACTTCCGCGATCCGAGCATGAACACCAACTACTGGTTCAACGAGCGGAACGGCCTGCCGAAGAACGAGGTCAAGCTCAACCAGTACGGCGGCCGTGTGGGCGGTCCGGTTGCGATTCCGGGCCTCTACGACGGCCGCGGCAAGGCGTTCTACTTCTTCCACTACGAGCAGCTGCGGTTCCCGAACAGCTTCACCCGGACGCGCACGACGTACAACCCCGAAACGCTCGACGGCTGGTTCCTGTACAACGTCGGCACCGAGACGCGCCGCGTCAACGTGATGCAGCTGGCGGCGGCCAACGGGCAGATCGCGGCGTACGACCCGACCACGATGACGCTGCTCAACAACATCAACAACGCGACCAAGACGTCGGGTGTGGTGACCTCGACGACCAATCCGCTGCTCAACAGCTACGTCTGGCAGAGCCCGGGCAAGCTGTTCGAGCATCAGCCGACGCTGAAGCTCGATTACAACATCGGCACGAAGCACCGGCTGAGCGGGTCGGGGCAGGCCATCTGGGCCCAGCGCGACCCCGACTACCTGAACGGCGCCGATGCCCGCTTCCCCGGCGCGCCGAACTACCGCCTGTTCACGTCGAGCCGTCCGCTGTACTCGGTCAGTCTGCGGTCGACCCTGTCGTCCACCGTCGTCAGCGAGTTGCGCGGCGGGATCACCGCGCTCGGCGGATCGTCGAGCTTCGGCGCGATGTCGAGTAACGGGCCCCAGACGTTCGCGGACATGGGCGGGCGCGCCGTGGTCATTCCGCTGGCGACCGACTGGTGGACCACCAACGGGCCGAGCTGGCGGAGTGCGCCGACCTACAGCATCGATGAGAGCATCAACTGGCAGCGCGGCAGCCACAACCTGAACTTCGGCGGTTCGTTCCTGCGCGCGACCGCGTGGGAGCAGGCCCAGATGATCGTCCAGCAGGTCAACCAGGGCTTCAACACGACGTTCGATCCGGCGGCCGGGATGTTCAACACGACGAACTTCCCCGGAGCATCGACGGGCAACCTGGGTGACGCGCGTGCCGTCTACGCGATGCTCACGGGACGGATCTCGAGCATCAACGGGCAGGTCGCGCTCGATCCGGCCACCAACACCTACGTGCCCTACTCCCCGCGCAAGCGCGAGGGCCGGATGGACACGGTCAGTGCGTTTGCGCAGGACACCTGGCGCGCCAAGCCGGGCCTCACGTTGACGCTCGGCGTGCGCTGGGACCTGCAGCTGCCATTCGTCCCGACCAACGACACCATGTCGGCCGTGTCGTTTGCCTCGGTGTGCGGCCAGTCGGGCGCGGGTGCCAACACGACGGCGTTCAACAAGTGCAACTTCTTCGCGCCCGGCAGCAACTCGGGCGTCACGCCTGAGTACGTCCAGCTCTCGGGCGGCACGAAGGGGTACGACATCGACTACAACAACGTCTCGCCGAGCATCGGCGTGGCGTGGCAGCCCAACGTGCAGGGCGGCTTCCTGCGGAAGATCCTCGGCAGCCCCGAGCAGGCGACGCTGCGCGGCGGCTACTCCGAGTCGTTCGAACGGCAGGGCATGAGCACCTTCACTGGCCTCTACGGCGGCAACCCGGGCAGCACGCTCGCGCTGACGCGCGACGTGAACACAGGGCTGGTGCCGGCCGGCGAGTCGTGGCCGGTCCTGCTGTCGCAGACCAATCGGCTGTTCGACGCCTCGTTCCCGGCGACCGCGACCTACCCGATCAACATCCGGGCCAACCGCGCGGACAGCCTCAACGCGTTCGCCCCCGACATCCAGGTCGGGTCGGCGCGCAGCTGGTCGCTGAGCTTCCAGCGGTCGATCTCGCGCGACATGGCCGTGGACTTCCGGTACGTGGGCACCTACGGCCGGAATCAGTGGTCGAGCCTGAACTACAACTCGCGCGACGTCGAGTTCAACGGCTTCATCAACGAGTTCAAGTCGGCGATGGCGAACCTGCAGGCCAACAACGCCGCTGGGGGCTCACGCGTCGGCAGCTACGCCTACTTCGGCGCTGGCACGGGCACGGCGCCGCTGCCGACCTATCTGGCGTACCTCAACGCGCGCACCGACGCGACCAACGCGGCGGCCTACACGGGCACCAACTGGACGGCGACGGGCATCACGGGTGACATGACCTTCCGTAACCCGTCGCCGGGCAACGGCGCGGCGGACCTCGACGGATCGGCCACGTTCCGCGCCAACGCGATTGCGGCGGGCCTGCCGGCCAACCTGTTCGTCCTCAACCCGGCGGTCAACGCGGTCAACGTCACCGATAGCGGCGCGTTCAGCGACTACCATGCGCTCCAGATCGACCTGCGTCGGCGTCTGTCGCGGGGCTTCTCGGCGAATCTCAACTACCAGTACGCGCTCGAGGGCGGCTCGGCGTTCCTCGGCTTCGCGTATGGACGCGTGATGATCCCGAGCGACAACGTGCGGCACGCCATCAAGACGCAGTGGGACTGGACGATTCCCGTCGGACGAGGTCAGCGATTCGGGGCGAACATGAACGGCTTCCTCGACGGGATCCTCGGCGGCTGGTCGTTCACCGGCGTCGGCCGCGTCCAGGCACGGATGGTGGATTTCGGCAACGTCCGGCTGGTGGGCATGTCGAAGAGCGACCTGCAGGCGATGTACAAGTTCGACATCCGGACGGACGCCGCCGGGCTGAGGAACGTCTACATGCTGCCCGACGAGATCATCCTCAACACGCGTCGCGCGTTCAGCCTGAGCGCGACGACGGCTGACGGCTACAGCACGGGTCTGGGCGCGCCGCAGGGGCCGCACATCGCCCCGGCCAACAGCGAGAGCTGCATCCAGATCAAGGCCGGGGACTGTGCGCCCCAGACGCTCCTCATCCGGGCGCCATGGTTCACCCGCTTCGATGTGGGTGTCGCCAAGAAGTTCATGCTCAAGGGGCGCAGCAACGTCGAGGTCCGTTTCGACGTGCTGAATCTCCTGGACAACATCAACTTCAACCCAGCCGCCAACCCCGGCTCCGGCGCGACGATCTTCCAGGTGACCTCGGCCTACACCGACTCGAGCAACACGTTCGATCCCGGCGGCCGCCTCGGCCAGTTGATGCTCCGGTTCACCTGGTAGCACGACGGGCTACGGAAGACAGCCTACGGGCTACGGCTCACGGCCTACGGCTCACGGGCTACGGCTCACGGGCTACGGGAAGACGGGCTACGGAAGACGGGCTACGGGCGACAGCCCACGGGCTACGGCTCACAGCCTACGGCTGACGGGCTACGGCCTACGGGCTACGGCCTACGGGCGACGGGCGACAGCTCACGGGCCACGGACCACCGGCTACGGGCAACGGACGACGGAGAGACCTCCGTCGTCCGTTTCTTGTTTGTCCGCCGTAGTCTGTAGGCTGTAGGCCGTGATGACCCTCGATCCGCATCGTCAACAGCCAGTTCTGACATCCGGTCCGTCCCCCGACGAGGCTCGACTCACCGTGGTCCTCCTCCACGGTCGCGGAGCCTCCGCGGAGGACATCCTCGGCCTGGCCCGCGAGCTGAGGGTTGATGATGTGGCGTTCCTTGCGCCGCAGGCCGCCGGTGCCACGTGGTATCCGAAGACCTTTCTGGCCCCGCTGACCGAGAACGAACCTTGGCTGACGTCGGCGTTGTCCCGCGTGGGCGGGTTGGTGGAGCACCTGCGGACCCAGCATGGGCTACCGAGTGTCCGCATTGGCCTCCTGGGCTTCTCGCAGGGCGCGTGTCTCACGCTCGAGTACGTCGCCCGTCATCCCGCGCCGTACGCGGCCGTGGTGGCGCTCTCCGGCGGGCTGATCGGCCCGCCGGGCACGCCGCGCGACTACGCGGGGTCGCTCGTCGGTGCGCGCGCGTTTCTCGGCTGCAGTGACATCGACGCGCACATTCCCGTCGAGCGTGTTCGCGAGTCGGCCGAGGTCTACCGCCGGATGGGCGCCGCCGTGGACGAGCGCATCTACCCGCGCATGGGCCACACGGTGAATCGCGACGAGATCGACGCCGTCCGGGCGATGCTGGTACACAGTCGCCGGTAGGCTGTTTCCCGTGGGCTGTTGTCGCCCGTAGGCTGTGGGCCGTAGGCTGTTCTCATGTCTCTTCGCACGATCCCCGGCATCCACCACATCACGGCCATCGCCAGCGACCCGCAGCGCACGCTCGATTTCTACACGCGCGTGCTCGGGCTGCGCCTGGTGAAGCTCACGATCAACTTCGACGACCCCGGCACGTATCACTTCTACTTCGGCAATGGCGCGGGTGAGCCCGGGTCGATCCTGACGTTCTTTCCGTGGCCGGGTGCGCGGCGCGGCGTGGTCGGCAGCGGCCAGGTGTCGGCGACGGCCTTTGCCGTGCCCGCCGGTGCGCTCGAGTACCTGGCGCGCCCGTCTGCTCGAGACGCGGGTGTCGGCGGCACCCGAGGGGCAGCGATTCGGCGACGAGGTGCTTCGATTCGCCGATCCCGACGGTCTGCCGCTGGAACTGGTCGCGACGTCAGCGGCGGATCCGACGCGCGCCTGGGCCGGCGGCGACGTGACCGCCGATGCCGCCATCTGCGGCTTCCACAGTGCGACCCTCGCCGAGGAGGGCTACGAGTTGACCGCCCAGCTACTGGTCAGCGGGCTCGGTTGGCGCTTCGTGGCCCAGGAGGGCAACCGCTATCGGTACCAGGCCCCCGAGGGAGGGGCTGCCGCGTTGGTCGATTCGGTCTGCGCCCCCGACGGCGCCCACGGACGTTCAGGCGCCGGCACCGTCCACCACATCGCTTGGCGCACGCGGGATGCTGCGGAGCAGGCCGCCTGGCGGGCAGACCTGGCGGCCCGGGGGCTGAACGTCACGCCAGTCATGGACCGCACCTATTTCCGGTCGATCTACTTCCGCGAGCCGGGCGGGGTGCTGTTCGAGGTGGCGACCGACCCGCCCGGGTTCGCCATCGACGAACCGGTCGAGCAGCTCGGGGCACGGTTGATGCTTCCAGGGTGGCTCGAGGGCCAGCGCAGTCGGATCGAGGCGTCTCTGCCGCCCCTCACGCGGGGGGACGCGCGCAGGGGCGCAGGCAACGGCACGTGAGGTGCCGGAGTGACGGGTCCACAAGTGCTGGAGTGAAAAGCACTTGAGGTGCTGACGTGAAAAGGCACTGACGTGCCGGCGCGAAGGGCGCTTGAGGTGCTGGCGGGAAGGGCACTTGAGGTGCTGGTGGGAAGAGCACCTGAGGTGCTGACCCGAAAGGCTGGGAGGTGCCGGGGGGGAGAGCACCTGACGTGCTGGACTGAAGGGCGTCTGAAGTGCGGGCGAGACGAGCACGAGGTGCTGGAGTGACAGGCACTCGAGGTGCTGCGGTGACGGGCCGACAAGTGCTGGCGTGAAAAGCGCTTCGGTTCACCTGAGCGCAGCGAAAGTCCGGGACTTCTGCGAGCGCACCGAGTCGCCGGGACTCCATCGATCCTGCCCCGCGCCCTGTCGTGTCGTGGCATAATCCGGCCCGGCAATCGTTTGTATTCGATTTCTCGCTTGGTCGGACCGTCGGGCCCGGCCGGCGGTGTGCCTGACAGGGAGAATGGGATGAGACTCAACACTTCGAAGACAGCACTGATTGCAGGTGCCTGCGCCGTCGCCCTGGTGGCGGCCACGGTGGGTGGCCTGAAGGCGCAGCAGGCGGGCGCGGCGCCGCAGGGAGCGCCCGCAGCCGGCGCCCAGGCCGGCCGCGCCGGGGGCGGCGGCGGGGGACGAGGCGGTCCCCAGACGCAGGTCGCCAGCGTGACGGACCTGATGCAGATGATGGCGGCGCTGCCCGCGACCGCACCGGCCACGCCGAAGCAGCCGCGCCGTGTGCTCGTCCTGGGCAAGGCGGGTGGCTTCGTGCACTCGTCGATTCCGCTTGCGACGCGGACGATTGAAGCGCTCGGTCAGAAGACCGGCGCCTGGACCACGGTCATCAGCTTCAACCCGGCTGACATCAACACGGCGAACCTGGCGCAGTACGACGCGATCTTCCTCGCCAGCACGACCGGCACCTTCCTTGACGACCCGAACGACCCGGCGGCCACGACGGCGCGGCGCCAGGCGCTGCTCGACTTCGTGCGCGGCGGCAAGGGCCTCGCTGGCATCCACGCGGCGACCGACGCCTACCACGGGCGTGTGGGCGGCGCGGCGGGTGCGCCGCCGGCCGCTCCGCCGGCTGCGGCTGGGGCGACCCCGGCCGGTGCGGGTGCGGGCGGCCGGGCGGGTGCGCCGGGCGCAGGGGCGGCCCGTGGGCCGTCAGATGGCGGCGTGGCGCTCTGGCCCGACTACATCAAGCTCATCGGGGGCTACTTCAAGTTCCACTGGAACTACCCGACGCAGATCCAGGTGAAAATCGAGGATCCGAACAACCCGATCAACGCGCCGTTCACGACCGTGAACCAGCAGGGCGTGCGGACCGGTCGCGGCTTCGCGGTCGTCGATGAGGTCTACACCTTCAACCAGGACTCCTGGACGCGCAACAACGCACGCGTGCTCACGAGCCTCGACTACGACCGGATGCCCGCGGAAGTGAAGGCGCAGGAGCCCGCCCCGCAGCGCAACGACCAGGACTACGCGCTCAGCTACATCCGCAAGGAAGGGCAGGGTCGCGTGTTCGTCCAGGTGCTCGGACACGACGAGTCGATCTACAAGATGACGCCGATGCTGGCGCATATCCTGGCCGGCATGCAGTACGCGCTCGGCGACCTGCAGGCCGACGACACGCCGTCGGGCCCGAAGAAACCGTAACGTCAGCCTACGGGCTACGGCAGACGGCCTACGGCTGACGGTGAACAGCCTACGGACGACCTGTCTACGGACGACGGTCTACGGACGACGGTCTACGGACGACGGTCTACGGACGACAGACGACGGGCCCCCGACAAACCGGGGCCCGTCGTCTTCTTGTTAGAACGACTGACCTCGGCACGTCGGCCTGAGGCCCAGCACCTCGAGTGCCGTTCACTCCCGCACTTCGGCGTCGGAGCCTTGCACCTCAAGTGCCCTTCGCTCCCGCACTTGAGCGTCGGAGCCTTGCACCTCAAGTGCCTTTCACTCCCACACTTCAGCGTCAGAGCCCTGCACTTCAAGTGCTTTTCACTCCCGCACTTCGGCGCCTGAGCCCTGCACTTCAAGTGCTTTTCACTCCCGAACGTGGCTGTCAGTGCCGTGGCCGAGCCTGGCGCGGCGCGGTGAAGATCTTCAGATCGATCGCCTCGGCCATCAACCGGTAGCCCGCGTCGCCCGGATGGAGCAGGTCCGGCGAGTCAGCCTCTGCGCGGAAGCGCAGCGGGTTCTGCGGATCGCGCGTTGCGCGATCGAAGTCGATCACCGCATCGAACTCGCCACTCGTGCGAATCCAGGCGTTGACCTCCTGCCGGATCGCCTCGCCACGTTCGCTGAACGCGCTCGACCCCCCGAACGGCGTGAGCGTGCAGCCTGCGACGCGAATGCCGCGCAGGTGCGCCTGGGCAATCACCTGTCGATACGCGCCAATCAACGTCGCTGCACTGAAGGTGGAGGTCGCCGCGGGCTGGCGCATTGCCCCCGTGATGTCGTTGATGCCCTCGAGCAGCGTGATCCAGGTCACGCCCGGCTGACTGAGCGCGTCGTGCACGAGGCGTGACAGGCCGCTGCCGTTGTCACCGAGGATGCGGTTGCCCGAGATCCCCGCATTGACGACGCCGAGGTGTGCGGTGGCACGGTTGGCCTGCAGCCGTGCGGCGAGGACGGAGGGCCACACCGCCAGCCGATCGTGCGTGGACTGATCGCCGTCGGTGATCGAATCGCCGAAGGTCACGATGGTCCCGGCGCCTGCGGGCGCGAGCACGTCCACGCCGGCGAGCCAGTAGTAGGACTCCATCACCCGGGCGGGGTTCGGGATATCCGGAGCCTGGGTGACATCACCCGGGTTCGAGACGAACGTCGATCGCAGCCCGAACAGGTGCGCAGTCGGCGGGCCCGTTTCACCGGGGAAATAGACGCTGACGCTGAGGTCGGTGAGGGCGGGCACCGCCAGGTCCACCGGGTCGCTCACGAGCACCTGTCCGGCATGGATCGTCGCGGCCGCCTGGCCGCTGAACGTGAGCGCGCGACGGCTTCGCGCATCGATGGACGCGCCCGTCGTCGTCCGCGCGATTGTCGCCGCACCGATCGCGACCGACGAGCCGCCAAATGCATTCGACAACCGCACGCGGACGCGCGATCCGCCCAGGCTCGTCCGGACGACCATGCGGATCGTCTGATTCGAGACGCCGGGCAGTTGCGGGGGGATAGGGAACCGACGGCCCGGAAAGGCCGGCTGCGGCGAGGCGGCTGGCGCGGGAACTGGGGTTGCTGCCGTCGGCGGCGCGGCAACCGGAGGCGCGGCAACCAGAGGGGCTGCGACGCCGGGAGGTGTCGTGGCCGCCGGCACGCCTGCGGCGGGCGCGGGTGTCGCCGGCGGTGGCGCGCCGCGTCCGGCCGGCATCGCCCGATAGAGGGCCTGCGAGGTGCCCCAGGTGGCGACCCAGTGGTCGCCCGCGGCGGGCCGCTGCGCGAGCATCTGGGCGGCCAGCGCCATCTGCACGGCGACGAGCGCCGCCACCCCGTAGAGCCGTCGTCTGTCGGTCATGGTGGCGCCATTGTGCGCTGCACCGACTGCAAAGGGAACCCTGCGGCCGCAGGGCGACCCGACCGGGTCAGGCCGCCTGTTCGGCCGCCCGAAGCGCCAGGCCGGTGGCCACCGACGTCAGTTCCTCGCCGCCGACGATCCGGTCGATGCCGAAGCGGTCGATGAAGATCTGGCGGACGGCGGGAACGAACGAAGAGCCGCCGGTGAGGAACACCCGATCCACGCGCGCGACCGGCACGTCGGCGCGCAGCAGCAGGCCGTCCACGGTCGCGGCCATTTCGCTGAGCTGCTCGCCGATCCAGCCGGTGAACTCGGCCCGCGACACCGGCTGGTTGATGCGGACCGGTCCGGCGTCGAACGCGAACCTGACCTCGTCCTCGTGCGAGAGCCCGACCTTGGCGGCGTGCACCGCGCGGTGCAGCTGATAGCCCTGGTCTTCCTCGATGACGTTGAGCAGTCCCTCGATCCGGCCGGCCGGGCTGGCTGTGCCCGCGATGCGCTCGAGCATCTCGATGGTCTCGGCCGACCGCAGGAACGACAGGTGGTGCCAGCGTTCCAGGTGGGCGTACGGCCAGGCCGGCACGGGCAGCCGCTTCTGCAGCGACGAGGTGTAGTGGGACCCGGCGCCGAGGCGTGGAGCGACCACGTGCCGGACAATCTGCCGATCGAAGATGTCGCCTCCGATGGGGAGCCCGGCCGAGCCGAGGACCTCACGCGCCTGGCGGCGGCGTGCCTCGGGGCCGACGGTCATCACGGTGAAGTCGCTCGTGCCACCGCCGAAGTCGGCAACCAGAATCACCTCGTCGCGCGACAGCCGCCGCTCGTAGGCGTACGCGGCGGCGATGGGCTCGTACTCGAACGCGACGTCCTCGAAGCCGGCCGCGGCCAGGGCCTGCCGCATGCGTGTGACCGCGAAGGTGCTGGCGCGGTCATCGGGCGTCTCGGCGTAAGTCACCGGACGTCCGACCACGACGCGTCCGGGCCGCACGCCGAGGTCGGCCGCCGCCTCGTCGCGCAGTTGCCGCAGCATTAGGGCGATGAGCTCTTCGAGCGTCTGCTTGCGGCGTCCGACCGTGGTGCCGTCGAAGTTGGGATCGGGCAGGTAGCTCTTCAGCGACTGGACGAACCGTCCCTTCGTCTCCGCGTCGAGATAGGCGGAGACCGCGGCGTGGCCCGAGCGCACCACGGCGCTTGTCGTGCCTCGCGCGACCGGGGCGAAGTAGAGGACAGAGGGGGAGGTGTGCGCGAAACCGTCGCCCGTGCGGAAGCGCGCCAGCCTCGCGTCGCCGCGCGCGTCCGCGACCGCGACGGCGCTGTTGGTCGTGCCGAAATCGAGCCCGATCGACGTCGTCATGCTCACCCAGCGTACCGCAGGCACCCGGGTTGCGACAGGGAACAGCGCTCCGGTACTGTGAGGCGTGCAGCCCGAGTCCGTTTCCCACGTCTTTCCGCTTCCGTTGTCGGCCTATGGCCCGGCCTCCGCCGAAGGTCTCTTGGCCACGCTCGCCGATCGCGTCGCGCAGAATCCCTTCAACGCGGTCGCGACGGTCATCTTCGTGCTGGCGGTCCTGCACACGTTTGTGGCGGCGCGATTTGCCGCGTTGGCGCACCACGTCCAGCATCAGGCCGACGCGCGCGCGAAAGCCCGGGGAGCCCGCCCGGTCCCCAGCGTGCTGGCCGAGATGCTGCATTTCCTGGGCGAAGTCGAGGTGGTGTTCGGCCTGTGGGCGGTCGTGTTGCTCGCGGCGATCATCGGATCGTTCGGGTGGGGCGTCGCGACGCACTACCTGAACGACACCGTCAACTACACCGAGCCGCTCTTCGTCGTCGTCATCATGACGCTGGCCTCGACACGGCCGATCGTGCTGCTGGCCGAGAACGCGATGCGGCATGTCGCCAATCTCGGCGGGGCGACGGCCCCGGCGTGGTGGCTGACCATCCTGACGATCGGGCCCCTGCTCGGGTCGTTCATCACCGAGCCGGCGGCGATGACCATCTGCGCGCTGCTGCTCGCCCGGCAGTTCTACGACCTCGACCCGAGTCCGCGCCTGCGCATCGCGACGCTGGGCCTGCTGTTCGTGAACGTCTCCATTGGCGGCACGCTCACGCACTTCGCGGCCCCCCCCGTGCTGATGGTCGCGCGCCTCTGGAACTGGGACACGCCGTACATGCTCTCGCATTTCGGCTGGCGCGCTGTGCTCGCCGTGGTGGTCTCGAATGCCCTGTACTTCCTCATTTTCAGGCGTGAGTTCGCTGCGCTCGCCAAGCAGCCGGAACGACCGGACGTCGAGTTCGCCGAGCCGCACGACGGCCAGGCCTCGGAGCCCCCGCTCCAGCCGATTCCGGCCTGGGTCACGTTGGTCCATGTGGGCTTCATGGCGTGGACGGTCTTCACGGCGCACTATCCGGCGCTCTTCCTGGGCGGGTTCCTGTTCTTCCTGGGCTTCGTCAAGGCGACGGCGCCGTATCAGAGCTGGGTCTCGCTCAAGTCGCCGATGCTCGTCGGCTTCTTCCTCGCCGGCCTGGTCGTGCACGGCGGGCTGCAGGCCTGGTGGATCGCCCCCGTGCTCGCCAGCCTGAGCGAAGTGCCCCTGTTCTTCGGCGCGACGCTCCTGACCGCCGTCAACGACAACGCCCTCATCACCTACCTGGCGACGCTCGTGCCCGACCTGTCCGAGCCTTTGAAGGTCGCCGTGGTCGAGGGCGCCGTGACGGGCGGTGGACTGACCGTCATCGCCAATGCGCCGAATCCGGCGGGGCAGGCGCTGCTCGCACGCTACTTCGGCGGCGCGGTCCCGCCGCTCGGGCTGCTGCTGGCGGCCCTCCTGCCCACGCTGGTTGCCGTCATGGCCTTTCGGCTGATCTAGAGTCCCCATGGACCGATCGGCGCTCCGCCAGCTTCCATGGCTCGTGGCCGTGGCGCTGTTCATGGAGAACCTCGACGCGACGATCGTCAACACCGCCGCGCCGACGATGGCGCGGAATCTGGGCGTCGAGGTGCTCAGCCTCAAGGGCGTCCTGACCAGCTACACCCTGGCGCTGGCCGTGTTCATTCCGATCAGCGGGTGGGCGGCCGACCGGTTCGGCACGCGGCGTGTGTTCGAGACCGCCATCGTGCTCTTCACGATCGGGTCGCTCTTGTGCGGCCTCGCCGTGAACGTGCCGATGCTGGTGGCCTCACGCCTGCTGCAGGGCATCGGCGGGGCGATGATGACGCCCGTCGGCCGGCTCGCGCTCGTGCGGTCCTTCCCACGCGCCGAGATGATCACGGTCATGAACTACGTGATCATTCCTGCCCTGCTCGGTCCGCTCCTGGGACCGTTCCTCGGCGGCGTCCTGGTGCAGTGGTTCCACTGGCGGGTCATCTTCTTCATCAACCTGCCGCTGGGACTGGTGGGCTTGTGGATGGCGCGGCGTCGCATGCCCGACTTCCGGGACGAGGCGGCCGCGCCGCTCGACTGGGTCGGGTTCCTGCTGTTCGGCGCCGGCATCGCGACCGTGTCCTACGCACTCGAGGTCCTGGGCGATCACTCGCTGCCGTACTCGGCCGTGATCCAACTGGCAGGCGTCGGCGCGGCGCTGCTCGGCGTCTACGGGTGGCACGCGTCCCGCGCGGCGGCGCCCATTCTGAGCCTCGCGTTGCTGCGCATCCGGACGTTCCGCATCTCGGTGCTCGGTGGCTTCGTGACTCGCATCGGCGTGGGCGGCACGCCGTTCCTCCTCCCCCTGCTGTATCAGGTTGGCCTCGGCTACGCGCCCTGGCAGGCGGGGCTCCTGACCATGCCGCAGGCGGCCGCGGCCATCGGGATGAAGCTGCTCAGCAAGCCGCTGCTCGCCCGGTTCGGCCACCGGCGCGTGCTGCGGGTGAACACCGTGCTCATGGGCCTGCTGCTCATGACGTTCGGCCTCGTCGGTCCCGGCACGCCCGTGCTGGCGATTCTCGCCCTCAGCCTGACGCAAGGCCTGGTGTCGTCCATCCAGTTCACCAGCATGAACTCGCTGGTCTATGCCGACGTGAGCGATGCGGATGCGAGCAAGGCGAGTAGCATCGCGAGCACGGCCCAGCAGCTGGCCCTCAGCTTTGGCGTCGCGTTCGGCTCGGTGGTCGCGCAGGCGTTCCTGCAGGGCGTGCCCCAGACCGATCGCACGGCGTTCGTTCGCGCCCTGCATCATGCGTTCGTGGTGATTGGCGGGTTCACGATCCTGTCGTCGGTCAGCTTCTCAGGGCTGCGCGGCAGCGACGGCAGCAACGTGAGCCAGCATCGTCACGACCCGAAGGTCGAAGAGCTGGCCGAGAAACCTGCATAGCCGGCAGGCTTTTCACCACGAAGTCCTTTCACCACGAAGCCACGACGGAGATCGGATCACGCGGAGATCGCGGAGCAGGTTCTTGGCTCACCGCGGAGGCGCGATCACAGCTCGCGCGCGGCGAGCGGGGCTGCCGCGGGGCTGGCCCACATGAGCGACGGTCAGCTTGTCCGCTCATGTGGACCAGCCCCGCGGCAGCCCGCCAGGCCATGGCCGCCACGCGGGCTTGCCCGCGTGGCGCCGCGCGCGATCCGCGCCACAACCGTCAGTCAGCGTGCAGCTCCGTGTCTCCGCGGTGAAAACCGGGTCCGCGGCGCAGCCGGTCTTTCTCAGAGCGACGCGAGCAGCTTGATGTTGGCGTTCTCGCGCTGCAGGTACTCGAGCGCCCAGCTGGACCCGAAGAGCAGGACGGTTCGGCCCTGCCGGTCGGTGGTCTGCAGCACGCCGCGCTCGTTGCCCTCGAGTAGCGCGCTGTCCGGCGCCAGCCAGCGCGCGGTGACGTAATCGAGCTTCTCGACGCGCGACTCCACGTTGTACTCCGTCCGCAACCGCGACTCGATCACGTCGAACTGCAGCGCACCCACGACGCCGACGATCGGATCGCGGCCCCCGCTGCGCGAGTACAGCACCTGCATCAGGCCTTCCTCTTCGAGTTGGCGGACGCCTTCGTCGAACTGTTTGTGTCGCGTCCCTTCGAGGCGGAGCCGGCCGAAGTGTTCGGCCGGGAACCGCGGAATGTCCGCGAACCGCACGGGTGTACCCGCATAAATCGAATCACCGATCGCGAAGCGACCCGGGTTGACGAGCCCCACGATGTCGCCCGCGTAGGCCTCCGTCGCGGTCTCGCGGTCGCGGCCGAAGAATCGGTAGGGGCGCGACACGCGCACGGGCGCATCGAGGCGCCCGTTGATGACCGTCATGTCCTTGACCAGCCGGCCGGAGCAGACCCGCACGAACGCGACGCGGTCGCGGTGCCGCGGATCCATGTTCGCCTGAATCTTGAAGACAAACCCGCTGAAGTCAGGATCGGTGGGTTGGACCATCCCCGTGTCCGCCTTCCGCGCCCGGGGCGGCGGGGCGTAGGACGTGAGGCCCTCGAGGAACGGCTCGAGACCGAAGTTCGTGAGCGCGCTGCCGAAATACACGCCGGTCTGCCGGCCCGCCCGGTACTCGTCGAGGTCGAAGGTCGTTCCCGCCGACGAGATGATGTCCATCGACTCGAGGAAATCGCGGTAGGCGCTCTCGCCGACCAGTTCCGCCAACTCGGGATCGCGGGGATCGGTCACCTGCACCGGCGCGCGGCGCTGGCCCTGGGCATGCCGCTCATAGAGTCGGACCTCGCCGGTGGCCGGCGCGAACACGCCGCGGAACTGCGCGCCGCGTCCGATGGGCCAGTTGATGGGCGCGGCGCCGATCCCGAGGACGCTCTCGATCTCATCGACCAGTTCGAGCGGGTCGCGGCCTTCCTGGTCCAGCTTGTTGATGAAGGTCAGGATCGGGAGGCCGTGCCGGCGCGCGACGTCGAACAGCTTGCGCGTCTGTGTCTCGATGCCCTTGGCCGCGTCGATGACCATCACCACGCTGTCGGCCGCCACGAGCGATCGATAGGTGTCTTCGCTGAAGTCGTTGTGACCGGGCGTGTCGAGCAGGGTCACATGACAGCCGTTGAGCTCGAACTCGAGGGCGGTCGAGGTCAGTGAGATGCCGCGCTTCTGCTCCATCTCCATCCAGTCGGAGACCGCCTTGCGGCGCGCCTTGCCGCCTCGGACGGCGCCGGCCAGCTCGATGGCCCCGGCGTAGAGCAGCACCTTCTCGGTCAGCGTCGTCTTGCCCGCGTCCGGATGCGAGATGATGGCGAACGTCCGGCGAATCGCCACATGGGCGGCCAGGTCGTCGGTCTGCGGCGCGGCGAGGGATGTTTCAGACACGGACAGCCCTTGATCTTACCGTGAAGGCGTATCCTACGCGCATGCGCACCCTGTCCCTGCTGCTGGCCGTCCTGTGTTCGGCTGTCCTGGTGCCCGCCCAGACTCCC
This sequence comes from uncultured Acidobacteriota bacterium, assembly GCA_963738485.1. GTDB lineage: Bacteria > Acidobacteriota > Vicinamibacteria > Vicinamibacterales > SCN-69-37 > CAVTWK01. The sequence goes on from CAVTWK010000002.1 coordinate 212,951, forward strand.
CAGACGAGTCTCACCTTTGCCGCCAAAGAGGGGCCCGGGCGAGGCCGGCACGTCGTGCTCCTGGCCGGCGACGAAGAGTACCCGCAGCGAAGAAGCCCTCCCGATGCTGGCCAAGATCCTCAGCGAGCGACATGGCTTCAAGACGACGGTGCTGTTCTCGATGGACCCGGATGGGACCATCAATCCGAACGCCGGCAAGGCTGCGATTCACGCCGCCGCGCTGGACTCCGCGGACCTGATTGTCATGTCCCTGCGTTTCCGCGCATGGCCCGAGGAGGACATGGCCCGCTTCGATCGGGCGCTCCGACGCGGCGTGCCGCTGGTGGCGCTGCGCACCAGCACGCACGCGTTCAGCGGGCTGGCGCGCGGGGGGCCGTGGGAGACGTGGAATTACAACGCGCAGGGCGGGTTCGGCAAACGCGTGCTCGGCGAGACCTGGGTGACGCACTGGGGACGACACAAGGTCGAAGGGACGCGCGGGGTCATCGAGCCGGGCGCGGAAGGGCACCCCGTGTTGCAGGGCGTCGGCACCGTCTTCGGGGATAGCGACGTCTACGAAGCCTACCCGCCGGCTGACGCCACGGTCCTGATGCGCGGACTCGTGCTGCAGACGCTGGCACCCGATGCGACGCCAGCGGCCTACGTCAAGCGACGCGCGTCCGACAAGCTGCAGCAGGACGTCAACACGCCGGCCATGCCCATCGTCTGGACGCGGGTCTATCGCCACGAGGGCGGCCCTGCCGGCCGCGTGCTCACGACCACGATGGGGGCGGCCACCGACCTGCTGAACGAAGGCCTGCGCCGCCTGCTCGTGAACGGGGTGTACTGGGGACTGGGCCTGCCCGTGGTCGCGCGAGCCGACGTGACGTACGTGGACGCCTACACGCCGACGGCCTACGGGTTCGAAGGGTTTCGCAAAGGGCTGCGCCTGTCGGACTTCGCGCTCGTCCGGAAGTGACGATCGCGCTGAGGCGTCCGAGCGGACCCGGACGCCCCACATCGATCGAATTGACGAGCGGCCCTTCGCCCTTCGCTCAGGCCCGTCGTTGCCGGCGCCGTGCCCAGGCGGCCGCCAGGCCACCGAGCGCCATCAGCGTCCAGGTGCTGGGTTCAGGCACCACCGGATTCTCTTCCTCGGGGTCCACCACGGTCGGGCTGCGGCCGAAGAAGATGTCGTCCACGGCGAAGTCGTTGCCCGAGTAGAGGATGTTCGCATTCCGAAGCTCGAGCGTGACGCTCGTCGTCTTGCCGGAGTTCCAGAGTCCGTTGCCGTTCACCCAGAGGCCACGAGTCCCCACGCCGATGGAGGCCAGCAGGTCGCCATTCAGGTAGAAGCCCAGGTTGGCCGTGTTCGTGCCGCCAGGACCCGGGTAGGCGTCCGTGCAGCACACGTTCATCGCCCAGGCACTGAACGTGTAGTCGGTGTCCACATCGACGAGAAACGAGGTGGCCCAGACGGACTTCGCCTCGGTGGCACCATTGACCACCAGCATGCCCCCGTCGTCACCGGTGTGCTCGGCGGCGTTGATGAACCAGCTGTTCCACAGCGCCGAGTTCTGACGGACGTCGTACTGGCCCGGCAGCGTGTTGGACGGCGTCGTGTAGGTGTGCTCCGAGGTGAACCCGGTGTTGCCCGCCGAGAAGGTGCCGTTGGGGACCAGGTTGATTGGCGTGGCCAGCGCCGGCGTGCTCAAGGCCGTCATCAGAATGCCCGCGGCCACTGCCGCGACTCGCATTGTCATTACGTTCACGATTGCTCTCCCGTCTTCGTCGGGGCGTCATCTCCCTGCCCGATCGAATGCGTCTGGCATCGTATAAAGCAGGTGCCGTGCCAGGGGAGTGCGGCTGGGAACTCGACAAACGCTCATGAATACCGATTTGTCTCTTCTCAGGGTGACTTTTGTCAGTGTAAGTGGAACGTGATGGAGTTGAACGTTCGGCCATGACGGTTCTGTTTGTCAGAACAAAGTGCACGGCCCTGCATATGGCAACCAACGGCGTGGCCGAGTCGCTTCGAATCGACCTCAGCCGCGCTTCGGCGGGCGACGGTCGCCGAGCGCGGCGAGGGGGGCGACGCGCGCGGCGCTCAGGGATGGCAGCAGGCAGGCCAGCGCGGCGATGGCGGTGAAGCCGACGGCGACGCCGGCGTAGACCAGTGGATCGAATGCGCTGACATGAGTCAGCAGGGAGCCGATCACCCGGGTCGTCGCGGCGGCGCCAGCCAGGCCGATGACCAGTCCCAGGGTGACGAGCAACAGCCCGCCCCGCATGACGAGCCCCAGCACCTGCCCGGGTCTGGCGCCGAGCGCCATGCGAATGCCAATTTCGTGGCGGCGCTGGGCGACCGTGTAGGCGACCACCGAATACAGGCCGACCGCCGACAGGATGACGGCGACCACCGCGAAGGCGGCCGTGAGGCTCGCCACGATGCGCTGCACACCCAGGCTCTGGGCGAGGGCGCCGTCGAGCGTCTGGAAGAACGAGATCGGCTGGTCCGGATCGACCTCAGCGACCGCGGTCCGAATCGCCGACTGCAGCAGGGCCGCATCCCCGGAGGTCTTGGCGATGACCGACAGATTCGTCCGGCCCAGCTGTCGCACCGGGTAGTAGATCTCGTCCGGCGGCGGCGCGGTCAGCCCGTTCGATCTCACGTCGGCGACCACGCCGACGATGGTGTGGACGATGTTTGCGTCTCGTCCCCGCGCGAGTTGACGGCCCAGTGGCGATTCGTCCGGGAAGAGCCGGGCGGCCAGCCCTTCGTTGATCACGCACACGCCCGGCGCGCCGTCGCGGTCCTCGGCCGCGAAGCCGCGGCCTTGGCGCAGCGGGATGCGCAGCACCTCGAAATAGTCCTCGCTCACGATCTGGAGCGAGGCCAGCGGCCGTTCCGGCAGCGGAAGAATCGGGCGTCCGACCACGCTGTACGGTGACCGCGCACCGAATCCGGTGACCGGCAGGCCCAGCGCCACGGCCGCACCCGACACCTGCGGCTGGGACTTCAGCCGTTCGACGACGCGGCTGAAGAAATCCACCTGCTGGCCGCTCGTCGTGTACCGGCTCACGGGCACGCCGACGAACGCCGCGCCGACGCCAGACGGCTCGAAGCCGGGCGGCGTGCGTTGCAGGGTCAGGAAGCTGGACAGCAGGAGACCCGACCCCACGAGCAGGACCACCGACAGGGCGACTTCGGCGACGATCAGACTGGATCGCAGGCGCCCGCCACGCGCACTCGACGACCCGCGGCTGGCGTCGTTCAGCGTCTCGACCAGATCGGTGCGCGAGGCCTGCAGCGCCGGCACGAGTCCCACCAGGAAGGCACACGTCACCGCGACCAGCGCGAGGAACGCCGAGGCGCGCCAGTTCAACGCGAAGATCGTGTTGGGCGGGAGCTGGGACCCGAACACGCTCTGGGCGGCCGACAGCGCCCAGAGGGCCAGGAGCATGCCCAGCAGCGCCGCGGCCACGCTGAAGATCAGGCTCTCGACCAGGCATTGCCGCACGATGGCCGCCCGCGTCGCGCCGAGGGACTGGCGCACCGCGATTTCCTTTTGACGGGAGGTGAGCCGCCCCAGGAACAGGCTCGAGACGTTGGCGCACGCGATCAGCAACACGAAGCTGACCCCGCCGAGCAGCGTGTAGAACGTCGGCTTCAGGTTCCCGACGATTGAGTCCGCGAAATCGCGGGCCTCGCTCGCGTTGCGGGCGTCGAGGCGGCCCGCGAACGCCTCGCCATAACCCTGGCCGATCGCGTCGAGCTCCCGGCTGGCCTGCGCCAGCGTGGCTCCTGGCGCCAGCCGGCCGATCGGCTGCGCGTAGCCGGCGCCGTTCTCGATCTGCTGGGCGGTCAGGCCCGTGACCTCGAACACGCGCGGCGCAAACACTTGGACCGGTCGGAAGGGCGCGGTCATCTGCGGCGGCATCACGCCGACGACCTGCCACGACTGGCCATTGAGCTGGATGGTCTCGCCGACCAGCGAGCCTCGTGCGCCGAAGCGCGACGTCCACAACTCGTGCGACAGGATGCAGACCGTCGGTCCGTTCGGGACGTCCTCCGCCGGCGTGAACTCGCGGCCCTGCACCGGTCGGATCCCCAGGGTGCGAAAGAACCCGTGGCTGATCCGGAGGCCATTCAACTGCTCGGGCTGGTCGCCGTGCCCGGTGAGGGTGAAGTTGTCGAAGGCACTCACGGCCACCGAAGCGAAGACCTTCGTCTGCCGCTCGATCTCGACGTATCGCGGCCACGACACCGCCGGGGCGTTGAAGTTGAGCTGCGGGTTGCTGGCCCAGATCGCGACCAGCGATCCGGCGCGCGGCGCGGTGACCGAGCTCAGGACGAGCTGGTCGTAGATGGAGAACAGCGCGGCATTCGCCGACAGGCCGACGGCGAGCGTCACGACCGCGATGGCCGAGAACGCCGGGGCATGCAGCAGCGAGCGCAGGCTGGTGCGAAGGAGACGAGCCACCTTCCGCCGACGTGCACGCGGCGTACCACCCAGACTGCCGGATTCTGGCCGAAATCCGCGTCGCACCGGGGCGGCGTGACGCGGCGGCGGCACGGGCGCGTCCCGGATCCTGGAAATCGCCGTTCACCGCGGAGGACGCGGAGGGGCAAGGCAGGGATTCACCACGAAGAGGCGGAGGGGCGTGGCCAGGGGATTCACCGCGGAGACACGGCGGGGCAGGGCAGGAGGGATTCACCAGGGAGGACGCGGAGGGGCAAGGCAGGGGGATTCACCACGGAGAGGCGGAGGGGCATGGCCAGGGGATTCACCGCGGAGACACGGCGGGGCAGGGCCAGGAGGGATTCACCAGGGAGGACGCGGAGGGGCAAGGCAGGGGGATTCACCACGGAGAGGCGGAGGGTCATGGCCAGGGGATTCACCGCGGAGATACGGAGGGGCAGGGCCAGGGGATTCACCGCGGAGACACGGCGGGGCAGGGCCAGGAGGGATTCACCAGGGAGGACGCGGAGGGGCAAGGCAGGGGGATTCACCACGGAGAGGCGGAGGGTCATGGCCAGGGGATTCACCGCGGAGATACGGAGGGGCATGGCCAGGGGGGATTCACCGCGGAGACACGGCGGGGCAGGGCCAGGGGGGATTCACCAGGGAGGACGCGGAGGGGCAAGGCAGGGGGATTCACCACGGAGAGGCGGAGGGGCATGCCAGGGGGGATTCACCGCGGAGATACGGAGGGGCATGGCCAGGGGGGATTCACCACGGAGACATGGAGGGGCATGGCCAGGGGATTCACCGCGGAGATACGGAGGGGCCCAGAGGGGCGTTCACCATAGAGGTGCGGAGTGCGAAGCGGGCAGGCCCTGCAGAGAGGTGGAAGGATGCGGCTGCCGGGCGGCGCCGTGGGTGCCGGCTGACCGGCCGTTGCTTGACCAAAGGCTGCGAATCCTTGACGATCATGGGATGTCCCAGAAGCCCGACAGCGCCGTTGCCGTAGAGACCGCCTCATCCAAACTGCCCGACGGCGTTCTGGACCTCACCACCGTGCCTGGCCAGGTTCAGGACGGATGCCGCGTCTTCGTGCACTACAACGGGCCGACCGACCAGTTGAGTGGCATGTGCACGGGCATGGCCGTGCTGGATCCGGGCGCGACGCCGCATACGCCGCATCGCCATCCCGAAGAGGAGTTCCTGATCATCGCCGACGGGACCGGTGAGATCGAGTGCGACGGCAAGCTGACCCAGGTCGGTCCGGGCGCAATCATGTACTGCGCCGGCAACGTCCTCCACGGCATCGTCAACACCGGCAAGGTGCCGATGACGTTCTACTGGTCGAAGTGGCTAGGGAAGTGAAAAAGACGGTAGACGGGCGACGGTAGACGGACGACGGTAGACGGACGACGGTAGACGGACGACGGCCTACGGCAGACGGGCTACGGAAGACGGGCTACGGAAGACGGGCTACGGCAGACGGCCTACGGCAGACGGGCTACGGGAAACGGGCTACGAAAGACGGCCTACGGGCGAGTGAGCTCGAACCCGACGAAGACGGCCCCGAGGCCGATCGCGACCTGGCCGAGCACGTTGACGAGCGCAAGGCCTCGCTCGCCGCTGGACACGAGCGTGAAGGTATCGAGGCCGAAACTCGAGAACGTCGTGAATCCCCCCAGCACACCGACGAACACAAACGCGCGCGCGTGGGGCGACAGCGTCAGCCGCTCGTGCGCGACGAGTCCGGCGAGCAGCCCGATCACCAGGCACCCGATGACGTTCACGATCGCCGTGGACCAGGGGGCCGTTCGTACGCCGCTCGTCGTGACGAGATGGTTGACCAGGTGCCGCAGCATCGATCCCACGGCACCACCCACGCCAATCGAGAACCAGAGCATCGACGAAGTATCTAACAGGTCCGCCAGGTACGGACGGTACGGCGGGTACGGGGGTGCGGCAGGTACTCGGGTGCTGGCGGGTACCCGGGTACGCCAGGGACGTCAGGGGCGTCAGGTACGCCGGATGCGTCCGGTCGAATCAGCGAAGTCGAACCGCAGTCGCATTGGACGTGAAATGCGGGGCGAGGAAGTCGAGGAACGCGCGCCAGTCCGTCGCAGGGACGTTGTGGCCACCCGTGTGGTACAGCCAGCCCAGGCTTCCGCTGATCACCGGCGTGTCGAGCGGCGGCGGTGTGGTCACGCCGAGATCCGGCTTGCCGAGCAGGCGATAGACCGGACCCGCCGCCACGGCCGCGAGGAACTCGCCCTTTGGGTCGGCCCACTGGTCGCCGGTGCCACCGGTGAGGAAGACGGGCCTCGGCGCGCTGAGCGCGATGAGCATGTGGGCGTCCACGGGCATGGCCTGCCAGCGCCCCGGCCACTCCTGAAACGCGTCGGCGAACCACCAGGGGAAGTTCTGCGCCATGTCATCGACCGTCTCGCCGTAGTCGCGCCTCGAGAGCGCCGACCCCATCTCACCGGCGCACGCGGCGAACACGGCGGCGATGCGGTCGTCCTGCGCTGCGGCCCACAGCGCGGTCTTCCCGATGCGTGAGAATCCCTGCAGGGCGATGCGTCGCGGATCGACGCTCGGATCCTTCTCGAGAAAGTCGACGGCACGACTCGCGCCCCACGCCCAGGCGCTGATGGCGCCCCAGCCGGTCTGACCAGGGGCCGCGGTGCCCGCCGCGAGTGACAGGCCAATCACGCCTTCGCGCAGCGCGTTGGCCCGATCGGGCTGCACATCCTGATAACCGAACATCGCGTAGCCCCAGCCGCGGGCCAGAATCTCGGCCGCGACTGGCGGGTCGCTGTAGGGCAGCCACTGGCCCGACGCTGGCCGTATCGCCGTGCCGCCGCCGAAATTGACGATGAGGATCATCGGCAGGCGCCCGCGGGAGGTCGCCGGTGTGACGACCGTCATGTTGATGCGGGGTCCCGCCGTGTCGGGGCCGATCTGGCCTTCGACCTGCCTGACGATCGCGGTGCCTTCGCGGGCATTCGGGTCCGTCGCCGCCACCCGCCAGGTGACCGCCGGCACGTTGTCGGGCACGCGGCCGAAGATGTGGTCCTCGTAGAGCGCGATGATCTCGGCCCGGCGCCGGCCCCACTCCGCCGGTGAGCGGACGGGCCGGCCTGCACGCGAGACGAGCGGGTCGGGCAGCGTATAGCTGCCGACCTTGCTCTCGTCATAATTCGAGACGTGGCCGGTGCGCGTGGCGCGTCTCAGCGGATTGCCGTTGGCGTCTGACGTCGGCATCTGGGGTGGGGGCGTGGGGATGGCCTGAACAACCAGGGACAGGAAAAACGCGAGCGTCGTGATCGGTCCGCGCATGTGCCTCCGGCGGAATGTCTCTCTCGGTGCAGAGTACATCCGAAAGTCCGTGCGCCATAATGACGACTATGCAGCAACGCGCGTTGGGATCCTCTGGCCTCGACATCTCCTCGATCGGACTTGGCACCTGGGCCATCGGCGGCTGGATGTGGGGCGGACAGGACGACGCGGCCAGCATCGCGGCCATCCATGCGGCGGCGGACCACGGCGTGAACTGGATCGATACGGCGCCGATCTACGGATCCGGTCACTCGGAGGTCATCGTCGGTCGCGCGCTCCAGGCCCTGCCCGCCGGGGCGCGCCCCATGGTCTTCACGAAATTCGGCCTCGGTGACAACAGCGATGCGGCCACCAGATCGGCCTCTTACGATGAGGTCATCGGGGAATGCGAGCGCAGTCTGCGGCGTCTCGGTGTAGACCGCATCGACCTGTATCAGTTGCACTGGCCTGTCGATCAGCCGATCGCCGAGACGGCCGCCGCCTGCCAACGGCTGCTCGACGAGGGCAAGATCCGCGCGATCGGCGTCTCGAACTTCTCGGTTTCGCAGCTCGAGGAATGGCGCGCGACGGGCGTGCCGCTGCACTCGCTGCAGGCGCCGTACAGCATCCTGCGACCTGCGGTCGCTGCCTCGCAACTCCCCTGGTGCGCGGCGCACCAGGTCGGGGCGCTGGCCTACTCACCGCTGTTTCGCGGACTCCTGTTCGGCACCTGGCGTCCGGGCAAGACGTTCTCGGCCGATGACGGGCGCAGCACCCACAAGGACTACTCGGGCCCGCGATTCGCGCGCCATCTGCAGGCGGTAGACGCGCTCCGTGACCTCGCGGGACAGGGCGGTCTCAGCTGCGCCCAGCTCTGCGTCGGCGCCCTGCTCCACACGCCCGGCCTCACTGCGTGCATCGTCGGCGCCCGGGACGCGCGTCAGGGCGCGGCGGTGGCGAATCTGGGCGTCGCGGTGAGCGACCAGCAGGTTGAAGGGGTCGCGCGGATCATCGAGGCGCTGACACGCGATCTGGCCTCCCTGTGATCGGCGAGGCCAGACCAGACCGGCTGCCACGAGCGTGTAGCCTCGCGCCGCGCTCCCCTCGCTCGCTCGCTCGCGCATGACGCGAGACGCTCGCAGCTCGGAAGTCGCACGTCCCGGGCCGCTCAGTAAATCATGAACGCCCACAGGCGATCGCCGGTGGCGACGAGCAGATGCTGCCGGCCGTCGAGCATGTAGGTCTGCGGGCCGTTCGTCGCGTTGCCGATCCGCGAATGCCAGATCGGCCGTCCCGTCGTGGCGTGGTGCGCAACGATGTTGCCGCCACCATCGCCGGCAAAGACGAGCCCTCCGGCCGTCGTCAGCACCCCTCCGCCTCCGCCGACGTTGTTGCCGGGATAGCGATGACGCCAGCCGATGCGGCCCGTGCGCGGATCGATCGCGGTCAGGTAGTTGCCGCCTGATCCGACGTTGGCCTGAATCTGGCCGCCGAGACCCATCGACCCGCGCGGGTCCGGGTCGGTCAGGTAGAAGATCGTGAAGCCGTTCTTCTCAGCGACGTAGAACAGGCCTGTCTGGGGGTTGTAGGCCGGCGGTTCCCAGTTGATCGTGCCGCCCGCGGTCGGTGAGACCAGAGAACCGGGTACGGTCGGATCCTTGCCGGGATTGCGGCTCAGCGAGCCGTTGGGCCTCACGCTCTCCACCCAGTTGCTCGTCGATCCGTATTTCGAGGTCACCACGTGCTCACCGGTGACGCGATCGACGGTGAAGAAGTAGCCGTTCCGCGCGGCGGTGGACACCAGCTTGCGGCGCCGGCCGTTGACCACCGCGTCGAAGATGATGGGCGTCTGCGCCGAGTCCCAGTCGTGGCGGTCGTGGGGCGAGGTCTGGAAGTACCACGCCATCTTGCCGGTGTCCACGTTGATGGCGACGAGCGAACAGGTGAACAGGTTGTCGCCCTCGCCGCGCCCCTGCGTATAGGCCGGCGTGGGATTGCCCGTCCCGATGATGTAGAGGCGCGTTTCCGGATCGAACGCGCCCGGCAGCCACGGCTGCGCGCCACCGTGCCGCGCCGCGTCGAGGCTGGCCCATGTCTCGAGGCCGGGGTCTCCCGGATTCATCGGGACCAGGTAGTGCTTCCACTCGAGCGCGCCGGTCCGCGCGTTGAACGACTGCAGGAACCCCGGCCGGTCCAGGTCGTTGCCCGTGCCGACGATGACGTGCTCGTCGATGACGATGGGCGCGGTGGTGGAGAAGTACTGTTCCTCGAAGCTCGCGATCTGGACGTGCCACCGCTCCTTGCCCGTCTTCGCCTCGAGGGCGACGAGGTAGTTGTCGGGCGTCTCCATGTAGAGCGTGTCGTTCCACATCCCGAGTCCACGGTTGGCGATGTGGGTGCCGCCGCGCGTCTTCCAGTAGTAGTGCCAGAGCACGCGTCCGTCACGCGCATCGATGGCCCAGGCGTTGTCGGGCAGCGACACGTAGAGGGTGTCGCCGACCATCAGCGGCGTCCCCTTGATCGTCGCCGCCGTCGCCGGAAAATCCATCGTGCCTTCGCCGCCGATGTTGAAGTTCGGCCCGCCCCCGCGGCCGCCCGGGAACCCCGTCAACCCGGCGCCGGGGGTGACCGTGGCCGTCCAGGCCAGCGTGAGGTTGCGCACCGTCCGCTGGTTGATCTGGGTGAGCGCGCTGAACCGTTTGCCGGAGTAGTCACCCGAGTAGGTCGGCCAGGAGTCCTTCAGGGGCTTGTAGAGGTCCGCCGGCGTGACGGGGCCTCCCGGGCCCTGCGCCAGGAGGAGGACCGGAATGGCGGCGAGCGACAGCGCGAGCGCGTACGTCCGAACGTGCATCAGGCCTAGCCGCCGATCTTGGCGAGGATCGCCGCGGCTTCGCCGGCTGGGATCTCGCGAACGAAGATGTTTCGGAAGCGGATCTCAGACCCATGGGTCTGCAGTTCGATGCCGCCGCGCGGCAGGACGGGCAGCGCACGATTGTAGATATTATCCAGCACCTGACCGTCCACGGTGGCCTTGTTGTTCAGCCAGACCCAGACGCGCGTGCCGACCATGCGGATCCGGAACGTGTTCCACTGCCCGACCGGGTTGTCGGCCTTGACCAACGGCCACTTGCCCGGGTTGTCAGCGTTGTTGTTCCACAGGCCGCCCGATCCGCGAGGCGCCCCGTTCTTGACCTCGCGCGGGTTGTCGGGATCCCAGACCTGCACCTGCGGGAAGTGCCGCAGGTACACGCCCGAGTCGCCGTTCGGGCTGACCATCAGCCAGTCCACGTAGAACTCGAAATCGCCGTAGTCCTTCGCGGTCGAGAGGAAGACGCCCTTGCCGTCGGAGACGATCTCGCCCTTGGCGACGTCCACGCTCCAGTGGAGGTCGCGATCGGCGTTCCACTGCACCTGCTTCGCGGCCTTCTCCTCCGCAGTGAGCTTGGCTTCGGCGTAGACGTTGAAGTCGCCCTGACGTCCTCGCCAGCCCGTGAGGTCCTTGCCGTTGAAGAGGTTGGTGAATCCGGGGGGCAGGTTGGGGGCGGGCGCCTGCGCGCTGACCGCCAGACCCACGACCATCAGGAACAGCAGAGCCGTGCCGATCGCATGTTGCGCCATGGCCGCCATTCTGCGACGAGGAGGCGCAGAGGTCAAACGCTAGTGGGCCACGGCCAGACGGCGGGCTCCGGCGTATTTCTTGTTCCAGTAGCGGTTGTCGAGGCGCGACACGGTGACGCCCTGGCTGCCCGAGGCATGCGCGAACTCGCCGTTGCCCAGGTACACGCCCACATGCCGGCTCCGAAACAACGGGCCCATGCCCTGTGTCCTGAAGAACACGAGGTCTCCCGTGCGCAGCTCGCGCCGATCGATGCGCGCGCCGAGCCCCTCCTGCATCTCGGCCGTGCGCGGCAGGTCCATGCGGTAGACCTCGTCGAACACCGCCTGGACGAAGGCTGAACAGTCCACGCCCAGCTTCGTCGTGCCGCCGAGTTTGTACGGCGTGCCGCGCCACGGCTCGACCGCCTCGCGCAGCCGGCCTTCGCCCGGTGTCAGGGCACCGGATCCCGCGACCGCCCCCTCGGTCCGTGAAGGCGCCGGCCCTGGTGTCGCCAGGTTCGGCGCCGGCGAGGCCACGCGGGCGGCCCCGGTGGCGCGTGCGGCCGTGCGGCGGGCCGCAGCGGCTTCGCGTTCGTCGGCCAGGCGCGCGAGCACCACCGGATCGAGCCGGCGCGCCGACACGAACGCGTCCTGCCATTTCTGGTCGGCGAGCCGGGAGACTGTCACCGCAGAGCCCTTCATCGCGTGCACGAACTGGCCGTTGCCGATGAAGAGCCCGACGTGCTGCTGCTTGAACAGCCCGGCAAATCCGCCGGCTTCGTAGAAGACGAGGTCCCCGGGTTCCAGCGACCGGCGCGCGACCGACCTGCCGAGCGTCGCCCAGGTCTTCGCGGTGCCCTCGAGTTCGGTCTCGTAGATCGCCTCGTAGACCTCCCGCACGAACTCGTCATTGCCGATGCCGTTGAACGTCGTGCCGTTCTCCTTGTAGAGCGTGCCGGACCACGCTGCGGCGATGTCCTGGAGCAGCTGCGCGCGATTCTCACCGTAGGCGGCCGCGTCGAAGGTGGGTCGCGCCGCTCCCGGGGCGGCCACTCGCCGACCGGTCTTGAAGCTGCCCGTCCACTTCGCACTGGCGAGCTTCGCCACCGCGACGCCGGTGTCCTTGTGTGCGATGGCGAACTCGCCGTGTCCCAGGAACACCCCGACCAATCGCGGCCGCATCGAGCCGATGCCCTTGCCTTCGAAGAACACCAGGTCGCCCGGCGCGAGCGCCTTGCGTTCGACCAGCTTGCCGATCTTCAGCTGTGCGCCGAGGTCGGCCGGGACGGCCACGCCCAGCGCAGCTTTGAGCACCGCCTGCACGAACTGTTCATTGCCAATGCCCCGGCGCGTGGTGCCGTTGTCGAGGTAGGGCACCCCCTTCCAGCGGCCCATCTCCGCCCGGAGGACGGATTCGATGGACGGGGGCGGCGCGGGTGGCGGCGTGTCGGCTGCCTGTGGTTCCCCGGCATTGGGCCCGGCGACAGCTGACCTCACTTGGAGCCGGACTGGCGGCTGGAGCCTCGGCCCGTGTCGTCGGGGGCGCCGGCGCGGCGGCCGTGGGCGTGGGTGCGGCGGAAGGCGCCATCGCCGGCCCTGCCGCCACGGTCGGTGGCACGGCGGCCGGCGTTGGGACGGCAGCGGCCGCCGGGGTGGCGATCGCCGCAGGGGCCGGGTCTGGCGGCGCCGATGACGAGCACCGGGTCGCCAGGAGACAGGCACAGAGGACGACGGTCGCGGCGCGTGTCGGAGGCATCGGGGGAGGCGATGACGCGCGCCATTCTACGGCATGAGGGGTCAGACGGGGGTCAGACCATGGTCTGACCCCCGTCTGACCCCACGCCCGTCCAGCGGTCGAAGTTGCCGCGGAACAGGCGCGTCACGTCGCGGGTGATGTCGGCGCGCGAGACCGGACGGCCGTCCTCGCCGAGCTTCAGGTACGCGTCGGTCAGGACAGGGACCATCCCGCGGCGCGTGTTGCGCCACTTGTAGATGACCTGCTCGAGCACCCGCGCGTCGGAGTGCTGGGGAATGAACGACGTGCCCAGCATTTCGAGACGCATCCGCGTCATCTCGTCCACGATCGATCCGTTGTTCAGGAACCACCAGCAGCCGAACGGGAGCAGGTTGGCGAACTTGCGGGCGTAGACGCACAGCTCGTGCTGGTTCTCGCGGCTCAAGAGCGTGACGAGAAACCGGTTGTCGGGCCATTCCGTGCAGAGCGCGGAGAGCGCGCCCACGTCACATTGCCCCGACGCATCACCGGCCAATCGAAGTGCCGGGTTGACCTGGCGCCGGACGCCAATCATGAGGGCGAGTGGCAGGCCGGCGTCGCGACACGCGGGCAGCACCACCTGCCGCAATACGCGCGTGCGCACGTCATCGGCCGGAAACCGAAACGTGTCCGGCAGTGAGACGGCCAGATAGCGCGGCATCATCCGGGTGATCCAGTCGTCGAAGAAGCGCCGCAACTGCGTGACGCTGGTGTCGTCCTGCAGCGCGCGGTCCACGTGGTACCCCTGAGCGGCCAGCGACGCCTGGTGCGCCGCGAGGTCGTTGAGCACGCGGTCGATGCGCAACGCGGCGTGGAAGCCAGGCTCGGGCCGCGCGCCGGCCAGCCAGAGCGGCGCCTCGTCGGGGTCCAGCGGGTCGTTCGTCATGACGACCTCGCTGAGGCCGGCCAGGTGCAGGACGCGCGGCAGATGGGTCTCGAGGGTCTGTCGGCTGAAGTAGTCCCGGAGCGGTGCCAGTGTCCGCGCACGCGTGTCGAGGCCCAGCGCGTCGAGCACGGCCACGACGCCGCGGGTCGCGTCCGAGACCGGCGTCTCGTTGACGAAGAGCGTCTGCCAGATGAGATCCGCCCGCGCCTGTTTGTCGAGCGGCCAGTACCTGTTCGGGGCGCACCGTGCCGGCCCGGAAGAGCTCCGCCTCGAGGTAGTGATACGTCAGCAGCTCGTCGATCCCCCACAACCCGAGACTGCCGAACCGGGGCGCAAACAGGTGCGTGTGGAGGTCCACGAACGGCGTCCGTGCCAGGACCTCGGTGACGACCTGGGTGAGATCGGCGGGTGCCAGAGGCGTCGTGTCTGCGATGGCGGGCGTCATGGGGAGAGCATATCCAGGTCGGCTCCGGACTGCGCGCGGCCGTCACAAATACCGTGAACAGGCGACAGCCCGCGAGCATGTACAAGCGGTTGGCTTTGTCCCGCCAGCCGTGGAGTGTGTTCTCGTGCGTCGATTCGTGTTCAGCGTGGCCGTCCTGCTGGCCACCATCGCCGGGCCTGCAGACGCGGCCGGCCAGCCGCCCTCTCAGTCCCAACCCCCCGCATCGCCGCAGACGCCCGTCGTAGCCGTGACAATCACCGTCGTCGGCACGACGCCCCTGCCAGGCCTCGGCATTCCGATCGACCAGTTTCCGGCACCGGTGCAGGCCCTCACGGCGGAGGACCTCGGCCGCACGGGAGCCATGGACGTCTCGGCCGCCCTGGCTCGCCGCGCGACCGGCGTCTACCTCAACGAGGTGCAGGGCAACCCCTTTCAGCCCGACCTGAACTACCGCGGCTACACGGCGTCGCCGCTGCTCGGAACGCCGCAGGGGCTGTCGGTCTACCTCGATGGCGTCCGGCTGAACCAGCCGTTCGGGGACGTCGTCAGCTGGGATCTGATTCCGCGCCTGGCGATCGCCTCGACGGTGCTCATGCCGGGATCGAATCCGCTGTTTGGCTTGAATACGCTCGGCGGCGCGTTGTCGGTGCAGACAAAGGACGGGCGCACGGCGCGTGGCACGATGGTGCAGGCGCTGTATGGACGAGACGCGCGTCGTGCCGTCGAGTTCGAGCACGGCGGCGTGCGGGGCGAGCGCCTGGACTGGTACCTCACCGGGCAGGTGTTCGCCGAGGACGGCTGGCGCACGGATTCGCCGACTGACGTCCGCCAGATCTTCGGGAAGCTCGGCTGGCGCGGCGGGACGACCGACGTTGAGTTGACGCTCTCGCAGGCCGACAACTCGCTGACGGGCAACGGGCTCCAGGAAGTCGGACTGCTGGAGCGCGACCGCCGCAGCATCTACACGAAGCCGGATACGACGGACCATCGGTCCACCTTCCTCAACGTCGCCGCCCGGCGGCGCGCCTCTGCGACGCTGCTGATTTCAGGCAACGCCTACGTTCGGCATGTCCGCACCGAGACCCTCAACGGGGATATCAACGAAGAGTCACTCGAGCAGGCGCTGTACCAACCGAATGCCGAGGAGCGCGCGGCGCTGGCCGCCGCGGGCTACTCCGGATTTCCTGCGAGCGGCGAGTCGGCGGCCAACACGCCGTTCCCGTCGTGGCGCTGCATCGCGAACGTCCTGCTCAACGACGAACCCGCCGAGAAGTGCAACGGCCTGATCAACCGCGGCGACAGCACGCAGCGCACGGGCGGGTTTTCGGGTCAGCTCACCTGGCTCGACAGGCCGACCGACGGCCGGCACCAGGTCACCATCGGCGGCGGGTTCGATCGCAGCACCGTCGCCTTCGCGCAGTCCTCCGAGCTCGGTTACCTGAACCCCGACCGCGGTGTCACCGGTCTGGGTGCGTTCGGCGATGGCGTGACGGGCGGCACCGAAGACGGCGAGCCGTTCGACACGCGGGTCGATCTCGACGGTGTCGTACGCACGTGGAGCGTCTACGCGACGGATACCGTGCGGCTGGCACCCGGCTGGCACCTGACGGCGTCGGGGCGGTTCAATCGCACGACCGTCTCCAACCGCGACCGCATCACACCCGGTGGCGGCCCCGGTTCGCTCGACGGCGAGCACGTGTTCAGCCGGTTCAACCCCGCGTTCGGCACCACGGTCGCGTTGAAGCACGGCGCGACGGCCTACGCCGGCTACAGCGAAGGCAGCCGTGCGGCGACGTCCATCGAACTGGGGTGCGCAGACCCCGAGGAACCCTGCAAGCTGCCGAACGCCATGGCGGGTGATCCGCCCCTCGATCAGGTGGTGACCCGCACGGTCGAAGGCGGCCTGCGGCAGGGCAGCGGCGTCCTGACCTGGAACGCGGGCTGGTTCCGGGCAGAGAACCGCGACGACATCCTGTTCGTGACGTCGGAGCAGACCGGGTTTGGCTACTTCAAGAACTTCGGCCGCACGCGCCGGCAGGGCCTCGAACTCGGAGTGACGGCACGGAAGGGCAAGCTCACGATCGGTGGCGGCTACACCCTGCTCGATGCGACGTTCCAGAGTGAGGAAGAAGTCAACGGCGAGAGCAACAGCTCGAATGAGGAGGCCGAGGACGGAATCCCTGGCGTCGAGGGCAACATCGAGATCGCACCGGGCGACCGGATGCCGCTGATTCCCCGCCACATGGCGAAGGTCTTCGCCGACGTGCAGGTGACGACCGCGCTCTCGCTCGACGTTGACCTGGTGGGATCGTCCGGCGTCATCGCGCGCGGCAACGAGAACAGCGGCCACGAGCCGGACGGTGTCTACTACCTGGGGCCGGGACGAACCGAGGGCTACGTCGTCGTGAATCTGGGACTGCGCTACGCCGTCACGAACCGTGTGCAGGTGTTCCTGCAGGTCAACAACCTGTTCAATACCGAGTACGAGACCGCCGCGCAGCTGGGGCCCGCGGGGTTCACGCCCGCCGGGAGCTTCGTGTCACGGCCGTTCCCGTCCGTTGATGGCGAGTTTCCGCTGCGGCACTCGACCTTCGTCGGCGTCGGTGCGCCGACGTTTGCGTGGGCCGGCGTGCGCGTGCGGTTCTGATCGTTCACCACGGAGCGACGGAGGGACACCGGTTCACGCGGAGCTGCGGAGAGGACGGTCTCACCGCGGAGGTAACGGAGGAGGGCGGGGTCGGGCGACGGGAATTCCGGGCTAAGCCCAGCAGCTGAGGTCCAGCCACGACATCCGCGTGCGAATGAACCGTCGGACCGCGTTCCACGCGTGCTTGCCGAATGCGCCGATCGCCATGGCTGGATCCTAGCACCGGCCAAGAACGGCGGAGACGTGGGGACGCCGGCCGTGGACCCCGGCGTGAACCCGAGTGCCTCCGCGCCCTGCGTGCCTCGCCCTTCGCGCCTCCGCGGTGAATCCCAACAATTCCGTCTCTCCGCGCCTCCGCGGTGAACAAGCCCTTCTCTGTCTCTCCGTAGTGAAATCAGTGCCCTTTGCCCCTGATCAGTTGATGCGATCCATCGCAGACAAGTCCCCGGCCACCGCCAGCCTGATGTTGTGGAGGGCGCGTTCCCCCATGCGCCGGTTGGCTTCGATCGTGTGGCTGCCCACGTGGGGCAGCAGGATGACGTTCTCTAGATCGCGTAGGTCGCGCGTCTCGTCCACCGGGACGTAGGGCTCCTGCTGGAAGACGTCGAGGGCGGCCCCGGAGATGCGACCGGCGGCGAGCGCGTCATAGAGTGCCAGTTCGTCGATGACCGCGCCCCGAGCCGTGTTGACCAGCCAGCACTGCGGAGGCAGACACGCGAGCCTCGTCGCATCGATGAACCGGGCATTCTCGCCCGTCGCCGGCACATGCACACTCACGAAGTCCGCGGCCCCGACAGCCCGCGCGAAGTCGCTGACGATCTCCGCGTAGGCCGCCTGCTCGGGTACGGGTCCCACGGCCCCGGCCCGCCGATAGCCCACGACTCGCATCCCGAATCCGGCCGACGCGATCCGGGCGACCGCTCCGCCGATCCGTCCGCATCCGACGATCGTCAGCGTCCGTCCGGAGAGCTCGATGCCCTGGACCTGGGTCCACGCGTGCTGCCGCATCTGGATGGCCGACGTCAGCAGATGCCGTGCGGCCGCGACGACGAGCAGCATCGTCAGCTCGGCCACGGACTGGTCGAGCACGCCAGGCGTGTTCGTGCACACGAGCCCGGCCGCCGTGGCCTTCTCGCGGTCGATGTTGTCGTAGCCCACGCCGAATCGGGCGATCACGCCGCCTCGGGGCAATGCCGTGTAGAGGCGATCGCGATAGGGGACGCCACCCACGATGACGAACCGGGCCGCCTCCGCGGTGATGGCGTCGGCCAGCGACGCTTCGTCGCCAGGAACGGACACGCACGTGAGGCCCTGGGCGTCCGTGAACACGGCAGGGGCGCGCTGAAACTCTCGCTCGGTGACCAGGACACGCGGCAGACTCATGACGCCGGGCAGGATATCGCGGAACTGACGCGGAGGCAGGCCTGGGTGCACTTGGACGTCGGTCCAGCACCTTTGGGCTTGTCTCGGCGCACATCTCTGATGCGCCCTTCGTGTGCCGCGATCGCACCGGCAGCGCATACGATACTGACCAGCCAACGTCCTCGTCTTGGAGGGACCCTCGTGAGCATCCCATCGTCGTACGCTTCTGCGTCAGCCATCGCCCTCGCTGCAGCCGGCCTCGCCCTGGCCGTTCCCGGCGTATCCGCGCAACTCGCGATCTCGGCCAACGACAACAAGGTCGTCCTGGTGGACGGCGTGACGACCGTCGTGCGCCCGCCGCGGCCGGACACGATCACGCTGCTCGACATCGGCGCGGTACCGATCCGGACCATCGGCGAGGTCGAGGCTCCAGCGTCGGTGGTCGGGCCGCCGTCGAGCGTCGCCATCACGCCGGACCGCACCGTGGCCATCGTGACCAACTCGATGAAGGTCGATCCAGCGAATCCCTCGCGGACCATCCCTGACGACACGGTCACCGTGATCGGCCTCGGCCCGCCGCTGGCGGTACTGGCCACTCTGCGCGCCGGGGCCGGGGCGAATGGCGTGGCGATCAATCCTGCCGGGACACTGGCCCTGGTCGCCAATCGCCATGGCGGGTCCGTCTCGGTGTTCGCGATCAAGGGGCGGACGGTGACGCCGGCGGGTACCGTGGATCTCGGGGCGCCGGACTCGTGGCCGAGCGGCGTCGCGTTCGCGCGCGATGGCCGGCGCGCGTTCGTCACACGCAACAACGACCATCTCGTGTCGGTGCTCACGATCGACGGCGACAGCGTGCGCTACGACAAGCTCGATTTCGCCACGAGCCTGAAGCCGTACGGCATCGGCATCACCCCGTCTGGGACGCACGCTGTGGTCGCGCACATCGGGGCCGGCGCGACGGGAGGCGCCGATGTGCTGACGCTCGTCGATCTGCAGGCCGCGCGCCCGCGCGCCGTCAGCCATGTGACGGCCGGGCCGACCATCGAGGCGCTGAGCATTTCGCCGAACGGCCTCTGGGTCGCCGCCACCGTGATGAACGGATCCAATCTGCCGCGGGCGTCGCCCTTCCACCATGAAGTCGGGCAGCTCAGGATCTTCTCACTGACCGGTGACAGGCTCGAGCAGGTGGCCGAGGCGCCGTCGGGCCGCTGGTGCCAGGGCCTGGGCTGGACAGATGATTCGACACGCCTCGTGGTCCAGTGCGCGGCCGATCGTGCGCTGCTCACCTACAGCTTCGAAGGCCGAAAGCTGGCCTTCAGGGCGACGCAGCCCATGAGTGGCGGGCCCGTCGGATTCGCGACCAGTCGTAAGTAAGGCCGGTTGCAGAGGCGCGGAGCGCCGCGCCGCGCTCCCCTCGCTCGCTCGCGAGGCACCGGGACGCTCGCGGCTCGGAAGTCGCGCTTGCGCGCCGCTCCACGCCTCTGCAACCGGCAGTAGGGTGGTTATCGCGCGATCCGCAGGTCCTGCACCGTCCGCGCGCCGTCCTTGACCGTCACGCGGACGCTCGCGCCGGTGAGGGTCTCGAGGAACGCGATGTCGTTCCACTCGCCTTCGGCGACGTCGGTCAACGCCGCGATGAAGTACTCGCCGGCTGGCAGATCCTTCAGACTGAAGCCGCCGCGTGTGTCAGGGCGCGTGACGCGGACGCGTCGCGCACCAGGACGCCACAGGGCCCGATCCGTGGTGAAGACGACGACGTAGTAGTCAGGCGCGGGCTGTCCACCGGGCGTCTGCAGCGTGCCCGCGAGTTCGGAGTGACGGCTCGAGAAGGTCACGACGAGGTCGTCGAGATCCTGCGCTCCCACCGACAGCGGGGCGTCGAGCAGATCGCGACCGCCACTGGTCACCGATCGAAGCCACCAGCCTGCGGGCGCGTCGGCAGGTAGCAGCGCACGTGCCGCATAGCCACCGGGCGCGACGTTGCGGAGTGCGAAGGTGCCGTCGGCGGCGACGGTGGGCGACGGCATCACGTCGAGCGAAACCACGCGGCCTCTGCCCGCTCCGGCCGGCGGTGCCTTCGTGCCGATGGGGTCGAGGTACAGGCGCACCTTGGTGACGTCCATGGGAGCCGCCGCGCTGGAGCCCTCGAAGACAACGCGGCCTTGCGCGGTGACGCCGGGGCGGAGGGTCAGTGAGAGGCCTCGGATCGGGGTGCCCGTGACCTCGACGTCGGCGACCGCGTAGAGGTAGGCGCCCACCGGCGCATTCGGGTCGCTCTCGCGAATGAACGTGCCTCCACCGCGACCGGCCGGCTGCGGCGGGGCGAGCGAGGTCCGGGCGCGGGCCACGATTCGCCGGAGGCCCGGCGGCACATTCGAGTACGTAAACGTGAAGTCGGCCCCTGGTGGCCTGCTCAGCGTCGGCTCGGCACCCGTGTAGGCCGGCAGACTCGGTCCCTCGGATTCGATGGTGAGGTCGATGCCTGCGATCGGCGCACCGGTGACGGTCTGCACCTGGCCATCGACCGTCGTCGTGGGAGTAGGCGCGAACGTGAAATCGACACCACCGCGCACCTCGCCGGCAGCGACGCGGACGGCCTCGGCTCGGCGGTAGACCGACACACCGGGATGGAAGACCGGCGCGAGTGCGGCGCTCGCCGCCGCTGGCAGTTGCGGACGAGGAGCAACGGCGGCGGGCGGCGTGGGCTGACCCACCAGTGTCGGGGATGGCCCGGTCGGGGTCTGCGCGCGGCGCGAAAGCTCGGAAAGCAACGCGTCGATCTCCACGGCTGGGCGACGACCGATTCTCGCCTGTCCCACGGAAACCCTGGAACGCCACCACCACGTAGTCGCCCGGCGCCAGGCCGAAGAGGCGATAGACACCGCGGTCATCGGTCTGCGCGCGCACGCCGGTTGAGAACACCTGTTCGACGCGCGGATCTCGCGTGTTGACGAGCCCCACGAGGACGTTGGCGCGTGGGCGCCCGGCCAGGTCGCGAATCGTGCCGGTGATGACTCCGCCCCGTGCGAGGAAGATACGGACGTCTGCGCGCTGAGCCGCCGCAATGACGATGGGCGTGCCCGGCCGACCCGGCCGCGTCGCGCCGTACGCGCCGTCGATGAACGCAGCCTTGCGCCCCGTGACCGTGTAGGCGCCGGCCGGCAGGTCGGTGACGACGAAGCGTCCCGTCTCGTCGCTGATCGCGCTCCGCGCGGAGGGCAGCGCCGGGCCGGCGACGGTGACGATGGCGCGGCCCAGCGGCTGCGGCGTGGCCTCGGCCGACAGCACGACGCCACTCACGGCGCTGGTGCCTCGTGGCGGTGGCGGCGTGGCTGCCGCGTCGCGCGCAGGTGCCTGCGCCGTCTGATCCCGCGCGGCGACCCACCCGACCATCGCGCACGCGAGGCATGCGCTGGCGATCGCGCCGACGAGCGGGCGGGACTTCATCGGCGCGCTTCGGCGACCAGTGGCAAGGTCTGCGTGGTCGTCTGGCCCCACGAGAGCCGTACGCGTGTCGCAACGGCCGACATGCGCTCGAAGAATCCGGCCTCGTGCCACGCCCAGCGCTGCGCATCGGGCACCGCGACGGCGAAGTAGTCACCGGCGGGCAGCGTCGTGATCTCGAACGCGCCGGTGGTGGACGCGGCAATGGTCGTGATGCCGCGCGGCATCAGCCCATACCGCGTCCAGCTCGTGCGAGTGACGGGAAAGACGACGATGGCCGCGTTCTCGGCCGCCAAACCGTCCCTGCCGCGTACGACGCCGGAGAGCGTGGGCACCACATTGGTCAGCGTCACCGTCACCTCGGAGACCTGCCTGACGGCGGCCAAATCCAACGCCACATCTGTGACATCGCGCTCTCGCCACGTCACTGACTTGACCATCCAGCCGCCGAACACCACCGGGCGCACGAAGTACTCGCCGGGTATCACCTCCTAGATCAGCGCCGCTGAGTGTGGCGACCAGCGCCGCGCCCAGTGCACGCGCGACGAGCGGAGCAACAACGGCACGAATGGGCGCAGGCATCGCGGCCTCCAGCGGCGCCACACGCGCCTGCTCCTAAGACACCACGACGAGGGTTTTCGTTTCAGTGAACGTGCGCGAGGGAACATGCACGGGCGGGGAAGGGAGGCGTGTGCTGGCGGGAAGTATCGACGGCAGGATTGCGCCGACCCGATCCGACGACGGGGGCGCGCCCAGCACCGGCAAGAGTGGCGGCGCATCGCGCCGCGCGCTGCGCGGCCCCCGTCGTGGTTCGGACGTCACGGTGCAGGTGAGGTGCGCCCGTGACGCGGGCTACGGTTGCGGCTGCTGGCGTCGGAAGAAGTTGTCCACTTCGTCCTGCGCCTGCTCGCGCGCGTAGCCATAACGTTCCTGGACCACGCCGACGAGCTTCTCCGCGTTGCCTTCGACGCGCGTCATGTCGTCGTCGGTCAACTTGCCCCACTGGGCCTTGGCCTCGCCCTTCCACTGGTGCCACATGCCTTTGATCTGATCGAGATTCATCGCGCGCTCCTTCTGTGTGTGAATTGGGGTCAGACCGGGGTCAGACCACGGTCTGACCCCGGCGGCGTGAGCCCTACTTGATGACGAGCTGATCGACGACGGACTTGACGCCGTCGGTCTGCCTGGCCAACTCGATGGCGCGTGCTCGGCCCGCCTGTGACTTGACGGTGCCCTTGAGGGTGACCACGTTGTTCTTCGTGTCCACGTTGATGTTGCTGTCCTTCAGCGTGTCTTCGCCGACGAAGAACCAGCTGACCTTCGAGTTGATCCAGGTATCCGAGATCTTGTCGCCGGTCTTCGAGAGGCCTGCCTTGATCCGATCCGCCACGCTCTTGTCGGCGTCGGGATCGACCTTGATGTCATTGACGACGGTGGTCACGCCGTCAATCTTCGCGACTCGTTCGGCGGCGGCCTTCTGTGCGGCCGTGGCGACCGACCCGCTCAGTTTCACCACGGAGCCCTCGACATCGACGTCGATGTCGTACTTCTTGACGCTCGCGTCGGTCTCGAGGCGGTACTCGACCCGGTCCTCGAGCGTCCTCTGCGTCGCAGGACGGGTCATCTGTGCGTCGGCGGGTGTCGCGGGACGCGGGGCCTGGGCAACTGCGAACTGCGGCACCGCGGCGAGCGCGGCGGTCAGCGTGAGGGCGAGTGTTGTCGTTCTCTTCATATCGGTGTTCCTCCTGAACAGCCTCATGAAGTGCAAGGCTCCTGCCAGCTCCTCGGTCGGTCGCAGGTGGCCGCACGATCGGCCGTCCGGGCCCGATTGAGACGGCTGGTGCCGAGAGTGGGCAGGACTGGCGATCGATTGGCGCGTGCGGCGGCGTGCGGGCGGTCTGGCCGCTGGGAACGGACGTGCCTGCGCGTGAGTCAGAGCGTGCTGAGAAAGTCCCTCATCGCCGTGGCCAGCGCGTCAGGCGCTTCGAAGAACGCGAGGTGCCCGCACTCGGGAAAGAGCGTCGCCGCCGGGCGCGCCGGGAATCCCTGCGCGAATGCCACGACGTCGTCTGGCGGCGCGTACTGGTCGTGGACCCCTGTCATCACGGCGACGGGCACGGTGACTGTGGGCACCACGTCGCGCGCGTCGGCGGCGAGCAGGATCTCGATGGCCCGCGCGTAGCTGTCCTTGGACTGCGCTTCGAATACGCGCTCGTAGAGCGCAACGAGACTGGCCTGCTGCGTGAGGCTCGACGGCGAGAAGATGCCAGGCATGGCCTTGGCGCCCCATCCGGCGAGGCCGTACTTGCGCACGTCGTGCAGGCGCGTCGTGAGCCGCTCACGAATCAGCGGCCGGACCGTCGGCAGGCCGCCGAGGCAGGCGATGGCGCGAATGTCATCCGGCCATCGTCGCCACGCCTCGAGCGCGAGGATGGTGCCGAGCGAGTGCCCGAGCAGGACGACGGGTTCGCCGACGTAGGTGCGGACCAGCGCGCCGAGGTCGTCGAGCCAGGACTCGAGCGTGAAGTCCGCGGGGACCGAGGTGCTGTGGCCCGTGCCGGGCAGATCGACCGAGAGGACGCGCGCGCGGGTCGCCAGCACGGCCGCGGGCGCCCGAAAGAAGAAGGCACCGCCGCCGAGACCGTGGAGGGCGAGCACCGGCGTGCCCGTGCCCGCGTCCTCCACGTAGAGCGCGCTCCCTCGCGGGCTGACGAACGTTTCGCGCAGGCTCATCGGATCCCGTGCGCGCAGGCCGCGTCGGCCACTCAGGCCGGGACGGCCTCCTGAAGACACGCGAACACCTCGCGATAGAACGCCGGGTGTTCGCGCCACGTCGGCGACGAGACGAGCCGGCCATCGCGCACGGTCTCCTCGGCCACGTAGATGCCGCCGCAGGTCTCGAGTTCCAGGCGGACGTGCTCGTAGCACGTCACGCGCTTGCCGCGGACCAGATCCGCCGCGGCGACGAGCTGGACGCCGTGACAAATCGCGAAGGTCCACTTCCCGAGCCGGTCGAACTCCTGGAGGATGGTCCGCACGCGGGCGTCGTTGCGGAGGTACTCGGGCGCCCGCCCGCCGATGCAGACCACCGCGTCGTAGGCGGCGACCTTCACGTCGGCGAACGTCAGGTCCGAGTCCATCGCGTAACCGGGGGCTTCCCGATAGGTGTCCCAGCCAGGCTCGAAGTCGTGCATGACGAGGTGCAGGCGCCGCTTCGACGGGGCGGCGACGTGCGTCACGTAGCCGGCCTCCTGAAAGCGGTGGACGGCGAACCAGGTCTCGTAGCTCTCGCCGCCGTCGCCAGTGATGATCAGAACCTGCCGGGCCATGCTGCCTCCATAAAAGTGTGTGCAGCACTTATGAACCGGCGGCGGCCGAAAGTCAACGAGACGCGGCCGGAACATTGGCGGTAGCATGCCGCCATGAGCGACCGTTCCTCCGCCGCTGCCATCGAAGCGGCCATCGCCGTGGCGCGCGTCCGTGCGCTGCGGACAGGGCTGCTCGACCTGCACAAGACGCTGCTCGACATCGAACGCGCGCGATTCGAGCGCGTCCACGGCCGCTTCGAGCATGCGCACGCGGTGCTGAAGGCCGTCCTCGATGACCCCGCATTCGCCTGGCTCAGGTCCCTGTCCGGTCTCGTCGTGCGGATCGACGAACGGGCCGCGGATCGGGCGCCGCTGCGACCCGCCGACGTGCGGGCGTTCGCCGACGAGGTGCACGAGTTGCTGGTGGGGCAGGACGCCACCCCGTTCCGCGCGGAGTATCAGCGCGTCCTGCAGGAGTTTCCCGAGGCCGTGGTCGCGCACGGTCGCGTGCAAACCCTGTTGTCCGAGTACCGCGGCACCTGAGCGCGCCGAAGAGTTTGTACCGCTGTCACAGCGACGAGTCGTGGTCGTCGTGGTGGCTCAGTAGAGTGGCGACGTTCTCGAAGGGAGCCGCCACTCATGTCAGAGACTTCGCAGCCATCAATCCTCGACCGGCGCACGTTCATGAGGCGAGGCGCCATGGGCGTCGGCGCGCTGTGGGCCGTGTCCCTGCAGGAACTCGTCGCCCGCCGGGCCGTCGAGCGCACGTTCGCGCCCAGTCCGTATGGCGAGGTTGAGCCCACCAACGACCAGACCACCGGACTGCCGCTGTTGCTGCTCCCCCCGGGGTTTACCTACCTCTCGACGGGCTGGACCGGCGACCGCATGTCCGACGGCATCCGCACGCCAGGGTCGCACGACGGCATGGCCGTCATCGGCAACTACGGCGGCAACCCCGGGCTGCTGACGCTCGTGCGCAACCACGAGTCGAGCTCGAATACGACCTTCGGCACCAACCCTGCGCTCAGGTACTCGCCGAACTCCGGTGGCGGCACGACCAACCTCATCTTCGATGTCAAGCGTGGCCGCTTCGTGAAGACGTTCTCGTCACTCGCCGGCACGCGCACCAACTGCGCCGGCGGCGTCACGCCCTGGGGCACGTGGATCACCTGCGAAGAGACGACCGCGACGTCGGCCTTGGGGACGCGCACCCACGGCTGGTGTTTCGAAGTGGGTCCGAACGGCGGCGATCCGACCCCGCTCACCGCGATGGGGCGCTTCTCGCACGAGGCCATCATGATCGACGCCTCGCCGACGACGGGGGGCACGGTCTATCTGACCGAGGACGCCGGCGGCACCAGCGGCTTCTACAAGTTCGTGCCCAATGTCCACGGTGACCTCAAGCAAGGCGGCGAACTGTTCATGCTGAAGGTCAAGGGCGTGAACCAGGCAGACCTGCGGTTCGTCTCGGCGATGGGAACGATCTGGGACGTCGAATGGGTCAAGATCAACAACCCCGCGTCCAGCCCGTATGCGCAGGGGTTCACGGCCGGCGCGGCCCGGTTCAACCGGCTCGAAGGCGCGTGGTGGGGTTGGAAGACCGGCTATTTCCTCTCGACCAGCGGTGGTTCGACGGGCGAGGGACAGGTGTTCGAGTTCGATCCCGGCGCGCAGACCCTGCGCCTGATCTACAACTCCTCAAATTTCGACGACTGCGACAACCCGGACAACATGGTGGTCACGCCGCAGGGACAGCTCCTGCTCTGTGAGGACGGCGGCGGCGGCGCCGGAGGTGCCGATCGCCTGATCGGCCTCACGCTCGCTGGCACCACCTTCACCTTCGCCCGGAACAACATGGTGCTGCCCAAGCCGTACAACGACCTGATTGCTGCGGGCACCTACCGAACGAGCGAACTGGCCGGTGCCTGCTTCAGCCCAGACGGCAAGTGGCTGTTCGTCAACCAGCAGACGCCGGGTGTGACCTACGCCATCACCGGACCGTGGCATCAGGGTCCGCTCTAACAGGGCGCCTACTTCATCTTTCGAGGATTGGATTCGTCATGCGTCGACTCACCATTGGTCTGTTCGCCATCCTGACTCTCGCCACGACCGCGCGCCCGGCCCAGGCGCTGCCGATCACGTACGCCGGGGCGCTGACCGATAGCGTGCCGTCGCTCGGCACCAGCACCCAGGACGACGCGGGCCTGTTTTTCTCGTACACCGACGACCCGGAGGGCGCGGACTACTGGAGCCTCTCCGTGCTGGCCGGCGCGCGCGTGACGGTGTCCGGTCGCCGCCTGGCCGAGCACTTCGACATGGTGCTCTGGGTGTTCCGGAACCCGGATCAGTCCGGTGATGGGCGCTATGAAGACACGAGCGAGTTCGGCGGGTTCCTGACGCCGGCCACACCGGGCTTCGTCGGTTTCTTCGACGACAACATCGACGTGCCGGGCCCGTTCGGTGACCCGCAGGGGCAGTTCATCGCGCCGGCCACCGGCGTCTACACGTTCATCGTGACCAGCGGCCTCAGCGACGTCGGCAGCCCGGATCCCTACAGCCTGCAGGTCAGCACGATGCCCGAACCGGGCACGCTGGTGCTGCTCGGGACGGGCTTGACGCTCGTGGCTCGTGCGTCACGACGCCGCCTGGGTCATCCGAGCGAACGCCGGTAAGGCGTCAGCCCTCCGGGCTGCGCAGGTTCGTGCACCTTGTGTGCGTCTGGCTCAAGCCCCACGGACCCGCGTCCGATTGGGAGGGGAGCGAGGGTGTCAGCCCTCGTCAGAGACAGGGGACGCATGACGCCGCAGGTGAAGACGCAGACGGATCAGGGGCAATTGGCCGTCGCGCGCCAGCCCATTCTCGATCGCAGCCGCAACGTGATGGGCTACGAACTGCTGTTCAGGACGGACGCGTTGGGCACCCGGGCGCCGCTCGACCAGGCCTCCGCGCAGGTGATCTCGAGCTCGTTCCTCGACATCGGCCTCGAGACGCTGACCGACGGCCGGCGCGCGTTCGTCAACGTCAGCCGGCGCCTGCTCCTCGACGGCGTGATGACGGTGCTGCCGCCCAAGCAGGTCGTGCTGGAACTGGCCTCGGACGTCGAGGCCGACGGCGATGTCATCGCCGCCTGCACGGAGCTTCGCCGTGGCGGCTATGCCATCGCCGTGGACAACTTCGTGCTGAACGAATGGACGGCCGACCTCATCCCGTTGGCCGACTACCTCAAGGTGGATTTCGGTACGCTCGGAGATCCTGAGGCGCGTGCCCGGCTGACGGCGGCCCGCGGGCCCAACGGCCCGGCGCTGATCGCCACTGGGATCGAGACGCTCGACCAGTTCGAAGCGGCAGCCTCGGGCGGGTATGAGTACTTCCAGGGCTTCTTCTTCGGGCGCCCACTGATCACCCAGTCACGTGGAGTGCCCGGACAGCAGGTCGCGCATCTACGTCTCCTGCACGCGCTCAACAACCCCAACCTCTCGGTCCATCACCTCGAGGAACTGGTCAAGCACGACGCGTCGCTCTGCTACCGGATCCTGCGGACGGTCAACTCGGCCGCCTTCGCCCTGCAGACCCCCGTCCAGTCGATTCGACAGGCGCTCATCTACATCGGCCGTGACACGGTGCGCCGCTGGGTGTCGCTCTGGGCCCTGGCCGGGCTCAGCGAGCGCGCGCACGCCGAGCTGGTGGTCATGGCCACCGTCCGGGCGCGGTTCTGCGAGATCGTCGCGCGTGGGGAAGAGGACGGCGGCGCCGAAGGCTTCCTGCTCGGCATGTGCTCGCTGCTCGACGTGATCCTCGAACGCCCGATGGCCGAGGTGCTGAAGGACCTGCCGCTCGGCGCCGAACTGCAGGCCGCGCTCCGCGGCGAGCAGAACGAGCGACGCGCGCTGCTCGACTGCGCGATCGCGTACGAGCGTGGCGAGTGGCCTTTGGCGGACGAGAAGGCGCGGTTGATCGGCGTCTCGCCGACCTCGCTGCCCAAGGCCTACATGGACGCGCTCCGGTGGATGCGCGACCTGCAGAAGGGCTTCAGCGCGACGTCCTGAGCAGGCTCGCGCGTCCGCGTGTCCGAGGACTACGGCAGCTTGCGCAGCGTGCGCGAGATGACCACCTCGGGCTGCCCGGCCAGGCCGATCGTCGCGCGCACCACGTAGTCGCCCGGCGGGAGTTTCTCGGCAGGGATCTCCGCAGTGAGGTTGAACTTGTCGGGCTCCTGCGTCTGACGGCCCGCCACGGGCACGGTCAGAATGGCGTCGCCCGTGAGCGACTTGGCGACGTCGAGCTTGGCGCCCAGTTGCGCCCCGGCCAGAGAGCCGTAGAGTTCCACGAACACCGCCACGACGTCGGACCCGGAAAACTGGAGGGCAGGCCTCCCTTGCGGTCCGGCCACGGCGAGCACCATGGTGCTGAACTTCAGCGGGCCCGCCGTGGGCAGTCCGACCGTCACCGGCACGTCCACAGCCCCGGCGCGGCCCGACGCGTCCGTGACCGCCACTCGAGCGCGGTAGGTGCCGGGATCGGCGAGCAGCGAGATCATCAACGGCGCCATGGCGGCCATCTTCTCGTCGGCCGATGCCTGCACGACCAGCTTGTTGCTGGCGCCGTCGATCAGGGCGACTGTCGCCGCGTTGAACTTGGTCGTCGGATCCACGGGCTCGGCGAGCACCACGACCTTGACCTTGCCACTGGCATCCCGGGATGAGAACGCCGAGGCCCGGAGCTGCAGATCGCGATAGCCCGTCGTGGACTTGACCATCTCCTTCGGGTTGGCGGCGGCCGCGCGGCCGTCCCCGCGGGCGATCAACACGTCTGACCGACCCCGTACCGTGACACCCTCACGGGTCACCTTGAGTTCGACGCGATGTGACTGGCCGTTCCGCTCGGACGGCTCGGGCACGAACGTCGCCACGTAGCGGGCCGACGTCTCCACGGCGATCTTCGCGAGGGGATTCGTGTCCGTGGCCAGTCGTTGATACTGACCGCCGGTGACCCCGGCGAGATTCTGGAGGCCTTCAAGATTGGTCGTCGCCGAGGTGTCGGGCTGGACGATGTAGAACTGCGCGCGCGCTTCACCGGCGGCGACGCCGACACGCTGGAAGTCATTGGTCTGCAGGATGCACGCGTTGTTGCCGCCGGCGCCGCCGCCGGAGGTGGGCCCGGCCATCTCCGCCGAGAAGAACACGAACGTCGTGGGCGTGCCTGCCAGCCCGGCGAGCATGCCGCGCAGGGCGTCGAGTGCGTCGCGCGCGCGGCAGGGGCGCTGGTCGCTGTCCACCGCCGTCAGCCGGCCCGTGACCTTCGCCAATGCCTCGCGCACCGCGGCGTGCGCCGTGCTCGGATCGATGTTGATCGTCCCGCGCGGCACGGTGACGAGTCCGACGCGGTCGGACGCCGAGAGCGTCGCCATCAACTGCGTGATGGCTTCGCGAACCGGACGCTCGACGCCGGGCCGGAGCGTTTCCTCGTTGACCACGAAGAGGATCGAGCGGCCGTCGTCGCTGACCGCGTTGGTGGCAAACGGCGCGGGCGCCGCCTCTGCGGAGGGGGCCGCCGGAGCGGACGCGACGCCAGCGGACTTCACCAGCCGCAGCGACGCCAGCTTGCGCTCCTTGCCATCCACCTTCAGTGAGACCTGCGCCGCCGAGATGTCGAGCACCGGCGTGCCGTCGGCGCCGAGCGCGAGGAAGTCCAGCGTGACCGGCGCGCCGGTCCCCTGGGCGAGGATGCTCCTCGAGGTGACCAGGCCCGCAGACAGCATCAGGGCGAGGCCGGCCGACAGCAGAACCACACGACGCGCGCAGGCAGGGGACGACATGCCGACACTGTAGCGGGACGAGGCAGCCGGCACAAGCCGACCGCCTCGCCTCGCGCGCCCGTTCAGTGTCGGAGGCTGAAGGTGACCGTGACGGTCATCACCACCGGCACCGCCACACCGTTCAGGCGGGTCGGCGTGTAGCGCCAGGTGCCGACCGCCTCGATCGCCGCGCGGTCGAGCAGCGGAATCGACCTGATCACGCGCACGTCGCGCACCAGGCCGCCCTCGTCAATCGTGGCCTCCAGGATCACCGTGCCGTCCACGCGCGCGGTCTGGGCGATCGAGGGATAGCGCGGCGCCTGATAGTGCAGGCGCGCGGGCGCCGCAATCTGGCCGCCGACGCGGAGGACGGGAGGCGGGGCCGAAGGCGTGACGGGCGGTGGTGCCCCCACCAGCGCGGAGTCGGCGACACCACCCGAGCCCACGCGCGTGAGATCGACCCGGCCCACCAGGCCGTGGAGGTCGCGAGGTACGTCGGCCGGTTCGGCGCCCGGAGGCGGCATCTGGTCGGGCGCGTTGATGGGGACCTCCCGAACGACCGCCGTCGGCGCGGCGGTCGGCGGGGTCGTGGACGGTGCCACCGGGCGCAGGTCCGGCACCTTCGGCAGCTCCGGTGTCGCCACGAACGCCACGAGCGGCTGTACGAGGTGCGGCCCGTCCACATTCGAGGTGAACTGCAGCGCCACGATGATCGCGAGCGCGGCGGCGTGGAGCGCCAGTGAAACGACCACCGTGCCACGGCGGCCGCGGTTGACGGTGCGCGGAACGAGCGTCTGGTCGAACAGGTCGTGCGCCATAGGTCCCTCCCTGACACGGCCGGAAATCGGCTGTGCCGACGTGTCGATCACGTCGTGAATGGAAGGGCCCTTCGCTACGACGGTTAGACACCGAAGAGTGGGGACTGACGCAGAAGTCCAGGAACAGACGGTGAAGTGCTGGGGCTGACGGCGAAGTGCTGGGGGCTGAGGGTGCAGTGCGGACGCTGACGGTGAAGTGCTGACGAGACGGTGAAGTGCGGCGGTGGCTACAGCGGTTTCCACGAGCGTGTCGCGTCGCGCAAGCGCGACTTCCGAGCCGTGAGCGTCTCGGGCCACACGCGAGCGAGCGAGGGGAGCGCGGCGCGAGGCGACACGCTCGTGGAAACCGGTCTAGTGCCCGCCCTCGCCGGTGAGTTGTTTGACGACGTCGCCGATGACCTGTTTGGCGTCGCCGAAGAGCATGAGGGTGTTGGGGGCGTAGTAGAGGTCGTTGTCGATGCCCGCGAAGCCGGGGTTCATGCTGCGCTTGATGGCCAGCACCGTATGCGACTTGTCCGCGTCGATGATCGGCATCCCGTAGATCGGGCTCTTCTCGTCGGTGCGCGCCGCAGGATTGACGACGTCGTTGGCGCCGATGACGAGCGCGACGCTCACCTGGCCCATCTCCGGGTTGATGTCGTCCATCTCGACGAGCCGGTCGTAGGGGATGTCGGCTTCGGCCAGGAGGACATTCATATGGCCCGGCATGCGGCCCGCCACCGGGTGCACCGCGAACTTCACGTCCACGCCGCGCTTGGTGAGCTGATCGTAGAGATCGCGCACGCGGTGCTGGGCCTGGGCGACCGCCATGCCGTAGCCGGGGATGATCACCACGCTGTCGGCGTTGGTGAGCAGTTCGGCCGCATCGGTCGGCGTCGCGCTCTTCACCGTCCGCTGCTGGCCGGCTTGGGCGACAGCCTGGACCGATCCGAACGCGCCGAAGAGCACGTTGGTGATCGACCGGTTCATCGCCTTGCACATGATGATCGACAGCACGAAGCCGGAGGCGCCGTCCAGCGCGCCGGCCGCGATGAGCAGCTTGTTCTCGAGGACGAACCCCATCGCCACGGCCGACAGCCCGGCAAACGAGTTCAGGAACGAGATCACGGTGGGCATGTCCGCGCCGCCGATGGGCAGGATCAGCAGCACGCCGAAGGTCAGGGCCAGCACGATCAGGATCGGAAACGCCCAGGACTGGGTCGGGTCGATCGTGAGCCACACGCCGAGCGCGGCCGCCACGCCGAGCAGGAGGAAGCTGACGATGTTCTGGCCCTTGTAGGTCAGCGGGCGCGTGGGCATCCACTCGGCCAGCTTGGCCGACGCCAGCAGCCCGCCTGTGCAGGTGAGGCCGCCGAGCAGCACTTCGCCCGCGATGATCGCCATGCGGAAGGAGGTCAACTCGCCCTCGCCCAGCCAGAGGTAGTACTTCGCCGTCCCGACGAGCGCGGCGGCCAGACCGCCGAAGGCCTGCGAGAGCCCGGTCCGTTCCGGCACGGCGGTGAGCGGCACCCGCGCGAGGGGGACGCCGAGCAGGATGCCGGCGACGGCGGCCAGGCCGATCCACTTGTAGGTGACGATCTCCGGATGGAGCAGCGTGCCGCCCACGGCCAGCGCCATCCCGATGACCGCAGCCATGACGGCCCGCCGGGCGGTCTCCGGCTGGCTCATCCAGCGCAGGGCCAGGATGAAGAGCGCCGCCGAGACCAGGTAGAGCAGTTCGGTCGCCGTGCTCACGACTTCTTGAACTCGCGCCGCTTGAACATGCGCAGCATGCGGTCGGTGATCAAGTAGCCGCTGACGAGGTTGGTGGTGGAGGCGAAAACGGCCAGCGACCCGAGGACGATGCTGAAGGTGTCGTGGGCTTCACCGGCGATCAGGATGGCGCCCACGACTGCGATCGATGAGATCGCGTTGGTCAGGGACATCAGGGGGGTATGCAGCAGCCGCGAGACCCGCCGGATGATGTCCAGGCCGAGAAACGTCGCCAGCATGAAGACGAACAGCGCGGTGAGCAGGTCCAGCTTCATTCGGCCGACACTCTATCGCACTTGCGCCACCGGCTCGTCCGGCTTGACAACACGCCCCGCTCACGTGGTAGAACCAGCACAGTCTCTTCATGCACTGCTGTCCCTGCACCCCCTGTCCCAGCCACGAGCCGGCCACGTGTCGATGCTCGTGTACAGGTACCGGCCGGTCGCAGGTAGCGCGCCTTTTCATTCAGTTTCCAGTCCCTGAATCGCGCCTCCCTCGACCTGCCGGTGGGTCGTGGCGGGTTCTGGCGGGCCGTGTGGCTCGCCGCGTCGGGCGACATCCCGTCCGACGCCCTCGACAAGTGGGCGGCGCATGGCACCGGAACTGTATTGGCTCTCTCTCATCACCCTCTTCGCCGCCGTCGTCAACGGCGCGCTGGGTTATGGCTTTTCCTCGCTCACGGTGCCGCTGGCGCTGCTGTTCCTCACCAACCGGGTTCTCAATCCGGCGCTGGTGGTGGTCGAGGTGGCGCTCAACGCGTACGTCTTGTGGGTGAACCGGGCCTCGTTGCCCCTCGTCTGGCGGCGCATGCTGCCAGTGGTCATCGGGCTGGCTCCGGGCGTGGTGGTGGGGACGGTGATTGTCGCCAGCGTCAGTCCCGCATGGCTCAAGCTGGGCACCTTCGCGCTGCTGTTGCCCCTGATCCTCATGCAGGCGGCCGGATGGCGCCGGCCGATTCGATCGGAGCGGTCGGTCGGTCTGGCGTTCGGCGGGGGACTCGGCGTCCTGTATTCAGTGACGACGATTCCGGGGCCGCCGCTCGCCATCCTGCTCAACAACCAGGGCCTCGCGAAGCAGGAGTTCCGGGCGGCGCTCGGCTTCATCCGCCTCGCCGAGTCCTCCCTGACCCTCGTGGCCTACACGTGGGCCGGTCTGCTGACGGCGGACAGCCTGGCCCTGGTGCCCGGCATCCTGCCGAGCATCCTGATCGGCGTGCCCATCGGCGCCTGGCTCATCCGTCGTCTGGATGCCGAGACGTTCAGGCGCGTGTGCATGAGCTTCGACGCCTGGGTGGTGGCGTTTGGCATCGCCACGCTGCTGCGGCAACTGGCGCACCTGCCGGGGCGCTACGCGGTGGGGGTCATCGTGGCCGTGGCCGTCATCGATGGCGTGTTGCTCTATCGCTACTTCTCGCGTGGTCTTGGGCGCACGATCGCCTGGCCGGCGCCGCGACCATCCGGGGGATGACCGTTTCCATGAGCCTGCTGCCATCGTCGATCGACGCGCCGCCCGTACGGCCGCCCGCCGCGCCCGTCCCGCCCGGGCCGGCGCTGCCCGCGCTCGATCACCTGCGCGCCCTCGAGGCCGAGAGCCTCGCGATCATGCGGGAGGTGGTCGCCGAGTGCGAGCGGCCGGTGATGCTGTACTCGATCGGCAAGGACTCCTCGGTGCTGCTGCGCCTGGCGCAGAAGGCCTTCCATCCCGGCCCGATTCCGTTCCCGCTGCTCCACGTGGATACGACCTACAAGTTCCGCGAGATGATCGAGTTCCGCGATCGGCACGTGGCCGAGGTGGGGGCGCGACTCCTCGTGCACACCAATCTCGAGGCGATCGACGCCGGGGCGCAGCCCTTCGCGTTGGGCACGCAGCGCTGCTGCGGACTGCTCAAGACGCGCGCCTTGCTCGACGCGCTCTCGGCCGGCCGCTTCGACGCGGCGTTTGGCGGCGCCCGGCGCGACGAAGAGCGGTCGCGCGCCAAGGAGCGCGTGTTCTCCCTGCGCGACGACAAAGGCCAGTGGGACCCGAAGCGGCAGCGACCGGAACTGTGGTCGCTCCTGAACGCGCGGCTGAACCCCGGCGAGAGCCTGCGGGTGTTTCCGCTCTCCAACTGGACCGAGATCGACGTCTGGCAGTACATCCACGTCGAGCAGATCCCGGTCGTGCCGCTCTATTTCGCCCGCGAGCGCGAGGTGATCGTGCGGGGCGAGTCGCTGCTCTCCGTCGAGCAGCCGTTCGTGCCGCTGCTCCCGGGCGAGCGCACCGAGCGGGTGATGTGCCGCATGCGGTCGCTCGGCTGCTCGCCGTGCACGGGCGCCGTCCGGTCCACCGCCGACACCGTGCCGAAGATCATCGAAGAGCTGATCGCGGTCAGGCAATCCGAACGGCAGCTGCGCGTGATCGACCACGACCAGGACGGCTCGATGGAGATCAAGAAGCGCGAGGGCTACTTCTGATGGCCTCGCTCCTGCGGATCTGCACGGCGGGCAGCGTGGACGATGGCAAGAGCACGCTCATCGGCAGGCTGCTCTACGACTCGCGCGGCGTCTACGAAGACCAGGTGCGATCGGTCGAGCGCGCCTCGCTCCATCGCAACGCGGGGCCGATCGATTTCTCGCTCTTCACCGACGGCTTGAGGGCGGAGCGCGAGCAGGGCATCACGATCGACGTGGCGTATCGGTACTTCGCCACGAGCCAGCGTAAGTTCATCCTGGCTGACACGCCGGGCCACGAGCAGTACACGCGCAACATGGCGACGGGCGCGTCCACGGCCGATGTCGCGATCCTGCTGGTGGACGCGCGGCAGGGCATTCTCGACCAGTCACGCCGGCACGCGCGGATCGCCTCGCTGCTGGGGATCTCGAGCTTCGTGATCGCGGTCAACAAGATGGACCTCGTCGATTTCGACCGCGGCACCTTCGAGGCGATCCGGGACGGTTTCGAGCCGCTTCTGCCGGGCGCCGTGCGCCACGCGATTCCGATCAGCGCCCTGCACGGGGACAACGTCACGGTCCGCAGCGACCGGACACCGTGGTTCGAGGGCGCGAGCCTGCTCGAGCACCTCGAGCGCGTCGAGGTCGTGCGGAACGCGGCCGCCGGGCCGTTCCGGTTCCCGGTCCAGCTCGTCTCACGCCCCTCGCACGACTTCCGTGGGTACGCGGGCCAGATCGTCTCGGGCCTGGTTCGGGTGGGCGACCCGGTGACGGCCTGGCCGTCGCGGCGGACCACGACGGTCAAGCGGATCGTGACGTGGGACGGCGACCTCGACCTGGCATTCGCGCCGATGTCGGTGACGCTCGTCCTCGAGGGCGAAACCGACATCAGTCGCGGCGACGTGCTTGCCGACGACACGGTCTCGGCCAGCCGTCGGTTCGAGGCCGACGTCGTCTGGATGGACGAGCGCCCGCTCGACCCGGCGCGGCTCTATCGGCTCAAGCACCCGTCGGGGTTCGTCAACGCGCATGTGGATCGTCCGCTGCAGCTCAACGAGATTGCGCGCGTCTCGATCGAGGCCTCCCGACCGCTGCTGTTCGACCGCTACACCGACGTGCGCGGCATGGGGAGCTTCGTGCTGGTCGATCCGGCCACCAACTTCACGGCCGGGGCGGGCATGATCGCCAATCCGCTCACGGACCACCTGGCCACGCGCCACCGCGATCTCGGCGGCCCGCCTTGCGAAGGCGGCACGCGCGGCGGCGACCGAGGCCGACGCCGTCGAAGGCGTCCGGCTCACCCTCGAGGACCTGCTGTCATGACCAATCCTGTCGCTCTCGTGGCCGATGAACTCGCCGCGGCGGCTCGCCCCTGCGTCACGTCGAGCTTCCAGGCCGAGTGCGTGGTCCTGGTCCACATGCTGCGCGCGCGTCTGCCGCAGGTGCCGGTCCTCTTCCTCGACACAGTGCACCATTTTCCGGAGACCTACGCGTATCGCGACGCGCTGGCCGAACAGTGGGGGCTGAACCTCGTGAACCTGCGCGCGGCCGAGCCTCGGCCGGGCGAGTGGCGCGAAAGCACAACGGCCTGCTGTGCGCGGCACAAGGTGGGACCGCTCTTCGCCGCGCTCGAGCCGTACGATTATTGGTTCACAGGCCTGCGGCGCGAGCAGTCGCCGTCACGGGCCGGCCTCGAACAGATCGAGTCGTTCCGGCTGCCGACCGGCACGGTGGTCCGCAAGGTCAGCCCGCTCGCGCACTGGACCACGAAACAGGTGTGGGACTACGCGCGGGCGCACGACATCCCGCTCCTGCCGCTGTACGCGCAGGGCTACTCGAGCATCGGCTGTGAGCCGTGCACGACCAAGCCCCTCGACCCGGAGAATGCGCGGTCGGGGCGGTGGGCGGGGACGAAGCTCGAATGCGGCATTCACATCCAGTCGTGATCGTGCCCGAGGTTCACCGCGGAGCACACGCAGGACACTCACCTCGGAGCACGCTCACGGCGGAGAACACGGAAACACTACGCACCACGGAGGGGCGGAGGACAGAGGTTGGGGTAGGGACGCCGCTTCACCGTGGAACCAGCTTCACCCCGAAGTGAAGACAGGGGAGTGCCGCCGGCGAGAGCCCGCGAGCTCGCACCGCGGAGTCGCGGGGGATGTCGCATGTAGTTGCTGTGTGACGCGACGACCCATTCACTTGGGGATCCTTCTGCTGGCTGGCGGCAACCTCCTGCCTGCGCCTCTTGACGTCGTCGCCATCCTGCTGGCGGGTGTTCTTCTGTTCGCGTCCGGGTGGGGGAATAGCCGCGGTTGGCAGAGGTGGTGGCCTCTCTGCTGCAGCGCCCTGGCAGTTCTCGCGTTCGCAGCTCTGAGCTTTCAGGACTCCGACCAAGTGCTCCGTCGGAATGTCTTGGCTGGGCTGTTCGTGCTGTCTCTGATTGCGGGGCTCGCGCCATCTGTCGCTGGTTTGATCGCGGTGTCGGGGAGGGCGAGCGCGGCGATCGTCGGCGGGCTTGTGGCCATTCGAGATCTCAGGAAGTCGTCCGCCGGGTCGCCGTAGCCACTTCGGTCCGGGCGCGCGCCTGTCAGCCAGCTCGGTCTCTCCGCGGTGACTCGCCGCGTCTCGCTTTTCGCTCCGCCCCTCCTCGGTGAAGTCCTGTCCGTGACCCTCTGCGACGCCGGTATAGGGACCCGTCGTGGACGTTCTCGTGCTCCGCGCCCCCGCGGTGAACCCCTGTCCGTGACCCCGCTGCAGCGCCAGCCTGGCGAACCGCCCTAGCCGTTCTTGTGCTCCGCTTCTCCGCGGTGAATCCCAGCCCTGATATGCCTTGGCGTGTCGGTGGCGAATCGTCCGGTCCGCTTGCGTGCTCCGCCCCTCCGCGGTGAATCCATGCCCTGGCACTTTGGGGTCCCTATGGTGAACCCCGGTCTGTCAGGGGCCTCCGCCCCTCCGCGGTGAATCCCGGTCCTTGCGCGCCGCGCCGATCTGCGGTGTAATAGCGGTGATGTTCGCCCCCGTGTCCTGCGTCTGTTGCGCCTGTTGTCGGCCCAATGTGGGTCTGGGGCTGCTCGTGCAGGGAACGGACAGGATGCGCTGATCGGCGCAACCGTTCAACGCGCAAGGTAGAGACCAGGCCCGGGATTCCGGGCCTTTTGCTTTTTCTGGGACATCAGACGACACCATGATCGACACCACGCTCGGCGACCCTCAGCTGGCCCCACCGGCCGCCCTCATCGGGCGCACGCCGCTCGTGCGTCTGACGGCGTACGAGCGCAAGGAGGGCGTCGAGATCTACGCCAAGCTCGAGTCGCGCAATCCCGGGGGCTCGGTCAAGGATCGGGCCGCGTGGTCGATGGTTCGGGCCGGCGAGCAGGCCGGGGCACTGGGGCGCGGCACGACGCTGCTCGACGCGACCTCGGGCAACACCGGCATCTCGTACGCGATGCTCGGCGCGGCGCGCGGATTCCGTGTGCGGCTTTGTGTGCCGGCCAACGTCACGGTGGAGCGCAAGCGCCTCCTGGCCGCCTACGGCGCGGATGTCGTCCTCACCGATCCGATGGACGGCTCCGACGGGGCCATTCGGGAGGTGCGACGGCTGTACGCGCAGGACCCGCACCGCTACTTCTACCCGGACCAGGTACAGCAACGAGGCGAACTGGCGCGCGCACTACGAGACGACGGCGGTCGAGATCCTCGAGCAGACCGAGGGCCGCGTGACCGCGTTCGTCGCCGGGCTCGGCACGAGCGGGACGTTCATCGGCACGGGGCGTCGCCTCCGGGCGTGGAGCCGCTCGGTGCGCCTGGTCTCGGTGCAGCCGTCGTCTCCGCTGCATGGGCTGGAAGGGCTCAAACACATGCCCACGGCGATCGTGCCGGGCATCTACAATCCGACGCTGGCTGACGAGAACATCGGCGCCGACACCGAGGAGTCGTTGGCGATCGTCCGCCGGCTCGCGCGCGAGCAGGGGCTGCTCGTGGGTCCTTCGAGCGGTGCGGCGCTCTGGGCGGCGATGCGTCTGGCCGACGACCTGCGCGAGGGCGTGATCGTGGTTATCTTTCCGGACGGCGGAGAACGCTACATGTCAGACGACTTCTGGACGCGGCCGGCGCCGGGGGCCGAGGCCGACTCGTCGGGCCGAGTGTCCTCGGCGACGCCAGCCGGCGCGCAAGCCGTGCCGGGGAGCGCCTCGCCTCGTATGCGCCTGACCTTGGCGAAAGGCCTCGACGTCGCCATTGGGGCCCACGGCGTGCGAGCGTTCCCCGAGGAATGCTGCGGCGCGCTCATCGGCACGGCAGCCGGTGCGGTCACTGAGGCCTGGCCGCTCGACAACACGACGACGCTCGAGCGCAAGCGGCGGTTTCTCGTGGGACCGGCGGAGTATCGTGCGGCCGAAGGCCGGGCGGACGCGTCTGGCCAGCAGCTGCTGGGCTTCTATCACTCACATCCCGACCACCCCGCCGTGCCGTCGGCGTTCGATCTGGAACATGCCCTGCCGAACCTGAGCTACGTTATCGTGTCCGTGCGACAGGGGGCTCCCGCCGAGATGCGGTCGTGGCGCCTGCGCGCGGACCGGTCGGGGTACGACGAAGAAACCATCGCAGTTGGAGATTGAGATGTCCGCGAAGATTCTGATTCCCACGCCCCTCCGTGCCTTCACTGGTCAGCAGGCCTCGCTCGAACTCGACGGCAGCACGGTGGGCGAGTTGCTCGCGCAGCTGACGACGAAGCACGCCGAACTGAAGACGCATCTGTACGACGCCGACGGCAAGCTGCGGTCGTTCGTCAACGTCTACGTGAACGACGAGGACATCCGCTACACGGGCCGCGAGGCCACGCCGATCGCCGCGGGCGACACGGTCAGCATCGTGCCGTCGGTGGCCGGCGGGTCGCAGGCCGTGGCCGAGCCGCTGCCGACGCTCTCGAACGAGGAAGTCGCGCGCTTCAGCCGGCACCTGATCCTCCCCGAAGTCGGCATGGAAGGGCAGCGCAAGCTGAAGGCGGCGCGCGTGCTGTGTGTGGGCGCTGGCGGCCTCGGGTCGCCCGCCTCGCTCTATCTCGCGGCGGCCGGCATCGGCACGCTCGGCCTCGTGGACTTCGACAACGTCGATGCCAGCAACTTGCAGCGGCAGATTCTGTTCAGCACCAAGGATGTGGGCCGGCCCAAGGTCGAGGCGGCACGCGACCGGTTGCAGGGCCTCAATCCGAACCTGAAGGTCAACGTCCACGAGTTCCCGCTGACCTCCGCCAACGCGTTGGACCTCTTCAGGCAGTACGACGTCATCGTCGATGGCGCGGACAACTTTCCCACGCGCTATCTGGTCAACGACGCCTGTGTCCTCACGGGCAAGCCAAACGCCTACGGCAGCATCTTCCGCTTCGACGGCCAGGCGTCGGT
Organism: uncultured Acidobacteriota bacterium; assembly: GCA_963738485.1. Lineage (GTDB taxonomy): Bacteria > Acidobacteriota > Vicinamibacteria > Vicinamibacterales > SCN-69-37 > CAVTWK01. The sequence continues at coordinate 254,369 of CAVTWK010000002.1, forward strand.
CTTCGCCACCAAGGACGGCCCGTGCTACCGCTGCCTCTATCCTGAACCGCCGCCGCCCGGACTCGTGCCGAGCTGCGCCGAAGGCGGTGTGCTGGGCGTGCTGCCCGGCGTGATCGGCACGATCCAGGCGACCGAGGCGATCAAGGTGATTCTGGGTGCGGGCGAACCGCTGATCGGCCGGCTGCTGCTGTTCGACGCGCTTCACATGACGTTCCGGACGCTGAAGTTGCGCCGCGATCCCGAGTGCCCGGTCTGCGGCGACCACCCGACGGTCACCAAGCTCATCGACTACGAGCAGTTCTGCGGACTGCCGGCCGCCACGCACGCCCCGCCGGCGGCGGCGCCCGGCGAGAGCGAGTTTGCGACGACCGTCGAGACGCTCAAGGCGCGGATCGATCGCGACGACACGATCTGGATTCTGGACGTCCGGGAGCCCAACGAGTTCGAGATCGTGCGCATCCCCGGCTCGACGCTGATTCCGCTCGGACAGCTGCCGCAGCGCCTGGCCGAAGTGCCGCAGGGCGCCGACGCGCCGGACATCATCGTCCACTGCAAGATGGGCGGGCGGAGCGCCAAGGCCGTGGACCTGCTGCGCGCGCAGGGCGTCACGCGCGTGAAGAACCTCACGGGCGGCATCCTGGCCTGGGTGGATCGCATCGAATCCCTCGCAGGCCCGGTACTGAGCCCTGGCGTGACGCAGGCCGACCGAGCCGAGACTCCGACGAGATGCACCTGTTCCCAGTCTTCCTCAAGCTGGCGGGACGGCAGGTCCTGATGGTGGGAGCCGGTCCCGTGGCTACCAGCAAGCTACCCGGTCTGCTCGAGGCCGGGGCGCGTGTCCGCGTGGTGGCGCCGGAGATGACCGACGAGATCGCCAACGCCGGTCTCGAGCTGCATCGGCGTCCGTTTCGTGACGAGGACATCGAGGGGGCCTGGCTGGTCGTGGCGGCCGCCAGCCCCGAGGTGAATCTCGCCGTCGCTCGCGCCGCCGAGGCGCGGTGCATCTTCGTCAACGCGGTGGACGATCCCCAGCCGGCCAGTGCCTACCTTGGCGGCGTCGTCCGACGCGCCGGCGTGACGATCGCGATCTCGACCGATGGCCACGCGCCGGCGATCGCCGGCCTGCTGCGCGAAGGCCTCCACGCCCTGCTGCCCGACGACCTCGATCGATGGATGGACCAGGCGCGCCAGCTGCGTCGGCAGTGGAAGGCGACGGACGTGCCGATGGAGGCGCGCCGGCCGCAGCTGCTCGATGCGCTGATTCGCCTCTACGAGGATCGCGACCATCCGGGTCCTGCTTCCCCTGCCGCGGGGCCGCGATGATGGGATTCGTCTCGATCGTCGGCGCCGGACCTGGCGCCCCCGATCTGCTGACCGTCCGCGCGGCCCGACGACTCGAGGACGCCGACCTCGTGCTGCACGACGGTCTTGTGCCGATGGCGATCGTCGAGTTGGCGCGACAGGCGCGGCGCCTGCCCGTGTCCCGGCGCCCAGGGTCCACGCGCGTGCAGCCCGCGGCCGCCGCGGGACTGATGATCGACGCGGCCCGCGCCGGCCAGAAGGTGGTGCGGCTGCGGGCGGGCGATCCGTTCATCCTGGCGCGCGGGGCCGAGGAGGCGCTCGAGCTGGTGGCCGCCGAGGTGCCGTTCGAGATCGTGCCTGGGCTGACCACGGCATCGGCGGCGCCGACCCTTGCCGGGATGCCCCTCACGCATCGGGGTGTCGCCTCGGGCTTCCTCGTGATCTCAGGCCACGCCCCCGAGGCGTACGGCCCGACGCTTTCAGGACTGCCGGCGCACGGCGTGACGCTCGTCGTGCTGATGGGACTCGCCGAGCGCGGTCGCATCGCCGAGACCCTGCTCGCGCAGGGATGGCGGGCAGACACGTCGACGGTGGTGCTGCTCGCCTCGTCGCACCCGGAGGCGCGCACCCGCGCCGGCCGGCTGGATCAGTTGGGTCACGACGATGCCGAGATGTCGCCGGGAATCCCGGGCGTGATCGTCATCGGTGACGTCGTGGACGTGGGATTGAGGATCGCGGCGGCGATGACGTCGAGCGATCGGGTACTCGAGGAGACCGCATGGCAGCCGTAGACGATCCGAAGACGATGGGACGCGCCCGACTCTCGTTCGCGACCGAAGCCGAAGTGGACGAGTTCGCCGAGAAGCTGGTGCTGTTCGAGAACGGCGACATCGGCCCCGACGAGTGGCGGGCCTACCGGCTGTTGCGCGGGACCTACGGGCAGCGCCAGCCCGAAGCCGTGCATATGATTCGCGTCAAGATTCCCCAGGGTCTGCTGGTCGCCGACCAGCTCGACGCGCTCGCGGACGTGGCGGATCGGTATTCGCGCGGCTTCGGCCACATCACCACGCGTCAGAACCTGCAGTTCCATTTCGTCCCGCTGGCCTCGGTCGAGGACGCGATGCGCAGGCTCGCCGAGGCTGGCCTCACGACGCGTGAGGCGTGTGGCAACTCCGTGCGTAACATCACGTGCTGCCAGTACGCGGGGGTGGCGGCCGACGAGGCGTTCGACATCACGCCGTATTCGGAGGCGCTCACGCGCTACTTCCTGCGTCACCCGCTTGCCTCGTCGCTGCCGCGCAAGTTCAAGGTGGCCTTCGAAGGGTGCCCCGAGGACCACGCCAAGGCGGCGATCAACGACATCGGCTGGTTCGCGCGTGTCGTGGACGGCAAGCGCGGCTTCCGGGTCGTCATCGGCGGCGGCACCGCGATCATGTGCACGCCCGGCAAACCGCTGTTCGACTTCCTGCCCGTCGAGGAAATGTTCAACGTCGGCGAGGCGGTGCTGCGGGTGTTCCACGCACTGGGCGATTACAAGCACAAGGCCCGCAACCGGATGAAGTTCCTCATCAAGGCGATGGGCTGGGACAAGTGGCAGGACACGTTCTTCGACACCTACGCCCATGTGCAGGCCGAGGGTGGAAAGCCGTTGCCGGCAGAGTTGCTGGCCCCGGTCGATGAGCCGGCGCCCGCGTGGACCCGCCCCGTGCCGCCGTCGGCTGAGGAGGTCGCGCGCCGTGTGCTGGGCGCCGAGCTGCGTGGTCCCGGCATCCGGCCCGACACCAAGCCCGATCTGACGCCCACGACCGATGCCTACGCGCGATGGGCAAGGACCAACGTGCTGCTGCAGAAGCAGCCGGGTTTCGTGACCGCCATCGTCACCGTGCCGCTCGGCGATCTCACCGGCGCACAGATCCGGGTGCTCGCCGATCTGTCGCGGGCGTACGGCGACGGCGCGGTGCGCGTCACCGCGGTGCAGAACCTGATCATCCGCTGGGTGCCGGCCGACGAGACGCAGGAACTCTATCGACGCCTCGCGGCCGCGGGCCTCGGGCTTGGCGGGGCCGACACGGTCTCGGATGTGACGAGCTGCCCCGGCGCCGAGTCGTGCAAGCTGGCCGTGACGCAGTCCCGCGGGCTGGGCAAGACGCTCGAGCTTCACCTGCGCGAGGATTCGACGGTGAGTGACCGCGCGCCGCGCATCGACGTCAAGGTGAGCGGCTGCCCGAACGGGTGCGGACAACATCACATCGCGGGCATCGGATTCCAGGGCAGCCTGCGCAAGGTCGGCGATCAGCCGGTCCCCCAGTACTTCGTCATGGTCGGCGGCGGCGTCAGCAACGCCTCCGCCCGCTTCGGCAAGGTCATCGCCAAGGTTCCAGCGCGCCGTTGCACCACCGCGCTCGACCGCCTGCTCGCCCTCTATGCAGCGGAACGTCGTCCTGACGAATCAGGCGAAGCGTTCTTCCAGCGCGCCGAGATTCCGCGCCTCAAGGCACTGCTCGCCGACCTCGAAGTCATGACGCCCGAGACGGCCACGCCCGACGACTTCATCGACCTGGCCGAGACGCACGCCTTCAAGCCAGAGACGATGGACGGGGAGTGCGCGACCTAAGGGACTGACGGTGAAGTCCCGGAACTTCGCTGCGCTTCGCAGAAGTCCCGGCACTGACGGTGAGGTCCCCGAGCGGACGCTCAGGTCCCGGAGCGGACGGTGAAGTCCGGGAACTGCGTCAGAGATCCGACCGGCCACCCCGCGCGGGTCCTGTCCAGCCTTCGCGCTGCCGCGCTTCGGCCGGCCGGCCGCGAAGGGCTCCACGCGGTGCCGGTCGGCAACCGGCACGGGGTCGTAACTCGCTCGCCGCGAGGCAGGTACGACCCCCTGTCGCGCGCGCCGCGTGGGGCGCCCCGTCGGTCAGCATCGCCTGCCGGGCCGCCTGCCTGACCGAGTAGTAGGCCGGCGGTTGACTGGTCGCCAGGTAGGTGTCGCGGCCACCCGCGCGGGTGCGGCTGTCGCGCTGACCGGAGTCCGCATCGCTCCCAGGAGCTACGCGCCGTGTACACGAGAAGATAGACGCTCTGGTCAGGCTCTCGTGAGCAGAGTCCCCCGCACGGTTAAGGAACCCGAGCGCGTTCTCGTCCAGATTGCCAGGCCTAGCGTCGTCTATTGAGTAGGAACCATGCTCGATCGCGCCCCGCTGTCGTAGTCCTGAACGGGAGGAGACCGTCGGCGTCGCTCGTAGCGATTCGCATGGCGGTGCCTTCAGTCAGACCGGCGCTTGAAATTCGGCAATCGTGACAACCTTGACTTCCGGTGCCGCGACAATCAAGCACGCAAGTGCTGACAACATCCGTCTCTGTTGGATGCCGGCTGTGAGGTGAGATGGCTTCGCCTCAGGGCTCCTGAAACCGGAAGAGACGACCTCCCCGCACGCCATGCGGTTCTCTGTTATCGGCCCCGAAAGATCTCGTTCTCTGCCGCTCCGATGCGTATCGCTGCCCGAAGAAACCCCAGATCCTTCAAGAGGGCGGCGAACATGAAGAAGAGGCCAAAGCGAACATCCCAGCCGAGAGACCGGCTGCGACGGAGAGGCGAATCAGGTTTCTGGTTCCTTTGCTCATGGCGGCATAGTCTACCGCCAGCCACGGCGCTAGGCGGCCTTCTCTGATTCGACCAGCAGGGCGGCGGCCTTCTTGAGCGGCTATGCCATGTCTCGATGATCGTACGGTCAGGACCCGCCAGGCCTGCATGGCGAGAATCGCGGTATGCGAAGGGACCCACTACCGCCTTCTGGACGCCATTGCACCAGCGCGTGAGCCGCACGCGCGCCGGCGCAGCCGGGGTCGTCGAGCCGGCCAACTGGGAGTGGCCCGATGGGCGTCAGTCTGACCGCGCGCCGCAGGCAGCGAAGGGGTTCGAGCCCGAGGCCGTAGGCATCTTTGCTCTCGCAGCCGCGTAGGCCTCGGGCGATGGGTGAAGGATGAACCACGAGCGGACGGAGGTGCGCGGTCGAGGGCCAGCTCCCGGCGGCCGGTGCGACGGCCCCGGCAGTGCCGTCACGCCGACGGCGCAGGACGCGGAGCGGAGCGGCGAGGCTTTGCCCGCGCCTCGCGTTATGGTCTCCCCCTGATCCCCTGCAACCCGCGCGCACGCGCTCCCGTCTAAGGCCTGCATGCTCCTGCAGGACGTCCGCTTCGCGCTGCGTTCCCTCCGCCGTAGTCCGGGTTTCGCCGCAGTCGCGCTGTTGTGCCTGGGGCTGGGCATCGGTGTGACGTCCACGATCTTCAGCATGATCGACGGGATCATCCTGAAGCCCATGCCGTATGCGGACCCGGAACGGCTGGTCGTGCCCGTGGGCGTCAATCGGCCACAGGATATCGAGCGCTCGTCGATCTCCTACCTCGACTTCACCGACTGGAGGGCGCAGGCGTCGTCCTTTGCCGGGATCGGCGGCGTTCAAGGCCGCAGTCTCACGGTCTCGGACGGATCCGGCGAGCCGCAGCGCTACCTCGGCGCCCTCGTCAGCTGGGACCTGTTTCCGCTGCTCGGCGTCGCACCGGTCCTCGGGAGTGGTTTCACGGCCGCGCACGACGAGCCGGGTGCAGAGCGCGTAGCCGTCCTCAGCCACGTGGTCTGGCGTGAGCGCTACCAGAGCGACCCGGGAATCATCGGGCGCAGTGTCCTGATCAATGCGGCGCCGACGGTCATCATCGGCGTCATGCCCAGGGACTTCGAGTTTCCGGGCACGCAGAAGCTCTGGCTGCCGCTGGGGCCGTTTGCCAACCGGACATCGCGCGAGGCGCGCACGGTCTCGATGTTCGCGCGGCTGGCGCCCGGCGCCAGCATCGACCGCGCGCGTGCCGAGCTATCGACGGTGGCCGGCATGCTCGCGCGTGAGCATGCCGCGACGAACGAGGACTGGAGCGCCTCGATCCTGACGCTCCGCGAGTGGTCCGTCCCCGACGACGTCACCCGCGTGCTGTGGCTGATGATGGCCGGCGTCACGCTGGTGCTCTTCATCGCGTGTTCGAACGTGGCCAACCTCCAGTTGGCGCGCGCCTCCGCGCGTCGTCGCGAGATCTCCGTGCGCGCCGCACTAGGCGCCGAGCGTCGGCGCATCATCACGCAGTTGCTGACCGAGAGCGTCGTGCTCTCCCTCCTGGCGGTGCCGGTCGGCATCGCGGTGGCCGAGGTGGGCACGCGGCTCATCGCGTCGGCGATTCCGCGCGACCAAGTACCGAGCTACATCACGTGGGACGTGGACTATCGCTCGATCCTCTTCACGATGGCCATCGCGGTGACGACGGCGGTGGTCTTCGGCCTGTTTCCCGCGCTGCAAGCCTCACGTGGCGAACTGCACGGCGACCTGAAGGAAGGCACGCGCGGCAACAGCGTCCGCCGGTCGCTGCTGCGCAGTTCGCTGGTGGTCGCCCAGGTGTCCCTCGCGATCGTCGCGCTCGTTGGCGCCCTCCTCTTCGTCAAGACGTTCCAGAATCTCGACTGGTACCGAGGTCGGGTTCGACACGACGCCTTTGATGACCATGCGCTTCTCGATGGGCGGCGACGCCTACGAGCTGCCGGATGCGCGGGCCCGTCGCGTCGAGGACATCGTCGGGCGTGTCGAGCGGTTGCCGGGCGTGTCAGCGGCCTTCGCGTCCAATCTCGTCCCCATGGGCGGCGGCGGCGGAGGCGGCAACGTCGACGTCGAGGGCTTCCAGGTGGATCGGGGTCGCGAGCCGGGGATCTCGTTCACCGGCGTGACCCCCGGCTTCTACCGGACCATCGGCGTCAGCCTGGTGCGCGGTCGTGATTTCACCCTTGCCGAAGGCTGGTCCCGGTCGGGCCTGGCTGTCATCAACCAGACGATGGCCGACCGCTTCTGGAAGGATCGCGATCCGATTGGCGGACGCTTCCGCATGGTGCGCGGCGACGCGGTCAACCAGTGGTTTACCGTGATCGGCGTGGCGCGCGACATCAAGCAGGACGACATCGACCCGGAGGACGAGCCGTTTCCCGCGGCCTATGTGCCCTACCTCTACCAGCAGACCCTCAACACGGGCCTGACGGTGCGGGTCGCCACGGGGGATCCCGCCGCGATTACCTCAGCTGTCCGCAGCGAGCTTCGCGCATCGGACAGCAACATCCCGATGTTCCAGGTGGCGACGATGGAAGAGGTGCGCCGCCTCGGTTTCTGGCAGTTCGCGCTGTTCGGCTGGATCTTCGGCACAATCGGCAGCATCGCCCTCGTGCTGGCCGGCGTGGGCGTCTACGGCGTGCTGTCCTACGCGGTCGCCCAGCGCACACCGGAGATTGGCGTGCGGATGGCGCTCGGTGCCAGCCAGGCCAGCGTCCTGCGGCTGGTAGTGAGGCAGGGTGTGGGATTGGCGTCCATTGGCGTCGTGATCGGCCTGGTGCTTTCCGCCCTCGCGATGCCACAGGCGCAGTCGCTGCTCTACAACGTGAGCCCCTTCGATCCGTGGGTGTTCACGGAGGTCGCGCTGTTCCTGCTCGCCGTTGCGTTCCTCGCCAGCTTCATCCCCGCACGCCGCGCGACCAAGGTGGATCCGCTCACGGCGCTCAGGGGGTAGATCAGGTCCGCCGGGTACGGCGGGTACGTCAGGTACAGGGGTGCGACGGGTACCAGGTACGGCGGGTACACCGGTACGGCGGGTACACCGGTGCGCCAGGTCCACCGGCGCATCAGGTACGCCGGGGCGGCGCGCCTGTGGCCTGCACGGCCACGATGCCGGGGCCGCATGACCTGGCGCACGGGACCCCGCCCCGGAGGCCCTGTTCGCGAGGCCCACTGGCTTCGAGGCCCCGGAGGACCTGCGGGACGCAGGAACCTGTCGACCCTGAGCACACGGCGCACGCAGTACCCCTCAGACCCTGGCACCCGTACCCCGGGACCCGTTGTACCCGGGGACCTGTCGTACCGGGGTACCTTTCGTACCCGGGTACCTGGTGCACCCCTGTACCTGCCGTACCCGTGGTACCCGGCGGACCTGATCTACCGATTGAGAACCTGTATGGGGTTGACCCGCGTGGCGCGCCAGGCGGGCATCGCGCAGGCGACCAGAGCGACGACCGCCACGACGCCGGCGACGACGGAAAGCGTTACGGGATCGAGCGGGCTGACGTTGAACAGCATCGAGGACATTAGTCGCGTGAGCAGCGCGGAACCGGCCAGACCGACCACGAGGCCGAGTGAGGCGAGCAACAGGCCCCGTCGCAGCACGAGTCCCAGAATCTCCCCCGGTGTCGCGCCCAGCGCCATCCGGATGGCGATCTCCTGGCGTCGCTCCGAGACGAGGTACGACAGGACGCCGTAGGTGCCGACCGCGGCCAGGGCCAGCGCCAGTCCCGCCAGCATGCCGAGGAGCACGGTCAGGAAGCGCGGACGCGCGATCGCGGCATCGATCACGTCCGTCATCGTCCGCATCCTGACGATCGGCAGCGTCGCGTCCTGCGCGCTGACCGCCTGCCGGAATCCTGTCGCCATCTGTTCGAGCGGCAGCTCCGCCCGGATGACCAGATTCATCTGCGTGGGCACATTGCCCCCGCCCCCGACGCGTCCACCCTGTTCGTAGAGCAGGTAGAGTTCCGTGCCCGTCGCCGACGACACGCCGCCCTGCTTGACGTCCTTGACGACGCCGACGACGGTGAACCAGGGCAGGGACGCGTTGAAGCCGGGCCTCAGGCGCTGGCCCAGCGGGTTCCGGTCGGTGAAGAACTTCTTGGCCGCCGTCTCGTTGATGAGCGCCACGGGGGCGCCTTCGATGTCCGCGCGCTCGAACCCGCGCCCGTCGAGCACGGGGATGCCCATGGTCGTCAGGTAGTTCACGGTGACGAACTGCCAGAAGTCCACGTTCTCGGCCGGGCCATCCGCAGGGGCCCGATTGTTGGCGAGGTGTTCGAAGTCCGTGTCGTTCGCGTTCACGTTGCGCAGTGGTGGCAGCCCCGAGGCGGCCGCGACGGACTTGGCCCCGCCGACCTTCTGCAACTCGCCCGTGAGCCGGTCGAAGAACGCGACCCGCTGCGGCCCGGTGTACTGCGACCCGGGCAGCACGACGCCAAAAGTGTGGAGCGACGCCTTCTCGAAGCCCATGTCCACGCGGGTGAGATTCAGGAAGCTCCGCACGAGCAGGCCGGCGCCGACGACCAGCAGGACGGCGAGCGCGACCTCGGCGACGACGAGCGCGGACCGCAGACCGGCACGGGCGCTGCCCGTGGCCGAGCGATTGCCGGAGTCCTTGAGCGACTGCCCAATGCCGCCCCCAAGATGGAGCAGCGGCACCAGGCCGAAGATGAGCCCGGTGATGGCGGTGACGACGACAGTGAAGAGGAGCACGGGCATGTCGAGCCCGATCTCGGCCGTGCGCGGAATGGCGTCCGGGTTGACCGACAGCAGCAGGCGCAACCCGCCCCAGGCCAGGCCCATGCCGAGCACGGCGGCCGCGCCGGCGAGCAGCAGGCCCTCGGTTACGAGCTGGCGAAGCAGGCGGCCCCGTGAGGCCCCGAGCGCCGTGCGGACGGCGTACTCGCGGGCCCGCGTGTCGGCCCGCGCGATGAGCAGGTTGGCGAGGTTCGCGCACGCGATGAGGAGGACAAAGGCGACCGCTCCCTGCAGGATCAGCAGTGCGAGCCGCACCGAGCCGATCATGTCTTCCTTGAGCGGGTCGATGCGAAAGCGATGGCCCGTGAGCGTGGGCACGTGGCCCGTCGGTACGCGGGTGCGCCACTGGCCGAGGATGACGTCGAGGTCGGCGCGCGCCTGCGCAGCGCTGAGTCCCGGCTTGAGGCGGCCGATCAGGTAGAGGTTGTGGTTGCCCCGGCGCGTGGCGAGTGTGGCCGGGTCGATCGTGAGGGGCTGATAGAGCTCGATCTTCTGACCGTGCACATCGAACCCGCGCGGCATGATGCCGACCACCCTCGTCGTGATGTTGCTCAGGAGGACCGTGCGCCCGAGCGCGTCGGCGGCCCCACCGAAGGCCCGCTGCCACAGTTCCCAGGACAGGACGAGCACTGGTTCGGCACCCGGCGCCGAGTCGGCGGCGGTGAACAGGCGCCCGGCGGCAGGCTGGACGCCCAACGTCGGCAACAGCTCGGGCGTGACGATGGCCTGCACCACCCGGGTGGGGGGCGCGCTGTCCAGGTTCACTGCGCCTGTCGAGTAGGCGCCGACGGACGCGAAGCTCTGGTTCGCATCGCGGTACTCGAGGAACTCCGGCAGTGAGATCCAGAACTGATCGAAGCCGAGTCCCGGAAACTGGCTCGACACGAACTGCAGTTCTTCCGGGCGCTCGGTACGGCAGCGGCCTCAGGATGACGCCGTTGACGACGCTGAACACGGCCGTGTTGGCGCCGATGCCGAGCGCGAGTGTCAGCAACGTGACCGCGGTGAAGCCCGGCTGGCGGCGGAGCGAGCGCAGGGCGAAGACGAGATCCTTGCGGAGTGTGTCCATGTAGGCCTCGGGTGCGTGCGCTTCGCTGATCAACGGCCGCGCGGGTCCTGTCCCTGCAACACGCACTTCGTCGATGCATTGGACGAGATTGCGCGGCGGCAGGTTGTGGGCGGCGCGCTTCAGCACGCCTCGCTGCGGGTCCTGCGGCCAAACAGCCCCACGCGATGCTCGCCGGCCAGGCCACGGGGACGGGGCGGCGGCTGCGCGTCGCGTGCGGCAGCCCCGCGGCGTCACCCAGAGCGATGAGTGCTGAAACGCGGTCGACGCCCGTCGTGCCGGAGACGTCGAACCCGCTCCTGGCGTCACCCGAGCAGCGAGGCGTGCCGTGTCACCATCGCGCAATGAGTTCCGTGACCTGTGTCGGCGCTCGCATGCGGCGATCGCGGTCAACTGACATGGGCCTGCGCGGTTTCGGTCACCTTGATGCGCGCAGCCGCGTCGATCCGGGGGACCGCCCAGGCCGCGCCCTTCGATCTGCTCGTCGCCAACGCGCGGGTCGTCGATGGCACCGGCAATCCTTGGGTGCGCGCCGACGTCGGGGTTCGCGGGGACCGCGATGGCGGCGGTCGGTCGCCTCGCGGGGCAGCCGGCGACGGTGGTCATCGACGCGGCCGGCCGCGTCGTGGCTCCCGGCTACATCGATGTGCACTCACACGCCGTGCAGTCCCTGGGCCAGGCCACGCTCCGGCAGGCCGACGCGTTGCTCGCGCAGGGGGTCACGACAATCATCGGCAATCCCGACGGCGGAGGGCCGACCGATCTCGCCGCCCAGGCGGCGACCCTTGCCCGCGACGGCATCGGCGTCAACGTGGCGCTGCTGATCGGTCACGGCAGCGTGCGGAGCGCCGTGCTGGGGGGCGGCAATCGCCAGCCCACGCCTGCCGAACTCGACCGCATGCGGGCGCTCGTGCGACAGGCGGTCGCCGACGGCGCGTTCGGCCTGTCGAGCGGGCTGTTCTATACGCCCGGCCGCTACGCCCGAACCGAGGAGGTCATCTCGCTGGCGCGCGAGGCGGGTGGCGTCTACACCAGCCACATCCGCGATGAGGGCACGTACGACGTCGGGGTGGTGGCCTCGGTGGACGAGGTCATCCGGATTGCCGAGGAAGCCGGCGTCCGCGGCGTCGTCTCCCACATGAAGGCGCTGGGGCCGGACAGCTGGGGCCAGTCCGCGACGCTCGTCGAGCACATCAGTCGGGCCAGGGCGAGGGGCGTCGAGGTGTTCGCGGACCAGTATCCCTACGAGGCGTCGTCCACCAGCCTCGCGGCGGCCGTGATGCCGGGCGAGAGCGGCGCCGGCGCCAAGGAAGCGATGGAAGGCGGCGAATCACGGGAGAAGTTCCTGGCGATTGTCCGCGAGAACATCCGCCGCCGTGGCGGCCCGACGTCGATCGTCATCGCCTCGGGACGCGGGGCCGTGGGCCTGATCGGCCAGTCCCTCGAAGAGATCGCCCGCGCCCGGCAAATCACCTCGGAGGTAATTGCTACGGAAATTGTCATCGCGGGTGGGGCGTCGATCGTGTCGTTCAACATGTCGGATGACGACATCGACCGAATCATGCGTCAGCCGTGGACGATGGGGTCGAGCGATGGCGGGCTGAGCCTGCCGGGCAGCGGCCAGCCGCACCCCAGGAACAACGGGGCGTTCGCGCGCCGTCTCGCGAAGTACGTGCGGGAGCGCGGCGTGCTGACGCTCGAGGAGGCGGTGCGGACGTCCACCAGCCTGCCCGCGATGGTCTTCGGCCTGGTCGATCGCGGACTCCTACGCGCGGGCGCCGTCGCCGACCTCATCCTGTTCGACCCGGCCAAGGTTCAGGACAGGGCGACCTACACCGACCCGCATCAACTCGCCGTCGGCGTGGACCTGGTGACCATCAATGGCCGCGTCGCCTGGCGCGACGGCAAGAGCACCGGCGCGTTGGCGGGAAAGGTGCTGAAGCGGTGATGGACCCGCGCAACGGCCAAGCGCCGTTACACCGCCGCGTAATTCTCCAAGTAGTTCCGCATCCGCAGCTTCCGCACTGTGTTGTCCGAACTCATGTAGCGAATCGTGCCGAAGACCGGGCGCGCGGGTGCCCACGGCCGATCGTAGCGGCCGAGCGTCCAGCAATAACCTGAGTACGAATTGGGATCGCGCCCGTCGAGCGCGTACTTGTTCATCACCTCGATCATCGTCTCGAGTGCGTCCTCCGGCGCCGGCGTCCACTCGAGGATCTTCTTGCCCCACAGCATGCGCAGGTAGTTGTGCATCCACCCGTCGTGCACGAGCTGGCGCTCCGCGGCATTCCAGACACGATCGTGCGTGCCGGCGTGCTCGAACTCGCCGCGGGTGTAGATGAACTGCCGCGGGTCGCCGCTGTGTTCGCCGAGCGTCCTGCGGGCCCAGTCGGGTAGCGAGGCGTACGCGGCGTAGTCGTCGGGGCGCGTCGCGCACATGTTGAAGCCGAGTTCCCGCCAGGTCACGAGCTGGTCGAGAAACCCCTGCGCGCCCGGTGCCACGCCCCACCAGCCCTCGCGCTTGCCGCCGGCCGGAGGGCCGAGCTTCCGGCTGGTCCAGCGCTCGGCGGTCATCACGGCCGCGAACACGTCGTGGGCCGAAATGTGGCCAAAATGCAGATACGGCGACAGCCGGCTCGTCCCCTCGTCGTCCGGATGGCTGTGTCGATCGACATAGGGTGTGAGCGCGCTGTTGACGAAGCGCGCGAGCGCCGCCTGCGCGCCGACGGGGCCGCCGCGCACATCGGCCGGCGGCACGCCGTGATCAATCGGCAACGAGGCGATGAGGGCGTCGGGGTTCTCGAGTTGCGCCACCTCGGTCATGGGCCACCGCGTTGCGAGTCCAGCGGGTAGGTTCGCAGGACCGACGAGCGCTGTCAGATCCAGGCGCGCCGGCCACACCGCGAGCGCGGCGGGAAACACCTTCTGGAGGTGGGCGCGGAACGAGAACGCCGTGACGAAGGTGCGCCCGGCCTCGCGCATCGGCAGCAGGCCGTTCGAATCGACCGACTCGAGCCGCGCGCCCAGCCGACGAGCGGCGGACTCCACCATGCGCGGCAGGAAGAAGCAGGGGTAGTCGTCCGTGACGACCAGGCAGGCGCGAGACGCGAGCGCCTCGAGCAGGCCGCGACCGGCGCCGGGGGCCGGTTCCAGATACGGCAGATAGGTGACGGGCGCCCCGGCGAGCGCGCGGGCGTTGTCGGCCATGCCGTCAATCACGAAGCGGTGCAGGCGGTCGTTGGCCCAGCGGTAGCCGCAGCGCAGCGCTTCGAGGATGACCAGAGGCCTGCCGAGCGCCCGGGCCTGTCCAATCGCGCGCTGCAACGCGAAGTTCGAGGAGGTCCGTCGGCTGGCGATCATCCAGTAAAGGACGTAGTCGCGATCGGCGGCCACGGCATGTGCGTTGAGGACGCGCAGCCGCGTGTCCGGGACGGGCGGGGTAGTCACGGGTCATTCTACGTGGCGCGATTGGGTCCGGTTGGCCCTGAGGTAGTCCCCGTAGCCCGTGCGCCGTTTACAGTGGGCCGTAGCCCGCAGCCCGTAGCCCGTTCGCCGTTGTCCGTCTGCTGTCTGCGGTCTGCCGTAGCCCGTCTGTCGTCTGCCGAGTCCGTAGCCCGTCGGCCGTGGGTCGTAGTCTGTAGCCCGTCTGCCGTAGCCCGTTGTCCGTAGCTCGTGGGCCGTCTTGCCGTAGCCCGTGGTCCGTAGCCCGTCTGCCGTCTGCCGTAGCCCGTTCGCCGTAGCCCGTCTGCCGTCGGCCGTCGGCCGTAGTCCGTAGCCCGTCTGCTGTCTGCCGTCTCCCGTAGCCCGTTTTCCGTCTCCCGTGGCCCGTCTGCCGCCGTAGTACACTGGCGCCGCCGGTCCGGTTTCGACCCCGCCGGCATCCAGAGGAGAGTGTCATGTCCGCTCGTCGCACGCGCGCCCACGCGGGCCGCCAGGCTGTCGTTGCCGCTGCGGTCTTGTCCGCCGCGGCCCTGTCTGCGCAGGGGCCCGCGCAGGTCCCCCAGCTCGACCGGCTCAAGGGCTTGCCGGGCGTCGATCAGTTCACGAAGATGCAGGACGCCCTTCGCACCGGCGGTCCCGCGCTCGTATCGGGGGCCCTGCCGACGACGTGGGCCGGCGACGGGCAGTCGTTCACGTACGCGTTCGGCGGCAAGCTCCATCGGTTCGAGGTCGCGAGCGGAAAGCCGGTCGAGATCGGCGACGCCCCTGTGGCCGGCGGCGGCGCCGGCGGTGGGCGCGGCGCGGGCGGACGTGGCGGCGGTCTGCCGCCTGGTGGGGGCGTCGCGCCGGCCGGCGGCGGTGCCGGCGGGCGCGGTGGTCGAGGGGGCGCGACGACGCTGCCCTCGGGCGCCCCGAACCCCTGCCCGGTCGAGCAGGTGGCGCGGGGACGTCAGAGCAGCCTGCGCGCCCTCGCCCGACGGCAAGATGAAGGCCTACTACCGCGACCGCAATCTCTACCTCAGCAACGCGGACGGGTCTGGCGAAGTGGCGCTATCGACGGACGGCGACGAGAAGAAGCGCATCAAATACGGCGTCGGCAGCTGGGTCTATGGCGAGGAACTGGGTCAGACGACGGCCATCTGGTGGTCCCCCGATGCGACCAAGGTCGGCTTCTACCGGTTCGACGAGAGCCCGGTGAAGGACTACTTCCTGCAGATGGATCAGACGCAGGTCCACACGTCGCTCGACGTCGAGGCGTACCCGAAGGCCGGCACCGACAATCCGATTGCCGACGTGCTCGTCTACGACATCGCGACGAAGAAGAGCACGACGCTCGACATTCGCGACGGCAAGCCGTTCACCAACGACGTCGTCGGGCACTACGTCTACGCCATGCAGTGGGCCGCCGACGGCACCGAACTGCTGATGAACCGCACGAATCGGCGCCAGCAGGTCATGGAGCTGGTCGGCTGCGCGCCGGCCACGGGCGAAGTGCCGCGTCATCGTGCGCGAGGAATGGCCGACCGGCTGGGTGGACAACCGGCCGCAGATGCGGCTGCTCGAGGACGGGAAGCGGTTCATCTGGGAATCCGATCGCAACGGCTGGACCAACTACTACCTCTACGATCTGAGCGGCAAGCTGATCAACCCGATCACGACGCTCACGACGTCCGAAGCCGGCGCGATCGTCAAGCTGGATGAGAAGGCGGGCGTGCATGTTCTACATGGCGCGCGACGGTGACGACTACATGAAGCTGCAGCTGCATCGCGTGGGGCTCGACGGCCGGGGCGACGTGCGCCTCACCGATCCCGCGTTCACGCACGCCGTGACGATGTCGCCGGACAACCGCTACTTCGTCGATGTGTACCAGGCGCACGACGCGCCGCCCGCGACGCGGCTCGTGGACATGACGGGCAAGGTCGTGGCCGAGCTGGCCAAGAGCGACCTCTCACGCTTCACGCAGCTCGGCCTCAAGACGCGTCGAGATGTTCACCTACAAGGCGGCCGACGGCAAGACGACGCTTTACGGAACGATCGCGTTTCCGTCGAACTTCGATCCGTCGAAGAAGTATCCGACGCTGGTGCCCGTGTATGGCGGCCCGGCCTCGGGCAGCAACGTCCCGACTGCGAGACGTTCGTGACGCCAAGCCCGACGACCGAGTACGGGTTCCTCGTCGTCAACCTGAGCTCGCGCGCGGCGCCGGGCATGGGACGCCGGACGCTCGACTCGATCTATCTGAAGCTCGGTCAGACGGAAATGGACGACATGGCCGAAGGCATCAAGGCGCTCTGGTCGCGCCCGTACTTCGACAAGGCGCGCGTCGGCATCTACGGCACGTCGTACGGCGGCTACACGGCCGCGATGCAGATCCTGCGCTATCCGGACGTGTTCACCGTCGCGGTGGCCAGTTCGGCGGTCACCGACTGGCGGCACTACGACACGATTTACACCGAGCGCTACATGTGGATCCCGCAGGAGAACAAGGAGGGGTACGACGAGGGCAGCGCGATGCCGTACGCGGCGAACCTCAAGGGCCGCCTGCTGATCTACTACGGCACGGCGGACAACAACGTCCATCCGAACAACGCCATGCAGCTTATTCGCGCGCTGCAGGCCGCGGGCAAGAGCTTCGAGGTGCAGGTCGGGCCCGATCTGGGCCATACCGGCGTGAACAACGGGCGGATGATGGAGTTCTTCATCGAGAACATGGTCGTCCGGCCGGAGCGGGTGCTGGTCGGCGGATAGTGCCAACGAGTCGTCGCATGCCAGGGTCTCCTGAGATGAAGGCGCGCCTCAACGGGGCAGTGCCGCCAGCCGGGCGCGCGCCTCTTCGGCCCACGGCGACGACGTGTCAATCCGAAGCATCGCGTCCCAGGCCTGCCTGGCGGTTGCGATGTCGCCGAGGGCCTCAGCCGCCAGCGCCTGATTGAAGAGCGCCGCCGCCGACCGCGGGTCGATCGTCACGGCGCGCTCCGCCTCGCGCCTGGCCGCCTCGGCGTCATCGCGGACACCGCCGCGGCGATAGCGTTCGAAGTACGCCGCCGCCAGGTCGCTATGCGACGCCGCGCGGTCGCTGGCGGCGTCACGCGCGCTTGCCAGTGCGACGATGGCCGCGTCCACGTTGCCCAGCGCCAGCAGCGCGAGTCCTCGGGCGTGGAGGGCCTGAGCGTCGCGTCGGTCTGCCGCGGCCTCGAGCAGCCGTGTCGCTGCCAGGCGGGCCGCGGATGACGCGCTCGCCTCGGTGCCCCTCACCGCGCCCGGACGCGGGGCCCAGCCGGCGCCGTCCAACCGGCTCTCCACCCACCGTGACGAGGCCGCCGACGTCGCGAGCGCGGCGATCGGCTCATCGAGTGGCGCCGGTCGGAACACCAGCCAGAGCCCCACCAGGAGCAGCGCCGCGGCGCCCGCGGCCATCGCCGCGACCCTCCTCCAGTTCGACGGGCGATCGGCCGCGACCCGGCGCGTCGGGACGTCCACGGCTGCGGCAATGGTCATTGCCTCCATCGCGTCGCCTGCCTCCACCCACACCTCCCGGCACGCGTCGCAGTCGGCCAGGTGACGCTCGATCGCCGCGCGGTCCTCGGCACTCAGGCGCTGGTCGATGTACGCCGCCAGCGTCTCCAAGTCCGGATGCCCGGCTCCCTGTGAACGTGGGTCGCTCACGTCGCCCTCACATTCGCAGCTGGGGAGCCGCCGCGTCGCCTTGTGAGACGGACACCGCCGGGAGGTTCCCGGATCGCCCGGTCATTCATCGAGGTCCTCCAGCAGGGCCAGGCCCCGGCGCTCCAGCAGGTCGAGCATCTCGTCGCGGGTGAGGCCCCGCGCTTCCAGGGCCGTCCGCAGTTCCTTCGCCAGTCGGTCGCCCAGACGGAAGAACAACTTGGCCTCGATCCCCAGCATCCGTGCGATGGCCACCTGCGTCAGGTTGTCGTAGAACCGCAGCTTGATGATCAACCGATCTCTGGGCGAGAGGGCGTCGAGCACCTGCCCCAGGATGCGCCGCACGCGGCCTCTTTGCGCTCGTCGCCGTAGATGTGGTGCCTGGCGCAGATGCGCCGGGTGCCCTTCTCAACGAGGTCTTTTGTGCGCGATGAACAGAGCGTTGGCGCCCACTGCAGGCTGTTGGGGAGGCAGGTGGGCCAGGAAACGTCGCCGGATTCTGCGGGGAACCGCCGCGCTCTCTCAAACGGCCGCGACCGGTCAGTGACGACCCGAGCGTCCAGCCGTCGCGTCTTGCCGCGAACCGAAATCTGCGGTGCGTGTCCGTCGAGAGAAGCGCGGTCTCTGCGGGGAGCGGAGGACTGGAGGCCTCACGGGGTGTTCCCAGGTGGCCAAGAGACAGGGCCGGCGTGTGTGCGCCGGCCCTGCCGCGTACGCGCGCGTTCCGTGGTTCCTGCGCCTCGTGAGAATCCCGCCGCCATGTCCGTCCACTCGCGTGAGCGACGACATCAGTGGTCGCCGCGACGAGGTCCCTATGTTCGAGTCCGCCGTCACCAGCAGTGCCACCTCCGCCGATCTGGCGCCGATCGACCACGTCAGCCGACTCGCCGCACTCCCGCGCGCGATCGACGCGCTCCTGCGCCTCGACCGTCCGCAGGCGCGGCCCGAATCGTTCGACCCGGTGTACCTCAACGATCTCGGAAGCGCCGGCCACGCCGTCTGCAGCGCGCTGTTCGCCGCGGAGCGCAACGGCGAAGATGTCGAGTCCTTGAAGCGACAGCTCGCGCGGGTGCGCGAGATGCATGCGCGCGCGCCCTTTATCGCCAGGCTCCAGACCTGGCCGCGCGGCTATGCAGGGGACTTCGAGACGATCGAGTACCTGTGGCGTGGCCGCGCGGCCGGGGCAGACCTGACCGGGGCCTGCCTCGAGCGCCTGGCGCTCAACAGTCCGATCGCGCAGCAGCACCGCAACAAGGTCGTCGCGCAGGCCGCGCGCATCCGTGCGGCGGTGGCCCAGCCCTCCGCCCGCATCCTCGTGCTGGCCTGCGGCAGCGCGCCAGACCTGCGCACGGCGGGCGTTTCGCCCGCAGACCTCGCCGACGCCGAGGTCATCCTGACCGACGCCGATCCGGACGCCATCGCGTTCGCACGGATTCAGCTCGGGGCCCTGGCCGACCGGTGTGATTTCGAGGCGGTGGATGCGCTGCGGGCCCTCCGGCGCGCGACCGGTCAGTTCGATCTCATCCTCGCCGGGGGACTGTTCGACTATCTGCCCGACCGCGTGTGCCGCCGGCTCATCAACCTGGCCGTCGATCGCCTCACGGCGGGCGGCGAGTTCTTCTTCACCAACATCGCCGCCGGCAACCCGTACCGCACCTGGATCGAGTACTTCGGCGACTGGCGCCTCATCGAGCGGAGTGAGGTCCAGCTCCAGGGGTTGGTGGAGGGACTGGCCGGATGCGAGTGCCAGGTCGAACGCGATCAGACGGGGCTCGCGCTGCTGGTGTCCGTGAGGCGCCGACACGCCTGATGCCTCCCCGGGCCGCGGGCGGCTCGCACCCATCCCCGTGGATTCACGATACGCTGAGGGGTAGTCGGTACCCCATCCATGCTTCGCACCACCCTCATCGTCGTCTCCGTCCTCGCCCTCGTGTCGGCCGCCGGCATCGCGTTGACCAAGCGGTTGACGGGGTCGTTTCTGCCGCCGACGGCCAGCTCGTCGTCCGGACCGGCCGCGATCACGTCGGGCCGTGAGGTGGCCCTGAGTTTCTCGGATCGGCCGCGCGCCCTGCCGGCGTTCTCGCTGCGGGACCTGAACGGGCAGCCGCTATCGTCCGAACTGGGACGAGGCAAGGTCGTCCTGGTGAATTTCTGGGCGACGTGGTGCGGCCCATGCAAGGACGAGTTGCCGATGCTGGTGGCGCTGCAGGCGCACTACCGCGACCAATTGCAGATCATCGGCCTGTCGATCGACACCAAGCCCGAGGACGAGGTTCGTGCCTTCGTCGCGGAGTTCAAGCTGAACTATCCGAACGCGATCGCCCCGGCCGAACTGGTCGAGGCGTTCGGCGGCGTGGACGTGGTGCCGGCGACCTATGTCGTCTCGCCCGACGGGCAGATCGTGCAGCGGCGCATCGGCCTGCTCGATCCGAGCCGCACCGAACACGAAGTGCGGTCGCTGGCCGGGCTGTTCACCGAGGCGACGGTCGCCTACGTGAAGGACACGGGGCAGGTCCTTCTGGAGAATGCCGCATATGCCACGGAAATTCCCGGTGTCGATCTGACCACGCTGACGCCAGCGCAGAAGGAGACCGCGCTCAAGCGCCTGAACACCGAGCCGTGCGCGTGCGGGTGCGGGCTGACGCTGGCGCAATGCCGCATCAACGACCCGGCGTGCGACGTGAGCCCGGGTCTGGCCAGGGCCGTGGTTGCCGCGGTCAAAACCGGCAAGTAGCTCCGGCAGGAAGCACGGCTGTCCGAACCCGGACAGCTTCACGCTTTTGGACGCCCGTGTTCGGACTTCATGAATCCGGGATGAGCCGCACTCGCCCGGGCTCACACCTCCTGCGACCTTCCTCGTCAAGTGTTTTTCTGCCAACAAGTTACGTTTAGGGATGACTTGTGCCCGCTCCGGGGCGAGCTGGCCGGGTATTTGCAGACTTATCCCCTAACTATGGCCGTTGACGGCCGATTTATGTCATTTGGAGGATTTGGTATGCGATACACACTCGGCCCGGCGGCGTTCATCACCGCCCTGGCACTACTGCCCCTGGCGGCTGTGGCGCAGACAGCCCAGGTTGGTCAGTTGACCGCCACCGTCGTCGATTCGACTGGTGGCGTGCTTCCCGGGGCCGCCCTGAGGCTGTCGAGCGCAGAGCGCGGGGTGACCCGTACCGCCGTGACCGACGGCAGCGGCAAGTTCGTCTTTGCGCAGTTGCCGCTTGGCCGGTACGACCTGACCGTGACGCTCAACGGCTTCGTGTCGGTGTCGATCACGGGCAACCTGGTCGAAGCCGACAAGAACACCAGCATCTCGGCGACACTCAAGGTTGGCGGCGTGACCGACAGGGTGACCGTCACCGGCGAGGTGCCCATCGTGGACGCCTCGAACCAGACCGTGCAGACGCGCCTGCGGGCCGAGGAGTTCGAGAAGCTGCCATTTGGACGTTCCTATCAGACCCTTGTTGGCGCCGCGCCCGGCGTCGTCGGCACGGGCAACGTGAACGCCCACGGGGCGCTCACGAGCAGCAACCAGTTCCTGATGGACGGGGTCAACACGACGGATCCCGTGACGGGTACCTTCGGCGCCAACCTGAACTTCGAGGCCATCCAGGAGGTGGTCATCCGTACGTCGGCCGTGTCGGCGGAGTTCGGCCGTTCGACGGGCGCGATCGTGGACGTTATTTCGAAGTCCGGTACCAACCGCTTCGGCGGGTCGTTCAAGTATCTGGCCGCCAACGACGACTGGAACGCGCAGAACTCGACGAAGAACGAGGTCACCGACGCGAGCCTGGCGCGCGTGAAGTTCGACAAGGTGAACAACATCTTCAGTACCGACCGTGGGCGGACCGATTCTCAGGAACCGGGCGTGGTTCTTCCTGGCGCACGAGCAGCGGAAGAATACGAGCGCGCAGACGCAGCTCAGCGCGCGTCCTGGTATCACCCCGGAGAACTTCCAGCAGTCCACCGAGGAGCCCTTCTTCAACCTCCGCCTGACCACGCAGTTGAGCTCGACCCAGAACCTGTGGTTCAAGGTGTTCCGCTCGCCGACGACCGGGTTCGTGCGGAACGACTACTGGGGCGTGGCCGCGACGGCCGAGCGGTTCTCGCTCACCGGGCAGGACCAGGGCGGCACGAGTTGGGCCGCGCAGTACACGACGGTGCTGGGATCCCGGTGGACGGGTGAAGTGATGGTCGGCCATACGGGCAGCTTCATCAATGTCTTCCCGTTCGATCGCAGCCCGCTCCAGAACGGGGCTCCCTACATCGATTTGAATGATGGCCGTATCTACAACGGCGCGACGTTCGACGGGTTCGTCAAGCGTCCCCGCAATCAGGTCGTGGCGGCCATGAACTACTTCAACACGTTTGCGGGTGTCGATCACAACATCAAGTTCGGATTGGATGTGCAGTCATTCAATTCACAGGCCCAGTTTGCGTATCCGGGTGACAAGCTCTTCTACGGTTTCAATTTCAATCCGGCGGCGCGCGCCTTCGACGAGCCCGCGGCCTACGAGGAGTACGACCCGGCCCAGTTGTCCAAGTCCACAGGCCTCCAGACCGCCTTCTATGCGCGCGACAAGTTCCAGGTGGGCACGCGGACCAGCGTCGAAGCCGGCCTGCGATTCGAGAAGCAGTCGGGCAAGAGCGATGTGGACGCCGTGACGGTGGACACGTTCGCGTTCGAACCGCGCCTGTCGGCGAGCTTCGCGTTGACGTCCGACGCCAAGACGCTGCTCGTGGCCTCTTACGGCCGATTCCATGACGCCATCATCCAGGGCTTCACGGACAACTTCGCCAACGTCCCGCAACAGGGTAACTACAACACCTATGTCTGGGACGGCGCGAAGTTCGTGTTCGACAGCCGTAACGAATCGGATGCGAATACGTTCCAGCCCAACACGGATATCTCACCGCGCCGCATGGACGAGTTCACGTTCGGCGTGGACAAGCAGCTGAGCAACGTGCTCGGCGGCTCGGTGCGCGTCATCCGCCGCGACTGGAGCAACTTCGTGGACGACCTCAACTCGCTGAGCGCGACCGGCGCTCGTCAGCGGTCGGTCGTCAATCTGGACAACGCTGATCGGAAGTACACCGGCATCGAGTTCGCGGTCGAGAAGCGGCTCTCGAATCAGTGGTACGCCTCGGGCAGCTACACGTACTCCAAGACGACCGGGAATCACTTCGGTGATGACTTCACGGCGCTTGGCGACTACGTGGATGCCCAGTGCCGGCAGACGGTTGACCCCGGCCTGTTCGGCGGCGGCATCTTCCCGTGCAGCGAGATTCAGGCGAACCTGCAGGGCAAGGCAACGTTCGATCGGCCGCACCTGCTCAAGTTCAACGGCGCCTACATCAAGTCCCTGGGCCCCGTGGATCTGACGGCCGGTGTCGTCGGTGCGGCGACGTCGAAGGCGACGTTCACGAAGACGCGTGCCAACGTCGCCGTGCTGAACCCCGTGACGGGTGGGCAGTTCACCACGATGACCTACTTCTACGAGCCGCGCGGGAGCGACCGCGTGGACGGACTCCTGTTCAACACCGATTTCTCGCTCGAGGCGACGATGCGCGCGATCGATCGCAGCCGAGTGGGCGTGAAGTTCGACGCGTTCAATCTCTTCAACAACGAGGAGAAGATCACGGCGAGCAACACGGCGTGGTGCAACTCAACGGCGACCACCGCCTGCCAGACGACGGTGAACAACTTCGGGAAGGCCACCGCGCGCGGTGCGTTCGCGGCGCCCCGCACCTACCGCGTGACGGTGCTCTTCCGCTACTAGGACTCGTTCCACCAACACGCGACACGCCAGGGCGGCGGGGGAGACCCCGCCGCCCTTTCTTGTTTTGGGGTCGGCGCCGGCCGCTCGGAGCCCGTCGCAGGTTTTTCCGCGGTGTTTCTGTGGGCCGTTGACTGTCGGCCGTGCCTGTTGTAGCCTTATATCCGGATTTACGGATTGATGACTTCGGGTACCGCCGTCCTTCTCGATGTGTTCTCCGCCGTGGCTGATGCCACGCGGTGCCGCATGCTGCTGGCGCTCGACGCCCACGAGTTGACGGTGACGGAACTCTGCGCCGTGCTCCAGCTCCCGCAATCCACCGTGAGCCGGCACCTGAAGACCCTGGCCGATGCCGGCTGGGTCTCCTCGCGGCGCGACGGCACGAGCCGGTACCTACGCCATCGCCCTGGATGGGGCGGACGGGGCGCGGACCCGCATCTGGGACCTGACCCGCAGCGAATGGCGCGGACGACCCGGGGTGGACCAGGACGGGCGCCGGCTGGCGCGGGTGCTGGCCGACCGGAGTGAGACCTCACAGCGCTTCTTCGCCTCGGCCGCCAGCCAGTGGGATCGTCTGCGCGAGGAACTGTTCGGGCGTGACGTGTTCTTCCACGCGCTCCTCGGGCTCCTGCCGGCGACTTGGCACGTGGCCGACCTCGGCTGCGGCACGGGGAGCACCGTTCGCCTCCTGGCACAGTCGGTCGAGCAGGTGATCGGCGTTGACGGCTCCGACGACATGCTGGCCAACGCGCGGGTCCGCACGGCGGGCCAGGGCAATGTGGACTTGCGGCGCGGCAGCCTCGAGGCGCTCCCGATCGACAGCGAGTCTCTCGACGCGGCGACGATGATGCTCGTGTTGCACCATCTCCCGGCCCCGGCGCTTGCGCTGGCCGAGGCTGCGCGCGTGCTCAAGCCCGGCGGGCGGCTGCTGATCGTGGACATGGCACCTCACGAACACGAGGAGTATCGTCAGCAGATGGGGCACGTGTGGCTCGGGTTTTCAGACGAGCAGATGCGCCGGCTCATGGACGGGGCAGGTCTCGAGCTGGCGCGCATCGCCCAACTGCCGGCCACCACCGATGCGAAAGGCCCCGCACTCTTTTCCGCGACAGCAACAAGACCGAGACTCGGGGTCGTACCTCGCTCGCCGTGAGGCAGGTACGACCCCTTAGACACGAAGACAGAGACGACGAAGAAGACACAGACACGGGGTCGGGTCTTGAAGGCGAGAGCCAGACCCGACCCCCTAATGCAGCGAAGGAACCCAACACATGACACCGACAGCCGTTGCCACTGAACACGTGTTCGACCTGGCCCGCAAGGCGGGCCGCCAGCCCTACAAGGTCGCCGACCTCGGTCTCGCCGAGTGGGGCCGCAAGGAAATGCGCCTCGCCGAAGACGAGATGCCTGGCCTGATGGCCCTGCGCGAGCGCTATGCCGCGACCAAGCCGCTGGCCGGCGCGCGTGTGATGGGCTCCCTGCACATGACCATCCAGACCGCGGTGCTCATCGAGACGCTCGACGCGCTCGGCGCCGATGTCCGCTGGGTCTCCTGCAACATCTTCTCGACCCAGGATCACGCGGCCGCGGCCGTCGTCGTCGGCCGGCCGGAGACGGGCGGCACGCCCGAGAAGCCGCGCGGCATCCCCGTGTTCGCCTGGAAGGGTGAGACGCTCGAAGAATACTGGTGGTGCACGACCGAAGCGCTCGTGTGGCCCGACCAGTCCGGCCCGACGCTCATCGTCGATGACGGCGGCGACGCGACCCTCTTCGTGCACAAGGCCTACGAGTTCGAGAAGGCCGGCAAGGTCCCCGCGTTCGACGAGGCCAGCGAGCCCGAAGAGTGGGGCGTGATCCTCGAGTCGATCAAGGCCGAGCTGAAGGCGCGTCCTGGCGTGTGGTCGAAGGTCGCCAAGGGCATCCGCGGCGTGTCGGAAGAGACGACGACCGGCGTGCATCGCCTCTACGAGATGATGAACGCGGGCACGCTCCTGTTCCCGGCGATCAACGTCAACGACTCGGTGACCAAGAGCAAGTTCGACAACATCTACGGCTGCCGGCACTCGCTGCCCGACGGCCTGGCCCGCGCGACGGACGTGATGCTCGGCGGCAAGATGGCCGTCGTGTTCGGCTTCGGCGAAGTCGGCAAGGGCTGCGCCCAGGCGCTCCGCGGCCAGGGCACGCGGGTCGTCATCACCGAGATCGACCCGATCTGCGCGCTGCAGGCGGCGATGGAAGGCTACGAGGTCGTCACGATCGACGACGTGATCGACCGGGCGGACATCTTCATCACGGCGACGGGCAACTTCAACATCCTGACCGTCGAGCACATGGCGCGGATGAAGGACAAGGCCATCGTGGGGAACATCGGCCACTTCGACAACGAGATCGACATGGCCGGCCTCAAGAAGGTGCCGGGCATCAAGAAGGTCAACATCAAGCCGCAGTACGACGAATGGCAGTTCCCGGACGGCCACAGCGTGCTAGTGCTTGCCGAAGGCCGCCTGCTGAACCTCGGCTGCGCGACCGGGCATCCGAGCTTCGTCATGTCGGCGTCGTTCACCAACCAGGTGCTGGCGCAGATCGAGCTGCACGAGAACGCGGAGAAGATTGGCAAGAAGGTGCTGATGCTCCCGAAGAAGCTCGACGAGGAAGTGGCGCGCCTCCATCTCGCCAAGCTCGGCGTGCGGTTGACCACGCTCAGCGATGAGCAGGCGAAGTACATCGGCGTCTCGGTCGATGGGCCGTACAAGCCAGAGCACTACAGGTACTGAACAGGTACGCCGGGTACTCCAGGTACGCCGGGTACTCCAGGTACACGGGTACGCCAGGTACTCGGGTACACCAGGTACTCGGGTACGACAGGTACGCACTGCACGGGCGGCGCGAGGGATTGCGCCGCCCGTGCAGCATGTGCGCCGCGGTGGTGCAATGCGCCATGGCCAGACTTGGCGGTCGTCCCGCGATCGCCGCCGTCACTGGATCGCCAATGCGGCCTCGAGTATGGGCCTGGCCCAGTGCGGAGTGCTGCGTAGGGCAGCCCCGTCGTCGGCTGACGGCCAACTCAATCGACCACTCGCCATATCCAGTACGAGCGCGGGATCTGGTACCGGCTGGCCCACGGCGACATCCACGGAGTTGTCGTACACCTGCAGCCGGGCGAGGTGCGGCATCAGGTCGATGAGGTTTCGCAGCGCCCGCGGGTAGCGCGCCCGGATCGTCGCCTCTGGAACGTCGTGCCCTCCTTCGCTGACACGCAGGCGCACGCGAGCCACGTGCCGTTCAGGAGAATCGAGGCCGCAGAACCACATCAGGACGTCGTGGGTGTGCGTGGCCGCCAGCAGCCTCGCTGCGATGGTGCGACCGCCCAAGGTGGTCTCGAACGCGTAGTCGCGTCGCGCCGCGACAGCGTCATCAAGGCGACGCAGGCCTTCCGCCCAAGCCAGGGCGTTCGACCGATCCTGGTCGTCGCCGGTCGCCGACATGAGCTCGCGCGCAAAGGTGTCAGGGTTGAACCAAGTCAGCCCGCCCCGCTCGAGGACATGCCCGCCCACTGAACTCTTGCCCGCCCCGTTTACGCCGGCCAGCACGAACAGGACCGGTCGCGCCATTAGTGGCCGCTACCAGCCTTGACGCGGCCGTTGAGCCTGGCGCGCCCGTTCATCGTCCCTCGGAGGCGATCGCCGGCGCCCGGCGAGTCGAGAACCGCCAGCCGTTCGTCAAAGTTCCGCCGAAGGGTTTCGATCGTGGCGTCCGCCCGGGACTCGGCGAGTCTCACCACCGCCAGGAGCCGCGAATATTCGACGGCGGTGACGATGACTGCCTCGGGCTCGGAGTGGTTGGTCACAAGCACGGCCCCACCGGACACGACGGTGCGCATGACGCCTCGCCAGCCACGCTTCTTGAGGTCCGCCGCAGGCACCTCGGGCAGTCCGCCGAGTTGAGTCTTGAGCGCCTCGGTTGGCATTAGGCAATTATATCCGAAAAGGCAAATATGGACACTATGGGCATTGATACGGCGAATACCCGACTTTCATTTGAAAGATGAAGTTGTATTTAAAATCGCATTGAGCGACTTTGGGTGGCGGAGATCGACGCCATGGCCAAGAGCAACGAAAAGCACGCCGACCCGGACGAGACCTTCACAACCTTCAGCATCCGGTTGGGCGCTCGCGAAACAGCGCTGTTGCGCGAAGCGATGGAGCAGAAGGGCTGGACTGCCGCCAACTTCATTCGCCGGGCGACGCTGGACCGCGCCGCTCACATCATGAACACCTCTCGGCACACCGAGATCGACTTCGAGGGTTGGGCCAGGCGCTTGGCCGCCCAGCTTTGTGTTCCGGAAGTGATCATGACTTGCGACGACGATCTCGAACGCACACCGATGGGGCCCCCTCTGCTGATCAACGAGGTGCCTTACTCGTTCGAGACACGCAATCAGCTCGAGGTCGAGGACGTGGCCCGGCTCCGTGAAGCGATTCATCGGGGAGGCGCGGAACTTCTGACACGAATGCTTGCCGAATGCGACCGGCTTCGGCCAGGCAAGAAAGCAATCACTATCGACCCGGAGAAGCTCTAGAGGCGCGGAACCGTCGATTACGAGGAGACGCAACGATGCCATACGGACTAGCGAAAGTGTGAGGCGGCGGCTTCACTTGCGTGTCGTCGCGACCTGATGCCCGGCTGCGAGCAGCGCGACGGCGTCAGCCTGAAAGCACGTGCGAGAGACCGGACCACGACTGGGTGATCGGCCGCCAGCCCGAGCCTCAGCGCACGCGGCTTGGAGCTCAGACCGGCGAGCCGGGAAGGCGGCACCACCCCGCACACGCACGGCCTCGGCTGGCTCCGGAATGGCGCCCCTGATCACGGCTGCCAGCGCCGGCGCCGCTCTCGAGCGTCCAGCAGGAATCCACTCGCGAGGGCCGCGACGGCGACGGCAACGATGGCCTGCCCCCAGCCGGGCCGGTCGAGCCAGTTATTGCGGGCTGCGATGAAGTACAGCGCGGCGGCGGTGTTGACGAGGCCGGCGTAGTAGAAGCTCTTCCGCTGGCGATGGTGACTGGCCAGGGCGACCAGGACCGCCAGGGCCAGGTACAGCCAGTCGAAGCCTTTCGAGTACTCCGTCGTCCTGACGAGATACCCCAGCGGTTCCAGCATGGAAAACGGTGCGATGACGAACAGCAGTCCCGCGGCCACGCGCATGACATCGCCGCCGCGTCGCTCGACCGCCCACGCGAGGCCGTAGAACGCGATGCCGTTCAGGGTCAGCGCCGCCAGCGTGTCGATGAGTGCCGGCGTGCTGACACCGGAGGTTTGATAGCGCTGCAGGGACACCCCAAGGTAGCTGAACGCCCGGCCCTCGAGTGCCAGCAGGTCGAGCGACACTACGAGCACCACGGCGGCCGCCACGTAAAGCGGGCGCGCGAACCAGGGCCGCGCCGCGCGTTCCAGCGCGAACGCGGCGGCGCCGTAAGCCAGCGCCAGCGGGGCCAGGTGGAGGGCGAGGCGATCGTACCGGGACTCCTCGAGCCACGTCCGCAGTCCGAAGTCCGCCAGCACCGCGAGCCCGAACAGGAACACGAGCGTGGCGCAGACCACGCTGAGTGCACCCGTCTTCGTCCGCAGGGCCAGCCAGCCCGACCACGCGACGCTCGTGAGCAGCGTGACCTGCAACTGCCGATTGGACGGAGCGCCGTCGGCGAACAACTGGCCCGCCGTGTCGGCGGCCACCGCCCAGAGACCGGTCTCGTCCAGCAGGATCAGCACCAAGGGGGGCAGTAGCGCCAGGCCGGCGATGACGAACGCCACGGCGACCGCCCTCCGGTCCGTGTGGTAGAGATGGTGCGCCGCCACGTTCAGGTTGATGAACGGCAGGCCAAGCACGAGCAGCGGGCCGGTGACGCCGCGCACGCTGTCGTAGACGTGATGCGCGCCGAAGTAGAAGAGACCGCCGGCGCACAAGAGGAACGCCCCGAGGTAGAGGACGATCTGCGAGTACCGACAGCAACCGGCTCGCGGCGATCCAGTCGTCCTCCCGCACGTCGAACTGCCGGTATGCACCGCGCAGCCGGTCGGCCTCGTGCGGATGGATGAGCCGCAGCCGCTGCCACTCCGTAATCTGGTGCAGGTGGGGGACGACCCGAGCCTCGAGCGTCGAGGCGTACTGCGTGGGCCGTGCCAGCACCGGCCGGCCGTCGAGATAGCGCGACAGATCCAGGGCCATCTCGTGCGCCGAGGCGTAGCGATCGGCGGGCTGGCGCTCCATCGCCTTGAGCGCGATCGCCTGGAGCGGTTCGGGGACGGCCGGGCTGACCTCGACCGGCAGTCGCGGCACGCCCGCGTGGATCTGCTGCAGCACCTCGGACGATGTCTGGCCCGCATACGGCACGACGCCGCACAGCAGCTCGTACAGCACCACGCCGAGGGCGTAGACGTCCGTGCGCGCGTCGATCGGCTGCAGGGGATCGAGTTGTTCGGGTGCCAGATAGAAGATGGTGCCCTGCAGGTGGCCCGACGACGGGTCGCCCCCGCTCAGGCCGAAGTCCAGGATCTTCGGCGAGAGCGAAGCGTCCAGCATGATGTTCGATGGCTTGAGGTCCCGGTGCTGGATGCCGGCGTGGTGCGCGTGCTGAAGCGCCCCGCAGACCTCGCGCATGATCCGCGCCCGCTGCGTGAACTCGAGCGACGGGCCGATGCGTCCGAGTTCGAAGCCCTCGACCAGCTCCATGATGATCACGGGCTGGCCCCTGGACTCGCGCAGCTCGAAGATCTGAACGATACGCGGGTCGGTGAAGAGCGCCAGTGATCGTGGCTCGCGCAGGAAGTCACGGAGGCGGGTGCGGACGCGGCTGTCGGCACGGACGACCTTCGCGGCGACGAACCGATCGAGCGTCAGGTCCTTGAGCTTGTACACCTCGCCCATCCCTCCGCGACCGATGCGCTCGATCACTCGGAAGCCGCCGATTTCCGGAGGCGACCCTGGCTCGGTCGCCAGCCCGTCGCCGCCGCCGACATCGAGCGTCGTCGTCAGGTCGAGGTACTGACCGACGAGCGCGCGCAGCGGCGCGATGAGATCCGGCCGATCGGCAGCCACCTGCTCGGGCGGCAGGAGCTCGCCGTGGAGGACGTGGTGCTCGACGATGCGCTCGAAGCGGGCCTCCAGGTCTGCCGACACGTCAGGTCTCCTTCCGGAGCCGCAGGGTCAGCGCTGCCATGGCCCGTGCGAACAACATGCGACAGGCGTCATCGCTCTTGCCCAGGCGCGCGGCGATCTCCGGGAACGTGAGTTCCTCGAGCTTGCGCAGGATCACCACCTCGCGCTGGGCATCGGGCAGGTCTTCGAGCGCGCGCTCCACCCGAGCCATGGCCTCGTCGGCGATGACCTGGGAGAGGGCCAGGCGGACGGGTGCGGGCACATGAGCGGCCTCCTCGATCGGCAGTCGCCGTGCGGCGTCCCGACGTTGCCGGTGCTGGTAGTCCACGCGGTCGCGGATCTCGTTCTCCGCAATGCGGGACAGCCACCCCATGAGCGCCGCCGGATCCGCGACCTGTGGCAGCTTCGCGAAGGACTTGAGCAGGACCGCCTGGAGGATGTCCTGCGACTCCATCTCCGCACGAAGCGCCCGGCCCATGCGGAGCCGGATCACCGGCAGGAGCTTGCGGGCGCAACGCTGGAACAGGGCGTCCATGGCCGCGCCGGACCCTCCGCGGGCCTGCACCAGCAGCTGGGCGGTCTCCCCGGCTTCCATGGCCGGGCACGTTACCACGGGTCACCCTCGTTCGGTTTGCGCAGGCGATGCCGTCCTTCTGAATACGCGGGAAACACGTCCCGCCCCTTCAGGGAGACGAGGTGCATCATGGCAGCAAAGTGGATCGGCATCGTGGTGGCGACGCTGGTATCGGTGATGACCGGCGGGTGTCTGGTGTACGAACGCATCGACACGATCTATCTCGAGCCGGGCGGCAGCGTCCGGTGGTCGGTCATCCACAAGGACGTCCGGTCCGATGCCTCGTCGGTGTCGGAGCGGGAGAGCGAGGAACTGCCCTATCTGTTGTCTGTCCAGGCACAGACGCATGATCTGGCGCGCGGGTTCTGGCAGCTCACGCCCACCGAGGTGCGGGCCCGGCTTCTTCGTTCGAGCCCGCCCTACACCGTGGTGACCGAAGCCCGGTTCCCCGGACTCGATGTGCTCGGCCAGCGTCTGATCGGGCGCTTTCGCCTGGATGGCTCATCGGTGCTGCGATCGACGCCGGAGGGCACGCAGTGGACCCTGACGGTGCGGGAACCCGCTGGGCAGGACCGCGGGGACGAGGAGGACGCCGCGCTGCTGGCCCTGGTGCCGGAGCTGGACCGGCTCTTCCTCGTGCTCAGCGAGGGGCGGTTCGTGGCCGCGGAGGGCTTCGAGATCAGCCGCGACGGGCGTCTCGCCCGGTTCGTGGTCGATCCGTCGATCGAAACCAAGGTCAAAGACCGGGCCGAGATCGTGGTCTGGCTGCGGTGGAGCCAGATCTTGAAGTGACCCCCCTGCGATAGACTGCCGGACCATGAGCGAATCGATCGGATCGTCCGGCAAGGGCATGAAGCTGCACACCAAGATCCTGATCGGCCTGGCCCTGGGCCTGCTGGTCGGCGTCGCCACGAACCTCACGGTCGGCGCCGATCACCGTGGCGTCACCTGGGTGAACACCTACGTCGCGGGCCCGGTGGGCCAGGTGTTCCTGCGCATGCTCTTCATGGTCGTCATGCCGCTGGTCTTCGCGTCCATTTCACTCGGCATCGCGGGCCTCGGTGACATCCGGAAGGTCGGGCGCGTCGGCGGCAAGGCGATCGGCTACTTCCTCGCGACCACGGCCCTGGCGGCGACCCTCGGCCTGGTCGTCGTCAACATCTCGGCGCCCTGGGAGCGGGTGACGCCGGAGACGCGGACCGCGCTGATGACCCGGTTTGCCGACGACGCCTCCACGCGCGTGCAGGCGGCAGCCACGACCGCCCAGTTCGGCCCGGAGACGTTCGTCAACATCGTGCCGCGCAACCCGATCGATGCGGCGGCGAAGACCGATATGCTGGCCGTCATCTTCTTTGGAGTCATGTTCGGGGCAGCCCTGACGTTGATGGAACCGGCCCGTGCCAAGCCAATGATCGACTGGCTCGAGGCCCTGAACGACGTGGTGGTTCACATCATTCACTTCGCCATGCGGCTGGCACCGTACGGAGTGGCAGCCCTGATCTTCACCGTGTCGTCGCGGTTCGGGTTCGATCTGATGATCGCGGTGGCCGCCTTCGTGGCCACGGTGCTCGTCGCGCTGCTGCTGCACGTCGTGATCACGCTCTTCCTGATCATCCGGTTCGGCATCGGGCTCTCGCCCTTCACGTTCGTCTCGCGCGTCCGGGCCGCACTCGTCACCGCGTTCTCGACCAGCTCGAGCAGCGCGACGCTGCCCACCGGTCTGGACGTCGCCGAACTGCAGCTCGGCATCCCCCGGCGCATCGCAGGGTTCGTGCTGCCCATCGGCAGCACGATGTGCATGAACGGCACGGCGATCTTCGAGGGCATCACGGTCATCTTCCTGGCCGAGATCTTCGGCATCGACCTGACCCTGCCCCAGATGGCGATCGTCATGGTGATGTCGGTCATCACCGCCGTCGGTGCGGCCGGCGTGCCGGGCGGGTCGATTCCGCTGCTCGTCGGCATCCTCGTGATGTTCGGCGTGCCAGGCGAGGCCATCGCCATCGTCCTCGGCGTCGATCGGATCCTCGACATGTCGCGGACGACCGTCAACGTCTTCGGCGACCTGACCGCCGCGGCCTGGGTCGCCCGCAGTGAAAAGGCGTGGACTCCCGCCGACCTGCCGCAGGGAGTCAGGGAGTGAAATGCGCGTCAGGTGCTCAAGGGGAAAGTGCCAGAGGTGCTGGCTGGAGCACTTGAGGTGCTGGAGCGAATAGCATGCGAGGTGCTGGAGCGAAGAGCACTTGAGGTGCTGGCGGGAGAGGCACGTGAGGTGCTGGAGCACGAGCACCTGAGGTGCGGCCGGACATCGCCGTCGGTACGGGGACCTGAGTGCCTTTCCACCGGGACTTGGGCGTGAGTTCCGGGACGTCTGCGTAAGTCCCCTAATCCAGGTGGCCGCGCTCGGAGTCGCCCATCTCGACCGTGCCGGACGGGAAGTACTCCTTCCAGCGGCGCGTGACGGTGGCGGCCACGTCCTCGCGGCACGTGACCTCCTTCGGATACCAGGGCTTCATGCGTGCGTCGATGACGACCGGCGCCGAGTACGCGATGTGGTTGCGCACAACCCGCAGGCCGGCCGCGTGGATGTCTGCCCCGGGCTCGAAGCGCGTGAACGTCGTCCACAGGAAGTTCATCGGACTCCGCGTCGCGCGCGCCGCATCGTCGCTGATCACCACGAGCGGCCAGCCGGTGAACGCGGGATGCGACGCGAAGCGGGCCGCCGCGCCCGGTTCGTCCGCATAAGCGGGTGCACTGACGACGAGGCAGCCGCCGCAGAAGACCTGTGCGTCGGCCAGGCCCTGCGGCACATCGGTGGCCGTGAACGAGCGGGGCAGGTCGCGCACGGCGGGTCCCAGTCCGAGCCAGACGCCCTTCGACCCCTTGTTCACCTCGGGACCGCTGTAGTCGAGCGTGTCCATCGAGAGGTTCGAGAAGACGTACAGGTCCGTCTCCGGGTTCGAGCGGGCGAGCACGTGCTCGAGCGTCGCGCGGAAGTCCTTGAGATCGACGGTCTGGTCGGTCACCAGCAGGAACTTGGTGAGGGACAGCTGGCCCTCACCGAGAATCCGGAAGGCACTGGCCATCGCCTCTCGGGCGTAGCGTTGCTTGACGACGGCGGCGGCGAGCGAGTGGTAGCCCGTTTCGCCGTACGACCATAGCTGCTGCACGGCCGGCATCACGAGCGGGAAGAGCGGCGACAGCAGTTCCTGCAGCAGGTCGCCGATGAAGAAGTCCTCCTGGCGCGGTTTGCCCACGACCGTGGCCGGGAACATCGCGTCGCGTCGCCGGGCGATCTGCTGGACCTCGAAGACCGGATAGTCGTGCTGGAGCGAGTAGTAGCCGTAGTGATCGCCGAACGGCCCCTCGGGTCGGCGCACGCGCGGGGCGACCTGGCCGATCAGGGCCAGCTCGGCGTTGGCGACCAGCGGGTGCGGCCAGGGTCCCTCGGCGAGTCGCAGGCGCTCGCCCGCGATGAGCGAGGCGAGCATGAGCTCCGGCACGTTCTCCGGCAGCGGTGCGATGGCCGACAGGATCAGCGCGGGAGGTCCGCCGAGGAACACCGTGACGGGTAACGCCTCGTTGCGCGCTTCGGCGACCTGATAGTGGAAGCCGCCGCCCTTGCCGATCTGCCAATGCATCCCGGTGCGCCTGGCGTCGTGCACGTGCAACCGATACATGCCGAGGTTGTGTCCCCGGCCGTCGGGATGCTGGGTGTAGACGAGCGGCAAGGTGATGAACGGACCGCCGTCCTCCGGCCAGGTCGTCATCGCCGGCAGGCGGTCGAGACGGACATCCGTCGTCACGACCTCGGTGACCGGTCCGCCACGGCCGCGCTTGAGGCCGACTTTGAGCAGGTCGCGTCCCACGTCGCGCGCGCCCCAGAGCTTGGCCGGCGTCGGCGGCAGGATCGTCTCGACCAGGTGGACGAGGCGCTTGATCAGCTGGAGCGGCCGCGTCCCGAACGCGATCTCCGCGCGGCGTGCGGTGCCAAAGAGATTCGTGACGAGTGGCAGATCCGCGCCTTCGATGTTCCTGAAGATCAGGGCCGGCCCGCCGGCGGCGATCACGCGTCGATGAATCTCCGCGGCCTCCTGGACGGCAGACACCGGGGCGCCAATCTCGACGACGTCGTGCGAGCGGCGCAGGGAGTTGAGAAACGCGCGCAGATCGGGCAGGGACATGGGGCAGGGACATGGTAACGCTGGACGTCTGGGCAAATGAAGATTGACCGATCGCGCGATTGAGGATTGATTGAGCGGATTGAGGCTTGGAGGATCGCGTGATTGCAGAGGGCGGCTCGCATCGCCGGGATGCTCTCAATCGCCCGATCCGCAATCCAGAAATCGTTCAATCAATCCGCAATCAAGAGGTCCCACAATCCTCCGATTGCAGCGGTGCAGCACGCGAAATAGTCTATCGTTGACCCCCATGCTCGACGTGGTGCACGAAGACGCCAACCTGATGGCCGTCAACAAGCCGGCCGGATTGGTGTGCCATCCGTCCAAGGACGGAGAGTGGTCGAGTCTGGTCGGACGCGTGCGCCTGCACCTGGGGCATCCGGAGGGACGGCTCGTCAACCGTCTCGACCGCGAGACCAGCGGCGTGGTGCTCGTCGCCAAGAGCGCCCAGGTCGCGAGCGAACTCGGACGCCTGTTCGCCGGGAGTCTCGTCACCAAGATCTACGATGCCATCGTCCATGGACGGCCGGCGCAGGAGACGCTCGTCATCGACGGTCCACTGGGCAAGGACGAGGGCAGCGGAATCGTCATCAAGGACTGCGTGCGTCCCGATGGCGCCGCCGCACGCACGGACGTCAGGGTCGTGCGGGCCCTCGAGCGGCCGGAGGGGTGGTTCTCGCTGGTGGAGGTGCGGCCGCGGACTGGCCGGAAGCACCAGATTCGCATCCACCTGGCCTCAATCGGCCACCCGATCGTCGGCGACAAAATCTACGGCGTCGATGAGCGTCTCTATCTCAAGCTGGTGACAGGCGCTCTGGATGACGACGACCGGCGCCGGCTGCTGCTGGCCAATCACGCGCTCCATGCCCGGTGCCTGGCGTTCGCCTGGCGCGGGCGGGACTGGCAGTTCGACACTGCCGCCCCAGAGGAGTTCCGCGCCTTCGCCGAAGGGCCGGGGGCGCCCGTGGGGGCGACGTAGGGCGCGTCGCCAGCCGCGGGGAGGTCACCCCCGTCCACCGCGACCGTGTTCATCCCGCCCGGTCGTTGGCA
This sequence comes from uncultured Acidobacteriota bacterium, assembly GCA_963738485.1. GTDB lineage: Bacteria > Acidobacteriota > Vicinamibacteria > Vicinamibacterales > SCN-69-37 > CAVTWK01. The sequence continues at coordinate 290,971 of CAVTWK010000002.1, forward strand.
GTACACTTGATCCGAGTCATTTGCCGATGCGTATGTCCAGTGTCCGTCCCCTGTTTGTCCGCCGCGTGCTCGTCTGCTCCTTGATGACCGTCCTCGTGGCGGCCAACGGGGCGTGTGACAACACCACCGCGCCCACCACCATCACGTCGCCCGTGACGGAGACCTACGCCGGCAGCTTCCAGCCCGGCGGGGCCGCGTCGCGGTCCTTCATTGCCGCTCAGGCCGGCGAGGTCAAGCTGCAGCTGCTCTCGACGACGCCGGTGGACATCGTTTACGGCCTCGGCTTCGGCACGGCCGACGCGGACGGCCGCAACTGCCGCATCACCGACACGGTGCTGACGGGATTCAGCGCCGATACGCCCCACATCACGAAGACGGTGACCGCGGGCACGTACTGCGTGCGCGTCCACGACCCCGGCAACCTCGTGCTGACCAACGGCACCTTCGTGGTCAGCATCATCCGGCCGTAGTCGCCTACTTCGCGAAGATCAGGATGTGCTGGCGAGGGAGCCGGCCGTCCACCTTGACGAAGCGGTACGCCTCGGCTTCGAGTTCGAGACGCGCCTCGGCGACGGTCATCTTGTGCTCCTCGCGGATCGGCACGCGGGGATCCTCCTTGCGGTATTCGAGCAGCACCAGCAGTCCGCCCGGTTTCAGCGCGGCCCCGATCGCCCGCAGCATCTTCTGGGGCTCGGAGAACTCGTGGTACACGTCCACCATGAGGACCAGGTCGAGCGCGCCGGCGGGAAGCCTGGGGTCATCGACGCCGCCCAGGACAGGAGTGATGTTGGCCACGCGTTCCCGCGCCAGCCGCTGTTTCAGCAGGTCGATCATCTGCGGCTGCACATCGGAGGCGTAGACCCTGCCGGTGTTCCCGACGCGCTGCGCCAGCCGCACGCTCATGTAGCCCGTGCCTGCGCCCACGTCGGCGACGGTCCACCCCGGCTTGATGCCGAGCGCGTCGAGGGCCCGATCGGGTTCCTCCTCGCGGTCGCGCTCTTCGCGATCCAGCCAGGCCGCGCCCTGATAGCCCATGACCTGCGCGAACCGCCTGCCACTGACCGGATGCACGCCCGGGGCCGGTGCCTGGCCAAAGGCCGTCGGCGTCCAGCACAGCGCCACGGCGAGGCCGGCAACGAGCCCGACCAGGGACAGGCGTGACGAGGGAAAGCGCATGTGCCTACAAGGTTACCAATGACCTCGGAGGTATTTGACGGGATTCCGTCAAATACCTCCGAGGTCATGGCGGGAGGGTGTCGGCGGAGCGACACGAGGTCGATGAGCCGACGCTGTTACGGGCCGTGCGGGCACGCGGGAGCGAGGCGTCTGGCTTCCCCGGCCGCCAGGCCCTGGCATCGCCCTTGCTCCTGAGCGAGGCGTATGTCGAATCTCGACCGTAACCGGCGCGGCCAGTCAGGTTCAGACCCTGGCCAGGCAGATTGCGAACACCGTGGACACCGACAGGAACGGTCAGGTGTCGGTGACGGAGTTCGGCGACTTCATCAAGAGCGTGCTGCAGGGCACGACCTCCCTCAGCAGCGCGGCTGCCACCACCACGGCGGGCGGCACGAGGACCGCGGCGGCCACGGCGCTCGGCTTCACCCCGATGTTCCGCGGCTTCGATGCGTCGCGCGCGCAGAGTGCCATCGGCACGCTGAAGTACGACGCCTACAACGTGCTGCAGGACTACGACCCGCGGGACACGACCGCCATGCGGCGCGCGTTTTCCGTGCTGAGCACCATGCACCCCGGCCAGTACCAGCTGGACCCCCAGGACAACCTGATGCTCACCGGGACGTCCGATGGCTACATCGGCGCCCGGCCGGTCAACCGCGACTCGGACTGGTTCAATCGGACCCAGGACTGGTCCTGGGACTGGTTCGCCTACAACGAGGCCCATCCTGGACCTCGCGGCGAAGTGACCTAGGACGACCCGCCACGCGGACTCAGCCGACCGTGACCTTTTTGACGCCGCGCGCCATCAGGATCGCGGGCAGCCGGGCGCGCTGATCGCCCTGCAGCATCAGCGTCTCTCCCTCGACGGACCCTCCGCACCCGAGCGCGGCCTTCAGCGCCTTGAGCCACTGCTCCTGTTCCGGCCGCGAGAGCGGCAGCTGCTCGACGACCGTCGCCTCCTTGCCGCCCCGGCCGCTGCGTTCCATGCGGACGACGGCGCGCGGGATCGTGCGGCCACCCGGCGAGGCTGGAGGCTGGACCTGCGGTGTCGGATCGGGCGCGGTCGCAGGCGTCGGCGGCAGGCGAGCCTTCAGCGCGCCGAGCGAGGCGAACGGGCTGTGAAACGGCGGGTCGTCTCCCACGTTCGCGGACTCTAACATGCACCCCGCGGTCCGCCAATCTCTGGCCTATGATGGCGCCTGGGCCCGCCCCTCCCATGCCACCACCTTCGCGAATCGCGCGTCAGACGTCCTGGTCCCGGCTGGCCGTGTTCGTGGTCGTCGTGCTTGCGCTGGCCTGGTGGGGGTGGCAGGGCCGGGTGGCCGCTCCCTCCGGTCCGGATGAGGTGCGGCCGCCGGAGGCCGGCACCGCCACGCCGACCGCACCGCCGGCTGCCGCCTCCGACATTCCCACGCCCGTTCCGGCGCCGGCCAGTCCCGTCTACGACCTGGCGCGAGACGAGGGCCGGGGCGGCCACACGCTCGCGCGTCACGTCGGGCGGACCGACGCCGACCTCCGCGCACGTCTCGCACGAGAACGGGGGATCAGCGCCGCTTCCACCTATCCCGACCGCGCGACGGCCGAGCGTGTGGTCGCCGCGACGCTCGCGCGCGAAGCCGCGCAGGTGCGGACGTGGTCCTCGCGGCGCGGCGCGCGCCCGAATCTTGCGCTGGACTATCGGGGCCGCACCGGCGCGGTCATTGGACGTAGCCTGCGCCGCGGTGCACGGGAGCCTGTCGTGTGCATCGACGCGGTTGTCGTGCTGCGGTGGGAGGAGGCCGGCGGCTTCTACGTGCTCACGAGTTATCCCGAGGCCCGGCGGTGACGGCGAGACGGCTCAAGTCCTTCAGGGCGTTGACCGCGTTCGTCCGTGGCTACCTGCACCAAGACTACGCGCACGTGTCGGGCTCGCCGGCCGCGGCCCTCGAGGCGTTCTGGCGAGACGCGAGCGATCGCGAGCGGCAGCAGCTCGCGCGCGACCTCGAGGCCCTCAGTCGGCAGCTTGCCGGCGCCGACCCGGCAAAGGTCATCGACGTGCTCACCGGCCGGTTCGGGAGCGGGTGGCTGCCCGCCGGGCGCGAGGACATCGACCAGCTCGTCGAGACGGCGTCGCGACTGCGCGCCGCAGACGCGTCCCGGCTCTCGTGACCCGCGCCTGCCTCGGGGCCTCGACCGACGGTCACCATGGGCTGCTAGACTAAGCGGCCGCGTCACGATGTCGTTACATCCCCTGCTTGACTGCCAGAACATCACGGTCTACCGAGGCGACACCCTGGCGCTCGACCGACTCAGCTTGCGGGTCGGCGTCGGCGAACACGTTGCGATTCTGGGACCGAACGGCTGCGGCAAGTCCACGCTGATCAAGACCCTCACTCGCGAGTGTTATCCCAGGGCCACCAGCCAGGCGCACCTGCGCATTCTGGGTCGCGAGGCCTGGGACGTCGCGACGCTTCGCGCCTTGCTCGGGATCGTCACCAACGACCTCGTCGCGCAGTGCGCGGGCGGGATGTCGAGCGACTTCGCGGAACTGCCGCGTCGCGTCACCGGTCGCGAGACGATCCTCTCCGGGTTCTTCTCGAGCATTGGCGTCTGGGCCCATCACGAGGTGACCGCGGCCATGCAGCAGAAGGTCGAGGCGATTCTCGACAGGCTCGGGATCGCGCACCTGGCAGACCGGCCCCTCCACGAGTTGTCGTCGGGGGAGGCGCGACGCCTGGTGATCGGTCGTGCCCTCGTGCACGATCCGGTCGCCCTGGTCCTCGACGAGGTCAGCAACAGCCTCGACCTCCGGGCCGCGCACGATCTGCGCGAGTTCGTCAGGGTCATCGCCCGCGCGGGGACCACCGTCGTGCTCGTGACCCACCACCTGCCCGACATCATTCCGGAGATCGACCGCGTGCTGCTCATGCAGCGCGGTCGTGTCGTCGCCGACGGGTCCAAGGCCGAGATCCTGACTTCGGAGGCGCTGTCGTCGCTCTTTGGTGTGCGCGTGGACGTCGCCGAACGGGACGGCTGCTTTCATGCCTGGTGAAGGAGAACACGTCCGCCGATGAGCCCCTATTTCGTCCACGTCGGCTACGTGCTTACGCTGGCCGCCTTCGTCACCCGCGATGTGCTGCTGCTGCGCGGTCTTCTGGTCTGTGCGCAGCTGATCGTCACCATGTATGCATGGAGCATCGGCGCCTTGCCGATCGCGTCCTGGAACGGTCTGTTCGCCGTCATCAACACCGGATGGGTGGTCAGGATTCTCCGCGAACGGCGTGCCGTGGTCCTGCCGCCCGACCTGCGTGATCTGCATGCCCGTCACTTCGCCGTGCTCACCCCGCCGGAGTTCCTGCGCTGGTGGACCCTCGCCGAGCGAAAGACCGTGCGCGACGTGGTGCTCGCCTCCGAAGGGGTCGCGCCGGACGCCCTGTATTTCGTGCTTCGCGGCCAGGTCCAGGTGCGCCAGCGCGGTGTCGTGATTGCCGAGCTGCCGACGGGCTTCTTCGTGGCCGAGATGAGCTTGCTGACCGGGGAACTCCCGTCCGCTGACGCCGTGGCCGACGGCGAGATCGAGGTGATGCGCTGGCCGGTCCAGCAGATGCGCGACCTGCGGCAGCGCAACCCGCTGCTCTGGACCAAGCTCCAGTCGATCCTGGGGCACGACCTGGTCGAGAAGCTCAAGCGCAGCGCCACGCGGCAGGTCCATCCGGCCATCTGAGGCGCCCTCTCTCTCGATGGCGCGCCGTTCGGAGTAGAATCGCGCCGCCCGCCGGGCGTGCCGGCCCGCTCCAGCGTCTGGATCGGGGGCGCCCGACGTGCCGGAGCTGATGATGCGTCGATTGCTGAAGTTCGCGGCCTGGGTCGTGGCGATCCTGCTCGGCCTCGTGGCCTTGGCGGCACTCGTGGTCTATCTGGGCGTCAACCGGATGCTCGCGGCCACGGTCACCGTGCCCGTCCCCGTCGAACCGATTGTCATTCCCACGGGGGACCCGGCGGCTCTGGCCCGCGGGCAGTACCTCGTCGACCACGTGATGGGCTGCAAGGTATGCCATGCGCCGGACTTCGGAGGGCGAGCCGAGGTCGATGACGCGCTGGTGGGGCGTCTATGGGCGCCCAACCTGACGTTGGGCCAGGGCTCGGCGACGCGGAACTACACACCCGTGGATTGGACCCGATCGATCCGCCACGGCGTCGGGACTGACGGCCGTCGCCTGATCCTGATGCCGAGCGAGGACTACTTCGGGTTCAGCAACGAGGATCTCGCCGCCGTGGTCGCCTACGTCACGTCGATGCCGCCCGTCGATCGCCACGACGAGGGCATCAAGGTCGGGCCGCTCGGACGCGTGTTGCTGTATACCGAACAGATCCGGTTCGCGTTCGACACCATCGACCACACCCGTTCACGTTCCGGGGCCAAGCCGTCGGCGGCGGCCGAGTGGGGCGCCGTGATGATCGGCGCCTGCATGGGGTGCCACGGTCCGACGCTGTCAGGCGGCCCGATTCCCGGAGCGCCTCCCGACTGGCCCCCAGCGCGCAACCTCACGCGGCACGAAACAGGCCTGCGCGGCTGGACGTACGCGCAGTTCTCGCAGGCGATCCGGGAGGGACGACGCCCGGACGGGACCATGCTTTCGACCGTGATGCCCTGGAAGGCGTACGCCGGCATGACCGACCCGGATGTACAGGCCCTCTGGGCCTACCTCCAGACCGTCGAGCCCCAGCCGCTCGGCGGACGGTAGGAGGGCAGGGCACGGCACGGACAGTGACGTGCGGGAGTGAAGGGCACAGCACGCACATCATGAGGTGCTGGTGCTGACAGTGATGTGCCGGAGTGACGGGCACCTGAGGTGCACACGGACGGTGACGTGCAGGGAGTGACGGGCACCTGAGGTGCACACGGATTGGACCTGGGCGTCAGTGCCGGGACTTCGCCGAGCGCAGCGAGGTACCGGGACTTGAGCGTCAGTTCCGGGACTTCTGCTGAGCGAAGCGAAGCACCGGGACTTGGGCGTCAGTCCCGGGACTTCGCCGAGCGCAGCGAGCCCCCGGGACTTCGCCCCCCGTGAGCGTCTGAGCAGGCCACCCCCCTCCTGGGGTACGATCGGCGCTGGCCCTGCGATGTTGCACCAGACCGACGACCTCCGAATCCGCCAGCTGAAGCCCCTGATTTCGCCTGCCATCCTGATGGAGGAGATCCCCATCTCGGATGCCGTGTCGGCCCTCGTCGCGTCGCGGCGTGAGGAGATCGGGCGCATCCTCCGCGGTGAGGACGACCGTCTGCTGGTGGTGGTCGGCCCCTGCTCCCTCCACGACCCGGATGCGGGCCTCGAGTACGCTCGCCGGCTCGCGGCCCTGGCGGATCGCTTCCGCGACGACCTGGTGATCGTCATGCGGGTCTACTTCGAGAAGCCGCGAACGATCGTCGGGTGGAAGGGCCTCATCAACGACCCGCGGCTCGATGGCAGCTTCGCCATCAACGAAGGACTCCGCGTGGCGCGGCGGTTTCTCCTCGACGTGAATGCGCTCGGGCTGCCTGCCGGCACCGAGTTCGTCGATCCGATCACGCCGCAGTTCCTGGCCGATCTGGTGACCTGGGGCGCCATCGGTGCGCGGACCTCGGAGAGCCAGGTCCACCGCGAGCTGGCCTCAGGCCTGTCCATGCCGGTCGGATTCAAGAACGGCACGGACGGCACCGTCCAGGTGGCCATCGACGCGGTGCGGTCCGCCGCGCACCCGCATCAGTTCCTGTCGGTGACCAAACAGAGCGTCGCGGCGATTGTGGCCACCAACGGCAATCCCGAGTGTCACGTCATTTTGCGTGGCGGGGCGAGCGGCCCGAACTTCTCCGCCGATCACATCGCGGGCGTGACGCGTGAGCTGACCAAGGCTGGGTTGGCGCCCCGGTTGATGGTGGACTGCAGCCACGCCAACAGCGGCAAGGACCCGGCCAGGCAACCAGCCGTGCTGGCCGCACTGGCCACCGGCCTCGAGCAGGGCAGCACGTCCGTGTTCGGCGTGATGCTGGAGAGCTTCCTGGTCGCCGGGAAGCAGGACGTGGTGCCCGGCACACCGCTGGCCTACGGCCAGAGCATCACGGACGGATGCCTCGACTGGGAGACCACCGTGCCGCTCATCGCGCAGTTGGCCGCGGCCGCCCGAGCGCGCCGCGGCGTGCTGGCAGGGGCCGCAGGTCTCACGCCGCGCTGAGCCGGCGCGCGATGGCCTCCCCCGCGACGCGTCCGGTGGCCCAGGCCCACTGAAAATTGAAGCCGCCCAGGCGGCCGTCCACGTCCAGGACCTCGCCGACGAGAAACAGACCGGGACAGCGCCGCGATTCCATCGACCCGGTGTCGACCTCGTCCAGCGGAATGCCGCCGGCGGTGACCTCTGCATAGCTGTAGCCACGCGAGTCACGGACGTCGAACGGCCAGTCGAGCAGCGCGTGCAGCAAGGCGCGACGAGACGCGCGCGTCAACGTCGCGAGCCGGGTCGCCGGCGTGGTCCCGGCCCCTTCGGACAGCGCGCCGGCGGTGGAGGCCGGCACGTGCGCCGCGAGCGTCTGTCCGACGGTGGTCATGGGTTTCTCCCGCGCCACCGCGAGCCATCCCTGTTCCACCGCGTCGAACGAGGCTCCAGGTGCGAAGCTGGCCGACAGCGTGACCGGCTGGCCCTCGAGTCGCGCACGCAGCCAGTGGCGCGAGGCGTCGAGCACGGCGGGCCCGCTCACCCCGAAATGCGTCCAGAGCAGCGCGCCATCGACGCGCGTGTGCACGGCCCGATCAACGCGGACTTCGAGTCGCACCTCCTGCGCCACACCGCTCAAGCCACGGTGGATCGCGTGCGGTCCCTCCGGCGACAGGATCAGCGGGACGAGCGCCGGCGTCGTCGGCACCATCCCGTGGCCGACGCGCGCCGCGGCGCCGTAGCCCCAGCCGTCGCTGCCCGTCTTCGGGAGCGACAGTCCCCCTGTGGCCAGCACGACGCATCGTGATCGCAGGGTCCCGGCCGCAGTGGTGATCGCGAACGTCCCATCGGTGGCCGAGACGTCCAACACCCGCTGACCGCATCGCAGATCCGCGCCCGCGTCCCTGACGCCGCGGAGCAGGGCGTCGAGCACGTCGCGTGCGCGTCCGCTGTCGGGAAACAGCTTGCCGTGCGCCTCCTCGTGCAGCGGGACGCCGAGCTCGGCGAAGAATCCCACGGTGGCGTCCGCGGGCCAGGCTCGCAGGACTCGCCGGATCAAGGCACGCGGGGCACCGTGAAAATCAGCGTCTGTGACGACGACGTTGGTGACGTTGCAGCGGGTGCCACCGCTGACGAGAATCTTCGCGCCCGGCGTCCGCGCACCCTCGAACACGACGATGCGCGCCCCTGGCTGCCGACGTCCGGCGAAGATGGCGGTCGCCAGCCCCGCGGCGCCGCCGCCGATGATGGCGACGTCGAGGTCCGCGGTCACTCGCGGTAGTTGCCGAACTGCAGGTCCACGCCGAAGTCCTCGCGGCGCAGCAGCTGGATGGCGGACTGCAGTTCGTCCTTCGACGGGGCCGAGACGCGCAGCTGGTCGCCCTGTATGGCGGCCTGGACCTTCTTCAGTTTCTGGTCCTTGAGGAACTTCACGATGTCCCTGGCCGCGTCAGACGGCACGCCCTGCTGCAAGGTGACGGTGCGCTTCACCATCCCGCCGCCCATCGTCTCGAGGTCCGAGGGCTTGAGGTTCTTGACCGGCACGCTTCGCTTGATGAGGCGCATCTGCAGGATGTCCCAGAGCGCGTCCATCTTGAACGAGTCGTCGGCGACCAGTTCGAGCACGTTCTCGGCGCGCTTGAAGTCGATCGAGGCCTTGGAGCCCTTGAAGTCATAGCGCTGTGCGACCTCCTTCTTCGCCTGATTGACGGCGTTATCCACTTCCTGGAGATCCACGGTGGAGGTGATGTCGAACGAGACGAGACCGGCCATGCGGCGGATCGTAGCACTGACGAGACACCCGATGGCGACGCCCAATTGAGGACTGACGAATCTAGCCATTGCAGGTTGATTGACGATCGACCGGATTGAAGGATCGCGAATTGCGAGCCGGCGTTCGCGTCGAACCCGGTCGAGGTCGGGCAGATCGACCGCATGCTGCCAAAACGGTCTCGCCGATGCTACTCTCCCGGCATGAGTGCACCTCTTTCGGTCGGCTGGATCGGCACGGGCGTCATGGGCGTCTCGATGTGTGGACACCTGCTCGACGCCGGGCATTCGGTGTCGGTCTTCACCAGGACGCGCGCCAAGGCACAGCCCCTGATCGATCGCGGCGCTGCCTGGGCGGCGTCGCCTGCCGACGCGGCCGCGGGCGCCGACGCGACGTTCACGATGGTGGGCTTTCCGGCTGATGTGCGCGAGGTCTACTTCGGCCAGGCCGGTGTGATTGCCGCCGCGCGCCCGGGCGCCCTCGTCGTGGACATGACGACCACGTCGCCGAGTCTCGCGGCCGAGATCTTCACCGCGGCGGCCGCACGCGGCGTGGCCGCGCTCGATGCGCCGGTGTCGGGCGGCGACGTCGGCGCGCGCAACCGGGCGCTGTCGATCATGGTGGGAGGCGAGCAGGCCGCATTCGAACGCGCCCGGCCGCTGTTCGAGACGCTGGGCAAGACGATCATCCTGCAGGGCCGGGCGGGCGCGGGGCAGCACACCAAGATGTGCAATCAGGTCGTGATCGCCGGCACGATGATTGGCGTCTGCGAGGCACTGGTCTACGGGCGGGGCGCGGGCCTGTCGCTCGAGACGGTGCTTGGATCGATCCGCGGTGGCGCCGCTGGGTGCTGGGCGCTCGAGAACCTCGCGCCACGGATCCTCCAGGGAAACTTCGAACCCGGCTTCTTCGTGGATCACTTCGTCAAGGACATGGGCATCGCGCTCGATGAAGCGCGACGGATGCACCTCGACCTGCCGGGGCTCGCGCTCGTGCGCGCCCTCTACGAGCGCGTGCAGGCGCTTGGATACGGGCACAAGGGCACGCATGCCCTGATGTTCGCGCTCGAGGACCTCGCGAAGCACCCGCTGGCGGGAGGGGCGCGATGATCGCGGTCCTCGTCCAGGTCCACGTCAAGGCCGCGGCGATCGACGCCTTCCGGCTGGCATCGACCGAGAATGCTCGGCACAGCGTGCGGGAGGCCGGCATCGCGCGCTTCGATGTCATCCAGCAGATCGATGATCCGACCCGGTTCCTGCTGGTCGAGGTTTATCGCGCTGCCGAGGCGATGGCGGCACACAAGGAGACCGCGCACTACGCGACGTGGCGCGACACGGTCGCGGACATGATGGCCTCGCCACGCAGCAGCGTGAAGTACGACGTCGCCTGGCCCGGACCTGAGGGCTGGTAGTGCCCTTCGAGTTCGCCACCGCCCGGCGAATCCTGTTCGGCCGCGGCACCACGCTCGAGCTGGCGGGCCTCGTTCGGGGAGTCGGCGCGCGAGTCCTGGTCGTGACCGGGCGTGCGCCCGATCGGCATGCCGGCCTGATCCGGACGGTTTCCGCGGGCGTCGAGGCGTGCCAGGTGTGGTCCACCGACGGCGAGCCGACCCTTGACGATGTCCGGCGCGGCGCCGAGACGGCCCGGGCGCTGTCGGCCGACGTCGTGGTGGCCATTGGGGGCGGCAGCGCCATCGATGCCGGCAAAGCCATTGCGGCCCTGGCGACCAACCGAAACGACGTGCTCGACTACCTCGAGGTGATCGGAGGCGGGCAGCCCCTGCGCGCCGCGCCGCTGCCGTTCATCGCCGTGCCGACGACGGCGGGCACCGGATCCGAGGTGACGCGCAACGCGGTCCTCGGCGTGCCCGACGCGCGCGTCAAGGTCAGCCTGCGCAGCCCGCTGATGTTGCCGCACCTCGCGGTGGTCGATCCGGCACTCACGCACGGCGTGCCACCCGACGTCACGGCCTCGACCGGCCTGGACGCCCTCGCGCAACTCATCGAGCCCTACGTGTCGTCGAAGGCCACGCCCCTGACCGACCCGATCTGTCTGGCGGGCCTGCGCGCCGGCGCCGGCGCGCTCGAGCGGGCCTTCGCCGACGGCGACGATGCGGAGGCCCGGGAGCAGATGGCGTTGGCGAGCCTGTGCGGGGGCCTGGCGCTCGCCAACAGCGGCCTCGGCCTGGCCCACGGCCTGGCGGCCCCGCTGGGAGGCCTGCTCGGCGTGGCCCATGGCGTCCTGGTGGCCGCCGTGCTCGCGCCGGTGATGGCGGGCAACGTGCGCGCGATGCGTCGCAGGGCGCCGGACCATGCGTCGCTCGCCCGCTACGACGAGGTCGCGCGCCTCGTGACCGGCGAGCGACACGCGACGGCCGAGGACGGCGTCCTCTGGGTGCGCGCGCTCGCCGGCCGCCTGGGCGCCCGTCGCCTCGGAGCCCTGGGGCTCACGCTGGCTGGTGTCGCCGACGTGGTCGCCCGCGCGTCGGCCGCCAGCAGCACCCGCGGTAATCCGCTGGTCCTCACGACAGACGAGATCGCCGCCGTCGTCGCAGACGCGTTCTGATCGGGAAGGCGCGTGCTGGACGCAAACACCTGAGGTACAGACGCTGGCGCTCAGGTGCGCGCATCACAAACACCTGAGGTGCAGCCAGAAGAACGGCCGAGGTGCGGGGGCGACGCTCAGGTGCTGGCGTGAAAAGCGCGGGAGGTGCAGGCGCTGACGCTCAGGTGCTGGCAAGAAAGGACATCATGTGCCATTCACTCCGGGACTTCGCGTGCTCTTGGCTCCGGGACCTCGCAAGCCCCTGACCCCGGGACTTGCCGTGGCGGGGTGACGGCACAGGCGCCAGGACGACGACGGCCGGCTGCAGGGGATTCCCCGCAGCCGGCCGTCAGAGAGTCGGGCGGCGGCGCTCGCCACCCGGCGATGCAGACCGCTCAGAAGTTCACGCGGAAGACGAGCTGCCCCCTCCTCGCACCACTGGCCGCGCCGGTGATTCTGAAGACGTTGGCGCCGCCGCCCGGGTTGAGCTGCTGGTTGAAGTTGTTCGCCGTCAAGGCGTTGAACACCTCGACGTTGACGTCGAACGATACCTTCCGCGTGAGGTTGAACTTCTTCACGAACTTCAGGTCGAACTCGCTGAACCAGCGGCCGTAGAAGAACAGGTCCGCCGCGCAGTCGTTGAAGAAGATCGCCGTGCAGCTGGTGCTGCTGGCCGGGGCGAAGTAGCGACCGGTCGGCTCCTGACCGGCCGGGAAGCCCGAGGGCTCCGTAACGTCGTTGTTGTAGGCACGCTGCGTGTTCTGCACGATATCCAGCGGCATGTTCCACACCGTCGTCGTCCCGGTCAGCGGGTCCACGTCAATCCGGATCTGCTTGAACAGGGACTGGGCATCGGCCTTCGACATGCCGACCAGCTTCGTGTTGGTGAGACGGAAGAACGGGATCTGCATGCGGCCGCCACCCGAGAACTGCCAGCCGCCGAGGGCGCCATCGAGCCACTTGTTGAAGTTGGCGCCGATCGCCTTGCCCCGGCCGACCGGGATGTCCCAGACCCACACGAGCGCGAGCTTGTGCGGGACCGTCGTATTCCGGCGCCACTCGCGGTCGAAATGCAGGTCCAGGTTGGTCAGGTTGTAGCTTCTCGCATAGGTGTAGCTGCCCTGGATCTGCAGGCCCTTCGAGTAGCGGCGCCTGAGGTCGATCTGCATCGAGTGGTACTTGCTGCCGCCCTGGTTGGTCATGATCGTCGCTTCGTTGACGAGCGGATTCATGACCCAGAAGTTGGTCGGCAGTCCGGCCGCCCGGCCGTTGGTGCGCCAGACACCGCTGTTGCCGCCGTAGAGTTCGCCGGCGATCCCGCGCGGATCGGGGAAGAGCGGATCGAGGTCGTCCACCCACGTGCTGTTGGTGAACTGTGCGTTGTTGGCGAAGGCCGCCGCCGTGTAGTTGGCGGCGTTGGACGCCTGCGCCCCCGGCAGACCCGTGAAATGCGAGAGGAAGATCGGGAGCGGGCTGGTCCCCGTGCCAGGGCCGAAGTAGGCGAACGACCCGCCGCGTCCCGCCTGCACGTTGGCGAGCAGGTTGGCCTGCGCCAGCTTGAATTCATCGAACAGGCCCGTCTCGATCCAGTTGACGTCGTTGTAGTTGTCGTTGCCCCACGGCTTCTGGTTACGGTTGCCGATGTAACGCACCTCGACGGCCATGCTCTTGCTCAGCGCGCGCTGGAAGCCGACGGTCCACGAATCGGTGTACGGCGTCTCGATCTCCGGGTCGAAGATCCGCAGGTTGTTGTTGGTGGCCGCGGTGATGGGGAACGTCGGAGTCTTCTGGAAGTTCGGCGGCCCCAGGCGGCTGGTCTGGCTGAAGAGCAGTGGCCAGGACTCGCCGGCCGGCACCAGGGGATAGCCGGTGGCCGCCGTGTTGCGCGTCGCCGGGACCGTCGAGCCGGGGTTGCCGCCGTAGACACCCGTGAACCGGTCGATACGCTCACGGATGAACGACCGCGTGAATCCCGCGCTCAGCACCGCCTGCTCAGGGTCGCCGGTGATCGTGCGCCACAGACCTCGTTGCACGTTGGGACGCCATGAGATGCCGACCACGGGCGCGAAGTTGTCCGTGTCGGTGCTGTAGCCGGCCGACTTGGCCGTGTAGGCCTCGTAGGTCGGGATCGACCCCGGGTTGTTGAAGACGCCCGGGTTGAAGAGGTTGCACGGGCGCCCGCCGACGCCGTTGCCCAGGCCAGACGGACCGCACAGACCTTCGAGATTCGAGGTCGTGCGGGTGCTCTTGGTCGGCACCATCGGCATCTGCAACTGGTACCGCAGTCCGAGGCTGACGGTGAGGTTCGGCTTCACCCGCCACGAGTCCGACGCGTAGAAGCCGTACTCGTCCATGCGCTCGGCCTGCGTCAGCCGTCCGTTGTAGATGTACTCGGACCCGTCCTCGGTGAGACGGCCCGTGCCGCCAATCGACGACACCCGGCCGGTGAGCAACGCGTAGAGCGCCCGCGCGTTGGTGAGGTCACCCGACGTCGCCGTGGGGAAGTTGGCCGTCGAGAAAAGCCCGATGGCCGGGTCGCTCGTGGTGTTGAAGCCCAGCCCGATGCTCGGCACGATCGTCCAGTTGGTGATCTTGTTGGAGACACGCGTGAACGACCCGCCGAACTTGAAGCTATGGCTGCCCTTGAGCCAGTTCAGGTTGTTGTCGATGTTGAAGTTGGGCGTATTGCGGGGCTGCGGGCCGTTGGCGTTGCCCGGCGCGGCGTTGGTCAAGCCGAACCCGAACGTCAACGCGTAGCCCGCCTGGTTGGTGAACATGTCCGAGGTGGCGTTGGTGAAGAAGTCGTTGGGCGAGGTCTGCCACCCGAACAGCACCTCGTTCACCAGGCTCGCACTGAGCGTCGAACGCAGCGAGCTCGACCCGGTCGTCCGGTACGAGTTCTGGTTGCCGAAGGCCGGAAAGCCAGGGAACGTCGGGTCTGCGTTGTTCAGGGTGTCCGGACTGTCCTTGTAGCGCTGGAGGTAGTAGGTGCCCTTCAGGCGATTGCCGGGCGTGAGCACGACATCGATGCTCGTCGTCGGCGAGTTGCGCGTCGAGGCCACGTTCACGAAGTAGTTGAACGTCGTGGTGTTGAGACTGGTGGCCGTGTCGTTGATCGTGCCTGTCGATTTCGACGCCGCGTCGATCGCGGTGAGGAGGGACTTCACCGTCGGATCCATGCTGGCGAGCTGGCCATTGCGCGCGGCCAGATCCAGCACGTTCACCGACACCGGACTGTTGATGTTGTACGTGAAGGTACCGGCCAGCGCGTTCGGGCGGAGGATCGTCCGCGCGCGGGCGGTCTCGTTCGGCGTCCACGACACCTCTTCGTTGAAGAAGAAGAACGCCTTGCCGCGTCCGTTGACGAGTTTCGGAATCACGATGGGCCCGCCGAGCGACCCGCCGTAGGTGTCCACCGTCGCCCTCGGCACGCCCAGCCCGTTCAGCCGGTTGAAGAACGTGTTCGAGTTCATCGACTCGTGCTGGAAGTACTCATACGCCGTGCCACGGAAGGTGTTGGTGCCGGACTTGGTGACGAACCGCACCTGTGTCGCGCCTTGCGCGGCACTGTCGGCGCCGGCCGTGGCCGTCGTGACCGTGACTTCCTCGACCGCATCGAGGCGGGGCGTGACCATCGAGAAGAACCCATCGCCCGACTGCAGGTTGTTGCTGTTGCTGACGCCGTCAATCGTGATGTTGATGGTGTTCTGCGGCAGGCCGCTGATCGTGGACCCGCGGGCGTTGGCGCCAGGCGTTTCGACGCCCGGGAGGAACACGAGGAAGTCCAGCGCATTGCGACTCAGGCGGGGCACGCTCTTGATGAACTCGCCGCTGATCGTCGAGCTGACCGTCGGTGACTCGAGGCGGACCAGATCCGTGGGCGTCGAGACCGTCACTTCCTCGGTCAACCCGCCCAGTTGCAGGGTCGTGGCGATGGTCGCGGGCTGATTGCCCAGCAGACGCACGTCCGTGTGCGTCATCTTCTTGAAGCCCTGCATCTCGATCGTCACCGAGTAGGTGCCGACGTTCATACTCGGAAACGAGTAGGACCCCTGGCTGTTGGTGACTGTCGTCTGGCTGACCCCGGTCGCGACGTTGTTCACGACGACGGTGGCGCCCGGCAGCGCGCCTCCGTCTGCGTCCTTCACCGTGCCCGATAGCGACGTCGTCGAGCTCGCGCCTTGCGCGAACGCGGACGACGCGGTCAGACACAGACAGCTGAGATACACGGCCATCCGCACGAGAGTCTGCCTCATCACCATCCTCCTGATCCCTCCCCATCCGGGCGGATGGGCGTGCCGAGGGTTCTCCCCAGTTGTCAGCGTTGTTACGGGGCCAAACCTATCTTTCTTGTGACCAAGGGGTCAATGAGTTTGATCGATGAATCATTAGATGGGTGTCATCACGTCCTGATGTGGGTTCGCCCCATGTGGTCTGCTATCCTCCGCGGATGCGTCGATCGATCGCTGGCTCGATGTCCGTGGCGGCGCTCGGCTGTCTGATCGGGATCGGAGGGCCAGGGGCCGTGGCGCAGTCCACGTCCAGGCCGGCGGCATCGACAGACCCCGTGGGGATCGACTTCCGGGTCCTTTCGTCGGAAGGCGTCCCTGTCGCTGGCGTGACCGCCGATCAGGTGACCCTCAGGGTCGATGGCAAGCGACGAGCGGTCCAGTCGCTGCGGTACGTCGAGGTGCGAGGCGGGCCGTCCAGCGCGTCGGTCGGCGTCACCCTGGACGCGCCGTACGCCACCAACGTCGCCGCCGACCTGGCCGTGCCGGCACGGGCGCTGGTCGTCGTCGTCGAGGACGAGTCGCTCGCCGCCGGGCGGGAGCGGCCGATGCGTGACGCGGTCGCGATGCTCCTCCAGGCCCTTGCACCGGACGACCGCGTGGCCATTGTGACCGTGCCGTATGGGGGGCTGAAGCTCGACTTCACGACCGACCGGCTGAAGACGCGGCAGGTCTTCGAGCGAATCGTGGGACAGGCGCCGCGCGGTGAGACCACCACCGATTCGGCCTGTCGGACGCTGACCACCCTGCACGCCCTCACGGGCCTGCTCGAGGATCTCGCCGGGGGCGAGGCGCCGACGACGGTGCTCTTTTTCTCGATGGGCCTGGTGGGACCGTCGCAGATGGTGCTGCCGCCGGCAGGGGCTGCCGGGCAGGCGCAGCCCGTCATCGGCAAGTGCACCGTACTGCCCGAGTTGTTCACGCAGGTCGGCGCGGCCGCTGAAACGGCCCGGGCCAATTTCTACATAGTCCCCCCGGACGCGGGGTCGTTCTCCGGGTCCCTGCTCGAGGGCATCGAGAACCTGGCCGGCGTCACGTCCGGCTCGCGGCTGGCGCTCGGGACCGGCGCCGAAACCGCGTTGATTCGGGTGACCCGGGAAACGTCGGGCTACTACGTCGCCAGCTTCGTGCCGGAGGCGGGCGAGCGCAATGGCCTCAACCACCGCATCGATCTTCGCGTGGCCTTGCCTCGGGTGACCGTCCTCGCGCGCCAGGGCGCTGCCATCCCGAAGCCTCGAGACATCGTCGGCGCGGCTCCGGGCGTGACGGCGACCGCGCTTCTGCGACAGGCGCGCGTCCACCGTGAGCTGCCGCTGCGCCTCGCGGCGTACGCCTCGAGGAATGCCGGCGATTCCAGACTGCGCATCGTGGCGCTGGCCGAACCCATGGCGTCCGGCGTCACACTCGCGTCGGCCGCCGTCGGCCTCATCGACGCGAGTGGACAACTCGTGGCGCAGTGGTCGGCGATGGGTGCTGACCTGGTGAGCCAACCGTTGCAGGCGGGCCTGGTCGCGCCGCGCGGGGCCTATCGCGTGCGGGCGGTGGCCGTCGATACGTCCGGTCGGAGGGGTACGGTGGACTACGAGATCGACGCGTCGCTCGCGCCCGCCGGTCCGCTGCAGCTCAGCTCGCTCGTGGTCGGGCTCTCCCGGGAGGGCCGGTTCCTGCCTCGCCTGCAGTTTCAGGGCGAGGTGTCGGCGATGGCCCAGCTGGAGATCTACGGCGGCGTCGCGGGCACACCGGTCGGCGCGATGCTCGAGGTGAGCGATTCATCGAACGGCAAGGCGTTTCTGGCCGTGCCCCTGGTCCTCGAAGCCACCGCCGAACCCGACCGGTTCACCGCGCGCGGGATCATTCCGATCGGCGCCCTCCCTCCTGGCGACTTCGTCGCCCGCGCCATCGTCGAGATGCAGGGACAGCCGGCCGGCCGGGTCCTGCGGACCCTCCGCAAGGCGATTCGGTAGGCGAGACGATAAAGTAGGGCCCGTCATGTACGACGGGTTGCCCCACTCGCCCCTCGAGGGCACCGAGGCCGACATCGCCGCGCGGTTCGACGCCCTGCAGCAGAAGCTCGTGCCCCTCTGGCGTTCCATCGATCACTTCAGCGAAGACCCGCAGACCATCGTCGTCGTTCCTTCGATCAACGTCGATGCGGCGATCCACGGGTCGCTCATGCAGGCCTACGAGGAGCGGTTCCTCTTTCTCCTGCTGCTGCTGCGGCAGCCTCGGGCGCGCCTGATCTACGTCACGTCGCAGGAGGTGCACCGCGACGTGGTGGACTACTACCTGGACCTGTTGCCAGGTGTCATTTCGACCCAGGCACGCTCGCGGCTGTTCCTGCTCTCGCCGCTCGACGGGTCTTCGCAGCCGCTGACCGAGAAGCTGCTGGCCAGGCCCCGTCTGGTCGCGAAGATCCGCTCGCTGATTCCCAATCCGGATCGGGCGCATCTGGTGCCCTACAGCACGACGCGCCTGGAGCGGGACCTCGCGGTGCGCCTCGGTATTCCGATGTACGGTGCCGATCCGAAGCACTTTCCGCTCGGGACCAAGAGCGGCGCGCGCCGGATCTTTGCAGAGGAGGGCGTGCCCCACCCCCTGGGGCGCGAGGACCTGCACACGCCCGGGGCGCTGCTGGACGCCATCGTCGAGTTGCTGGCGCAGCGACCGTCGATGAGCACGGTCATCGTGAAGCTCAACGAGGGCGTCTCGGGAGAGGGCAACGCGACGGTGGACCTGCGCGGTCTGGCTGACGGGGCTGGCGCACGACGAGCACAGGTGGCCGACCGGCTGCGCGCGATGCAGTTCGAGGCCGCAGGCACCACCTACGACGGCTACGTCGCCAAGCTCGCCGATCGCGGGGGGATCGTCGAGGAGCGTCTGACCGGATCGGACTTCCGCAGTCCCAGCGCGCAACTGCGCGTGACGCCGCTCGGGGCGGTGGAGTTGCTCTCCACCCACGATCAACTGCTCGGGGGGCCGACCGGACAGGCGTATCTGGGGTGTCGCTTTCCGGCGAGCCCCGACTATGCGCCCGCCATCATGCGCGAGGCGGCCAAGGTGGGCCGGCGCCTGGCGGCCGAAGGCGTGATCGGCCGGTTTGCCCTCGACTTCGTGGCCTATCGCGGTGCCGATGGCGCCTGGGCCATCTCGGCCATCGAGATCAACCTTCGCAAGGGCGGGACCACGCATCCGTTCCTCACGCTGCAGTTCCTCACCGACGGGCGCTACGATGCCGAGGCGGCACGCTTCGTCACGCCGCGCGGGGAGGCCAAGTACTTCGTCGCCACCGACCACCTCGTGTCGCCGGCGTATCGGGTGTTCACCCACCTCGAGCTGTTCGACATCGTCGCCCGCCATCATCTGCATTTCGATCAGTCGCGGCAGACCGGGGTCGTGTTGCACATGATGAACACGGTGGGCGAGCGCGGCCTGTTTGGCCTGACCTCGGTGGGGAACACGCCGGAGGACGCCGACCGGCTCTACCAGATGACGGTGTCTGTTCTGGATGCTGAGGCCGCGAAGGCCGCCGCGTGGTGACTGCCGCCGATCGCGGGCGCCCGCTGCATCTCTGGCGGGCGACCCTGCTCTTTCTGGTTGTGACCATCGCGATGACGTGGCCGTTCGCCACGCGGCTGACCAACGGCGTCATCTCGGAGGGCACCGACACCGACCTGCCAATCTGGACGCTCGCCTGGGACGTGCATGCGTTCACCCACAACCCGGCCGGGATCTTCGACGCGAACATCTTCCATCCGTTCCGCCACACGCTGGCCTACTCGGAGAATCTGATCGGCAGTGCGTTCCTGGCGGCGCCGATCATCTGGATCACCGGGCAGCCGCTGCTCGCGATGAACGTGATCGTGCTGGCCTCGATCGTCCTGTCAGCCCTTGGCGCCTATCTGCTCGCGCGGCGGCTCGGCGTGGGTACCGCCGCCTCGCTGATCTGCGGCCTGGTCTTCGCGTTCGCGCCGCCCCGCTTCATGCGGATCGACCAGTTCCACCTCACGACGATCCAGTGGATCCCGTTCTGCCTGGCGTTCCTGCACACGTACTTCGAGACCGGACGCGCGCGCGACCTGCGGATCGCGATCGGGTTCTTCTCGTGGCAGGCCCTCACGAGCGGCCATGGCGGAGCGTTGCTGACGCTCGGCGTCCTCATGCTGCTCGCCGATCGGCTGATTCGTCGGACGCCCGTCGCGCTCGGCCGTCGCCTTCGCGACGCCGGGATCCCGGGCCTGCTGCTGCTCGTGCCGCCGGTGCTCGTGTTCCTGCCGTATCGGGCCGTGCAGCAGGAGATCGGACTCCGCCGTACGCTCGACGACTGGAGCATCAGCTCGTCGAGCTTCGTGTCGTCGCCGACGTACGTGCACACCTGGTTGCGAGGCTGGCTGCCCGACTGGACCTGGCTGCAGACGTCGCCCGATGCGTGGCTGTTTCCCGGGGTCTTGCCGATCGCACTGGCCGTGATCGCGGTCGCGCGATGGCGTCCGTCATCGTGGCGGCTGCCGCCGGCGGCGTGGGTCTACGCGGCGATCGCGGTCCTCTGTGCCTGGCTCGCCGTCGGGCCGCCGTACGGCGTCTGGCGCTGGATGTACTGGCTGCCCGGACTCAACTTCGTGCGCGTGCCGTCACGATTCACCATCCTTGGCGTGCTTGCCCTTGGTGTGCTCGCCGCCATCGGATTCGAGCGGCTGACGCGGCGGGCATCGCCGCGCACACGCGGCTGGGCGGCGGTCATCGCGGGCGCCGCGCTTCTGGCCGAGTTCGTCGTCCCGCCCCTGGTGCCGTTTCCCTACACCGTGGAGATTCCCGCGATCGACCGCCACGTGGCCACGCTGCCGGGGCGCGTCGCTGTGGTCGAGCTCCCAGTCCCCGATTCGCTCAACGTCGTGGTCCGGGAGCGACGCAATACCCGCTACATGATTCACTCCCTCGGGCACTTCCGCCCGATTTTCCAGGGCTTCAGCGGCACCCAGCCCCCGGGCTACGAAGACGTCTACTGGCAGCTCACGACGTTTCCCGACGAGCGCAGCCTGCGGACGCTCACACGCATGGGCTTCACCCACGTCATCCTCCACTGGTCGCTCGTGCCCGAGATCGAACGCGAAGGCGTCGAGCATCGCTTCTCGGAGTTCGCCGACTGGGTCAAGCTCGAAGCGGTGATGGGGGAGGGGCGACTCTACTCGCTGCGCTGGCCCCCGGACCGGTAGGGCGCGATTCAGATCCCTCGAGAATCATCACCACGAAGACACGAAGCTGCCGGCGCGCGGCGATCGGGGGTGAGGCGCGGCGCGTTCACATGAGCGCGAAAACGCGGCTGTCGCTCATGCGAACGCGCCGCGCCTCACCTCCGAAGGGCCTCCGGCCGCCACGCCGCATCGCGGCGTGGCGCCGCGCGCCGTGGGTGGGAGAAGCCCGCGTCAGAGAGATCTACGCGTCTTCGTGGTGAGATTGGCTGAACCATTTAGTCAGTTCTGGGACCTCTTGCGAAGCGGCCTGGACTTCTATGGTTTCCCGCCAGCACATCCTGCCATGGTCTAGCCTTGTGCTAACAACCGGAGCGCGGCGATCGCCGCGAACGCCAGCAGCAGCGTGTCGAACCACTGTTGCGGAATCCGGTGCGTCAGGGCGCGCCCGATCCACTGTCCCGCCAGGATTGCGGGAATCAGCACCAGGTTCATCAGCAACGTCTGACCGTGAATCAGGCCGAGCGCGAGGCTGAACGGAATCTTGAAGGCGTTGATGATCAGGAAGAACCACGCACTGGTGCCGACGAACTCGAACTTCGGCAGTCCGACGGCCACCGCGTAGACCGCGAAGATCGGCCCCGCTGCATTGGCCAGCATCGTCGCAGCGCCGGCCGCCAGCCCGATGGTCCATGCGAAGCCCCGCGAGTGCGGGACGCGGCCAAGCAGGTCAGGCCGGCGCATGCGCAGGATCTGCAGCGCCGTCAGCACCAGAATGATCCAGCCGACGATGGGCGCGAAGGCGCGGTCGTTGAGCCACCGCATGGCCAGCGCCCCGGCGATGACGCCGAGGCAGGTGGCCGGCAGCATCCGCCGGACGAAGTCCCACCGCGCGTGCTGCCGGAACGCCCGGACCGCGGCAACGTCACCCACGAGCAGCATGGGGAGCACCACCCCCGTTGACTCGCGGGCGCCGAACAGCAGCGCGAAGATCACGACGTGGAGCAGGCTCAGGCCGGCGAACCCCGCCTTCGAGACACCGATCCCGGTGGCCGCCAGCACGGCGAGCAGCCACTCGGAGAGCGAGAAGTCGGGCATCGCGCCCGCATTGTGTCAGACGACGGGTTCACGCGGAGCCAGAAGACGGTAGGTTCACGCGGAGGTCACGGCGAAGCTGAGCCAGGATTCTGCGGCCGAATCGACGTCATTCGATGGGCCTGCCGAGCCAGCCACTCCGGCCGCACAGATACAATGCGAATGTGGGTGGCCGTGATGGCACTTGATCCTGTCTGCGGCATGACCGTCGATTCCGCGCGGGCTCGCGGTGGCCAGTTCGACCATCAGGGCACCACCTACTTCTTCTGCAGTCCCGGCTGTCGCACCAAGTTCGCGAGCGACCCCGATGGCTGGCTCGCCCGCGGGCCGCGGCCGATGTCCGCCCCGCAGCCCGTGACACTGACCATCGGCCGGCCGGCGGGCCGTCCCCCCGCAACGCCTGAGCCTGGGGGCATGGGCGGGCCGGCTTCGATGGAGGCGAGCGTGCCGGCCAGCGCGAAGGCGAACTTGGAAGCCGGCACCGCGGCCGCGGCGACCGCCAAGGCCGTCGTGCAGTACACCTGCCCGATGGATCCGGAGATCGTCCAGGACGGCCCAGGCGCCTGTCCGATCTGTGGGATGGCTCTCGAGCCGAAGACCATCACAGCGGAGGCGCCCGAGAATCCCGAGTTGGCCGACATGACGCGACGGCTCTGGATCTCGGCGGCCCTGGCGGTGCCGGTCGTGGGCCTCGCGATGGCGGAGATGGTCACGGGGCCGCTTCACGGCACCGCAGGCGTGGGGGTGCGGACCTGGCTGCCGCTCGTGCTCGCCACGCCCGTGTGCGTGTGGGCAGCCTGGCCGTTCTACCAGCGCGCGGTGGACTCCATCCGTTTCGGCCGGCTCAACATGTTCACCCTGATCGGATTGGGCGTGGGCGTGGCGTTCGGCTACAGCGTGTTGGCCACCGTGGCGCCCGGCCTGTTCCCAGCCGCGTTTCGCGACCACTCGGGCGGCGTGGGCGTCTACTTCGAGGCCGCTGTGGTCATCGTCACGCTGATCCTGCTCGGTCAGGTGCTGGAGTTGCGCGCGCGCGGCCGCACGGGCGACGCCGTGCGCCAGTTGCTCCGCCTGGCGCCCACCACGGCGCGGCGCCTGTCGCCCGCGGGCACCGAGGACGATGTGCCCCTGATGGCGGTGGTGCCCGGCGATCGTCTGCGTGTGCGGCCGGGCGAACGCGTGCCGGTTGACGGCCTGGTGGTCGAGGGCGCCAGCAGCGTGGACGAATCGATGGTCAGCGGCGAGCCACTGCCCGTCCACAAGCAGACAGGCGACCGGGTCGTCGGCGGCACCATCAACGGCCGTGGCACCGTCGTCATGCGCGCGGAGAAGGTCGGCGCCGATACCCTGCTCGCGCGCATCATCGCGATGGTTGCCGAAGCGCAACGCAGCCGTGCGCCGATCCAGCGCATCGCCGATACGGTATCGGCGTGGTTCGTGCCAGGCGTGATCGCCATTGCCGTCCTGACGTTCGTGGTCTGGGCGCTCGTCGGTCCAGAACCGCGATTCGCGTTCGGCCTGATCACGGCCGTCTCGGTCCTGATCATCGCCTGTCCCTGCGCGCTCGGCCTGGCCACACCGATGTCGATCATGGTCGCCACAGGCCGTGGCGCCTCGATGGGCGTGCTGTTTCGTCACGCGGAGGCGATCGAGATCCTCCAGTCGGTGGACACGCTGGTGGTGGACAAGACGGGAACCCTCACGCAGGGGAGGCCGACCCTGTCGTCGGTTTCCTGGATGGACGGCTTCACCGAAGCGGAGGTGCTCGGCCTGGCGGCGAGTGTGGAGGCCGCCAGCGAGCATCCGCTGGCGCAGGCCATCGTGGCCGGGGCCGGTCAGCGCGGTCTCGCGATCGAAGCCGCCCACGACTTCGCGGCGACGGTCGGGCACGGCGTGCGCGCGCAGGTTCGCGGCCGCGACGTGGCGATCGGGCACGCGCCGTGGCTCGCGTCGTTGGGCGTGGCGACCGAGGGTCTGGTGACCCGCGCCGATGCCCTTCGGGCCGACGGGCACACGGTCGTCCTGGTGGCGATCGACGGCACACCGGCAGGCCTGCTCGCGGTGACCGATCCGATTCGGGCCACTACGCCCGACGCGGTCAGGGCCCTGCAGAAGGCCGGGATTCGCGTGGTGATGCTGACCGGTGACCACGAGGTCTCGGCCCACCACGTGGCCAGGAAACTCCAGATCACCGAGGTCATCGCCGACGTCCGGCCGGACGAGAAGCTGGCGGTCATCGTCCGACTGCAGGCCGAGGGGCGCGTGGTGGCGATGGCGGGGGACGGGCTGAACGACGCGCCGGCACTGGCGCGGGCCAACGTCGGCATCGCGATGGGCACCGGGACGGACGTCGCGATGGAGAGCGCCGCGGTCACGCTCGTCAAGGGCGATCTGCGGGGCATCGTGCGTGCGCGGCGGCTGTCGAGCCTGACCATGGCCAACATCCGGCAGAATCTCTTCTTCGCCTTCATCTACAATGCGCTGGGCGTTCCGGTGGCTGCCGGCCTGCTGTATCCCCTGTCGGGTTGGCTGCTCAGTCCGATGCTGGCAGCCGCGGCCATGAGCTTCAGTTCCGTCTCGGTGATCGGCAACGCCCTCCGCCTGCGTTCGCAACGTCTCTGACTGCCATGACCGAGCCCCGTTCTTCGGACCGCACGTGCGACCGGGCGAGCGAGCGAACGACACGAGGGCGGAGCCTGCCCGCGAGGCCCTGATCGATGGCGCTGCGTGAGAGTGCGGGCCTGGTGATGTTCCGCCGATGCGGCAGCCAGACGGAGGTCCTGCTGGGACACCCGGGTGGACCGTTCTGGCAGACCCGGCACGCCGGCGCGTGGAGCATTCCCAAGGGCGGGACGCACGAAGGTGAGACGCTGCTCGAGACCGCGATCCGCGAGTTTCGCGAGGAGACGGGCCTGCAGGCCGGAGGCCCGTTCCTGCCGCTCGGCTACATCGTCCAGCGCAGCGGCAAGGTGGTGCACGCCTGGGCGTTCGAAGGGGACTGCGACACGGCCACGCTGACGAGCATCTCCACGACGACCGAGTGGCCGCCACGCTCGGGCCGCTTCATCGAGATTCCCGAGATCGATCGCGCGAGCTTCTTCTCGATGACCGATGCACGACAGGTGATCAACATCGCGCAGGCCGAACTGCTCGATCGGCTCGAGCAGGTGCTGGCCGCCTATCCGACGTGAATCCGGGGGCGCTTCGACGGCGCCGGTTCGGCCTGGCGTAGCACCTCGCGGCACACCGGGGCGGTGTCGCCCTCGCCGAAGGCCAGGAACTTCAGCAGGTAGCTGATCGGGCTGCCTTCGGTCCAGCCGAAGTAGGCGTGCGGGATCAGGCCGGTCCGGTCCCGGAGGTCGAGCAGCAGCGCGGCAATCGCATTCGGAATCGCAGGGCTGGAGCAGCGCAGCACGCGGAAGCCGCCCACGTCGGCCCCCGAGACGCGTAGAGTGTCGGCGAACTCCGACGTATTGCCAGGACGCACTTCCAGGAACAGAATCGACTCGTCCGGCGTGAGGCGGTGCAGCGTCATCGCGTTGTCCAGCTTGCGCCGGTACTCGTCGGGCTGGCCGGTGTTGGGCCGGTTGGCGATGATGCGGAGCCCTTGCCGTCCCGTCGCTTCATCCACGAATCGGCGGGCATTGTCGTCGGTACTCGACGCCCTCGTTCCGGAGTTCGGTCAATCGCAGCACGCGCGACAGCAGGGACGAGGACACGATGGCCACGATGAACCACGTGGCGATCTTGAGCCCGTCGGGTCGCTCCCAGATGTTGACCAGCGTGGTGTACAGGAAGACCAGTGCGATGGGGATCCAGTAGCGGCGGCCTCGCGGCTCGGCGATGACCACGGCTGCGGCGGCCGAGGTCATCAGCACGAGCACGCCCGTGGCATACGCTCCGCCCTGTTTGTTGACGTCAGCGTCGAACATGATCGTCACGCCCACGCCGATCGCCGTGATGATCAGCACGAGTGGCCGCGTGGCCCGAACCCAGTCCGGCGCCATCCCATAGCGCGGCAGATAGCGCGGGACCAGGTTCAGCAGGCCGGCCATGGCCGAGGCCCCGGCAAACCAGAGAATCGCGATCGTCGATACGTCGTAGATCGTGCCGAAGGCCTCGCCGAAGTCCCGGTGGGCCAGGTATGCCAGCGTGCGTCCGTCGGCGTCGCCACCGAGGCGCAGCGCGTCGGCGGGGACCATCGTCGCGGTGACGATCGACGAGGCGATGAGCAGCACGCTCATCAGCAAGGCTGCGGTCGTGAGCAGGCGCCGCGTGTTCGCCACGCGGGCGGCGAGACGCGCCGCTTCGGTCTCGCCACGGCCCTCGACGAGCGGCATCACCGCGATACCCGTTTCGAACCCCGACAGGCCCAGTGCGAGCTTGGGGAAGTAGATCAACGCCAGCCCCGCCACCAGCCAGGGGTTCGACTGCTGACGCCACAACGCCTGCCGCCAGTTGCTGAAGTACTCCGGATGGGTCGCCAGCACCGCAAGCTCATAGGTGAGGAGGATGGCGTTGAGAGTCAGGTAGAGGAGGACGACTGCGACCGCGAACCAGATGGCTTCCCGAAACCCGCGCAGGAACACGGCGCCGAGCAGCGCGATCAGCACGAGGGTGACGCCCAGCTGGTGGTCCAGCCAGTGCGGCATGAACGGATTCTCGATGATGTGGGCCGTCGCGTCGGCCGCCGACAGCGTGATGGTGATCACGAAGTCGGTGGCGGCGAAGCCCAGCAGGCACAGCACGGCGGCCTTGCCACGCCAGCGTGGGAGCCGGTCTTCGAGCACGGACAGGCTGCCCTGGCCGTGCGGACTCAGGCCGGCCATCCGCCGGTAGACCGGCAAGGCCCCGAAGAGCGTGAGCAGGACCAGCACAAATGTTGCGAACGGCGAGAGGGCTCCCGCCGCGATGAATGCGATGCTCGGTTGATAACCGAGGGTGGAGAAGTAGTCGACACCAGTCAGGCACATGACCTGCCACCAGGGGGCCTTATGGGTGGGCGAAGGGTCGGATGGACGAGCGGTATGGCCAGCCAGCAGCCAGGCGCGAACGGACGCCAGACCGCCGTGCAAAGACACGGACACACGAACCTCCCAGCGCCGACGGGGTTAGCTGACGGGCTCGAGGTGGAAGTCCTCGTCCGGCGTGCGCCGGATTCGCCCCTGCGACCAGTGGCCGCGGTGGTTCCCCCGCGCGGTCCCGAAGAACCGCTTAGGCGTGCAGGGCGGAGGATATCACCCCACGTGCACCCGGGGCCTGACGGCCGGGTCGGACTCGGCCTGGCGCAGCACCTCGCGGCAGACCGGCGCGGTGTCGCCCTCGCCGAAGGCCAGGAACTTCAGCAGGTAGGTGATCGGATTGCCTTCGGTCCACCCGAAGTACGCATGCGGGATGCAACCGGTCTCGTCCCGCAGGTTCAGGAGCAGGCCGGCGATGGCGTTCGGAATGGCCGGACTGGTGCAGCGCAGGATCCGGTGGCCAGCGACTTCCGCGCCGGTGACGCGGAGGACGTCCGAGAAGTTCGACGCGTCGCCGGGCCGGACTTCGAGGAACAGGACGGGCTCGCCGGGGGGTAGATGGTGGGAGGTGGAGGCATCCTCGAGCTTGCCGTCGTACTCCGCTTTCAGCCCGCTGTCCGGTCGATTCGCGATGATGCGGATCGTCTTGCGTCCTGCGGCGACCTCGGTCACGAACTGCCGTGCCAGATCGTCGTAGGCGATGCCTTCGATGCGGATCTCGGTGGACCGCATCACGCGCGAGATCATCGAGGTCGCGATGATCGTGACGATGAACCAGGCGGCGATCTGGAGGCCTTCCGGCTGACGAACCATGTTGACGCCCGCCGTGTAGATGAAGATGAGGGCCACCGGGACGAAGTAGCGCCGCGACGCGGGCTGTGCGATGGCGACGGCGACGGCCGCCGACGTCATCAGCATGAGGACTCCGGTGGCGTAGGCGCCGCTCTGCGCGTGTACGTCTGCCCCGAACAGGATGGTGACGAGGAAGGCGATGCCCGTGATAATCACCACCAGGGGCCGCGTGGCGCGTGCCCAGTCGGGGGCCATGCCGTAGCGGGGCAGGTACTGCGGCACGAGGTTGAGAAGGCCGGCCATCGCCGAGGCCCCGGCAAACCAGAGCGTGCCGATCGTGGCCAGATCGTAGAAGGTGCCGAACCAGTCGCCAAGGTCGCGGTGGGCCAGATACGCCAACGCACGGCTGTAGGCCAGCCCGCCCTCCTGGTGCTCGGCGGCCGGAATCATCACGGTGGTGACCAGCGAACTGCCGATGAGCAGCACCGTCATGATGAGGGCCGCCACGGTCAGCAGCGTCTTCGTGTTGGCGATGCGTGCCTGCAGTCGCGCGTGGCTGTTCTCGCCGGCGCCCGCGACGAGGGGCATGACGGCGACGCCCGTCTCGAAGCCCGACAGCCCCAGCGCGAGGCGGGGAAACAGGAACGCGACGAGGATGACGACCTTGAGCGGGTCGCTTTCCTGCGCGAGCAGGTTGCTGCGCCACGCCGTCAACACCGACGGGTCTCGCGCGATCTGCACCAGCTCGTAGCCGATGACGACCAGGTTCACGCCGACGTAGGTCACGACCAGGGCGACGGCCAGCCAGATGGCCTCACTGAACCCGCGCAGGAAGACGGCGCCGAGCAGCGCGACCAGCACCAGCGTCACGGCCACCGGCTGGGCCATCCACGACGGCGTGAACGGGTTCTCGATGATGTGGGCGGCCGCGTCGGCGGCCGAGAGCGTGATCGTGATGATGAACGCCGTGGCGGCGAACCCCAGCAGGCAGAGCACCAGCGCCTTGCCGCGCCACCGCGGCAGCCGGTCCTCGAGCACCGAGAGGCTGCCCTGGCCGTTGGGACTGAGCGCGGCGATGCGACGGTAGACTGGGAGCGCGCCGAAGAGCGTCAGCGCGACGAGGATGATGGTGGCGAACGGTGAGAGGAACCCGGCGGCGAGGAACGCGATCGTGGGCTGGTATCCGAGCGTCGAGAAGTAGTCCACGCCCGTGAGGCACATGATGCGCCACCAGGGCGCCGTATGCGGTACCTGCGGTGCGGAACCCGTCGCCGAGGATGTGCCGGGAACCCTGAGCAACCACGCGCCAAGCCGCGATCGGCTGGCGCCTTTGTCCGCCCCCATTTCTGGCCGGAGCGTACCACACCGACACGCGGGGAGCTGACGATGAGGTGCTGGGGATGAAGGCTGAGTGCCGGGGGAAATCTGAGGTGCTGGGGCTGACGCCGAGGTGCTGGGGACCGATGAGGTGCAAGCCCAGCCGCGTCAGCGGCGCGGCGGAATCGTCCAGAAGTAGATCGTGAAGTTGCCGACCTGTTGCACACGCTCCGCGGCCCAGTCGCCCATGCTGAAGCTGTTCGAGACGATCCGCGTGCCGGGCGCGAGTTCGTTGAGCAGGCGAGGCCGCAGCTTCACGTTCAGCTCGGTCAGCAGGTAGAGCGTCACCACGGTGGCATCCGAGAACGTTACGGCCGGGTCGAAGATGTCACCCTGGATGAAGCGCACCTTGTCGGCGACGCCCGCCGCCTCCGCATTCGCGTTGGCCTCGCGAATCCGCTGCGGGTCGATGTCGATGCCCACGCCGCGGGTGCCAAACCGCCGGGCCGCCGTGATGACGAGCTTCCCGTCGCCGCAGCCCAGGTCGTAGAGCACGTCCTTCGGGCCGACCTGCGCGAGCGCCAGCATGGCGTCCGCGACCGCGTCGGAGGTGGGCACGAAGATCACGTCGGGTCGCCGCGGCGGGGCCTGCTGGCTCGGCGGCGCCGCCGCCGACGGCGCAAGGGCAGCAAGCGTGAGGGCGGCGACGATCAGCGCCTGGGTCATGGCGTCCTCGTGGGACTGGGCAGGGCGAAGTATACGCCGCACGCGCGACCACGATGAGCGTCGCGTCGTCCTGCAGATCGCCCGCCGCCGAGGTGTGGGCCGCCTGTTCCAAGCGCCGTGCCATTGGCACGCGTTTTCCTTTTCCTCTCGCAGGGCGTGCGGTTTCGGGTCCGGACGGGCGATAATTCCCAGTTCCGGGACGCGTCGGTCGCGCCCACGACACCATGCCTGTTGCTGCTGGCCGGATTCTGATCGCTGACGACCAAGGAGACATCCTCGACGCCCTGAAGCTCCTCTTGCGCGGGGAGGGCTTCGAAGTGACGACCGCCGCCTCCCCAGGCGAGCTGATCGAGGCGCTCGAACGGTCCGACGTCGATGTCGCGCTGATCGACCTCAACTACACGCGGGACACCACGTCAGGGCACGAGGGCTTCGAGCTGCTCGAACGCATGCGCACGATCGACCCGACGCTGCCGGTGCTGGTGATGACCGGATGGAGCAGCGTGGCCGGGGCGGTGGAGGCCATGCGCCGCGGGGCCAGGGACTACATCGAGAAGCCGTGGGATGACGACAAGCTCGTGGCCTCGGTGCAGACGCAGGTGGAACTGCGCCGGGCGCTGCGCCGAAGCCGACGGCTGCAGGAGGAGAACGCGCGCCTGCAGCGACGCGACCTGCCCACGTTCATCGCCGAGGCCCCGGCCATGCGTGCCGTGCGCGAGACGATCGATCGCGTCGCGGCCTCGGATGCCAGCGTCCTCATCACCGGGGAACACGGCACGGGCAAGGAAGTCGTGGCGAGCCTGCTGCACCGCCTGTCGGCCAGGGCCTCGCGCGCCCTCGTGACGATGAACGCCGGGGGCCTGAGCGAGGGCGTCGCCGAGTCCGAGCTGTTCGGTCACGTGAAGGGGGCCTTCACCGATGCGCGAACGGACCGCATTGGCTGCTTCGAGCTGGCCGACGAAGGTACGCTGTTCCTGGACGAGATCGCGAACATGCCCGTGCGGCTGCAGCCCAAGCTCCTGCGGGTGCTGCAGACGGGCGAGGTGCAGCGCGTCGGATCGTCGCGCGTGACCTACGTCAACGTGCGCGTCATCTCGGCGACCAACGCGGACCTGCCGGCCGAGATCGCCGCAGGTCGCTTCCGCGAGGATCTGCTGTACCGGCTCAACACGGTCGTAATCCAGCTGCCGCCCTTGCGCGAACGCCGAAGCGACATCGCCCCGCTGGCCGCGCACTACCTGGTGCGCTACAACGACAAGTACCGGCGTGGCGTCACCGGGTTCGATCGCTCGGCGCGTCAGGCCATCGACGCCCACCTCTGGCCCGGCAACGTGCGCGAGCTGGCCCACGCCGTCGAACGGGCAGTGCTGATGGCGGCCGGGCCGGACATCACGTCGGCGGACCTCGGACTGCGGAGCACGGCGTCGGCGGCGACGACCGCGGCCACCGACGAGCTGACCCTCGAGCAATCGGAGAAGCTGTTCATCCAGAAGGTGCTCTCCCGACACGGAGGAGACGTTCGGAAGGCCGCCGAACAGCTCGGTGTCAGCCGAAGCGCGCTCTATCGTCGCCTTCAGCAGTTCGGCCTCTGAGATCCGCGCCCGAGCCGTGCCATGACCGACCGCCCGCCGACTCGCCGCGGGGCGCCCCGTGCCCGCAACCTCGAGCTGGCCCTGCTGCTGCTGGTGCTCGCCGGCGGGTTGCCGGCCGTGGTCATCTCCGGCTACTTCCTGTGGACGATGGATCTGACGCCGGAAGTCCGATGGACCCTGGCCTCCCTGGTCGCCGTCGTCTGGATCGCGGCCGCATCGGCGGCCCGGCAGCTGGCCATCCGATCGCTGAATCTCATCGCGAATCTGCTGGGCGCGTTGCGCGAAGGCGACTACTCGATCCGCGGGTTGAGCGCGCGCACGGGCAGCTCGATGTCGATGGTCATGCGCGAGGTCAATGACCTCGGCTTCACCCTGCAGCGGCAGCGGACCGAAGCCGTCGAATCCACCGCGCTCCTGACGCACGTGATGGAAGAGATTGGCGTCGCCGTGTTCGCGTTCGATACGACCAACCAGCTGCTGCTCGTCAATCGCGCGGCCGAGCAACTCGTGGCCCGCTCCAGCGCGGATCTGGTCGGCCGGCCGGCCTCCGCCATTGGCTTCGAGGAGTACCTGGTGGGTGAACCGCGCCGCTTGGTCGATCGATCGATTGGAGGGCGCCGTGGCCGGTACGAGATCCGCCGCGCCCTCTTCTACCGGGATGGCCGCCCGCATCACCTGGTCGTGATGGCCGACCTCAGTCAGGCCCTGCGCGAGGAAGAGCAGGCCGCCTGGCAGCGCATCGTCCGCGTGCTCTCCCACGAGATCAACAACTCGTTGACGCCGATCAAGTCCATCGCGCACTCCTTGCGTCGCATCGTCGATCGAGCCGAGCCGTTCGCGCGCCACGATGAAGTGCAACATGGACTGTCGTTGATCGAGGAGCGGTCCGGCGCCCTGGGCCGGTTCCTGCGTTCCTACGCGCAGCTGGCGCGCCTGCCCAAGCCCAATCCGAAGCTCGTCGCGGTGCCAGAGCTGGTCGGCCGCAGTGTGGAACTCGAAAAGCGGCTGGCGGTGGTGATCCAGCCCTCGCCGGACGTGCAGGTGCGGGCCGATTCCGACCAGCTCGAGCAGCTGCTGATCAACGTGATCCGCAACGCGGCTGATGCGGCGCTCGAGACGGGCGGCGGCGTGGCCGTGGGGTGGAAGCGTACGGGACACTGGCTCGAGTTGACGGTGGACGACGAAGGGAAGGGGTTGCCGGACACCGCGAACCTCTTCGTGCCCTTCTTCACGACCAAACCGAACGGATCAGGCATCGGCCTGGCGCTCAGCCGGCAGATCGCCGAGGCGCACCAGGGCACCATCACGCTCGAGAACCGGCCTGGCGCGACCGGGTGCCGCGCGCTGCTGCGATTGCCGTTGGCCTGACGCGGGAGAGGATGCGATGACGTGGCTGCTGACGATGTGGACGATCCTGCAGGCCCCCGCGAGCGATCCGCAGGCGCTCCAGCGGATGGTCGCGACGGAACGCGCCTTTGCCGCGGCCACCGCTGAAGTCGGCATTCGCGACGGGTTTCTCACCTTCTTCGCGGCCGACGGCGTGCGTCTCGAGCCCGGTGACGCGGGCACCGCGCGGGTGACGGCCGCCCGCGACGCGCTGATGGCCCAGCCGCTGCCGCCCCTGCCGCTGCCCGGGCGTCTGATGTGGG
This sequence comes from uncultured Acidobacteriota bacterium, assembly GCA_963738485.1. Classification (GTDB taxonomy): domain Bacteria; phylum Acidobacteriota; class Vicinamibacteria; order Vicinamibacterales; family SCN-69-37; genus CAVTWK01. Next base: position 324,297 of record CAVTWK010000002.1, read on the forward strand.
AGCCCTACACCGGTCACATCTCGCGTGATGGCACCTTCGGCTGGCTGACCGGCGGGTATGCCGGGCTGGACCAGACGCAGACCCAGCTCCTGGCCAAGGGCGCCTACTTCAGTGTCTGGAAACGCCAGGACGACGGTACCTGGAAGGTCTGGCTCGATGAAGGCGTGACGTTGCCGGACGTTTGGAAGGACGCCGCGCCGTTTCGGGTGGCCGCCGACCCGGACCCAGGTGAGGCCGGTGCGCCGAACGAACCCGTCGAGGCCGCCGAACGGGCGGTCGCGCGCGGCGGGGCCGCCTGGCTCGCCCGCCTGTCCACGCACGTGCGCGTCCATCGCGATGGCCGCATGCCCGTCGCCGGCCGGACGATGGTGGGGGAGGAGGCGCCCAACGCGTGGCCGGCCGTCACGTTCACGCTCGCGAGAATCGAGGTCGCCGCCTCGGGCGACCTGGCGGTGGCCCTGGGCGGCTACACCGGCAGTGCGTCGTCCGGCACGTGGGTGCGCGTCTGGAAGCGCGACGTCACGGGTCGCTGGCGGATCGTCTTCGAGACCAGCAAGCCGCGACGGTAGCGGAGCCCGTTCAGCGCACGACCGTCACGACAGCGCCTTCAGACAGACCGTCGCCGCCGCTGGTGACGACGCGCTCGCCCGCCGTGAGACCCGCCGTGACCTGCGTCAGGCCGCGTGCCGTCAGTCCCACCTGCACGTCACGCCGATGGCCGATCATGTCGGCGCCGACGACGAAGACGAACGACGTGGACTCGTCCTTCAACACCGCCGACGCCGGCACCAAGAGCGCGTCCGTGCGCTGGTCGATCAGGATCTCGACCGAGACCGGCGCGTTGAGCGGCTGCGCGGTCGGCGCGATGAACGCCAGCCGCACGTCGCCCGTCGGGGCGTTGGGGGCGACGGCCCCTTTGCCGAACACGAGGCCCTCATCAGTCGTGCCCGGTCCCATCGGCGCAATGGTCGCCTTCTGCCCGGGCGCAACCCGGCCGAACTGCGCGATCGGCAACTGAATCAGGACCTGCACCTTGGCCGGGTCGATCACCCGCATGACCGGATCGGTCTGCTGTCCGCTGACGAAGTCGCCCGGCTGATGCAGCACGGCAGCGACCACCCCCGCAAACGGCGCGGTGATGACCGATCGCGTCTGATTGGCCTGGGCGGCGCGAAGCTGCAGGTTCGCCTGCGTCACGGCGAACTCCGCGGCGGCCAGGTCGGTCTTGAGGCTCTCGAGGGCCAGACGCGGCGTCAGCCCACGCTCGTAGAGCGCCGTCTGCTCCCTGACCGCGGCACGCGCCCGCTCGACGCGCGTGGTCGCTTCGGCCTGCTCGAGCTCGCGGGCCTGCTGTTCCTGCGTCAACTCGGCTACGTCGAACCGCGCCAGCACGTCGCCGACGGCGACCACATCGCCTTCCTTCCTGGTCACCTCGGTGAGTGTGGCCGGGCCAGGCGGCACGACCAGCAACTCGCCCAGCGTGGACGTCACGATCGTCCCCGGCGCGTTGACCACGTCGCGGAGCGTCTCGGTGCGTGCGGCCTCGAGGGTGACCTCCGCCGGGCGCGGGCCGGCCGGCGCCTCCGGCTCGGATCGACCACACGCGGACGAGGCCACGGCGAGCGCAAACACGACGGCAAGTGCAGGGTCGGAGCGGGGCACGGACCTGATTGTACCGAAGTCGGCGGCGAGGCGACGCGCCGGCTCAGGCGCCCGTGGGCCGCGCCGCCTCGTACCGGAACAGATCCCCGGCGCCAGCCCCGGATCGCGCTCGGTGGTTCGAGGCCGTCGACGGAGGCCGGACAGGTTGACTAGATACCCATACCGTGTATGTCGTCGCTGTGGTATGGTCGCCTCGGCTCATGGATTGGTCCTCCACCAAACCCGGGCAGAATCTGCTCTGGTTCGCGTCGTTCTTCGTAGTCGCCGTACTGCAGGCGTGGCCGCTCCCCCTGCACTTGACGACCCACCTGACCGGCATCCCATCGAGTGACGCGGGCGCCTATGTGTGGAATACCTGGGTGTTCGGGCGCGAGCTGATTCAGCACGGCAAATCGCCGTTCTCCACCGACGCCATCTTCGCGCTCGACCCGGTCTCCGACCTCGCGCTTCACAACTACACGGTCTTCGCCAACCTCGTGGCGATTCCCCTGCAGCCCTGGTTCGGTGTGGTGGGCGCCTTCAACCTCACCTATCTCCTCAACGTCGCCCTCGCGGGCTTCGGGATGTTCGTGCTGGCCCGTCGGTTCATCGGGCGCACCCCGGAAGCCTGGATTGCGGGGGCGCTGTTCGCGTGCTCGCCGTACCTGGCCGCGCGCGGCACGATTCACTACAGTCTGGTCGCCGCGGCGCCGCTGCCACTGTTCGTCTACTGGCTCGATCGCGCCTGGGCGTCCCTGCGCGTCCGCGATGCGATCATCACCGGGCTCATGGCGGCCTGGGCGGCCTTCTCTGATCCGTACTACCTGGTCTATTGCGCCATGCTCGGCGTCGTCTACTGCGCGGTCCGCGCGCTGACGGTGGTGCGTCGGCAGGCCGTCCCGCCGGCTCGCGGGCGGCGGCTGGTGGTCGTGCTGGACGTGGCCATCGTCACGCTGGCGGCCCTGATCGTGGGCGTGCACATGATTGGCGGGGGAACGGTGCGTTTCGCGTCGCTCTCGATTTCGATGCGCACGCTCTATACCCCGGTGCTCCTGCTGACGTTCCTGGTCGTCGCTCGTGTGGTGATCCCGCTTCGGCCGGTGCTGCTGTGGCGGACCGACCTGGCGGCGCGACGCCTGATGTGGCTGGGTGCGGCCGGCGCGCTCGCCGCGTCGCTGGCGATTGCGCCGACCCTCATCGCCGTCGTGCGCCGGGCATTCGAGGGCCGCATGGTCACGGCGCCCGTGCTCTGGCGATCCAGCGCGCCCGGGGTGGACCTGATGGCCTTCGTCCTTCCCAACCCGAACCATCCGCTGACGCCCGCGACGCTCCGCGACGAACTGACGCGTCAGCCGGGCGGCTTCGCCGAGCAGGTCGCGTCCTTCTCGCTGGTGGGTTTGTTCCTCATTGTCGCGGCCATCGGCCGCCGCCGGTTCCGGCCTCCCGTGTTCTGGGTCGTCGTCGCGGTCGGGTTCATGTCGCTCTCGCTCGGCCCGTTCGTGCACATCTTCGGGATCAACACCCATATCCCGACGCCGTGGGCGGTCCTGCGCTACCTGCCGATCGTCGGCGCGGCCCGGATGCCGCCGCGATTCGCGGTCGTGGCCTTCATGGGCTTCGCGATGCTCGTGGCGTACGCGCTGGTCAGCCTGCGCGGCAGCGATCGACGACGGTGGGCTTGGAGCCTGGCGGGTATCTCTGCGGCGATGGCCTTCGAGCTGTCGCCAGCCCCGCGGCAGCTCTATTCCGCCGAGGTTCCGGCCATCTACACGCAGGTCGCCTCCGATCCCAGAGACGTCCGGCTGCTCGACCTGCCGTTTGGTGTTCGGGATGGGCTGTCGTCGATCGGCGATTTCAGCGCGGCATCCCAGTTTCACCAGACGGTCCACGGCAAGTCGCTGGTGGGCGGGTATCTGTCGCGAGTGACGCAGCGTCGCCGCGACTTCTACCTGAACGATCCCTTCTTCTCGGCACTCCTGACGCTGAGCGAGGGGCGCGCGCTCGAGCCTGACGCGCTCGAGCCCGCGCGCCGGAGCGCCCGCCTGTTTCTCCGCCGCGCCAACCTCGGCTACGTGGTCATCGACAACTCCCGCGCGTCGGCGGCCCTCCGCCAGTTCGCCATCTCGGTCCTGGGCATGACCAGGATCGGCGAGAGCGGCGTCCACGAGCTGTTCGTCCCCGCCGCGCCCGGCTCGATCACCTACTAGCTAGTCCTAGGGCGCCACGCGCCTATCGGCCGCCCTGGATCAGCGCGAGATTCTGACGCGAGGGGCCGTGCGTCGGATCGATCTGGAGCGCGCGCTGCACCGCCTGCAGCGCTTCGGCGCGCCGGCCCGCGCTGGCCAGCGCAGCGGCGTAGTTGTTGTGCGCGTCGGGGGACCGCGGGTTGAGCGCGACCGCGCGTCCCAGGTGCGTGAGGGCGCCAGGCACCTGGCCGGCGTCGAGGAGGTAGAGGCCGAGGTTCTCGTGGGCCTGGGCGAAGTCCGGGTTGGCCGCGATGGCCGCCCGGAACGCCTGTGCGGCCTCGGCCGGTCGGCTCGCGGCGTTCAGCGCGTTGCCGAGATTGAAGTGCATCCGTTCGTCGTGGGGCGACAGCGAGGCCGCGCGCAGAAGGTGGGTGATCGCTTCCGTCGTCCGGCCCATCGCCAGGAGGGCCCCGCCCAGGTAGTTGTGCGCGCTCGCGTGATTCGGGTCGAGGCGCAGGGCGTGCTGGAGGTGGGGGATGGCGTCGGCGGCGCGGCCGACATCGAAGTAGCTGCTGCCGAGAAACGCCTGGTTCCTCGCGCTCTCCGGTACTCGCTTGACGAGCAGTTCCGCGCCCGCGACGTTCCCCTGGGCCTCGTGGTCGGCGAATCCGCGCAGCAGGAGCTGTCCGTCCGCCGCCGACCGGGGCAGCACCTGCAGCCAGAGATCGCCCATCTCATCGGACGACTTCGGTCCGTAGACGACGGGGCCTGGCACCCGATTCGGTTGATGCTCCCGGACGGAAGCGTTGTCATACGTGTATCGCATGGTCACGCGCGTGCCGGCGGGCAAGGTCACCGGCGTGACATAGCGGTAGTCCTGCTGCCAGTGGAAGTCCCAGCGCGGGATGCGCAGCAGCCACCGCGATGTGCCGTCGGGCAGCTCGGCGCGCGCCTCGATCTCTTTGCCCAGGTAGTGGGCGTGCGGGTAGACGCTGAGCACGTCCACCTCGACGGGCAGCACGTACGCGTCGGTGATCGTGTAGTTGGCCTCGCCGGCCGGGATGTCGATCGCCTTCGACCCCAGCTTGATCATCAGCGGGACTTTCGTCGGCGGCGTCTCGCTGAAGTGCAGGCCGATCGCGGGCCGCACCTTCTCGGGCCGGTCCTGCGGCAGCAGGTGCAGCTGAACCACGAGATCCGTGCCCGAGTCCAGCCGCCACGGCATGCCGTCGGGCGCCAGGATCGGCCCTCGGCCCGGCGTCCACCCCAGGAAATGGCCGTCCGGATTCTCGGCTCCCTGCGTGATCATGCCGTCGTAGCCTGGGCGGCCGTCGGCACCATCCCGGCGTCGCGACGCGCGGGTGCGGTCGAGGCTGATGACTGCATGATGGACAGCCCGGTTGCTGCCGGGACGGAACTCGACAGCGCGAATGAACTGGCTCGCGGGCAGCGAGATCGGCAGGACGAGGTTGCGGAACACATCGAGGTCGCCAGGCAGCAGCGTGTAGGCGGCCGGGACGGTCACGACGAGATCCGGTTCGCCCAGCTGCCATCCATCCGTGTAGACCGGGCGCGGCCTCAAGGCGGCGGGGTCGCCTTCGATCGCCCCTTCGGCGATCCAGCGTTGGATCGCCGCGACCTTCTCGTCCGGCAGTCGTCGTGTGTCCACGAACTCGCCATGGCCCGACTCGGGCAGCCAGGGAGGCATCAGCCGCGCTCGGGTGACGTCGGCGATGTCGTCCAGGCGTTGCGACAGGTCGTCGTACGCGAGCAGGGAGAACGGCGCGGCCTGGCCGGGACGATGGCACGGCGCGCAGTGCTCGAAGACAATCGGCGCGATGTCGCGGGTGAAGGTGAGTGGTGGGGGGGCGGCGGCCGGGGCGGCGGCGCGCTGGTCGCTCCGGGGGCTGCCGCAGCCCGCGGTGGCGACAAGGGCGAGCACGGCGGTCAGGATTCGGCGTCCCTGGCTGTAGTTCCCCTCGGCCCGGCCTGTGGTGCAGGGACGGCCGGTCACCGGGACAGCCCATTGACGCGATTCAGTCCCGACACCGCCACCTGCCGCGATCCTATCGCAGGCCGATGAGGCGGGCACAGTCAGCTGCGGCGATGGCGGCCGCGGGCGCCCATGTCAGAATGACCGGCGCGGGCACACGGTGGACGGGCATGCGGACAGGCCGCGGATCGTGGCGATCCTCGGGACCAATGCGTCAGGCAAGAGCGATCTGGCCGTTGCGGTCGCTCGTCAGTTCAGCGGCGAAGTCGTGTCTGCGGACTCACGCCAGGTGTACCGCGGCCTCGATCTCGGGACGGGCAAGCTCTCGGCCGTCCAGATGCGCGGCGTGCCTCATCACCTGATCGACGTCGCCGAGGTGGGGACCAGTTTCTCGCTGGCGCACTTCCAGGCGCAGGCCTACGAGGCGATCGACGCGATCCGGGCGCGAGGGCGGCTGCCCATCCTGGCTGGTGGCACCGGGCTCTACGTGCGCGCGGTGGTCGCTGGCTACGAACTGGTCGCGGCACCGCCCGATGCGGCCCTGCGCGCCGCCCTGGCCGATACGCCGACGGCGGATCTGCTCGCGTTGCTGGCGCAGAAGAGCCCGGCGGCGGCCGGCCGCGTCGAGCCGACCAACCGACGTCGCATCATCCGTGCGCTCGAGGTCCAGCAGCACGGCGTCGATGACGGCCTGATGCGGAGGGCGTCGCCGCGTTACGATGCGCTGCAACTCGGATTGACCTGGCCGCCGGCGGTGCTGGCCTCACGCATCGAGCAGCGTCTGGCGGCGCGGCTGCGTGAGGGACTCATCGACGAGGTGCGCGGCCTGCGCGAGGCAGGGCACCGTGACGAGGTCATCGACGAACTGGGCCTCGAGTACCGTCACGTCCTGCGCTTCCTGCAGGGCGCGTACGCGAACGAGTCGGCCCTGGCGACGGCGTTGGCGACGGCCATCCGGCAATTCGCGAAGCGGCAGATCGCCTGGTTCCGACGCGACAAAGGCATTCACTGGCTCGACACGGCGGGCGACTACGCGGCCGAGGCACGAGCGCAGGTCGCGCACTTCACGGGGAGGGCACCGGCATGAGCACCAGCATCACCAACTACGACGGCAGCATCGTCACGACGCCCAGGGAGATCGCGCGGCCCACGACGGTGGCCGAGCTGCAGGCGATCCTGCGCCAGACGGACAAGTACCCCAGCCCGGTGCGGCCGATGGGCAGCTTTCATTCGCTCACGCCGTGTGCGGCCTCTCCGGGCACGGTCGTGGACATGACCCGCATGAAGAAGGTCGTGAAGGTCGATCCGCAGGCGATGACTTTCACGGCCGAGGCGGGGCTCGAGATCATCGAGGCCGCGCACCTGCTGCGGGCCCAGAAGCTGCAGTTCTTCCTGAACATCGAAATCGGCAACCTCACCCTGGGGTCGGCCGCCTGTTGCCACACGAAGGACAGCCTCGATGCCGTCGAGTTCGGGCAGCTCAGCTCCTACGTCACGGCCATCAGGTGGGTGACGCCCGCCGGGGATCTGCAGGAGGCGTCCTCGACGGTCCAGCCGGAGTTGCTGCCGCTCATCAAGTCGAGCTACGGGCTGGCCGGGATCATCTACGAGGTGACGTTCCGCATCAAGCCGCTGGAGATCGTCAAGTTCGACTACCAGATCCACAAGGCGGCCGACCTCACGCAGGACATGATCTCCGAGATCATCGCGCACAACCAGTGCATGGTCTGCTGGACGATTGGCGACCAGGTCGTGATTCAGACGCGCAACCAAGCGACCAGCCTGCAGCACGAGTGGCTCGCCGAGTCACGCAAGTTCGGCTGGAACTTCCTCGGCGCGTTCGCCGGCCGCGCGGTCCGGCAGCTCACAGGTGGGACCGCGATCGGCGGCGCGGTGGAGGAGGCCGGCTTCGACATCGAACTCGGGTTCTACCGGGCCATCAGCAAGCTCGGCGGCTTCACGCTCTACGACCCGGACAAGATGATCGACTACTCCAAGACGCCCGCCGCCGCACGCTACGCGTTCACGTTCTGGGCGTTCCCGCGCAAGGACTGGGTCCGCAACCTGCAGGAGTACCTGGCGTTCGCCGACGCGCATCACCGCGCGCACGGCTTCCGCTGCAACATGCCACTCGGCGCCTACTTCGTGCGCAAGGACACGAACTCGCTGCTCTCGTACACCTTCGACGGTGACGTCATCTCGCTCGACCCCATCCACGCGCCGGGCGCCCGCGACCAGGAGGCCTGGGCGCGTTTTCTCGGCGAGTTCAACGCATGGGCGCAGGCGCGCGGCGGGTGTCCGCTGCTCAACCAGAGCCCGTTCGTCACGCGCGAGCAGGTGCTCGGCGCGTACGGGGAGCGCTGGCGGACGTTCAGCACGTGGATCCGGTCGGTGGATCCGTCGCGGCGGATGGTGAATCCGTTCTTCGACGCGCTGCTGATGTGACGAGGCGCGGCGACGCCGCGCGGGCCGGGGACGCTGACGTATGATCGAGCGGCGACATGACGTCCCGCGAGTCGGCCCCCGCCCCCCTGTGAAGACGCTCACGACGATCCTGATCTACCTGTGGGCGCCGATCGCGAACCTGCTGTGGTACCTGGAAACCGTGGTCATGGGGGCGATCTCGCTTGCCCTCTGGCCGTTCGACCGGACGGGTGCGCTGCAGCACGGGTGTTCACGCGTGTGGTGCCGGATGGTGGCCCTGACCATCTTCGCCCGGCTGCGCGTACACGGCACCGAACACGTCCAGCCCGGCCGGCCTTACATCTACATGGCGAACCACGCGAGCCTGATCGATACGCCCGCGCTGTTCGCGTGTCTGCCGTACCCGTTCAAGATCATGGCGAAGAAAGAGCTGTTCTACGTGCCTTTCCTCGGGTGGCACCTGTGGTCGTCGGGCAATTTCCCGGTCGATCGCGGCGACGCTCGCGCCACGGCGCGCAGCGTGCGCCGCGTCATCGACGGCGTGCGGGCCGGCGCGTCGCTCGCCGTGTTTCCCGAGGGGACGCGCACGTCCGACGGCCAGGTCCAGGAGTTCAAGGCCGGCGCGTTCAAGATCGCGCTGCGGGCCGGCGTGCCCATCGTCCCGGTGACGATCCGGGGGACGTTCGCGCTGCTGCCGAAGACGACTCTGGCGCCGCGGCCCGGCCGGGTGGATGTGATCATCGGCGCGCCGATCGACACGACCGCCTACACCGACAAGCAGCTCGCGGACCTGATGCTGGCCACGCGACAGGCGATCGCCGCGCCGCTCGCCAAATCGGCTTGACGGAGAATAGACTCACGTCCGTAGCCCGTAGCCCGTAGCCCGTAGCCCGTAGCCCGTAGCCCGGTAGCCCGTAGCCTGTCGTCCGTCTCCCGTAGGCAGTCGCCCGTAGGCCGTAGGCCGTCTCCCGTAGGCCGTCGTCCGTCGTCCGTCTCCCGTCGCCCTCTTCGCTACCGCCAGCGGAACAGCTTGAGGGCCAGCGTGAAACACACCACGAGCCAGGCGGCGAGCACCCCGAGCTGCGGTAGCAGCTGCAGCAGGCCGGCGCCCTGCAGCATGTGCAGGCGCAGGGCGTCGATCAGGGCGGTGAGCGGCAGGGCCTCAATCAAGGGCTGCACGGATGCCGGAAATCGCTGCGACGAGAAGAAGACGCCGGACAGGATCCACATCGGCACCTGGAGCAGGTTCATCAGGCCAGACACGGCCTCGATCGTCCGCGCGCGCTGGCGATCAGGAGGCCCATGGAGCTGAAACACAGCGACGCGAAGACGCAGAGCAGCGCCAGTTCCACGAGGCTGCCGCGCACGGGCACGCCGAAGACATAGGCACCGAAGGCCGACTGGGATGCCGACCTCCAGCACGAGGAGGGCCATCCGCCAGACCAGATACGACAGCAGGTAGTCGGACCGTGACATCGGCGTGGCGACCAGCCGCTTGGTCAGCTTCGCCGGCGTGCAGTCAACGATTGAGAAGCCGATGCCCCAGACCGCGTTGCTCATGATGCCCAGGCCGACCAGCCCGGGAATCAGGAAGTCGATGTAGCGCGATCCTGGCTCGCGCATCAGGTCGTCCTGCACCGCCACCGGGTCGCGCGCCGCCCGCGCGCTGCACCGCGCGGTCGGCCAGCATGCGGGCCGTGCGCCCTTCTGGATTGGTGTCGTCGAACCGGAACACCACGGCACCGTCCGGCCTCGCTCTCGGGACCAGGAGCGCAACGCGTCCGTTTCGCAGGGCCTGGGCGGCCCGCTCAGGCGACAGTGTTTCGACCGCGAGGCCCGCTCGGTGGCCAGGGCGCGCGCGACCGACGGCGACGAGGTCGCGACCGTCAGCACGTCGGCCGGACGCTCCCGAAACGCCACTCCAAGTCCGGCCGCCAGCAGCACGGGAAAGAGCACGGCCCAGAAGACGGCTTCCGGTTCGCGGAAGAACTCGCGGAACCGGGTGAGCACCAGTTCGTCGAGTGGATGGCTGGACGCTTACTCATCGCGCAGATGCCGCCCCGTCAGAGAGACGAACACGTCCTCGAGCGTCGCCGAATGTGTGCGCAGCTCGGCCAGGGGCACCTGCTGTGCGGTCAGCACGTCGAGCAGCGCCGGGATCACGCGGTGCAGATCCACGGCCTGCAGCCGCGTCCGCCCCTGTTCCACCGTCACCGCCCGAACGCCGGGGATCCGCTCGAGCGGCGTCAGGTCGATCGCCCGGTCGGCCGTCGCCCCGGTGAACTCGACGACGTGGTCCACGCCGATCGAGGCGATCAGCGCGCGCGGCGTGCCGCGCGCGATGATCTGGCCGTGATCCATGATCGCCACGCGGTCGCACAGCCGCTCCGCTTCGTCCATGTAGTGCGTGGTCAGCAGAATCGTGCGTCCGGCCTGCTTGAACTCGTCGATCAGGTCCCAGAGCTGGCGCCGCGCCTGCGGATCGAGGCCGGTCGTAGGCTCGTCGAGGAAGAGGAGGTCGGGCGCGCCCGCCAGTGAGCAGGCCAGCGCCAGCCGCTGCTTCTGACCGCCGGAGAGACTGCCAACGCGCGCGTGCTGCTTCTCCTCGAGCTTCACGACGGCGACGAGGTCGTGCGCCGACGGTCCCTGCCGGTAGAAGCTGCGGAACAGCGTCAGCGTCTCGAGCACCGTGAGCTTCTCGGACAGCTGCGTCTCCTGCAACTGGATGCCGAGCCGCTGGCGCAGCGCCGCCGCATCGGTGGCCCACCGCAGCCCCAGCACCTGCACGTCGCCCGAGTCGGCCGCCGTCAGGCCCTCACAGATCTCAATCGTCGTCGTCTTGCCGGCGCCGTTCGGTCCCAGCAGGCCGAAGCACTCGCCGCGATGGACGTCCAGGTCGATGCCGGCGACGGCGACGACGTCCTTGTACGCCTTGCGAAGCTGCGCGACCCGCAGGGCCGGTGTGGTCTGGTCGGGCACGACGTCTAGTATCGCGCAAGGAAGAGGGGCCGCGGCCGGCCGCCGCTGACGTATCATGCGGAGGCATTCATGGCCTCCCCGGCTCTGAGTTTCGTCATTCCGCTCTACCGCAGCGCCGAGACCATCGCCTCGGTGGTGCATGAGATCGAGGCCCTCGAGATCGAGGGGGGCCACGAGATCGTGCTCGTCCACGACGGCAGCGGGGACGCCACCAGTCGCGCCTGTGAGTCGCTGCTCGCCTCGGCTCCCCGCGACAGCCAGGGCCGCGTGAAGGTGCCAATCGCGCTCGTCGAACACGCGCGTAATTTCGGCGAGCACAATGCGGTGCTCACCGGCTGGCGCCACGCCCGGGGCCAGCACATCGTGAATCTCGATGATGATGGCCAGAACCCGCCCGGTGAAGCGGTGCGGCTGTGGCAGCATGCACGCGCGCACGGGCTCGACGTGGTCTTCGGTCACTACGAGGCCAAGCAGCACTCGGCCTGGCGCAACTTCGGCAGCTGGGTCACCAACCGCATGACCGACTGGGCGCTCGACAAGCCTCACGGGTTCTACCTGTCGAGTTTCCGGTGTGTCAGCGCGTTCGCCGCCTCGCAGATCGTGAGCTACGCCGGCCCGCATCCCTACATCGACGGGCTGCTCCTGCAGGTCACGCAGCGGATCGGGTCCATCAATGTCCGGCACGAGCCCCGGCGCGCCGGGGCCAGCACCTACACGCTGGCGCGGCTGATCCGCCTGTGGATGAGCGCGTGGGTGAATTTCTCGCTGCTGCCCCTGCGTGTGGCGACCGTACTCGGTCTGTTCGTGGCGGCCGCCGGCGTGGTCGCCTTCGGCGCGGTCGGCTGGCTGTGGATGCACGATCGCGGCCCGGAGCATGGCTTCGGCTGGCTCATGGCCACGCTGCTCGTCTTCTCGGGCACGCAGCTCGTGCTGCTCGGCCTGATCGGCGAGTACATCGGCCGGATGTTCCTCGCCGTCAATCAGCGCCCGCAGTCGGTGGTGCGCGAAGTACGGCGGGCCGAGTGACGCCCGAGAGGCCCGACCGCTGCTCGCAGCCTCAAGGACCACCACGAACGCCACGTAGCCGCCCGCGCGCGGCGGGCGGAGATGCGCCGACGCTGTTCCACATGAGCGAGAAGGCCAATCGCTCATGTGAGCCAGCGTCGCCGCATCCCCGCCCAGGCCCCTGGCCGCCACGCTGGCGCGCCAGCGTGGCGCCACGCGCGGGGACTTCGGAGAAGACCTGGCGCAGAGAAGCCTACGTGGCTACGTGGTGAACCAAGATCGATGGGGGCGCGCAGCACACTAGCGCTTTGCGCAGACCAGAGCGGCCGCCGCCAGGTCCTGGCCGACGACGGCGCTCAGCGATCCCAACGGGCCGTGCAGCGCCCACCAGCGGCGGGCATCTTCGTCCGTCCACGCCGGCACCTGCATCTCGTCGAGGCGGGCCACGATCTCGGCCGTGGTCTGCGGCCGGTCCCCCGGGTCCTTCGCGAGACAGTCCAGAATCAGCGCGTCGAGTTCGGCCGGCACAGGGGTTTCCGTCCGCGACGAGGGCGCCGCTGGCGTTTCGCGGACGTGCGACAGGATCGTCGCGACCGGCGTCGCGCCGCTGAACACGTGCTGTCCCGTCAGCAGCCAGTAGGCCACGCAACCCAGCGCGTAGATGTCGGCCCGGCCGTCCACGTCCGGATTGCCCAGCGCCATCTCCGGCGCCATGAAGGCGGGCGTCCCGGCCGCCGCGCCAGGCGCGGTCACGTCAGGCTGGCTGCCGACCTCCGTCGTCTCCTTCACCAGCCCGAAATCGAGCACCTTCACGTAGTCGCAGTCGGGCCCGAGGCGGCTGCTGAAGATGTTGGCGGGCTTGATGTCGCGGTGGATCAGGCCTCGGGCGTGAGCCTCCCCGAGGGAGTGGCACACCTGGCGCAGCAGGTAGATGGTGCGGGCAGGCCCGACGGGCCCGAAGCGCCGGACGATCGCGTCGAGCGTCAGGCCTTCGAGGAACTCCATCACGTAGAAGAACGCGCCGTCCTCGGTCACGCCGAAGTCGTAGACGTCGATCGTGTGCGTCGATCGCAGGGCCGCGGTGGCGGTCGCTTCGCGCTCGAAGCGCCGCAGCGCCTGTTCCCGTGAATGCTGGTCTTCGCCGAGCAGCTCAGGGCGGATCAGCTTGACGGCTGCCGGGCGGGCCAGCATCCGGTGGCGTGCCACCCAGACCTCGCCCATGCCCCCTTCGCCCAGTTTCATGACCAGCTCGTAGCTGCCAATATCGCGCGCCCGCTTCAGTCGCACGGTGTACCGGTTCACGATGCGCGAGATGACGTAGGCGGCCACGGCGCAGAGGTACGTGGTGAACAGGAAGAAGGTCACCACCATGCAGCGGCGTGCGCCCGATCTCGACACCGCGGGCCGCGGCCAGTGCGACCATCAGCGGGCCCATGCTCGCCGACGCCAGCGACGCGATGAGGGCCTTGCGGGGCGTGTTCGGCGCCAGGACGGGAAAGATCATGATCCAGGGGCATTCCCAGGGAATGCCGAGGTACCGCCGGTTCGCGGTCTCGATGGGCGGGAACCCGTGCCAGAACTGCACGGCAGCGATGCCGAGCGAGGCCACGACCTCGAACACCAGGCCGAGGTCCAGCAGCCGATCGGGACGCATGCGCCCGCGGCGAGACAAGGCGAGCACCACCAGACTCAGCGCGATCGAGGCGGCGGCAAACGAGTTCTGGAGGGTGTTGAAGCGGTAGCCCGGAACCGTGGCCCACGCGATCAGGTTCGGTCCCACGTAGGCCAGGAAGTAGACGCCCGCGTAGATCATCGCCGCCCAGCCCACGCGTCGCGAGGCTTCCGCCAGCAGATCCGGCGGTAGCGAGACCGGATCCGTCGTTGACGAGTCGGCGCGGGCGATACGAGGTTCGCTCATTGCGGCAGCGTCGAATCGGCGGTGGCACCGCGCCGCCGATTCGACACGATGGTGCCATGAATGGGGTGGACTGGCACAAGGTGCACCAGAGAGCGTATGGTGCCCGTGCGTGCGGGACGTCTCGGTGACCGACCGGTGGGGCGTCGTCCTGGCGCTGGCGGGCCTGTATCTCAGCGCGGTGGCCGCAGCCCTGATTGTGGGCCCGTCCGGTCCGGTCTACTGGGACACGTTCGACTACCTGCGCCAGGCGATGACCGGGCAGGTCGGCGGGCTGGCGCTGGGCCGGCCCGTCTTCGTCCTGGTCTCGCACTGGACGGCCGAGGTGTCTCAACGCCTCGGGATCTCGGTCTGGCACATCGAGCCCGTGCTGCGAATGCTGTGGCTGGCCATCGCGGCCTCGGCCGCGCCGGCCTGTGCGGTGCTCGCACACCGGTGTGGCGCGCCCCGCGCCGCCGCGCTCGTGGCAGGCGCCGTCGTGGCGGGCTCGCCCGCCATGGCCCACACCAGCGCGACGGTCCTGACCGATGCGCCGGCCCTCGCGACCACGGTCTGGGCGCTGGTCGCCTGCGTGGGTGCGGTGGCCCCCGCCTCGGTGGGGTGGCGCCGCCAGGCGATCCTGGCCGGCCTGCTCGCAGGGCTCGCCTTCGGATTGCGCGAGCAATCAGCCGTCGCGTGGCTGACGTTGTTGTGGCTGTTGCGGCTCGCGCCTCACGAGCGGCGAGTCGCGGTGGCCTGGCGCATGGGGGTGACCTTCGCGGCGACGGCGGCCGCGCCGGTGATCTGGCTGCTCCTGGCCGATCCGGGCTACCTGACGACCGTCATCACCTGGTGGACGGCCATGCGGCAGGCGACCACGCGGCCGGTGACGCCCGGCTGGTTCGTGGTCTGGCTGTTGTCGCTCGGTCCGCCTGCGGTGTGGCTGGCCGTGCGCGCCTGGAGTGCGGGTCTGGTGTGGCAGGCCGGTCATCGCGGACCCTGGATGGCCGTGTGTCTACCGGCCGTGGCTCAGCTCGCGACCCTGCTCTTCTATCCGTACCTCGCGTACAGCCCACGCTACCTGCTTCCCGTGCTGCCAGGAGCCGTGGCGCTTCCCGCGGCCCTCTGGTGGGAGCATCGAGTCGTGGGACCGCACGCGAGGCGCTGGCTCATCGCCTCGCTGGTGCTGCCGCTGGCGATCGCCTCGCCGGTCCTGCGCATGCGTGAGGCGCCGCTCACGCGCGCGCGGACCTCGCTCGCCGCCGACCTGCGCGCGTTGCCCTCTGCCAGCACGATCGTCACGGGCCAGCTGTGTCCAGCCGCCCAGTTCGCACAGGCGCAGGTGGTGCGCGCCAGTGAACCGCGGCCGGATTGGCGGATGGTCTGTCCGGGCTGGGCCTGGCCCGCGGACCTGGCCTCGCGCCTCGATGCGGACCTCGCGTCGGGCCGCACGGTTGTGCTCGACCTCCGACCGGAGGTTTGGCTCGGCGCTGAGCAGCAGGCCGCGCTGCGCGAAGTCCGTCGCTACGCCGACGGCGCGGCACGAGACCTGGTGGCTGGACGCGTCCGCGTCTGGACGCATCCCTGAGTGGCTTCGTCTACCAGAATCCCCATTGCCCGGTGCGCATGACCCAGAGGCCCAGCGCCAGGTTGCCGACGGCATGCATCACGACACATGCGCCCAGGCTCCTGGTGCGGACGGCCAGCCAGTACATGAGCGAACCCCAGACCAGGGCCCCTGCGTAGTCGGGCGGGTTGTGCACTAGGACGACGGCCGCCGTGACGATGCCGAAGGCCTGCCACGTGTGCTGCCCGAACGGCACGGCCGTGAAGTCGCCGTTCGGCGCCTGCACGTAGCGCATCAGGAACCCTCGCCAGAACACTTCCTCGATGATCGGAACGATCACGACCAGCCGCACGAACCGCAGCAGCACCGTCGTCCACCAGGCCCACGATTGCGGTGTGAAGACGTCCGGCCTGAATCCCTCCGTGCGTTGGGCGAGGCCGAGCCACTCGAGCCACGCCGGCTGGCCCGCCTGATAGAGGGTGGACGGCCAGATCCAGACGGCGATGCCCACCAGTCCGAGCACGACGGCCAGTCCGAGGCCGCGCCACGGCGCGAAGGTGTAGTGGCGGCGGAAGACGAACAACAGCGCGCCGACGACGACGCACTGCAGCGGGTAAAGCCAATGCGCAGGTGCGCGTTGGTACCACGGGGCGGACGGGTCGTCGACAGTCAAGAGGCCTGTCGCCGACGTCATCAGCAGAAATGCGACGAACGGCGCCGTGTAGGCGACCGTCGGGGAGGACGTCCAGGATGGCTGCGGCACTGTTGGAAACCGCCGTCGATGCTAGCAGATTGCGCCACCGCGCCGCCGGCGCGGATTGCGCTGGCTTTCGCACCTTGGCGAGGTGAGCCGTGAGCAGTACGCTTCGAAAGCGGGAGGCGACGTGTGACGCAGCCGAGTGAGGTGCCCGACCTGGTGTTCGCGGTGGCTGGCGAGCCTGACGTGCCCGCGCTCGCGCGTATGCGGACCGAGGTCGCCGCGGACCTGTCGGAGCAGTTCGGCCATGGGCACTGGTCATCGCAGGTGACCGAGCGTGCGGTGCGGCACAGCTTCAGGCATGCGACGGTCGTCGTCGCGCGACGCCGCGAGGCGATCGTGGGTACCCTGCGGCTGGCGACCAGGAAGCCGTGGGCCATCGACCGCGGGTACTTCACCGACGTCCCTCACCCCTGGTACCTCACGGATATGGCCGTCGCGCCTCACCTGCAGCGAATGGGCGTGGGTCGCGCGCTCGTGCGCGAGGCGCAGGCGCGTGTCGGGGCCACGCCCGGCACCGGTCTGCGGCTCGACGCGTACGACGGCCTGGCCGGCGCCGGGCCGTTCTATGCGCGCTGCGGCTTTCGCGAGGTGGGACGCGTGAGCTACCGGGGCGTGCCCCTGGTCTACCTCGAATGGCTGCCGGCCCCGTCGTAGCCGGCCGTGGCCGCGGTTCGGCGGTAATCTTGCAGCAAGGGACCACGGATGCCGCTGCGGGCCTTCATCACGGCACATGCACGCCCGATCTGGGTATTCGTGTGCCTCGTCCTTGTCGCGTCCTGTGGCACCGAGGGACCGACGACGCCCACGCCGGTGGTCGAGCCGCGTTTCACCCTCTCGGGTACGGTCACGCGCGTGGGTGGGGGACCGATCGTCGGGGCGAGGGCCGAGTTGTTGTCGGGTCCGGGCGGGCCCCGCAGCACGCTGAGCGACGCGCAGGGTCGTTACGCGTTCGCCGAGCTGCTGCCGGGGGAGTTCACCCTGCGGGTGAGCGCCACAGGATTGCTCCCGCGCAACGCGACGATCGCCCTTCGCGAGAATCAGACCTTCGACGTCGCGCTCGACGTGGATCCGGGCGACGGCGACGTCCCCCCGTCTGACCGGTTCCGCGTTGCCGGCGTCGTGCGCGCCGCCGCGGATGGCCGCGCGGTGGAGGCCGCCACCGTCGAGGTGGTCTCCGGCGTCGGGATCGGCCAACGCACCGAGTCCGACGTCGAGGGGCGCTACGCCTTGTCCGGTGTGCCGGCCGGAGAGCTGCGGATCCGTGCGACGGCCGGAGGCTTCGGCGCACAGGAATCGACGGTGGTGCTGATCGGCGATCTCGCACTCGATTTCAACCTGCCGGCCTCGCCCACCTCGCCGGTGAGCCGTTTCAGCATCAGCGGCGTGGTCTACAACAGCCTGGGATTGCCGTTTGGCGGTGCGGAGGTGCGCGTCCTTTCTGGGCGGAATGCGGACCAGCGGAGCGCCACGGACAGCGCGGGACGTTACCTTCTGAGCGGCCTCGACGCCGGGACGATCGACCTCGAGGCGTCGGGGGCCGGCCACCTGCCGCGCCGCCTCGCGGTGACGCTCGCCGCCGATCGCGTCGAGGACTTCCGGCTGCTGGCGTCCGGCTCGACCCGCGGGCGGGTGGTAGACGTCCTCAGCCAGGAGGGCGTGCCGAATGTGTCCATCACTGGCGACGGCATCGTCTCGACCAGTGCGGATAGCGACGGCGGGTTTCAGGTGCTGGCGACCACCAGCAGCACCGACGTGCACCCGGTGCGGTTTTCCGGGGCCGGCGTCGTGGAGCGGGTGACGACGATGCGGGTGCCTGGCGGCAACACGCTGGTGACGCTGATCCCGGCGTCGTTCGACCTGGCGTCGTTCGATCAGATGCTGCGCGACCCCGGCCTGGCACGCTGGACCAGCGCGCCGCCGCTGGCGATCGAGCGGCGCGTGCTCGCCTTCGAGGGCGTCGAGATGTCGGAAGGCACGGCGCTCGAGGCGACGATGACCGAGGCCGAGGCCGATGGGATCGGTGACGACCTGTCGTGGGCCCTCCCGCAGCTGACAGGCGGGGCATTTGCCGCGTTTTCTGGCGTTTCCCGTGCCACCGCGGCCGTGGGCGACCGTGTCGCGGTGCTCAGGGCGAACGTGATCACGGTGGCGCGGGTCGAGGGCTTGTTCGAACAGACCGGGTTCGAAGGATACGGACGCTGGCTCGTGCGGTCCGATGGCACGGTCATCGGCGGCCTGGTCATGATCGATCGCGGCTTCGACGCGACGGCCACGCCCGCGCGCCGGGTGCTGCGTGCGCATGAACTGGGGCACGCGCTCGGGTATCACCACCTCACGAGACGGTCGTCGATCATGAGTCCGGTCGGGCCGGTGGCGCCGACCCCGTTCGACCTGGACGCGTTTCGCATCGCGTTTGCCCGCGTGCCCGGCAACCGATCGCCCGACGTCGATCCGGCCGATCGCACGGTCAATCGCGGCATGCTCGGTCCGGCGATCTGGGGACCGCCGATCCGCTGACGGCCGTCTCCCGGCGCGTGCGGAGACACACGCCGGGAGCCACGTTCGCGACGATCACGTCAAAAAGACGCGTTTCACCGCACGCGAGACGCGCTACACTAACGGCGCTGTCGTGATTCGGCGCAGGACGCCGGCTCATGTATCAGCCGATGAGGCCCTGGTGGGTCTCCATTCGCAGTGTCGTCCGAGGCCCAGCGAGCCCGACGACTCACCAACTGGTAGGGATGCTCACATGTCAAAGACCGCAAAAGCCAAGAAGCCGTTCAAGGTTGCCCCGGCGTCCAAGCGTCGTTCGCGTGGCGACGTCGTCAAGCAGATCGCGCTCGGTACGGATCTCAAGCCGGGCAAGGTGAAGGAGGTCTTCGAGGCCCTCACCACGATCATCGCCGCCGACCTGGGCAAGAAGGGTGTGGGCGAGTTCAACTTCCTCGGGCTCATGAAGCTGAAGGCGGTCAACAAGCCCGCCACCAAGGCGCGCAAGGGCCGCAACCCGTTCACGGGTGAGGACGTCATGTTGAAGGCCAAGCCCGCGAGCCGCAAGGTTCGCGTCCGGGCGCTTCGCTCGCTGAACGGCCTGATCTAGGTTTTCGGCAAGGTTCGGGCGGCTTCGTCGTGAGACGAGGCCGCCCGTTTTCTGTACTCGTCGCGCCCCATCTCAACGCCGACAGGGACGTCGGAGGTGCTCAGGGACGAGACCGCGAGGGGCTGGGGGCAACTCGCGAGGTGCTGACAATTGAAGACCTCGGAGGTGCTGGAGGACTAGCCCATCGAGGTGCTGACGGGGCGGGTGCCCGAGGTGCAGCGGCCCGGGACTTGCGCGCCAGTTCCGGACTCGCGGCCGATGCGGGCTCCGCAGTAAGATGGAGATTCGGTCGGGGCGTAGCGCAGCCTGGTAGCGCATCTGCTTTGGGAGCAGAGGGTCGCTGGTTCGAATCCAGTCGCCCCGACCAACTTTCTCGCCTCCCGTCTGACGACTTCGACGACTCGAGCACGGCTACCGCCAAGTCAGTAAGATGGCTCCGGCCAGCATGAGCACCGCCCCGATTGTCAACATCCCCCGGACCACGAGTTCGGGGCGACGTTGCAGCGTGCGATGCACGGGAATGGCGATGGCGGCCGTGATCGTCAGTGCCACCAGGAATGCGCCGATTTGGCCCATGAGCGAATCCTACGCGACCCTGGAGAGCGATGGGCTCGTTCAGCGAGCTGCCGCAGGCTCCTGTGCGAACGCTTGAAAGACTCCCGGAAGCCGCGGCCAGAGTCGTCAGGTCGGCCTCGGCGGCCGAAAGAATCGCCATCAACCTCCGCGGCTCCGCGTGACCGCGGTTCCACGTGATCGGGCCTCCGCCTCTCCGCGTGACGCCTCCCGCCTCGTCCTAGAATGACGGCATGTGCCGCAACATCCGCACCCTGTTCAACTTCGATCCGCCGGCGACCGACGACGAAGTCCGAGCCGCGTCGCTGCAGTTCGTGCGCAAGCTGTCGGGATTCACCAAGCCGTCGCAGGCCAACGAGGCCGCGTTCCACACGGCGGTGGAGGAGGTGACGGTCGTCGCGCGCCGCCTGGTGGACTCACTCGTGACATCGTCGGCGCCGCGCGATCGCGAGGAATGGGCCGCACGCGCCCGCGCCAAGGCCGCCGAACGGTACGGACCTCGCTGAGTCACCGTCAGCGCCGGGACTTCTGCGAAGCGCAGCGAAGCTCCGGGACTTCAGCCGAGCGCAGCGAGGTTCCGGGACGTCTGCGTCCGTTCCGGGACTTCTCCCTGGGCGCAGCGAAGCCTCTGGAAGTCTGCGAGGTTCCGGGCCTACTGCGTCAGCTCCCGGACGCGAAGAGCCGGCTGAGCATCGACTTCTTGCGCATCGCGACGCGGTTGCGGCCTTTGCGCTTGGCTTCGTAAAGCGCCTCGTCGGCCCGGCGGACCAGGTCGGCTTCGGTGTCGTTGCCGTCCAGTTCTGCCAGCCCGCAGCTGATCGTGAAGCGAATCGCCTTCGCGGCCTCGCCCTCGTCGATCCTGTAGGTGCTGGCGGCGATCTCGGCGAGCAGGATCTTGAATCGCTCCTCGACCTCGTCGGCCCGCGCGTCCTGCATGAGCACGGCGAACTCCTCGCCGCCGTAGCGCGCCACCATGTCCACCTTGCGGACGCCCCTCTGGATCGCCTGCGCGGTGCAGAGGATCACGCGGTCGCCCACCGGATGCCCGTGCGTGTCGTTGATCGCCTTGAAGTGGTCGATGTCGAGCATCGCCAGCGTCAGGTGCGTCTTGCCCCGCCGGGCGTTGGCGACCAGGCGTCGCAGCGCCCTGTCGAACCCGCCCCGGTTGGACACCATCGTGAGGGCGTCGATCGAGGCTTCTTCCTCGGCCCGCGCCAGGTTCGACTGGAGGGTCTCGACCCGCTCGGTCAGCTGCGTCACCGCCTCTCGGTCGCGCTTCTGCTTTGCCACGGCGGACATCCGGAGGTCCGAGACCTCGGCCGACAGCCGCTGCTTGAGGTCGCGGATGTCGTCCAGCCGTGAGAGGTTGAGCACCCGCTCGGAACTGGCGATGACCTGCGCGTTGAAGTCCGACGAGTCGCCGGCCATCTGCGTCGAGGCCCGCCGCAGCAGGTCGATGATCTCGATCAGTTCCTTCTCGCGATGGTTCACGTACCGGCGCGACTGCTGCAGGTAGCCCTCGCAGACGGCGAGACACTTGTCGATCGCCTTGGCCCGCTCGCGTCCCGACGACCGGGCGAACTGGTCGCGCTGCCGGTCAATCTTGAGGACGAAGTCGGACTCGTCGGCCGGATCCGACACCGGCGCCCCGTCGCGCAGGACGACCAGCAGCCAATCGACCAGGCCCGCCAGGCCGCCGTCGTCGGGCGCCGGGGCCCGGCTCGCCGCCGATGGCGCAGGCGCGATGGCGGAGGAGGAAGCGGAAGCTGACGTCGCGCTCGGTGCGGTCTGGCGGGACGGATTGACGACCGCCACGGGCGGCGGTGGTGCCACGACCTCGGACGGCTGGATCGCATCCGGTGCAGGAGGAGGAGGGGCCGCTTGGGCTGGCCCGCCGCGAAGACCCAGTTCGACGATGTTGTTCATAGGGGAGCGACTGCGTGTGCCTGGTGGTGCAATCGGCGGGCGCCCGGCCGGATTGAGGGCTCTGGGGGCGTTCCCGCGCCGAACCGTGCAGTCCCGAGGCGCGAGCGGTCGGTCCGAGAGGACGAGGAGGGACGAGGCCGACCCGGCCCGGCGCAGGAGGGCGCCGGGACCGAGACGGATGGCCGCCGCGTCTCGCGTTACGCGGCAGACGTGTCGTGCACGCCGAGCCGGTGCAGCTTGTCGATGAGCGTGGTCCGGCTGAGGCTCAGGAGCCGCGCCGCGCGCCGCTTGTTGCCGCCCGCCTTGGCCATATAGCGGAGGATGAGCTCGCGCTCGACCTTCGACATGATCGACACGAAGTTGATGCCTTCGTCCGGCATGTCCGGCAGCGTCACCGAGCCGACCTGAATCTCGGGCGCGATGATCTCCTCGGGCAGGCTCTCCGGCCTGAGCTCATGCGAATCGCCGCTCATCGCCACCGCGTGTTCGATCGCGTTCTGCAGATGCCGGATGTTACCGGGCCAGTTGAAGGCCATCAGGCAGCGCAGCGCGCCCTGGCTCAACTGCTTCGTCTTCATCCCGTTGTTCTCGCACGACTGCTGCACGAAGTGCTGGGCCAGCCCCGGGATGTCCTCGCGGCGTTCGCGCAAGGCGGGAATGACGACCCGGACGACGTTGAGCCGATAGAAGAGGTCTTCGCGGAACGTGCCCTCGCGCACCATCGTCTGCAGGTCCACGTTCGACGCGGCGATCACGCGGGTGTTGATCTTGAGCGGCTTGCTCGTGCCGACCTTCTCGACCTCACGCTCCTGCAGCGCGCGCAGCAGCTTGGCCTGGAGCGCCATCGACATCGACGAGACCTCGTCGATGAAGAGCGTGCCCTTGTCGGCGGCTTCGAAGCGCCCGACGCGTCCGTTGATGGCGCCGGTGAACGCGCCCTTCACGTGACCGAACAGTTCGGCCTCGGCCAGGCCCTCCGGAATCGCCGCCGCGTTGAAGGCGACGAACGGCTGATCGCGCCGGAGGCTGTTGTGATGGATCGTCCGGGCCACCAGTTCCTTGCCCGTGCCCGTCTCTCCCTGAATCAGCACGGTGCTGTTCATCGGCGACACCAGTTCGAGCGTCTGCAGCAGACGGCGCATCCCGGGGCCGCTGCCGACCAGGCCCCCGAACCGGAACCTGTCGTTCAGGCGCGCCTTGAGCTCCGCGTTCTCGTTCTGGAGGCGCCGCTCGCTGAGGGCCGTGCGCAGCACCTGCTCGAGCTGGATCAGCTGGAACGGCTTGATCAGGAAGTCCACCGCCCCGCGCTTCAGCGCGCGCACCGCGTGGTCGATGTTGCCGAAGCCGGCCGTGACGACGCAGCGCATGTCGGGGTACCGCGAGAGGGCGTCATCGAGGACGTCGAGCCCGTCGGCGTCCGGCAGGCTCACGTCAATCACCAGGGCGTCGTAGGCGAAACCCTCGAGCCGGGCCAGCGCATCGGCGGCGCTGGGGGACTGCGCGGCGCTGAAGCCGGCCGCGTCGAGCGACTCGGCGATCATGTGACGGGCGTCGGCGCCTTCTTCAACAATAAGTACAGTCTGGCGATCGCGGTCTGACATAGAGCTTGGTCCCCTGGGAGGCGGAGATCTAGCGTCCCTGATGAATTGTCTCGAGCTGCCGATTACACGAACACGGCAGGCGAGGCCGTCCTATAGCAACGCCCGTGCCAGTGGACGAGGTTGTGGACAATCTCGATGTCCGTCTCGCGTTTGCACGGAATCGCAGGGATTTGCGCGTCCGCTCGCACTGGCGTGCGCCGGGCCGTCAAGTTTCGGACAGGTGGGGGATTTTTCTCACGGAATCCTGACACCGTGACGGTCCGCGACGGCCGACCGTCGAAAACCGGCCGTCCGTGTGCGGTTTTCGACACCCGCCCGCGATGCGCGGCGCCCGCGTCCCGCCCCCGAGATGCCTGGGCGGAGTGTCGGTCTGCCGGCACTGAGGTGTCGACCTACCGACACGTCTGCGCCCCCGCGGCCCGTCAGCTGCCCGGGAATATGGCCGGAAACCCGGGGGGCCCTGCCCCCGTCGTGCCGAGCCGGGCCTGAGCGCAAGACCGGCGCGGCCCCGCTGGGCTCGCCGCACCTCTTGGATCGATCGGCGGCAGGCCGAGTCGGCCCGCCGTCATCGTCCCCGGCACCACTCTTGCTCTTGCGCCTGCTGTCCGCCGCGGTCCTGCGCGCGGACGACAGGAGGAGCGATGGGGACCGACATTCGCAGCGACGCCGCCATCATGGCCGCCCTCGGGCGACAGATGAGTCGAGCGGTCGAACGGCAGACCGTCGCGGCGAGCAACCTCGCCAATCTCGACACGCCTGGCTACCTGGCCAAAGAGGTTCGCTTCACCGAAGCCCTCGACGCGGAGCTCGGCGCCTCCAGTTCTCTGGCGGCCACCGACAGCGGCCATTTCGGCACACCGCGTGGCGCGACGCCGGTCTCATCCGAGGTGGTGGACGCCGCGCACCTGCCGCTGCGGCGCGACGGGAACAACGTGCAGCTCGACCGCGAACTGCTGGCGCTCGGCCGCGCCGGCGGTGACTTTGGCGCCGCCCAGACTGTCCTGGCCGCCAAGTTTCGTCTCGTCCGTTACGCCATCAACGAAGGACGCTGATCATGTCTTCACTGCTCTCCGCCATCAACGCCAGCGCCAGCGCCCTGGACGCGCAGCGTGCCCGCATGGAAGTGGCCGTGTCCAACCTGGCCAACGCCGAATCCACGCGCACCGAGAACGGCGAGCCCTATCGGCGCCGGTCTGTGGTCCTCGAGACCATGCCGTTCGAAGCCAGGCTCGGCGAGGCTGGCACCAGGGCGAGCGGCGTCCGCGTGGCGGGCGTCATCGAGGACCAGTCGGAGTTTCCGCGCCGCTTCGATCCGTCTGCCGCCGACGCCGATGCGGACGGCTTCGTCGCCGTGCCCAACGTCGAGGTCGCCGAAGAGATGGTGGACATGCTGGGCGCCGCGCGCGCCTACCAGGCCAACCTCAACGCGATCGGGCTGATCCGCGACACGGTCCAGAAGGCCCTGGAGCTGGCGAAGTAAGCCATGGCCATTGATGCCCTCGGCACCACACGCTCCGCTCTGACGCCGCCGGCCATTCCCGGCGCCGCGTCGAGCACGGCTTCTGAAGGATTCGGCGACGCGCTGGCGTCGCTCGTCAACGCCGTCGAAGGCTCGTCGGGGGACGCGAATGCGGCCGTCGGCCGGATGCTCGACGGCACCGGTGACGTGCACGAAGCCATGATCGCGCTGCAGCGTGCCGACGTGATGCTGCAGTTGACCGTCCAGGTGCGCAACAAGCTCGTGCAGGCGTATCAGGACGTGATGCGCATGCCTGTCTGACCGGACATCCTGACCCGTGAATCCCGAACAGCTCTTCACGCATCTCAAGAAGCTGGCCGAAGCCCTGTCGGCCAAGCAGATCCTTGGCCTCGTCTCGGTCTTCGCCGCCGTCGTCGTCGTCTTCGTCACGTCGGCGTACTGGCTGTCTGCACCCAACTACACGCTGCTGGTCGCCGACATGGACTCGGAGACGGCCTCCGCGGTGGTGGCCAAGCTGAAGGCGGCGAAGGTGCCGTATGAACTCGACGCTGGTGGGCGCTCCGTCCGCGTGCCGGCCGAGCGGGCCGACGAATTGCGACTCGACTTCGCCAGCGATGGCCTGCCTTCGGCGGGACGTATCGGCTTCGAGATCTTCGATCGGCCGGCGTTCGGGACGACGGAGTTTCTCGAGCACGTCAACTATCGCCGCGCCCTCGAGGGCGAACTGGCGCGCACCATCTCGACGCTCGCGGAGGTGTCGAGCGCGCGGGTGCACATTGCGATGGCGAAGGACTCGCTCTTCGTGGACCGCGACCAGCCCGCGAAGGCCTCCGTGGTCCTTCGCCTCAAAGCCAATCGGCCGCTGGCCCCAGACACCGCACGCGGGATCGCCGGGCTGATCTCGAACAGCGTGGAATCGTTGCGCCCCGAGGCCGTCACTATTCTCGACACGTACGGGCGGTCGCTCACCAAGTCGGCCGATGACGCGGCGGCTGAGCAGACCGGTGGCGCCGACCGGCGAACGGCAGCGCCAGATCGAACGCGAACTGGCCACGCGCGTGGTGTCCTTGCTCGAACCGGTGGTCGGCATTGGCCGTGCGCGCGTGAACGTCACGGCCGTCCTGCGGACTGACACGGTCGAGCAGACCGAAGAACGCTACGAGCCGACGACGGTGCTCCGAAGCCGGCAGACATCGACCGAGTTGGCCGCCTCTGCTGCCAACGCGACCGGGCCTTCAGGGACGCGGGCCAATCTGCCGCCGCCCATGACGCCGGTGACCGCGGCAGGCGCGGCTGCGAACACCCCGCCGGCGTCCGCGGCCTCGGCGGCCAATCCGTCGGCGACCCCGGCTGTGACCCCGATTGTCGTCGCCACGGCGGCGCCGGCGTCAAGCGCGGTCGTGCCGTTGTCGGGCCCAGGCCAATCGGCCGAGACCACCAACTTCGAGGTCAGCAAGACCACGCGCCACACCGTGTCGCCGCAGGGCCAGCTGGCCCGCCTCTCGGTGGCCGTGCTCATCGACGACGAGCACGTGACGACGCAGGTGGACGGCCAGGCGCCGGCCACGACCACCAAGCCGCGCGAGGCGGCCGAAATCCAGAGCCTGCAGAAACTCGTCGCCGCCTCGGTCGGTCTCGATCCGACCCGGGGCGACCAGCTGACGGTCGAGAATATCGCGTTCGAGCCGATGATCGATGAGCCGGCACCGGCCGCGCCCGGCTTCAGCACACAGGCGCTCGAGTTCGCCACGAAGTCCTGGCCGGCCGCGCTGCGCTACGGCACGATCTTCGGGCTCGCGCTGTTCACGCTCTTTGGCGTGCTTCGACCGCTCGCGCGTCGCGCCGGGTCGCTGGCCCAGGCCCAGGCCCTGCCGGCGCCGGCCGGCGCCGCGCGCCTCCCGACGGTCTCCGAGATGGAGCACCAGATGGAGCCTGGCGCGGACCGCTCGAGCGCCGCGGGCGCCCCGCTGCCGGTCCTCACCAAGCGCGTCGCGAAGCTGGCGAATGACGAGCCCGAGCAACTGGCCCGGATCGTCCGCGGCTGGATGGCCGAGGAGGAACGCTGATGGCGGCCACACCGGCCACACCGGCTGCGGTGACTGGCGCCCGCAAGGCCGCGATCACGCTCATGATGCTCGGCGACGATGGGGCCGCGGCGGTGTTCCGCCACCTGCATGAGGACGAGATCGAGCGTGTGGCCAGGGAGATCGCCTCGATCGGCGTCGTCCCGCCCGAGCTGGGCGAGCAGGTGCTCAACGAGATCTCGACCTCTGTCGGGACGGCCCCGCTGGCCTCGGGTGGTGTCGAGCAGGCCAGACGGCTGCTGACCAAGGGCCTCGGGCCAGACCACTCGCGCCGCATCCTCGATCGCATCACCCATTCGTTGCACACCACCGCGGTGCTGAGCTCACTCGGCCGGGCCAACCCGGCGCAGTTGTCGAAGTTCATCCTGGGCGAGCATCCACAGACCACGGCGCTGATTCTGGCGCACCTGAATCCGTCGAGTGCGGCGCAACTGCTCGAACAGCTGCCAGACGACCTGCGTGTGGACGTC
This sequence comes from uncultured Acidobacteriota bacterium, assembly GCA_963738485.1. Classification (GTDB taxonomy): domain Bacteria; phylum Acidobacteriota; class Vicinamibacteria; order Vicinamibacterales; family SCN-69-37; genus CAVTWK01. Next base: position 351,980 of record CAVTWK010000002.1, read on the forward strand.
CTGCTGCGCATGGCCAGCCTGGGTGACATTCCGCCCGACGTCATTGCGCGCATTTCAGGTGTCATCGAGCAGCGGCTGCGCGGGCTGGGCGGGCCGAGCCGCGAGCAGCGCGGTGGCGTGCGGGCCGTGGCCGAGCTGTTCAACTGCCTCGATCGCGCGGTCAGCCGGCCGTCGCTGGCCAAGCTCGAGGAGACCGCGCCCGACACGGCCATGGCCATCCGGAACCTGATGTTCGTCTTCGAGGACATCACCAACATCGAAGAGTCCGGGATCCGCGAGATCGCCAACCGCGCCGACAAGAAGACGCTGACCGTCGCTCTCAAGGGTGCGAGCGACGAGATCAAGCAGCGGTTCTTCGCGAACATGTCGAAGCGCGCCGTCGATCTCATGAAGGAAGAGATGGAGATGCTCGGCGCGATGCGCCTGCGCGAGGTCGAGAAGGCGCAGCAGGAGATCGTCACCATCGCCCGGAAGCTCGAGGAAGAAGGCCTGATCACGACCGGTGCCGGATCCGGAGAGGCCTATGTCACCTAGTAGCGCGCGCCTGGTCTCTGGCGGCGCGCCGGCCGTCCGCATGCGCTGGCTGCGGCCCGACGCCGTGCCGCGTCCAGACGCCGTCCCGATGGCTGGTCGGCCCGTCGCCGGACGTGCCACCGGCCCGCACGGCGACGCGGGCGCGCGGCTGTCGCTCACCGAGCGCGTCGAGGCCGCCGCGGCCGAGGCGTACGCGCGCGGCCTGGAAGAAGGCCGGCGCCTCGGCGACGAGGCCGCCACGGCCCGCACCGAGGCCATCGTGCGCCGGTTGGTCGAGACGATCGACGGCATCGGCGTCCTGCGCGCGGACATGATGCGGCGCACCGAACGCGACCTGGTCCGCCTCGCGATCACGATGGCCGAGCGGATCGTCCGGCGCCAGATCGAGGCCGACCCCGACACCCTGCTCGACATGGCGCGCCTCGCGATCGCCCGGCTGGGCGACGATGTGGCCGCGACCGTCCATCTCAATCCGGCCGACCACGAGGCGGCGACCGCGCAAGGTCGGCTGCCCCTGTCGGCCGCCCACATCCAGGTGGTCGCCGATCCTCAGGTCTCGCCCGGCGGCTGCCTGGTCCGTTCCGCCTTTGGCATCATCGAGGCCGGCGTCGAGTCTCAGCTCCAGGAACTCTCTCGCGGCGTGCTCGGCGAGCCCGCGATGGTCGAGGGCGGTCACGATGGCGACGACACCAGTCGCTGAGGCGTCACTGCCGCTGGGCCCGTACTTCGCGCGTGTGGCGACGCTCGAAACCGCGCCGGTCATCGGTCATGTCGTGCGCGTCGTCGGCCTCCTCGTCGAATCGACCGGTCCGGCCGCCAGCGTGGGGGAGATCTGCGAGGTCCGGACCGGCCGTGGGCCGGCCCTGCCCGTCGAGGTCGTCGGTTTTCGCGACGGGCGCCTGTTGTCGGTACCACTCGGGGATACGGCGGGCGTCCGGCCGGGGGACCGCATCGTCGCGCGCGGGAGCGCGTTGACCATTCCGGTCGGCCCGGGTCTGCTGGGCCGTGTGATCGACGGCCTCGGCGAGCCGATCGACGGCCACGGTCCGCTGCACACGTCCAGCGTCGCGCCCCTCCGGCCCGAGGCGCTCAACCCCATGGTCCGTGAGCCGATCACGGTGCCGCTTTCGACCAGCGTGCGTGCCATCGACGCGCTGCTCACGTGTGGCCGAGGCCAGCGCATCGGGGTGTTCGGCGGCAGCGGCGTGGGCAAGAGCACGCTGCTCGGCATGATGGCGCGGGGCACCGAGGCTGACGTCGTCGTCCTGGGCCTCATCGGCGAGCGAGGCCGGGAGGTCCGCAGCTTTCTCGAGCACGACCTCGGACCGCAGGGCCTCGAACGGTCGGTCGTCGTCGTGTCCACCTCGGACAGCCCGCCGCTCGCGCGCCTGCGCGCGGCCTATGCCGCCACGGCGATCGCCGAGTCGTTCCGCGCGGAGGGCAAGCACGTCCTGCTCATGATGGACTCGATCACGCGGTTTGCGATGGCGCAGCGCGAGGTCGGCCTGGCCGCCGGCGAGCCGCCGACCGCAAAGGGGTATCCGCCGTCGGTGTTCGCCCGGCTCCCCGGGTTGCTCGAGCGCGCTGGCGCGCTGACGGGGCAGGGCAGCATCACCGCGTTCTATACGGTGCTCGTTGACGGCGACGACCACAACGAGCCGATTGCGGACGCGGTGCGAGGCATCCTCGACGGGCACATCGTGCTTGTCGCGCGACCTGGCGGCGCGCAACCACTATCCCGCCATCGACATCCTGCATTCGGTGAGCCGCACGATGCCCGCCGTGACCACGCCGGAGCACCGGGCGCGGGCTGCCGCCGTGCGCGACTGGCTGGCCACGTTGCGCGACACCGAGGATCTGGTCAGTGTCGGTGCCTATGTGCCCGGCAGCAACCCACGCGTGGACGCGGCCCTCTCACGCCGTGAGTCGCTGTCGCGGTTTCTGTGTCAGTCAGCCGACACGAGCGGTCGGCTCGCCGACGCTATTTCCGCGCTCGCGTCCGTCTAGCCATGGCGGCATTCCGCTTTCGAGCGGCGGCCGCGCTCGAACTCCGACACCAGCAGGAACGCGCCGCCGCGACCGCCGTCGCGCAGGCCGAGGCCGATTCACGGGCGGCCCATCAGCTGCGCGACGCGGCCGCGGCTGCCAGGACGGCCGCACAGCAGTCCCTCGAGCGCGAGCAACGACGGGGCACCGACATCGACACCCTGTTGTGGCATCGGAATTGGATTACGGCATTGACAGCCACGGTGGCGCAGCGGGCGGCGGACGCCGAGCGACTGGACGCCATCACCCGACTGGCCGAGGAGGTCTGGCGGGAGGCGCGCCGAAAGCGCCTGGCCCTCGAGCGACTCCGCGAGCGCGCCTGGGAGCGCCACCAGGACCTCGAGGCGGGCCACGAGCGCAAGGCCATCGACGAGCTCGCGCGCATCAGGTTCGTGTCGCGCGAGACCGAGGCCACAACAGACGAGGAGCAGTTGTATGACTGACGCGATTTCCGGCACGACGGCGGGCACCGACACGACGAGCGCGACGACGCTCGCCCCGCGCGAATCCGATCTCGGACGCGACGCCTTTCTCTCCTTGCTCGTCACGCAGCTGCAGCATCAGAACCCGCTCGAGCCTCAGGCCGATGGGGAGTTCCTGGCCCAGCTCGCGCAGTTCAGCTCGCTCGAGCAGCTGCAGGACATCCGCGACGACATGTCTGCGCTTCGCAGTTCGTTTGACCTGGTCCTCGCCACCGGCGGGGACGCGCCCTCTGAAGGAGGCAACTAAGTGTCCATGGGATCGTTCTCCGCCAGCCTCTCCGGGTTGAACGCGAACCAGCAGAAGCTCAGCGTCATCGGCAACAACCTCGCCAACATCAATACCGTCGGCTTCAAGGCGAGCACCGTCAACTTCGCGGACCTGGTCAGCCGGTCGGTCGGCGGCCTGGGCCAGGACCCCATGCAGATCGGCCTCGGGGTCACGGTCGCCGAAGTCTCTCCGAGCTTCACCCAGGGCGGCATCGAAAGCACGGGCGTCTCGACGCACGCGGCGATCGAGGGCTCCGGCTTCTTCGTCATCGGTGACTCCGCCGAACGGTCGTACACGCGGGCGGGCAACTTCCGCTTCGACGCGACAGGCATGCTCGTGACCACCGATGGCCGGCCCGTCCAGGGCTGGACCACGCTCAACCCGTTGACCGGTACGATGGACACCTCGACGCAGCCGGGCCGGATCGTCATCCCGCCGGGGCAATTGCGTCAGCCGACGCCGACCACGTCGTTCACGACGCAGTCCAATCTCGACGCGTCGGCGGCCGTGGGCGCCACGTTCAGCGCGACGCTGCCGATTCTCGACACGCTGGGCGCCGAACACATTGCGACCATCACCTACACCAAGACCGGGGCGACCGGCTGGGACTACGAGATCTTCGTGCCCGGCGAGGACGTCACGGGCGGGACCGCCGGCACGCCGTTCTCCATCGCGACGGGCGACGTCACGTTCGACGGCCTCGGCGCGCTGGCGCAGGTCAACGGTGCGGCGGCGGCCGACGTCACGATCACCAGCCCGGCGTGGATCAACGGCGCGACGGCGACCAACTTCACGTGGGACCTCGTGGACGCCGACGGCGACGGCAACCTCTCCGGGTTTGCCACGCAGTCGGCGACGTCGTCGATCAGCCAGAACGGCCTGCCCTCGGGCGCCGTGGCCAGCATCATTAGCGTCAACAACCGCGGCGAGATGGTCGCGGCCTTCGGTGCCGGACGGTCGATCGTCGTGGCGCAGGTGGCGCTGGCGACCTTCAACAACCCGCAGGGCCTCATCAAGCTGGGCACCAACATGTTCAGCGAGACCGAGAACTCCGGTGTGCCCAACGTCGGTGCGGCGGCCAGCGGCGGGCGTGGATCGCTCATCGGCGCGGCCCTCGAGCAGTCCAACGTGGACATCGCGCAGGAGTTCACGCAGATGATCCTCGCCCAGCGCGGCTACCAGGCCAACTCGAAGAGCATCACCGTGGCCGACGAGCTGCTCATCGAAACCCTCAACCTCAAGCGATAGGACTGACGGGTGTTCGATCTGTCCAGCATCGGGGTCACGGGCCGTTCGGCCGACGCGCCGGTCGTTCCCTCGCCGACAGGCGAGGGAACGGCCGACCCGTCGTCGTTCACGTCGTTCGTCGATGCCCTGCGCGCGCTCGGGTCTCCCGCAGACGGGGCGGCGGATGCCGCCGTCCTCGCTGACGTCGATTTCGACCTTGCGTTGTCGGCGACCTGGTTGACCTCCGGACCTTCTGCGCGCACGAGCGGCGACGAGGTCAGCGCAGACGACGCCTCCACCGCGCGCGCCGAGGGCGGTGCCGAGGACGTCGCGGGCGTGCCCGTCCTCATCGTCGCGCCTGATCAGACACCGAACCGCGCACCGGTGCTCTGGCCTCTGGGCATGCAGCCCGATGGGCGTGAGGCGGAGACTGGTCAGGCCGAAGAGACCGCCGAGCCGCAGGCCGGCGGGTTCTCGACCATGGTGGGTGGTTCGGGTGAATCGCGACGACAGCCACGGCGAGCCCACGCCGAAGGACTGCCGCCGGGTGCCAGCACGGGTGAGGCCTCGGCGGTCGCTGACGCCACCACCGCGCATCCGTTCGCGGCGGCGGACCAGCCCGACGCTGACAGCGCGGGGCACGGCTCGCTGCCCACGCTGCTCGATGAGCTGGCTTCGGAGAGTGAGGACGGGTCCGCGACAGCCACACTGGCGTCGTCTCCCGAACGCGCTCCCGTCGAGATGCCTGTGGTCCCCGCCGCGGCGGGCCTGTCGGCGAACACGTCTGGCGGGTCGCACCGCTTCGCGCGTGGCCGCGATGAGGCTGAAGGCGCACCTCGGCCCTCCGTCGAACGGCTGGTCAGCGGGCCAGCCGCGGCAATGTCGCTGTCGCCCATATCGCCCGTCACGCAGACGTACGGCTGGCGCGTCGCGCTGGCGCAGACCGACGCGGCTGCGCCTCCGACGGCTGAGCCGTTGCCGTCGGACACCACGTCACAGATTGTTCAGGCCATCCGTCTGCAGTGGACGCGCGGCGTGGGCGAAGCCCACATCCGGCTGGATCCGGCGCAGTTCGGGGATCTCACGATATCGGTGCGCGTCGATGACGGACAGGTGACGGCACGCGTCCAGTCGGACACGGCCGTCGTCCGTGACTGGCTCCAGAGCCACCAGGGCTGGCTGCGCCAGAGCCTTTCGGATCAGGGACTGACGCTCGGCCACCTCGAGATCCAGGAGTCGGCGTCCGAGACCCGCGATGAGCGGGACCCGGGTGAGCGGGGGGCGGCGCCGGAGGACAAGGACGAGCGGTCGCATCGACGGCCGCGTCGGTCGCCGACCGATGGTGTGTTCGAAGTCGTGGCGTAGCGCCACGCAGATGTCAGGAGGCAGTCGTGATCAACGCAATCGGTTACTCAGGCACTCACAAAGCACCGGCAGGCGATCTGCAGCCGCTGGTCGATCAGCTGGCCAAGCGGGCCGACACGAACCGGGACGGCCAGGTGTCGAACACCGAGTTCTCCCAGTTCCTCGCCACGCTGATGGAGTCGCTCGAAGCGGGCGCGCCGCCGAAGGTCGAGACCTCTGCGCCGGCTGAGGCCCCCGTCACTGTCTCTCGCGAGCGTTAACTGTGGCTGCTGAAGAGTCAGACGCCGCTGCGGCGCCCGCGCGAAAGAAGAAGGGCGGCCTCGTCAAGATCCTGCTGCTCGTGGTCGTCCTCGGGGGCGGCGGCGCCGGTGCGGCGTGGTGGTTCACGCGTGGCGCGAGCGCCGCGCCCGTCGAGGTCAAGCCGGAGGACCGGGGCCTCGTGTCCTTCGAGCCGTTCCTCGTGAACCTCTCGGACGCGGGCGGCACGCGGTTCCTGAAGATGACGATCGACCTCGTCGTGGGTTCGCCCGAGGAGGCCAAGCACATCGAGGACACGCCCGTGCTGCTCCGGCAGGCGCGGTCAGCGATTCTCGAGCTGCTCACCCAGCAGCAGGCGCCGGCGCTGGTCACCTCAGAGGGTAAGCAGAAGCTGAAAGACGCCATCAAGGCCCAGGCGAGCCTGGTTCTTCCCGGTCAGAAGGTCATCGATGTCCTCTTCTCCGAGTTTGTTGTCCAGTTCTGAGCCGGCCGGCGCGATCGCCGGGCCCATGGACTGGGTCATGGACGTGCCGTGCCCGATCGATTTCGTGCTCGGCTCGACCACCGTGCGCGTGCGTGAGTGCGTCCAGTTCGTGCCGAACGCCGTGGTGCGGCTTCGGCAGGCGGCGGGCGCCGACCTCGAGGTGCGCGTCAACGGCGTCGCGATTGCGACCGGCGAAGTCGTGATCTCCGACGAGAGCGTGGGCATCCGGCTCAACCGGATCCTGCCGCCGGTCGGGGTGCAGACGCCGTGATTCCGTTCCTGCTCGCCCAGTCCGACACGCTCGTCGGCTCTGCGCCGGTCGTGCTGCCCTCGCTGTGGCGCACGTTCGGGGCCCTGGCGATCGTGCTTGGCCTGTTGGGCCTGCTGGCCTGGGCGATGCGGAAGGGCATGCTCGGCAAGCGCGTCAACGGCCAGTTGGGAGTGGAATCCGCGCTTGCGCTCGGCGACCGGCGTTCGCTGGTCATCGTCACGGTCGAGAATCGACGGCTGCTGTTGGGCGTCTCGCAGGGCGGCGTGTCGCTCGTGACCGAGCTTCAGCCCGTCGCGACGTTCGATCAGAATCTGGTGCGCGCCACGGCCGGGGAGCGGGCATGAGCGCCGCGCGCCTGCGCACGTCCGCCGCGCTGTCCGGCATCCTGCTCGGGCTACCCGCCCTCGCGCTGGCCCAGGCGCCGCAGAACCTGCAGGTGCAGGTCAACGGTGTGGGCACGGCCTCGGCGCCGCTGCAGCTCGTCCTGCTGCTGACACTGCTCACGTTCATCCCGGCGGCGCTCGTGATGATGACGTCGTTCACCCGCATCGCCATCGTGTTCCATTTCCTGCGGCAGGCGCTCGGCACGCAGGAGATGCCGTCGAATCAGATGGTGATCGGCCTGACGCTCTTCCTGACCGCGTTCATCATGGCGCCAACCGCGTCGCGCATCCACGAACTCGCGATTGCGCCTGCGATGGCCGGGCAGATCGACGCCACGACGGCGCTCGACCGGGGCGCGCCGCCCCTGCGCGAGTTCATGCTGCGGCAGACGCGCGAAGCCGACCTCGCCCTCTTCGTCCAGCTCGCCCGGTTGGAACGGCCGAACTCGTCGGCCGACCTGCCGATGCGGGTCGTGGTGCCCGCCTTCGCGATCTCCGAGCTGAAGACCGGGTTCCAGATGGGCTTCTTCCTGTTCGTGCCGTTCCTGCTCGTGGACCTGGTCGTGTCCACGACCCTGCTGTCGATGGGCATGATGCAGCTGCCGCCCATGATGATCTCGCTGCCGTTCAAGGTGCTGCTGTTCGTGATGATCGATGGCTGGAACCTGCTCGTCGGATCGCTCGTGCGCAGCTTTCTCTGAGTTCCCCCACGCGAGGCTGAGATGTCCGAAGCACTGGTTCTGGGTGTCGTGCGACAGGCGATTGACACGGCCATTGTCGTGTCGCTCCCGATGCTCGCCGTCGGCCTCATCGTGGGCATCCTGGTGAGCGTGCTGCAGACGGTCACGTCCGTGCAGGACAACATCCTCTCGTTCGTACCGCGCGCCGTGGCGATCTTCATCGTCTTCGCCTTCACGTTTCCGTGGATGCTGCGCATGGTCAGCGGCTTTGCGGCCAACCTCATTCAACGGCTCCCGGAACTGGTGCGATGAACGGATTCGGCGCCCTCGGCGGTCTGGCGCTGCTGCTGGTCCGGCCCGGCATGCTGGTGCTCGCCACGCCGCTCTTCGGCGCGTCGTTCGCGCCGGCCCACCTGCGCGTGGGCCTGTCCGTGATTCTCGCGCTGGTGGTGGCACCGCTGGTGGCGGTGCCGCCCGAACTGCCGGCCACCGCCCTGGTCCTCGTGGTGCTGCGCGAGATGGCCATCGGACTCGCGCTGGCCATGGCGATCCGCATCATCATCCTCGGTGCCGAGTTCGCGGGCCACTTCACGGGGTACCAAATCGGACTCTCGATGGGTTCCTTGATTGACCCGCAGTCGGGCGTGCGCAACAACGTCCTCGCGGTGCTCTACGCCAACCTCGCGACCGTCATCTGCTTTGCGACCAACGCCCACCACGCGTTTCTGCGCGCGCTGCTCGCGTCCTACGAGGCGCTGCCGATCGGGATGGGCAGCCTGGGCCCGAGCGTGCCGAACACGGTCGCCGCGATGATCGGCGTGGTCTTCGTGCTGGGCGTGCGCATCGCGATGCCCGTCGTCGTCGTGCTGCTGCTCGTGGAACTGGCGCTGGGCCTGGTGGCGCGTGTGGCCCCGTCCCTCAACATGATGACCGCCGGCGCGCCCGTGCGCGTGCTCGCCGGACTGGTGATCATGGCGGCGACGCTCGGGGCGCTGCCGCTGGTCATCGGCCGCTTCCTGCCCGCCACCATGTCGCTCGCCGCGGAGCTCTCGCGGGCCTTCCGCTGACGCCATGGCCAACCAGGAGAACGGCGAGCGCACAGAAAAGCCCTCAGCCAAGAAGCTCAAGGACGCCCGCGAGCGCGGGCAGGTCGCGCGGAGCCGGGACCTCTCGGGTGCCCTCTCGCTGGCCGCGGCGGTGCTCGCGATGGGCTGGTTCGGCATCCGCACCATCACGGCGATTCGGGACCGCTTGATGCACGGCCTCAGCGCGCTCGGCGATCAGCCGGGCGCCGGGATCGATGCGGCGACCGTCGCGACCATCATGTGGCAGGACGCCGGGCTCCTGGCCCGGATCGTCGGGCCGCCCATGGCGGTGGCGGCTCTCGCGTCGATCCTGGCCAGCGTCCTCCAGGTCGGGTTTGCCTACTCACCGAAAGCGATCGAGCTCGACTGGAACCGGCTGAACCCGACGCAGGGGCTGTCGCGCCTGAAGCCCGGTCCGGCCAGCATCGAGGTCCTGAAGTCGGTCGCCGGCATGCTGGTGGTTGGCGCGGTGGCGTACTACTCGCTGCGGTCGCTGCAGACGGAGGCCCCGGCGCTGGTGGCGATGACACCGCTCGAGGCGTCGTCCTACGGGTGGTCGCGCGTGATGACGTTTCTCGGGCAGGGGAGCCTGGCGCTCGTCGTCCTGGCCGGTGCCGACTACGGCGTCCAGCGGTTCCGCTGGTACTCGCAGCTCAAGATGAGCCGGCAGGACGTGCGCGACGAAGCGCGCATGCAGGAAGGCAGCCCCGAACTCAAGGCCCGCGTCCGCCGGGCCCAGCGCGACATGTCGCGCCGGCGCATGCTGCAGGACGTCAAGACGGCGACCGTCGTCATCACCAACCCGACCCACTTCGCCGTGGCCCTGACCTATCACCGTGCCGAGATGGCCGCGCCCCGCGTCGTCGCCAAGGGGCAGGACCTGATGGCGGCACGCATCCGTGCCGTGGCCCGGAAACACGGCGTGCCCATCGTCGAGAACGTCACCCTGGCCCGTGCGCTCTTCAAGACGGCCGAGATCGGCGACGCCATCCCGGCCTCGCTGTTCGGCGCCGTCGCCGAAGTGCTGGCTTACCTGGTCCGCCTCAAACAACTGGTGCTCTGAGTCATGGCTGCTTCCAAGACCCTTTCCGCAACCACCCGTGCGTCGCATCTGATCGCGCCAGCCGCCGTCCTCTCGGTCGTCCTGCTGATGATCGTGCCGCTGCCGCCGATGCTGCTCGATCTGTTGCTGTCGGTCGATATCGGCCTGGCCGTCGTGCTGCTGCTGACGGCAATCTACGTCAAGCAGCCGGTCGAGTTCTCGGTGTTCCCGTCGCTGCTCCTGTTGCTGACCCTCATCCGGCTGGCGCTCAACGTGGCGTCCACGAGGCTGGTCCTCATGCACGGCAACGAAGGGGTGGATGCGGCCGGCGACGTCATCATGGCCTTCGGGCAGTTCGTCGTCGGCGGCAACTTCGTGGTCGGGGTCGTCGTCTTCGCCGTCCTCATCGTCATCCAGTTCTTCGTCATCAACCACGGCGCGGTCCGTATTTCCGAGGTCACCGCCCGGTTCACCCTGGACGCGATGCCGGGCCGGCAGATGGCGATCGACGCCGACTTGAACGCCGGGATCATCAACGATCAGGAGGCGCGTGCCCGCCGCGAGCGGGTCCGGCGCGAGGCGGACTTCTACGGCTCGATGGACGGCGCGATTCGCTTCACGCAGCGTGACGCGCTGGCGGCCGTCCTCATCACCGGCGTGAACATCGTCGCCGGGCTCTTCATCGGCGTCGTCCAGCATGGCGTGCCGCTGCAGGAAGCCCTCGAGACCTACACCATCCTGACGGTGGGCGAAGGCCTGGTCACCTCCATTCCGGCGCTGCTCGTCTCGATGTCCGGCGGTCTGATTACGACGCGTGCGGCCTCGGAGTCGAACCTCGGTGAAGAAGTCGCGACCCAGTTGCTGGCGCGATCGAAGCCCCTGGCCGTCGCCGCGGCAGTCCTCGTCGGCCTGGCGCTGATTCCCGGGCTGCCCAAGTTCTCCTTTCTCTTCGTCGCGATCGTGCTGGGTGGGGCGGCCTGGGCGAATCGCTCGGACGGGCAGCCGGTGGCGATGCCTGACGCGCCCCCGGCCTCGCCCGAGCACGTCGAGCCGGTGGTGCACGTCGATCCGCTCGGCATCGAGGTCGGCTACGCGCTGGTGTCCATCGTGGACGAGAAGCAGGGCGGCGGACTGCTGACGCGCGTGCGCTCGATCCGCAAGCAGATCGCGGGCGAGACCGGCATGGTCGTCCCGCCGGTACACGTCGCGGACAACCTGCAGCTGGGACCGCGCACCTACGCCATCCTCGTCAAGGGCGTCGAAGTGGCCCGGGGCGAACTGCTCGTCGATCGCCTGCTCGCGATCAACCCCGGCACGGTGGCCACGCCGCTCGAAGGTCTCGCCACGCGCGAGGCGGCCTTCGGTCTGCCAGCCGTCTGGATTACGCAGGACCGGCGCGACGCCGCCATCGGGGCCGGCTACACCGTGGTCGACCCAACCACCGCGATCTCCACGCATCTGTCGGAAGTCATCCGGTCGTTCCTGCCCGACCTGCTCACGCGGCAGCAGACCAAGGACCTCATCGACCGCGTCGGGCAGATGTCGCCCAAGCTGATCGAAGAACTCATCCCGAAGAGCGCCACGGTCGGCGACGTGCAGCGCGTGCTCCGGCAGTTGCTGCGCGAGCGCGTGCCGGTGCGCGACCTGCCGACCATCCTCGAAGCGATGGCCGACGCGGCGACGGCGAGCAAGGACCCCGACATGGTGGTCGAGTTGGTGCGCGGTGCGCTCGGGCGCGCGATCTGCCGCACCTACCAGTCCGACAACGGCGAGCTGCGGGTCGTGGCCCTCGGCCCGGCGCTCGAAGACGCGCTGCTCGCCTCGCTCACGCGGACAGAACGCGGGGTCGTGCTCGGCGTCGAGCCGGCCCGCGCGCAGACGCTGGCCCTGCGCCTGGGCGAAGTGCTGGCCTCGGGAGATCTGGCACAACCTGTGCTTTTGTGTTCACCGACGCTGCGACCGCATCTCTGGCGTCTCTTCACCCGCGCACTGCCCCACGTCGCCGTGATCTCTCACAGCGAGGTGCCGGCGCAGATGCGGGTGGTGTCGGTCGCAACGCTGGAGTGACATGCACGTCAAACGCCTGTATCGACCGTCCGTCCGCGAGGCTCTGGCCGCGGCTCGTCAGGAACTCGGCGCGGATGCGCTGGTCCTGTCCACGGAGCTGGTGCCCGCGCCCGGATGGCGCGGCTGGATGGGCCGTCGTGTCGTCCGGCTGACGGCGGCCGCCGAGCGGCCCCTGTCGGAGGACCGGACGGGGGTGGCGGCGGGCCGACCGGACGAGCCGGCCGAGGCCCCGAGCCCCCTCCCGCGCGCGGCGGTCCCGACACCGCGCCGTGCCAGTGCCCGGGCCGGCGTGGCCGCGCGCCTGACGGCGATCGGCTTCGACCCGGCGCTGGCCGAGGCGGCCTCACAACGTCTGACCGAGGCCGAGTGCCGGACCGGCGCCCCGTCGATCATCGAACGGGCGCTGGCGGACGAACTTTCCGCGGAGGCCAGCGGCGACGAGGCGTTCGCGCGCTGCGAGGTGTTCATCGGGCCACCCGGCGTCGGCAAGACCACCACGATCGCCAAGATTGCCGGCCGCGAACGCGCGGTGCACGGACGGACCCTCGGCCTCATCGCGGCCGACGCGTTTCGGGCGGGCGCCGTCGAACAGCTGCGCAGCTTCGCCGAGATCATCGGCTCGCCCTTCCGCGTCGCCCGCATGGGCGCCGAACTGGACGACGCGCTGGCCGCTGCGCGGCACACGGTGCTCGTGGACACGGCCGGCCGGTCGCCCTCAGACGACTCGCTTCGCGACCTGTTCACCGTGCTGCTCGGGCGCGCCTCGGTCCGCACGCACCTAGTGCTCGCCGCCGACACGTCGGCGTCCTCGGCGCGCCGCATCTTCGACCGCTACGGGTCGCTGCAGCCGTCGCGCGTCGTCATCACCAAGCTCGACGAGACCGCGTCGGTGTTGCCGCTCTTCGGGGTCATCCGCGAACGCGGTCTCCCTGTCTCGTATCTGACCGCCGGTCAGCGTGTGCCCGAGGATCTGGCGCGCGCGACGTCGGCACACCTGGCTTCGGCGCTGCTGGCCGAGCCGGCCATGGAGGGTGAAACGTGTCATTAACCGGAGCGGCCATCGTGCGGCCGCCAGCGACGCGCATCGCGGTGACGAGCGGCAAGGGCGGCGTCGGCAAGACGAGCCTCACCGTGAATCTGGCGGTGGCTCTGGCGCGGTTCGGTCATCGCGTCGGCGTCGTGGACGCCGACTTTGCGCTGGGCAATGTGGATGTGCTGATGGGCCTGACGCCCGAGCATCACGTCGGCGAAGTCCTCGCCGGACGCATGACCGTGGACGAGATCACGATGGACGGCCCGTCGGGCGTCCGCGTGATTCCGGCCGGCAGCGGGGTACGCGGCCTGACCGTGATCGGGAGTGAGCCGTGGCGACGACTCGTCGAGGCGATCGACGCGGCCGCCCTCGAACTCGATTTCCTGTTCTTCGACACGGCCAGCGGGCTCGGGGACACCGTCTTCGACGTGATCGGCCTGGCGGACTACGTCCTGGTCGTCACGTCGAACGACCCGGCCGCCGTAGTCGATGCCTATGCCGTGATCAAGTTGATCAACGCGAGCGACCCGGGCAAGCCGCTCGGGCTGGTCGTCAACGCCGCGCGGGATAGCGAGGAGGCCACGCTGGTCTTCCGCCAGATTGCGCTGGCTGCCGAGCGCTTCCTGGGTCGGACGATTCGCAACGAAGGGCACGTGCTCGAGGATCGCGCGGTGCGTGAGGCGGGCCTGGCCCAGTCTCCCGTCATCGGCACCGACGCGTCGGGCCCGGCCGAGCGCGGCATTCGTCGTCTCGCGTCGCGTCTGGCGACGGTGCGTCCGTCCGGCGCCGGGCCCTGGCCTGCGCGTCCCGTCGCCATATCCGCCGGTTCCCTGAGTCTGGAGGCGTCGCGATGCGCCTGAGAGTGACTGAGACCACCGATACCGAGCAGCGCGACGCGCTGGTCCTGGCCCACGTGGACCTGGTCAAGTCCATGGCCAGCCGTCTGCGGCGACGCCTGCCTGCGCAGGTCGAAGTGTCCGAACTGGTCAGCGTCGGCGTGCTGGGGCTCATCGACGCGGCGAGCCGCTACCGTCCGTCAACGGGCGTGCCGTTCGATGCCTTCGCGCGCCGCCGCATCCACGGCGCCATGCTCGATGCCCTGCGCGGCCTCGACTGGGTGCCGCGGACGGTTCGTCGTCTTCGGCGCGATGTGGACGACGCGATGACGAAGCTGCGTCACGCCCTCGGGCGCGAGCCGGAGGCCCGCGAGATCGCGGCGGCGATGGGCGTGACCGAGCAGGCCTACGAGAAGATGCTCGAGGAGCTGCACACCGCCGAGCTGGCTGCCGTGCGCCGGGTGGGCGGCACCGCCGATGGCGAAGGCGGGCAGTTGCTCGAGATCGCCGTGGATACCGACGCCGGGCCCTACGCCCAGTGCGAGCGCGCCGAACTGAAGGCGACGCTGGCGCGCGCCATCCTCGCGCTGCCCGAGCGCGAGCGCCAGATCCTCGCGCTCTACTACGAGAAGGAACTCACCTTGGCCGAGATCGGCCAGGTGATTGGCGTCGGCGAATCGCGGGTGTCGCAGCTGCGGTCGCAGGCCGTCGCGCGCCTGCGGTCGATGATGGGCGAGTGGCTGGCCGTGAGCAAGGCCTCCTGATCATGAGCAAGGCCCTCACCCAGGAAGAGATCGACGCCCTGCTCTCGGCGGCCGCCGAGGCCTCGAAGTCGCGCGGGCGCAGTTCGACCTCGACCGGAATCACGCGCTACAACTTCCGGCGGCCGGACCGCATCTCGAAAGAGCAGATGCACGCGCTGCACTTTCTGCACGACCGCTGCGCGCGCAACATGTCCACGGCCCTGTCGGCCTACCTCCGCACGGTCATCAATCTGGCGGTGGTCTCCGTCGAGCAGTCGTCCTACGCGGAGTTTCTCGCGTCGATCCCCGACCCGACGGCGTTCTATGCCGTCAACATCACGCCCTTCGACGAGCCGGGCGCGATCGAGATCAACCCCTCGGTGGCCTTTGCCGTCATCGACCGCATGCTCGGCGGGTCCGGCCAGCCTGCGGCCGTCAACCGGCCGCTCACCGAGATCGAACAGAACGTCGTGGACTCGCTGGTCAAGCTGCTGCTCGATGGACTGGCCGAAGCGTGGAAGCCGGTGACGAGCCTGACGTTCAGCATCCGGGCGCGCGAGACGCGTCCGCAGATGCTGCAGGTGGTGGCGCCGAACGAGATCGTCGTCAACGTCCTCTTCGACGTCCAGATCAGCGGCGTGCGCGGCCAGATCAATCTCTGCATCCCCACCAACGTGATCGAGAAGGCCGGCACGCAGTTCGCGCAGGTCTGGCAGCGGCAGGTCCGCGAACCGTCGCCGATCGAACGGGCGTGGCTCAGTCAGAATTTCGGCCGCGTCATGGTGCCGGTCGTCCCGCTGATCCGCACCCGGCTCAAGGCCAGCACCGTGCTCGCGCTCCAGCCGGGCGAGATCGTCTCGCTGCCGCTCGCCTCCGATCAGCCGCTCGACGTCTATGCCGGCGGCGTCCGCAAGCTGACCGGGCGCCTCGCGTCCGAGAACGGACGACTCATGGTGATCGTGGAATCCCGGACGAGCGCCACCGACGCACCCACCGCAGGAGCGGCCTGACATGCACACCACGATGACCCCTGACGCGGCCGCGCGCGCACTGGCGGACCAGATCACCGCCGCCTGGGGCGCGCGCATCGGCGGCGTGGCCCTGTCGGCCGAGGCGGCGGGCCGCGCGTCGGGACCTGGATGGTCCGTGCGGCTGCCAATCCGCGGCACCGTCAACGGCGTGCTGACCATCTGGTTCGAGCGCGACGCGGTCGTCGCCTCGCAGAGCCAGGCCCAGCCGGCCGACGAGACGGCCGCCGGACTGGCTGCCGTCGATGCGCTGCGCAACGTGACGGCCGACGCGATGCGCCGGCTCGCCGAAGGGCCCCACTGGACGGGCACGACCGTCGACAACATCGAGATTCAGGCGGGCGAGGCCCCGGCCGCCGGCACCACACGGGACCTGACGATTGCGGGCCTGCCGCCGCTGCGCGTCGTCGTCACCGCGGAGATCGGCGCCGCCGCCTTGAGCGGGGCCGGGAGCGATGTGCGTCTCGAGGCGGTCCTCGACGTCGAGATGCCGCTGGTGGTGCGCTTCGGACGCACCGTCATGCCGCTGCGGACCCTGGCCGAACTCGGACCGGGTTCGGTCATCGACATGAATCGGTCACCGGACGAACCGGTGGAATTGCTGGTGGGTGAGCGCCTGATCGCCCGCGGCGAAGTGGTCGTCGTGGGCGGGAACTACGGCGTGCGAATCACGGAACTGGCGAGCGGGCGCTCGACCGGGTCCGAGTTTGACGTGAGGACCTCATGACTGAAGCCATCATCGATCTCCTGAACAGCGTCCAGGCCAACGTCCAGCATTCTCTCGAGTTCCGGCAGGTCATCCTGGCCGGCGCCGGCGTGCTCGGCCTGTTCCTGTTCGTGCAGGCCGTCCTGGCGCTCTGGACCATCCGCCGGCTGCGCGAGATTGGCCAGCTGCGCGAGCGCCTGGCGCGCCTGGCCGATGGCCTCGCACTCCTGACCGACACGACCGAGGCCGGTCTGTCCACCATCATCCGCGAGGTCGAGCAGATGGGCCGCCGGCAGCCGGCGCCGCGCGCGCCGCGCGCCTCGGTCGCCAAGCGCGTGACGGCCGCGGCCAAGCGTGGTGCCGGCATCGCCGACATCGCCGGGACCGAGCGCCTGTCGGAGAGCGAGGTGCGCCTCCACCTCTCGCTGGCTGACGCTCGAAAGAACCAATCGGGCATTTCGGCGTGAACATGAATCCCGGGTCCCGCCTCGCCGCGTCGCGGTGAGCGGCCGGGCAAGGAGCCACACATGCCAGGCAGTCACTACATCGCGCTCAGCGGGCTTCGCGCCCGTGCCGAAGCCCTCGATCGGCTGGCGACGGACATCGCCAACATCGGCACGGCCGGCTACAAGGGCGAGCGCGACGCGCGCGCGGCGGCCGAACGCCCGGCCTTCGCCGACACGCTGCAGACCGCGATCGACACCGCGCACGGCGGCCGTGCCCTCGACGCCACCGCGGGCGCGATTGCGTCCACGGGCCGCGCGCTCGACGTGGCCGTCGAGGGCGACGGCTTCTTCGTGATCGAGACCGGCGCCGGCGAGCGCTACACGCGGAACGGGCACTTCACCGTCGACAAGGACCGGCGCCTGGTCACCGAGACTGGCGCCCTCGTCCGCGGCACCGACGGGCCGATCACGCTCGGAGACGGCGACGTGCGCGTTGACCCGGACGGGTCGGTCTGGACCGGCACGACCAAAGCGGGGCAGCTGGCGGTCGTCGAGTTCGCCAATCCGCGCGCGCTGGTGCGCGACCACGCCTCGCAACTCCGGGCCGAGGGGCAGGCCGCGACGGCCGCCACCGCCCCGATCGTCCGCGGCGGCGCGCTCGAGCAATCCAATGTCTCGGTCGCCGATCGACTCGCGGAACTCACCACGGTCTCGCGCGGATTCGAAGCCCTGCAGAAGTCCCTGTCGTTGCTGATGAACGACGTCGATGGCCGCGCCATCGAACACCTCGGACGGAGATAACCCAGATGATTCGCGCCCTGTACACCGCGGCGAGCGGGATGAACGCCCAGCAGACCAACATCGACAACGTCGCGCACAACCTGGCCAACGTCAACACGACCGGCTTCAAGAAGAGCCGCGTCGAGTTCGAGGACCTCGTCTACCAGGAGGTCCGGGCGGCCGGATCGTCGGCGTCGGCCTCGACCGAGGCCCCGGTGGGCCTCGAGATCGGCCTCGGCACCCGGGCCGTGGCGACGGCCCGCAACTTCACGGCGGGCAACCTGCGATCGACGGGTGCGTCCCCTCGACATGGCGATCGAAGGCGCCGGCTTCTTCCAGGTGTCGTTGCCGAACGGCACGACCGGCTACACGCGCGCCGGCACGCTGCACCTCGACGCGCAGGGCCTGATGGTGACGGCCGAGGGCTACTCCATCGAGCCGCAGATCACGGTGCCGGCCAACGCGACGTCCGTCAGCATCTCGCGCGACGGCATGGTCTCGGCCACCGTCGCCGGTCAGACCGCGGCGCAGGCGCTCGGCACCCTCGAACTCGCGACGTTCTCGAATCCCGCGGGCCTGCGTCCGCTCGGCGGCAATCTCTTCGCCCCGACCACGGCCTCGGGCGAGCCGGAGACCGGCGCGCCAGGCACCGACGCGCGCGGCACGCTGGTGCAGGGATTCGTCGAGGACTCCAACGTCAGCGTCGTCGAAGAGATGGTCAACATGATCATCGGACAGCGCGCCTACGAGGCCAACTCGCGCGTGGTGAAGGCCGCCGACGAGATGCTGTCGCAGGTCAACACGCTGGTGCGGTGATGAGCACCCTGCGGCGAACGATCGTCATCGGCGTGGCCCTCGCGGCCACGGTCTCGCCCAGCCTGGACGCGCGCGAGCGCGTGTCCGGCAGGGCGGAGGCACCCACGTCGGCCGCCGAGGCGATTCGTGCCTCGGTGCTGGCGAGGCTCGGTGGCGACGTGGTCGTGACGGTCCTCTCGACCGGCATCGCCGACCAATCGCTCGCCTTCACGGAAGCCAGGCCGGATCCGACGGCGCGCCTGGGGGCGCCGATCCGCTTCACGCTGCTCCGCGCCGGCGCGATGCCGCTGCACACGGTCGCCGAGGTCAGGGTCATCGCGACCTACCTGACGGCGACGCGCGCGATCGCGCGCAACCAGGCCGTGGCCGACGACGATGTCGTCGAGGTGCGCGCCGAGGTCCGCGCCGTGCCGCTGCGTCCGCTGCCCGGCCGTCGTGACGTGCGTGGGGCGCGTGCCCTGCGGCCCATTGCGGTGGGCGCCACCATTCTGCCCGGCTGGGTCGTCGGGCGGCGGGCGGTCGAGCCCGGCGACCGCGTCACGGTCGTGGCCGTGACCGGCGCGGTCGAAGTGACCGCCGAACTCGTGGCCGCCGATGGCGGTCACGTCGGTCAGCTCATTCGCGTCGTCAATCCCGACACGCGACGGTACCTTGCGGGGACGCATCGTGCGTCCCGGTGTGGTCGAGGTGAAGCCATGAGTCCTCTCTCTGCTCGCGTGCGGTTGACCGCGGTCGCGGCCGGCCTGACCGTCAGCCTGCTCGTGCCCGCCCTCGCGTCGGCGCAGGCCGGCAAGGCGTACGACGAGCTCTACGAACGGTACCTGGCAGCGGCCCGCACGGCGCCGGCCGCCCCCCGCCTCTGGATCGGCGATCTGACTGGCGACCAGGTCGCGAGACGCATGAACGACCTCGTGACGATTCGGGTGCAGGAGAGCATGAACGCGGTGGGCACGGCCGACTCCAACATCGGCAAAACGTCGAGCGCCGACGTGTCGTTGCCTGGCAAGGGCGCCACGGTGCTCTCGAAGTTCCTCCCGGCGTCGAGCGACACCAAGTTCAACGGGTCGGGCTCGACCTCACGCAGTACCGGAACTGACAGCCACGCTCACGGCGCGCGTCGTCGAGGTCCTGCCGAGCGGGGACCTGGTGGTCGAAGGGGTGCGCGAGCTCGACATCAATGGGGACCGGCAGCTCGTCGTGCTGACCGGCGTCATTCGTATCGCGGATGTCCTGCCCGGCAACGTGGTGCCCTCGGCCAGGGTCGGCCAGTTGCGGATTCGCGCGCTCAGCCAGGGCCTGATCAAGGACAGCCTGTCGCCGGGCTGGCTGATCCGTGTGCTCAACAAGATCTTCTGATCGAACAGGTGGAGTCTTCAATGTCTGTGTGGATGATTCGGCGTTCGCTTCTGCCGTCGCTCGTCGTGCTGGGGTTGGCAGCCGTGACTGTGCCGACGTCGGCGAACTCGCGCCTCAAGGACATCGTCACGCTGCAAGGGCAGAGTACGGCGCCCCTGATCGGGTACGGTCTGGTCGTCGGGCTGAACAAGAGCGGGGACAAACGGCAGACGATCTTCACGGCGCAGTCGCTTGCCAACCTGCTGCAGAAGTTCGGCCTGTCAGTGCCGGCCGAGCAGATGAAGGTCGAGAACATCGCGGGTGTGCTCGTGACGGCCGAGATTTCGCCGTTCAGCCGTACCGGCGCCAGGCTCGACGTCACCGCGTCGTCGACGGGTGACGCGCGCAGCCTGCAAGGCGGCACCCTGCTGCCGACCTCGCTTCACGGCCCGAACGGAGAAGTCATTGCGCTGGCACAGGGCCCGCTCTCCATTGGCGGCTTCGGCGGTGGCGGCGGCGGGACGAGCGTGCAGGTCAACCATCTGACCGTCGGTCGCATCCCGAGCGGGGCCATCGTGCAACAGGCCCTCGCCCAGGTGGCGGTCGCCGCCGGCCCCCTGATGTTCGCACTCAGGGACCCGGACTTCGTGACCGCCGCGCGCGTGGCGCAGGCCATCAACCAGCACCTCGGCACCCAGGCGGCTCGCGCGCTCGACCCCGGCAACGTCGCGCTCGAGGTGCCCGCGCGGTTCCGCGATGCAGTCCCGCAGCTGATGGCCGAACTGGAGGGCCTGTCGGTGACGACGGACTCGGTCGCGCGCGTGGTCATCAACGAGCGAACCGGCACGGTCGTCGTCGGCGGCAACGTCCAACTGGCGGCCGCGGCGGTCGCGCATGGCAATCTCTCGGTCCGGATCACCACGAAGTTCCAGGTGAGCCAGCCCGCGCCCTTCTCGGGCGGCGAGACCCAGGTCGTGCCCCAGCAGCAGGTCGATGTGCGCGAGGGCACGGCCAAGCTGGTGACCCTCGAGGAAGGGGTCACGCTCGAGGCGGTAACCAGCGCGCTCAACCTGCTCGGCGCCTCGCCACGCGACATCATCGCGATCATGCAGGCCCTCAAGGCCGCCGGCGCGCTGCGCGCCGAGATCGTCATCCTTTAGAGGGCCGTGCCGATGTCCGACCTCGACCACGTCGTTCGTTCGCCGGGCTCGGCGTCCTCGGCCTTCGAGGTCAGATCCGAGACGCCCGATGCCGACAGGCTTCGTCTGCTCGCCGCGCAGTTCGAGGCGCTGCTTCTGGGGCAGATGCTCAAGGAGATGCGCGCGTCGATGTTCGACGATGAGGACAAGTCCACCGGGTTCAGCGGCGGTCCGCTGACGGATCAGATTCTTCACGGAGCTGAGCACGGCGCTCAGCAAGGCCGGCGGGTTCGGCTTCGCTCAGGCGGTGACCGCGCCGCTCGAGCGGCAGGCTGGCGTGGTCTCGTCCGGCCTGCCTGCCGAGGGTCTCGCCTTCGAGCTGGGGACCCTTCCGGTCGCCCTCACCCCGGGCGAGGGACGGTCGGCCCCTGCGGCGGCCGGAATCGACGGGTCGGTGCTCGACTCGGCACGGTCCCTGGCCGGCCGTATCAGCTCGAGCTACGGCTGGCGCAAGGACCCGCTCAACGGCGACCTGAAGTTCCACAAGGGGGCCGACATCGCCATGCCCGTCGGGCAGGAAGTGCCGGCAGCCCGGCCGGGGCAGGTCTCCTTCGCGGGGGAACTCCCAGGCTATGGGCTGACGGTGGTGGTGGACCACGGCGACCGGATGGCGACGCGCTATGCGCACTTGTCGGCACTTTCGGCCGGCGTGGGCGACGCGGTGCGGGCCGGAGAGGTCATCGGACGAAGCGGGGCGACGGGCCGGGCCACCGGTCCGCACCTGCACTTCGAGGTGCTGGCCGATGGCCAGCCGGTGGACCCCACGGCATGGCTCGGGGCGAGGGCGCGGTAGGCCGTGACATGGCCTGATCGCACTAAAGATTCCCCGAGGCGGGTCGATTACAAGTGTGCGGGCGCGATTTCAAAACCCGTAGATAGAGAGCGAAGGAACAATGAAAGTCGATAACCCTCGCGCGCAGTTCGGAGCACCAGTGACCGGCGTGGACGCCGAGGCCAAGAAGGTGGCCTTGCGTCCAGCCTCGGGCCGCACGGGTGATGCGGTGCAGTTGTCCGGCGACCTGCGGCTGGTTGACGAAGCCATCCGGCGGGCGACGGTCGATGCCACCCCGCGCGCCGACGAGGTCGCCAAGGCCCGCGGTCTGTTCGACCGCGGTGAACTGGGGACGGATGCCGCCCGGCTGGCCGACCGGATGATCGACGCGCTGCTGGACGAGTCACGATGACGCCGTCCGACGTACTCACCGGCGTGCACGCATCCCTGCACGAACTCGAAGGGGCGCTGATCTCCGGTCGTGCCGATCGCGTGCTCGAGGCCGAAGGCCCGCTCTCGGCCGCCGCGGCACGTCTCGCGCGCCTGGTGGCGCAGCCGCTGGAATCGGCGGCGATCGACCGGCGTGATCTGCGCCGCCTGGCCGACACGATCCAGCGGTCGATGGCCCGGGCCCAGGCGATGGGTGCGGCCTCCGCGGCCCTGGTGACGGCGATGCTGCCTCCGGGCAACTACGGCCCGCGTGGCCTCCAGCCGCCGACAGCGTGGTCTTCGGCCACCGTCGCCACCCGTACCTGACCTCACAGCCATGGCCGGTCTGTTCGACAGTCTCACTTCGGCGTCCCGCTCCCTGTCGGCGCACAGGATGGGCCTGGACGTGGCCGGTCAGAACCTGGCCAACCTGAACACCGTCGGCTATTCGCGCCGCATGCTCGAGCAGGCGGAGCTGCCGCCGACCGACCGCATGAGCGCTGGCCGTGGCGTCGAGGTGCTCGGCGTGCGCGGTCTCCGCGACGTGTTCGTCGAAGCGCGACTGCGCCGCGAACAGGAAGGGGCCGCCCACGAGGACGCGATCGTCGGTGGACTCGCCACCGTCGAGGCGGCGATCGGATTGCCCGGCGAAGGCCTCGACGCGCGCCTGACCGCGCTCTTCGACGCGTTCGCCTCGTTTGCCGACGACGTGACGTCGCCGGCCGCGCGCGAGGGCGCCGTCCAACAGGGGCACCTGCTCGCACAGACGTTCAACGAGATGGCCGAGCGGCTGCGGTCGGCGCGTCATGACGCCGACACGGCGATCGAAGGGACCGTCGGTGAGATCAACGTGTTGGCCTCGGCCGTGGCCGTCCTCAACGAGCGGATCGCCGAGGGCGGTCTGAACGTCGAAACCTTGATCGACGAACGCAATGTGGCGGTCGGACGCATCGCCGAACTGGCCGACGTCAACGTGCTCCAGAACGGGACCGCGCTCGACGTCTCGATCGCGCAGGGCCGCGCGCTGGTCACCGGTTCCCGCTCGTATGCGCTCGTCACGTCGCCGCTGCCGCCCGACGGGCTGGCCGGCATCTCGAGTCACGGTGCGGACATCACGGCCCTGCTGCGCGGCGGCCGCGTCGGCGGTCTGCTCGAGGTGCGCGACACGCGCGTGCCGCAATACCAGACCGCGCTCGACCAGTTGGCCTACGACGCGGCCGACGCCATCAATGCCGTGCACACCGCGGGGTTCGACGCGAGCGGCGCGCCGGCAGGCGATTTCTTCGTGGCCCCGGCCGGCGTCGCCGGCGCCGCCAGCCTGCTGGCGGTGGACCCCGCCCTGCTGGCCAACAGTCAGCTGTTGGCCGGGTCGTCCTCCGGCGCGGTGGGTGACAACGGCACGGCACAGGTCCTGGCCGCGCTGCGTCATGCCCCGATCGCCAGCGGCGGCACCGCCACGCTGACGGACGGGTGGGGACAGCTGGCGTATGTCGTCGGCGCCGACGTGGCCGCCGCCTCGTCGCTCGGCCTGAGCCGCGCGCAGGTCGTCTCGCAGTTGCAGCAGCTGCGGGCCCAGGTCTCCGGCGTCTCGGTGGACGAGGAGGCCGCGCAGCTGATGCGCTATCAGCGGGCGTACGAGGCCAGCGCTCGCTTCTTCACCACAATCAACGACACACTCGGCATACTCATGCAGATGGTGGGCTGATGCGGGTCATCTTCGACGTCATCCGGGACGGTCTCCAGTCGGTCAATCAGGCCGCACGCGAGTTTCAGGACGCCAATCGGCAGGTGGCATCGGGTCGCCGGCTGTCGGCGCCGAGTGACGACCCGCTGGGGGCGAGGCAGGCGGTCAACGAGCATGCGACGCTCGGCCGCATCGATGCGTACACGCGCGCCGGTGACGCGGCCGGTGCCCGGCTGGCCGTCGTGGATACGATGCTCGCCGGCTACGTGGACAAGATCACGGCGGCGGTCGTTGCCGGACAGAGCGCGCGCGGGTCGCACGCCACCCCGACGTCACGCGCGGCTGCCGCGGCCGAGGTGCGCAGCCTGCGCGACTCGATGGCCACCGACCTCAACGTGTCGTTCAACGGCGTGTACCTCTTCTCGGGGACCGAGTCGGGCACGCCCGCCTATGCCTCTTCGTTGTCGGGATGGACGTATCAGGGCAACGCCGACACCAACCGCGTGGACGTCGGGATCAATCGGTCCGTCGCGGTGACCTTCGATGGCCAGGCGCTCGCGCAGGGCGGGGCCGCCACCGACGTCTTCACGGTGCTCGATGATCTCGCCGACGCGATCGACGCCGGTAACAATGCGGCGATCGGTGTCGGGCTCGCCGACCTCGAGGCGGCGTTCGATCGGGCGCTCGTGTTCCAGGGGCGACTGGGCGCCGACGAGCGGGGTCTCGATGACGCCGCCACCAGCCTGACCACGATGCGGCTGGCCAGCGACTCGCGACGGGCGGCGATCGAGGATGCCGACCTCGCCGAGGCGGCCACGCGCATGAGCCAGGCCGAGCTGGCCTACAAGTCGGCGCTGAGCGCCGTGAGCGCGGTCGAGCGGCAGTCCCTGCTCGACTACCTGCGATGAGTCCAGCCGGCGCGGTCAACGGCGTCGTCACCTTCGCCGATGGATTGCCCGGGTTCGAGGCGTCACGGCGCTTCGTGCTCGTCACCTCGCCGTCGATTGCGCCCTTCACGATCGTGCAGGGCGTGGACGGCGGCGCCCCGTCGTTCGTCGCGATCGAGCCGCATCGGGTCGATGCCGCGTACCTCACAGGCCTGTCGGACGCCGACCGCGTGCGACTCGATGCCGTGACGGAGACGCCGCTGGTCTGGCTCGCCCTCGTCACCGCGCAGGCCGATCGGTCGGCGACCGTCAATCTGCGCGCGCCGCTGGTCATCAACCCCGGATCGATGCGAGGCATCCAGATCATGGCTGCCGAGAGCCGCTATCGCGTCGATCATCCGCTGCCCCCGGTCTAGGCCGCTGATGCTGGTCTTCACGAGGCGGCGCGAGGAGGCCATCGTCATCGGCGACGGCATCGAAGTCAGGGTCCTGCGGATCGGCAAGGACGGCGTGCGGATCGGCGTGACCGCGTCGGCGCACGTGCCGGTCCATCGCAAGGAAGTCTACGACCAGATCCGTGCGGCCAACGCTGGAGCCGCCGCCGACGCTGCCGACCTGCACGGCGTGCTCGCCCGCCTTCGCCGGCACGAGCCCAGGCCCGACGAGCCGACATGATCGTGGCGACCGGCTGTCTCGACTGGCGGTCGTGCGATCCGGCCGACGTGGCGCCGCTCGTCGCCCGTGAAATGGCGGCGTGGCGGACCGAACTCGATTGGGACGTGCAACAGAGCTGGGCAGGACTGGAGCCCGCGCGCGCCGCCGGCCGGTTGCCTGGTCTCGTCTTGCCGGGCGAGGGGCGCGGCGCCCGTGGCTGGGCCTGCTACCTGGTGCACCGCCAGACCTTGCAGGTCGCGGTGCTCGTGGCCGACAGCGAGGAGGCCACCGAGACGCTCGTGACCTCCGTGTTCGCCTCGGAGGAAGCCGCGGCCGCGACCTCGATTGCGATCTGCGTGCGGTCTGCCGCACCCGGACTCGTGCCGACGCTCGCCGCGCGCGGCATGCGGGTGATCAGGTATCGCTACCTGTCGAGGCCGCTCCACGCACGCGACGTCGAGACGCCGGACGGGCGCGTGTGGCGCGCCGGCGATGAACCCCTGGTGGCCGGTCTCCTCGCCGAGGCCTATCGGGCGTCTTCGAGCGTGCGCGCCTTCGCGCCACACGACACGGCTGACGAGTGGCTCGACTACGTCGGCGCCCTGACGAGCGGTGATGGCTGCGGCCGCCTGATCCCGACCGCCAGCTGGGTGTCTCCCGGCGGAGACGGGCGGACCGCGCCGCGGCTCGACTCGACGATCCTCACGACGCGCTTGAGCGACCAGACGGCGCACGTGGCGCAGCTGGCCGTGTCCCCGGCGTCGCGCCGGAGCGGTCGGGCCCGCGGGCTCGTGGAGGCCGCGGGCGCCGAAGCCAGGCGCCTGGGCTGTACACGCCTCACGCTCCTCGTCGCTGACGACAACAGCCCGGCCCGCCGCCTGTACGAGGGCATGGGATTCGCGGAAACCGCGTCGTTCGTCGTCGGGCTGCGGCGTCAGCCGAGCTGATCGACCAGCGAGGCGGTGGAGACCGGCGGCGCGAGCACGCGCCGGTAGGCGGCCAGGGTTGACTCGCCCCGTTCGAGACTGGCCACGGCGCTCCGACGGGCCAGTTCCGCGTCGGCCATCGCGGCCAGCGACCGCTGGTCGGCCGCCAGAATCGTCGCCACCAGCAGGGCCGCGTCACGGTGCAGGGCTTCGACGGCCTCGAACGCCGGGTCGGCCTGCGCACGCGTACGCTGGGCGTTCAGGGTGTGCCGGGCCTCGCGCAGGTTGCCTTCGAGCGCGACGAGGCTGCGCATGAGCGCGTCGCGCTCGTCGGCCGCCGCGGTGAACTGGATGTAGTCGCGCTGAGCACTGGTCTCGCGCTGGCGGGTGGAGACCTCGGCCAGTTGATGCAACAGGTGCAGTTCGGCTTCGACGCCGGCGCGATACTGCGCGATCAGTCGGCCGAACTCATCCGGGTTCATGGCTGCGAGGCGAGGGCCCCGGGACGGGCGATGGCATTCCACCCGCTCTGCAGCGTGGTGAGGACGCGCCGGACTTCGTCGATCGGCGCCGGATCCTGCTGCACGGTCGCGTCGAGCAGGCGCGACAGCATCCACGAGTAGAGCGCATCCAGCCGCGTCGCGATCTCGCCGCCGCGCTCCATGTCGAGTGTGTGCTGGAGCTCGCCCACGATGCCCATCAGCTTCGACAGGGCCGTGCGCCTGGCGGGGAGGTCGCGTCGGGCCATCGCGTCGTGCGCCGTGGTGGCTTGCCGCAGCGCCGCGTCGTACAGCAGGACGACGAGCTCGAGGGGCGTGCTGGATCGAACCTGAGTGCTCAGATACTGACTGGCGGCGCGCGACGAAGTCTGCATGATCTCCCGATGGTCGCCGCAGGCTAGAGGCCCCAGTTGCCCAGGCTGCCGAGCGAATTCATCTGGTCCTTTAATCGGGACATCGCCTGGTCGGCTGCAATGAACTCTTTCTGCATGGCTTCGCGCTGCAGCGCCAGCCGGCCCTGCATCGACGCGATCTGCGTGTCCATCGACCGGACCTGCGCCGACAGCCGATCCTTCACGGTGCGGATCACGCCGCTGGCAGCCGTGTAGCCGTCCAGCAGGGCCGTGACCGAGGGGAACACGCCATCGGAGGCGCCGAACAGCCCGCGGACCGCGTCGCCGTCGGCCGTGACGGCTTCGTCGAACAGCGTGCGGTTCAGCTCGAGCGTGCCGGTCGAGGTGAACTCGATCCCCACTTCGGTCAGCCGCGTGAGCGTGCCGGTGCCATGCGGGCCGAGGAGCGTGCCGCGCAGGCTGTTGCGCAACTGACGCAGGACAGGGTCGCGGCCGATGGCCGAGGCATCGCCGCTGTTGGACTTGGCCCGCTGTTCCTCCGCGAACTGCACCGCCGCGTTGTAGGCCGAGACGAATGACTCGACCTTGTCCGCCAGCGCCGACGCGTCGGGCGCGACCGACACCTGGATGGTGGTGGTCGGATCGGCCTTGAGCGCCGTAAGCGTCACGCCAGGCATGACACCGGCCAGGATGTTCGACGCGCTGGTGACCGGCAGGTTGTTGACCAGGATCGACGCGTCGGTGGCCCTGACCGCGTTGTCGGTCAGCGAGTTGCCCGAGATGCCGTCGCCGTCCGTGTCGATGAACGTGACGCCCGAACCGCCCGCCAGCGCGTTGACCACGGTGAACGCGTTGGCTTCGCCGGTCAGCGTGCTCGTCAGCGCGAGGCGGTAGTTGGCCGCGCCGGTCCTGATCACGGTGGCGGTCACGCCGACCCCCGTCGTGTCGTTGATGGCGTCGGCCAGGCCCTGCAGGGTCGTCGGGCCCGCGAGGGCCACCGCCACGCCGCCGATGGTGATGGTCCCGCCCGAGGCCACGACGGTCGTGTCCGCGTCGGGCGAGGAGGACGCCGTCGCCGTCACCTGGGCGCGGGCGATCTGGTTGATGACCACCTCGTACTCGCCGGGGAGGGCGGTGGCGCCGGCCGAGACGCCGAGCGCCGCCGGGTTGCTCGACGTGCCGGCGATGCCGGACAGCGCCCCGGCGTCGTCGAGGGCCGCGGCCGCCGCGCGGACCGCGCTGAGCCGCGACGTCAGGGCCTCGAACGTGGAGACCTGCGACCGGAGCGCCGTCTGCCGGGATTGCAGGGCCGTGAGCGGCGCGCTGGCCTGCGCCATCAGAGTGTTCAGTACGACGCCGAAGTCGATGTCGTTGAAGCCGCTGAAGGTGATTGCCGACGCCATGCGTATGCCTCGTCAGTCAGCTATGCGAATCCTGAGCCAAACGCCCCCGCGCCTCCGACCTGGTGGCCGGACGCGCGGGGGGTGTTGTTGCGAAGAAAACACCGGACGAGCGGGGGCTCGGGAAACCCGCCCGCCCGGTCCCGGGACTTACCGCAGCAGCGAGAGCACCGACTGGCTCTGCTGATTGGCCTGGGCGAGGGCCGCCAGACCGCTCTGCGTGAGCACGCTGTAGCGCGTCAGATTCGCGGATTCCTCGGCGATGTTCGCGTCGCGGATCCGGCTTTCGGCAGCCTTGTAGTTGACCACCTGTGACTGCGCCAGCGAGATGGCGAACTGCAGGCGGTTCTGGATGGTGCCGACCGTCGCCTGCGAGGTGCCGAGGGCCGTGACCGCCGCCGCCACGGCGGTGACCGCCGCCTGGGCGTTGGTATCCGACGTGACGTCCAGAGCGCCCACGCCGAGCGTCGTCGTGTCGGCCGCGGAGATGCTGCCGCCGATGATGCCGTTCGCGCCGTCGTTGCTGACGAAGATCGAGAAGCCCTGCGCCGCATCGAGACCCGCCACGCTGGCCTCCCGATCGATTTCCGTCAGGACGTCCTGGAATTCCGCGTCCAGCACGTTGCGGTCCACCGTCGAGCTGCTCGAGGAGGCCTGCGTCGCCAGCGTCGAGAGCCGGTCGAGCAGGGTCGCGATGTTGTTCAGCGCGCTGTCCTGAATCTGCAGGGTTGACAGGCCGTCACCCGCGTTCCGAATGCCCTGATTGAGGACCGCCTGGGTGCTGCGGTAGCTGTTCGCGACGACGAGGCCGGCCGCGTCGTCACCCGACTTGTTGATGCGGTAGCCCGACGAGAGGCGCTCGAGGGCCCTCTGCAGGCCGATGTTGGTGCTCTGAAGGTTTGCCTGGGCGTTGGACGCCGAGACGTTTGACACGACTGAAAACGAAGCCATTCACTTCCTCCTTGAGGATTGGATCCGGCGTCCCTGCCGGAGGCCTCGACGGGTGTCCGCCGCGCCGAGGGGGTAATCGGGCTGCCGCGGCATTCCTTTAGCGGTCCGCGAGTTGGCAACGTTCTCGCCTTCTCCCTTGCGGCAAAGGAGTGCTCATGGCCGCCGCGCACGTCAGCTGGTTCGACCGATCGAAGCAAACACGCCGAAAAGATGCGCAAGTTCAGCCCCAGGGGGGTGGCGTGCCGACTGGACGGTCGGGCGGCGCCCTGACGGTCTTCCGGACGCCGGGTGTCGGCACGACGACACGGTTCGGCACCGCGCGCACAAAATTGACCGTGGATGCACGGGTGGCCGAGGCGGCCTGGACGGCGCTCGACGCCATCACCGTCCTCAGCGCCCATGCCGCCGACGTGGCGGGACGGTTCCGCGCCGGCGACCTCGCGCACGCGCGCCGCGGCCTGCTGCAGCTGATGCAGGGCACTGAAGTGCTCGTCGCCATCGCCGCGATGACCACGCAGCTGGCGGGCCTCGACGCGCGCACGTCGGGCCCACGGCGCGGCGAGCGCGCGGAAGACCGCACGGCCCTGGCCATCGACGCGCTCATCGCGGCCGAGTTCGAGGACGACTGGACGACGGTCGCCCTGACGCTCGAGGGCAGCTTCGTGCGTGCGCTGGGCGCCTGGCGCACGCAGTTCGAGACCCTGCTGGGCCTGCCGGCGGGGCCCGGACCCGGTCCGAGTGCCGCATGAGTCCTGAGGTGTTGCTCGCCCGATCGGCGGCCGCCCGCCACCGTGCGTCGCAGGCGCCGTCCGCCTCGCCCGGGACGTCAGTCCCTGCGGTGCCTGAGATGGCGGTGCCGTTCTCGCGGCCCGTCGTCGGACCTGACGAGGTGGCGGAGGTACTCGCCGTCCTCGAGTCGGGCTGGCTGTCCACCGGGCCCCGCGTGCGCCAGTTCGAGGACGCGTTTGCGGCGTTCGTCGGTGCGCCGCACGCGATCGCCCTCAACTCGTGCACCGCGGGCCTGCACCTGTCGCTGCTCACGACAGGCATCGGGCCCGGCGACGAGGTGGTGACGACGCCGCTCACGTTCTGCGCGACCGCGAACGTGATCGTCCACTGCGGGGCGACGCCGGTGTTCGCCGATGTGGACCCCCGCACGGGCAACCTCGACCCGACCGCGGCCGAAGCTGCAGTGACGCCGCGCACACGCGCGATCATCCCCGTGCACTACGGCGGGCGGCCGGCGGACGTGTCGGGATTTCACGCGCTGGCGCGCCGGCGCCCGGTGACGATCATCGAGGACGCCGCGCACTGCATCGAAGGGCAGGCGGCGGGCCGGCGGATCGGCACGACCGCCGACTTCACGTGCTTCAGTTTCTACGCGACCAAGAACCTCACGACCGGTGAAGGCGGGATGGTCACGACGGCCTCCGAGGAGGCGGCGTCCCGCATCCGCACCGCGTCGCTCCACGGCATGACGCGCAACGCGTGGTCACGCTATCAGCGCCTGGGACCGGCCCCGTACGACGTCGTCATGCCGGGCTTCAAGTACAACATGACCGACATCCAGGCCGCGCTGGGTCTGCACCAGCTTGCCGCGCTGGGCCGCCATCACGCACGACGCACCGCCATCTCGCACCGGTACGACTGGGCGTTCGCTGACCTGCCCATCGAGATGTTCGAGCCCGTCCCGCGCGGGAGCACGCACGCGCGGCATCTCTACACGATCCTCATCGATCCCTCGTCCGGACGGACGCGCGATCAGGTGGCCGAGCTGCTGGCGCTCTCCGGCGTGGCCACGAGCGTGCATTTTCCGGCCGTGCACCTGCTGCAGTTCTATCGCGAGCGCTACGGGTTCAAGACGGGCCAGTTCCCCCACGCCGAGCGCATCGCCAGCACCGTGCTGTCGCTCCCGCTTTCTCCGTCGCTGACCGACGCGCAGGTCGATACCGTCATCCGCGCGGTGCGCGCGGCCTTTGGAGCCTGACGTGTCCGATGTAGGTCGCCTCACCGTACTCTTCGCCGCTGCCGCCGGTGCGCGCCGCGGCTATGGCCACCTCGTGCGCTGCGGCGTGCTGGCGGACACCCTGGACGCCGACCGTCATCTCGTGTTGCGTGGCTCACGCACGACGGCCGCCGCGGCCCGCCAGCTCGGCTGGACCGTCCACGGCGCGGTGACCGCGGCCCTCCGGCGCCTCCAACCCGACCTGCTCGTCGTCGATGATCCGTCGGCGGCGTTCGCGCGGCGTGCGGTGCGCGCCGCCCGGCGCGTCGGCGTGGCCGTCGCGTCCGTCCACGATCTGGGTCTGGGCAGGGCCGCCAGTGACCTGGCGATCGACGGCAGCCTGCTCGCGCCGCGCCGCGCGGCGCTGGCACGTGAGGTCCTGACCGGTCCACCGCACGCCATCCTGCACCCGTCCGTGGCGCTCGTCCGCGCGGAACG
Source organism: uncultured Acidobacteriota bacterium (assembly GCA_963738485.1). Classification (GTDB taxonomy): domain Bacteria; phylum Acidobacteriota; class Vicinamibacteria; order Vicinamibacterales; family SCN-69-37; genus CAVTWK01. The sequence goes on from CAVTWK010000002.1 coordinate 384,093, forward strand.
TCGCGCACGGGCGGCAGACCTGGTGCTAATCGCGCTGGGAGGCGGCGCCCATGTGGCCTCGCACGGCGTGAAGATCGCCGCGCACCTTGTCGCCGCCCTGCCCGGCGTCCGCGTCGAACTGGCCGCCGGGTTCGACGCGCGACGCCTCGCGCTCCCGTTGCCGCCGCGCTGCCGCTGGCGGTTTGCACCGACGGGTCTCTCCGACGCGCTGTCGCGTGCCACCGTCGCGGTGGTCGGCGGCGGCGTGACGCTGTACGAAGCGGTCGCGCTCGGCACGCCGGTCGTCGCTTTCACCGTGGCGCCGGCGCAGCGGCCCACCGTCCGGGCGTTCGCGGCCAGGGGGCTGGCCATCGGGGTCATCGCGTCCGGCTCGGCCGGGCAGGCCGCCGCGGCTGCCGCGGCCGGGCGGCTCCTGCAGGATCCGGCGAGCGCGCGCGCCCGTGCCCTGCGCGGGCAGCAACTCATCGATGGACGCGGGGCCATCCGTGTGGCCGCCGCACTGCGTGCGCTGGCCGCCCGGGGAGGACGTCGCGATGCTGCCTGAGCGACGCGCCGTGGTCTTCGACCTCGACGACACCCTCTATCCGTACCGCTGGTACGTGCGGAGCGGGTTCGCGGCCATCGCCGTCTACCTCGAGCGGTCGCGGCATCTCGACGCGCGGCAGACGCTCCGTGTGCTGCTGCGCGCCGCGCGCGGCGGCCACCGCGGGCGCGAGCTCCAGGTACCTGATGTCCACGCTGCGCCTGTCGGACGCGGTCCTGCCCGTGCTCATCGATTTGATGCGCGGCCACCAGCCCCGGCTGCGGCTGCCTGGGCCCTCGGCGTCGGTGCTCGATCGCCTGCGGCGCGAGGGTTGGCGGCTGGGCATCCTGACCAACGGCCAGCCGCCGCTGCAGGCGCGCAAGATCGCCGCCCTGCGTGTGGCCGCCCATGTCGATACGGTCGTCTACGCCGCCCAGCATGGTCGCCTCGTCGGCAAACCCGATGTCGCGCCGTTCCGTGAGATCGCGCGCCGGCTCGACACGCCGGTCGCGCACATCGTCGTCGTTGGTGACGACGAGGCCTGCGATATCGCCGGAGCGGCCGGTGCCGGCATGCTCGCACTCCGGTGCGACGTCTGGACGGGACCACGACCGGTGACCGCGGACGGCCGAGTCGTCCGCCACCTGGCCGCCGTGCCGGAGGCCGCACACGCTTGTCTCGAGGAGGCTTTGGGTCGCCATGCCGCGTGAGTCATCTGCCATCGTCATCACCGGTCGTCGCATCAGCGAGGATGTCCCGCCGTTCGTCATCGCCGAGATCGGCCTGAACCACGGCGGTTCGCTCGCGCACGCACTCGCGCTGGTGGACGGGGCCGCCGACGCGGGGGCGCACGCCGTCAAGCTGCAGACCATCGTGGCTGCGGAGCTCGTCGCGCCGACCTGTCCGGCCCCGGCGCACGTCACCGCGGACTCGCTCGTGGACTTCTTCGCGCAGTTCGAGCTGGATGAGCCCGCGCATCGCGCGGTGGCCGAACGCGCCTGGGCCCGCGGCCTGAAGGTGCTGTCCACGCCGTTCTCCGAGAGCGCCGTCGATGTGCTCGAGCGCGTCGGTGTGGATGCCTACAAGATCGCCAGCGGTGACCTGACGTTCGACCAGTTGATCGTCCGCTGCGCGGCGACCGGCAAGCCCCTCGTCATCTCCACGGGCATGAGCACGCTGGCCGAAGTCCGCCACGCGGTTGACGTGGCCCGCCAGGCCGGTGCCACGCAGGTCGCGCTGCTGCACTGCGTCTCGGCGTATCCGGTCCCTCAGGGCAGCGAGAACCTGCGCGCGATTCGGACGCTCGCGGAGGCCTGTCAGGTGCCGGTCGGCCTGTCCGACCATGGCGCCGACTGGTTCGCGTTCCCTCTCGCGGTCGCGCTGGGCGCCAGTCTCTACGAGCGTCATCTGGCCTTGCCGCAGGATCACGATGTCGTCGATCGCGCGGTGTCGAGCACGCCGGCCGACCTGGCCGCCAGCCTCGCCGCCGCCCGCCGCGCGTGGGCGGCGCTCGGCAGCGGGCGCAAGGCCTGCCTGGACGCCGAGGCCCCGAACCTTCGGCCAAGCCGCCGAGCCTGGTGCGCGACGCGCGACCTGCCGGCCGGGACCGTCCTCGAGGCCCATGACCTCATTGCCTTGCGGCCGGGAAGCGGCCTGCCGCCATCCACGTTACCGGCCCTGTTGGGCCAGCGCCTGACGAGGTCGCTCGAGCGGGGACATCCGCTGACGCCCGAGCACCTGGCCGAAGGCTTTTCCCTGCCGGAGCATGGCCGTGTCGCTTAACGTCCTCATCACCGCCGGTTCGCGTCGCGTCCCGCTCGTTCGCGCGTTCCAGCGCGCCCTGCGCGCCACTGGAGGCGGACATGTGGCCGTCGCCGATGTGAATCCGCTGTCTCCCACGGTCTACGTCGCGGATCGCTCCTACGCCGTGCCGTTCGCGACCGACCCTGGCTACATCGACGCCATCCTGGACCTGTGTCGCCGCGAGGGCATCGACCTCGTCGTGCCGACCATCGACGATGAACTGAGTCTGTTCGCGGAACACGCGGCGCGATTCAGTGCCGCGGGGGTCCGCGTCGTGGTCTCGCCCCTCGAGACGACGTCCGTCTGCAACGACAAGCTCGCGACCTGTCTGATGCTCCGGGCGCACGGCCTCGACGCGGTGTCCACGTCGCTGCCGGGCGACGTGCCAGCCGACCCGACGTTTCCGCTCTTCGTCAAGCCACGGCGCGGCCGCGGTGGCGTCGGCGCCGTCGCCGTGCGGGACGCCCGCGAGCTCGACTTCTTCCTGGGCTACGTGCCAGACCCGATCGTGCAGCACTACCTCGACGGGCCCGAGTTCACCATCGACCTGCTCTGTGACTTCGACGGCAGTCCGCTCGCCATCGTGCCGCGAGAGCGCGTGGTCATCCGTGCCGGCGTCGTTGACCGCGGACGCACCGTGCGCGACACCAGGTTCATCGACCTCGCGCTGCGCTGCGCGCGCGCCCTCACGTTCGTGGGCGCCGTCAACATCCAGTGCCGCGTGGTCGATGGCGTGCCGGTCGTCTTCGAGATCAACCCGCGCTTCTCGGGCGGGATCCCGCTCACGATCGCGGCCGGCGCGGACTTTCCGCGCACGCTCGTGGACCTGGCGCGCGGCCGTCCGGTCGCGCCGTCGATCGGGCGGTACCAGGAAGACCTGTGGATGTCCAGCTATGAGACATCTGTGTTCGTGGCCGGCGCGTCGATCGGGTTCTCGTCGATGCCGGCGCGGCGATCAATTCCGGAGGTGGCGTGATGGAACGCGCAGCGGTCGTGCTGCAGGCGCGTCTGGGGTCGGTTCGACTGCCGGGCAAGGTCCTGGCCAGGGTCGGCTCCCGGACGATTCTCGAACACTGTGTGATGCGGCTGGCCTCGAGTGGACTCCCCGTCATCGTGGCGACGACGACACGCGCCGAGGACGACGCGATCGTGCGCGAGGCCGAGCGGCTTGGCGTGCAGGCGTTTCGCGGCGACGAGGACGACGTGCTGGGCCGCTTCATCGCGACCGCCGAGCACTGTGGCCTCGATGAGGTGGTGCGGGCCACGGCGGACAATCCGCTGGTCGATGGCGGCGGGCCGCGTCGCGTGCTCGAGCTGCTGAGACGCGTACAGGCCGATCACGTGGTCGAGAGCGGCCTGCCGGTCGGCACGGCGGTCGAGGCCGTCCGCGTCGATGCGCTGCGCCGGGCCCAGGTGCTGATCGTGGATCCGTACGACCGTGAGCACGTGACGTCGTTCATCCGTCGGGACAACCGGTTTCGGGCGCTGCGGGCGGTGGCCCCAGGCGACCTGCGTCGGCCAGGCCTGCGCCTGACCGTGGACACCGCGGAGGACCTCGACTTCATCCGCGCGCTGGCGAGCAGCGTGGGATCCGGCGACGTGCTGCCGCCGCTGGCGGCCGTGATTCGGTCGGCCGAAGCGCTGCTGGTCTCCTCAATCGCCCACAGTCGCGCGCAGAAGGGCGCCTGACCCATGAGGCGTCACAGCAGTTCGGTGGTCGGTCTGATTGGCCTGGCCCTGGGCCTCGTCGTCGTGGCCTGGGCGCATGTGTCGATGGGGGGCACCCTCAGCCTGTTCCTGCAGGGCGAAGCGCTCGCCGTGGTGGCAGGCGGGACGCTCGCCGCCCTGCTCGTGAGCTTCCCGCCGCAGACCCTCGGTGCCTCGGTCGGGGCCGTCCTTGACCTGTTCATGAGCCCGGCGAAGCGGCTCGACACGCTCGTGCCGGCATTCATGGGCTACGCCCGCACGTCACGTCGTGACGGGCCCAGGGCGCTCGAGGCTGAGATCGCCCTGGCCGGCGACGAGTTCCTCGAGCGTGCGCTGACGCTGTCGGTCAGCGGGCTGTCCGCACCGGTCGTGCGAGAGACGCTCGAGATCGACGCCCGCGTGTCGGCGGAGCGCGACGAGGAGGCCGCCGAGGTGCTCGAAGCGGCCGCCGGCTACGCGCCCACGCTCGGCATTGTCGGCGCCGTGCTGGGCCTGATGCGCGTCATGCAGCACTTTGGCGGCGCATCGGATGTCGGCGCCGGCATCGCATCGGCGTTCGTCGCGACGATCTACGGCGTCGGCGTCGCGAACCTGATCTTCCTGCCCCTGTCCACACGGCTGCGCGCGCGGTGCCGACGGGAGCAACTGCGGCGCGAGCTGGTGATCGACGGCGTCCTGGCCTTGCGCGACGGCGCCACGCCGGGCGTGGTCGAGGACCGGTTGGCGGGCTACGTGCCCCAGGCCCGCGGGGTGTCGCTGGCGGAGGCCGCGTGAGACGACCGAGGCGCTTCAACCGGACGCAGCCCCTGCGTGCGTCTGGCGATCGGTGGCTCTTCGGCTACGCCGACGTGGTGACCTTGCTGTTCGCCTGCGTGGCCAGCCTGTACGCCACCCAGGTCGAGTCGAGCGCGCCGCCGACGGCCGGCCCGCCACCGGTGGTCGCGCCCGTGACGATCGTCGCCGGCGACCCGGCGCCGGCGGCGCCCGAGGCCAGCCTTGACGTCGAGCTGGCGCGGGCGCTCGAACAGGCCAGCGACGGCTTCGATATCGACGTGTCTCGCAGTCCGCGAGGTGTCGTGCTGTCGTTCCCGGAAGCCGGATCGTTTCCGCCGGGACGCGCGGACCTCACCACGTCGGCGCGCGAGGTCATGCGGCGCATCGCGGAGACCGTGCGCGATCGAACGAACCTCCTCCGGGTCGAGGGCCACACCGACGACGTGCCGATCCATACGGCGCTGTTCCAGTCCAACTGGGAGCTGTCCACCACGCGCGCCACGCGCGTGGTCCAGCTGCTGATCGACGAGGGCGGGATCGCTCCCGCGCGCCTGTCGGCTGCCGGCTATGGCGAGCACCGCCCGCGCGTGCCGAACGATTCGCTGGCCTCACGCGCACGGAACCGGCGGGTTGACCTGGTCGTCCTCGACCCTGGCACCGCGCGGCGCGAGGAGCCGACGGGCGCGCGATGATGCTGGCGTCGTTTTCGGAAGACGAGCTGCGGCGGTTGCTGGCGCGTCCTGTGCGGACGACGCTCGGTCCGGCGCACCGACGGGCGTTTGCCGGACGGCGTGTGCTCATTACCGGGGCTGGCGGCTCGATTGGGTCGGAGCTGGCGCGGCAGGTCGCGTCGTGTGCCCCCGGCGCCCTCGCGCTGCTCGACCAGTCCGAACTCGGGCTCTTCGCGATCGAGCGCGAGCTGCGCGCCGACTTTCCAGAACTGACGCTGACGGCGCATCTGGCCGACGTCACGCGCCGGGCCCCGATGCAGCAGGCCTGTCGGCAGGTGCGGCCGCACGTCGTCTATCACGCAGCGGCGTACAAGCACGTGACCATGGCCGAGCGGGCGCCCTCGGCCGCCGCCCAGGTGAATGTCGTAGGCACCGCCGAGGTCGCGCTGGCCGCCCGCGCCTTCGGCGCCCGATTCGTTCTCATCTCGTCAGACAAGGCCGCCGACCCGCGCAGCGTGATGGGCGCGACCAAGCGGCTCGCCGAGGTCGTCACGCTGTCGATGGCGTCACCCCGGTTCAGGCCCGTGGTCGTGCGCTTCGGCAACGTCATCGGCAGCAGCGGCAGCGTCGTCCAGATCATGCGCGCCTGCGTGCGGGCCGGGCGGCCCATTCCGATGACCGACCCTGAGGCGACCCGCTACTTCATGACGGCCGGCGAGGCCGCCGCGCTCGTGATGCGCGCCGACCTGCTGGATCACTCTGCCGAGATCTACTGGCTGGACATGGGCGAACCGGTGCGGATGGGCGACCTGGCGGCCCGCGTGATGGCCCTTGAAGAAGACGCGGGCTTCCTGCCGGTCCCGGTGGAGGTCATCGGGCTGCGGCCGGGTGAGAAACGCACCGAGACCCTCACGGACCGGCATCTCGTGTTCGAACGCACGGTGGATCGGCAGATCAGGGCCGCACGGGAAGGCCGGCGGACGCCGGCGCCGGTGGCGCAGGCATTGACACGGCTGCGCCGTGCCTGCGATCGTGCCGATGACCACCAGGTGATCGAGCTGCTCTCGACCAGCGTCGCCGGGTTCTCGCCCAGCACGGAAGCCAGGACGACGGCGGCCGCGCAGCGTGCGTTCGTGCCGACGGAACGCCGGGCACGGCCCCGCCGGAGGCGGGCGGCATGAGGATCCTGCACCTGGCGACCTTCCTCCAGGGCGGTGCCGGACGCGTCATTACCGACCTGGCCATCCACCAGCATCGCGACGGCCACGAGGTCGTCGTGGTGACGTCCCGCACGGGATTTCCCGGCTACGCGCACTATGGCGCCTATGTGGATGACCTGGCGGCTGCGGGCGTGTCGCTCCATCTGATCGACTCGCTGTTCACCCGCGACTACGCTGCCAACCTGGCGGTGGTGGAAGGGCTGACCCAGATCTATCCGTCCGGATGCGAGCCGGACGTCATCCACGCGCATGCGGCGATCCCGACGCTCATCGGCATGCTGTGGGCCGGGTCCCGCGGTGTCCCCGTGCCGGTCGTCCAGACGATGCACGGCTGGGGCGTGGCGAAGACGCTGGCCCAGGCCTCGGCGGACGTCTCGCTCATGAACCTCGCGCAGGGCATCGCAGTGCCGTCGGTGCATTCGCGGTCCGTGATGACGTCGCTCGGTGTCGCGCCCCACCGGCTCACGGTGATTCCGTACGGCGTTGGCGAACTCCGGGCCGAGCCGGACCCGATGGACCTCGCGGGCGCGCGCGAGATGGCCGAGGCCCGGCGCCAGGGCGGACTCGTGGTGGCGTGCGTGGGGACGATCGGCGCACGCAAGAATCAGGCGCTGCTCGTCGAGGCGATTCGCCGTGTCACCCCGGCGACCGACATCCAGGCCTGGATCGTCGGGGATGGTGACGCGGCCGGCCTCGAGGAGATCATTCGTCAGGCCGGCATCGTCGATCGGGTCCGCGTGTGCGGCTACTCGCGGCACGCGCGCTATCTGGCGGCGCAGGCCGATGTGCTGGTGCTGCCGTCGCGCAGCGAAGGGCAGCCGCTGGCGATTCTCGAGGCGTTTGCGGACGGGGCGCTCGTCGTGGTCAGCGACATCCCCGAATTGGCCGAACTGGTCGGCCCGGCCTCGGGGCTGACCTTTCGCGCCGACGACGCGACGTCGCTGGCCGCCACGCTGCTGCAGGTCTCACGCATGCCGCGGCCCGAGCGGGCGGCCTGGCGCGCGCGCGCGCGTCGGCAGCAGATCGAGCGCCACACGATCGGCGCGATGGCGCGACACTACGAGGAGTTCTACCTCCAGCGACGCGCCGACGCCTGGGAGCGCCGCCACGCGCCCGAGAGCACCGCACTCGCCGGCCTCGAGGAGCGCGACGCCGTGCCGCCTCACGCCGTCGCCGTGAACGTCACCGTCCGGAAGACCGCCCACCCGTAGTTCGGCTCGTCAATCGACTGGCTTTCGAGCGTGACGACGTGCGCGCCGCTCGCGCTTTCGGGCACGTCCAGGGTCAGGGACACCCAGCGCCGATCGGCTGCGCGACGGTGCGGATCGAGCAGCACGGTGCCGGCGACGCAGTCGTCCACGCTGATGGCGAACGTACACGCGCACGCGTTGGGCTGTCCCCAGGCGTTCGGATGGATCGCCACGGCCGTCGAGAGCCGTCCGGCCCGCCCGTCCGGCACCCGGGCCCGCAGGACGGCGGGCGGATGCAGAAACAGCGCGATGTCGGTGGTCTCGCCGATCGTGGTTTCCCAGAGGGCGAGCTGCTCGGCCGCGCCGGTGAGCAGTTCAGCGTCACCCAGCCTGTCGAGGATCGACCATCGCGGCCGGTTCTGCTTCGACGCCTGTTCGGCCATGATCGTGGCCCAGCGTTCGTGCAGCCACTTGTTGGCCTCGAACAGATCAGCGGAGAACTCCTGCAGGCCCGAGAGGGCCGCGGCCATCCGGGCCGGGTAGCGCCGGGCGACGGATTCGAGGGCGGCGTGCCGCGTCGCGCGCATGTGCTCCCGGTCGCGACTCATCGAGGACGCATAGACCCGGTACTTGGCCAGGCGTTCGTCCACATAGACGGCCTGGTACCCGGCTGCCGCGATGCGCAGCCAGAGTTCGTAGTCGGCGTGTCCGCCGAGCGCGTCATCGAACGCGCCGACCTGATCGAGCACGGCTCGCCGGACGACTACCGCGTGCGGCGGGAAGTAGCCGCCGATGAGCAGTGACTCGAGGATGTCGCCGGACGTCGTGCGACGCGACGCGCCCACGGAGAACGAACTCGACGGCTGGCCTGATTCATCGACCATCTGGACATCGCCGTACGCGAATCCGACCTGGGCATCCGAGCCGCAGGCCGCCACGAGCTGCGCCAGGTGCGTCGGCAGCAGGACGTCGTCCGAGTCGAGGAAGCACACGAACTCGCCGCGAGAGGCGGCCAGACCACGATTCCTTGCGGCCGGCAGACCCGCATTGGCCTGGCGGATGATCGTCACCCGCGGACGCGTTGCGAGGTCGGCGCAGATCGACGGCGTCTCATCGGTCGAGCCGTCGTCAACGACGATCACCTCGACGTCGGGCAGCGTCTGGTGCAGCGCGCTGCCGACGGCCTCCGCGAGGAAGCGGCCCTGGTTGTAGGCGGGAATCACGACGCTGGCGCGAGGCATGACACGTATCTCCGGTCAGTGGACAAGGGTGAGCCAGATGCGACCGAGCCGTTCGCGGCTGGCCTGCCAGTGCGCGGGCGTCAGATCGGCGGGCCAGGCGCCGGCAAAGCAGCCCGAGAGGCGGCGGCTGGCCTCGGCGAACGCTCCCGCGTCGCCAATGGCCGCCGCCGTACTCAGGAGTGGCATCGAGGCGTAGATGTGCTGTCGAATCGAGCCGGCCGGGCAGGGCAGCAGGGCGGCGTCTGCTTCGTCGCGCAGCGTCTCCCGCACCCAGGCGTTATCGGCCTCGAGGTGATCGGCCGGAGGCTGTGCCAGCAGGTAGTACGCCTCGGCGGCGTCGATCGCGGTGGTCACCGGCCGGCCGGCGACGGTCGCGATCGCCGAGGCGGCCGTGTCGGTGAGCCAGGTGATCGTGCGCCACACGAGCGCGGGCAGGTCAGCGAGATCGGCCTCGTCCGGGTGGAGCTTGTATTCGTAGGCGCGCCGGACGGCGGCGAGCAGGTCGGCATGGAGGCCGAGCGCGCCCCCGAGCCAGTGCATCCGATCCCGTCGCGTCGCGTAGGAGCACGCGTAGGCCTGCAGGCGGATCAGGTGCCAGTCGCCGATCGCCATCAGCGACTTCATCACCTGATTGACCAGGTAGCGGCGTCGCGTCGGCGCGTCAGGCAGGGGTGAGCCGGGCCAGTCCACGATGGTCAGCAGCCCGGCCAGGCGATTGAGCAGCAGCTGCAGGCCGTCCCCGGTGGGAACTTCACCCGCGGCGAAAGCCGGGAGGGCCTCGAGTGCGTCCGGATCACCCCAGAGGACCTGGCTCCCGTGCCGGACGTCGAAGTTCGACAGCGTCTTCGCCCGCAAGGCGTCCACGCTGCTGGTCACGTGGAAGTGCACAAAGTCGGTGTTGAACTCGTCGGCCAGACGTGTTCCCAGCGTGCGCCAGGGCGACGACTGCGAGGCGGGGCCGTCGGGCGTCACCACGAGGAGGTCGTAGTCGTTGACCGGGCGCGGCGTCCCGCTGCCGTCGCGGCTGACGCCGCCTTCCCCGCGGCCGAAGCTGCCGTTGACGAGCACGGCGGTCGTAGCCGGTGACAGCCGCCGGACTTCGGCGACGATCCGATCGAGATGACGCCGGATCATCACCGCCGCATCGGCACCTGGATCGAGGGTGAAGGGGCTCGCCCGCGGACCTGAACGACCGGTGTGTGGCCGAGGCTGCATCGCCGGGGCAGCAAGACCGAGCTGGCGGGTGATGGCCTCGTACACCATCGTCGGCCGCACGGCGCCCAGGTCGGCGCCGCCTGGCGTACCGGCCTCCCGGACCAGGAACAGGCCCTGGTTGTCGGGCACATCCGGGTGGTAGCCGTGCATGCCGCGGACCAGGTCACCGCGCCGCTGGAAGAAGTTCGGACTGATGAGCACGCCAGGATCAGCCAGGAAGATCAGCTCGCCGTTCCGTCGATCGCAGCCGGCCAGGTCGAGCGCGCGCAGGTCTTCGTCGTCGAGGATGCGGCCGCGGAGCGGGGCGAGGGCCTCGACCACACGCGCCCGCATGGACGGTTGGCGGAACCAGAACCGCGCCATCGTGGAGTCGAGGAACGCAGAGACGTCACGGCCGAGCATCAGGCCGGCCGCGTCGAGCGCGCCCCAGACGTCCGTGATGCCAACGACGGGCACCATGCCGTGGTCGCCGAAGATCACCAGATCAACCTGGTCGAAGCGGGCTTCGAGGGTGCAGACCAGTTGTGCGATCTGCACGTCCATCTCGAGCAGCGCGGCTGCGAGCTCGGCTGACTCCGGACCGTATTCGTGTCCGACCGCGTCGAGCCGCTGCAGGTGCACGTACGCGAGGCGGCAGGGAGGATGGATGCGTCCGAGCGCCTCGGCGAGGATGCCGCGATCCGAGGGGTCGGCCAGTTGCGTGCTTTCGGGCCAGGCGCACGTGACGTACGGCAGTCCGCGGTCGTCGAGTTCGTGGAACACCGACCGGTAGCCCACGCGCGCATCCCACGGGGCGCGTTTCTCGACGAGGTCGAACTCCGCCAGCAGATCCAGCGGGATCTCGGCCGTCCAGAGGTAGCTGGCTGCATACGGCGTGACGCGCCGTCGCGCCGTGGCCTCGACGAACTGCCGGAGGCCGAAGTGGTCTTCGACCTGGCGTCCTGCCGGACTCGACGGCAGGCCTCGCGCCACGCCGAAAGGCGACGCCTTCGGATCGTGGCAGAACATGTTCGTGAACCCGATGTCGGACGGGCCGAGGCCGCCGAAGTACGAGGCACGGGGAAGGAACCCGGCATCCTCGCGCAGGCGTCCGGTCGTGCCCGCCGCGGCCAGCGTACGGAGGTACCGCATGCGGCCGGCGTAGTCGTGCCGCAGGGCATCCACGAGCAGGACCAGGGTGAGTCGTCTCACGGCAGGGACAATTGCAGCGTCGTGCCGCCGACCTTGACCGCATCGAGGAAGTGGACGAAGTCCGTCCCCGACGTGAAGCCCATCTGCTCGAGCTGCGCCGAGATGGCCGGTTTGCCGGCCAGCGACGCGATGATGACGAGATCGACCGGATGCGGTGTCAGGCTGTCCGGCCGCCGCACGGGTTTGCCGTGCGCGGTCGTCTCCCACGTCGAGGGGTTGTTGTCCACGACCCACGGCACGTCCCAGCCGCAGCGGCGAGCGAGGTCAATCGCCAGACGGCCTGCCTCGCCCGTGCCGAACACCACCGCGCGCTGCACGTGATCGAGCGCAGCCGGCGCCACCGTCGCGGCCGTGCTGGCTGCCGGCAGATGGCGGCCATCCGCGTTCGCCAGGTGTACGAGCGGCCGCAGGTGCGACGGGACGAGTTCGAAGTACGGCCGGATGGCGCGCATGCGGTTGGTGTGTGCCGACGTCGATTGCCAGAAGCCTGTCGGACTCTGTCGATACCGCATCAGCGCCTCGGGCACCACCTCGAGCCGCACGCCGCTCAGCACCGCGCGGGCGAAGAACTCCCAGTCCTCGGCACTGACGCCGAAGTCCTCCGTGAAGGGGCCCACGCGCGCGAAGACATCACGGCGGATGAGGGCATTGGCGTCGCCGAACACGTTGCGCAGCAGCCCAGGCGCGGCCGCGCCGCCGAGGAACGGCCACAGGAACGCACGTTTCGGTCCTGGGTTCGGCTCGTTGCTCTGAAACGTGTCGAGGAAGCACGTGAGGATGCCGGCCCCGCTCGACTGCGCCGCCCGCACGAAGGTGCTGATCTCGTGCGGCAGGGCGAGGTTGTCGTCGTCCATGAACAGGATGAACTCGCCGCGCGACGCCGCGACGCCGGCGTTGCGCGCCGCGCCGGGATACTTGTTGGGCTGCCGCACGATCGTCCAGCCCTTGCTGGCGAACTCGTCTTCGAGCGAGAGCAGGTACGCCTGTGCCTTCGGCAGATCGCTGCCATCGTCCACGACGACGACGTCGAAGTTCGGGTAGTCCTGCTGGCGAATCGATTCGAGCGCCGCGGCGAGAAACGCGGGCCGGTTGTGATGGGTGATGACGACCGAGACCCGGGGCAGCGGCCGCGTCTGGCGCGGGCGCACGGGCCGGTGCTTGCGGGTGACCACCGCGCGGCGGTGCCACCGCAGCCAGCCGGCCAGCACGCGATCGGGCAGCATCCGCATCTTCGGCGCCGGAGGGCCGTTCCTGATGATGTCCGCCAGCCGATCGGCAAACGCGTCCGCCTTGAGGGCGAAGAGGACGCGCTCCTGGTCGCGAGCGCGGATCATCTCGGGAATGCCGCCGGTTGCGGCGGCAATGAACGGAATGCCGGCCCCGAGACACTCGAGCACGGTGTAAGGCAGGTTGTCGATGCGCGACGGCAGCACGGCGACGCGCCCGGGTGCGCGCAGATAGGCGATGGCGGCGTCGCGGTCGAGGCGGCTGATGATCTTCCACCGGAACGGCCACTTCTCGGACCGCTTGCGCAGGTACTCCTCGCTGGGCATGCCGTTGACGGTCGCGAACTTTCCAAGGAACGTCACGGCCGGCGGGATGATCTGGCGCTTGACCAGGCGGTCGAGCGCGTCGCAGAAGATGTCGAGGCCCTTGCGCGTCTCGAGCCGCCCGAAGAAGACGAACTCCTTGACGGTCGCCTCCGGCGGCGCCGTGCTCAGCTCGAGGTCGAGCACGATGTAGGGCTTGCGGACGATGCGCTTCGGCAGCTTCCAGCCTTCGCGCCGGAGCCACTCCACCATGTGGGCGCTGGGGCTCCAGAGGACATCGGCGAGCGCGACCGACTCGCGTTCCATGAAGTCCACTTCGAGCGCCTCGGCGTTGGCCAGTTCGTTCATGCCTTCCAGCTGCCACAGCGTCGGGGCGTGCGCGCCGACGCACAGCAGCGTGTTGGCCAGGCAGAGGCCCTGCCGTTTCGCGAGCGCGGAATAGAAGCCGAGGCCGCGCCACTCGTGGTAGTGCACGATGTCGAACTCGCGCGTCTTGAGCCAGCAGTAGATCGAGTAGGACATCTTGATCGCGTGATGCCCCTCGACGTCCTGGAAGGGCAGCGGCACGAACGCGACGTCGTGCGCCGCGTACTCGCGCGTCCAGTGCGCGACGGTCTTGTTCTCGCAGTGCTGACCGAGGGCATAGAGCACGGTCACCCGGTGGCCGTCGCGGGCCAGGGCGAGTGCGAGGTTGTAGTACGCCGTGCCGATGCCGCCGTTCCGGATCGGCCCGACGATGTCGGACGTGACGATGCAGATGGTGAGTGCCTTGCTCACAGGGAATCCTTCGTCTCGGGAAGAGAAGCAGAGAGTGCGGTCAGCGCGTCGGTCCAGCCGAGGTATTCGGACGAGCGCAAGGCCGCCTCGATCGCGGGCTTCGTGACGGTAGAGGCCGTGAACTCGATCCAGCGCCGATGGAGTGCGTCGTCGCCGCCCCCGAGCAGCAGCGTGACCGAGGCCAGCAGCCGGCCCAGGTTCGTGGCGTGCCGCCCGTGCGCGTGACGAATCGTCTGGTGGAGGGCCTGACGGTCGATCGACGGCCGATCCGCCAGAATCGCGCCGATCGGCAGCTGCGCAATGGCGGGTCCGTGGAGCAGGCCCGCGCCGGTCGTGTTGACCACGCGCCGGTCCGGGTGCGCCTGTGCGCGTTCGACGATCCAGTCCCGGAACGAGATCAGGTGGCTGGCGGTGCGGACGGCGTCACCGTGGATGTCCGTCGCGGTCGTGTCGGGCCACTGGTCCATCAGTTGCTGCCAGATGGCGTCGGGTGGCGTGCCGGCCGCGGCCCAGAATGCCCACCGCGGCTCGAACGACGTGCCCCGCGCGTAGGTGTGCCCGCCGGTGAACGCGAGGTCGGCGCCGGCGAACACGATCGGGTCGCAGCCCATGGCCAGCGCCAGCGAGAAGGCCGACGTCGCGACGGAACCCCACGTCTCGAGGACGCGGCAGTCGAGGCCGGCGCCCCGCAGCCACGGCCACGGCTCGTGGTTGCCGACGCGGAAGAAAAACGTGCGCCGGTCGAAGTGCGCGAACGCCGACGCGTGCAGCGCGCCTTCGGCCACCAGCCAGCTGCCCATCGCCGGCAGCGACGACAGGTGCCCGGCGTTGGCGCGACTGGGATCGGTGGCGACGATGAAGTCGGGATCGGCACCGGCGTAGGCCAACGGGCCGGCGGCCGTGTCGCACGAGATCACGAGGGCGCGCTCGCGCGCCCACGGCAGGTCGCGGATGTTGCGGTCGAGCGACGGGCCCGCGGCGACGATTACGGCGGGTCGTCCGGTCCACAGACCGTCGAGGGCCTCGGCCCGGCCCTCGCGGGTCACCCGGGGCGCGTTGGCGAGGGTCTGCAGCAGGTAGCGGCCGGCCGACGCCCGCCGCGCCTGCTCGTTGGCCTGCGCCTGAAACTGGAGCTGCGTCCACGCCTGCTCGGCCTTGGCGACGTCGGCGGGCAGGCGCGTGCGAAGCGCCGCATCGATGATGGCCGGGGCGTCGGCGATCCCCCGGACCGACCGGGCGACGGCGGCCAGTCCGGCGTAGTCGGGCCCGGCGAGGATGGCCAGCCGGCCAGTCTCGAATCGAGGGACGCCAATCCTGTCGGGCGAGCAGGGCGCGGGCTTCGAGCGGGTCGGGTTCAAGAACCACGGCTCGGGGGAGGTCGGCCGGTCTCGCGGTGGGCAGCAGCGCGGCCCCGATGAGCCCGACCGTCTGTGTGCCGGCCGGCAGCGTGGCCAACCAGCCGTGGTCGGCGCGCGGCCGCGCGGCGAGCGTGGGCTGCACGCTGTTGCCCGGCGTGGCCCACGACGGCACCGTGCCGAACGTCCGCGCCCAGGCCTCGCGATTCAGTGCCAGCGTGTCCTGATCCATGCGCTCCCGGGTGGCGGCTGGCCGACACCTGCCGGCAGACCGTCGGCCGATCGCCGTGTGCGGCCGGGAATTCGGCCGGATTCACGCAGGCGAGCGGTCGTTCACCCGGTCCATAGCAAGGCTCGTGCCCTGCCGGCTTCAAGTGGGCCGGGTCCGCGCCGATTTCGAGGTGTGGGCAAGTCGGTTACGGGAGTGTACTGATGTTGGTGCTCGTGGGGTTCCTGATCGTCATCCTCAGTGTGGCTGGAGGCTACCTGGGGCACGGCGGCAACCTTCTGCTGCTGTACCAGCCGACGGAGTTCCTGATCATCGGGGGCGCGGCGATCGGCACACTGCTCGTGGCGACGCCGATTCCCGTCATCAAGCACATCCTTCACCAGGTCACGGGGCTCTTCAAACCCGGGCCGGGCCGCCAGGATTTCTCCGACGTCCTGGTGATGCTCTATCAGCTGTTCCGCGTCGTGCAGTCCACCGGCGTGATGGCGTTGGAGCCCCATTTCGACAACCCCAAGGAGAGCAACATCCTCTCGAAGTACCCGAAGTTTCTCGAGCGCAGGTCCGCGCTCGCCTTCCTGGCCGATTCGGCCCGCGTGATCATCGTCGGCGGGATCGCCGCTCACGACTTCGAGAACCTGATGAGCGAGGACCTCGAATTGCGCCACGCGCACAACCTCGCGCCGTCGCAGGCGCTCAACAAGGTCAGCGACGCGCTCCCCGGCCTTGGCATCGTCGCGGCCGTGCTGGGCGTCGTCATCACCATGCAGTTCATCGACGGGCCCGTGCTCGAGATCGGCCACAAGGTCGGCGCTGCGCTCGTGGGCACGTTCCTCGGGATCCTGCTGTGCTACGGCTTCGTGGGACCGCTGGCGACGGCCATGGAGCACCGCGTCCATGAGGAGCTGTGCATCGAGCAGTGCATCAAGGCGGGCATCCTGGCCATCCACAAGGGCTTCGCCCCGGCCATCGCGATCGAGTTCGCGCGCCGCGTGATTCCGGACGACGTGCGTCCGACCTTCGAGGAAACCGAAGCGCTGTGCCGCGGAGCCCGATCGGACCCGCAGTCGATGGCGGCGTGACGTGAAGCACACGGCGCAACCGATCATCATCGTCAAGAAGATCAAGAAGGGCCATGGCGGTCACCACGGCGGGGCCTGGAAGGTCGCGTACGCCGATTTCGTCACGGCGATGATGGCGTTCTTCCTGGTGATGTGGCTGGCCGCGCAGGACAGCCAGATCCGCACGGCCGTGGCCGGCTACTTCCAGGAGCCGGGCCTCCTGCCGCATCAGCAGTCGAACGGGATCGTGGCCAGCGGCAACGGGGGCATCGACAGCGCCGGCATGCCGACGCTGGCAAAAAGAAAGGATGAGGACCGGCTCGAGCAAAGCGCGCTGCGCAATGCCGCCGAGCAGATCAAGCAACACATGGAGAAGGTTGCTGGGGCCGGCGCGCTCAAGGATCAGGTTGACTTCAAGGTGACGACCGAGGGCCTCCGGATCGAACTGGTCGAGGGCAAGGCCAGCTTCTTCGACAGCGGCAGCGCGGTGCTGCAGGCCGCGACGGTCAAGATCCTCGAGGTCGTCGTGCGCGAGATCAAGGTGCTCGCCAACGACGTCGTCGTCGAGGGCCATACCGACAGTCGAAAGTACACACACGGTGAGCTGTACGGGAACTGGGAACTGTCGTCCGATCGCGCCAACGCGGCGCGCCGCATCATGGAACAGCAGGGGCTGCCGCCCGCTCAGGTCAAGGCCGTGCGGGGCTACGCCGACACGGAACTGCGCTACCCGGACAAACCGCTCGACCCTCGGAATCGCCGGGTGTCCAT
Source organism: uncultured Acidobacteriota bacterium (assembly GCA_963738485.1). Classification (GTDB taxonomy): domain Bacteria; phylum Acidobacteriota; class Vicinamibacteria; order Vicinamibacterales; family SCN-69-37; genus CAVTWK01. The sequence continues at coordinate 401,368 of CAVTWK010000002.1, forward strand.
CGTCGTGCGGTCGTCAACGGCCGGCCAGGTCGAGAACTCATTGCGAGACGTATCGTCGGTGGCGACTCCGGCTGCTGGTGAAGTGGTGACGGTCGCCCCCGACGCGGCCGCTCGGCCTGGCCCAGCCGGTCGGTCCGGCGCGCGCGTCCAGCCCTTCCCGGCGCCGGTGACCGGCGCGCGCGGGAAGGATCGGCGGTAGACGATCAGGGCGCCGGGGTTGCAGTATCCTGTGCGCCACCCGCCGTCCGGTCTGACGGCGCTGCCCCGAGGAGAACGACGCTGATGACTCCGTCCCATCGCCTGGTCCGCCCTGCGGTCCTGTGGCCTCTTGCGATTCTGACCTTTGTCGCGGTGCCGATGACGCGGCGCCCCGCGGCACAGGCCCCAGCGACGGTCGCCGTCGCGCGCGTCCTGCCGCGTCCCAACTACGAACTGGCGTCGCAGTGGATGACCGGCAAGGTCGGCAAGTACGTGTTCTCGACCGCGGTGACACCGCGATGGCTGGAGTTCAGCGATCGGTTCTGGTACAGCTACGAGACGCCTGCGGGCCAGAAATGGTGGCTGGTCGATCCCGTCAAGAAGACCAAGACGCCCCTGTGGGACAACGCGAAGATGGCGGCGCAGCTGACGCGCATCCTGCGGACGCCCTACGACGCGCAGCACCTGCCGATCGGTACCATCCGCTTCATCGAGAACGACACCAAGATCCGGTTCAGCGTGACGCTGCCGAGGGATGCGCGTGTCGAGAACGCGTCGGGTCAGGAGCTGACGGGCGAGACCCAGGTCGAACAGAACCAGGTGCAGGGTGGCGGCGGGCGCGGCGGCCGCGGCGGTGGCGGCCAGCAACAACAGCAGCAGCAACAACAGGGTGGGCGTGCCGGGGGGCAGGGCGCGAACGCGAACAAGCAGTGGTGGCTGGAGTACGAGCTGGCGACGGGGCTGGTCGTCCTGAACGAGAAGTACGAACCCGAGCGTCCCAACCCCACCTGGGCGACCGTGTCGCCCGACAAGAAGACCGTCATCTTCGCGCGCGGCCACAACCTGTTCATGATGGACGCGGCCAATTTCGACCTGGCGAAGAAGAAGGCCGACGACCCGGCCATCGTCGAGGTCCAGCTGTCCACCGATGGCGAGCGCTTCTACAGCTTCGCCCGGAGCGGGCAGGGTGGGCAGGGCCAGCAGGATCAGCAGCAGGACAACCAGGACACCGACACCCAGGGCGGCGCCGAGGCCCGGGCGGTCAGCGAGGCCGACAAGAAGTTCGGGCCGCGCACGCTGGCGCTGGCTGCCTCGTGGTCGCAGGACGACCGGAAGTTCTCGATGACGCGCACCGACCAGCGGAAGGTCGCCGATCTGTGGGTCGTCAACTCGCTGGCCTCGCCGCGTCCGCGCCTCGAAACCTACAAGTACGGCATGCCTGGCGAGGAGAACCAGCCCCAGGCCGAGCTCGTGATCGTGGACATCGCCGGCCGAAAACTCGCCAAGCTCGCCACGGACTCATTCAAGGACCAGCAGCTGGCGATGGTCAGCGCGCCGATCACGAACATCCAGCGGGAGAAGCAGGAGGCCGCGTCGCGCTGGCTCTCGCCGACCTCGGACAAGATCTACTTCACCCGTACGTCGCGCGATCTCAAGCGCATCGATATCGTCGAGGGCGACACGGTCACGGGTGAACCGCGCGTCGCGGTGAGCGAACGCTCCAACACCTACATCGAGCTCCAGCCCCTGCGCCTGCTGTCGGGCGGCAAGGAGATCATCCACTGGTCGGAACGCGACGGCTGGGGCCACTACTACCTCTACGGCGCGGACGGCAAGATGAAGCGCCAGATCACGTCCGGCGAGTTCGTCGGCACGGGTGTCGAGGCGATCGACGAGAAGACGCGCACGCTGTTCTTCAACGCCGCGGGTCGCGAGCCCGGAGAGGACCCGTACTTCACGCACCTCTACCGCGTGAACCTCGACACGGGAGAGACCAGGCTGCTCAATCCCGGCAACGCGTCGCACACGGCCGAGATGAACGACAAGGCGACCTTCTTCGTGAACAACGCCTCGCGGATCGACCGCGCGCCCGAATCGGTGCTGTACGACGCGAGCGGCAACAAGGTGATGGACCTCGAGAAGACCGACGTCACGGCGCTCGAGGACGCCGGCTTCAAGTACCCGGAACCCTTCACGGTGAAGGCCGACGACGGCATCACGGATCTCTACGGGACGATGTACAAGCCGTTCGACTTCGACCCGGCGAAGAAGTACCCGATCATCCTCTACGTCTATCCCGGTCCGCAGACCGAATCGGTGACCAAGACGTTCTCGCCGCGCAATGCCAACGTCGCGCTCGCCAATGTCGGGTTCATCGTGGTCGAGGTGGGCAACCGCGGCGGCCACCCGACGCGGTCGAAGTGGTACCACAACTACGGGTACGGCAATCTGCGCGACTACGGCGTGCCGGACAAGAAGACGGCCGTCGAGCAGCTGGCCAAGCGGCATTCGTGGATCGACCTCGAGCGCGTCGGCATCTACGGGCATTCCGGCGGCGGCTTCATGACCGCCGCGGCCATGTTCGGGTTTCCCGACTTCTTCAAGGTCGGGATCTCCGAGTCGGGGAACCACGACAACGCGATCTACAACCGGTGGTGGAGCGAGAAGCACGACGGGGTCAAGGAAGTCGCCAAGGACGACAAGGTGACGTTCGAGTACAACATCGACAGGAACCAGGACATCGCGAAGAACCTCAAGGGCAAGCTGCTGCTGATGACCGGTGACATCGACAACAACGTGCATCCGGCCGGCACCTACCGTGTCATCGACGCCCTCGTGCGCGCCAACAAGCGGTTCGACTTCATCCTGCTCCCCGGCCAGCGGCACAGTTTCGCCGCCGTCTCCGGCTACGTCTTCTGGCGCCGCGCGGACTACTTCGCCCAGCATCTGCTCGGGGCCGCCCCGACCGAGACCGATATCCTCGAACTGGTGCGGGAGACGCAGATCCGGCGATGAAGAGCCTGCGTCGGCGTGCCGGGGACCTCGTCGAGTCCGTCCCCCTGCGGGCGCAGGCCCTGCGGCTCCTGTTCCTGAGCCTCGCGGCCGGAGGCGCGTTCGCGCTGACCGCCCTGCTGGGCACGTCACTGGCGGGCGCCCCGACCACGGAGCGCGCGCCCAGCTGGTCGCCGGATGGCGAGTGGCTGGTCTTCGACGTCGAGCGAGACGGCCAGTCCGATCTGTACATCAGCCGGCCCGACGGGTCGGGCCGGCGCGCGATCACCGAGACGCGTCATGCCGACGAGCGCGCGCCGGTCTTCGCCCCGGACGGCCGACGCGTGGCCTTCGAGAGCAACCGCGATCAGGACGTCGAGATCTACGTGATGGCCCTGCCCTCGGGGCACACGGTCCGGCTGACCCATTCTCCCGGCGGAGACCTGGCCCCGGCCTGGTCTCCCGATGGGACTGCACTCGCGTTCATCTCGCAGCGCGACGGACGCGCCGCCTACGATCTCTACGCCATGGCGGCGGACGGTACGGGCGCCAGGCGGCTGACGTCGGCTGAAGCCAACGCCGCCCCGCGATTCTCGCCCTCTGGCACCCAACTCGTCGCTGAGGTCAATCAACAGGTGCGGCTGTTCGACGTCGCCTCCCTGGCGTCTCGGACGTTGACCCTGGCCCCCGACGACGGCCGCGAGCCGGCCTGGCACCCCAGCGGGCAGCAGGTGGCGTTCACCACTCGCAGGCGCGGGCGTGCCGAGATCTTCACGATGACGCGCGAGGGCCAGGAGGCGCGCCCGCTCGTGTCGATGGCCGGGAGCCAGGTCTCGGCGCCGTGTTGGTCGCCCGATGGGACGAAGCTGGCCTTCGTGCGCACGGTCGGCCAGGGCCCCCAGGTCGATCAGTTGCTCGGCGAGCGCGCGATATACGTCATGGACGTCGCGTCAGGGCGCGTGCGGAGGGTGAGTCCTTAGGGCGCTGACGCAGACGTGCGGGCGGCTCGCTGCGCTCGGGGAGGTGCTGGGGGAACGCTCAGGCGCTGCCGGGCACGATGCTCTTTACTCCGAGTGCCCCCGTGACCGGAGCCAGTCCCGGAACTGCCGGAACGCCTGACCGCGGTGCGCCACGGCGATCTTGCGCGCCTCGTCCACGTTGCCGAGGGTGGTGCCATAAGGCGGGTAGTAGAAGATCGGGTCGTAACCGAAGCCGTGGGTGCCGACCGGCGTGGTGGCGATCTCGCCACTCACGGTCGCCTCCGTCGCATACGCGATCGGGAGGTCGTCGCCGGTGGCGGCCGGGGCGTCGACGAACGCCAGCGAGCAGATGAAGTGCGCGGTCCACGGGTGCGGACAGGGGGCCAGCTCCCGGTAGAGGTTGGCGAACTTCTCGGCGTAGGTCTCGCCCGGATACCGCGCGCTCAGCACGCCCGGTCGCCCGAACAGCGCATCGATGGCGAGTCCGGAATCCTCGGCAACTGTGGGCAAGCCCGTCGCGGCCGCGTACGCCCGCGCCTTGAGCGCCGCGTTCTCCGCAAACGTCGCACCCGTCTCCTCAGGCTCGACGACCCCCGACAAGTCCGCGAGCGAGCGGAGCCGCAGCGGCAGACCCTCGAGCACCTGCCGGATCTCGCGCACCTTCCCGGGATTGGTCGTCGCTATCAGCAGGTCAGACATCACCACATCACCACATCACCACATCACCACATCACCACATCACCACATTCATGTTCAGAGGTGTTGCTCGCCGTCCTGGTCCACGATGAGCGGCGGCGGCTCATTGGTGGTCAGGTACTCGAACTGCTCGCGAAACGCGTCAGGGGAGAGCCGGGCCGTCTCCGCCAGATGCGCCAGCGTCTGCGGATTCTGGAAGTCATCCCGGCGGAGCCGGATCATGTAGCGGCGTGCGATGGCGTAGCGCGTGGAGGTGATGTCGGTGAGCCGCACGCGTGTGCGTCCGGTCTCTGGGTCGATCATGTCCGCGAAGGGCACCGGCACGAAGTGACCGCCCTGGAGGGAGACCATCGCCGCGTTGCCGCCGGAGAGCAGGAACTTGGCGGCGCAGTAGCCCAGGTCGCGCGTGTATTCCATGTCCATCGGAATTGGGTCGGCACAGCGCAACTCGTAGCCGATGTTCTTCGACGCGATGGTGATCGACAGGCCCAGCGCCTTCAGGCGCTTCTGCACTTCGTGCTTCAGCAGATCCCCAGTGTTGATCTCGGCCAGCCGGATGTGGCCGTGCTCGTCGCGTTCCGCGTTGGGCAGGTCGGCCAGATCCTCCGGGGCCACGTCCAGCGCCACGCCCTCGGCAATCACGGCCACGCCGTCGCGGCGGCCCTCAGCCAGCCGCTTGATGATGGCCCCGGTCAGCGTGTCCACGAGGGTCTTGAGGCGGATGGGTTGCTGAAACTCCTCGCCGATGAGCGTGACCGTCGCGCCGGCCGCCTTGCCGATGCCGAGTGCCAGGTGCCCGGCCTTGCGGCCCATCGCAATGACGAAGTACCACCGCGACGTGGTCTTGGCGTCCACCATCAGGTTCTTGACGACGTCCACGCCGTAGTGGCGGGCGGTCTGGAACCCGAACGTGTCCACGTGCGGCGGCAGGTCGAGGTCGTTGTCGATGGTCTTGGGCACGTGGCAGACGCGGATCCGGCCACGCGCGCGCTCTTCCACCTTCATGGACGAGAAGGCCGTGTCGTCACCGCCGATCGTGATCAGCATCGACACGCCGAGGTCGGTCAACGCGCGGACGACGTTGTCGAGGTACTTGGCGTCCTTGGTGGGATTGGCGCGCGCGATGCCGATGTACGAGCCGCCGCGGAAGTGGATGCGGCTCACCGCGTCGATGGTGAGCGGCGTGACGTGGGTAGTGTCGCCGGTCATCAGGCGGTCGAATCCGTCACGAATGCCGATGACCTTGACCCCGTCCAGGCAGGCGCGGATGGTGGCGGCGGCGATGACACTGTTGATGCCGGGGGCGGGTCCGCCGCCGACGAGGATCGCGAGATTGTTAGCAGGACTCATGGGTAGGATAAGTCGTCCGGATGCTGGGAGGCGTGGTTGCCTCGGTGCAGGGAGAATCTTCCCCCACAATCGATTACATTAGCTGCGTCCCTGAAAGTATAAGAGCGCCGGGCGGGACGCCGGTATAATCTCGCGGCAACACCGCGTCCATCCGGACAAAGACAGAGGAGCAGCAATGGCCCGTCATCGCCCCATCTTCGCGTGGGCGCTCTCGTTCTTGAGCGCCGCCGCTTTCGTCGTTGGCGCCTCGGCGCGCATGCAGGACCCGCCGCCGCAGCAGGCGCAGGATCCCGATCCGGCGGCCGGCGGCCGCGGAGGTCGCGGGGCTGCCCAGGCGGCACCTCGTCCGTACGCGCAGGTCATCACCAGTGCCGCCAAGTCCGACGACGGCATCTTCAAGGTGCATCGGATTGGTGACACGGTCTTCTACGAGGTCCCGCAGGCCCAGCTCGGCAAGGACTTTCTCTGGGTCACGCAGATCAAGAAGACGACCATCGGCGCCGGCTACGGCGGCCAGGCTGCCGGCAGCCGCGTCGTCCAGTGGACCAAGCGCGGCGATCGCATCCTGCTGCAGAACATCGACTACAGCGTCGTGGCTGACCCGACCAATCCGATCGCCGAGGCGGTCTCCGATTCGAACAACCCCGCGATCATCCGGGTGTTTCCGGTGGCCGCCTACAATCCGGCCGGCGACGCGGTCATCGATGTGACGTCGCTCTTCATGACCGACATCGCTGAGTTCTCGGTGCGTGGGCGGATCGGTGGACGCGGCTACGACCAGACCCGATCTTTCTTCGAGAAGGCGGTGTCCTTCCCCGAGAACATCAACGTCGAGGTCACCCAGACGTTCACCGGAGGTGACGCGGGCGCCGCTGCGGGCGCCGGCCGCGCCGCTGGGGCCGCGCGTGGCATGCGCGGATCGAGCGCCACCGTGGTGACCAGTCACAGCATGATCAAGCTGCCCGAGAACCGCATGATGCCGCGCCTGTTCGATGAGCGCGTCGGCTACTTCACGCAGGGCCTCACCGACTACGGCACCGACGAACATCGCTCTGTCGAGACCCGCTACATCGTGCGGTACCGGCTGGACAAGAAGGATCCGAACGCGGCGATCTCCGAGCCGGTCAAGCCGATCGTCTACTACGTCGATCCGGCCACGCCGAAGAAGTGGGTGCCGTTCGTCAAGAAGGGCATCGAGGACTGGCAGCCGGCGTTCGAAGCCGCTGGCTTCAGGAACGCGATCATCGCGAAGGAAGCGCCGACCAACGATCCCGACTGGAGCCCGGAGGACGTGCGCAATTCGGTGATCCGCTGGCTGCCGTCGACGACCGAGAACGCGTCGGGCCCGAACGTGCACGACCCGCGCACGGGCGAGATTCTCGAATCGGATATCCAGTTCTACCACAACGTCCAGAACCTCGCGAAGAACTGGTACTTCGTGCAGGTCGGCCCGCTGGACCCGCGCGCGCAGAACCTGCCGCTGCCAGACGATCTGATGGGAGAGCTGATGCGATACGTCGTGGCGCATGAGGTGGGCCACACGCTCGGCTTCCAGCACAACATGAAGGCCAGCTCCACCTACACGATCGCGCAGGTGCGCGATCCCAAGTGGGTGAAGGAGATGGGGCACACGCCGACGCTGATGGACTACTCGCGCTTCAACTACGTCGCGCAGCCAGAGGACAAGATCGATCCGGCGGACCTCATCCCGAAGATCGGGCCCTACGACAAGTGGGCCACGAAGTGGGGCTACGCGCCGATTCCGGGCGCCAAGACGCCGCAGGCCGAGAAGCCGACGCTCGACGCGTGGGCGCGTGAGCAGGATCAGAAGCCCTACCTCCGGTTTTCGACCGAGGGCCAAGGCGGCGTCGATCCGGGCGACAACACCGAAGCGGTCGGCGACGGCAACGCGGTCGAAGCCACGCGCCTGGGCATGAAGAACCTCGCGCGCGTCTCTGAGATGCTGCTCAAGGCGACCAGCTCCAAGGTCGGCGATCCCTGGAGCGAACTCGAAGAGGTCTACGGCCGAATGGTCAGCCAGTGGCAGACCGAGATGAACCACGTCGTGCGCGTGGTCGGCGCCTTCGACTCGCAGCAGAAGCACATCGGCCAGGACGGCGTCCGGTTCATCACCGTGGCGCGCGCGCGTCAGAGTGAGGCGCTCCAGTTCCTGCTGAACAATGCGTTCCAGACGCCGATGTTCATGATCCGTCCCGAGATCCTCCGCCGGATCCAGGCCACGGGCGTCGTCGATCGTGTCCGCACCGCGCAGACGTCGATCATGAACGGCCTGCTGCAATCCGCGCGTCTGGATCGGATGACGGAGCAGGTGGCGCTCGACGGCGTCGTCGCCTATCCGCCGGTCAACTTCCTGGGTGACCTGCGCCGCGGCGTGTGGGTGGAATTGACCAAGCCGGCCGTGCCGGTTGACATCTACCGCCGCAACCTGCAGCGCGCCTACCTCAGCACGATCGACGACCGGTTGAACGGCGCGACGGAGCCGTCCGACGAGGTGCGGTCGCTATTGCGCGGCGAGTTGTACGTCCTCGACGGACAGCTCAAGGGGGCGATGGCTGGAGTGACCGACGAGGTCACGCGACGGCACTACCGCGACTCGATCGACCAGATCGCCGTCATCCTCGATCCGCGCGCGATGCGGACGCGAGGGGGCGGGGCCGGCGCCGTGCCGGCGGGTGGTCGCGGCGGCGGCGCCGCACAGCGGTAGACGGACGACGGGCTACGGACGGCAGACGACGGGCTACGGACGACGGCCTACGGGCGACGGCCTACGGGCGACGGCCCACGGCCCACGGGCGACGGGCTACGGCCTACGGATGACGGGCTACGGGCGACGGGCTACGGACAAACGCCCTACCGACGACAGACGACGATGAACGGGCTGAGCATCTGCTCAGCCCGTTCGTTTTGTGGCGAACACTGACGATGGCAACTCACCAGTGGGAGAGGGAGCGGCAGCTCCTGCGCGACGCGGGGGTGCGGTTCGAACGCGGGCTCGCCGAGCGTGAGGTCGCGGCTCCGAAGAATCCTGAGTCGTGGGCTCGGCGACGCCGCGGTCCGATGTCTGTTGGCCGTCCGCCGTCCGCCGTCCGCCGTCCGCCGTCCCTCGTCCGTCGGCCGGAGTCCGTTGGCCGTCGCGCGGTGGGACGGTGTCGAGTCACGGCCTCCACGGACAGTGACGCGCGCCCGGCAGCCTCTGTCCGGTCGGCGGGCGAGCTAACGCCGCCGGGTCACCCCGCATGTGCGGGGCTGACCCGGGCCCGCCTCCCTCCCGACGGCCGCCGTGCGACCTGTCGCGTGGCGCGTCAGTCCGAGTCGGCCCTGACTCGACACCGCCCCACCGCGCGGGGGCCGTGCGGTCCGTGTCTAAGGGGTCGTACCTGCCTCACGGCAATCGAGGTACGACCCCGTGCACCTGTCGTACCTGACTACCTGCCGTACCCGGGTACCTGCCGCACCCGTGGACCTGATGTACCTGCCGTACCTATCGGACCCATCACTTGAGCAGCTCCCCGACGATCTCCCGTTGCTTCGCCATCAACGACTCGATGCCGGTTTCGGCGAGTTCGAGCAGGGCGTCGAGCTGCCGGCGATCGAACGGGCGCGTCTCGGCCGTGCCCTGGAGTTCGATGAAGCGGCCATCAGACGTCTTCACGACGTTCATGTCCACTTCGGCCTTCGAGTCCTCCTCGTAGGCCAGATCGAGCATCGGGATGCCGTCGATGATGCCGACGCTGGTCGCGGCCACATAGTCGGTGACCGGGATGCGGGCGATCGTGCCCTGCCGGCGCAGCTTGTCCATCGCGAGCACCATTGCGACGAAGCCGCCCGTGATCGCCGTCGTCCGCGTGCCGCCGTCGGCCTGGATCACGTCGCAGTCGATCCAGATCGTGCGCTCGCCGAGCGCCGACATGGCCGTGACCGAGCGCAGCGAACGGCCGATCAGCCGCTGGATCTCCTGCGTGCGGCCGCCGACCTTGCCGGCCGTCGATTCGCGCTGCGTGCGCGTGGACGTGGCGCGCGGGAGCATGCCGTATTCCGCGGTCACCCAGCCCTTGCCGCTGTTGCGCATGAAGGGAGGAACGCGCTCCTCGACCGACGCGGTGCAGATCACGCGCGTTCGTCCGACCTCGATGAGGACCGAACCTTCGGCGTGGATGGTGAACGCCGGATCGATCCGGGTCGGGCGAATGTCGCTGGCCTGTCGGCCGTCAGGTACGGGGCATGGGTACTACTGTCCTTTCCGAATCCACTCGGATGATTTGGCCAGCGGAAACCGCAAATCGAGGTGTCCGCCGAGCGTGTCGATTTCCTTGCCGTCGAGGAGAATCTGCACCGCCGTGACGTCTGGCAGGTTGGTGGTGACGGCGTTGACGATGGCGTAGATGGCCAGGGCCTCGTTGAGCGAGCCGCCGGAATGCTCCGTCGCGAACGTGCCGCCAAGGTCAACGTAGGCCTGCCCGGAGTCGGCCAGGAACACGGTGCGAACCACGGTCCCGGACGGAATCGCCGAAACACGACCCGCCGGCGGCGCCTGGACCTGGGCGTCCACGATCAGACGTGCTTGCTCCTCTCGCGTCGCGCCGAACGGCACTTCGCGGCTCACTGGCTCGAGGAGCCCGCCGTCGTCGGTGACGTAGAACAGCGTCGCGGAGATCCGTCGGGCCTCGGCGGCGGCCGGACGATCGGCGGGCACCACGGCGCCGCCAGGCGTCGTGAGGTACGGCACCAGCTTCGCCACCACGAGCCATCCCGCGATCGCAAGCAGACCCGCACCGGCCGCGATGGCCAGCCACAGCACCCGGCGGCTGGCCGGTTTGGTGAGCGCAGGCTCGCCCGGAGGCAGCGGCGTCGGCGCCGGATCGCTGATCGGCGGCGTGGGCGTGTCACCGGTCATGGTCGTCGTTCACCGGGCGACGGCAGCCCTCGGCGCACTTCGGCGACGGTCGCGAGCACGGCTTCGATGATCGCCGCGCTGCGGTCGGCCGATCCGAGCGCCGTGGCCTCGTCGGAATTGGAGAGGAAGCCCACTTCGAGGAGCACCGCGGGCATGTTCGCACCCACCAGCACGCGCAGCGGCAGGCGCGCGGCCGGGACGGGGTAGAGCGGCACGCCGCGTTCGCCCAGCTGTCGAACGAGAATCGCCGCGGCCGCGGCCGAGCGATCCGCAAAGGGAATCTGCGCGAGATCCCAGGGCACGACGTCGATGCGCCGCGTGCCCCCGCCCACCACGGGCACCGGCAGTTCGGGCGGGCCCGAGTCCGCGGCCATGCCGGCATAGTCCGCGGCACTGAGCGAGAGCACCTGGGCGCCGCGCGCGCCCGGCCGGACCGACGCGTTGGCGTGCAGGCTGAGGAACAGCTCGGCCTTGTTGTTGTTGGCGAGCGCGGTCCGGCGATCGACGGGCGTGTTCTCGTCCGTGTCGCGCGTCAGCAGGACGCGCAGGCCGAAGCGCGTCTCGATGGCGCTGCGCAGGCGTCGCGCCAATTGAAGGACGTAGTCCTTCTCCAGCACGCCGTCCGCGCCCCGCGCGCCGGTTTCATCGCCGCCGTGGCCGGGATCGATCACGATGGTCCGCACCGACCCCATCGGCACGCCGGCGTCAGGCGTTGGCGCCGCAGGGAGCCTCAGGCTTGGCGGTGCCGGTCACCGCCGGCGTACCGGCGGCCGCTGCAGGGGCGACGGGCGCCGCGGCTGGGGGAGGCGTCGGTGGCGGCGGGGGCGGCGGTGGAGGTGGCGGTGCCGGGGCCAGCAGGTCCACGACCAGCCGAGACGCGTCCACGTCGTCGGCCTTGAAGGAGGCTGTCTGCGGTCCCAGATCGACCACCACCGCGGTGCCTTCGTACCGGGCGGCCGTGGCGAACTCTGCGACGGCGCCGACGATCGGGCTCGTGTCGAGAGCGGTCGCCTCGTATCGGATGAACAGGCGATTGCCCTCACGCGTGACGCGGTGTGGCGCGCCAGGCGTGGCCTCGATCGTGAGACGCAGGCCGCCGGCCTGCTTTTCGAACCGGCCCGTGATGCGAGGCACCCGGATGTCCCCGACGACGATCAGGCGGCTCGGCCTGCGGACATCGACGCGGAGGTTCAGCGCGGGGCCGATCACGAGGCGGATGAAGTCGAGCGGGACCTGCCACGCGTTGCGCTCGCGCTGAATGGGTCCGGGAAGTGAGACGATGCGCCCGGGGCCAATGGACGCGAACGACTGTCCCGGGATCAAGAGGACGGTCTGGCCGCGGCCGCGCACGGTGAGCCCTCCGACGCCGGCATCCTCAGTGAGCGTGAGGCCGAAGAAGCCCGCCAACTGATCGAGCGAGACCACCTCGACCCCGGCCGACACACGGACGGGCAGTTGGCGTCGCCCTTCCGGCGTGTAGAGGACGAACGTGCCTGCCGTCTGGGCGTGAGACGTCGGGCGGGTCGTGATCAGGGCCAGCCCAATCAGACCCAGCATCAACACCGCTCGTGAACGGGCCCCGACAGGCAGACGCAGAAGACGCAACAGGTCATGATAACAAGAGCGCCGCGCAGGAGGACCGATGACGAGTGGCTACTCGGGCACACCGCTCGCCCGGAAGCTGGGGATCAAACCGGGCAGCACGCTGGTGCTGGTCAAGGCGCCGGATGGGTTCGAGACGGAGCTCACCGATCTGCCCGACGACGTCAGTCCGGCGCGGATGGGCACGCCTGGCCCGCGAGGCGCCGGGGCTGACATCACGGTGTGGTTCGTCACGCGCCGCGCCGAACTCGAGGGCGCGATCGCGCGCGCCGTCGAGGCGATGGGCGCAGGCCTGTGGATCGCGTGGCCCAAGAAGGCGTCGGGCGTGGTCTCCGATGTGACCGAGGATGTCGTCCGCCAGGCCGGCCTGGCCGAGGGCGTGGTGGACTACAAGGTCTGCGCGATCAATCAAGTCTGGTCCGGTCTGAAGTTCGCGCGGCGCCGGGCGCCTGCCGGAACACGACGCGGTCGGCCAGCCAGAAGTTGAGACACGCACACAGGCCGATGGCGACGAGGTTGGCCGGCACGACGCCCAGACTCGCGCCGCGGACGAGCGTCGTGGTGATCGCGACGTTGCCGACGAGGGAGACCAACCCGTTGGCCGCGACGAACGCCATGAACGCATCGATGAGGCGGGACTCGCGATCGCGCCACGTCCACCGCCGATGCCAGCCGAAGTTGTGGACGACGGCCACGGCGACCGCGATGGCCGTCGCCGGGGCGACCGGCAGGCCCACCAGGACCGTGAGCACCCACAAGGCGCCGAGCTGAGCAGCCAGCCCGACGCCCCCGACGAGGTTGAAGCGAAGGAACCGGCGCGTCATGACGCGCGGCCCTCCTCGCGTGTCGTGGGGATCGGTTCTGCCAGATAGAGCGTCCGCGTGTTCTTCGCCGCCGAGTAGAGAAACGTGACGAACAGCCCGGCGGTGCCGATCACGCCGCCGATGTCGAACAGCTTGAAGGTTTGTCCGGCGATCGTGGACATCGGCTGGTAGAAGAGCACGATGTTGCCGATCGCGAGCAGGATGCGCAGTTCGGTCGGGCCCATCTTGAAGAAGCTCATCTGAAACCGGCCGAGGCTGTGCGTTGCCAGGTAGACCTCGAGGGACAGCAGGTAGTACGCGATGAGCAGGGCCGCGGCGACCGGCGGGCTCATGTGCCCCGAGAGTGCGAGGCCGCCGAAGAGCGCGAGCACGCCGAACACGTCCACCACGTGGTCCACGTAGTAGCCGTACCGGGGGCGTTGGTGCTGCCGGACCCGTGCGAGCGTGCCGTCGAGGCTGTCGCCGAACCAGTTGACCACCAGACAGACGACGACCAGGGCGAGGCCGACCGGCGTGACGCTGGAGAGCCAGTAGGACGCGCCGGCGCCAATCATCGCGACGAGGGCGAGGAGCGTGAGGTGGTCCGAGTTCACCCACCGCGGCATACGTTCGGCCAGCCAGATGAGCGTACGCTTCTCGAGCGCGTTGAGCACGCTGTCCTGGATGCGCGTCGCCGCCTTGAACTCTCCAGGGTTCGCGGTGGCGGGCGTCTGCGTCACGGTCGTGGCGATCAGTGTCGGCGTCGTTGCAGTGGTCGGCATGGGCTCTCCCTCGCCCAGGAATGCGTGAGGTCTCTGCGAAGGGGCTCAGCCCTGAGGACCTTCACCACGAAGCCACGAAGGACACGAAGAATCGCGCGCGGCGGCCCGACGGGCGGCGCGACTCGTCGCGACAATCGGGTCCCGCCTCCAACGCCCGCTTGTCGCGTCGAGTCGCACCGCCCGTCGCCGCCGGCCGCTCGGCCGGGCACGCCGGCTTCGCCGGCGTGCCGCCGCGCGCATCGCCGCTGGCGCAGCCACCGACCAGCTGCTCCGTCGCTCCGTGGTGCAGGCTGTCTGCTCCGCGAGCTCCGCGGTGACCGTCGCGCTGTGCTCAGCGTCTCCGCGTGAGCCGTGTCGGCGTCGGTTGGCGCACTACCGATCAGGAGATGTCTGTGATGAATCTGCCGAGCCTGGTTGTGCGGTGGCCCGTGACGATGGCTCTGATTGCGACGGTGTCCGGCGGGGGACTGGCCATCACCCGGCTGATGCCGGAGTCCGTCGTCGCGTGGCGCACCTACACGTCGGCCACGGAGCAACGGATGACCGCCGAACTCTCATCACGCGATCGCTTTCTCGGGATCGACTTTCGGACCGACGCTGCCGCCTCGCGCACGGCCGTCCTCGGCGGTCAGGTCGTCATCCAGGCGGTCGAGACCCGTGACGCGCGCGGCCAGGTGATCGAGATCCCCTCGGCATTGCTGCAGCACTGGCGCGCCGTCGTGTTCGTTCCCGGGACGACCGCAGAAGCCGTGATGGCGCGTCTCGCGGTCGAGGCGCCCCCGGCGGGCCAGGACGTGGTGAGGTCTGCCGTCCTCGCGCGGGGCCCGGACCGCATGAAGGTCTACCTGCAGTTGCGCGCGCAGAAAATCGTCACGGCCTACTACAGCACCGAGCATGAGGTGACGTTCGCGCGGCACGGCACCGGCCGCGGGTCTACCCGGAGCGTCGCGACGAAGGTCGCCGAACTGCGTGAGTTCGGCACGCCGGCCCAGTACGAGCTGCCACCGGGCCACGACCGCGGCTTTCTGTGGCGGCTCAACGCCTACTGGCGCTACCAGGATGTGCCGGGCGGCGTCATCGCCGAGGTCGAGTCCCTCACGCTGAGTCGTGCCGTGCCGTCGATCGTCAGCTATCTCGTCGGGCCCATGATCGAACGCACGGCGCGCGAGTCGATCGAGCGGGCAGTGCTGTCGGTTCGTACGAGGTTCAGGCGAGAGGGCTGAGGTGGTGAGGGACACGGCGCTGACCGTGAAGTACTGGTGCTGACGGTGAGGTGCTGACACTGACGGTGAAATGCAGGGGCCGACCCTGAGGTGCACGTCGCTGCCGGTGATGTGCTGGGCGCTGACCCTGAAGTGCTGGGCGGCCCCTACCGCTCCCCGAACGCCGCACGCGTGGTGGCCGGTTCGATGATCGCGGCCGATACGAGCGTCGCGGCGGCGGCCGCGACGAGCAGGCCAGACGCCTGCGTGTTGGCCTCCGCCACCAGCACCCCGAACGCCGCCAGGACGCCAACGAATACGAGATCCGCCGCGCGCACCCAGCGGCGGGAGTGCCGGTGCTGCGTGTGCCACTCGGACGGATACGACCGTACGGCAAACCAGAGGTGCAGACGCAGCGCGCTGGCCGTGACGACGGCCGCCAGGGCCAGCAGGAACAACTGGACGCCGCGCGGGCGATCGAGCTGGCCCCGCAGCAGCCACAGCGGCGCAAGGAGCGCGACGTAGGCGAGACACGCCGCACCTTGATGAAACTGCCACCACCAGATCGCCGGGACGCGCTCGGCCTCCCGCGTCGGGACGGGACCGGGTGGTGTGCGCACCACGACCGGCGGGCCGTCGTCGGACGCGAGCAACGTCCGCACGTCCATCAACCCATCGGCCATCGCGCGCGCCGACACCCAGCGATCGCGAGGATCCTTCGCGAGGCTCCGCTTGATGGCCTCCGTCAATCCGTCGGGCGTTCCGCTGCCGGACGCCGGCGCGGGGCCCGTCTGGGCCACTCCCGCGTCGATGCGCAGCGGCTGCGGTTCCAACTCGAGGATCCGCGCGAGGGACGAAGCGGCGTCCGACCCTCGGAAGGGATTTGCGCCCGTGAGGAACTCGTACAACATCACGCCGAGTGAGAACAGATCCGATCGGCCGTCCACGGCGTCGCCGCGTATCTGCTCCGGCGACATGTAGGCGGGCGTCCCGAGCGCCGCACCCGTCGCGGTGATCGGCGCATCGCCTTCGACGCCCGCGGTGGCTCGCGAAAGGCCGAAGTCCAGAATCTTGACCGTGCCGGCGGTCGTGCGAATCACGTTCTCGGGTTTGAGGTCGCGATGCACCACGCCGTGGGCGTGCGCGACCGCCAGGGCCTCGGCGATCTCAATCGCCGTGCCGATCGCGTGGTCGGCCGGCCACGCGCCGGCGGCGAGTTCCTCCCGCAGCGTGCGCCCCGCGACGAACTCCGTCGCCAGGTAGAGTTCGCCGTCGAACTCCTCCAGTGCGTAGACGACCGCAATACCCGGATGCGTCAGTGCGGCGGTCGCGCGGGCCTCCCGCCGCAGCCGCTCGCGGCGCAGCGGATCGGCGGTCAGGTGCGGCGCCAGCGCCTTGAGGGCCGCCGTGCGGCCGAGTCGCGTGTCCTCGGCGAGGTAGACCACGCCCATGCCACCCTGGCCGAGTACGCGCAGCACCCGGTAGTGGCCGATGGTCCGACCGACGAGCGATGGGCCGGGCGTCGGAGGCGGTGCGGGCACCCAGGCGTCGGCGCGGGAGATCGGCTGCTCGATGAAGTCCCCAGCCCGGTCGTGCGCCGCGAGCAGCGACGCGACTTCGGCACCGAGGGCCGCGTCGTCGGCGCACTCCGCGACGAGGAACGCCTCACGGGCCGCGTCCGGGATCTCGAGGGCGCGGTGAAAGAGATCCGTGACGCGCGGCCAGTCGGGCCTCGCCGGCCCACCCGATGGCTCGGGCGCGTCTGGGCTCACTCCGCGGCCCCGCCCTCGATCGCCCGAAGCAGCCAGGCGCGCGCGATGGTCCAGTGACGCTTCACCGTCGCGGGCGAGATCCCGAGCGACTCGGCCGTCTCTTCAACCGAGAGTCCGCCGAAGTAGCGGAGTTCGACGATGCGCGCCTGCTGGGGATCGAGGCGCGCCAGGCCGTCGAGCGCGCGGTCGAGGGCGATGAGGTCGATGGTCGCCGACGGGTCGGTGGCGAGCAGCCCCTCGTCGAGTGTGACCTGCACCTGCACGCCCCCGCGCTTGACCGCCCCCCGGGCCCGTGCCCGCTCGACCAGCAGCCGCCGCATCGAGATCGCCGCGATGGCGACGAAGTGCGCCCGGTTCTCGAAGTGCGCGGGCGCGTCCTTTGCGAGGCGCAGGTAGGCTTCGTGCACGAGCTCGGTCGCCTGCACGCTTTGGGCCTGCTCGCGGTGGACGTAGTGATTGGCGAGCCGCCGGAGCTCGCTGTAGACGTCCTCGACGAGGTGGCCGACCCGCGCGCGCTTCGAGGCGTCGCTCATCGGAGCGTCGTCGGACATGCGCCGATTATAGGGCGGCGGCTCAGACGCTGGCGGAGATCGGCGGTGCCAGAGCGGCCCGCCGGAACGCACCCGGGGCCGAGCCGGTCCACCGCTTGAACGCCTTGCTGAAGGCCGCTTCGGCGTCGTACCCCACGCTGCCGGCCACCTGGCCGATGCTGCTCGAACTGGCCCGCAACAGCCGCGACGCCTTCGTCATGCGCCAGCGCGTCAAGTAGGTGAGGGGCGGTTCCTGCACCAGTTCGGTGAAGCGTGCGGCAAACGCGGAGCGCGACATGCCCACCCGCGCGGCCAGCGACTCGACCGTCCAGGCATGCTCGGGCTGTTCGTGGAGCAGCGCGAGGACCTGGCCGATCTGCGGATCCACCAGTGCGCGCAGCCAGCCTCGACGCTCGCCTTCGGCGGCCAGATGGGCGCGCAGGGCCTGGACGAACAGGACGTCGGCCAGCCGGTTGACCACGGTCTCGGCCCCAGGCTGCCCCGACAGCATCTCCGACGAAAGGAACTGCAAGGTCGCTTCCATCCACTGCACGGGGACTCCGCGGTCTCCACGCACGTGGATGACGGGGGGTAGCGAGGCGAGCAGCGGATTGGCGATGCCGTTGTCGATGTCGAACCGGCCGCCGATCATCGTCGTCTCGGCACCGTCACCCCCATAGCGGAAGATGCCCCCGGGCTGGCACCCACGCTTGTGGGGACAGGTCTGCAGCAGGGCCTCGATCGGGAGGACCAGCGAGTCCGGGGCGTCCCGCATCACGTGCGGGTGGGTCTTCTTGAGCAACAACAGGTCGCCGCCACCGATTTGCAGAGGCGCCATGCCCGGCACTTCGAGCCAGAACGCGCCGCGCGTGACCACGCAAAAGGCCAGGCCTTCGCCGCCTCCGCCCTCAAAGCCCCACGGGGCCGAGAGCTCGAAGCGCCCGAAGACAAACCCCTTCACGTGGATCGACTGAAGAACGTCGGTGAGCACATCCATTGGGCATCCGGCCGAACGCCGGCGTGGTGATCGTGACAGTTGTCCAGATTCGAGTCAACAGCCAGGACGTTCGGACATGGATATTGGACTAACTACCTTCAAAGCTCCATTCGAAGTGGAGTATCTTGGGACCTTCACATTGGCCGTCCCTTCCCCGGACGCGCCGCTCCCGCTCCCGAAGGACACTCCCCTGATGTCGCGCCAACTTTCTCGCCCGTCTTCCTGGCCGCCGAGCCGATCGCGTTCGCGCCGGCCGGTCGCTCTGTCTGTCGTGCTCTTGATCACGATGCTCACCGCCTGGACCACCGCCTGCGGCGGCGGGGGGACAGCGCCCAACGGCGGCGCTGCCGCGGGTGGGGGACGTGGAGGCGGTGGCGGCGTGCCAGTCGAGGCCGTGACCGTCAGTGAGGCAGCCCGTGGAGCAGTTGGGCGACTTCATCGGCACCATCCGGTCGCGCAACTCGGTGACCGTGCAGCCGCAGGTCGAGGGCTTCCTCACGCGGATTGCCGTGAAGTCGGGCGACCGTGTCGCCCCGGGGACGGTGTTGTTCGACGTGGATGCCACGCCGCAGCAGGCCTCGCTCGCGAACCTCGAGTCGGTCCGCGCGGCGCGTGAAGCCGAGACGGTGCTGTCGCGTCAGCAGGCCGCGCGTGCCAAGACGCTGCTCGGCGTGGGCGCCACCAGCCAGCAGGAATACGAGCAGGCCACGGCCCAGCTGGCGGCGAGCGAAGCGCAGCTCAAGGCGATTGACGAGCAGATCAAGCAGCAGCGCGCCGAACTGGCCTACTACCGCGTCGTGGCGCCGGCCGCAGGTGTCATCGGCGACGTGCCGGTTCGGCAGGGCGATCGCGTGACCAAGGCGACGATGCTGACGACCATCGACGCGAACACGGGCCTCGAGCTCTACCTCAACATCCCGGTGCAGCAGGCGCCACAGCTCCGCGTCGGCCTGCCTGTGCGCATCCTGAGCGACACGGGTGAGGTCGTGGCCACCGAGGCGGTCTCCTTCATCTCGCCGTCGGTGGACGACAGCAATCAGACGGTGCTGGTCAAGGCGCAGATCTCGGCCAAGGCAGGCCAGTTCCGCACGGAGCAGTTCGTCCGATCGCAGGTGGTCTTCAGCACCGCGCCCGGCCTGCGGGTGCCCGTCGTCTCGGCGCTGCGCATCAACGGGTCGTACTTCGTCTTCATCGTGGAGAACGCCAACGGCGGGACCGTGGCCCGACAGACGGCGATCCAGGTCGGCCCGGTGGTCGAGAACGAGTACGTCGTCCGATCCGGGCTCAAGCCCGGCACCCAGGTCATCGTGTCAGGCATCCAGAAGATCGGCGACGGCGCGCCCGTGACGGTCGTTCCGGCCTCGGCGCCCCGGCAGGAGGGTCGCTAGGTGTTCAGCGAACTCTTCATCCGCAGGCCTGTCCTCGCGACGGTCTGCTCCCTGATCCTCCTGATCGCGGGCGCGATCGCCATTCCGACGCTCCCCATCGCCCGGTATCCCGACCTCACGCCGCCGGCCGTCTCTGTCAGCGCCTTCTACACCGGCGCCAACGCCCAGGCGGTCGAGAGTGCCGTCACGACGCCTCTCGAGCAGGCCATCAATGGCGTCGAGGGCATGATGAACATCCGCTCCTCGAGCACCAACTCGGGAGTCAGCTCGATCACCGTCACGTTCGAGGTCGGACGCGACCCGGACCTGGCGGCCGTGGACGTCCAGAACCGCGTCAACCAGGCGCTCGGCCGGATGCCCACGGAAGTCCGGACCAACGGCATCACGGTCGCCAAGAGCACGGCCGGCTTCCTGGCCGCCATCGGCTTCTTCTCGCTCGACAGCCGGTACGACTCGCTGTTCATCAGCAACTACCTCGACCTGTACGTCCGCGACGTGTTCCGCCGCATTCCCGGCGTGGGCAACGTGCAGATCTTCGGCGAGCGCAAGTTCGCGATGCGTCTGTGGCTCGACCCCTCCAAACTCGCCGCGCGAGGCTTGACCGCGGGGGACGTTACGGCGGCGCTTCGGGAGCAGAATCTGCAGGTCGCGGCTGGCAGCATCGGCGACGCGCCCTCGGCCTCGGACCAGATGTATCAGTTGAGCGTGCGCGCCGAGGGGCGGCTCAACGAGATCCCCCAGTTCGAACGCATCATCGTCAAGGCCTCACGCGAGGGCGCCATCGTCCGCGTCAGTGACATCGGCCGCGTCGAACTCGGGGCCGAGAGCTACTCGTCGGCGTTGCGCTTCGGCGGCGTGGAGGCCTCGGGCGTCGGCATCCAGCTCCTGCCCCAGGCCAACGCGCTCGACGTCTACGCGCAGGTGCAGTCCGAGCTGGAGCGTCTGAAGCAGAGTTTCCCGCCAGGGCTCCAGGCGCAGATCGCGTTCGACAACGTCACCGTCGTGCGTGAGTCCATCATCGAGGTGCTCAAGACGCTCGGCGAGGCCATCGTCCTCGTCGTGCTCGTCATGTTCCTGTTCCTGCAGAACTGGCGCAGCACGCTGATTCCGACCATCACCATCCCGGTGTCGCTCATCGGCACCTTCGCGTTCGTGAAGCTCTTCGATTTCTCGATCAACACGCTCACGCTGTTCGGGATCGTGCTGGCGACCGGCATCGTGGTCGATGACGCCATCGTGGTCATCGAGAATATCGAACGCCACATGCGTGAGGAGAAGAAGAACGCCCACGACGCGGCCATCGACGCGATGCGTGAGGTCTTCTCGGCGGTCATCGTCATCGGCCTCGTGCTCGTGGCGGTGTTCGTGCCCGTCGCGTTCTTCCCGGGCACGACGGGCCGCATGTATCAGCAGTTCTCCCTGACGATCGCCTTCGCCGTCGTCCTGTCGGTGTTCAACGCCGTCACGTTCACGCCGGCGCTGTCGGCGCTGCTCCTCGACAAGCACACCCATGCGCCCGGCCGGTTCTTCCGCGGCGTCAACTGGGTCATCGAAGGCGGCACGCGCGCGTATGCGCGTGCGGTGCGCACGGCGATCGGGTGGCCGATCACGATGCTGCTGCTGTTCGTCGGCACCCTCTTCATCACCTGGGGGCTGTTCCGCGTCGTGCCGACCTCCTTCGTCCCCGACGAAGACGAGGGCTACTTCATCACCATCGTGCAGGCGCCAGCGGGCGCTTCGCTCGAGTACACGGGCAACATCGCGCGGCAGGCCGAGGCCATTGTCCTCAGGCAGCCGGAAGTGGCCGCAGCGTTCTCGGTCGTCGGCTTCAGCTTCAGCGGAGCCGCGCCGAATCAGGGCCTCATGTTCGTCCGACTGAAAGGGTTCGAAGAGCGAACGAAAAAGGAGCAGTCGCTGGCCGCCGTGCTCGGCCGGATGCGCGGCGAGTTGATGGGCATCCCGGGCGCGCTGATCATTCCGATCGCTCCGCCCGCGATTCAGGGGTTGTCGGCCTTCGGTGGGTTCCAGTTCGAGCTGCTGGACCAGTCAGGCGGCGACATCGGCAACCTCGCGACGACGACCCAGCAGTTCATCGGGGAGGCGACCAAGGCCGGCAAGGTGGCGGGCCTGTACAGCAGCTTCACCGCGAACGATCCCCAGCTCGTGGTGACGATCGACCGCGACCGCGCGCGCAGCCTGGGCCTGCCGATCGGCCAGGTCACCGAGGCATTGCAGGTCCTGCTCGGATCGCAGGTACGTCAACGACTTCGACTTCAACAACCGCGCCTATCGCGTGTATGTGCAGGGCGACCAGGCGTTCCGGCGCGCGCCTGAGAACATCAACGCGTTCTACGTGCGGGCGAGCAACGGCACGATGGTGCCGCTCGGGTCGGTGGTGCGTCTGAGCGAGAAGACGTCGCCGGCCGTGATCAGCCACTTCAACCTGTTCCGGGCGACCGAAATCACCGGATCGGGCGTGCCCGGCGTCAGTTCCGGGCAGGCCATCGCCGAGATGCAGCGCGTCGCCGGTGAGGTGCTGCCGCCCGGCTTCACCTACGAGTGGGCCGGGCAGGCGCTCGAGGAGCTGAAGGCTGGTTCGCAGGCCGTCTACCTCTTCGCGCTGGCCATCCTGCTGGTGTACCTCGTCCTGGCCGCGCAGTACGAGAGCTGGGTCGTACCGTTCATCATCCTGCTCGGCGTACCGCTCGCGGTGCTGGGCGGGCTGTCCGCGCAGTGGCTGCGAGGTCTCTCGAACGACGTCTTCTGCCAGATCGGCCTGGTGATGCTCATCGGCCTGGCCGCGAAGAACTCGATTCTGATCGTCGAGTTCGCCGAGCAGCTGCGTGAGCACGGCAAGTCGATCAAGGAGGCGGCCATCGAAGCGGCGCGCATCCGGCTACGTCCGATCCTGATGACGTCGTTCGCGTTCATCCTGGGCGTGTTGCCGTTGGCCTACGCGACCGGCGCCGGGTCGGCGGCCCGCAACTCGGTCGGGACGGCCGTCGCGGGAGGCATGCTGCTCTCGACGTTCCTGTCGATCTTCTTCATCCCGGTCCTCTACGTCGTGATTCGCACGCTCGTCCCCGGCAAGGGCACACGCGGGCATCATCGCGAGGGGCTCCCGGGAGCCGCCGTTGTCGGGCACACTCGTGCTGGCCGCGGCGCTGACGCTTCTGCCGGCCGCGGCCAGAGCCCAGGCGCCTGCGTCCGCGCCGGCCCCGGCCCAGACGGCCCCAGGGCAGACGCCGCCTCGCGTCGAGTTCGACGAGGCCATTCGCCGGGCGATCGAGCGCAATCCATCGATCGCGGCCGTCCAGGCGACCGTGGCGCGGGCGGAAGCGATTCTGCAGCAGGCTCGCGCCTCGGTGCTGCCGTCGATTGGGGCCTCGGTCACCAACCTGACGCTCAACAGCGAACGATCGAGCGGCGGGATCGTCACGCAGCCCCAGAACCAGACGTCCTTTGGCGCGACGGCGGCGGTGCCGATTCTCGCGTTCGGAGCCCGCGCGTCGGTGCGACAGGCGCAGGATCAGATCGCCGTGGCGGAGCGCTCGGTGGACGATGCGCGCCAGCAGATCGCGGTGGCTACGGCCCAGGCCTACCTGGCGATTGTGGCCCTGCGACGTCAGGTGGACGTCGATACGCGGGCCCTCGAGGCTTCGCGCGCGCACCTCGACTACGCGCAGCGGCGCCTCGAGGGTGGCGCTGGCAGCCGGCTGAACCAGTTGCGCGCAGCGCAGGAGGTCTCGGGCAACGAACGGCGTCTCGAGAACTCGCGCCTCGGTTTCGCGCGCTCGCAGGAGGCCCTCGGCGTGCTCCTGGTGCAGGAGGGCCCGGTCGATGCGGGCGCCGAGCCCGCCCTGGACACGGCGCAACCCGGCGACGAAGCGGCCTGGATGGCCGCGCGTCCGGACGTGCAGTTGCAGACGGCCATTCGCCGCGCGGCTGAACGGGCGCTCGTGGACAGCAAGTACGACTGGTTCCCGTCGGCGTCCGCTGGATTCACGCCGTCGCTCGTCGCGCCCAAGTCCGACGTGCAGGACCGGGCCTCGTGGCAGCTGGCGGTCTCGTTCACCCAGCCGATCTTCGACGGCGGGGCGCGGCGTGCCGCGCGCGCGGCCCGGTCAGTGAACCTGCGCCAGGCCGAACTGGCGTTGACCAGCGTCCAGATTCAAGCCCGGTCCGATGCCCGCATCGCGGGCACCGCGATCGCCAGTTACGAACGCGCGCTCGCCAGCGCACGGCTCTCGGCCGAACAGGCCGCGGAGGTGCTGCGCATCGCCACGGCGGCCTTCGAAGTCGGCGCCACCACCAACCTCGAGGTGATCGACGCCCAGCGTTCGGCCCGTGACGCCGACGTCGCGGTCACGCAGGCCGAGGATGCGGTGCGGCGTGCCCGGCTCGACCTCCTGATCGCCGTCGGCCGATTCCCGCGATAATCGGGTGTGGCCGTCGAGACACCTCCGAGACCACCTCGGAGGTGGTTTCGTCGGTTCTGACATTTTTCGTGGCAATTACCTCCGAGGTCGTCGCCTGGCTGACCCATCACGAGCGGCGCATCAGCCTGGCGCTCGTCGCGGTGGCCCTCGTGCTGCGCGCGCTGCTCTTCGCCTTCGCGCCGACACCGGAAGGCTATGTCTGGGACTTCTACAGCGCAGGCGTCCGCGCGCTCGCCGACACGGGGCGCTTGCCGCAGCCTGAGGCCTGCTGGCAGTGTTCCCATCCACCGCTGTTCTACGTGCTCGGCTGGCCTCTCTTCGCGCTGGGGCGTGCCATCACCCCCGGTAGCGACGACCTGGCGGTGCGCAGCCTGGGGTTGATCTCCCTCGCGGCCAGCATCGCCACGGTCTACTACGGCTATCGCCTGCTGGCGCTGTTCGACGCACCCGCCTGGGGCCGTGTCGTGGGATTGGCCCTGCTGCTCGTGTTTCCGTGTTTGTTCATCAGCACCGCCGGCCCGGACGGCGACATCCTGCTCACCGGTCTGCTGTCGGCCGCGCTCTACTACCTCGCAAAGTACGCGCAGGCCCCAACAGGGGCCTCGCTCGCCGACGTCCTGCGGATCGGCGGGCTGCTGGGCCTGGCGGCGGCGACCAAATACAGCGGCCTGGTCGGTCTCGCGAGTGCTGGTGCCCTGCTCGCCGCACATCTGGTGGCCGGCGTGACGCCGCGCCGCACCGTGCGGGACGGCCTGATCATCCTGGCGGTCACGGTCCTCGTGGGCGGGTGGAAATACGCGGACAACTACACGCGGTATGGGACGCCGTTCTACGAGGTCGGGTCGGCCGGCCAGGGCTTCACCGTGCGCGAGCGGCCGCCCATCAATCCCGCCTATGAGTTCACCACCCTGCGCCTTCAGGACGTCAGGCGCCTGCTCGGACCCGTGGCGCCGCCCGGCGATCTGACACAGTTCCGGGTCTATTCGAGCGTGTGGACGACGCTGCATGCGCAGGCCTGGGGCGACATGAGTTTCTTCTCGGTGCCAGGGCGGCACGGTGACCCGGGGGACCCGTATCCCCTGAAGACGATTCCGCGGCGCCTGGCGATGGCGGTGCTCGAACTCGGGTTGGCAGCCAACGGGCTCGCCCTCCTGGGCGCAGGCCTGCTGCTGACGCGGTGGCGAGGCCGCGTGCTGCTGGCCTTCACCGCCGTGGGGCTGGCCGCCTACGCGTGGTGGTTCCTGCCGCAGACCGAGTGGGCGCTGAAGACGAAGTACGTGCTCTTCCTGCTGCCGGTCTACGTGACCTGCGTGATCACGGCCCTCGACGGGCTGGTCCGCAGGGCGCCGCTCCTCGCGCTGCTGGCCCTGACCGCCTGCGGGGTCCTGGTGGGCGTGGCGCACCTCTACCTGCTGGCGTTCGCTGTGGGCGGGTTCTAAGGCGGCACCGCGACCGGGCCACGTCCAGCGCGCGAGAAATTTCAGTTACGTAAGCTCGATTGCAGTACCGTAATCGGCGAGGTGGCTTGGACCCCATGCCTGCGCGGTCACTCGGCGGTACGAAATTCGCTCACTCCCGAGGCATGAAGACGCTCGTCCGGGCCACGATTCTGTGCTTCGCACTGTCGCCCCTCTCGACCGGCTGTGACATGCAACGCCTGTCGAACGCGTTGGCGCCGACCGGCCTCGATGTCAGCGGCACCGCGGCCGTGGGGGCGCTGACGGGGAAGTGGGCCTCGGCGCTCGGGACCGACGTGGCCAGCCTCAAGACGTGCAGCAATTTCAGCTGGAACGTGACGTCGCAGACGCCGAATGCGATCAGCGGCCAGTTCACGGCCGTCTGCCTCGGGACCTATAGCGTGACGGGCACCGCGTCCGGGACACTGGAAGGGAGCATCGTCCGCATCGTGCTCAACGCGACGGCGGTGCTGCCGGGTCTGGGCGCGTGCCCGGTGACGCTCAACGCGAACGGCACCATGGAGGGTGACGCGCTGCGCATTCCGTACACCGCGCAGACCTGTCTGGGCAATTTCTCGGGGACCGAGACGCTGCGGCGCAACCAGCCCGCGCCGCCGGCCCCAGCGCCCGAGCCGGCCCCGCCCGCACCCGCTCCCACTCCGGATCCGGAGCCGACGCCGGTTCCGCGCCCAGCCGACGAGATCGATCTGGCCGGTGCGACCATCGTCCTCGGCCCGACCAACGTGGCGTCCTGGCCACAGACCTCGACGGTGACGGGCACCAAGGCCGTGACGGGTGCGCTCTGCATCTGGCACACCCAGCTCGGCCAGTGGCCGAGCACGGTCTTCTTCGACGACCCGAACACGCTGGTCGAAGGCAACCAATGGGTCTTCGCCAACATCGGGGGCAAGTGGTACGGCGGTGCGGCCGACTGGTATCGACCCGGCCAGGCCTGCAAGGACGTCAACGCGCAGAGCATCGGTGGTGACGCGTTCTATCAGCCGAGTCAGGAGCCGATGCACTCGTGGGTCCCGCGGCCCGGGGAGATCTTCGGCGTGATGTCCACGACGCCGGCGCGAGCCTGGCCCGCCATGCGGACCCGGGACGAGCGCAGCAACATCGTGTTGATCCGCTGGGAAGGCTAGCGACCGAGCCGGGCAAGGCGGCGTCAGAAACCGATGCGACGCATCGGTTTTGCTGATGCTTTGATCGCTTGACTTCGACCCGTCGCGCGCCCCCTAATCCCTCATGGCACGCGCGGTAGAGGCGGCCGGGTCGGGACCGGCGGCCGGGCTGTTCCAGCAGTATCAACTCGACGGCTGTTACGACGAGATGTTCTCGGCGCCCGGACAGCCGCGCCCGCACTATCAGCGCCTGTTCGAACGCCTGCTGCAACTGCCCGCCGACACGCTGCGCAAGCGGCAGCGCGACGCCGACACGGCGTTCCTGCAACAGGGCATCACGTTTACGGTGTACGGCGACCAGTCGGGCACCGAGCGGATCTTTCCCTACGACCTGCTCCCGCGGGTCCTCACGGCCGACGAGTGGCGAACGATCGAGCGCGGCCTGACGCAGCGGCTGACGGCGCTCAACCTGTTTCTCGCCGACATCTACCACGACGCGCGCATCCTGACCGAAGGGATCATTCCCCGCGAACTGGTCTACACGGCGCAACACTACCGGCGCGAGATGCGCGGCCTGCACGTGCCGCGCGGCATCTACGTCTCGGTGGCCGGCACCGATCTGGTGCGCCTCCCCGACGGCTCGTTCGCCGTGCTCGAGGACAACCTCCGGGTGCCGAGCGGCGTGTCCTACATGCTCACCAACCGGCAGATCTTCAAGCGGGTGTTTCCGCAACTGCTGGCCGACTACGAAATCCAGCCCATCGATCAATATGGGCAGGCGCTGCTGGCGACGCTGCGGTCTCTCGCACCGGCGCGCCATGCCGAGCCGACGATCGTGCTGCTCACGCCGGGCGTCTTCAACTCGGCCTACTTCGAGCACGCGTTCCTGGCGCGCCAGATGGGCATCGAGCTGGTCGAGGGCCGCGACCTCCTCGTGCACGACAACGTGGTCTACATGCGGACGACCTCGGGCCTGCGCCGCGTGGACGTCATCTACCGGCGGGTGGACGATGACTACCTGGATCCGCTGTCGTTCCGGTCCAACTCGACGTTGGGTGTGCCGGGGCTGTTCAACGCGTATCGGGCCGGCAACGTCACCTTGACCAACGCCATCGGCACGGGCGTCGCCGACGACAAGGCGATGTACGCCTATGTGCCCGAGATGATCCGGTTCTACATGACGGAGGAACCGATCCTGCCCAACGTGCCGACGTATCTCCTGGGGCGGCGCGAGGATTGCCTGTACGCCCTCGAGCACCTCGACCAGCTGGTGGTGAAGGCCGTGGGCGAATCCGGCGGGTACGGCATGCTGATCGGCCCGCACAGCACCGTCGAGCAGCGCGACGAATTCCGGCGTCTGATCACGGAGAATCCGCGCAACTACATCGCGCAGCCCACGCTGAGCCTGTCGCGCGCGCCGAGCTTCGTCGGCGACGGTATCGAGGGCCGGCACGTCGATCTCCGGCCGTATGTGCTCTTCGGCGAACGCTGCACGATGATGCCTGGCGGGCTCACGCGTGTGGCGCTGCGCAAGGGATCACTGGTCGTCAATTCCTCGCAGGGTGGGGGCAGCAAGGACACCTGGGTCCTCTCGGAGTAACGGATGCTGTCGCGAGTTGCCGACGCCTTCTACTGGATGAGCCGCTACCTCGAGCGGGCCGAGCACTCGGCCCGCCTGGTCGAGGTCTACCTCAGCGTGACGCTCGACGGCTCGAATGACGAGGCGGGTGAGGCCCTGCTCGAGAGCCTCGGCGTCACCGAGCCGGACGAGGCGGACGCCGCGCCGGTTGAGACGCTCGACGGCCGTCTGAGCACCCGCCACCGCGACGCGATCGCCAACTCCATCGTCCTGTCGCGCGAGAATGCGCGCAACGTCCGCGAGCAGATCAGCTCCGAGATGTGGGAGCAGCTCAATCGTCTCTACCTGGTCGTCGGGCAGGCGGAGGGGGCGAGGCTCTGGCAGGAAGAGCCGGGCGCCTACGTGCGGGCGGTCATCGAAGGCGCCCACCTGTTCCAGGGCGTGACGGCGGCCACGCTGAGCCAGGGCGAAGGGTGGCACTTCATCCGGACGGGGCAGTTCATCGAACGGGCCGCGTCCACCGCGTCGATGCTCGGCACTCACTTCACGCGTCCAGCGGTGCACGGATCGCATGGGCCGCTGATGAGCGAAGGCACCTACGAACGGTGGGTGAGCCTGCTGCGGACTTCGTCAGCCTTCGAGGCGTACTGCCGGCAGTACACCGCCGAGCTGCGACCGGACCGGATCGCGGAGTTCCTCCTCCTCAACGCGGAGTTCCCCCGGTCAGTCAGATTCGCGGCCGATCGCGTGGAGAGTTCGCTGCGTGCGATCGCGTTGCTGCTCGGCCGACCTGCCAACGGACGGCCGGAGCGGTTCGCGGGGCGGCTCAAGGCCTCGCTCAACTACGGTCAGATCGACGAGATCATGGCCGACCAGCCCACGCGCTATCTCGAGGGCGTCCGCCGGCAGTGCGAGCAAGTGCACGGCGCGATCTACGAGACGTACATCACCTATCCGATCGAGTCGGCCATCTCGAGCTGACGTCCGTTCCCCGGGGGATTCGTGCAGCACATCGTCAGGCACCTCACGCGCTTCACCTACGACAAGCCCGTTTGCGAGAGCGTCATGGAGCTGCGAATGCAGCCGCTGACCGATCGGCGGCAGAAGTGCCTGACGTTCTCGGTCACGACCAACCCCCGCGCGCGTGTCTTCGCCTATCGGGATCACCTCGGCAACGCCGTGCACTACTTCGACCTGCCGGGCCATCACTCGCGGCTCGAGATCACGGCCGAAGCCGCGGTCGAAGTGCAGGTGGCCGCCGATGCGCCGGTCCCTGCGGTGACCGAACAGGAATGGCAGGCCATTGACCAGGCCCGTGAGACGGGGGAGTGGATCGACTGGCTGCGACCGAGCCGGTTCGCGTCGGAGTCGCCGGCGCTCATCGCCTTCGAGCAGGAGATCGGGTTCGCGCGCGCGGGCGACCCCATCTCGACGCTCAGGGCGCTCATGAAGACGCTCAAGGACACGCTCGCCTACTCGCCCAAGTCCACGCAGGTCGATTCGCCGATCGAGGAGGCGCTCGAGCGGCGCGCGGGCGTCTGTCAGGACTTCGCGCACATCATGACGTCGCTCGTGCGCCGGCAGGGGATCCCGTGCCGCTATGTCAGCGGGTATCTGATCCCCGACGAGCGGTCGCGCGAGGGCCAGGCCGAGAACAGCACGCACGCCTGGGTGGAGGCGTATTTCCCGTCGGTGGGCTGGGTCGGCTTCGATCCGACCAACAACACCGTGGCCAACCACCGTCACATCGCGATTGCCGTCGGACGCGACTATCAGGACGTGCCCCCGGCGCGCGGCGTCTTCAAGGGAAACGCCGGGAGCGAGTTGGGTGTCGCCGTGTCGATCACGAAGTCCGGCCGGAAGGTGTCCACCGAGGACCTGGTGCCCACGGTCACCTGGATCGCGCCGCGTCGCGCCAGCGACGGCGGCATCTCCGCGCTGTTCAGTCAGCAGCAGCAACAACAGTAGACGGTAGACGGTAGACAGTAGACGGTAGACGGTAGACGGTAGACGGTAGACGGTAGACGGTAGACGGTAGACGGTAGACGGTAGGCCGTAGACCGACCGTTTACCAAGTCCAATGAAGAAGGCCCAACACTCCCGGAGGAATGTTGGGCCTTGAGGTCGCGTCGTCGATCGCGCTACTTCTTCGCGGCCGCCGGCTTCACGCTGGGCGTGTCGTCGGCCTTGAGATCGCCGAGGGCGTACTGAATGCCCGCGAGGATGTGCTCGAGCATTGGCTTGACGGCGTAGATCCGCTCGTTGTGACCGTTCGCCTCGTAGAACACGCGCCCCTTGCCTTCGCGGCGGATGTAGCTGAGGGCGTAGTCGCCGTCCATGCGCGCGGTGCCCGCCGGCTCCATGTCCTTGGTGGCCTGGGGCATGGCGGCGTAGTCCACGCTCTTCAGCACGCGGACGTTGGTGCGTGAGTACGAGTCCTGCGCGAAGGTGTAGGTCTCGTCCACGATCTCGAAGCCCTTGCCCGCCACGGCCTTCGGGAACACCCCGTTCGGCGTGATCGCGGCTTCCACGGTCTTGCTCATGAACATCTTGGTCAGTGGGCTCTTGGTGTCGTCGATTTTCACCGGGATGTGCGTGCCGTCGTTCCAGTGATATTTGAAGAAGCCGCCCGTCATCGTGGTGTACTCCGGCCACGAGCTTCGACCCTGGGGGCCCATGCCGCGTCCGACCGGAGCCGCACCGGCGTTGGCGCCACCGCCGCGTGGGGCGGCGGGTGGGGCGGGGGGCAGCGCGTCGTTGAACCGCGCCACGAAGTCCGCCTGGCTCACGCGACCACTGGAGGTGGTGTCGAGCTTCGCGAACCACGTGGTGGCCAGCGCACTGACCTCCGCGAGGCTGAGCCGCTGGTCGGCGTTCTTGTCGGCCTGCGTCACCATCTGCGGCGCGAGCTGCGCGCCTCGCCCGCCGCCTCCCCGCCCGCACCGCCACCGCCACCGCCGCCGGCGCGGCCGCCGGCCGGTGCCGCCTGCTGGTCGTTCGGGCAGGTGCTGTGGTACGCGTCGGTCGCCGCGTGGACGCCCGCCAGGCCCTTGCCGCTGCGCACGAACGTGAGGAGGGCCGCGCGCCGTGCCGCCGTCTCCGCCGGATCGCCCGCTTTGTCGAGGAAGCAGCCGGTGTTGCTGGCCAGGAACACGGCGTCGTACTGGGCCAGGTTGGCCGTGTTGATGTCGCCCGCGTCAGCCGTGATCGTCGTCGTCCACGCACCGGTCTTCTTGCCGAGCGCCTCGACGGTGGCGGCCGCGATCGGAATCGACGCGTGCCGGAAGCCCAGCGCGCTGTCGAGCACGAGGATCTTCCGCGGCTTGGCTGGCTTGGCGGGCGCCGTGTCAGGCAGGGCGGCCATCATGGCCGTCACGTGCTCCGGGCACGGCGTCTGCGGGTTGGCGCTCTGGCCCCCGCAGGCCGGGCCCGCGGCACGGCCGGCCCCTGCGGGCGGCGCCGGAGGCGCGGGCAACGCCGCGTTCAGCGCCGTCAGCAGTTGCTCCTGCGTAATCGCGCCTGCCTTGGCCGTGTCGGCGTCGGCGTGCAGCTTCTCGAGGGCCGTCATCAACTCGCCCTGCGTGAGAACGCCGTCCTTGTTCACGTCCGCGACGGTGAACACGCCAGGGGCGATGGCGGCGGCTCCGCCGCGGCCTGCGCCGCCGCGACCACCCGGGGCGCCGGCGCCCTGCGGCGCCGCTGGAGCCTGGGCCAACAACCCCAGGCTGGTTACCACTAACGTCACCGCACACGCGCCGAATACCCATGCGGCCGACGGGATTTTCACTCGCATCATTGCCTCCTCAGTGGCTCGCCATGGCTGGCGGGCCAGTCGTGACTTCGTGCAGGCGACGTGGGATCACGTCCCGCCCAAGGCACGGAACCATCAGTCAGTATCGAAAATAGATCAGTGCAGGGTAACACTAGACCGTCGCGGCGGGTGAATCGTCAGCCGCGAGGCACACAGGGCGACGTGGGCGTTGACCGGGCTGACGGCGTCTGTCCCGGACGAGGGGCAGGCCGGGAGCCAGGCCTGACTGTGCTCTAATGCGGTCGTCCGATGGCTGTCTGGCGAATCGCGATGGTCCTCGCTCTTGGCGTGCTCGGGGTGAGCATCACCGTGACGGCCGGGCCTGGGCTGCCCCAGGTGTCCGCCGCGTTTGCCCCGTTGCCCACGCACATCCCGGCCCCAGCGGACAATCCGTCCACGCCCGAGAAGGTCGCGCTCGGCAAGCTCCTCTTCTGGGACCCCATCCTCTCGGGCGCCCAGGACATTGCCTGCGCGACCTGCCATCACCCCAGCTTCGGGTACGCCGACGGCCGCGATTTGCCGATCGGCACGGGCGGTCAGGGCTTGGGGCCAGAACGGGTCATGCGGGGGCCGCACACGCTGGTGAAGCGCAACAGCCCAACAGTGCTCAACGTGGCCTTCAATGGCCTCGTGGACCCCGCCGACGCCTTCGATCCGTCACAGGCCCCGATGTTCTGGGATTCGCGCGTCCGGGGGCTCGAGGCGCAGGCGCTGGCGCCGATCGAGTCGCTCGAAGAGATGCGCGGCGGGCAGGTCCCCGACGGCGGCGGTGTCGCCGCCGCCGTTGCACGCGTCGCGGCCGTGTCGCAGTACCGGGGGCTCTTCGAGCGGGCGTTCGGAGGCGCCGATGCCGTGAACGCGCAGAACCTGTCGCGTGCGATTGCCGCGTTCGAACGCTCGCTCGTGTCGGCCGACTCGCCGTTCGACCGCTACCTGCGCGGAGACTTGTCGGCGCTCAAGCCGTCAGAGATCCGCGGCATGCAGATTTTCGATGCGCAGGGGTGCACGGGGTGCCACAAGGGGCCTATGCTCTCGGACTACCAGTTGCACGTGATCGGGGCGCCCGATCATCCGGCGATCGGCGCGCGTGATGCGGGCGCCGGCGCGGGCTTCGCGTTCCGGACGCCGAGTCTCCGCAATCTGGCGCATACCGCTCCCTACTTTCACAGTGGCCGCTTCGAGCACCTCGACACTGCCGTGGGCCTCTACCGGAGGCTGCCGGCTGCCGGCTCGCCGGTCGGGCGCGAGCGGCTCGATCCGCTGGTCCTGCGGGTGAACCTCGAAAGCGGGCTGTACGACATCGCGGAGTTCCTGGGGACTCTGAACGGGACGTTCGATCGGTCGATTCCCTCACGGGTCCCGAGCGGTCTTCGGCCGGGGGGACGGTAGGCGGGAGACGGCAAACAGGCTACGGGGGACGGGGACGGGAACCGGGCTACGCCAGACGGGCGACGGGAGACGGCAAACAGCCAACGAGCTACCGCAGACAGGCTACCGCCAACGGGCTACGGCAAACAGGCTACGGGGACGGGAACCGGGCTACGCCAGACGGCCTACGGGAGACGGCCGACGGGGAACAGGCTACGGGAGACGGGCTCCGTGGACGGGAGACGGCCTACGGGCGACGGACTGCGGAGGACGGTGTCCTGTCGGGCAGATGTGGGCTGAGGCCTGTCGGTCGTGGACCGTCGGTCGGCCGTCGCCCCTCCCGGGCTGTGGGCTGTGTTTTTGGCTGTGGGCTGTGGGCTGTGGGCTGTGGGCTGTGGGCTGTGGGCTGTGGGCTGTGGGCTGTGGGCCGCCGGAACCGTGTCATACTCATGGTTCGGTTCTGCGATTCCTCGGGGGGCGATTTGGCTTCGACGGGGGCAAGGGACTGTGGGATGCGTGCCGAGCCCTCACTGACTCGTTAAACCGGTGGGAAAACAACGTAACTGCGAACTCGCAGCTTGCGCTCGCGGCCTAACTAGGTACGCGACGTTCCTCTCGTCCAGCCTGCGGGGCGGGAAGGGACGCCATTCAGCAGGATAGTTCTCTCATTCGTCCGGCGTGAGGGAGCGAAACACCACGGACTAGCGGTTGACACGTTCGCTGTGCTTCGATGCCGGCCGCGAAATAACAAGGACAGCTACGCACGTAGATTCCTGCAGTGACAGGCCTTTCGGACGCGGGTTCGACTCCCGCCGCCTCCACCACTTTTCTTAGGTAATTCGCAAGAAACACGCCTCATTTTCCCGCCGCCTCCACCATGCCTCCACGGGACGGGGGGATTCCCGTCGCCGTGCCCGTCTCGAGCAATCGAATGGCCGCATCGAGCGAGGCCGGACTCAAGTGCATGTACCGCTGGGTCGTCGCGATGTCCGAGTGGCCCGCCAACTCCTGGATGGCCCGTGTCGGCGCTCCGCGCATCGCCAGATGCGAACAGAAGGTGTGCCGCAGCACATGCACCCCCGGCCGACGTTGGCCTGCCTGGCGACCCGCCGCATCAGACCCTGCACGACCTTCTGCGTCAGCGGCTGTCCCTGCCCATCGCAGGCCACCCGCGAGCCGCGCAGATGGCGCGCGTCCCGCAAGGCGTCGGTCAATCGCTGAGTCATCGGCACGTACCGAAGTCGCCCGCCCTTGGGCACCGTCACGTGTCCCTTCCAATCGGACCGCGCGACGCAGAGCAACCGTTTTGGGAGATCCACATCCTTCCACTCCAGCGCCATGATTTCGCCGCATCGCAACCCCGCCTCGCCGCCGAGTAGCGCGACCAGGCGAGCCAGTGGATCGATCCTGGCCTTCTCCACCAACCGCTCGTACTCCTCGAAGTCGTAGAAGCTGGCGGTTCCCTTGGGTGTGGCCAGCAGCTTGACCGTGGCAGGGAGGCGCGCGATGACGCCCCACTCGACCGCGGTCCGCAGCATGACGCTCAGCACCGTCAACACGTTGTTGACGGTCTTCGCCGATCGATGGCCGAGTGCGACCTTGAGCCGTTGCACTTCCTCGGTCGTGATGAGGTTCAACGGCCGGTCGCCCAGGATCGGAACGAGATGCACGCGCACGATCGTTTCCTTGGACGCGATGCCGCTCGGCTTCAACCGGTTCGCCTTCGCGGTGCCATCGAGAAAGCGCGCCGCGAACTCTTTCAGTGTGCAGATTCTGGGCGCCTCCTCCTTTGCCTGTGGCGGGTTCGGGCGGGACTTGCCTTCGACCAGGAGCACGCGCTCCCTGGCCTCCGCCCATCGGGTCACGGCCGACTTCGCCGTCAGCAGGCTCTTGGTGCGTTCCCTGACGACGGTCCCATCTGGCAGGCGGAAACGAATATCCACCTCCCAGCCTCCATTCACGTACGGTCGAATCTTCACGCTCATCGCTCACTCCTTTGGCGACGAGACGCAGTTGTGGTCGAGCCAGTGTAATAGTTCGGGGCGCCGAATGAGCACGCGGCGCCCGATGCGACGCAGCCCCGGAAGCTGGCCGCGCTCGATCATCGCGTAGACGGCCTTCGTGCTGGTCCTCAGCAGGGTCGCCACTTCCTGGACGGTCAAGAGTTCTGGTGTCGACTCGGCTGGCGTGGTGGAGCCCGCTGCCCGTTCTGATCGTGCCACCTTGAGCCTCATGACGGTTGCTCCCGGGGAATCGGCCGACGCGGCGCCGGGGTCCGGACAGCGGCGCGGTGTGCGGCCGCGTGCGGGATCGGACCGAGAGAGGGCGGCGGTGTTGACAGGCCTGGCGCACTGCCGGCGGACGACTCGTTCTTGCCACGATAGTGAGCAAGATGTATCCTGTCAACATGTATCGATACATAACGAGGTCGAGCCATGGCTGAGAAGCCCCAGCAACAGACCCTGTCCGTGCGCATCACCGACACGCTGCGCCGCCGACTCGAGCGCGCCCGCCAACTCGCCTCGTCGAAAACGGGCGAGCCCGTGTCGACCTCCGAGATTGCGAAGCAGTTTCTGGAGTCTGCCCGTGACGATCGACTCGAAGTCGTCGATCTCCTGGCCAGCCAACGGAGAGCCTCCTGCAGATCCGGCGGAAGGGCGAAGCCGGAGTCGGACCTGTCGCGGGCCGAGTGGACGGTGCTCGCGCACTTCGTCCGGCAGGGCGTCGAGGCGGCGTCGGCGCACACCCCCAGTCCGGTCTCGCCCGAGGCGTTCGTCGCCATCCTTGACGCCTTTCTCGCCGTTCATGCGGCTGCGGCCTGATGGGGATGTACGGCTCGACGCGTACTACCTCGGAAACCTGCCGGCCGAATGTCGGCCTGCCCCGATAAAGCGAGGCGGCAAGGCGGCGCCCGCGGATCCGGACACCGTTCGTCGCGCCGTGCAGGCCACTCGCCGGCGTGCGGCCGATCTCTCGTCCACGTCGCAGCCCGTTCTGCCGCGCGCAATCTGTATGTGCTGCATCGAGGAAGATCGGCTGCCCGGCGCGTCGGACCTGAACCAGGCCCTCAAGCCGTTCTGGCCGTCGCTCTGGCGCCTGGCGGCCCGCGGCCATTTCACCGAGACGCACCGGCCCGTCCGCGACCGTGCTGTGGACCGTGAGGGGATGTACCAGCCACCGATTCCCTCCGTAGCTGAAGGCGAGTTCACGCTGCATTTCGCGCGCGGTGCCAGCACGGAGTTCTCGGTGCTCCTGGGACTCCCGTCCTCGCGCGGCGTCCACTACCCCATGTCCGGCTATCCGCGCCTCAACGAGTTCCGCTCGATGGTCGTGCCACCTGGACAGTGACTCCACCGCAGATCTCCTGGAACGCGGCGGACTTCATCGGCGGCGTGACCATCGCGGGCACCGGACAGCCGGCGGTGATCTGGTTCCGTGCGCACGACAACGGCATCACGGTGTTCTTCTCGCAGGAGGAATGGGCGGTGGTTCGCCGATTGTTTCGGCGGGCATTGGACGTGCCGGACATCCGTCGTGCGTGGGATGCGCTGACGATGGAATACGGGGAACTCTGAGGCGGAGGCCACGATGTCTCAATCCGAGAAGGTCCGCGCTCGACTGGAACTCCTGGATGAACGTCTCGCCCGGCTGCGCGCGGAGAAGGAGCGGCTGCTGGCCCGCGCCAGCCAGGCCGAGCGGCGCCGCGACACGCGCCGCAAGATTGTGATTGGCGGGACCGTGCTCGCCGCCATCGAGCACGAGGGCGTGCCGGCCCTTGCGGACGCGCGCGGAGCTGGTGCGCTGGCTGGATGCCCACCTCAGTCGCCCACACGACCGCGTCGTGTTCGATCTCGAGCCGGCGAAGTCAGCCTGACGCCCCGTCGAAGCCGACGACACGTCCGCCGCGCCCGTGTGCGGCTGTGCCGCCGCCTGTGGCCGGCTGCCGAGGTGCCGCGTCGGAGAACACCACTGCTGAGATAGGCCACAGGCGCACTTTGGCGTTTCTTCGAAACGCCCGCCGTGCGCCTGTGGCCCGTGTGAGGTGCCGCGATGGAAGACCGCTACGATCCGGACATTCCCGGCGGCGGGCACGCCCGCGGCGGCGGTGGCTCGTTTCACTTGTCGTTTCGGTCCGGCTCCCGCGGCGGCGGCGCGTCCGGCGCGGCGGCGTTCGACTACGTCACGCGCAACGACCGGTACGACGACGCGGATCGGGATCCGGCGATCTACACCGAGTCGGAGCACATGCCGTCGTGGGCAGCGGATGACCCGCGCGTGTACTGGGATGCGGCGGATCTGTACGAGCGCGCGAACGGACGCCTGTACGTCAGTGCGGATTTCGCGCTACCCCGTGAGCTGAGCGTCGAGGATCAGATCGAGCTGGCCCGCGCGTT
>CAVTWK010000003.1:0-76780 GCA_963738485.1 uncultured Acidobacteriota bacterium
GGGCGCCGGGCGGCACCTCGACGCGGTACCGGCCGTCGAGGTCGGTGACCGTCGTCGTCTTGGTGCCGACGACTTCAATGGTCACACCCGGTAGGGGCAGGGCCTGGTGGACGTCGAGCACCCGTCCTGTCACGAGGCGCACGGGAGCTGACTGGGCAAAGGCGGGGACGCTCGATGCCACGAGCACCAGCGCCAGGATGAAGCGGAGCATGACCATCGGACCTGACCTCCAAGTCGGGGCGCGCGGCAGGAGCCGTTGAACGCGCTATTGGAGGTTAGGAGGCCGCCGCGATCATCTCGCGACGGTCTCGTTACCAGGTTGTAAATTGCCGTCGATGGATGTGACGCAGGCGTGATGAGTATGTCGTGCGTGTAACGCGCGGGCGCACGTCTGGACGGACGCTAGCGCGCGCGGTCGTCGAGCGCTGGCGGACGACGATGCCGCGTCGCCTGTTCGTAGCTGAAGGCCAGGCCGAAGAGACGAGCCTCGTCCCAGGCCCGGCCGAAGAGGGTCAGCCCTGCTGGCAGCGTGTCGCCGCGCGTGAAGCCCATCGGTACCGTGATGGCGGGGAAGCCGGACGTCGGCGAGAACTGCTGACTGTTGTCCCCGTCGTTGCCGCGCGTCGCCTCGGCGATGAGGCGCGGCACCTGGCTCCAGGTCGGATAGATGAAGGCGTCCAGTCGCAACGTGTCCATCGCCGCGGTGACCGCCGCGCCGTAGGCGTCTCGATACTCGCGGTCGGCGCGACAGGCCTCCGAGTCGGGGCCCTGCGGCGTCGAGCGCTGCGACGCCGTGAGTCGCTGCTGGACTGACGCCGGGAACGAGGCGAAGTGCGGGGACACGATGATCTCGTCGAGGGAATGGACGGGCGCCCTGCCGGCGCGCGTCGCGAGGTACTCGTCGATGTCGGTACTTGAAGCCGCGGCAGGTGCCCGCGCCCTGCGCCCGGCGCACGTTCGTGAGATCGACCGCCGCCGGATCGATCACCTCGGCGCCGGCCTTGCGGAGGTCGGCGATGGCCCGCTCGAACACCGCGACCACCTCCGGGTCCACCGGCGCGTTCGTGCGCTCGTAGGCCTGACGCAGCACGCCGAGTCGCGCGCCGCGAAGGGCCGTCGCCGAGAGCGCCGCCATGTAGTCCACCGGCGCACGACCGCGGCTGCGCGCCGTCACCGGGTCGGCCGGGTCTTCGCCGACGATGACCTGGAAGACGCGTGCCGCGTCAGTCACGGTGCGCGTCATCGGTCCCGCGATGTCCGCGAGGAAACTGAGCGGGATGACGCCCGCGCGGCTCGTCAGTCCCATCGTCGATCGGATCCCGACCAGCGCCGTGTGCGCCGACGGTCCACGTATCGAGTTGCCGGTGTCGCTGCCGAGGCCCACCAGGCCGAAGTTGGCGGCCACCGCGGCCGCCGTCCCGCCGCTCGAGCCGGCGGGCACCCGCTCGAGCGCGTAAGGGTTGCGCGTGATACCGCGCAGGGAGTTCACGGTCTCATACGGGCTGAAGGCAAACTCCGCCATGTTGGACTTGGCGAGCACGAGCGCCCCGGCCGCCCTGAGGCGTTGCACTTGAAACGCATCGCGGCCGGAGATGAACCCCTGCAGCGCCAGCGAGCCGGCGGCGCTCTGGAGGCCGATCGTCTCGAAGTTGTCCTTCACGATCACCGGCACACAGTGGAGGGGCCCAGTCGGGCCGCTCGCCGCAAACCGCGTGTCCAGCGCGTCGGCCTCCTGACGCACGGCGGGGTTCACCACCACGATGGCATTGAGCGTCGAACGCTGGTCCAGTCGCTCGATGCGCGTGACGTAGGCGTCAACCAGGGCGCGGCACGTCAATCGCTTCGCACGAAACGCCGCGTGCACCTCGGCGATCGTCGTCTCTTCGAGCGTGAACGCGCTCTGCGCCGCGCGCGTCCGGCCCGGCAGGATCGCCGCAGCCGACAGCAGCACGAGCAGGACGCGGGCCGACGTGCGCATCATCATTGGTCAGCGAGCCTTGGTGGGAGAGGATACCCCGGCGTGCGAATCTGCGCGGGCCTGCGCAGTTCAGGCCCAGCTGGACCGCCGTGGTCTATCGGCCCGTCCGAGCCTGCCGAGAACGAGGCCATGAGGCGGGGACGACTGGTCCGGGCGGCTATCGCGGCGGTCATTGCCGGCGTCGCCGTGCCGTTCGCGGCCGCCGCCTGGCTGCGGCAGCCGGCTGGCGGGCTGCCACACTACGACCCCGCGGCCGTGGTTGCGTGCGGCGACTTCCGGCGTCTCATCCACGACATCGGCTACGACATCCTCACGCCCGAGGCCTTCCGCGCCAGGGTCCGGGCGATTCAGGACCTGGCCCGGTTGGCCGATCCGGCCCTGGCTCCGGGCGTCGCCGACCACGCGCAGACCCTGCTGCGCGCGGCGACGACCGGGACGGCGGACGAGACGATGGCCGCCATCGACCTCATGAAACACGCCTGCAGCCTGGCCGGAGCGAAGCTCCGGTAGTTGCGGGAGGGCCGCCCCTGACGTCGGCGCCGAGCCGGCTAGTGTGCTGAGTCAGAGATTCGCGGAAGAATTCCGGGCGCGGCGCCCGGATCGCCAGGCGCGAGGCGTGAGAATAGTGGCGCTATTTGAACGACGAGCAACGCCGCGAGGCGGGATGCCCCGCCCGGAATTCAACTGCGAATCTCTGACTCAGCACACTAGAACTTGGCGAGCGTCTTTGCCGTGACGTCGCCGTTGGCGTGGCTGAACCGGTACAGGTTGCGGTCCATCTTCGCGTCCCAGGGCGAGCGCAGCTCGATCGTGACCACGTCACCGGGATTCAGCGTCTGGCGCAGGGTCTGGACGTCGCCACCCTGGAGCGCGTTGCCCTGCTTGTCGTACCAGAACTCCTCGCACCGGAGCCGGACGATGGCGCCCTTCGAGAGGTTGGTCACCTTGAGGGTCGTGACGACCTCCTTGGCCTTCGCATCGATCTTGACGACCGGCTTCAGCATGCCGATGGTCGCGGCCCCTTTGATGGGCGCCACGTAGGGCCGAGGCGCCGGAGGCGTCTGGGGCGTCGAGGCCGGCGGGTTCGCCTGAGCCGGCTTGGCTTGCGGCGCCGGCGTAGCGCCGTAGGCGATCGAGGGAGCAGGGCCGGGGACACCAAGAGAGACGACGCCGGCCACGATGGTGGCGAGTGACGCGCGCTTCATAGCGTTCCTCCTCGGAGGTAATCGAGCCTGAGCTGTTCGGTGCGGCGATTATAGACCCGCGGCGAGCGCCGTGGGTGCTGACTCGGTACACGAGCCCCCCGGGGCGGCAAAGGTGCGGTAACCTTCGTCGATCGGGGAAGGACGGATTCGTGCGACCACGTGTAGTGCTCTGCGCGCTTGGGATGACGTTGGCCCTGCTGGCTTCGGGGGTGGCGCAGACGCCAGCGACCCTGCCACCGGCCTGGCCGTATGCCGTGCCGCCCCTTCCGCCCGGCGTGATTCCGCCGCAGGTGGCGGCGCCGCGAACGCCGGCCATCACCGACCCCAACGCTCCGCCGGCCAACGGCCAGCCGCCTGTCCTGCGCCAGGCCGAGGGGTCGAAGTTCCAGTTCACGCAGGCGCAGATCAGCTTCAGCTATGGTCCGGCCGACTGGTTTCCGGACGATCACCCGCCGATGCCGACTGCCGTCTCTCACGGCAAGCCTGGCATCGCGCGCGCCTGCGGGCTGTGCCATCTGCCCGATGGCCGCGGACGCCCGGAGAACGCGCCCATCCAGGGTCTCCCCTACGAGTACATCGTCCAGCAGCTGCGCGACTTTCAGCAGGAGCTTCGCCGGAGCGCGGAGCCGCGGAAGGCCAACACGCTCGAGATGGAGAACATCGCGAAGACCCTGACCGACGACGAGGTCAAGGAAGTCGCACGCTACTTCTCGTCGATCAAGGTACCGAAGTACATCCGCGTCGTCGAGACCGACACCGTGCCGCTGATGCGCATCTCGGGTGAGATCTACTTTCCGATCGAGGGCGGGGAGCGCGAGCCCATTGGCGTGCGCATCATCGAGACGCCAGAGGACGTGGCGCAAACGCTGATCCGGAGTCCGCGTTCCGGGTTCATCGCGTATGCGCCGCCGGGGAGCATCAAGCGCGGGGAGGCGTTGGCGACGACGGGCGGCAACGGCAAGACGACGCCGTGCGGTGTCTGTCATGGGCCTGA
Organism: uncultured Acidobacteriota bacterium; assembly: GCA_963738485.1. GTDB lineage: Bacteria > Acidobacteriota > Vicinamibacteria > Vicinamibacterales > SCN-69-37 > CAVTWK01. The sequence goes on from CAVTWK010000003.1 coordinate 4,178, forward strand.
TCTGAAGGGACTGGGCACGATGCCCAACCTGGCCGGTCGCTCGCCCAGCTACCTGGCCCGCCAGATGTACGACATCAAGTTCGGGACGCGGAAGGGCGCGATGTCGGCACTCATGAAGCCGGTGGTCGCGAATCTCACCGACGCGGACATCGTCGATCTGATCGCGTATATCGCGAGCCGCGAACCGTAGACGGCAAGCAGCAGACAGCCTACGGACTACGGCGGACGGCTCACGGCCGACGGGAAACGGCCGACTGCGGAAACCGCAGACGGGCGACGGGCGTACGGACAGACGGCGGCAGCAGACTTCCGGCGGGCTCGCGGGCCTGCGCGCCGAAGCGCGCGGCTCGAAGGCGGGCTACGGGAGACGGCAGACAGGCTACGGGCTACGGGAGACGGCCGACGGGAGACCGCCTACTGCAAACAGCCGACGGGCTACGGAGAGGGCAAACAGGCTGCGGCCGACGGGAAACGGCTTACGGGAAACCGCCTACGGGAAACAGCCGACGGAAAACGGCCGACGGGCCACGGGCTCGCGCCGAAGCGCGCCGCGCGAAGGCGGGCTACGCGAGACGGGCTACGGGCGACGGCAAACAGGCTACGGGCTACGGGAGACGGCCGACGGGAGACGGCCTACTGCAAACAGCCGACGGGCTACGGAGACGGCAAACAGGCTGCGGCCTACGGGAAACGGCTTACGGGAAACCGCCTACGGGAAACAGCCGACGGAAAACGGCCGACGGGCCACGGGCTCGCGCGCCGAAGCGCGCCGCGCGAAGGCGGGAAACGGCCGACGGGCTACGGGAGACGGTCGACGGAAGACAGGCTGCGGCAGACGGGCTCCCGGCTACGGCCGACGGGACACGGCCTACGGGAGACCGCAGACGGGCGACGGACGTACGACAGACGGCGGCAGCAGACTTCCGGCGGGCTCGCGGGCCTCCGCGCCGAAGCGCGCGGCTCGAAGGCGTCCGAAGGGTGCGGGCTTGGGGCAAGAGGCGCAGCCGGGACCTTCTGGCATAGATTTAGCTCTTTCGGACAGAGGTAGAACCGCAAGGGCCGAAAGTGCCCGGATTTGCGCGGCTTTCCGGGATAGGCGCGCGGGAAATGAAGACAATTGTCGGCACTTACGCAGACAAGGTCTGGGGCCGGGTTCGCCCGGAGGAGAGACAGAGATGAAATCGCTCAGGATTAGTCGGGTGTTGTCGGCCTTGGCCGTGGTGGCCTTCCTGGCCATGCCGAAGGCGGCATCAGCGACGCCGGTTGGCGTCGAACTGCTGCTGCTGGTGGATGTGTCGGGCAGCGTCGATGCCGCAGAGTACAACCTACAGCTGCAAGGCTACGTGAGCGCGTTCAACAGCGATTTGGTCAAGGCGGCAATCGCGGGCACGACCGACGGCGTGGCGGTCTCGCTGGCGGTGTGGTCGGGAGTCGGGCAGCAGGCCGTCGAAGTTGGTTGGACGCACCTCACGGACGCCGCCTCGTCGGCGCTCTTTGCGTCGGCCATCAACACGGCCGCGGCCTCGCGGGCGTTTACTGGTGGCAACACGGCGCCCGGTTCGGCGATCAACTGGGGCGTCCCTCTCTTCACGAACACGTTCGAAGGCGTACGCCGCGTGATCGACGTGTCGGGTGACGGCGCGCAGAACGTCGGGGACAGCACGGCGGCGGCCCGAAACGCGGCAGCATCAGCGGGAATCACGATCAATGGCCTGGCGATTCTTGGAGAAGCCGGGCTCGAAGCGTTCTACGCGAATAACATCGTGACCCCGGACGGCCAACTCTTCACGGCCGCCACCTTTGGTGACTTCAGCAGGGCCGTCGAAACGAAGATCGGCACGGAGATCGTCGGCGCTGCGGTGCCGGAGCCGTCCACGATGGCGCTGTTCGGCGTCGGTGTCGCGCTGCTCGGCGGTCGCGCCTGGCGGCGTCGCAAGACCAACGCGTAAGCGACTGTCACTGGCACGACCACGCGGGGCGCCGAGGAATCTCGGCGCCCCGCGTTTTGTTTTGACCCCAGACTTCGGGTTCCCCCGCCGTCACCCCGATAGCTCCTTAGATGCCCCGGGGGCAGGTGGCGCCTCGGGTCCTGGGTCGCCCCGTTGAGGGCCGACAGTGGTGCTAAGCTCTTTGCGGCTCCACGCCCATATCAACGGCCTCAGGCGCTCGTGCTGTCCGCCGCGAGACCGTCGTCTGCGTCACTCTCCGCTTCATCCACCGCGGGCGCGGGTCCGCCAGTCGTGGGGGGCTCGGCCCCCGGTAGCGCCGCGAGTCAGGAAGGCCCATCGGAGGTGCGCTTGAAGAGCGATCTCGCAACGCGATCTTTGTTGGTCTCCGTGGCGGCTGGTATGGCCCTGGCCGCGACGCTGGCTGCCGCCCCGCAGGTGGCGGCGCCGAGCGCGGCGATTGTTCAAGCGCCGGCGGCGGGTCCTGGCCAGGGCGGCGCGGGGCGCGGACGCGGCGGGCTGCCGGGCGCGACGCCTGAGCAGACGCAGGCGGTGGCGGCCATGAATGCCGCGCTGGCGCCGTTCACCGCGGCTGTGACGAGTGCGCGGACCGCACTCGTGGGCGTCACGTTTGCCGACGTGAGGAACGCCGCCGCCGTTCGTGCGGCCGTCGAGACGCTGCGTGCCGCCGAACTCGCGCTGGCCACCAGGCGCGCCGAGGAGTTCGCCACGCTGCAGGCCGGTCCGAGCCGGCTCACCCCGGCGCAGGTCAACGCGCTCGTCCCCGCTGGCGGCGATGCGGCTCGTGGGCGCGGCAGCCAGGTCGCGAATCCAGTGGGCGCAGCCGTGCCTGCGCCGTCGTTTCGCGGACCGCGCTCCGGCCCGGCGCCGGCGCTCGATGCCACGCCGCCGGGGGGGATGAATGTCGGCATCTTTCCGGGCATCACCGAACGACAGCTCTTCTTCTACCAGCAGACGCTGAATCTCGATTTTCAGATGGTGGACCTTGCGGTCACCAACGCGCGGGCCGACCTGACGCGCGCCTCGTTGGCGGATGCTCGCGACGACGCCGCGATCACAGCCGCCGTCACCAGGCTCGCCGACGCGGAATCGGCCGCGGCCGTGAGGAAGGGTGACGCCTTTGCCCGCGTGCAAGCGGGACCGAACCGGTTGAACTGCGGCGCAGCGGGCGGCGCTGGTCGCCAACGGGGGCCGCTACTCCGCAGGCAACGGCATGGCGGGCGGCAATGCGAGCGTCATCCTTCCGCTGGATTTCAGCGACCACGAGGGGTACATCTCGCTGTTCGATGGCGTGAGCCTCAAAGGGTGGGACGGCAACCCGAGGTTCTGGCGCGTCGAGGACGGCGCGATCGTCGGCGAGTCCACGGCCGCGAATCCGAGCGGCAACAGCTACATCATGTATCGCGACATCGAGGCCCACGACTTCACGCTCAAGATGGACATCAAGGTCGAAGGCGCGGGCGGCTCGGGCATCCAGTACCGGAGCAAGACGAACATCCCCTGGCTGGCCAACATCAATGCCGGCGTCGCGAACAACAACGGTCCCGTGAATCTCGACTGGATGACGACGGGGCCGCAGGCCGACTTCTGGCCCACGCAGGTGCACACCGGCCAGACCTACTCGGAGAACACGCCGATGCGCATCCAGGTGCGTCGCGGATTCGTCGGCGAAGGCTATGGCTATGGCCCGCGCCGTCACATGGGCACGGTGGGCGATCCGGCGGCCCTGCAGAGCCTGATCAAGATGAACGACTGGAATGAGTACACCGTGATCGCCCGAGGCCCCGTGCAGATTCACATCATCAACGGCGCGACGATGGCCGTGATGATCGACGACGACCCCAAGTCCTCGAACAACTGGTCCGGCCAGATCGGCGTCGAGCTCGAAGCGATCGGCAAGATCTCGTTTCGGAATGTCTGGCTGAAGAAGGTGAACTAGGCCCGCCTTCGCGTGAACGCTGTGAACGAAGGTTGGCTTGCCAGCCGAAGCTGCGCCGTGTTCTTGGCTCGCGAAGCGAAGGTTGGCCCGCCACCCGCAGCTGCGAGCGCAGCGAGCGGTTAGCGAAGGGATGGCGTCCCCACCGGGACTGGCAGACTTCTACACGGTCGCCGGGTCAGCGGTCAGGGTGGCGTAGCGCGTGCGCGCGCGTGGGGTCGGCCTAGTAGCCGTTCCTTTTACCAATCTGGAGCCGTGCCTGAGAATGGATTTCACGTTCGACATTCGCGATCTGATCGGTCCGCCGTATCGTGTCTGCCTGAAGTGTGGCGACGATCAGTTTGGCGTCATCTCCATCGACGGCAGCAGCTACGCGCGCCGATGCAAGAAATGCAACTACGGCCAGACGTACGCGCTCTGGCCCCTCAAGAAGAAGGTCATCTACATCGATCAGTTCGCCATCAGCAACATGATGAAAGTGCTGGACGCGGCGGCGGTCGGCCACACGAGGGCCGTTGCCGAGCCGTTTTGGCTTGATCTATTCGAGGCTCTCGAACGCGTCGGGAAGCTCCAATTGGCGACGTGCCCCTCATCCGACACTCACACCGACGAGTCGCTCGTCACCAGCTACTTTGACGCGCTCAAGAGGATATACAGACCAGCTGTCTCATGGCGTCTCCTTCGCGGCCTGCGAGACGATTGCGCAACGACAGCTGGCCGTTGCCGTGCGCGCTTGGATGCGCAAGGAGACGCCCCACTACGATTTCGATCCGTCACAGGTCACGGACGGTGGCCTCAACGATTGGCGCGATCGGGTCATCATCTCAGCGAAGATCGACTATCCACCGGCGATGGTCGACGACATCCGCAAGAGACGCGATGAGGTCCACGAGGGTTCTGTCGAACTGTTCAAGAGTCGCCTCGCGCAGCAGGGCAAGGATTTTGATCACTGGCTCAGAATCGAGCGGACCTCAGCCGGGCCGGTGTTGGCCGAGGCCTATCGCAGGGCAATGGCACGGTTGGGCAAGATTATGAGCGGTGAGGACCTGCAGGACTACGAATCCCACGGGCTCAGTCGCTTCATGCTCGTGAAGCGCCTTCTGCAAGAGGAAGGGGATGCTTCCGCTCCCCTCAAGGAGCAGATGAGGGCCTTCTTTGATTCCGACATCTTCATCGACCTCCCGTCGAGCAACATCGCGTCGTTGCTCTGGGCGAACCTGGGTTATCAAGCGTCGGCGGGAGGCAGAACCAAGCCACCGAACAAGGGCATGGTCAACGACATGACGACCGTTGCGGCCCTGCTGCCCTATTGCGACGCGATGTTCGTTGACAACGAGTGCCGCAACTTGATCGAAAGCATCCCCGGCAAGTACAAGCTGCCACATCCGACGAAAGTGTTCTCGCTCAGCAATCGCGACGAGTTCCTGACCTACCTCGCTGGACTGGAAAAGGAGGCTGACGCTGGCGTGCTTGAATGCGTGCGCGAGGTCTACGGCGACAGCTGGCAGAAGCCCTACCTCGAAATGTACGAACAGCGCGAAAGAGGGACTGACGGGCGCGGGGACCAGCCTGACCACGCGGTGGTCACCTGGCCAAGGGGTAAGCCGGCCCCCTTCGGCCCGCCACCGTTGAGGGCCAGCCGGAGCACTCGGCTCATCCCGGTCAGCCTCGGGCGAACCCCCCGCGTCCGCGGGCACGCAACGACCTGAAGCTCAGGTCCACCACGCGGTGTATCGCCGTCCGGTGCGCGAAGGACCGTCGCCCTTACTCCGGTTGCATCGACCGCATAGCAGCTGGATATTGGTCGGGTCGTTTGCGCCACCCACCGCGAGCGGGACCATGTGATCAAAGTGGTCGTCGGAATCGGGGGACAGCAAGCCCGACACATCGACGTGGCACAGTGAACACTTCCCCTGGTCGCGATAGAACACTGCGTCCTTGACCCATTTGGGCACCGGCGTTCGAGACCGAGCGGTGCCCGGAGGGCGTTGGTCGTCGATTTCTGGGTGTCCTCGCAGCCATTCGGCGAGTGCCTGGTTGAAGGAAAGCAGGAAAGCGCGATTGCTGAAAAGGATGTCAAACACCTCGTCGGTCACGCGCTCCCAGAATGTCGCGAAAGCGACCTCCTGCGATTCGACCCAGGCCAGGAAAATCCCGTCGGCCTGCTCTCGTTCGTCGTCGGAGAGCGTTCTCAGAAAATCTTTGAACGGCAGAAAATCGACGCCGTAGGCGCGGAGTCGTTGCTCTTCGTCCTCGATCAGCGAATGGTCGTCGTCGAAAAGGTCGTCCTTCTGCTGGAACAACTCGCGCTCGTGCCACGCCACCATCGCGAAAATGTAGCGGTGCAGGAGCGATACCTTCGAGAACGCGGTGAGCCCACGCCGGCATTCCGGATCGTCCCACGGCAATTCCAGAATCGTGCTGGAGTTGTCCGCACACCCCCGCACAAGATGAGCGAACTCGTAGGCATCACGCAGAATCAATTCGACGGAAGGTCGCGCGCTCATCGGTAGCAGGACGACGATACTTCAGCCCGCCCGGACTTACGACACGGCTGCCGCCGCCTGGTTGTCACTCACTACTTCTCTACGCCTCAACGGTGATCTTGATGCTGCTGGGAGCCACCCCGAAGGTGCGCGCCAGCCGCGCCTTGGCCTGAGCAATGGTCAGCGGCTCGTCATCGTCGTCCGTAGTTCTTCCGCTGGAGGGCGACGGCGGTGGCGGCGCAACCGAATCATCGCTATCGGGCGCTTGGACCGCGCTGAGTGGAATCCGAGCTATCGCGGGGTTCTCAAGGCCGATGCCAGCGCCGACGTGATAGATCGGGTCGGTCGCTTCGTCGTGGTAGAGCGACACCCAGACGCCGCGTCCCTTGGGAATCTGGTGTCCCGCCGCCACGCGCGCCGAATAGGCCCGGTCGAACCGTTGCCGTAGTTCAGCCGCGTCGAAAAAATGGACCTGGGCAAACCTGGGGTTCTTGGCGTCGTCGACCGACGCTGCTACGACCACGTCCACCTCGGACAGTGTTGCCCAGGCGGTGTCGTCCAGCGTCCGAGGGAAGGCAATCCATTCGTCCTGAGAGGTCCGAATCGACGCGAGCAGACTCTTGCCTCCCTTCGTAATTCTCCGTACCCGTCCTTTCCCTCCTCCTCGGACTCGTTAATCTTCCAGCCTTCCTTTTCGAGTGTGCTCATCGCGGCATTCACGAGAGCCACACGAATTCGTTTCTTTTCCGGTGTCTTTGTCACGTTTGCCATTGTGCTTCTCCAGGAGACTGGATGCATTCTATGGAGAGAACCAAAGAGAGTCAAGAGAGAGCGAGTTGTGACGCCTTTTGTCGTGCAGTTCGCGGAAAAGATGAGAGAGAAGAGAGAACTGGAAGAGAGAGCCTGAAGGGCCGTCGTGAGTGGAGTGGGTCAGCCCTAGCGGTGCTGCCAAAATTGTCAGTTCCTTTTACCGTAACCGTAGCAGGCGTCAACGACGCAGGGCCGCACCGTGCTTCAGAAGGTCCTGCGTTGACGCATGACGTTCACCCCACGTCGGGACGGACTCGGCTACGACTTCGCGGCGCCGACGCGGTTCGACAAGCTCTTCCCCGGCGTCACCTGTCCGCCTGCCCCTCCCTGGCTGCCAGCCGGGGACCGTCGCGGCCTAGAGGGGACCACCCCTGAAGACACATTCGATGGGGATTACGGCCGATTGCTCGACCGGGCGTACAGAAGAGCGTGAAAGTGTTGGCGTCCCCATATGGAACGGAAGACTTCTCCGCGCTCGCTGGGGCGTCGAGAAACTTAAAGATGGCGTCCCCACCGGGAATCGAACCCGGGTCTCGGCCTTGAAAGGGCCGCGTCCTGACCGCTGGACGATGGGGACCTGAGAGGTGAGTGCCTCGCACGCTGCAGGGACACGCCAGTGCGCGTCTGAAGCGCCTGCCAGTCTATCAGACGAGGTGCCGCGTGGCGATGGACCGATGGGCCGTGGACAGCACAGGCCTGCGGCCGTCAGAATCAGTCTCTCTCCGGATTGCTTACCGCACGGAATCGAACGGAGAAGAAGACCCATGCTACCCCCGTCGTGGTCCCCGTATCTGCAGAGCACGCTGCGCATCGTCGCGGCCGCGTCCTTCATCACGCACGGCACACAGAAGCTGCTGGCCTGGCCTGTGGCACAACCCCGCGACCCCGTGGCGCTCATGAGCCAGTTCGGCGTGGCTGGCTTGCTCGAGGTCGTCGGCGGCGCGCTGCTGCTCGTGGGCTTGTTCACGCGGCCCGTCGCCTTCGTGCTGGCGGGACAGATGGCCGTCGCGTACTTTCAGGCGCACGCCCCGCGTAGTGTGTGGCCGGTACTGAACGGCGGGGAACCCGCCTTGCTGTTCTGTTTTGTGTGGCTCTTCTTCGCGGCCGTGGGGGCCGGCCCCTGGAGGCTCGGTCCACGGCCTCCGGTCCCCGGCTCCCGTAGGCCGTTGACCGCGGTCTACCCCGTCGGCCCCTTGTGTCACCCGTCCGATCCCTGGGGACCCGTTGACCGAAATTACCCACCCTGAGTTCGCGTCGGGTCAGTTTGGGTAGGGGCGTCGATGCAGACGGCCGAAATCGGCGGTCTTGGGCCGGCATGTCGCTTGCAAACCTACACAGCGTTTCGCGCCCGGCTCTGACTCAGGGAGACATCGCATGGTGCGGTGGAGAAGGGGCTGGGCGCGATAACGTCCCTCACCCCGCCACTTTGCGCCCAGCCTGAGACCTGATAGACTGCAATGTCTCCCAACCAGTCTGGGAGCTACCTGGATGGGGTCGCCGCCTGACCGGCGCCCGTCCATTAACACGTTCGAGTAGTTCACGAACGAAGAGGCGTCTGAATGTCCCGTTATACCGGTCCCCGTGTGCGAGTGCTCCGTGCGCTCGGCGTCAACCTGCCTGGTCTCTCCGCCAAGTCCATGGACAAGCGGCCCACGCCGCCCGGACAGCACGGCGCGCGCAAGCGCCGCACCGCGTCCAACTACGGCAAGCGTCTCAAGGAAAAGCAGAAGCTGCGCGCCCACTACGGCCTGACGGAAACCCAGCTCCGCCGGGTCGCCGCCGAGGCCGCCCGCAGCCGTGGCAACGCGATGCAGCAGCTCGTGCAGTTGCTCGAGCGCCGCGTGGACAACATGGTCTTCCGCGCCGGCTTCGCCCGCACGATTCCCGCGGCGCGCCAGCTCGTCGTCCACGGCCACATCACGGTGAACGGCAAGCGCCTGACCTACCCGTCGGCCCGCCTGAATCTGGGTGACGTGATCGGCGTCGGTGGCACGCGCGGCACGACCGCCGTCAAGGCCCAGCAGTCGCTCGGCGCCGTCCTGGCCGCGCCGAACTGGCTCGACGTGACGCAGGAAGCGATGACCGCCCGTCTGTCCGGCATGCCTGACGTTGACGCGGTGCCCTTCCCGATCGAACTCCCGCTCGTCGTCGAGTTCTACTCGTAGGATTTCGCCGCCATTCGAACGGACCCACGTCACGAGCGTCGGCTCGTGGCGGCGGGTCCGTTTCTCTTTGGCCTGACGACTCGGGTCTGCACGCGGCTCGCCGCGGCGTGAGCACTCGCCGCGATCCGAGGCCTCGCGTCAGCGGATGTGCTGGAAGAGCAGCGGCGAGCGGGTCGCGCCGGGCGCGGCGCTGGGCTGGCTGGCGTGCGCCAGCGGCGCCCCACCGCGGCGGTGATGTTCCGCGAACGTCAGCGTGGGCCACGCGACGAACGCCGCGACGAGCACGAGGACGTCGCTGGTCAGCGGCTTGGTCGAGGACAGCACCATGAGCGCCGCCCCGATGGCGGCCAGTCCGACGATAGCCAGGCCGCGCGGCTTGAGGCGATCCACGGCGAAGTACCCGCCGAGCACCGTGAGGATCACCGTCGGCAGCACGTCCATCCACAGATCGGCTGAGGGACGTCCCCCGCGCGCCAGCCAGGCGGCCAGCGGCTGCGTGGTCGCCAGGTAGGCCGGCACCACGGCCGCCGCGACGAACGCGAGCGACGTCCATGCGTGACGCGCGGGCACGCCTGTCACCCAGTGGCGGGCCGCGGTGCCCGACGCGGCGTGGTAGCCCAGGCCAAGCGCCGCCATCACCAGGAACCCCAGGTCGTCGGCGCGCTCCCCGGTCAGCGTGACGGCGAGCAGACACGCGGAAGCCGCGACCAGTCCCTGCCACCAGGACGCGGAGGTCCCGGGCGTCGCCGCGGGGCTGGCCTCCGGCTCGGCAGGGACCGCGAGTGGGGGCGCGACCTCGTCGGGCGGAGGCATCGGCTGCGACAGGATGGGGGGCGGCATCCGCACCTCAGCCTGCACGTGGGCGACGACCTGGCCGGCGCGAATCGGGTCGCCTGGAAACACATGGATGGCGGTCAGCACGCCGGCGCCCGGCGACGACACCTCGTTCAGGAAGACCTCCGTGCCGACCTGCAGGAACCCGATGGGCTCGTCGGCCGCGACGCGATCGCCCACGGCCTTGCACCATCGGACCAGCTGGACGGACACGCCGTCGCGCCCGAGGGCTGGAATCGTCACGCTGAACCCGCTCATCGCTGGGATAATCGGCCGAGAGGGCCCTCCCATGAGGGACGGAGGTCGGCCCGGCCGGCTCCCCGGACCGTGGTCCGGTCAGAGCATCCGTTCGCGCAGTTCGGGAGGCGGCAGGGCGCAGGCGTCCACGCGGCCCGCCAGGCGCAGCCGGACGGCGGCGACGAGCCGATAGGCGACGTCGCGCAGGGGCGCGGGCACGAGGAGAAAGACGGACGCCATCGACCAGGGCCATGACAACCGCCGCGCGATTCGCAGCGTGGCGGTGGACCTCAGGTACACCTGCCCGTCTTCAATCAGAATGATGCTGCGGGCAGTCTCGCGGGTGACGCCAAAGGAGGCGAGCAGGGCCGCGGCCTGGGGTGACTGCGACGCCCCGAAGCGGAACCGCCCGGCGGGATCATGTCGTGCGATGAACGCCGCCGCGCCGTTGCAGAACGCGCACTCGCCGTCGAAGAGCACCACGGCCGAATCCCGGGCAGCCACGTCCACATGAATGATGATACGTCGCGTCCCGATGGGGCGGCCAGTTCAGGTACCATGGCAGGGCCTGTTGTCGTCCAGTGTTCCAGGAGAGTGCATGGTCCGTCGCTTCCGTCCGTCCGGTCGTTTGTTGTCCCTCGCCGCCGCGGTCCTGTCGCTGGTGGCGTTCTCGGCGTGCGGCACGTCGCCGCTGCGTCCGAGTGAAGAGGTCGCGTTCACGGTCATCGACCAGCGCGTCGGCACGGGCGCCGAGGCCACGGTCGGCAAGATCCTCACCGTCAACTACACGGGCTGGCTGTACGACGCCTCCAAGTCGGACAAGAAGGGCACGCAGTTCGACTCGTCGAGCGGCCGCGGCGCGTTCACGTTCCAGCTGGGCGTCGGCACGGTCATCCGCGGGTGGGACCAGGGCATGGCCGGCATGCGCGTCGGGGGGCTGCGTCAGTTGCTGATTCCCTCGAACCTGGCGTACGGCACGACCGGCGGCGGCAACGGCATCATCCCGCCGAACACGTCGCTGGTGTTCGAGGTCGAGCTGCTCGGGGTGCAGTAGGCGGGGACGGACGGGTGCAGGACGGAAAGGCACGTGAGGTGCAGGCGCTGACGCTGAAGTGCTGGGCGGGAAGGGCACTCGAGGTGCTGGGCGGCAGGGCACTTGAGGTGCAGGCGCTGACGCGCCGACGCGGACGCAGAGGTGCTGGCGTGAAGGGCATGTGAGGTGCTGACGCTGACGCTGAAGTGCTGGCAGGGCGAGCACTGACGCGCGGGACGGAAGGGTACTCGAGGTGCTGGACGGAAGACCGTGAGGTGCTCGTGTGAAGGGCACTCGAGGTGCAGGCGCTGACGGTGAAGTGCTGGCGGCACGGGCGCCGAGGTGCGGGCCGGATGCCGCTGCGGGTCCGATGCGCGCCGGGTCGCGGTATAATCGTCGGGTTCTGAACGGGCCGCTAGCTCAGTGGTAGAGCACCTGGCTTTTAACCAGAGGGTCGGTGGTTCGATCCCCACCGCGGCCCACCAATGAATACGGCCTCAATTCTTCGCTCACCGACTCAGCGATTCAAGAGCTAGGCACAAGCTAGGCACACGAATCGCCAGCGACACCCGGTCGCCGGCCTGGGCGACGCACGCGCCGCTCGGCCGTGACGGCCTGGATTCCCACCCCCCGGAGGTGGGTGCGGTAGACTCCGGCCTATCCCTGCATATGGCCTACAGAGACGGCCTTCGCGCGTACCGGGCGAGTCTCAACCGCACTCACCCCATCGACCGAGACGTAGACCGTCGCGTTCGGCGTGTCGTGGTTACCGTGGCCGCAATGATCCTCGTAGTCGCTGGTCTTTCCTACCTCTCTACGGGCGAGCCCGTTTGGGGATACGTCACCCTGGTGATCGTGTGTCTCGATGCGGCGCTCTCACTCGCCGGCCTCATCCGACTCGTGGTACGGGACATCCAGGCCGTTCGCGATGAGGAAGCGCACCGCTTGAGACACGTAAACCCAACCACCGCCGACCCACTCGCCGTCGCAGAGACGCTGCCACGCGACGAGTGGATCGCGGGCGCGCCGAACACTCGGCCACCGCCCTGGCGCGATATGATCCCGGCCCATGTGCCGACGAATAACGTGTCAACGCTGCGGCAGGCCGACGTGGGCCGGCTGCGGCGCACATGTGGAGCAGGTGTTGGGCGATGTGGCTCTGGCGGATCGCTGTCAGTGCCGCGACGAGGAGACCGTCCCGGCAGCCCAGGCCCCATCCGCGTCCGCCCCGCTCACGCCTCCCGCACAGCCGAAGTCCTGGTGGCGCAGAGTCGTCGGCGGGTAGCGGCGGTGCGGGTTCGCTGGCCGCGCCGACGGTCCGCTTGGCCGACGACCGCGTCCGCTGCAAGGCCGGCCGCCAGGCATACACGCCGGCCCGACGACCACCGGAGGCGCCGTGGGTGACCTGCTGCGTTTCTCACCGGCCGTGCCGCACGACACGGCCATCGACGCATGGCTCCGTCAACAGCGCGCCGATCTCCGCCCGCTGGTGGAGACATGGTTCGCGCGCATGCGGCAGTGCGGCCCCGATGTGCGTGAGCTGATGCACGACGGCTGTCCGACCGCCTGCGTGCAGGACGCGGCGTTTGGCTACGTCAACGCGTTCCGCGATCGGATGCATCGTCGGGTTCTTCCTCGGCGCGTGGCTGGACGACCCCACGGGCTTGTTGGAGGGCACGGGTAAGGGGGGCCGGCACGTCAAACTGAGGCCGGGGCGTGGCGTCGATGAGGCCGCGCTGGGGCAGCTGGTCGAGGCGGCCTACGCGGATATCAGGGCCCGACTCCGACAGGGAAATGCGTGATGCCATGAGAATCCGCCACCTCGTCCTGCTCTCGGCCCTGCTCATGCACGGCGTCCCGGTTCCGGCCCCGACACTGACCCCGGCGCCGGCGCCGGCGTCGAGAAGCTCCGCGTCCTGGTCCTCACCGACATCGAGAACGAACCCGACGACGCGATGTCCATGGTGCGCTTCCTGACCTACGCGAATCAGTTCGACGTCGAGGGCCTCATCGCCACGACCTCGATCCACCAGCAGAAACAGGTCGGCGCCGCAGCGCATCCGCCAGATCGTCGAGGCCTACGGCAAGGTCCGCGACAACCTCCACTGCAGAGCCCGGGTTCCCGACGCGGCGACTTGCTGTCGCGCGTCAGCGAAGGCCTGCCCGGTCTACGGCATGGAAGGCGTCGGCGAGGGCAAGGATTCCCCTGGCTCGCGCTGCTGATCGCGCGCCGTCGATCGCGACGACCCGCGCCCGCTCTGGGTGTCGGTGTGGGGCGGTCCGAACGTGCTGGCGCAGGCGCTGTGGAAGGTCCGCGCCACGCGCACGCCGGACGCCTCGCCAAGTTCGTCGCCAAGCTCCGCGTCTACACGATCTCCGACCAGGACGACACCGGTCCGTGGATCCGCAAGAACTTTCCCGGACCTCTTCTACATCGCCAGCCCCGGCTTCCACGCCGGCGGCGCCTATCACTTCGCGACGTGGAGCGGCATCAGCGGCGACAACTTCCACGCCCGCTTCGCCGGCGCGGATTTCGCCTCGTGACAATGAGTGGCTCGACCTGAACATCCGCAGAAGGGCCCGCTCGGCGCCCAGTATCCGCACTGGGAATTCCTGATGGAAGGCGACACGCCGAGCTTCCTCGGCCTTATCAACAACGGCCTGAACTCGCCCGAACATCCGGACTGGGGCGGCTGGGGCGGCCGCTACGAATTCTACACGCCGCGGACCCAGAAATGGTTCTGCAGCAGCCGAGACGCGACCGTTCTGGACCGACGCCGACGACGAGGTCCTGGGCATCGACGGCAGCTGGCACACGACAACCACGCGACGATCTGGCGCTGGCGCTCCGCCTACCAGAACGATTTCGCCGCGCGCATGGACTGGACGATCAAGCCCTACGCCGAGGCCAACCACCCGCCGGTGCCGATGCTCGGCCACGCGGACCGCTCACCGCCAAGCGCGGCGAGCGCGTCGACCTCAGCGCCGAGGGCACGACCGATCCCGACGGCGAGCGCTGTCCTACGAGTGGTTCTATTACCACGAGGCCGGCACGTTCGCAAGGTCTCCAGCGCCCGCATCCGGCCAGCCACTCGGAGATCCGGAACTTCGACCAGCCCAAGCCTGGTTCACCGTCCCAACCAGCCGCGTATGCTGCCGGAACGGGACGATGCACATCATCCTGGCCGTCACCGACCATGGCACGCCGCGTCTCACACGATACCAGCGCGTGATCGTGACGGTTGCGCCCTGAGCCCGCCGGTCGTCTAGAATGATCTTCAACCCCAGCGCCGACTGCGCCAGCTCAGCCGCGAGGACGGCCGTCTGGTTCTGGATGTCGAGAATCGGATTGACCTCGACCAGGTCCAGCCCGAGCAGCTGACCCGAGTCGGCGATCATCTCCATCGCCAGGTGCGCCTCGCGGTAGTCGAGGCCGCCCTTGACCGGCGTGCCGACACCGGGCGCGATCGTCGGGTCGCACACATCGAGATCGAACGAGACGTGGATGCCGAGCGTGTCGTCGCCGGCAATCGCCAGCGCGCGCTTCATGACGACGGCGATGCCGTGGCGATCGATGTCCTTCATCGTGAAGATCTCGATGCCCGAGTCGCGAATCCGCTGCTTCTCGAGTTCGTCGAGATCGCGGATGCCGATGAGCACCGTCTTGCTCGCGAGCAGCTTGGGCGACCGCCCGCCAATCGCGGCGAGTTCGGCCGGCTCGGTGCCCACCAGCGCAGCGAGCGGCATCCCGTGGACGTTGCCGCTCTGCGTCGTCGCTGGCGTGTTCATGTCGCCGTGCGCGTCGATCCAGAGCAGTCCGATCGGGCGGCCCTGGGCGTGCGCCATGTCGGCGGCGGCACCCACGGAGCCGGCGGCCACGGAATGGTCGCCGCCGATCACGATCGGCAGCGCGCCTTCGACGAGCGACTGCTGCACGGAGTGGTAGAGCTTCTGGCACACGCGGGCGATCTCGCGGATGTACTTCTTCTTCGGGTCGCGCGCGACGCGCGTCTCGGGAATCGGCGCAGGGATGTCCCCGCGGTCGATGACCGTGTGGCCCATGCGGCTGAGACGCTCGGAGAGTCCCGCGATGCGCACGGCCGACGGTCCCATGTCCACGCCACGCCGCCCGCCACCCAGATCGAGCGGGACACCGTGGAGGTGGACGGTCCGCGACGTCATCGCCGCTTGTAGGTGAGCGAGATGCCTTCGGCCGACGGCGCGACGATGGTCGACCACACGTCGGGTCGCGTGAAGATGGCGGAGAGGAAGTCGGCCATCTCCTCCTTCTTGTTCAGCACGTTGTGGGCGGCAAAGAGGCCGCCCTTGTCGAGCCGGGGCAGCACCAGGTCGAAGAACTTCTTGTAGTCCGGCTTCCAGGCATCGAGAAACACGAGAATCGAACGTCCCGCCGAGTTTCGGAATCTCCGCAAACGCGTCGCCGGAGACCACGCGCACGATGTCGGAGAGGCCGGCCGTGGCGAGGTTGGCCGTCGCTTCGCGTGCCAGCGCCGGGTCGTACTCGATCGTGACCAACTGTCCCCCGGTGTCTCGGAGGCCGAGACCGATCCAGATGGCCGAGTAGCCGCGCGAGGCCCCGATCTCGAGGACGCGCCGCGCGCCTTGCGAGGCGGTGAGCACACGCAGGAAGCGGCCGTCCTCCTCAGACACGGCCATCTGGGCCGTGTCCTTCAGCCGGATCGCGCGCATCACGTCCGCGGCCTGCGCGGGCACGCCCGTGGTCGGTGCGGTCGAGGCGGGCGCGGCTTTGGCGCCCTGGCCGGCGGCGGGCCGGGCGGCGAGGGGGAGCGGCGCGATCGCCAGCGTGGCCAGTGTGAGCACGGCGCCCAGACGCCAGAAACGGGGGTGCGGCAAGGTCATCGAATCAGGACTCCGTGGGTGCGGCCGGCGGCACAGGGGGAGAGAGCAGGCTCGCCATCACGGCTTCGAGATCGTCGAAGCCGAGGGGCTTGTACCAGATGGTCGCATTCAGGACGCGGATCTCGGCGAGCGCCTCATCCTTGAGGAAGTAGTCCCCGGTGATGATGGCAACAGGCAGGGCAGACAATCTGTCATTTGCCCTCAGATGGCGCAGAAAATCGAGTCCGCCGACGGTCGGCATCCGGATGTCCAGCAGGATGGCATCAGGCGGGTTGGCGCCGGCCGCGGCCATCCCATCGGTCGCCGATTCAGCCACCTCAACGAGATAGCCGAACTCGGCCAGCATCCGGGACAGCGTCAGGCCGACCGCCGGGTCGTCGTCTATCAGGAGGACACGTGGCAAGTTACGTGAATTATGGCATTCCCAGCCGGACCCGGTGTTAGGATTACGTCGCCGTGTCGCCGATCTTCATCAGGCCTGTCCGCGAACAGCTCGAGCACGACCGGCTGATTCGCCACCTCCAGGCCAAGTACAAGAAGAAGAACAACGAGGTCGCCATCAATCCTGGCGAGGACCAGACAACGTCGGTGAAGCTGGGCGCCCTGACCTTCTTTCCTGACGTCGTCGTCAGCGAAGCCGGACGCCTGACGGGGCTCGTCGAGGTCGAAAGCGGTGAGTCCGTCAACAACCTCGAAGCGATGGCGCAGTGGGCGCACTTCGGCAAGGCCCGCGTGCCGTTTCATCTGTACATCCCCGTGCAGTTCTACGACTCGGCCAAGCGCCTGGCGGATGCCCGGGGTGTCCGCATCACCGAGATCTGGACCTATCGCGGCCTGATTGACGGGTTCGACCTGGTGCGGATGCACCACGACCCGGCCGCCGGTGTGCCGAAGGCTGGCGTGCCCGGTGTGAAAGTCATGGGAATGCCGGTCCCGAAACCGGCTGAGCCCGTCGAGGCTGCGGCAGTGGCGCCGCCGAGCGACGTGCCCCCGGCGCCGGCGCCGGTCTCCAAGGGGGCCATCGGCAAGCCAGCACTTCCGGTGGCCGTCGCCAAGCCGGGACGTCCTGTCGCGGCCCCGGTCGTGGCGAAACCTGCCGTGCCGGTCAAACCGGCACCGGCGGCCAAGCCGGTCCCGGTGAAGGTCGTCGTTCCGGCCGCGAAGGTGATGAAGCCGGTGGCCAAGCCGGTGGCGTCCGCGAAGCCCGTCGCGGCGGCCAAGCCTGTGAAGGCGGCCGCCAAACCTGCGGTGAAGCCGGCCAAGCCGGTCAAACTGGCCAAGGTCACCAAGTCCGCCAGCCGTCCCGCGGCCAGGAAAGTCAAGGCCCCGTCCAAGCCGGCCCCGAGGTCCACGAAGGTGGCGGCCAAGAGCGCGAAGAAGGCGGGCCACGCTCGCAGAAAGTAGTTTCGCGTGCCGTTCATTCGGTGCACTCGCGACAAGCGCGGGTACGACACGACGTACGTGATGCACGCCTACCGGACGAACCAGGGCGGCAACCGCAACCGTGTGCTCTATCTCTTCCGCACGCCCTCTCAGTTGCGCTTCGGACGACGCCCGCTCGATGAAGAGTCGCGCGAGGCCCTCACGCACACACATCCCGATTTGAGCTTCGACTGGCAGGTGCTGGGCCGGGAGGTCGCGGCCGAGGCGCCTCCGGCCGAGGTGCGGCCTCGCGGGCGCGATCGCGACCGTGGCCGGGATCGCGGCCGCGATCGCGAGAAAGACCGGGACAGGGACAAGGATCGCGAGCGAGAGCGCGACCGCGAGCGGTCGGTGGAGCCGGCCAGTCCGGCGCCCGTCGCGCCGGCTTCGCTCCCGGTGCCCTCGACGTCGCCCGCAGTCGCCCAGCTCGATGATTCGCCGCTGGGGCTGGCGCTGGGCGCCGCGCCGGCCTCGTCGCTCCGCGCCCGCTACGCGGACCTGACGCAGCGGATTGCCCGCCGCGCGCGCACACCCGAGGAGCGGGACCGACTCTCGGCCCGCGCTGGTCGTCTCAATCCCGACGACTGGCTCGGGGAGGCGGCGATCACGGCCGGGGCCGCGGGCTTCGACGCCGAGTGCGCAGCGATCCTCAGCGAGATGCCGCAACGGCGCCGGGGGCGTCGGGGAGGCCGGCGTAAGGCCGGCCGGTCCGACGAGGAAGGGGCTGGCGTCACCGGAGAGGCCGACGGCCGCGCCGATCCGGAGGCTGACGAGCCATCTGGCATAATGGCTGACACAGAGGATGCTGATGCAGATCCCGCGGTTCGGGAAGGTGAGTGGACGGATCCTGGCGCCGGCGGCGATGGCCCTCGTCGTGCTGACGATGAGCGGGCAGACGACGGCGGGACAGCAGCAAGGGACGGTCTTTCGGGCGACGGCTAACTACGTCAGCACCGATGTGATCGTGCACGACAAGGACGGCAAGTTCGTTCCGGACTTGACCGTCAACGACTTCAAGGTCTACGAAGACGGCGTCCTGCAGAAGGTCACCGTCTTTACGCCGATCATCGGCGGCCGCGCGATGAGCAGCGTGACGTCCATCGCCGCGACGCCCCCGTCCGAGGGGCTCGTCCTGCCCAAGGCCCGGGCGGCCACCGACACCTCGGGCCGCATCTTCATCATCTTCATCGACGACCTGCACCTGCAGCCGCTCGACACGCCGCAGATCAAGCGGCTGCTGGGCCAGATCCGCGACGAGCTGGTGCACGACAACGACATGGTCGGGCTGGTGTCCACGGGCTACTCGTCAATCGCGACCGACGTGGTCTACGACGTGGGCCACCGTCGCTTCAACGAGGCCATCAACAAGGTGATGGGCGGCGGCATGACGCCGACCGAGCTCATCGAGGCCAATCAGAGTGCCGAGGGCCCGGTCGGGCTGCGGTATCAGGCGCACGTGGCGTTCTCGACCGCCTACGACCTGCTCGCGCAGGCCGAGAAGATCACGAACCGCCGCAAGTCGTTCATCTACGTGAGCAACGGCTACTCGTTCAACCCGTTCAAGGATGCGCGCTACAAGCGGTACCAGGAGATCTGGGCACCGGCGATTCGTCGAACTCGAACACGAATGCGTCGGACCAGACGGGCGGGACCGGCGACGCGTCGAACGGCACGGTCAACAATACCGAGAATCCGTTCGAGAAGAACGGCCAGCAGTTCGCCGAAGCGGACCTGATCGCCGAGTTGGGCGAACTCGTGCGCGCGGCGCGCCGCGCCAACGTCACCTTCTACACGATCGACCCGCGCGGGCTGAATGCCGGGCCGGACATCATGTATCAGGACAAGCTGTCGTTCGGGGAGTGGCGCGACTTCATCCAGACCACCACGAGTTCGTTGATGGTGCTGGCCGAGGAAACGGGCGGCTTCTGCATCTGCAACAACAACGACTTCAAGGCCGGCCTCCGGAAGATCGACAACGAGACGAGCGACTACTACATCCTGGGCTACGGCTCGACCAATCCGGATCCGCTCAAGCGGCGCCGGACGATCAAGATTGAAGTGTCCAGGCCGGGGCTCGAGATGTTCTACCGGCCGACGTACGATCTGCCACCTCCGCGCAAGGACAGCGCGCCCAAGAAGGGCAAGTAGCGCGCGGTTCGGTCCCTGTTGCGCGTTCGTCGTGCCGTCGAAGTACGCTCGCACACGCGGGCCGCTTCGGCGGCACGAGTTCCTGCTTGAACGGCATCTCGATGTTCTCGATTTCTTCCGCGATTCTCTGGAGAAGGTTCAAATGACGCGATTGGTGAAGTGGGCGGCTCCGCTTGCTGGCGGTGTGCGCAATGTTGGGAGTCGTGGCGCCGGCCATGGCGCAAACCGTCACGACGGGCACGCTGAGCGGCGTGGTGGCGGATCCGCAAGGCGGCGTGCTGCCGGGCGCGACCGTGCAGGCCGTGCACACGGAGACGGGCACGGCCTACCAGTCGGTCACGCAGGCCGATGGCCGGTATGTCCTGCTGAACGTGCGCGTCGGCGCCTACACCGTGAAGGTGACGATGCCGAGCTTCAAGGACGCCGAGCAGAAGGACGTCGTCGTGAGCCTCGGCGCAGATCGGGCCGCGAACTTCACGCTCCAGCTGGCGACGGTCGCCGAGACCGTGACGGTCACGGCCGAGACGGCGCCGATCGACCTGTCCCGCGCGGGCACGGGCGGCAACATCAGCAATGCCATCAAGGAGGCGCTGCCGACGATCACCCGCAGCCTCACGGACATCGTCCGCACCAACTCGTACTTCAACCCGATGGCCGCCAACGATGAGACGCCGACCGCCTCGGTCGCCGGCCGGAGTCAGCGCTACAACAACCTGCAGATCGACGGCGCCGTGAACAACGACCTGTTCGGCCTGGCGGGCGGCGGCGGCGTGCCTGGCGGTGGCGCGGGCACGCAGCCCATCAGCCTCGATGCAATCCAGGAAGTCCAGCTCGTGGTCTCGCCCTACGACATCCGCCAGAGCGGTTTCTCGGGCGGTGGCATCAACGCGATCACCAAGACCGGCACCAACGCGCTGCGCGGGACAGTGTTCTTCTTCGGCCGCAATCAGGACTGGGTCGGCAAGTTCGTGACGCCGGCCAACCCGAGCGGCAAGATCTCGACCTTCAAGGATTCCCAGGGTGGCTTCAGCCTCGGTGGTCCGATCGTGCCCAACAAGGCCTTCTTCTTCACGACGGTCGATCTGGGTCGCCGTAGCTCGCCCTCCGGGTTTTCGATTGCGGGCACCGGCGTCCAGTTCGGCAATGAGGCGCTGGTCGACCGGTTCCTCAACATCCTGTCCACCCGCTATGGCTACGACCTGGGGCCGTCGGCCAAGGACGAGGTCACTCGCCAGACGGACAGCGACAAGGTCTTCCTCCGGACCGACTTCAACCTGGGCAAGAGCCAGCTCACGCTGCGGCACAACTACGTCGATGCGGCCAACGACAGCGGGTTTCCGTCGGCCACCATCTACGTCTTCCCGACGGGCTTCCACCGGTTCCTGTCGAAGACCAATTCGACCGTCGGGCAGCTGACGACCCGGTTCGGCAGCGGCGTCAACGAGTTCCGCATCGCGCGGACGTCGGTGCGCGAGAGCCGCAACCCGCAGCCGAGCGCCAAGCCGTTCACCTTCGTGGACGTGACGCTGACTGGCAACTTCCGGGCGCGCGCCGGTCTTGACGGGCCGTCGCAGAAGAACCAGCTCGACCAGGACATCGTCGAGGTCACCAACGACTTCACGCGGGTGTTCGGCAAGCACCAGGTCACGGTCGGCACGCACAACGAGTTCTTCAAGTTCCGCAACCTGTTCCTCAACGGCTTCGACGGTACGTGGTCGTTCGCCTCGCTCGATCTGTTCGAGCAGGGGCTGGCCCAGTCGTTCACGCACAGTTTCTCCAACACCAGCGACCCGGAGCAGGCCGCCGAGTTCAGCGTGAATCATTTCGGGTTCTACGCCGGTGACCAGTGGCGTCTGGCGCCGCGCCTGACCCTCACCTACGGGGCCCGTCTCGACCTCGTGCGGTATCCCGACAAGCCGAACGCCAACCCGGCGGCTGTGGCCAACTTCGGCTACGCCACCGACGTGGTGCCGAACAACACGTTCTGGTCGCCGCGCGTCGGCGTCAACTACGCGCTGAAGGACGATGGCTCGGAGCAGGTGCGCGGCGGCGTCGGCCTCTTCAGTGGCCGGACCCCCTACGTCTGGATCTCCAACCAGTACGGCAACACCGGCATCGACTTCACGCGCATCAACGCGGCGTTCAACAACAACCTGCGCATCCCGTTCGTGTCCGATCCGAATGCGCAGCCGACGTCGCTGCCGGGCTTCGGCGCCGCCACCAACGAGATCGACCTGATCGACCCTGAGTTCAAGTACCCGTCGGTCATGCGGGCCAACGTGGCCTATGATCGCCGGCTGCCCGGCGGCATCTACGGCACCGCCGAGTTCCTCTACACGAAGACGGTGCAGGACATCCGGTACGAGAACCTGAACCTGCGTCAGGTCGGGACGGTCAACATCGATGGCCGGCCGCTCTACACGCGGGCGAACACCGCACTCAGCGACGTCCTGCTGCTCACCAACTCCTCGGAAGGCAACGCGTGGACTCTCAACTTCGAGGCCAAGCGGCCCTTCTCGAACGGGTTCTTCGTGAGCGGTAGCTACCTCTACGGCGAGTCGCGATCGACGATGGACGGGGTTCGCGATCAGGCGGCGTCCCAGTGGGGCAACGTCTACGTGCCGGGCGACCCGAATCATCCGCCCGTCACGCGGTCGGACTACGACCCGGGTCACCGCATCACGATCAGCACCTCGTATGACTTCCAACTGTGGAAGGGCCTCTCGGCCACGGCGTCCCTGTTCTACAGCGGTCAGTCCGGCCGGCCGTACACGCTGCTCTACGGCACCCCGGGCGTCAACGGCGACGGGCAGAGCCTGAACGACAACCTGTATCTGCCGCCTGCCAACTCGGGGCTGACGTTCACCAACGGCACCTACGACGATCTGCTGAACTACCTGCAGAAGCGCGAGTGCACGGCGAGTCAGATCGGCCAGATCATGGAGCGCAACTCCTGCCGGTCACCGTGGGCGAACACGTCCGATGCGCGGTTCTCGGTGAAGCTGCCGTTCCGGAAGGTGAAGGCCGAGATCACGCTCGACATCCTCAACCTGATCAACCTGATCGACAACAGCAAGGGTGCGTTCCGCTATGCCGCGTTCAACGACATCCTGCCGGTGACCCCCATCAGCACCGGTGGCGTGTTGACGGGGATGAACCTGGCGACGCTGAACAACCCGAACTTCACCGAGTTCACGCGCACCGACCTGCGGTCGCGGTGGCAGATGCAGCTCGGCGGCCGCGTTCGGTTCTAG
The DNA here is from genome assembly GCA_963738485.1 of uncultured Acidobacteriota bacterium. Taxonomy (GTDB): domain Bacteria; phylum Acidobacteriota; class Vicinamibacteria; order Vicinamibacterales; family SCN-69-37; genus CAVTWK01. Next base: position 27,351 of record CAVTWK010000003.1, read on the forward strand.
GCACACGCATTCGTTGACAGGGGCCGGGTCTCGCGCGATGCGCGGGGCCCGGCCTTTTGTCGTGACGACATCCACCGCGAAGCTCACGAAGCTCACGAAGTTCAGCTCGACGGGCTGGCGCGCGGCGCCAGGCCGTTGGCCTGGCGAGGCCCGCAGGGCCCCGCGAACGGACGAAGGGCCGTGAAGGCGAGAGCCACGCCCCACCAGCAGCTCTCGCCTTCGCGGCCCTTCGTTCGTTCGCCCGCCGCGCGCCCGGTTCCTCGCACCCACACACCCCACACAGTCTGCGGAGTCCGTGTCGGTTTCTTCGTGCTCTTCGCGCCTTCGTGGTGAGCCTTTAGCTGGTCACGGCCTCGTGGACCCGGCGGACGGCTTCCTGCAGGTACGTTTCGTCCATCTCGATGCCGATGAAGTCGAGGCCCAGGCGGACCGCTGCGATGGCCGACGTGCCGAGGCCGAGGAACGGGTCGAGCACGACGCCGGCCCGCTCGAGGCCGTGCAGCCGGATGCACTGCTCCGGCACCTTCGGCGGAAACGAGGCGGGGTGGGGCCGGTCGCGGTCGCGGCTCTGGATCGTGTCGTAGGGGATGAACCACGTGTTGCCCCGGCAGCGGAGTCCGCCGCCGGCACCGGCCCATCGCTTGATGTTCGAGGCGTCCTGGTACGGCACGCCCACGGCGCGGCGATCGAGCCGCGTGCGCCCGGCCGGCGTGAAGTGGAAGATGTACTCGTGGCAGTCGTTGACGAACCGGTCGCTGTTGATCGGCTTGTAGTGGCCGACCGCCATGTCCCGCTCCAGACCCGCTGACGTGCCGGCCGCCTCGCGGTCGATGGCAATCGACTTCACCCAGTGGATGGTGTTCTGGAGCCTGAAGTGCGCGCGCGCGACCTGGGCGACCTCCAGCGGGATCCATGGGTCGGTCGGCTTGGCGCCGACGTTCAGGAACAGGGAGGCGTCGGGTGCCAGAACCCGGGCCCCGGCCCGCAGCCACTGATCGGTCCAACTGAGGTACTCGCCGCGGGGCAGGTCGTCGGCGTAGCTGCGATATTTGATGCCCAGGTTGTAGGGCGGTGACGTGACCAGGACGCCGACCGAGGCGGCCGGCAGTTGCGGCAGCACCGACAGGCAGTCGCCCAGGTAGAAGCGGAGGCGCGAGGCGCCGATCTGGACTTCGGTGTGCGGCACCAGCGGGCCGGTGGACCGGGGCGCGACGGACGTCGGGACGGCAGACAGGGGAGCGGCGGCGGAGGGCGAGTGCCATGACGAGCAGTGTTTCGGTCGTTGGCCGCCGGAAGTACAGACCTTCAGCCTATTGCACAGGGGCAATGGCTGATCGGGTGTGTGGAGCGGTTAGGAAACGCGGAGAGCGTCACTGGCCACGAAGCCGTGGGCCACGCGATTCGCGCTGACGGGTTGATTGCGCTGATGCCCGGTGTGCCCGCACGAGGTGCCTTTCTCCTCGATGTAGGTGATCTCGCGATCGGTGCCGACTTCGCGATACCGTCCGGAGACACACCCGCACACCAGCGTCGTGAACCCGAGTAATCGGACCAGGCTCATCTTGGGGGTGACCTCCACTGGGGCAGCGTTGCAATCGGCATGCCGATCGGGAACTTGAGGGCACACAGGCGGTCCTCTCGATTATTTCTGATAGTTTCTTGCCGCCCCTGCGCGGGAACCGCGTCTGGCGCGCGTGCCGAGGCCTTGGCGCTGTGGCAGATTGGCCGCACTGGTTGGATTTCTGACGCCAAGGGTTTGGATGGCACAATGTTATCGATTGCAGAAAGCCAGTCCGGGGCAGACAAATCATCCCCCGGCGCGCGCCTTCTTTGAAAAGCGTCCGTCTCCTCGAGTGGGCCGACGTGATCCGCGGGGGGCAAGTTCGGCACCGGCGCTATCGCTGGCCGTCCGCGGCGCCGATTACACGATCGCGGGTGCTGACAAACAGTCGCGCCCGTCCTCGGCGTTTGTGACACCGATGAGACAAGATCCCCGTTAGCTGTTGTTGCGGAAGCACTTGGATGCTAGTATCCCGGTGCGGTCTCTCGGAATCACCTTCGGGGCACATCCTGTAGCGAGTTGGAGGAAGCGTGCGGGCAACGCAACGTGTATTCGTCGGGGCCCTGGGCCTGCTGATGGCTATCGCGACGACGGTGAGCCCCGTTGACGCGGCCGCGCAGACCCGGACGACGGCTACACCTAAGCCGGCCGCCAAATCCCCCGCGAAGCAGACGACCGCCGTCAAGCAACCTGCGCCGAAACCGACCCGGACCAGCCTGGCTCGCGCCGCGGCCGCGGCCAGGGCACGACGGGCCGCCGCCTCCCGCGCGCAGGCCGCCCGAGCCCAGCAGGAGGCCATGACCGCGCACTTCAAGCGGGACGTGCTCGGCAACCTCGTGCCCGACGTGCGCGCCGCCGCCGCCATCATCTACGACCCGAAGACGGGCGAAGTGCTCTGGGAAGAGAACGCGCGCGACCAGCGCTCCATTGCCAGCCTCACCAAGATCATGACGGCCGTGACGTTCATGGCCGACGACCCGGACCTGACGCAGCGGATCAAGGTCACGACGGCTGATACCCGGGCCGCCTCTGTCACCTACATCCGCGCCGGGGACGTGCTCTCGTATCAGGACCTGCTGCACTTGACGCTCATCGCGTCGGACAACGCGGCGGCACGCGTGCTGGCCCGCACTTCCGAGGGCGGCACCGCGGGCTTCGTCAGCCGCATGAACGATATGGCCAAGGCGCTCGGCCTCATCAGCACGCACTACGAGGAGCCCTCCGGCCTCAACTCGCAGAACGTGTCGTCCGCCTTCGACATGTCGCACCTGATCTCGTTCGCGTCGAACGACACCCGCCTCGGGCCGATCATGCGGATTACCGAGTACGAGGCACGTTCGGGTGCCCGGCCGATCAAGATTCACAGCACCAACCGCCTGCTCGGCACCGACATGGACGTGCGCGGCGGCAAGACGGGATTCATCAGCAAGGCCGGCTATTGCCTGGCCACCCTGCTGCAAGTGCCGCAGGGATCTTCGGTCGCGGTGGTGGTGCTCGGCGCGTCGAGCAGCACGCTCCGCTTCTGGGAGGCCCGGCACCTCTTCAACTGGGTCGTGGGTCGGGCGCAGGGCATCGTGGGCGGTGAGCCCGCGGCCGCGAAGTAACCGACGCGACTGGCGGTCCGTGGCCGACCAGCATTTGCCGCCCCCTCGTTCAGCGCCCGCGCCGCGTCTGGCAGGACGCACCCCACGCTTCCGCGTGCTGCTCGTCGCCTCCGAGGCCGCGCCCTGGGCCAAGACCGGGGGACTGGCCGACGTCGTGGCGGCCCTGCCTCCAGCGCTCGTGGCCCTCGGGCACGACGTCACCGTCGTCATGCCGCGGTACCGCGGCGTGCAGCCGCCGGCCTCAGCGGCCGTCACGACGGCCTCCGTCCGACTCGGCACGACCTCGACCCTCGTCACGTACCACGACGCGCGCCTGCCATCGGGCGTGCGGATCGTATTCGTGGACGTCCCCGCGCTGTTCGATCGCGAGGCGTTCTACGGCACGGCCGCGGGTGACTACCCGGACAACGGGATCCGATTCGGTGTGCTGTCCGCCGCGGCGCTGGACTTCGCGGAACGCGACGAGGCCCGGCGGCCGTTCGATATCGTGCACGCGCACGACTGGCAGGCAGGACTCCTGGCCGTCATGGCGCGCGGTGACACGGGGCGCTGGCCGCGCCTGGGGCGGGCCGCGTTCGTCTTCACCATCCACAATCTGGCGTATCAGGGCCTGTTCCCGCGCGACGTCGTGCCCGCGCTGGGGTTGCCCTGGAGCGCGTTCACGCTGGACACCGGCGAGTTCTGGGGCAAGTTCAGTTTCCTCAAGGCGGGCCTGACCTACAGCGACTTCCTCACGACGGTCAGCCCCAGCTACGCCCGCGAAACGCAGACCGAGGCGTTTGGCAGCGGCCTCGAGGGGGTCCTCTCCGCGCGGAGTGCGCGCTACGTCGGCATCCTCAACGGCATCGACACCGACGCGTGGAATCCGCGCACCGATCCGCTCCTGCCGGCCCACTTCGATGTCACGGATCTGCTCGGCAAGCGCCGGTGCAAGCGCGCCCTGCTCGAGCGGTTTGGTCTGCCCGTCGGCGACGACGCGCTCGCGCGGCCACTCGTCGGCCTCGTGTCCCGCCTGGTGGAGCAGAAGGGCATCGATCTGGTGGCCGACGCGAGTGCCGAGTTGATCGCGCTCGACGCCAGCTGGATCTTCGTCGGTCGTGGCGAGGCGCGCTTCGAGTCGTTCCTGCGCGACCTGGCCGCGAAGCATCCCGCACGCGTCGGCGTGCTCATCGGCTTCGACGAAGGGCTGGCGCATCTGGTCGAGGCGGGTGCGGACATGTTCCTCATGCCCTCACGCTTCGAACCGTGCGGACTCAATCAGATGTACAGCCTGCGTTACGGCACCGTGCCGATCGTCCACGCGGTCGGCGGACTCGATGACACGATCCAGCCATACACCGCGCGCGCCCAGCGGGCCAACGGATTCAAGTTCAATGAGCCGACGGCTGACGCGCTGGTGCGCACCGTCCGTCAAGCCACCCGATTGTTCCAGGATCGCATCGCCTGGCTGCCGCTGATGCGGCGCGGGATGATGCTCGATCACTCATGGCAGACGTCCGCCAGGGAATATGTCAAAGTGTACAGACGGGCTCGTGACGTGGCGGCCGGTTGAGGCTGCCAGCGCCGCGCGCTGACGAAAGGACACGCGGAGCAATGGCAGCCGAAAACGTGCAGACGTATAACGATGGCAACTTTGACAGCGACGTGCTCAAGGCCGATCAGCCCGTGCTGGTGGACTTCTGGGCCGAGTGGTGCGGACCGTGCCGCGCGATGGAGCCGTCCATCAATGCGCTGGCCAGCGACTACGTCGGCAAGGTGTCGGTGGGCAAGCTGAACGTGGACGACAACCCGGGCACGACGATGAAGTACATGGTGCGCGGGATTCCGACCGTGATGCTCTTCAAGGGCGGCCAGATCGTGGACCAGGTCGTCGGCCTGGTCGATAAGGGCGCGCTGAAGCAGATGGTCGATAAGCACCTGTGAGAAACGTCGTCATCATCGGGTCCGGTCCCGCCGGACTCACGGCGGCGCTCTACGCCGCGCGCGCGAATCTCTCGCCCCTGGTCGTCGAAGGTCTCGAAGCTGGCGGTCAACTGATGCTGACCACCGCGGTCGAGAACTTTCCTGGCTTCCAGGACGGCATCATGGGGCCGGACCTGATGGCCAACATGCGCGCGCAGGCCGAACGGTTTGGTGCGGAGTTCGTGCGCGGCAACGTCACGCGCGTCGGCCTGACGGCCCCGCCGTTCGAGATCGAGACCGAGGGCGAGACGGTGCTCGCCCGCAGCGTGATCCTCTCGACGGGCGCCTCGGCGCGCCTCCTGGGCCTGCCGTCCGAGCGCGCGCTGATGGGGCACGGCGTCTCCACGTGCGCGACCTGCGACGGGTTCTTCTTCCGCGGCAAGCCGATCGCCGTCATCGGCGGCGGCGATTCCGCGCTCGAGGAAGCGACGTTCCTCACGCGCTTCGCGTCGCACGTGACGGTCGTGCATCGGCGCGATACGCTGCGCGCGTCGAAGATCATGCAGGACAAGGCCTTCGAGAATCCGAAGATCTCGTTCATCTGGAACAGCGACGTCATCGACGTGCTCGATCCGAAGGACGGGGCGGTCTCCGGACTCAAGCTGCGTGACCACGTCACCGGTGTCGAGCAGACCATCGCGGTCGAGGGCGTGTTCGTCGCCATCGGCCACACGCCGAACACGAAGCTGTTCGCCGGCCAGCTCGACCTCGACGAGGCCGGCTATCTCGTCACCCGCGACGGACCGAAGACGAAGGTCCCCGGCGTCTTCGCCTGCGGAGATGTGCAGGATCGCATCTACCGGCAGGCGATCACCGCCGCCGGATCCGGCTGCATGGCCGCGATCGAAGCCGAACGGTACCTGGAGCATCAAGGGCACTGAACAGACAAGAGCAGGGAAGTCCCGGGGGCTCGCCTCACTCACGCCCGCTTCGCAGAAGTCCCGGGGGCTCGCTTCGCTCGCAGAAGTCCCGGCACCTCGCTCCGCTCGCTCACGTCCAGGGCCCTTCGCTGCGCTTCGCTGAAGTCCCGGGAACTGACGCTGAAGTCCCGGGCACTCCGCCTCACTGACGGCCGCTTCGTAGAAGTCCCGGAGACTGACGGAGAAGTCCGGGGCAGTCGCTCCGCTCGATGAAGTCCCGGAGCTGACGCCCAAGTCCCGGGGTCTCGCTTCGCTCGCAGAAGTCCGGGAACTGCCCAAGTCCCGGGCTCTTCGCTTCGCTCGCAGAAGTCCCGGCACCTCGCTCCGCTCGCTCACGTCCAGGGCCCTTCGCTGCGCTTCGCTGAAGTCCCGGGAACTGACGCTGAAGTCCCGGGCACTCCGCCTCACTGACGGCCGCTTCGTAGAAGTCCCGGAGACTGACGGAGAAGTCCGGGGCAGTCGCTCCGCTCGATGAAGTCCCGGAGCTGACGCCCAAGTCCCGGGGTCTCGCTTCGCTCGCAGAAGTCCGGGAACTGCCAGTCCCGGGCTCTTCGCTTCGCTCGCGAAGTCCCGGCACCTCGCTCCGCTCGCTCAGGTCCCGGGCCCTTCGCTGCGCTTCGCTGAAGTCCCGGGACTGACGCTGAAGTCCCGGAGCTGACGTCCAGGTCCGGGGGGCTCGCTTCGCTCGGGGAAGTCCCGGCGCTCCGCAGAGTCCCGGCACTTCGCTGCGCTTCGCCCATGTCCTGGCACTGACCCAGAGGCCTCGCGGGCTGATAGCATCCGCTGCGTGTCTGTCCCACCCTGGGTCGGCCTTGAGCACCTGCCGCAACTGACCGTCGAGTCTGTGGTCGTCGGGCCCGCCGAAGTGGTGATGGAAGGCAGGTTCAACCACTTGCGGTCGGTTCGGTTGGGGGTGTGCTGGCTGTATCAACCGCGCCACATGTCCGTGCCGCTGGACCTTGTCAGTTGTTCTGCGTCCGGGCACGCGACGCTGAAGACCTCGGCGTTGAATTGGGTGGACGACGTCGTGCCGGGGCAGTCGTTTCCCTGCTTCAGCCGATACTGGCAACCACAATTGGTTGAAGCGGTGCTCGAGGGCCCGGCTGCGTGGAGCCGGTTGCGATTCCCTGCGGAGGACTACAAAGCGCCGTGCGAGATTTGCTTCGCCCTCATCGGCCCGCACTTCCAGGCGCACGGGTTCATGCACGCGGGTGACTGGATCTGCGAGAGGTGCTTCGAGCGCTACGTCAGTCGCGAGGGTCTTGCGTTTATCGTCGAGGGCACGCACGCGCCGTGATTCGCGCGACCGAGAACTTCCGGGCCCTCGGCACCATGCACACCGGAAGTTCTCTGAGACCAGCACCTCGGCGCCTCCGATTCCCGGACTTCGCGGTTCTTCACTCCGGGACTTCCCGTGTCTTGCCCCCGGGACTTCGCGAGCCCTTCAGTCCTGGACTTCTCGTGTCTTGCCCCCGGGACTTCACGAGCCGTTCACTCCGGGACTTCCCGTGTCTTGCCCCCGGGACTTCGCGAGCCCTTCACTCCGGGACCTCCCGTGCCTTGCCCCCGGGACTTCGGGGCCTTTCACACCGGGACTTGGTGGCTCTGCCCTCCGGGACTTCGCGAGCTCTTGCTGCGGGACTTCTCGTGTTTTGCCGCCGGGACTTCGCGAGCCCTTCACTCCTGGACTTCCCGTGTCTTGCTGCCGGGACTTCGCGAGCCCTTCAGTCCTGGACTTCTCGTGTCTTACCGCCGGGACTTCGCGAGCTCTTCGCTCCTGGACCTCTGGTGTCTTACCGCCGGCACTTCGCGAGCCCTTCACTCCGGGACTTGGCGTCTCTTACCACCGGGACTTCCGTGCTCTGCACACCCAGCACTTCCGCGCTCTTCGCGGCTCTACCCAATCCATCCCCCGCCCAGGACCTCGTCGCCATCGTAGAAGACGACCGCCTGGCCAGGCGTGATGGCGGTCTGCGGCTCGTCGAATGTGACATGCGCTGATCCGTCGCCCGTGCTGACAATCGTCGCTGCCGCGTCCTGATGGCGGTGGCGGATCCGCGCGGTGCCGCGCACGGGCACGGTCGGGCGCGCACCGGCGACCCAGTTCACCTGCGACGCGGTCAGCGTGGTCCCGCCGAGTTCGTCCCGGGCGCCGACTGTCACTCGCCGATCGGCCGCGTCGATCTTCAGCACATAGAGCGGAATCGCGGACGAGACGCCGAGGCCCTTGCGCTGGCCGACGGTGTACCGATGGATGCCGCGGTGGGTGCCCAGGTGCCGGCCGCCCGAGTCCACAATCTCGCCCTCCCCGGGAGCAACCTCCGCGTGGCGCTCGACGAAGCCGGCCGTGTCGCCGTCCGGCACGAAGCAGATCTCGTGGCTGTCCGGCTTGTCGGCGACCGACAGGCCCAGCCGCGCGGCGTGGGCGCGCACCTCCGGTTTGGTGAGATGGCCGACCGGGAACATCGCGTGGGCCAGCTGATCCTGTGTGAGGCTGAAGAGGAAGTACGACTGGTCCTTGTCGCGATCGACGCTGCGGAGCAGGCGATACGTCCGGGCGTCCTCGTCGAAGCGGACGCGCGCGTAGTGGCCCGTGGCGACCGCCGACGCGTCGAACCCCGCGGCGCGCTCGGCCAGGGTCGCGAACTTCAGGTCCGCGTTGCAGTGCGAGCAGGGGATGGGCGTCCGGCCCGCCGCGTACTCGCTGACGAAGTTGCGGACGACCGTCTCCTGAAACCGCTGCTCGAAATTGACAATGTAGTGCGGGAACCCGAGCGAGGTCGCGACCCGCCGGGCATCCTGCAGGTCGTCCAGGCTGCAGCACGACCCGAACGTCTCGGGGGAGGCCCGCTGGTCGTATAGCTGCATCGACAGGCCCACGACGTCGTGTCCGCCTTCGAGGAGCAGGGCCGCGGCGACCGACGAGTCCACCCCGCCCGACATGGCGACGACCACGCGCATCAGCGGGCCACCGCGGCGGGACGGGGACTGCCGAGTCGGCGCAGGCGTGCGACGAGCCGGGGCAGCACGTCGGCGACGAACGCGATCTCGGCGGCCGTGGTGGTGGGGCCCAGGCTGAACCGGATGGAGTTGCGGGCGCGCGTCTGCGAGTGGCCCATGGCCGTGAGCACGTGTGACGCCTCGAGCGTGCCCGAGGAACAGGCCGACCCGGTGGACACCGCGACGCCCTCGAGGTCGAGGGCGATGAGCAGCGATTCGGCCTGCAGACCTTCGAAACTGATGTTCGTCGTGTTGGGGACGCGGCGGGTCGGGTCGCCGTTGACGGCCGTCTCGGGCACCGTGCGCAGAATTTCACGCTCAAGTTGATCGCGCAATGTGCCGACACTTCGGGCATGCGTCTCGAGCGACGTCCGCGCGAGGGTGGCCGCTGTGCCGAATCCGGCCAGCATCGCCACGTTCTCGGTGCCGGCCCGGCGGTTGCGCTCCTGCCGGCCACCGGTCATCGTCGCGACCAGGCGTCGGCCCCGGCGGACCCAGAGGGCGCCGACGCCCTTGGGGCCCCCGAACTTGTGTCCGGCGATCGCGAGCAGATCGACGCCGAGGGCCCGGACCGAGACGGGAATCTTGCCGGCGGTCTGCACCGCGTCGGTGTGGAACCACGCGCCCTGCGCGCGCGTGATGGCCGCCAGCTCGGCGATCGGCTGGATCGTGCCGACCTCGTTGTTGGCGTGCATCACCGACACGAGCGCCGTGCGGGCCGAAATCGCGTGCCGGAGCGAGGCGGGATCGACCACGCCCGACGCGTCCACCGGCAGCGCCGTGATCGTCCAGCCGCGACGCTCGAGCGCCCGGGCGGTCTGCAGCACGGCTTCGTGCTCGATGGGCGTGGTGATGATCTCGCGCCGGCCTGTCGGCTCGAGCGATTCGGCAGCGCCCCGCAGCGCGAGGTTGTCCGCCTCCGTGCCACCGGAGGTGAACACGATGTCACTGGGTTCTGCATCCACCAACGCGGCGACGGCGGCACGCGCGTCGTCGAGCAGCGCACGGGCGCGCTGTCCGTAGGCGTGCACTGAGGAGGCGTTGCCGAAGTCCGTCGCAAAGACGCGTGTGACCGTCTCGACTACCTCGGGTAACGGAGGTGTTGTGGCGTTGAAATCGAGGTAGATCCGCACGTCGGGGGCCCGAAGTTCATGGTAGCATTCCTCGCCTGACTCCCCCCGGCTGGCCCAGCGATGGGCCCGGCTGCCTCCAGGAGTTTCGTCAGCTTGGAGACCAACAATGTGGAAGCGAGATGAAGCCGTCAAGCCGGCGCAACCGATGGGTACCGCCCCAGTCACGACCGTACCAGCAGCAGCTACGCAACCAGTCGCACCGCGCGTCGAAGCGCCGCGGCAGCCAGAGAGGGACATGGTGAATATCGGCAAGAGCGTCATCATCAAGGGCGAACTCAGCGGCAGCGAGGATCTGACGATCGAAGGTCAGGTTGACGGCAAGATCGAGCTGAAGCAGAACGTCCTCACGATTGGGCCGAATGGCCGGATCAAGGCGCAGATCATCGCCAAGGCCGTCGTGGTCCAGGGTGAAGTCACCGGCAACATCACGGCGTCGGAGCGGATTGACATCCGGGACGCCGGGTCGGTGGATGGCGATCTGGCGGCCCCGCGCGTGGCGATCGCCGATGGTGCGCATTTCCGCGGCGGGATCGACATGCAGAAGCCGGGGGCCAAGCCGGGCGACAAGCCGGCGGCTGCCGCGGCCGCCACGCCCGCGTCACCGCCCGCGGCTGCGCCGACACCGGTCGCCGCCAGCGGCGCGCGGTAGGTCGAACGAGACGTCCTGCCGGGCGGCCGGATGCCGGCCGCCCGGCGAGACTGGTCACGTGGCAGGCCTGTTCGGGTGGGGACAACGCAAGACCGAGGCGCCAGAGGCCGTCAAGCACGCGCCTCCGGCCGCCGATGTCGTCGTGTCCTCGAAAGTCCTCAAGAAGTTCCTCACGGCTGTCGGCCAGCAGCCGTCGCCCACGATCATCGATCTGGGCCCGGTGGTCGGACAGAACATCGAGTACTTCGGCGAACGCCTGGCCTGCCGGTTTCACGTGCAGGACGTGTTCAGTCAGGTCGAGGCCAACGCCCAGAAGGGCACACTTGATCTGCTGGCCTCCGACATCGCGTCGCGGCTGACCAACGACGCCGAATCGGTGGACGGCATCCTGTGCTGGGACGTGTTCGATTACCTCGACAAAGGTGCTGGGCAGGTGCTGTCGTCGAGGCTCGTTTCGATGCTGCGCAAGGGCGGGGCGCTGCACGGGTTCTTCGGCACGACGGCCGCCGATCTGACACACTACACACGATTCGTGGTCGAGTCGGACGATGCCCTTCGGCTGCGTCCGTATCCGGCCACCAGAGCCCGTCGGCAGGTGCGTATGACGGGCGACATCAATAAGATGTTTGCCGGCCTCGCGGTCGCCGAATCGGTCCTGCTCAAGAGCAGCACCCGCGAGGTCCTGTTCCGTAAGCCCTGACCGGTCCGCTCGCTGGCGTGCCGGGACTGGAGAAGCCCCGGCGCCCATGGCCAAGCCCCTCATCGCCTTCCTCTCGGATTTCGGCACACGCGACCACTACACCGGTGTGATGAAGGGCGTGATGCTCGGCATCAACCCCGACGCCACGGTCGTGGACGTGTCGCACGATCTGCCGGCGCACGACATCCCGTTTGCCGCGCAGGAACTGACCGCGACGTACCGCTACTTTCCCAAGGACACGATCTTCCTCGTTGTCGTGGACCCAGGCGTCGGGAGCCCGCGGCGCGGCCTGGCGGTCGAGGCGGGCGAATGGAAGTTCGTCGCGCCCGACAACGGCGTGCTGACCGGCGTGTTGCAGGAAACGCCGGCCAAGAAGGTCGTCGAGCTGACCGAACGGCGCTACGCCCGTCCCACCGTGAGCCGCACCTTCGAGGGCCGCGATCGCTTCGCGCCGGCCGCCGCGTGGCTGTCGAAGGGCGTGCACCTGTCGGCGCTGGGCCGCCCGCTCACGGAGATCCATCTCATCGACCTGCCGCGCCCGACCTTCGACGGCACGGTGCTCCAGGGCATCGTCGTGCGTGTGGACCGCTTCGGCAACGTCGTGACGAACCTGGACCGCAAGTCGTGCGAACGGATGACCGACGGCGTGACCACACTCCAGTTGACCGTCGGCGGCCACCAGATCGCCCGGCTCGTCTCCACCTACTCCGAGATCGCGCCCGGGGAGATCGGCGCGCTGTTCGGCAGCACGGATCACCTCGAGTGTGCGGCGCAGGCCGCCAGCGCGGCCGAGCGGCTCGGCGTCGCCGTCGGCGATCCGGTTGAACTGAAGCGCATCTAGAGGGCCCGCACGTGAGCGCCGCGCCGACCTACGCGGACTGGCGGCGCAATCAGGCCGCGGTGACCGTGGCCACCTTCGTGGGCTTCACCGGCTTCACGCTGGTGATGCCGTTCCTGCCGATCTATTTCGCCGAGCTTGGCGTCCACGATCCGGCCGCGATCGCGATCTGGTCTGGCGTGAGCCTCGGCGTGACGCCCGCCATCACCGCCGCGATGGCCCCGGCCTGGGCCCGCGTGGCCGAACGCTACGGGCGCAAGCTGATGGTGGCCCGGTCGCTGGCCGCGTTCGTCGTCATCATGGCGCTGATGGCCGCGGTGCAGGCCCCGTGGCAGGTGCTGGCGCTCCGCGCGCTGCTCGGGTTCTTTGCTGGCTACGGACCGATGGCGATGACGATGGCCGCCGAGTCGGCGCCACCCGAGTCGATGGCCACCGCCATCGGGTGGGTGCAGACCGCGCAGCGCCTCGGACCCGCGCTGGGGCCCGTGATTGGCGGCGCCCTGGTCCTGGCCGTGGGGCTGCGCCAGGGGTTTCTCATCGCTGCCCTCGTCTACGTCGTCGCCTTCCTGCTGGTGGTGTTCGGCTACCGCGACGTCGCGGGCGCCACACGGCCGGCGCAGGCGGGCACGGCCTCGCCGGTCACCTTCGCGGCCCTCCGGCGGATTCCGGAGTTCGGGCTGTTCATGGGCGGCGTGTTCGGCCTGCAACTGGTGGATCGCAGCTTCGGTCCGATCCTCCCGCTTTATCTCGGGGAGATCGGCGCGCCCGTGTCGCAGGTCCCGCTCTGGAGCGGCGTGCTGTTCACGACCACAGCCGCAGTGGCCGCCGTCGGCAATCAACTGACGAGCCGGGTGATGGACCGGATGCCGGTCTGGCGGATCGTGCCGGCTTCCTGTGTGCTGGCCTCGGTGGGCGCCGGTGTCTTCGTGTTCGCGCCAGGCTTTGGCGTGCTGCTGACGGCCGCCGTGGTGTTCGGCCTCGGCATGGGGGTGGCGACCACCACGATCTATACGGCGGCGAGCCGCGCCGTCGATCCCGGATCGCGCGGAATCGCGTTCGGCTATCTATCGATGGCGTATCTGGCGGGACTCGCGGTGAGTCCGATCGCGGCCGGCGCGATCGGGGCGCTGAGCATCCGCGCCGTCTTCGTGGTGGATGCGATCGGGCTGCTGGGCATCGCCGCGATCATCTGGCGGGCCCGCGGATTGGAGGCGCGTGCGTGAACGTCATCGACCTGTGCAGCGGGACGCCTGATCCAGGCTGGCTCGACCGCGCGGCCGCGTGGATCGCCGGTGGCGGCGTGGTCGTCTACCCGACGGACACGTTCTACGGCGTGGCGGTCGATCCCTGTTCGCCCGCGGCGGTCGAGGCGGTGTTTGCGCTGAAGGGACGCGATGCCTCCCAGGCCATCCCGCTGATCGCCAGTTCGCTCGATCAGGTCGAGGCGTTCTGCGGGCCGCTGGCGGCCGGTTCGCGGCGCCTGGCCGAGGCGTGCTGGCCCGGGCCGCTGTCGCTGATTGCAACCGCACCGCCGCAGATCGCGCCCGCCGTGCACGCGGGTCGAGGGTCGATTGCGATTCGGGTGCCCGCGCAGGAGACGGCTCGCGCCCTCGCCGAGGCGTGCGGCCGGCCCATCACCGCGTCGAGTGCGAACGTCAGTGGCCAGAGCCCGGCCCGTGAGGTGGGCGCGGTGGGGGAGTGGCTGGCCGATCCGCGCGTGCTCGTCATCGATGGTGGCCCCACGCCCGGCGGTCTGCCGTCCACGCTCGTGGACGCGCGCGTCTCGCCTCCGGTGCTCGTGCGCGAAGGCGCGGTCTCGTGGGACCGCGTGCTAGAGATCGCTGCACGGATGAAATCGCGACGGTCGGTTTCGAACGAGCCGCCGCGCGAACGCGCGGCCCTTGTCAGCCTGGTCACACGCGCGAGCCGTCAGGCCGAACCCGACATTCCGCTCGACGAACTCGCAGGGCTGGCGCTGGCCGCCGGCGCGGAGGTCGTGCTGCGCCTCCGGCAGGAGCGCAACTCGGCTGATTCGTCCACACTGCTGGGCAAGGGCAAGGTCGAGGAGCTGAAGCACGCCGCGTCCGAGCTCGGCGCGACGCTGGTGATCGTGGACAACGAGCTGTCCCCGGCGCAGGCCCGGAACCTCGAACGCGCGGTTGGCCTTCGCGTGATCGACCGCACGGAACTGATCCTCGACATCTTTGCCCAGCGCGCGCGGACGCGCGAAGGGCAGCTCCAGGTGGAACTCGCGCAGTTGCAGTACGCCTTGCCTCGGCTGGCCGGATCCAGCGACGCGCTCTCGCGGCTCGGCGGCGGCATCGGCACCCGGGGCCCTGGCGAAACAAAACTCGAGACCGATCGGCGGCGCATCCGCGAGCGCATCTCGGTGCTCAAGGCCGACATCGCCGAAGTGCGCCGGCGCCGCAGCTACGTCCGGGCGCGCCGGAAGCGATCCGAAGTGCCGGTCGTGGCGCTGGTGGGCTACACCAACGCCGGCAAGAGCACCCTCTTCAACAGCCTGACGAACGCGACCGCGACGGCGTCGGACGCCCTCTTCGTCACGCTCGATCCGCTGATGCGGCGCGTGCGGCTGCCCGATGCGCGGCAGATCATGATCGCCGACACCGTCGGATTCATCGACCGGCTGCCGCACCAGGTGGTCGCGGCCTTCCACGGCACGCTCGAGGAAGTGACCTCGGCCGAGCTGCTGCTCCATGTCATCGACGCGTCCGCCCCTGACCGCGAACGCCGCATGGCTGCGGTCCGCGCGGTCCTCCTGGAGGTCGGCGCCGAGACGGTGCCGACGGTCGAGGTGTTCAACAAGATCGATCGGCTCTCGCCGATCGAGATCGAGGGGCTCAGGGCGTCCAGGCCCGAGGCGCTGCTGACGGCCGCCGTCACGACGACGGGGCGGGCCGAGTTGCTCACCGCGATCGCCCGCGGGCTGTCGATGGATGCCGAGCGGCTGCACCTCGAGTTCGACGACGAGGCCGCCGCGGACCGTCGGCTGGTCGCCGACCTCTATCGCCACGCGCGCGTCATCCGGCACGAGACGACGGACGGTCGCGTCGCCATCGAGGCCGATGTGCCGCGCCGCATGGTGCCGCGCTTCCTGCGCGCCAGGGTCCCGGCATGACCCGCGTGCGGCCGTGGGTGCTGATCATCGCGCTGGCCGGCGTGGGCGCGGCCTGCGCCTCGCGTCCCGCGCCGGCGCCAGCCGTGGCCGGAGCGCCGCGGTATCCCGAGTACCCCGCGCCGGACGTGCCGGCCGGTGTCGTCGTGACCCCGGCTCTCAGGAGCCGCCACGACGCGGCCTGGCTGCGGCTGCAGGCGGGCGACGCGCGCGCGGCGACACGCGAGTTCCAGGCCATCCTCAAGGAGGCGCCGGCGTTCTATCCCGCGGAGGCCGGGCTGGGCTTTGCGCTGCTCGCCTCGCGCGATGCCCGCGACGCCGAGGCCCGCTTCGCGGCGGCGTTGACGCGCAACGCCCGCTACCTGCCGGCCTTGACCGGTCAGGCCGAGGCCGCGCTCGCGCAGAACAACCTCGCACTCGCCGTCAGCGCGATGGAGCGCGTGCTCGCGATCGCGCCGACGCGCGAGGCGGTGCGCAGCCGGCTCGAGCTGGTCAAGTTCCGCCAGCTGCAGGCGTTGATCGAGAGCGGCCGCAAGGCCCGGCAGGCCCGGCGCTACGACGAGGCGCAGGACGTGCTCGAGCGGGCCCTGGCGCTCGCGCCGACCAGCGCGATCATCCTCCGGGAACTGGCGCAGAACGAGATCGCGCGCGGGGCGCTGACCGAGGCCGAGGCGCACGCGCGTCGCGCGGTCCAACTCGAGCCGACCGAGGTCGAGGGCCACGCCCTGCTCGCCGGAATCCTTGAAACGCAGGAGCGCTGGCGGGACGCGGCGGCGGCCTGGACGCGGGCCGCGGCCCTCGACCCGCGGCCCGAGTGGCGCGCGCGAGCCGAGGAGCTGCGCGACCGCGCGGACTCGCGGCGCTGCCGCCGGAGTACCGCGCGAACTGCCGACGGCCCGGACGGTGACCCGGGCCCTGGCCGCGGCCTACGTCGGCATCCAGCTCAGAAACGGTCGTCGCGCGGGCGCCGCGCCGGGTGGCGACCGTGGCCACCGATGTGCGCACGCATTGGGCGGCGACCTGGATCCTGCCCGTGACGCAGGCCGGCGTCATGGACATCCTGCCGAACCACACCTTTCAGCCGGCCGGCACGCTGCGCCGCGGCGAGCTGGCGCAGATGGCCACGCAGCTCGTGACGCTGTCGGCCGCGGGCCGCGCCACGGATCTGGCGGCCTGGCGGGCGGCGCGGCCGCGCTTCGTCGATCTGCCGACGGGCAACGTCTTCTACCGCTCAGCGGCCTTCGCGGTCGCGTCCGGCGCGATGACGGCCGACGGGGTGCGCTTCGAGCCGACCCGCCCCGCGACCGGTGCCGAGCTGGTGGCCCTCGTCGCCTACGTCGAGCGGCTGGCGCGGCGGTAACGGCATGTCGGTCCTCACCGCCGCCAATCAGCTCACGCTGCTGCGCCTGCTGCTGGTGCCGGTGTTCGCCCTGTGCATGCTTACGGCATGCCGGGCTGGGCGCTCGTGACCTTCGTGGTGGCGGGCGCGACCGACGCGCTCGACGGGCTGATCGCGCGGTCGACTGGGTCAGCCGACGACGCTCGGCGCGTGGCTCGACCCGATGGCCGACAAGCTGCTGGTGGCGACGATGTTCGTGATGCTGACGGTGCCGGGGCTGGGGCTGGCGGCGCGTCTGCCGCTGTGGCTGACGGTGCTCGTGCTCAGCCGCGACATCGCGATCGTGCTGACGGTGGCGGTGGTCAACCTCGCGGTCGCGCGCCGGACGTTCCGGCCCGTCGTTGCTCGGCAAGGTCGCGACGGCCGTCTATCTCGTGACCGGCGTCGTGACCGCGCTGTTCGCGAACTACCGGGGCGCGTCGGTCGCCGCTGGTGCACGCGTGTGCGTCTGCGGTCTCGCTCGCCGTGACGCTGGCGTCGGCGCTGCAGTACGACCTGTGATCGCTGTGCGCGCGGCGTCCACGACGAGCGCGCCGGACAGTCGCCCATCTTCTTCCGGAAGTAGTCGATCGTCGAGGTCAGCCCCTCGTCGAGCGGGACCTTCGGCTCCCAGCCGAGCAGCGTGCGGGCGCGGGTGATGTCCGGCTTGCGCACCTTCGGGTCGTCGGTCGGCAGCGGCTTGAACACGAGCTGGCTCGACGAGCCCGTCATCTTGATGATGACGCGCGCCATCTCCTCGATCGACATCTCGTGCGGGTTGCCGATGTTGACCGGGTCGTTCTCCTTCGAGGCCATCAGCCGCAGGATGCCGTCCACCAGGTCGGTGACGTAGCAGAAGCTGCGCGTCTGCGTCGCCGCTGCCGAAGATCGTCACGTCCTCGTTCTGCAGCGCCTGCGCGATGAAGTTCGGGACCGCGCGGCCGTCCTTGACGCGCATCCGCGGGCCGTAGGTGTTGAAGATGCGCACGATCTTCGTGTCGACGCCGTGGTACCGGTGGTAGGCCATCGTCATGGCCTCGGCGAAGCGCTTGGCCTCGTCGTAGACGCCGCGCGGGCCGACCGGGTTGACGTTGCCCCAGTAGGTTTCCTTCTGCGGGTGCTCGAGCGGGTCGCCGTAGACCTCCGAGGTCGAGGCGATGACGAACCGCGCCTTCTTGGCCTTGGCCAGGCCGAGCGCGTTGTGCGTGCCGAGCGCGCCGACCTTCAGCGTCGGGATCGGCCACTCGAGATAGTCGATCGGGCTGGCCGGGCTGGCCCAGTGGAACACCACGTCCACCGGCCCGTCCACGTTGATGTAGTTGGTGACGTCGTGCTTGATGAAGACGAAGTCGCGGCCCGCCAGGTGCGCGATGTTCGCCAGGTCGCCCGTCAGCAGGTTGTCGATGCCGACGACCGAGTGCCCCTGGTCGAGGAGGGTTTCCGACAGGTGCGATCCGATGAAGCCGGCCGCGCCGGTGATGACGATTCTCATGGTCAGGCAATCTTGTGGAGGCCCCGGAGCAGCGTGAGCCACATGATCTTGAAGTCGAGCGACAGGGACCAGTTCTCGATGTAGTAGAGGTCGAACTCGATGCGTTTCTCGAGCGAGGTGTTGCCGCGCCAGCCGTTGACCTGCGCCCAGCCCGTGATGCCGGCCTTCACCTTGTGCCGCAGCATGTACTGCGGGATCTCGTGCTTGAACTGCTCGACGAAGAACGGGCGCTCCGGCCGCGGGCCGACGATCGACATGTCGCCGCGCAGCACGTTCCAGAACTGCGGCAGTTCGTCGAAGTCGTGACGCCGCAGCCAGCGGCCCATCGCCGTCGCCCGCGGGTCGTCGTCGCGGGCCCAGATGGGCCCGCTCGCGTCCTCGGCGTCGACCGGCATCGAGCGGAACTTGTAGACGGTGAATGCCTTGCCGTCGAGGCCCATCCGAACCTGTTTGTAGAAGATCGGCCCGGGCGACGACCGCTTGATGAGCCAGCCGATGACGAGCGCCGGCACGATGCCGACCGCCACCACGCCCAGCGACAGGCCGATGTCCACCATCCGCTTCAGGACGCTGTTGATGCCCCGCAGCGGCACGTCGTTGACGCTGATGAGCGGCAGGCCGTCGAGGTCTTCGAGCCGGGCCCGCAGCGCGATGAACTGGAGCAGGTCGGGCACGACGTGCACGTTGATGCACTCGCGGCTCGCGAACTCGACGACGCCCAGCATCTTGACGTGCTCCTCGATCGGCAGCGCGACGTAGATCTCGTCGATCTTCTCCCGCGTCGCCACCTCGTCGATGTTCGCCGTCGCGCCGAGCACCGGCAGGCCGCGGTAGCCGATGGCGTCGCTCGTGGCGAAGCGGTCGTCCACGAATCCGATCAGCTTGAAGCCCAGTTCGCCGTGCTCGAGGATGCGGTCCGCCACCATCCGGCCCAGGTCGCCGACGCCCACGACCAGGACGCGACGGAGGCCGATCCCCGCGCGCCAGCGCCGGCGGAGCAGGTCGCGCACGACCTCGCGCGACGCGAACGTGAAGACGACGTTGAGGCCGAGAAAGAGGGCCCACACCCCGCGTGAGATCGGGTGGTAATCGCGGAGCGCCGGGTAGTAGGCCTGCGCGTAGAGCGTGATGATGACGCCGGCCAGCACGGCCAGAATGCTGCCGACGAGGACGGCGAAGAAGTCGTCCACCCGCGTGCGGCCGCGACGCAGCCGATAGAGGCCCTGCAGCTGGAACGTCAGCGGCACGAGCAGCGCCACGACCGGCATGCGGACCAGATACTGGGAGAAACTCGGCGCGTCGCCCGCGAGCGGCGCCAGGGCGACGAACGGGGATTCGAAACGCAGCAGGTAGGCGAGCAGGAACGCCGCCGCCGCGCCGCACGTGTCGGCCACGATGTAGCAGGCGACGAGGAGCCGGTTGTGGCGTCTCAGCATGGCGACCAGTCGTCAAGCGCGTCGGTCAGCCACGCGGCGAACCCGGCGTCGAAGCGCGCCGCGCCGAACTGCTCGGCGTGGGTGCGAATGGCGCCAGGGTCGAAGTCGCCCGGCTCGAAGAGGCGCAGCGCCTCGCTCCACGTCTCCACGTCCTCGTCGGGCAGCAGGCGACCGGTCACGCCGTCGCGTACCGTCTCCAGGGCCCCGCCGCGCGCCAAGGCCAACACGGGGCGGCCGCAGGCCATCGCCTCGACGGGTGCGATGCCGAAGTCCTCTTCGCCCGGCAGCAGCACGGCCCGGGCGCGCCGATACTCGCCGCGCAGCGCGTCGTCGCTCTGGGAGCCCAGGAACTCGACCGTCGGACCGGCGAGCGCGCGGAGCCGTGCCAGGTCGGGCCCGCTGCCCACGACGCGCAGCGGGACTCCGGCCCGGTTGGCGGCCAGGACGGCCAAGTCGATGCGCTTGTAAGGGACCAGGGCGGAAACCACGAGGAAGCTTGGCGTCGGGGCCGGAGCCGCCGGGGTGAAGAACTCCGTGTCCACCGGCGGGTAGAGGACCGACGCCTGACGATTATAGTACCGGGCGATCCTCGCCGCAACGTATTGAGAGTTCGCGAGAAAGCGGTCCACGCGGCCCGCGGTGTCACGGTCCCAGCGCGCCAGCCAGGCGAGCATCGGCCGGGCCAGCGCATGTCCCACGGCACCCAGCCGGTCCCGGCCGAAGTACGCGTCGAACTGGTCCCAGGCGTACCGCATCGGGGAATGGCAGTAGCAGACGTGCCGGGCCCGGCCGGTCGGGACGACGGCCTTGGCGGCGCAGTGGCTGGTCGAGATCACCAGATCCACCTCGTCGAGGTCGAAGCCTTCGATCGCCACCGGGAAGAGCGGGAGGTAGTGGCGATACCAGCGTCCCGGGCGTGGCAGCCGCTGCACGAGCGATGTCCGGATGCGCCGCCGCTCGATTCCCGCCGAGACGGAGCCGGGCACGTGCACCAGAGTCAGCAGGTCGGCGGACGGGAAGAGCCGGCCGATCGATTCGAGCACCTTCTCGCCGCCACGCATGCCCGTGAGCCAGTCGTGGACCAGCGCCACCCGCGCCCCGGCCCACGGCGGGGCGTTCGGCGGGGTCTGCGTGATCGCGGGGGTCGGGCTAGCCACGACGGCCGTGTCCGGCGACCTCCTGATAGATCTCGCTGATCCGGGCCACGGAGCGGTCCCAGGAGAAGGCCTGCACGCGCGCATGGCCCCGCGCGATGAGGTCGGCCCGCAGGTCCGGGTCGCTGAGGACCCGGGCCATCGCCTCGGCGATCGCACCGGCGTCCATCGGGTCGATCAGGAGCGCCGCATCGCCGACGACCTCGGGCAGGGAGGAGACATTCGAGGTCACGACCGGCGCACCGGCGGCCATCGCTTCGAGCGGCGGGAGGCCGAAGCCCTCGTAGAGCGAGGGGAAGACAAAGACCGACGCGAGTCGATACAGCGCGGCCAGCGTGGCCTCGGGCACGAAGCCGAAGAACCGGACGTGCTGATGGAGCTGGAAGCGGTGGACGAGGCGCCGCAGCTACGGGTACTTGGAGATCTCCTCGCCGGCGATCACGAGCTTGGCGTGCTCCACGCCGCGACGCCGGAGGATGGAGTAGGCCTCGATCAGGCGATCGACGTTCTTGTGCGGCTTGATGTTGCCGGCGTAGAGGATGAACGCGCCGTTGAGCAGATACCGCTCGCGCACGCGCTGCAGGTCCTCGGCCGTCGGCGGCGCGGCCAGCCGCTCGTCGAGCGCGTTGTGGACCGCTTCCACCTTCTCGGGCCGGACGTGCAGGTAATGGACGATGTCGTCCTTCGAGGCCTGCGACACGGTGAGGATCCGGCGCGATCGGCGCGCCGAAAATCCCATCATCGTGCGGGCGTACACATGGGCCGCCCGATTGGGCAGGTACTGCGGAAACCGCAGGTGGATGCAGTCGTGGATGGTCACCACGAACGGGCAGGTCGTCAGCGGCGAGACGACGTAGTGGGGTGCGTGAAACAGATCCACGCGCGCGCGTCGCAACGCGGCCGGAACGCTCACCTGTTCGCGCAGCGAGTAATTGCCCGACCGCTCGACGAGCGGCTGGAAGCGCGGGCCCAGGGTGTGGATGTACGCCTCGTCCTCCGGGCGACAGAGGAGCACGTAGGTGGCGTCGCTCGACTGCCGCGCCAGGCCGCTGACCAGGTTTCGGACATACGTCCCGATGCCGTAGTCGTGCAGCTTGCGGGCGTCGATCGCGATCCGCACGCGGGTGATTCTATCGGATGCTGCGACCGCGCAGCCGCTGCCACGATTGCAGATACGGCGCCCATCGCGGCGCGTGCTTCTCGTAGAACGCGACGTGACTACGGTCGTAGTGGACGTTCCGGGCCTGACCGCTGCGCCGGACCGAGCGGCCCCGCAGGTGCGTGATCTCGGCCGCGGGCGTGAAGAGGATGCGTCCGCCGTTGGCGCGCAGGGCGGCACACAGGTCCACGTCCTCCTCGTACATGAAGAACCGTTCGTCGAACAGGCCGGCGCGCAGGATCGCGGCGCGGCGGACCAGCAGGCACGCGCCGCTGACCCAGTCCACCTGCCGTTCGTCGGCGACCAGGCGCTGGATGTAGCGGCGCGAGAAGCGATCCCGTCGCGCGGCGAGCCGCTGGCGCACGGCCTGCCGGGCTTCGCCGAGCGGCGTCAGCATCGGCCCGAACGACACTTCGGGAAAGCCGTCGGCATCGACCAGACGCGGGCCCGCGGCTACCACGCCGGTCGCCTCCAGCCGGCCGACCAGCCGCTCGATGGCGCCGGCCGGCACGATCGTGTCGCTGTTGAGGAGCAGCACCAGCGGCGGCCCCGGCTCCCGCAGCGCCACATTGTTGGCCGCGCCGAACCCGATGTTGTGCTCGAGCGCGACGACGTGCGCCTGCGACCAGCGCGCCCGCGCCCGGGCGACGGTGTTGTCCGTCGAGGCGTTGTCCACCACCACCACGCGATCGAGCCGGTCGGGCGGGTGCGCATAGACGGACGCGAGGCAGGCGTCGAGTTCGTCGCTCGTGTTGTGGCTGACGATGATGATCTCGACGTCGCGTGTCATCGGCGGACGGCTGCCTCGAGGGCCTCGAGCGTCTGCGCGGCAGACGCCGTCCACGTGTAGCGCGTCAGGCGGGCCCGGCCTGCCGCGAGCAACGCCATCCGGGCCTCGTCGTCCTGCAGCAGGTCGGTGAGCGCCGCCCCGATCGCGGCTGGATCGGGCGGGACGAGCCGCGCGCCGTCGCCGTACACCTCGCGCGACACCGGCGTATCCAGGACCACCGGCGGCGCGCCGTACGCGATCGCTTCGAACGGGGTCATGCCGAAGCCCTCGTAGTCGGACAGGAACGCGAACACCCGCGCGCGCCGGTACAGCCCGCGCAGCTCCTCGTCGGAGACGTACTCCCGCCAGTCTACGCGGTCCGCGATCCCGCGCTCTCGCGCCATCGCGCGCACGTCCTGGCGGGGGTGCGTCCGATTGGACCCGGCCAGGATGAGCTGCGCGTCGGGCACCTCGAAGGCGGCGCGCGCAAACCCCGCGACCAGCTCGGGCAGTCGGCGCCGGTTCAGCAGCGAGCCGACGTACAGGACTATCGGCGCACGCCTCGTCGGGGCGGTGGCGTCCACCTCGGGCACGCCCCCGGGCGCAATCACGATGCGCGCGACGTCGAGTCCCACGTGCTGCGCCGTCTCGCGCGCCGAGAACTCCGAGACCGCGACGACCCGGGCCGCGCGCCGGGCCGCGCGGCGCGTCAGCCACCGCCGGCGCAGGCCTTCACGCCACGTGAACCACTCGGGATGCGCGAAGTACGACACGTCGTGCACCACGAGGACGCTCGGGCACCGGAGCCCGAGCGGCGCCGTATACGCCGGCGCGTAGAACACGTCCAGCTGTGCGGCATTCGCGAGACGGCAGAGTGCGAGCTGCTCCCACGCCGTGCCGAACCTGGGCGACGCGGACACTTCGACGCGCAGCCGCGGCATGAGGGCCCGGAGGCTGGCCGGGGGGGAGGCGGGCAGGAAGACCGTGAAGTGATGCGGACAGGTCCCGTCGGCGGCCCAGTGGCTCAGCATGCCCAGCAGATACCGGCCCACCCCCGTGGGCTGGCCGATCAGCTCGCGACCGTCCACGCCGATGTGCAGGGGCCGGCTGGTGCTAGCCACGCGCCGACCTCCGATGGGCGACCGCCCGCTGCCACGCCTCGCGGACACCGGCCGCGGTCTGCGCCCAGGTGAACGCCCGCGCGTGGTCACGTCCCCGGGCCGCCATCGCCTGGCGGCGCCCCCGATTGTCGAGGACGGCGGCCAGGGCCGAGGCGAGGGCTGCGGCGTCTCCGGCGGGCACCAGCAGCCCCGCATCCCCGGCGGCTTCCGGCAGCGCGCCGCTGTCGGCGGCGATGACCGGGACGCCCATGACCATCGCTTCGACCACCGGCATCCCAAAGCCCTCGGTGGCCGAGGGCATGACGAACACGAGCGCCTGGCGATAGAGGTCCGCCCGCCGTTCGGGTCTGACGTAGCCGGGAAGGTCCACGTGGGCCGCGAGCGCGGACCGCTCGAGCCGCGCCAACACCGGCGCCGACCGTTCGGAGGTGGCGCCGGCCAGCACGAGCCTCGGCAGCGGTCGTCCCGTGCCCAACAGGCTCTCGTAGGCGTCCAGCAGCACGAGCAGGTTCTTACGCGGCTCGATCGACCCCAGGAACAGGATGGTGCCGCCGGAGGCGGGCTCGGCCTCCCGAGGGGCCCAGGACGGGGCCCCTGGCCGACAGATCGAGACGCGCGAGGGCGGCACGCCCAGACGTGCGACGACGGCGTCGGCCGTGTGCTGCGAGATGACGATCACCTGGTCGGCCAGTCGAGCGTGCCGGCCCGCCAGCGCCGGGTAGTCCCGCCGGATCTCCCGTGCGGTGCGTTCGGGGTGGTCCAGGAAGTCGAGGTCGTAGACGGTGACCAGGCGCGCCGCCCGGGGCGAGGCCGGGATCAGCAGCGGATGGCTGGCCTGGACGACCTCGTAGGACGCCCCGGTGAGCCGCTCGATCGGCGGCCAGCCCAGCCGGTGCCAGGCGGTATTCAGGACCCGGACGGGCACGCGGCGATCGATCTGATGCGCACCCGGTAGGACGTCGGAGGGGAGGCGGTCCTTCAGCGAGGACGAGAACAGCGTCAGCGACTCGCCCGGACCGGCCGAAGCGATGAGGGCGCGGGCGGTTTCGTGCACGTATTCGCCGACGCCTGTTCGCTGGCGGAGCGCTGGCCGATAGTCAACGAGGATCCGCACGGCGGGAAGCGGCGGATGGTATCACGGCCCCTCGGGTGACGGGGCCGGCTGGTGCGCAAGTCCTTATCTGTCAATGGATTGACAGGCACGGGTCTGCGTGGTAGCTTGTAGCGTTTGCTCGGGGGGAGATCAGGCGGTCATGAGGATTGCGGTTATCGGGACTGGGTACGTCGGGCTGGTGGTCGGGGCATGTTTCGCGGAAACGGGTAACGACGTCATTTGCGTGGACCGGGATGCGGCCAAGATTCGCGGCCTCAACCGGGGGAAGATCCCCATTTATGAGCCGGGGCTCGAGGAGATCGTCCGGCGGAACCACAGCGAGAAGCGGCTGACGTTCACCACGACCCTGCCCGACGCCGTCAAGAAGTCCGAGGTCATCTTCATTGCTGTCGGCACCCCGATGGGCGAGGACGGATCGGCCGACCTGCAGCACGTGCTGGCCGCGGCCCGCGAGGTCGCCCGCGCGATGAACGGCTACAAGGTCGTGGTGGACAAGAGCACGGTGCCGGCCGGCACCTCCGAGCTGGTCCGCGCGGCGATGAAGAGCCAGACGGCCCAGCCCTTCAGCGTCGTGAGCAATCCGGAGTTCCTGAAGCAGGGGGCGGCCGTCGAGGATTTCCTCAAGCCGGACCGCGTCGTCATCGGCGCCACCGACACGCGATCGGCCGAGATCATGACGGAACTCTACCGGCCGTTCACGCGGACGGGCGCGCCGATCATGGTCATGGACTGCGTGAGCGCCGAGCTCTGCAAGTACGCCGCGAACGCCATGCTCGCCACGCGCATCTCGTTCATGAACGAGATCGCCAACGTCTGCGAACGCTTCGGCGGGGACGTGGACAAGGTGCGGCAGGCCATCGCCTCGGACAAGCGCATCGGCGCGGCCTTTCTCTTCCCGGGCGTGGGCTACGGGGGCAGCTGCTTCCCGAAGGACGTCCAGGCGATCGTCAAGAGCGCGCGGGACAAGAAGTACAAGTTCCAGATTCTCGAGGCCGTCGAGTCGGTCAACGAGTCGCAGAAGAAGGTGCTGCTGACCAAGCTCGACAAGCACTTCGGCAAGAAGCTGAAGGGCAAGACGCTGGCGGTGTGGGGCCTGGCGTTCAAGCCGCGCACCGACGACATGCGCGAAGCGCCGGCCGTGCCGATCATCGAGGGGCTGCTCGCGCGCGGCGCCCATGTGCGGGCGTTCGATCCCGAGGCCAAGGCCGTGGCCAAGGGCATCTTCAAGAACCGCATCCACTACGCGCGGTCGGCGTACGACGCGCTGGCGGGGGCCGACGCCCTGGTCATCGTCACCGAGTGGAACGAGTTCCGCGAGCCCGACTTCGCCAAGATGAAGCGGCTGCTCAAGCAGCCCGTGATCTTCGACGGCCGGAACATCTTCGATCCGGTCCAGATTCGTACCCAGGGGTTCACCTACACGTCCATCGGGCGTCCATGAGTACGGTCCTCGTGACCGGCGGCGCCGGGTACATCGGCAGTCATGCCGCCAAGGCCCTCGCGCAAGCCGGCCACGACGTCGTGGTCTACGACAATCTTTCGGCGGGCCACGCCGAGGCGGTCACCCGGCTCGCGCGGGCGTTCCCCACGCGGAGCGTGACGCTGGTCGAGGGCGACATCCTCGACCAGGGGGCCGTGGTCGCGGCACTGCGCGCGTCGGGGTCCACGGCCGTCATGCACTTCGCGGCGCGGCTGTCGGTGGGCGAATCGGTGCAGCGGCCGGGGCTCTACTACCAGGCCAACGTCGCCGGGGCGATCAGCGTGCTGGGCGCGATGGCCGACGCGGGCGTGCGCCACCTGGTGTTCTCGTCCACGTGCGCGACGTTCGGCGAGCCGCTGACCGACCAACTGGACGAGTCGCACCCGCAGCGGCCGATCAACGCCTACGGCGAGACGAAGCTGGCGATCGAACGGGCGCTGCCGCACTTCGAACGGGCGCACGGGATTCAGTCGGTGGTCCTCCGGTATTTCAACGCGGCCGGCGCCGACCCAGACGGGTTGCTCGGCGAAGACCATCAGCCCGAAGAGCACCTGATTCCGCGCGCGCTCGCCGCCACTGAGGGCGGTGCGCCACTCACCGTGTTCGGCGAGGACTACCCGACGCCGGACGGCACCTGCATCCGCGACTACGTGCACGTGTCGGATCTGGCGGTCGCGCACGTCGCGGCCCTCGATTGCCTGCGCAAGGGCGGCGGGTCGAACGCATACAATCTGGGCTACGCCGACGGCGTGTCCGTGCGGGAGGTGCTGGCGTCGGTCGAGCGCGTCACCGGGCGGCCGGTGGCCCACACGATGGGACCGCGGCGCCCTGGTGATCCGGCTCGTCTGGTGGCCGCCAACGCCAAGGCCGTCCGGGAGCTGGCGTGGGCCGTGCAGCCCGGGCAGCTCGATCGGATCGTGCAGACGGCGTGGCACTGGCATCGGACGCATCCACGGGGATATCGTTCCCCCGCTTCGTAGAGGACTCAACGCGCATGGCTGGCCTGAAAGGCATCCTGAAGGACCCGCTGCTCTCGGTCGTCATGCCCGTGTACAACGAGCGGGCGACGATCGAGGAAATCATCGAGCGCGTGATGGCCGTGCCGATTCGCACCGAGTTGATCGTCGTGGACGATGGCTCGAAGGACGGCACGCGCGACCTGCTGACGAAGCTCCATGAGCGCTTCGGGTTCAAGCTCATCTTCCAGGAGAAGAACGGCGGCAAGGGCGAGGCGCTGCGGCGCGGCTTCAAGGAAGTGACGGGCGATCTCGTCGTCATCCAGGACGCCGACCTCGAGTACTCCCCGGAAGAGTTCCCTGAACTGATCGAGCTGATCTGCCAGGGCCGGGCCGATGTGGTCTACGGCTCCCGGTTCATCGGGCGGCATCGCGTGTTCATGTTCTCCCACTACCTGGGGAACCGCGTGCTGACGCTGCTGACGAACATCCTCTACAACACGATGCTCACGGACATGGAGACCTGCTACAAGGTCATGCGCACGTCCGTGCTGCGGTCCTTCACCCTGGACTCGCCCGGGTTCGGCATCGAACCCGAGCTGACGGCGAAGATCTTCAAGCGCAACTATCGCGTCTACGAAGTGCCCATCACCTACGACGGCCGCGGCTACGAGGACGGCAAGAAGATCACCTGGCGCGACGGGGTCGTCGCGCTCTGGATCCTGCTGAAGTACCGGTTCAGGGAGTGAACGAGCTTCGCCGACTGCTGCGTTACGCCATTCCGTACCGCGGTCGCCTGGTCGCGGCCCTGGTCGGGATGGTGCTCTACGCGCTCGGCTCGCTCGGCATCGTCTACCTCGTCAAGCCGATTTTCGATGACGTCCTGAAGATTCAGGATCCGGCACTCGTGCCGGGCGTCGTCGCGCACGTCGGCCTGCTGACGGTCTCGTTCTACCTGATCAAGGGGTTCGGCGCCTACGTGTCCGGCTACCTGATGTCGGATGTCGGCCAGCGCGTGGTGCGCGACCTGCGCAACCAGCTGTTTCGCCACACGCTGGGACAGTCCGCCGCGTTCTTCTCGCGTCGATCGTCGGGATCGCTCCTGTCGCGGCTGACCAACGACGTCTCGCAGGTGCAGACCGCCGTCTCCGAGACGCTCGCGGATCTGACGCGCGAGACGATCACGGTGCTCGCGCTCGTCGTCTACCTGTTCGCGATCGACTGGCGGCTGGCGGTGGTGTTCCTGACCTCGGCACCGCTGATCGTCTATCCGCTGATGCGGCTCGGTCAGCGGGTGCGCCGGACGTCGCGCCGCGGGCAGGAGCAGCTGGAGCGCGTGACGCACCTGGCGGCGGAGGCCTTCACCGGCCACCGCATCGTCAAGGCCTTCGGAGCCGAGGAACGCGAGGCGAAGCGCTTCGCCGCGGCGGCCGAGGGGCTCTATCGCACCTACATGCGGGTGATCAGCGCGGTCTCCGTCCTGCCGCCGCTCATGGAGCTGATCGGCGGCATCGCCGCAGTCGCCGCGCTCTGGTACGGCGCGCGCGAGATTGCGCGAGGGTCGTTGTCGCCTGGCGATTTTTCGTCTTTCCTGGTCGCCGGCTTCACGATGTACGGCCCGATCAAGAAGCTGAGTCGCGTCAACGCCAGCCTCCAGCAGACGATCGCGGCCTCCGAGCGGATCTTCGAGACGCTCGATACCCACACCGAGGTGCGCGAGCGGGCCGGCGCCGTCGCCCTGCCGCGACTGACCCGCGACGTCACGTTCCGCGACGTCGGCTTCGCCTACGAGGACCGGCCCGACCGCTTCGTCCTGCGCCATATCTCGCTCACGGCCCATGCCGGACAGGTGGTCGCCCTCGTCGGCCTCAGCGGCGCCGGCAAGACCACGCTGGTGAACCTGATTCCGCGATTCTTCGACGCCACCGAAGGGGCGATTCTCATCGACGATCTCGACGTGCGCGCCGTGACGCTGGCGTCGCTCCGGCAGCAGATCGCGCTGGTCACGCAGGAGACGGTGCTGTTCGACGACACGATCGCCGCCAATATCGCCTACGGGCTTCCGCATGCCAGCCCGGCCGCGGTCGAGGCCGCGGCTCGTGCGGCGCACGCCCACGAGTTCATCGCGCTCCTGCCCCTGGGCTACGCGACGCAGATCGGCGAGCGGGGGCAGCGGCTCTCGGGCGGCCAACGACAGCGGCTCGCCATCGCGCGCGCCCTGCTCAAGGACAGCCCGCTGCTGATCCTCGACGAGGCCACTTCGTCGCTCGACGCCGAGTCGGAGCTGCTCGTGCAGGACGCGCTCATCAATCTCATGCGCAATCGCACGACGTTCGTCATCGCGCATCGGCTCTCGACCGTCCGCCGCGCGGATTCTGATCGTCGCGCTCGAGGAGGGCCGCATCGCTGAGGTGGGCACGCACGACGACCTGGTGGCCAGGCCGGACGGCGTGTACGCGAAACTCTATGCGCTGCAGGCGTTCGACGACCGGAGACAGCCGGTGCCGGCGCCCGATGATGACGGACAGGGGGCACAGGCGTGATTCGTTCGATGACAGGATTCGCATCGGTGAGCCGTGAGGGCACGGGCGCACGGGTGCACGTGACGATCAAGACGGTGAACCACCGGTTTCTGGATGCGGTCGTCAAAGCGCCGACCGCGCTGGGACCGGTCGAATCGGCCGTCCGGGCGCTGGTGCCGCAGAAGCTCGCGCGCGGGCGCGTCGAGATCACCATCGGCCTCGAGCTGACGGCCGTCCCCGAGCGTGACGTGCTGATTGATCTGGCGCTCGTCGAGCGCATCGGCGCGGCCGTCGAGTCGGCGCGCGAGCGCGGCGTGCTCACGGGCACGCTCACCGTCTCTGACGTGCTGCGCATCCCCCAGGTCCTCGAGATTCGCAGCCGCGCCTCCGAGGCCGGGACCACGCTGCCGGCCGATGTCCCCGACCTGGTGACCGCGGCCGTGGGCGAGGCCCTCGAGGCGCTGGTCGCCATGCGGCAGACCGAGGGCCGGTACCTGGCCGCCGACCTCGACGCCCGGATCGGCGCGCTCGCCGCCTTTGCCGACGAGTTCGAACGACGGGCGCGCGACGGCCAGCAGCAGCTGGAAGCCCGCCTGCGGGCCCGCCTGGCAGACCTGCCGCCGGATCTCCAGGGCGATCCCGTGGCGATGGGCCAGGAAGTCGTCCGGTTCGTCTCCCGATCGGACGTGGACGAGGAACTGGTCCGCCTGCGGGCGCACCTGGATCACTGGCGGGGCCTGGTGGCCGGTCCGGAGCCGTGTGGCCGCAAACTGGACTTCCTCGTCCAGGAGATGAATCGTGAGGTCAATACGATGGGTGCGAAGGTCGAGGGCACGGCAGGCCCGGAACTGGTGATTGCCGCCAAGGCCGAGCTCGAGCGGGTACGCGAGCAGGTGCAGAATGTCGAGTAGCCCGCTCCTGACCCCTGGCCAGCTCTTCGTCGTCTCGGCCCCGTCCGGCACCGGAAAGACGACCGTCGTCGAGCGCCTGGTGTCGCGGTCGCCCCAGCTGTCGCGTTCCCGGTCGTACACCTCCCGGCCCCCTCGCGTCGGCGAAACGCTCGGCGTGGACTATAATTTTGTGAGCCGCGAGGGGTTCGAAGAGATGGTCGCCCGCGATGCGTTTCTGGAGTGGGCGGACATCTTCGGGCACCTGTACGGCACGGCCCGGCAGGACACCCACGCCACACTCGCGACCGGCAAGGACCTCGTGCTCGTCATCGACGTGCAGGGAGCCAGGCAGGTGCGTGAGCGGGCGCCGGGGACGGTCGGGATCTTCATCCTCCCGCCGTCGTTCGAGACCCTGGCCGCCCGGCTCCGGGGACGCAACAAGGACGCCGCCGGGGCGATCGAGCGCCGGTTGGCGACCGCACGAGCCGAAGTGGCCGCCGTCGTCGAATACGACTACGTGGTTGTCAACGACGACGTGGATCGGTGCGTAAGAGAGATTGACGCCATCGTCACAGCGGAGCGGTCGAGGCTGGCGCGGCGGAGTGCGGCGCTGGGGCCGATTCTCGAGACGTTTGCGCTGACGGATGGCGAGAGAGAGGACTGACCGACATGACTGAAAACCTGCGACCCACATCACGGCCCAAGAACTCGTTCGAGTACGTCACGGTCGCCGCCGCGCGCGCGCGGCAGTTGCTCGAGGGCTGCGTCCCGAAGGTCGATGGATCGCCGAAGCTGGCGCGTCGGGCCTTGCAGGAAGTCGCGAGTGGCGCGGTCAAGAAGGTGACCGAGCCTCAGCCGGAAGTCTGACGCGGCTGGAGCGGCCGGCATGGCCTTCATCGGGCTCGGCGTTTCCGGCGGCATCGGCGCCTACAAGGCGGTCGAGGTCACCAGGCTGCTGCAGAAGCGCGGACACCGCGTCCAGGCGGTGATGACGCGCAACGCCCGGAGGTTCGTCGGTCCGCTCACGTTCGAAGCGATCACGCGCGAGCCTGTCATCACGACGCAGTTCGCGCCCGGGATGAATGCCGACATCGAGCACATCGCGCTCGCCACCGACATCGACGTCCTCCTCGTTGCGCCCGCGACGGCCAACGTCATCGCCAAGTTCGCGCACGGCCTCGCCGATGATTTCCTGTCGGCGCTCTATCTGGCGACGCGCGCGCCGGTGCTGCTGGCGCCAGCCATGAACACCAACATGTGGGACCACCCGGCCGTGCAGGACAACCTGGCGCAACTGGCCGAGCGCGGCGTCCAGTTCGTCGATCCGGGTGCGGGCTACCTGGCCTGTGGCTGGATGGGGAAGGGCCGGCTGGCCGAGCCGGCCGAGATCGTCGAGGCGGTCGAGCGCCTGCTCACACCTCGGCAGACGCTCGCCGGCCGACGCGTGGTCGTCACCGCGGGGCCGACGCTCGAGGACATCGACCCGGTCAGGTTTCTCGGTAATCGCTCGAGCGGCAAGATGGGCTTTGCGGTCGCGCGCGCGGCCGCGTCGCGCGGCGCGACGGTGACGCTCATCGCCGGCCCGACCACGGTGGAGCCGCCGGCCGTCGGGGAGCTGGTGCGCGTGCGCGGCGCACGGGAGATGCACCAGGCGGTGATGGCGCGCGCATCGGAGGCGGATGTCGTGATCATGGCAGCCGCGGTCGCTGATTACACGCCAGCCTCCGGCGCCGTGCCAGACAAGATCGAGAAGCGTGGCGCGATGAGTCTGGCGCTCGAGCGCACGCCCGATATTCTCGCGGACCTCGGCGCCAGGCGCGGCGACGCCACGCGGCCCGTCCTGGTGGGATTCGCGGCGCAGACGGGCGATCCGGTACCGGCCGCGCGGCGCAAGCTCGTGGCCAAGCGGGTGGACGTGATCGTCGCCAACGACGTCACCCAACCGGGATCCGGCTTCGACACCGACACGAACCAGGTGACGCTGGTCACCGGCGATGACGTGCGCGCGCTGCCGATGATGACGAAGGCGGATGTCGCCGCGGCGATCCTCGACCACGTCACGACATTGCTTGCGCGCGAGCCTGCGGTGGCCCAGCCGCGATGACCGACCGGGCCGCACTCGCCGCGCATCTCCAGGTACTTCGCGGACCTCGGCGTGACCGGCCTGTCGCGCGACGCCGCGTGGCGGACGCGCGCAGCGGCCGTCTCGGCGCCCGCGTCGGAGCGCGTTGACGAGGCAGCCACGCATTCGCCCGATCCTGTGCCCTCGCCCGACGCCATGTCGGGGGCTCCGGCTCGGGCGCGTGGGACGGACACTGAAGGCATGACGAACGAACCCGACGCCGACCCGGTGATCCGGCTGGCGGTGTTGCGCGCGCACATCGGCCCGGACTGCACGCGCTGCAAGCTCCACGCGCTCGGCCGCAGCCAGGTGGTCTTTGGCGTCGGCAATCCGCACGCCCAGTTGATGTTCGTCGGCGAGGCGCCCGGCGCCGATGAGGACGCTCAGGGCGAGCCGTTCGTCGGCCGGGCCGGCCAGTTGCTGACGCGCATCATCGAGGGCGGCCTCGAGATGCCGCGGTCCGAGGTCTACATCGCGAACGTGATCAAGTGCCGGCCGCCGGGTAATCGCAATCCCGAGCCGGACGAGGTCGCGACGTGCGAACCGTTTCTCTTCGAGCAGATCGACACCATCCGGCCGCGCGTCATCGTGGCGCTGGGCAAGTTCGCCGCGCAGACGCTGCTCAAGACGGATGCGCCGATCTCGCGCATCCGCGGCAAGGTCCACGATTACCGTAGCGGCGCCAAGCTCATCCCGACGTTCCATCCGGCCTTCCTGCTGCGCAGCCCCGAACACAAGCGCGACGTGTGGGAAGACATGAAGACCGTGCGTGCCCTCCTCGCCGCCGACGCCTGACCTCGTCATCGGCGTCGCCGTGCCGGTTCCGGGGCTCGGCGTCCTGAGCTACGTCGTGCGCGCCGGCATGCCGCGGCCGCCGAAGGGCGCGCGTGTCACGGTGCCGCTCGGCAGTCGCCTGGTCACGGGCTGCGTCGTGGACGTCGGCCTGCCCGCGCCGGCAGACGCCACGCTGCGCGAAGTCGTCGAGGTGCTCGACGCCGAGCCGTTCCTGCCCGCCTCGATCGTGGATCTCGCATTGTGGGTCGGGGAGTACGACGCGTCCGGCCCTGGTGACGCGCTGGCAATCGCGATGCCGCCGGCCTCGCGCCGAGGCGAGGCCACGTCCTTCCGCACCGTGCCGGTGGCGGTCGCGACTGCCGCGGCGGCAGAGGCCCGGCCGACAGGTGCGCGTCAGCGCCTGGCCCTCGAACTGCTCCGGGCGGCGCCGGATGGTCTCGCGCTGCCCGCACTGGCCGCACAGGGCATCAGCCGCGAGACCGCGCGCTCGCTCGAGAAGCTCGGCCTGGTGACGGTGTCGGCGTCGATCGTCGAGCGCGACCCGTTCGTGGGCCCCGGGGTCGATGGGGCCGGCCATTGGTCCGTGCCCGCGCGGTCGGCGGCGATTCCCACCCTCAACGCCGAGCAGGCCCAGGTGCTCGCCGCGCTCGAGGCCACCGCGGCGACCGGCACCTTCCGCGCGGCGCTCCTGCACGGCGTCACCGGCAGCGGCAAGACCGAGGTGTATCTGCATCTGGCCCGCTCGGTCATTGCGCGCGGCCGCCGGGTCCTGATCCTCGTGCCGGAGATCGCGCTGACGCCGGCCGTCGCCGGCCTGTTTCGCGGGCGATTCGGCGACCGCGTGGCGATCCAGCACAGCGGCCTCTCCGATGGCGAGCGCCACGATCAATGGCACCGCATCCGTCGCGGTGCCGTGGACGTCGTCGTCGGCACGCGGTCGGCGGTCTTCGCGCCGATCGAGCCGCTCGGTCTCATCATCGTGGACGAGGAGCATGAGTCCTCGTACAAGCAGGACGAGAACCCCCGCTATCACGGGCGTGACGTCGCGGTGATGCGGGGGAGGCGCGCCAACGCGCTGGTCGTGCTCGGCACGGCGACGCCGTCGCTCGAATCGGCCACCAACGCGGCACGCGGGCGCTACGACGTGTTGCGGCTCAGCCGGCGCGTGATGGAGCGGCCGCTGGCGACGGTGCGTGTGGTGGACATGCGCCAGGAGTTTGCCGCACACGGCGCCGACGTCACGGTGAGTGCGGCGCTCGCGACCGCGATTGGCGAGCGGCTCTCGCGCGGCGAGCAGACCGTGGTGCTGCTCAACCGGCGCGGGTTCGCGACGGCTGTGTTCTGCCGGCAGTGTGGGACGTCGGTCGAGTGTCCGCACTGCAGCGTCACGCTGACGTTCCATCGCGCGGCGCGCCGCGTGCGCTGTCACTACTGCAACTACTCGATGCGCCTGCCGGGCGCCTGTTCGGCCTGCGGGGGCGAGTTCCTGGAGCAGTCCGGCTTCGGCACCGAGCGGCTGGAAGCCGATCTTCGCCTCCGTTTCCCGGACGCCCGGATCACCCGCGTGGATCGCGACACCGTCCGCCGCCGCGGCGCCATCGCGCGCGTGCTCAACGAGGTGGCGCGTGGCGAGGTGGACATCCTCGTCGGCACCCAGATGATCGCGAAGGGGCACGATTTCCCCGCGGTGACGCTCGTAGGCGTGGTCTCGGCCGATGTCGGCCTCGGCATGGCGGACTTCCGCGCGGCCGAGCGCACGTTCCAGCTCCTGACGCAGGTGGTCGGCCGCGCCGGGCGCGGCGACGTCCCTGGCGAGGCGCTCATCCAGACGCTCTATCCCGATCACTACGCGGTCCAGGCCGCCGCGGCGCAGGACTACGAGACGTTCTACCGGCGCGAGATGGAGTTCCGAACCGCGCTGCACTACCCACCGACGACCGCGCTCATCAACGTGGTGGTGCGCGGCCGCACGCTCGATGCGGCGCTGTCGGGGGCGGCGGATCTCGTCAACGCCATTCGCGCGCACGGTCGCGCCATCGTGGTGCTCGGCCCCGCGCCGGCGCCGATGTCGAAGATCAAGGACGAGTACCGCGCGCAGTTCTTCCTGAAAGGCACCGCCCGCCACGCCATGCGCGCCGCCCTCACCGCCGCGCTCGACGCCCGGCCCGACCTCAAGCGCCACACGATCGTGGACGTCGATCCGGTCAGCGTGCTGTGAATGTTCACCGCCGAGTGGCGGAGCATCACTCAGGTGAGATTCACCACGGAGGAAACGGAGAGTCAACTCGGGACGTCGTCAGGTGGCGCGCCAGCAGCCCGTGGCGATGCTGTGACCTCGGGGACCTCGCTGGACTTCAACGAAGCGGGCGCAGTGAGGCGTAGGTCCGGGACTTGGGCGTCAGCTCCGGGACTTCTGCGAAGCGGGCGTGAGTGAGGCGTAGTCCCCGGGACCTGGGCGTCAGTTCCGGGACTTCGGCGAAGCGAGCGCAGTGAGGCGTCAGGTCCGGGACTTCAGCGAGCAGGCGTCAGTGAGGCGAAGTCTCCGCGACTTCGGGGTCTTGCGCTCGAGCAGCGCGATGTCGGTACTCACGCCCATCGGGCCACTCCGAGTTGGCCGCAGCGCGGGTCCTGTCCGCGAACAGCCCCATCCGGTGCTCGCCGGCCAAACCGCTTGCCACGCGATTGCGGCTGCGCGCCGGATGGGGCGCCCCGTTCGCGGCCACCCGCGCGTCCGCACGAAATTCGCATCGCCCGCGTCCGACGCGGCTGCGAGACCAGCGATGCCTGCGGACTCGGGCCCGAACCGTTCCCTCCCGCCAGCGCGCTGTCGTACTGACGCCCATCGGGCCACTCCGAGTTGGCCGCAACGCGGGTCCTGTCCGCGAACAGCCCCATCCGGTGCTCGCCGGCCAAACCGCTTGCCACGCGATTGCGGCTGCGCGCCGGATGGGGCGCCCCGTTCGCGGCCACCCGCGCGTCCGCACGAAATTCGCATCGCCCGCGTCCGACGCGGCTGCGAGACCAGCGATGCCTGCGGACTCGGGCCCGAACCGTTCCCTCCCGCCAGCGCGCTGTCGTACCTGACGCCCATCGGGCCACTCCGAGTTGGCCGCCCCGGCGTCCTCGCCCGCGCGGCGTCGCCCCTACCGCGCGCTCGACGCCAGGCCCGATCTCAAGCGCCACACGGCCCGTGGACCTTGATCCGGCCAGCGGCCGCCGCGCGTGCGCGGCCGTCAGGCCGGCCGCCCGGAGATGGCCCTCGACCTCGCGCCTTCGTCCGCTCGCGGTTCGCCCTTCGCCATCGCCCGAGTCCTACGCGGCTGCGAAACCAAAGATGCCTTCGGACTCGGGCTCGAACCGCTCCCTCCCTCCAGCGCGATGTCGGTACTGACGCCCATCGGGCCACTCCGAGTTGGCCGCCCCGGCGGCCCCGCCCGCGCGTCAGGTGGCGCGCGCAACAGGACTTCAGCGAAGCGGGCGTCAGTGAGGCTGAGTGTCCGGGACTTCAGCGAAGCGAGCGTCAGTGAGGCGAAGCCCCCGGGACTTGGGCATCAGCGCCAGGACTTCTGCGAAGCGAGCGTCAGTTAGGCGAAGTCTCCGGGACCTGAGCGTCAGCGCCGGGACTTCAGCGAAGCGGGCGTCAGTGAGGCTGAGTGTCCGGGACTTCAGCGAAGCGAGCGTCAGTGAGGCGCAGCCCCCGGGACTTGGGCATCAGCGCCGGGACTTCTGCGAAGCGAGCGTCAGTTAGGCGAAGTCTCCGGGACCTGAGCGTCAGCGCCGGGACTTCAGCGAAGCGGGCGTCAGTGAGGCTGAGTGTCCGGGACTTCAGCGAAGCGAGCGTCAGTGAGGCGCAGCCCCCGGGACTTGGGCATCAGCGCCAGGACTTCTGCGAAGCGAGCGTCAGTGAGGCGAAGTCTCCGGGACTTGGGCGTGAGCGTCCGGGACTTCTGCGAAGCGGGCGCAGTGAGGCGAAGTTTCCGGGACCTGGGAGAAGCGAGCGCAGTGAGGCGTAGGTCCGGGACTTCTGCGAAGCGGGCGTCAGTGAGGCGAAGTCTCCGGGACTTGGGCGTAGCGCCGGGACTTCTGCGAAGCGGGCGCAGTGAGGCGTAGTCTCCGGGACTTGGGCGTCAGCGCCGGGACTTCAGCGAAGCGGGCGTCAGTGAGGCTGAGTGTCCGGGACTTCGAGGTCTTGCGTCCTGCTCTAGAACCAGACCGGCACAGGCATGAACGAGACGATGAGGATGACCGCCGCCAGGATGGCGACCGCCACGCGGCCGGGACCGACCGGGGTGTCGTCGTCCAGCGTCTGGGGATGCCGGAAGCCGAAGAACGCGCTCATCAGCACGAGCAGGATGGCGGTGACGGCCCAGCTGCGCGAGACCACGGTCAGCGCGAGCACCAGGCCGAGTGTCGCGATCGAGATGTACTTCGCGCGATTCCCGAGGACCGCGTAGGCGATGTGGCCGCCGTCGAGCTGGCCGAACGGCATCAGGTTCAGGGCGGTGGCGAGCATGCCCCACCAGGCGGCGAACCACATCGGGTGCGGCGTGATGTCGATGCCGGTGGGCAGCGGACCGAAATAGAGCCAGGAGAGCGCCTTCATCAGCAGCGGCTCACCGAAGAAGATGTAGTCGCCTCCAGGCTGGAAGCGGACGAGTTGTGAGGCGGCGAGGCCCAGGAACGCGAACGGCACCAGCACGACGAAGCCGGCGATGGGACCCGCCACGCCGATGTCGAACAGCGCCTTGCGCGACGGAAACGCCTCGTGAATCCGGATGACCGCGCCCAGCGTCCCGCTGAGCGGAATCGGCGCGGGCAGGAAGTAGGGCAGGGTCGCATCCACGCGATGAATCCGGCAGGCGATGTAGTGCCCGAACTCGTGGGCGCCGAGGATCAGCAGCACGGGGATTGAGTACCAGAGGCCCATCGCGTAGTAGGCGACGAGCGAGGTCGGCGGCGACCCGCCCGAACTGCCCACGAACGAGGCCCACTGGTTCGAGCCGGCCCAGGTGGTCGTCAGGATGGTGGCGAGCAGCCACAGCACGTGACGCCGATACCGATGCTGAAATCGCGGCCGCTCCCGAACCGGGGTGTAGGACCACTGGACACGGTCCTGCGCGTCGATGTCAGCCGGCGGGACGAGGTCGAACCCTGGGGGTGGGTATCGCGGGTCACTCACCCGATTGACCGCCGATGTTCTGGAGTTCCTTGCCGGGCTTGAACCGAATGGTGCGGCCGGGGGGATCTTCACTTCCTTGCCCGTCCGGGGATTGCGGCCGATGCCGCGCTTCCGCGGCTTCACCTGGAAGACCCCGAACCCGCGGAGTTCGATGCGCTCGCCGCGCATCATCGAGGCCCGCATGGCATCGAAGACGGCGTCGACGGCCACTTCCGCCTTGACCTTGGTGATCTCGGCGAGCCGCGACACCTCGTTGACGATGTCGACTTTGATCATGAATCAGTGCGAACGGTCGCTGTAAGTCACTATAAATAAATGGCTTCAGGGAGTCAAACCCGAGGAGGGGGCTTCCCGTGGCTGCACACCCCGGCGGTCCGGTCGGGTACACTCGCAGGGATGTCCGCTGTTCGCACAGGTCCCCAGGTCGTTCTGGTGGGCCGCCCCAACGTCGGCAAGTCCACGCTCTTCAACCGCATCACGGGGACGCGCCGGTCGATCGTGGCGCCGGTGGCCGGGACCACGCGTGACGTGCTGTCGGCGCCGGCGGCCTGGCGGGACCGCCCGTTCACGCTCGTGGACACGGGCGGCTTGTTCGGCGCGACCACCGATCCGCTCCACGCGATGGTGGTCGATAACGGACTCAAGGCCATCGAGACGGCGGACCTCATCGTCTTCGTGCTCGACGCGCGCGAAGGCCTGGTGCCGGGTGACGAGGAGATCGCGACGCGCCTGCACGCGGCGGGGCATCCAGTGGTCGTCGCGATGAACAAGACCGACGACAAGCGCGCCAAGACCCGGGTGCTCGAGTTCTACAAGCTCGGCTTCGAGCCCGTCATCGAGATCGCGGCCGAGCACGGCGACGGCGTCGCCGAACTGCTCGACGAGGTCATCACGCGCCTGCCGGCGCGCTCGACGGCGCCGTTGAAAGAAGCCCCCGAGGAAACCGCGGTCGCCATCGTCGGCCGGCCGAACGTGGGGAAGTCGTCGCTGGTCAATCGCCTGCTCCGCGAAGAGCGGGTGATGGTCAGCGAGATGCCGGGGACGACGCGCGACACGGTGGACGTGTTGCTCCACTGGCACAAGCGCACGTTCCGCATCGTGGACACCGCGGGCATGCGGCGCCCGGGTCGAGTGGCCAACGCCGGCCAGGTCGAGTCGGTCAGCGTCGTGCTGGCCAAGCGCGCGATGGCGCGGGCGGACGTCGCCGTGGTCGTGATCGACGCCTCGGAGGGCGCGACCGATCGCGAGGCGGCGATTGCCGGCGAGGCCGAGCGGTCGGGTTGCGGCATCGTGCTGGCGGTCAACAAGTGGGATCTGGTGAAGGGGCAGGGCCAGGCGTTCGTCAAGGACTTCGACGACAAGATCCGGTTCCAGCTCAAGTTCCTGGAGTACGCGCCCATCCTGCACATGTCGGCGCTCACCGGCGATCGGACGTCCAAGCTGCTGGAGACGGTCGACCGGGTCGCCGCGGCGCGGCTGCATCGCATCCCGACGCCGGAGCTGAACAAGTTCCTCGAGGTGGTGACGGCCGCGCATCCGCCGGTGAGTCCGAGTCGTCGCGAGGTCCGGATCCTCTACGGCGTGCAGACCGGCGTGAAGCCGCCCGAGTTCGTGCTCTTCACCAACGTCGCCACCGATCTCCACTTCTCGTACGAGCGCTTCATCGTCAACCGGCTGCGCGAGTCGTTCGGCTTCATCGGCACGCCGATCCGCCTGAAAGTGCGGCGCCGCAAGCGGGAGCCGGGCGGCGTGAGCCTCGCGCCGCGCTCCCCGAGCTCGTCGCGCCTCCGCGCCTCTGACTCTGCAGACGTCCGCATACGTTCCGCGTTGCCGACCGCCGTGACGATTCCCAATCGGCCGGTGTTCCGGGCTCAAGAGGTGTGCGACCTCGTGGAGGTGCAGGCATATGTCCTGCGGTCCTGGGAGGCCGAGTTTCCGGACCTGGGCGTGGCCAAGACGCCGAACGGCCCCCGCGTCTACCGGCGCGCGGACGTCGAGCGCGTCCTCCGCATCAAGCATCTGCTCTTCGAGGACGGCCTCACGCTGGCCGGCGCGCGTCGCCGTCTCAGCGAGGAGGGCCTGGTCGTCGCCGACG
Source organism: uncultured Acidobacteriota bacterium (assembly GCA_963738485.1). Lineage (GTDB taxonomy): Bacteria > Acidobacteriota > Vicinamibacteria > Vicinamibacterales > SCN-69-37 > CAVTWK01. The sequence continues at coordinate 68,516 of CAVTWK010000003.1, forward strand.
AGCCCGTGGAGGATGCCGAGGTCGCGGCGCTCATCGATGATGAGACGCGGCAGCAGTTGCGGGACGTGCGGCGCGGGCTGACGTGGATTCTGGGCGTGCTCTCGGGCAACGCGGCGACGGCCGAGGACTTCGTGCTCACGGCCGACTCGGCGCGGGGCCGGGGCGCCTCGTCGTCCGGCGCCGGCTCGTCGGCGGCCCGCAAGGCGGTGTCCGGATTGGCGCGCGCGAAGGCCACGCCGCCGGCGCGGGCCGCGGCGGCCCCAGGGCGTCCGGCGAAGTCGTCGTCGGGTGCCAAAGCCGCGAGTCGTCGAGGCTAGTCGTCCGCCGCCGCACGGAACGCTGGCCATCGGGCGGCGCGCGCGGTTAAGATAGGGAGTTCGTGGACGTCACTGGCGTCTGACGGGATGTAGCGCAGCCTGGTAGCGCACTTGACTGGGGGTCAAGGGGTCCCGAGTTCGAATCTCGGCATCCCGACCAATGTCGCTGATCACCTCCCGGCCTGGCCCCCAGCCAGGCCGTTTCTTGTTCTGGCCGGCATGAGAACGAGCAGATGACGTGGGTGCATATCGGCACGTTGATTTCGGCCGCAGGCTGCGCGCTAGCGATTTGGGCGGGACCCTGCTGTACCTCAATGGTCCGGAGGACAGGCCGGATGGTCAGGTCCCTGTCTTCAGCGGAGACATGAACACGTTCATGGCTCGCGAGTCTGAGTCGGTGCTGGCCCGTCACCGGGCAAGTCGAAAGGGATTTCTACTTCTAACGGTCGGTTCGGTTCTCCAATTCGCGGGGACTCTCGCCGCAGGTTTTGGAAGTTGAGCGACGTGCTCATGCTGAGGGTCGGGAACACGGAGTCGTGCGGCGGCATTGCGCCGGCCAACGAGTGCGACGAGAAGGGCACGTTCCGCGACTCTCACAGCGGGCTTTGCCAGGAGCCGACATGAAGCAGATTGTTGTTGCCGCGATCGCCTCCCTCGCCATGGGTACGGCTTTGCCGGAGCGCAGAATCGCTTCACGGTCTACGGCCACGGCGCGGCCTCGTGCGGGGAATGGGTGAAGGCACGCGGACCTGAGTTGGCTCATGTGCCGCACCTCGCGTGGGTATTCGGGTTCGTGTCCGGGGTCGGCAAGGAGTCGGCTAGTCCACTAGCGACAAGCGATGCCGCGGGCCTTGGCGCCTGGATCGACCAGTACTGCGCGGCTCACCCGATAGATTCCATCAGAACCGCAGCATCAAACTAACAGACGAACTTAAGCGCCCTACTGGCAAGTGAAGCCCAGCCGCTCACTTCGGAACGGGGGGAGACACGCGAGAGACACTACCGTTCTGGCCGCGTCGGTTCGGCGCTACCGCGCGGTCGTTTTCGGCCGTGAGCCGGCGACCTGCTTTTCGAGGTCCGCGCGCCAAGCCTGGCCCAGTGGAGCGGACGGGCCCCTTGGCGCGCGTTGTCCGGAAGTGTGCCGAACGGCTTCCTGGCTTTCGCCACAAGGTTCCTGGCGTTGGCTGGGGTGACACGTTCTCGTTTCGCGATCGCTTGAATTGGCGAGACGCCAGCCCGCACTGCATCATCGTAGATGAGGGCAATTCGTGCGTAGTCAGCCGCATTGCGCAGCGTCGGCCGCCCACGTCGAACGACGTCGCTCTTGGCGCGCGGCCATTTGAACGGGCGAAGGACGAACCCGGTAGCCTCGAGCATCTCGACGGTTCGCGCTATCGCGGGCACCGGGGCGTTCTTGCCAGCCGCGGTTTGGCCCAGAAGGCCGGACGCGTAACGAACATGAGCGGAGATAGGTAGCCCCTTCCGCACAAGCGTGGCGGAGATCCCGCCGGCCGGCACGGCTGACCGCGCGCCCGCGCCGAGGATCGCGGCGCTCCATTCCCCAGGGCCGAGGGGCCAGCGGTCGTCCTGGTTCGGAAATACCCGGATCTCACCGATGACCGGCTGGCCTGATGGGTCGGCCATGATACGCGACGCCAAGATCGAACCATCCCAGGCACCGGCGAGCGATTGCTCGACCCAGACGCTGGTGGCATCGACGGTCGTCAGCCTCTCGCGGCCGTCCGCGCTGCGCCATTCAGTCAAGGCGTTCGGCTGAGTCGGAGGGAAGGCCGCAAGGGCCTCGGCCGATACCGCGAGCCGCGTTGTTCCGGAATCAAGACCCTGCGGCTTCCCCGGGTTCGTGATCTCCCAGTCGTAGCTCTTAGCCATGGCTCATTTTGACATGTTTACGAGATTGTGAGACACACACATTAATTAACATCTTGTGACGGCACGCTGGAAACGTCGACACTGTAACTCATGAACGAGCTACCAATCGTTGAGCCGCTCGAAACCGACGTTCTCAAGATCGACCAGGTCGCCCGTGAGTTCGCGAAGGCGCTCTCTGAACCGTGCGGGCCTGGGCTGACCGCGGAAAGCTCCCGGTGCTCCGCAGGACGTCGAGCGGAGAGCGGCTGTTCCTCCGACGTGACGTGAACCGCCTGAAGCGGAGATGGGCCAGTGAGCGACGTCATGCCCTCGAAGTGGCGGACGTTGAGGGAGGCCGCGAACGGGCCCGTCGCGGTACCCGCTTCATCCGGATCGAGGTAGCGGCCGGCCGGCTTCGGGCTGCACGAATCGGCGGAAGAGGCGAGATCCTCACGTGCGACGAGTGGATTGATCGATGGGTTGAGGACCAGGCGGCGCCAGTGACGATGCCTGCGCGCGGAGGTCGTCGTGGTTAATCGCCCAACGCTCGACAGCCTTCGGCGTCAGCTGTCCCACTTCGATCCTGACCACCAGCCGCTCATCGTCGGTCGCATGACCGCGGCGATCGCGCTGCTCGAGGAATCGGAGCGCCTGAACGAAGAAGCCGCGGCGATCCTGGCGGGGATCGACGCGGCGCAGAACGGCAAGCCGTCGGACCGGCTCACACGTGCCAAGCGGTACTCTGACCACGAGACTCCACACAATCTCGAGGCGGAGCGCGCCGTGCTCGCCGCCGCGCTGCTCGATGCCGATGCCTATTCGGTGGCCGCGTCGGTTGTCACTGCGTCCGACTTCTTCCGCGACGCTTACCGCCGTCTCTTCGCCGCGATGGGGGTGCTGCACCGTGCCGCCATCCCCATCGACTTGGTCCCGCTCAAGGATCTGCTCACGCGCACCGGTGACCTCGACCAAGTCGGTGGTCCAGCGGAGATTGCCCGCCTCACGGATGGGCACCCGAAGGGTAGCCGCGTCGCCCACTATGCGCGCATCGTCCGCGAGAAATCACGCCAGCGGACCGGCATCCAGACCTTCACGCGAGCGATTGGAGCGATTCACGAGGGGCGAGACGCCGACGCCGTGGCGCTCGTCGAGGAGTGGTCGGAACGCACGGCCGCGGCCGACGACGAGACGCTGCTCGAGCCGCTGGCCATCGTCGCCGAGCGTGTGGCCACCGGCGCCGCAGCCACCATCATCGAGGGCCTGCTCAACGCGAAGGGAAACACGGTCATTTCGGCCTCGAGCGCACGTTCAAGAGCCTTCTAGCGCGGTCGATTGCGGTCTTGTGCGTATTCCGGTCCATCGTGAACGCTCGTTCCGATTCAACGTGAACACCGATTCCGCTGATGCTGAACAGCGATTCCGGCCATCGTGAACACCGATTCTGGTCAAGGTGAACACGGATTCCGGGCATCGTGAACAGCGATTCCGGCCAAGCTGAACACATCTCGGGCGTTGTGCGCGATCCTGGGAGGTTTCCCGTAAGGAGGGACCCCCTGGATGGCAGCCACACGGCTCCTGATGAGACGACTTCGCGACGTTCTGCGGTTGAAATACGAGGCGGGGCTGACCCACCGGGCCATTGCCGTGGCCTGTACGGTGGGGTTGGGCACGGTGTCGGATGTGTTGACCGCGCCAAGGGCGCGGGTCTGACCTGGCCGCTGCCCGCCGGGCTGGATGACGCCGCGCTGGAAGCGCGGCTCTTTGCCCGGCCGCCCGCAGGCCGCGACCTGGTGGTGCCGACGTGGAGCGAGGTGCACCGGGAGCTGAAGCGGCCCGGCGTGACGCTGCAGTTGCTCTGGACCGAGTATCGCGCCGCACACCCGACGGGTACGCCTACAGCCAGTTTTGCGAGCGCTATCGCCAGTGGGCGCGGGTGCTGAAGCCGTCGATGCGGCAGGTGCATCGCGCCGGCGAAAAGACGTTTGTCGATTTCTCCGGGAAGCGGCCGTCGCTGGTCGACGCGACGACCGGTGCGCTGGTACCGGTCGAGCTCTTCGTCGGCGTGCTCGGGGCCAGCGGCCTCATCTATGCCGAGGCCACCCGCAGCCAGGAACTTCCGCCTGGATCGGCGCGCACGTGCACATGACCGAGTATTTCGGGGGCAGCACGGCCATCTGGGTGCCGGACAACCTGAAGAGCGGCATTACGATCGGCGAATCGGTATGAGCCGGAGATCAATCTGGATGTATGCTGAGCTCGCGCGCCATTACGGCACCGTGGTCGTGCCCGCCCGCGCGGCGCATCCGCAAGACAAACCGAAAGTCGAAGTCAGCGTCCAGATCGCGCAGCGGTGGATCCTCGCCGTCTTGCGCCACCGGATCTTTTTCACGCTCGCGGATCTGAACGCGGCGATTCGCGTCTGCCTCGAGGCGATCAACCACCGGCCGATGCAAGTCCTGGGCGTCAGCCGATGCGTCCTCTTCGACCAACTCGACCGACTGGCGCTTCGACCGCTGCCCAGTCATCGGTACGAGCTGGCGACGTGGAAGCCGTGTCGCGTGAACATCGATTATCACGTCGACGTCGATCACAACTGGTACAGCGTGCCGTACCAGCTCGTGCATGTGCGCGTCGAAGGGCGCGTGGCACGCCCACGACGGTCGAAGTCTTCTTGAAAGGCCGGCGGGTCGCGTCCCACGCGGCGGCCGACCGGCCGCGGCCTATTCTCCACCGACGTCGTTCACATGCCGCGGGCGCATCGCGCCCACGCCGAATGGACGCCATCTCGGCTCATCGGTTGGGCCGAACAGGCCGGCGCCGGCGACCGGCCGACTCGTCGCCGGGATCCTGGAACGCCGGCCGCACCCGGAGCAGGGCTATCGCTCGTGTCTAGGGCTGATGCGCCTGGGCCGGATGCACGGGATGGATTGGCTCGACGTGGCCTGCGCGCGCGCCGAGCGGCTGCGCTCCTACCGCTATCGCACCGTCGAGCACATTCTCACGAACCAGCAGGATCGGCTCCCGCTCGAGGAGCCCCGCCTGCCCGTCCGGACGCTGACGCACGAGAATCTGCGCGGCGCCGACTACTACGAGGAGGCTTATGCTGACACACCCGACGATCGAGAAACTCCACACCCTCCGCCTGACGGCGATGGCCACGGCCTTTGAACAACAACGCCGCTCGAGCCAGCATGCCGAGCTGAGCTTTGACGACCGCTCGGCTTGCTGGTCGATACGGAATGCACCGCCCGAGAATCGCGGAAACTCACTCAGCGCTGCGCCAGGCGAAGCTGCGCTATCCGGCGTCGCTCGAAGAATGGATTTCGGACCCCGCGCGGCTCTCCCGTGACGTCGTCTTCAGCCTCGGCACCGGCGCGTGGATCCGGGATCATCACAATCTCTTGATCACCGGGCCGACCGGGATCGGGAAGTCCTGGTTGGCGTCCGCCTTTGTCCAAAGTGCGTGTCGCCACGGTTTCAGCGCGACTTACGTCTGGGCGCCGCGCCTCCTGCACGACTTGGCCGTCAGTCGCGGCGACGGCTCGTACGGCCGCCTGCTCGCGAAGCTCGCCAAGCTGGATCTCCTCGCCATCGACGATCGGCTGCTCGCGCCACTCACCGACGCCGAACGGCGCGATCTCCTCGAAGTCCTCGAGGATCGCAGCGAACGGACGTCGACGCTCATTGCCAGCCAACTGCCGCCGACGGCCTGGCACGCCGCCATCGGCGAACCGAGCGTCGCCGACGCGATCTGCGACCGGCTGATCCATCACGCGCATCGGATCACCCTGAAGGGGCCGACGATGCGTGACCCAGGCACACGGCGAACGACGAAGGCAAAACCGTGAACCCGATCAGCCTCGCCGGACCGGCCTATGGATCGTGCCGGACCATGGAAAACGCCAGGGCGCGTTTCCCACAGGACCTTGGACCGCGCGCAAACCGCGCCGCCACAACGCTCCACAGGCCCTCATGCCTGTGTGCGCGAACGATCAAGAACCAGTATGCTGACGTCCCCAATGACAGGAGGGCCCTCCATGCGCTGACCTTCGCGTCGCTTCGCTCCGAGCGTGATCAGCTTGCCCGGAATGGGCGATCACGATGACCGGACTGAGCGATCACGATGGCCGGAATGCGCAGTCTCGGCCGCCGGGGGCTCTGGCGCCTACGCGCTGAGCCTGCCCCGGCTGAGAGTCACGGAGCCGACACCGGTTGGCTACGTCACCGAGGAAGACAACGAAGGCGCGGTGTACGAGCACTTCGACGCGTTCAGCGACGGCCAAGCGCGACACCTACCGATATTCCGAGCGCATGCCGTGGCCTAAGCCTCGACGACCCTGCGACGCAAGCGCGGCTGATCCGGCAGACGCAGGTGTCGGGCGCGAAGCTCGTCATCCTCGAGCCGCTCCGCAGCCTCACGAACTGCGTCGACAAGACGCCGGCCGACCTGCAGCCGTCACGCGGTTTCTGCGACGGTGGACCCGGGAGACGGGCGCGGCGTTCCTGCTCGGCCATCACGCCGTGAAGCCGGCCGCCGGCCACGACGGGCGGAAGGGTGGGCAGCGGATTCGGCGGCGGCCTCTTCTCGATCTCGGAGTCGCCCATCGAGAGCACCCGACTTGACGACGACCGCGTGCTCCTGACGCCGATGTCCTGGAAGCACATGGCCGCACCCCCGCCGCTCGTCCTGCGGCTCGATGTGGAACACGGGCGGGTCCGTCGCCTTGTGGCTGAGGAGTACGCCGAAAGCGCGATGTCGGACCCCTGGAAGGTCGCCGCAGACCGTCTCGCCACTGCCGCGGCAGGGCACCAGGGGCTCAGCACGAACGCTCTCATCAAGGCTGCCGGCGTCAGCAAGGGCACCGGGATTGCCGTGCTCGAGCAGCTGAGTCGTCAGGGTCGGTTGCGTGTCGAGGATCGCGTGGGGTGGGGCGGCGGGAAGGTGTGGCATGCGTCCACGTAACTGGTTCCGGAACCACTTTGGAACTGGTTCCCGAGCTAACTGGTTCTTCTGGTTCTCTCCCCGTAGGGGAGAACCAGAAACCAGAACCGGTTCGGACACGCCAGAACCGGTAGAACAAGAGCACTCGGCTGACGCCTCTCTCAGCAGCGCAGACAGACTGCGACGAACGACCAGCGACCGACGTCCGACGCACCCGCGTACGAGGCAGGGGAGCGGTCGGGTGGGGTGGGTGTTCCCCCTGGCATCAACATTCCTCTGAGGCTTCGAGCCTTACGAACCGCAGCCGCCTTCCGTAGACGCAGCCAGCAAATGAGATCGGATTTCGGAGGGTTCCAATGGCAGGAGTAAAGGGCCGATCGGGTGGCCACAACGCACGCAACAAACAGCAACTTGACCTGAGTGGCACCGAACGGCCCGGCCGTCATTCTGGCTTCTCGAGCCTGGAGGTGCCCGCTGGGTGTCCGTGTCGCCGAAGCGTCTGACGGGTGGAAGCGCGCCTCGAATGGGACCGGATGATCGCGCGGCTGACCGAGACCGGTGGCCTCTCGACGGTCGACGACGGCGCGCTGTATCAGCATTGCCAGCTGTTCGGGGAGACCGAGGCCCTGGCTACGGCTCAGCGTGACGTCGCGGCCACGCTCGTGGAACTCCGTGCGGCCCTGCCGACACTGACGGGTGCCACGCTCGTCGAGGCCATGCAAGAGGTCACGAAGTTGAGCAAGCTCCGCGCCGCGTACGGGGTTCAGCTCCGGCAAGGTCGAATGGCGCAACGGGTGTACCTCACGGAGTTCGGATTGACACCCGCGAGCCGCGGCCGCGTGAAGCTGCCGGAGAAGGTCGACCCGAACGACCCGTTCGCGCAGTTCTTCGACCACCCGCCGACGTCCACGAGGCCACCGCTGTGATTTTGAAATCCGATTTCAAAACTCCGCGTTTGGTGAGGCGACGCAGTACGCCCAGGCCGCCGGCGTCACGACGAGAACGGTCCGCCGCTGGATTTCAAAAGGCGCGCTGCAGGTGATTCACGTCGGCCCGTCGCGGCGCGTGCGAATCGTCGTTGGTCCGATGACTTTCTTTTCGGACAAACGAGGACATCTGCGGACAACTCGACCGCTA
>CAVTWK010000004.1:0-27414 GCA_963738485.1 uncultured Acidobacteriota bacterium
TTAACCAGAGGGTCGGTGGTTCGATCCCACCGCGGCCCACCAATGAAGACGGTTCGGCGGCGGCTTTCTTATCGGGTATCTGCCAGGCCGCCCCGGCGCCGCCGGGCGTTCCACGGAGTAGCTGATGCGGCCACAGCCCGCGCCCCTGCCCGCCGACGTGCGGGGCCTCGCCCTCGAACTGGTGCAGCGGGAGAAGTTCCCGGTCCTTGCGACCCTCGACGGCGAGCAGCCCCGGGTGCGGCCGGTCTCGCCGGTGCGTACCGACGGCTTCGTCGTCTACGTCGCCTCGCTCCGCAGTTCGCACAAGACCGGCGAGATCGGCGCCAACAGCCGCGTCGAGCTGTGCTACATGGACGCCGGACACGACCAGGTGCGCATCACCGGGATCGCCGAGCGCGTCGAGCAGGACCCGATCATCGACGAGATCTGGAGCGCCAACCCCTTGCTGCGCGCCTATCTAGGTTCCCCCGACAACCCGGAGTTCATCCTGTACCGTGTCGCGCCTCGCCAGGTGCGTTTTATGCGCGAGTGGGCGCTCGAGTACCTGGACATCCCGATCTAGAGCGCTGAGTCCGAGACTCCGGCATTCGTCGGCGAATCGCTGACTCAGTACCACGTCCCGCCGGTAGCGCTTGGCCGCCTTCAGTCCTTCCAGGTACTCGTGCGCCTGTTCGGGTGACTTGCCGCCGACCTGCTCGACGACCTGGTGCAGTTCGCGATCGACGTCGGCGGCCATGCGCTCCTTGTCGCCGCAGACGTAGAAGGCCGCGCCGTGCTCGAGCCAGGCCCAGAGGTCGCGCGCCTGCTCGCGCATGCGGTGCTGCACGTAGATCTTGTCGGCCTGATCGCGCGAGAAGGCCGTGTCGAGCCGCAGGAAGCCGTCGTCGACGTAGGCGCTGAACGTCGACTCGTAGAAGAAGTCGGTGGCGCGCCGCTGCTCGCCGAAGAAGAGCCAGTTGCGGCCTGTCGCGCCGGTGAGCCGGCGTTCTTCGAGGAACGCGCGAAACGGCGCGACTCCCGTGCCCGGGCCCACCATGATCAGCGGCGTAGTCGGGTCGGCCGGCATGGCGAAGTGCTTCTGCTGGTCCTGCAGGTACATGTCGGCGGCGGCGCCGAGCGGCCAGCGCTCGTTCATCCACGTCGACGCCACGCCGGATCGGGCGCGCCCGCGAAGCGTGTAGGTCAGCGAGACGACGAGCACGTGCACCTCGTCGGGGTGCGCCCCCTGGCTCGAGGCGATGGAGTAGAGCCGCGGCAACATCGAGCGCAGGGTCGCGACGAACTCTACCGGGTCGAGCGCGATCTGCGGATGGGCGTCGAGCACGTCGAGCACGTCGTGCGCCTCGTGGCCGCTCACATACTGCTTCAATCGGGCTGTCTGCTCGCGTTCGAGGAGCGGCGCCAGCTCGCTGGCGCCGCGCGAGACGAGCAGTTCCAGCAACCGCCGGCTCGGCGCCGCGATGGTGCACTTGTCGGTCAAGGCCTCGACCAGCGCAAGCGATTCGCCGTGCGGCCCGGTCACGACCTCGTGCCCTGTCGCGCCGAGTCGGCGGAGGACGCGCGCCACAAGCGCCGGATCGTTGGCCGGATGGACGCCCAGGGCGTCGCCGGGCCGGTAGCTGACGTCTGCCCCGGACAGCGAGATCGCGTGATGCTGCGTGTGCTTTTCCGATCCGGGGCCGGTGAGGACGACGTTGGCGAGGTGCCGCCCGACGAAGACCTGTTTGGCCTCCCGGCGAGCGGGCTGGCTCGAAGGCAATGTCTGTTCCGTCACGCCGCACGAGTCTACCAAGCCGCGAGGCCGGCTGCGCTCGCTCGCTCGGTCGAGTGCGTGACCGGAGGCCCCCGGCAGAGGCCCTGTCAGAACAGCGTGTCCGCGATGCGCATCACGGCCTGGACCCACGGTTCGGGATAGACGCCCATCGCCACGACGCCGAGGAGGCAGATGGCGATGGCGACCTTGAGGGTGCCGGGAACCAGAACGGGCTCGGGGCGGTCCGGGGCGTCGATGTACATCCGGCGCGCGACGAGCAGGTAGTAGTAGAGGGCCACGACCGTCAGCACCGCGCCGAGGAACGCGAGCCAGTAGAGCCCGCGTTCGACCGCCGCCCAGAAGACGTAGAGCTTCGCCCAGAAGCCCGCCACGAACGGGATGCCGCCGAGCGACAGCAGGAACACCAGCATCGCCAGCGCCAGCACCGGCGAGCGCTGGGCCAGGCCGCGGTACGCCGTCGAACCGATCGGACTGCTCGGCGCGCCCACGGCCTGCACCACGAAGAAGGCGCCCATGTTCCCGAAGAGATAGGCGACCAGGTAGAAGAGCACCATCGCCACGCCGTTGGAAGAAATCGCCGCCAGGCCCATCAGCATGTAGCCGATGTGCGCGATGCCGGAGTAGGCCAGCAGGCGCTTGATGTTCCGCTGCGGGATGGCCATCAGGTTGCCGGCCACGATCGTGAGGCTGGCGAGGGCGGCCATCGCCGGCAGCCAGATGAGCGCGGCCTGGCCCACGCCTTCGAGATAGAGGCGGAGGATGACGACGAATCCCGCGGCCTTGGGCGCAACCGAGAGCCAGGCGACAAACGGCGTGCTCGCGGCCTCGTAGCAGTCCGGCACCCACATGTGGAACGGGACCGCCGCGATCTTGAAGCCGAGGCCCGCCAGCACGAGCGCCATCCCGAGGCCCAGCAGCGGCTCGCGGCCGGCACCCAATGCCACGGCCACGGTGCCGACGTCGGTGCTGCCGGTCACGCCGTAGACGAACGACAGGCCGTAGAGCACGATGGCCGACGACACCGTGCCGACCAGGAAGAACTTGAGCGCCGCCTCGGCCGGCCGTTCTCGCGCTTCCGGAACCCGGTCAGGAAGTAGAGCGGGATCGACATCAGCTCGAACGCGACGAACAGCAGGATGAGCTCGCGCGCCGAGGCGAGCACCAGCATGCCGAGGAGCGAGGCGAGCAGCGCGAAGTGGTACTCCGGGCGAGCGCCGCACGAATGGACCGTCCGTGAGCGCGAGCGAGGCGAGCACGCTCGAGGCGGCCGACCCAAGGAAGAGCCGCTTGGCGAAGAGCGCCAGGTCGTCCACGACGAAGCCGCCTCCGAACAGGCTGGCGCCCGGCGTCGCGGCCGACGCCACCACGAAGAGCACGACGAGGCCGACGAACACCAGCCAGCCCACCCGCCGGTCGTCGCTGCCGCTGCGGGCCATGCCGACGACGAGCGCGAGGACCGCGAGGGCAAACACGCCCGCTTCGAGTACCAGCGGTGTGCCCGGCGCCAGCACGAAGCCACTCATCGCGCGACCCCAAGCCGTTCGAGGAGCGGCACCGTGGCCGTGTCGACCGGCCCGAGGGCAATGCCGGGCGCCACCCCGAACAGCACGATGACGAAGACGAGGATCACGAGCGCCGCCCACTCCGTGCCCTGGGCGTCGGGCAGGTGCTGGAAGTGCGGGTCGGCGCTCGGCGGGCCCCAGAAGATCAGCTTGGACACGCGCAGCACGTAGATCGACGTGAGGAACGCGCCGGCCACGCCCGGGAACAGCCACCAGGGATGCGCCGACGCCCACGCGCCGAGGAACGTGAGGAACTCGGCGACGAACCCGGCCGTCGCCGGCAGGCCGAGCGACGACAGGCCGGCGATCGTGAACGCGGTGGCGATGCCGGGCATCATCGTGCCGAAGCCGCCCATCTGGCAGATCTCGCGCGAGTGCGCCTTCTCGTAGACCAGGCCGACCAGCGCGAAGAAGAGGCCGGTCATCACGCCGTGCGCGAACATCTGGAACACCGAGCCGTTGAGCCCGACGGTCGTGAGCGTCGCCGCGCCGAGCATGACGACGCCCATGTGCGAGACCGACGAGTAGGCGATGACGTACTTCAGGTCCGTCTGCGCCATCGCGCTGAGCGCGCCGTAGACGATGTTGATGCAGGCGATGGTGCCGACCAGCCACGCCCACTCGACCGTCGCCGTCCGGCAGCAGGCCCATGCCGAGCCGCACGACGCCGTAGGCGCCGAGCTTCATGAGCACGCCGGCGTGGAGCATGGACACCGCGGTCGGCGCCGAGGCGTGGCCGTCGGGCGACCAGGTGTGCAGCGGCCAGATGCCGGCGAGGATGCCGAAGCCGATGTAGAACGCGAGGAACACCCACGACTGCAGCGCGGGATCGAACGGCACCTGCTGCGAGCGCGCGGAACGAGAACGACGTGCGAGCCGTCGGCGACGTACGAGCGCGAGGATGCCGACCAGGATGAACGCCGACCCGAACAGCAGGTACAGCGTCAGCTTCATCGCCGCGTATTCCTTCGTGCCGACGCCCGGTCCGCCGAACGCCCAGCCGAAGATGCCCTGCGGCCGCACCTCGCCGGTCGATCCCCAGATGCCGATGAGCAGGTACATCGGCAGCACGGCGATCTCGTAGAACAGGAAGAAGACGAAGAGGTCGAGCGAGACGAAGACGCCGAAGACGCCCGTCACCAGCAGCGAGCAGCAGCGCGTAGAACTCCTGGCTGCGCGTCCTTGACCGTCCACGACGCGAAGGCGCCCGGCGAAGATGATGATCGCGGTGAGCAGCACCATCAGCAGGCTCATGCCGTCGACGGCCAGCTCGTACGAGATGCCGAGCGACGGCACGAGCGCGAACTGTTCGCCGAACTGGAAGCCGGCGGCCGTCGCGGTCGTACGCCGCAGTAGAGCCACAGCGAGAGGGCCAGCGAGATGCCGGTGCCGATCACCGCCGTCCACCGCACCAGCAGCGGGCGGTGGCGCGCGACGAACATGATGACGAGCGCGCTCACGAACGGCGCCCACGTGATGACCGAGAGGATCGGCCAGCCGGTCACAGCGCCCATCCCATCCAGAGCAGCAGCGCGAGCACGCCCACCGCCACGCCGAAGACGTAGTCCTGCGCCTTGCCGGTCTGCATCGCGCCGCAGGCGGTCGCCGGCCGTCCAGGGTCCACGCGCTGACCACGTTCAGCAAGCCGTCGACGATGTAGCGGTCGATCCAGCCGATCGACGCGCGCGCCTGCGAGCAGGCCGCCTCGATAGACGCCCAGCGACCACGTCGTCGATCCAGAACTTGGCGAGGGCCGCGCGGCGGATCGGGCCGAAGACGCTCGCGAGCTCGTCGGCGTCGATCGCGCGGCGCTGATAGGTGAGCCACGCGAGCACGATGCCGCCGCCCGACACCGCGACGGCCAGCGGGGTGAGCCAGCCGGGCGCGCTCGAATTCCGCCGCGGCAGGGACGACCAGCGTGGCGACCCCGATGACGAGGCACAGCAGGGCCAGGATCCAGAGCGGCCCGGCCATGACGAGCGGCGGGTCGTGCGGCCGTGGACTCCGCCGTGGCCGTGCCGATGGGCCGGTGACGCTGCGGCCGCCGGCGGGGTGCCGAAGAAGGCGAGGAAGACGACCCGGAACATGTAGAACGCCGTGAGGAAGGCCGCCACGACCAGCAGCACGAACGGGCCGAGGAGGCCGCCGGCCCAGGCCGCGCCGAGGATCTCCTCCTTCGACAGGAAGCCCGCGAAGAGCGGCACGCCGGCCAGCGAGAGCGTGCCGACCAGGAACACGATGGCGGTCTGCGGCATCCGCCGCGCGAGCCCGCCCATGTGCGCAGATTCGTTGCTGCCGACGGCGTGGATGACGGCGCCGGCGCCGAGGAACAGCAGCGCCTTGAACACGCCGTGCGTCAGCAGGTGGAGGAAGCCCGCCCCGGCGAAGCCCGCGCCGATGGCCGCCATCATGTAGCCGAGCTGGGAGACCGTGGAGTAGGCGAGCACCCGCTTGATGTCCGTCTGCACGCAGGCGAGCACCGCGGCCAGGAGCGCCGTGAACGCGCCGACCCAGGCCGACGATGAGCAGCACGTCGGGCGTGAGCGCGAAGAGCCAGGACGTGCGGAAGAGCAGATACACGCCGGCCGTCACCATCGTCGCGGCGTGGATCAGCGCCGAGACCGGCGTCGGGCCTTCCATCGCGTCCGGCAGCCAGATGTGCAGCGGGAACTGGGCCGACTTGCCCGCCGCGCCCAGGTAGAGGCAGAACGTGATCGACCGACAGGCCCGCGGCGGGCAGCAGGCCGGTGGTCGCCAGCCGCTGCAGTTCGATCAAATCGAAGGTGCCCGTCTGGCGCCACAAGAGCACGATGCCGATGAGCAAGGCCGACGTCGCCCGCCTTGGTCGTCCAGAACGCCTTGACCGCCGCGCGCGCGGCCTCGGGCTTCTGATACCAGAAGCCGATCAGCAGGTAGGAGCAGAGGCCGACCAGTCTCCCAGCAGACGAACAGCTGCAGGAGGTTGGGCGCGAGCACCAGGCCCATCATCGAGAAGGCGAAGAGCGACTGGTAGGCGTAGTAGCGGCCGAGCGAGGGCGCCGGCTCGTCGTGCAGGTACCCGAGCGAGTAGGCCTGAACCAGCGAGGCCACGAGCGCGACCAGCACGAGCATCTGGAGCGCGTCGACGTCGGCGAGCACGCCCGATCGCGGCCAGCGAACGGCCGGCCGCGGGCAGCCACGGGATGAGCACGCGCACCGGCTCGCCCGACGCCTCCACCAGTTGCCACGCACGGAGCGCGGCGGCGAGGGAGCCCACGGCGAACAGCAGCGACAGGCGTCCGGCCGTGGCGCCACGTCGCCGCAGCGGCGAGACAACCGCCAGCACCAGGAAGGCGGCCGCCGGCAGCAGCAGCGCCAATCCGACGAAGAGGGTCGGCGTCAGCCATCATCCCTTGAGCAGGTCGAGGTGGTCGGCCATGACCGTGCGTCTCGTCCGGAAGAGCAGGATGACGATCGCCAGGCCGAGCGCCACCTCGGCGACCGTGATGGCGATGGCGAAGAGCGTGAAGACCATCCCGACCGCATGGCCGTGAAAGCGGCTGAAGGCGACGAGGTTGATGTTGACGGCGTTGAGCATCAGCTCGATGCCGAGCAGGATGCCGACGGTGTTGCGCCGCGTCATCACGCCGAACAGGCCGATGCCGAAGAGCACGGCGGCGAGCGTCAGGTAGGCGGGAAGTCCCATGGGCTCAGTCCTCCGGCCTCGCGAAGTAGATCGCGCCGACGAGCGAGGTCAGCAGGAGCACCGCCAGGAGCTCGAAGGCCAGCGCGAAATCGGTCAGCACCGTCGTGCCGAGCAGCGCCGTGAGATCGCCAGACAGGCCCGGCCGTGCCATCGCCAGCGGCGTCCTCCGGATGACATCGACCACAATGCCGATCAGCAGGACGGCCACGACGGCGCCGCCCCCGAGGCGGCGGCTGGTCTGCGAGATCCGCTCCCCGACGAGCCGCTCGGTGACGACGATGGCGAAGACCACGATGGTGATGACGCCGCCGGCGTAGAGCAGCAGCTGGACCGCGGCGAGGAACTCGGCGTCGAGAGCAGGAAGATGCCGGCCGTGCCCGTGAGCGCGAGCGCCAGCCAGAGCACGGAATGGAAGAGGTTCTTCGTGAGCACGACGGCGAGGGCCGACCCGACGAGCACCACGGCAAGCGCGGCGAAGAGCAGGGTGTCTGGCGTCACGCCTCGGCTCCGGGCTTGGCGTGGGCTTCGGCCTTCTCTTTCTTCGGCGGCGCCTGCATGTCGCGCAGCAGGTTGCCGGTCGCCCACGACGGCTGATGCTCGAGCCCGATGGCGTGGAGCCGGTCCTTGTCGAGCAGGAGCTCGCGCCGGTCGGCCGTCGCCATGTCGAACGACTTCATCATGATGATCGCGTCGGTCGGGCACACCTGCACGCACAGCTCGCAGAACTCGCAGGCGTAGAGCTCGAGCGTGAACGTCTTGGCGTAGTTCCGCTTCTCGCTCTTCAGCATCTCGACCTTGATCACGGCCGGCGGGCAGACGAACTCGCAGAGCCGGCAGCCGATGCAGTTCTCCTCGCCGGTTTCCTTGTCGTAGGTGAGCGCCAGCAGGCCGCGGTACCGATCCGGGTAGGCGCGTTCGACGTCGGGATAGTGCACGGTCACCGGCTTGCGGAAGAAGTTGATGAAGGTGATCCGCATCGCGCGATAGACCGCGACGGTCAACTGGCTCGTCTCTCCCCAGAACCCTTTGGCTTGCACGTCAGGACCTCCAGACGACGACCGCTGCCGTGGCGACCACCAGCAGCAGCGTCGCCGGCAGCAGCAGCTTCCAGGAGATCGCCAGGATCTGGTCGACGCGGATGCGGACGAAGCTCCAGCGCACCCACGTGAGCAGGAGGAAGAAGAGGAGCGCCTTGAGCAGGAACCAGACCGGCCCGAGCCAGGCCGGGCCCGGGCCGGACCAGGCGCCCAGGAAGAGCAGCGCGCCGAGGAACGACGTCCCGAGGACATGGGCGTACTCGCCGAGCTGGATCAGGGCGAACTTCATCCCCGAGGTACTCGACCCGGAATCCGGCGACCAGCTCGGACTCGGCCTCGAGGATGTCGAACGGCACCCGGTTCTCGGCAGCCACGCTTGCGATGACGAACGCCAGGAACGCCAGCTGGCCGAGGACCGGGTAGAAGACGAACCAGAGACCGGCTTGCGCGATCGCGATGTCGGACAACCGGAGCGATCCGGCGAGCAGCACCGGCACCAGGGCCGCGAAGATGAACGGCAGATCGTAGGAGATGATCTGGTTCACGGCGCGCATGACCGAGATGAGCGCGTACTTGTTGTTCGAGCCCCAGCCGGCCATGAACAGGCCGACGATCTCCATCGACGAGACGGCCAGGAAGAACAGGATGCCGATGTTCAGGTCGGCGACGCCCAGTCCCGGCGCGAACGGGATCGTCGCGAAGATCAGCATGCACGGGATGAGGAAGACGATGGGCGCCAGGTTGAAGACACGCCGGTCGGCGGCGCGCGGGATGATGTCTTCCTTCATCATCAGCTTCACGGCGTCCGCGATCGGCTGCAGCAGGCCGTGGGGGCCGACTCGATACGGCCCGATCCGCGACTGCAGGCGCGCCGCGAACTTGCGCTCGAGGAGCGTCACGTAGGTGACGGCGAGGACGATCGCGTTGAGCAGGACGAAGCCGGCGACCAAGGCCGTGACGACGGGCGGCCAGGCGACCAGCACGGGCGCGCCGACCTCGTTCATCGGTCGACCTCCCCGAAGACGGGGTCCACCGACCCCATGATGGCCACCACGTCGGCGACCTTGTGGCCGGGGATGATGTGCGGCAGCACGGCCAGGTTCGAGAACGACGCACCGCGCCACTTCATCCGGTACGGCTTCGGGCTGCCGTCGGTGACCAGGTAGCAGCCCACCTCGCCGCGCGGGCCCTCGACGCGCGCGTAGGTCTCGCCCTTCGGGATGCGGACCTGCGCGACGGACTTCACGCCCGGCCGCGACGAGATCGGCCCGTCTGGCAGGCCGTCGAGCACCTGGCGCACGATGCCAATCGATTCGCGGAACTCGACCATCCGCACGCGGTAGCGCGCAAAGCAGTCGCCGTCGTGGTGGACGGGCACCGTGAACGTGAAGTCCTCGTACGACGAGTACGGCTCGGCGCGGCGGATGTCGTAGGCGACACCCGAGCCGCGCAGGAGAGGGCCGCTGATGCCCGACGGTTTCGGCCACCTCGCGCGAGATGACCCCGACGCCCTTCGTGCGCATCAAGAAGAAGCTGTTCTCCTCGAGCATCGCCTCGTACTCGGTCAGCCGCTGTTCGATGACGTCCATCGTCTTACGGCACGACTCGGCCCAGCCGGCCGGCACGTCATAGCGCACGCCGCCGATCTGGTGGAAGCCGTAGAGCAGGCGGGCCCCGACGAGCGCTTCGAAGAGGTCGAGCACCAGCTCGCGTTCGCGGATGCAGTAGAGGAAGATCGTGGCGCCGCCGCCGAGCGCGCCCCCCATGTCCATGCACCAGGTGCCGAGCCACAAGCAGTGTGAGGCGATGCGCTGGAGTTCGCCGACGAGCACGCGGAGGTACTGGGCGCGCTTGGGCACGTCGATCGCGCCGATGCGTTCGGCGGCGAGCACATAGGCCAGTTCGCTCGACATCGCCGCGACGTAGTCGGTCTTCGAGGCGATCGAGGGATACTGCACGTAGGTGAGCGTCTCGGCCAACTTCTCATGGCAGCGGTGCAGATAGCCGATGACGGCGTCGACGGCCACGACCGTCTCGCCTTCGAGCGTGAGCATCGCGCGAAACACCCCGTGCGCCGACGGGTGCTGCGGCCCCATGTTCATCGTCAGCCGCTCGCTACCCGTGTAGTCGAGTGCCCGCTGCACCCGCAACGGGGTGGCGGGAACCGGAGCCGGCGCGGCAGGGTCGGGGGGGAGGACATCCTCGTCTCGGAGTCGAATCAGCGATACGGCGGATACGGCGTGTCGACGTCGTAGCTCTTGAGCAGCGGATGGCCCTGCCAGTCGTCGGAGAGCAGAATCCGGCGGAGGTCGGGATGCCCCTCGAACGTGATCCCGAACATGTCGAAGCACTCGCGTTCCATCCAGTTGGCGCCGCGGTAGACGCCGGTGAGCGACGGGCAGGACGTCGGGCCAGGCTCGAGGCGCGTCTTCATGGTGAGCGCGAACGGCACGTCGAGGTTCTCGACGCGCGCGATGACGTCGAGCCCGAGGTCCTTCAGGTCCACGGCGGTGGAGAACGAGAAGAAGCCGCACCCGAGCGTGTGGCGCGCCAGTTCAGCGAGCGCGACCCACCGATCGGTGGGGACGATGACGGTCAGGGCGGCGCCGGCGAGCACAACCGGGACGTCACACCGCTGTTCGATCAGCGCCTTGGCCGCTTCGGCGGTCACCGCGTCAGTCTACTTTCGGTGCGGGTGCCGCGCGGCGGCCCGTGCGGCGGAAATGTGCGATCTGGTCTTGAAGCAGCAACAACCCGTTCAGGAGGGACTCAGGCGGAGGTGGACAGCCCGGGACATAGACGTCCACCGGAATGATCCGGTCGACGCCCTTGACCACGTGATACCCGTGGCGGAACGGTCCGCCCGAGTTCGCGCAGGATCCCATCGACACCGCCCACTTGGGGTCGGGCATCAGGTCGTAGATGCGCACCAGCATGGGCGCCATCTTGATAGTGACCGTGCCCGACACGATCATGAGGTCGGAGTGTCTTGGCGAGGCCCACGGGACCATGCCGAGCCGCTCGACGTCGAACCGGGACGCGAAGGTGGCCATCATCTCGATGGCGCAGCAGGCCAATCCGAAGGTCACCGGCCAGACCGACGACTTGCGCGCCCAGTTGAAGAAGGTATCGGCGACCGTCGTCACGACGAAGCCGCCGGGAAACGCGTGGATGCCCTCCGTCAGCGCCTCGAAGGCGGCGGAGTGCTTGTCGCCGGTCTCGGGCCGCTGCTGACGGTAGGTTTCCCAGTCCTGTAGATCCTTGATGTCGCGCCAGACCGGAGCCGGAACGGTCGGGCGCGGCGTCTTCATTTCCACTCGAGGACTCCTTCTCGGTGGGCGTACCCCCAGCCGAGTCCGAGGATGGCCAGAAAGGCCACCATCAACCCGAACCCCCAGACGCCCAATCCGCGCAGGGCCAGCGCCCAGGGAAAGAGGAAGACCGCGAGGGCATCGAACAGGATGAAGACGAGGGCGACGAGATAGAAGCCGACCGGAAACTGGACCCACGCCTCGCCGACCGGTTCGGCGCCGCACTCGTAGGACTCGAGCTTCGCCGTGAACGGTCGCGCTGGACGCAGCAGCCGGGCGGCTGCCAGCGAGACCACCGCAAAGCCCGCTATCAGGACGAGATAGACCAGGACTCCCAGGTAGCCATCCATGTCAACTCCCCGCGAACGCAATCCATTGAAGGTGGCGAGTATAGCACCACACTTCTCGGCGAACGGCCGATCGGAAACCCGCGCGCGCACGACGCCGTCGTCCACGCTGTCGGCGGTCCTCTCTGACGTCCCCCCCATTCTGAGTGGCGCGTCGGTTTAGAGTCCGGCCCAGCGACAGGGGCGCATGCGCGGCATCTTGGCAGAGGGTCGGGTTGATGGAGAGGGCACATGGCCCGGTCACGATCCTGTCCACCGTGCACAAACGACGTAGCACGGCGCCGCCGCCGTGTAGAACTCACCTGGCTGCGTCGGTGTTCTCCCACGACCGGTGTTCGGGGCGTCGGCATCGGCCTTGCTGACTGCAATGTCATGGCGACACAGACAAGTTTGCCGTTGTCCGTCCGCGCGTGCTGCGCGCAGCTGGGCGTGTGCGCCGCGCTGCTATTGGCCGTGGCGTGCGGGGCGAGTGCGCCCGCGTCGCCGTCCGCGGCGACCGGGGGCAGTCAGGGCGCGAACGCGGTGGTCGCGGGCGTCGTGACGTGGGGACAGCCGGGCCTGTCGACCGCGGGCCTGACGGCCCAGGTCGTCGGGACGAACCTCACGGCGGCGGTCGGCGAGTCGGGAGCGTTCGAGATTCCCGGCGTGCCGGCCGGCAGCATTCGCCTGCAGTTTCGCAGCAGCACCATCAACGCGACAACGGGCGCCGTCGACGTCTGGGCCGACCAGTTCATCCAGGTGCGCGTGCAGCTGACAGGGACCGCGGCCGTGATCGTCGAGGAGGCGCGGGCCCGCAAGGTGTCCCTGTGCCACGCCGAAGGCAACGGCAGCTACCACCTCATCGATGTCAGCGACGACGCCGAGGCCGCCCACCGCGCGCACGGCGACGGCAAGGTCGGCGATCCCGTGCCGGGGCAGTCTGGCACGGTGTTCGACGCCAACTGCCGTCCCGACGGCGCATCGGTCGACATCGAGAAATCCACCCAACGGTGAAGATGCCGACAGCGCGCCGGGCCCGGAGATCCTCGTGGGAAGTCCGGTGACTTGGCGCTACGTGGTGACCAACACCGGGACCGTCAATCTCACGGCGATCACCGTCGTCGACGACAAGGGCGTCGCGGTCACCTGCGGCGGCCAGACGACCCTGGGTCCGGCCTCGTCGATGACGTGCACGGGCGCCGGAGTCGCCGCCCTCGGGCAGTACAGCAACCTCGGCACCGTCTCGGCGAACTGGGCGACGGGCACGCGATCGGGGAGCGTGACGGATTCGGATCGCAGCCACTACCTCGGCATCGCGCCCGCCGAGGTCGAGGGGCCGAAGGTGACGCTGTGCCACCGGACAGGCGCCGGCTTCTACGTGCAGGTCAGCGTGAGTGTGAGCGCCGAGCCGGCCCATCGCGCCCACGGAGATGCCGGCATCGGACAGTCCGTCCCGGGCCAGGCCGGGCGTGTGTTCACCGCGAGCTGCGGCGTGCAATAGGCGGAGCGCAGCCGTCGGGCACCTCGCGTGCCTGACCTGCTGAGGCGAAATCCGCCTACCGCGATATGATCCCGCCTCATGTGCCGACGAGTAACGTGTCAACGCTGCGGCAAGCCGACGTGGGCGGGTTGCGGCGCTCACGTGGAGCAGGTGTTGGGCGATGTGGCCCTGGCGGATCGCTGTCAGTGCCGCGAGGAGGAGACCGTCCCGGTAGCCCCGGCCCCATCGGCGTCCGCCCCGCTCACGCCTCCCGCACAGCCGAAGTCCTGGTGGCGCAGAGTCGTCGGCGGGTAGCGGCGGCGCGGGCTCTCGCAGGTGACCGCGGGCGCGACAGACCGGCTCGCGGCGTTCGCACAACCTCGGGGTGATCGCTGGGTGACCTGCGGCGTTTCTCAGTCGCTCTGCTCCGTCGACAGCGGCCGGCGGCCCGGCCCACCTGGAGCCGAGAACGTGTATATTCCGACTGGTCACGATCATGAGACAGCGACGTCTGGATGCTTGGCGCGCAGTCCTGTCCGCAGGCGCCCTTCTCGCGTTGCTGGTGCCAGCTGACGCTCTCGCGATTCCGGCATTCGCTCGCCGCTACCAGACGTCCTGCATCACGTGTCATGTTCTGATTCCGAAGCTGAACGCATTCGGGACGGCGTTTCGCAACAACGGATACCGGATTCCCCCGAACGACGAGCGGTACGTCCGGATACCTGATGTGCAGCTGGGAGCGCCCGCCTGGAAGCGCCTGTGGCCCAACGCCGTGTGGCCGGGCGGGATTCCGGGGGCCGCACCCGTCGCGTTTCGGATCATGAATGACGTGGTTGTCGACCCCCACAAGGCGGCGCGCGTCGACTTTGTCTTCCCCGCCGAGTTCGAGATCCTGGCCGGGGGCACCGCGGGTGAAGGCATTTCCTACTTCGCTGAGCTGGCGGTCAGTCACGAAAGCCAGGTCGACCTGGAGCGTGCGTTCATCCAGTTCGACCAGATCGGCGGAACGACCCTTGCCAATCTCCTGATCGGCCGCTTCGAGATCCGGGCCGTCCCGTTCTCGCATTTTCATCGCCGCCTGACGGTCTCTGACTTCATCGCGACCGACTTCAGCAGCCGGGAAGACGGCCTTCGGCTCCGAAGCCCGCAGGCCGGGTTCGAGTTCTGGGGAGCCAAGAGCGGGCGGCAGGGCCGAGGAGGGTTGGAGTACGCGGTGGGTGTCGTCAACGGAACCGGTGCCGCTGCAGACAGCAACACGGCCAAGGATGTCTACAGCCGCCTGTCGTACAAGTTCGGTGGGCTTGGCGTGACCGGATCGACCGAGGAACGCGAGGAGTCGCCTCGCGCCGAGAGCTGGCTGGACAACTCGGTCAGGATCGGGACGTCAAGCTACTTTGGCCGGGGTGGCCTCGCCGGCGGCGAGGATCCCTTCTGGCGCGTCGGCGGGGACCTGGACGTGTTCATCGGGGGCCTCAATCTTTCTGCGGTGGTGTTCCGAGGGCAGGACGAACTGCAGGACGTTCCCACCAGGTTCACCGCGGCGTCCGTCGAGGCCAACTACGTCGTCAAGCCGTGGGCGGTGGGGATTGTCCGGTACGACACCGCCTCGCAGCGCGGCCGTCGGGACCTCCGTCGTCTGGTGCCAGGGGTGGCGCTTGCCATCCGCGCCAACGTGCGCGTCGTGGCCGAGTGGGAGGCGTACCTGCCGACCTCGTTCGGTGGCGTGCGCCAGGCTGGCGGCGAGAGTCGCGCGCGCGTGCGGCTGGACCTGGCGTTCTAGGGGGCCGGCGGCGTCAGCCGGCTGGCCGGCGCGTGGCTGCCGTCTGGGCAGCTGACCGAGGAGGACATGGGTATTGCGTGGAAACGTGTTCGAGCGACGTGTGCCGGTGCCGCCTTTGTGATGGCCGGTGCCTCCGGTTGGGGTGTCGCGACCGGAGGCACGGTCAAAGGGAAAGTCGTGTGCCGCGCCCTCCCCAGTTGCCGCGGAGCTGTTGTCTACGTTGAGAAGATCCCGGGCCGCGCGTGGGCTCCGGGTCTGCCCGCGACGATGGACCAGGTCGACCTCGCCTTCGTGCCGCACGTGCTTCCGGTGACGACGGGCACCACGGTGACCTTTCCCAACAGTGACGATGTGCGTCACAACGTGTTCTCGGCCTCGCGAGCCAAGCGTTTCAATCTCGGCACGTATCCCCGGGGCGTCACCAAGCGTCTGGTGTTCGATGTGCCTGGCGTCGTGGAACTGCTGTGCAATGTCCACGCAGAGATGTCCGCGTACATCATCGTCGCGGATTCCCCGTATGCCGCGGTGATTCAGGCCGACGGGACGTATGTGTTCGAAAACGTTCCGGCAGGCACCTTCAACGTGGTCGCCTGGCACGAGCGGCTCAGCCCGCGGCGGCAGGCCGTGACGGTTCGTGATCGGGAGTCGGTCGCCCTGGATTTCGAGCTTCACTGACGACCGGCGCCGTCGCCGCCGTGGTTGGCGTACCGATGCTGACGTATTCCCCCGAAGCCGCCTTCATTCTGACGCTCTTCGAACTGGTCCTGAGCGGCCTTCCGCTGGCCGTTCTGCTCTGGGTCGGCTTCCAGGAGCGAGCGCGATCCGCGGTGTGGGGGGCTCTGCTCGTCGGGTTCACCCTGCTCTGCGCGGCATTCGCGGCCGAGGCAGCCTACAACCGGCTTGCCGTCTCTCCGGCAGGGGACGTCGATACCTCCTACCACTGGCTCCTGCTGCTCTCCGATGGCGCGCGTGTGTGCGCGAGCGCGGGACTGGGCGCCGCGCATCTCATGCGGAATCGACACGGTCGGCGGGTGTGGGCCTTTCTCCTTCTCGCCGTGGTGCCCGTCGGTGTCGCCCTCGTCAGGCTTCCGTACGAATCGTCCCGGATGCTGCTCAGTATCGAACCCCTGACGTCTATGCGCTTGGCTGACGTTGCCGTGCTGGTCCTCGGTGCCGCGATGCTCGGGTGGTCCAACCGTCTGTCGGCCGGCGCGCTGCTCCTCGTGGCGGCCGGCCGTTCAGGCGGCATCGTCGGTGTGCTGTGGCCCTCGTTCATCGAACAGGCGTGGGGCATCGGTATTGCGCTCCATCTGACGGGGCTGATTCTGCTGGCCCTGACCATGGAACGCGAAAGCAAGCTGAGGCTCCTGCACCACGTGCTGCGGTTCAACCTGGTCTTCGTGTCGCTGGCCGCCTGCCTGGTCGTCGTGCTCGCGGGAATCGGCCAGCAGCAGTTCGTGGAGTTCTCCAGGCTCCAGATTCGCGACGTCGCCGAGTTTGCGCGTGGGGACATGGTCTCCCGACGCCGATCCGGCGCGCCGGTCGAGGAAGTTCTTTTGAACCCGAGGGTGGCGGCGCGATTGGTGCCGGAGTTCGGGCGCTATCCCGACTTGCGCCGGGTGCGCCTCGAGCTCGAGGGGCGGACGGTGGAACTGGGCATCAACGAGGCCGGGGAGATCGCCGAGCAGGTCTGGCAGGGGGAGAGGAGCCGGCCGCCACGGGTGGCGCCCAATGACTTCATCGAGGCCATGCTCCTGCGCGAGGCGGTCGCGATCGACGGCCGGATTGTCGGCGCGGTCGAGTTGTACCATAACCTGGTCCGCATCAACGCCGGGGTCGGCCGACAGATGCAGGCCGCGTTCTCCGTGCTCACCGTGTTCGTCATCGTCGGATCGGTTGCGACAGGCATTCTGGTTCTTGTGGCTGAGCGGACCATCGGCCACCAATACCAGGAGCTCGCGGAGGCCCAGCGCCGTCTCTCGCTGGCCGAGCGGTTGGCGTCGGTCGGCGCGGTCGCCAGCGCCGTCGCGCACGAGATCAACAACCCCGCGGGGGTGCTGGTCGCGCGCTCGGACTATCTGGCGAGTGTGACCCGCGACAAGCCGTACCTGGCGGACATCCAGGAGGACATCGATACGATTCGCCGGCAGGCGCAGCGGATCGGGAAGACGGTCAGGGATCTGCTCGACACGGCTGAGCGAACGCGGTCGGTGCGTGAGCCCATGGATGTGACCGCGGTCGTCGAGTCGGCGATCGCACTTGTGCGGCCGGTGTTTCTGAACACGAGCGTCAGTTTCGAGTGCCGGTTCGAGCCGAACCTCCCGCTCGTGCAAGGCGACCGCGACCGACTCGAGCAGGTCTTCGTCAACCTCCTGGCGAACGGCGCTCAGGCCATTCAAGGGCGAGGTCGCGTCACCGTGATGGCATCGCTCCGGACGGGAGGCACGTGGGTGGATCTTGTCGTGACTGATACGGGTGCCGGCATCAAGCCGGAAGATCGTAGTCGCATCTTCGAACTCTTCTTCACCACCAAGGAAGTCGGACTCGGGTCGGGGCTGGGCCTGTCGATCGTCCGTCGGATTGTCCAGGATCACGGCGGTCACGTGGCCGTAGAGAGCACTCCGGGCACGGGCACCGAGTTCCGCGTTTCCCTCCCGGCCGCGGCCGGCGTGGCCGCCCCGATCGATGCGAGCGGTCACGAGGCAGGCTGGCCCCATGAGTAGGGCTGCCCGGATTCTCGTCGTCGATGACGAAGCAGATATGTTGGAGACGTGTCGGCGGATCCTGGCGGGGAGCGGCCACGACGTGGAGGTGGCGTCCTCGGCCGAGCAGGCCGAGCGCATCCTCGAGACCGGCCCGTTCGCGCTCCTGATCACCGACCTCGTCATGCCCGGCAAGGACGGACTCGAGCTGGCGCGGTGGGCGCGCCACCAGCAGCCCGGCCTCACCGTCCTCGTCATCACGGCCCACGCGACGATGGAGACGGCGCTGCGCGCCACGCGGGAGGGCGCGTGCGACTTCATCACCAAGCCCTTCACGATGCAGGACCTGGAAGTGGCGGTCGAGCGGGGGCTGCAACTCAGCCGACTGCGCGCGGAGAACGAGCAGCTCAAGCACCGCGTCGCCGCCTCCTCGCGGCTCGAGGCCATCGTCGGTGGAAGTCCCAGCATGCAGCGCGTGCTCAATCTCGTCCGGCGCGTCGCGGACACCGATGCCAGCGTCCTGCTCTCGGGCGAAAGCGGCACTGGCAAGGAGCTGGTCGCCCAATCGATCCATGACAACAGCCGCCGCCGTGCGCGCCCGTTCATGCCCATCGACTGCGCGGCTTTGCCTGAGGCGCTGCTCGAATCCGAATTGTTCGGTGCCGAACGCGGGGCGTACACCGGTTCGGTAGGCACTCGCTTGGGTGTCTTCGAGTCCGCCGATGGCGGCACCATCTTCCTCGACGAGATCTCGAACGTGCCGCTGCCGATGCAGGTCAAGCTGCTCCGCGTCCTGCAGGAGCGGGAGATCCGCCGCATTGGGGGCGTCGCGCAGATCCCCGTCAATGTCCGCGTGGTGGCGGCCAGCAATCAGGATCTCGGAGAGTGCGTGCGCAAGGGGCAGTTCCGGGAGGACCTCTACTACCGCCTGAACGTCGTGCGGATTGACATCCCTCCGCTGCGCGACCGGGCTGGAGACATCGGCCTGCTGGCGCAGCATTTCGTGGCGGAGCTGTCCGCCCGGCACGGGACCGCGGTGCGAGGCGTCTCGAGCGCCGCTCTGATGTTCCTCGAGCGCTACGGCTGGCCGGGCAACGTGCGCCAACTGCGCAACGTGCTCGAGCGAGCCATCCTGCTCTCCGAGTCCAACCAGGTGATGCCGGCCGACTTCCGGCCGAGTTGATTGAGGCCCCTGAAGCGCGAGCATCGGCGGGCGAGTTCAACGCGGCCAAGCGCCGGGTCATCAGGGCCTTCGAGGCGACCTATCTCAGAGCCCTCCTCGAGCAGACGGAAGGCAACATCTCCCGGGCCGCTGTCCTCGCCGGCCTGCAGCGGACCGTGTTGCACCGGCTGCTGCACCGTCACGCCCTGCGCGCCGAGGACTTCCGCCCGGGATCCTCGTCATCCTGAGTGTCGCCCGCGAAGATCGCTGGCGCTCCGGCCTGTCGCAGCAGCGCGACAGTGTCGCGGCTGCGTAACGCTCCCCGGCTCCGCGCGCGGGTTCCTGCCCCGCCGAATTCCGAGCAAATCAGATGAAGGTCGCCCGCCGCTCGTGCGGCAGGGGCTTTGCACTGAGACCGCGTGTCGGGGCGCTGATCGAAGCGCGGCGCGATCGACCTCGTTCCCTCGGAGGACTGACCAATGGGCATCGGTATGCGAGTTCGTGGATCGTTCGGCTACCTGGCGGTTGCCGCGTTGTGGGGCGTGCTGTTCACGCAGCAGACGGCGGCGCAGGCTTCCGGAACCGGCATTTCGGGCACGAAGCATGATTTCTCCACGCAGAGCGCCAACAGCGTCGCGGTCGGCGCGTGTACGTTCTGCCATACGCCACACCGGGCCCTGCAGACGCGCCTGTTGTGGAATCACACGTTGTCGGCGAACACGTTCAGTTGGGAGGCCGGTGCGACTACGACGGGTGGCACCACGCTGCCGACGATTTCGACAAGCTGGGAAGGGCCGTCGAAGTTCTGTCTCAGCTGCCACGACGGCAGTGTGGCGATTGGCGATGTGGCGTGGTTCCGAATGGCCAGCCGCACCGGCGCTGGCGCGATCAACGCCAGCAACCACAACGGTGACGACTACCAGATCGCGGGCCGGAACGGGACGCCGGGCAGCATGGCCGGCAATCACCCGGTCGCTCATCCGTTCCCGTTCAACGGCAGCGCCAGTACCTACAACGGCGTGACGACAGGGACTCCGGCGCTGTCGTCGGGATGGAAGTCCGATCCGACCGCAACCGGGATCCGCCTCTTCGTGCAGTCCGGGACCAATGTCGCCGCAGGTACCCAGGTTGGGGCCACGGGGATCGAGTGTTCCTCGTGTCACGATCCCCATAACGGGTCGGCCGTCAAGGACGGGTTCTTCCTGCGCGGCAAGCTGGACGGTTCGGTCAGCTCCGGAGCTGACGGGTACCTCTGCCTGAAATGTCATAGCAAGTAATCCGATGCGAGTCGTCCGCCGCGCTTGATCGACCAGCACGCGCCCTTCGCCGATTGCCGCCTGTGGGGGCGGGCAGCAGTCGGGGCGGGCCCCGCCACCATCCACGCCTGGCGCTCGCCAGTTTCGTGGCCCTGCCATCACGCCCCCAGTCAGCATTGCCTCGAAACGCGGCCTCGACAGGCCGCGTCTCGGGGCGAGTGAGGGAGGCCGTGTCATACCAACCTTCGTGCCCTGGACCGATGGGTCGCATCGCCTCGGCCAACTGTTCCGATCACGACGCCACGCCGCGGTCGCCATTCGGCGAGCGGTCCGTGGCGCCAGAAACCTCACGCCGATCTCGCCGGTGGATGCCGGTGGGACTGGTGGTCCTCGCGGTCGCGACCGCGGTCACAGGTGGCTGTGCGACGGTGCCTGTCCGGCCGGCGCCAGGGCCGGAGGTGGTCCTGCCGGTGTGGCCCGAGCCGCCCCTGCCGCCGCGGATCACGTTCGTTCAGTTGCTCGCCGACGGGCAATCGATTGGCGCGGCGAAAGCGGGCCTGAGAGAGTCGTTCGTCAATTTCATCGCCGGGAGAACGCCGCCGAGCGACCACTTGTATCAACCGATGGACATCGCCCCGTCCGACGACGGCCAGCGGGTGTATGTCGCCGACTTCGGGCAGATGTCCGTCTTCGTCGGCGATTTCGAGAGGAAGACGTTTGCGCCGTTGTCGCAGCCCTTCGACCGGCCGTTCGGCATCGGGATCGACAACGCCGAGAACATCTACGTATCCGAGCAGGACGGCAAGCGAATCACGGTACTCAATCGCGCCCTGCAGGTCGTGCGGGTCATCACGCACCCCAGTTTGATCCGGCCCGCCGGGCTCGAACTGGACCGCGGCCGGGGCCGCCTGTATGTGGCCGACCCTTCGAGGCAGGACTCGCCCGACCACTCGGTCAAGGTGTTCGATCTCCAGGGAAACTTGCTGCGGACGCTGGGGAACGGACGGGGGTCTTGCGACGGCTGCCTCCTGTTTCCCACGTTCGTGGCGGTCGATTCCAAGGGCAATGTCTACGTGTCGAACACGCTGAATGCCCGGATCGACGTCTTCGACCCGGAAGGGAAGTTCCTCAGGCGCATCGGCGAGCGCGGGAACAGCTACGGCATGTTCGACAAGCCGAAGGGCGTCGCGCTCGACTCGTTCGACAACGTCTACGTCGTCGATTCTGGCTGGTCGAACGTCCAAATCTTCAATCAGCAAGGAGAGGTGCTCCTCTTCTTTGGGGGGCGAGGCGAGAATCCCGGCTTGCTCGCCAACCCGACCGGCATTGCCATCGATAAGGCAGAATCGCATCTACGTGGCCGACTTCCTGAACTATCGCGTGTCGGTCTACAAGCTCGTCGACGGGACGGCAGCGGTGCCGGTCTCCGGTTCCGGCGACACTTCACCCACGAGGCCGGTTGCCACGGCGAGGGCTCGGTGAGGGTCGGGCGCGCGTCACGGCTCGGTTTGAGCCTGGCCTGGGTGCTGGTGTTCACGCTCCGCGCGGACGGTCAGGTCCGCGGCTCGAAGCACGACTTCTCGGGCAAAGACGCCGGCTCTGCGTCCTCGGCGCCGTGCACCTTCTGCCACACGCCCCACCGCGCGATTTCGAGCCGGCTGACGTGGAATCACACGTTGTCGAACAACGCCTTCCGTTGGTCCAGGGTCGCGACCGCGGGTGGCACGACCTATCCCACGATCGGTCTGACCTGGCAGGGCCCGTCCAAGTTCTGCTTGAGCTGTCACGACGGCAGTCGGGCCATCGGGAGCGTGGCCTGGTTCAACGGGCAGTCGTGGGTCACCAATCCCCTCGACAACGACAACCACGACGGCGACAACGTCCAGATCGGCAATCGGACGGGCGACCTGGCCTTGAATCACCCCTTCGCCTTTCCGTATCCCTTTGCCGGATCGCCGAGCACGTACAACGGCGTGACGACGGCGGGTGGGGCGGTCTCGGGATTTCGGCCCGACCCCACGGCCGTCGGCATCCGCCTGTTCAAGCAGGCCGGAGCCGATGTGAGCGCGGGGACAGCTGTCGGGGCGACCGGGATTGAGTGCTCCTCGTGTCACGACCCCCACAATGCGCCGTCCAGCGTCCAGGACGACCCGTTCCTGCGGGGGTCGACCGACGTCCGCGATTCGAACTACATCTGCCGCAAGTGCCATCTCGTGATGGGGGACTACCGCAGCAATGACAGCCTGCACCCTCACCGTCCGAGGTTCAACTAGTGCGTGCCTGCGCTCAGGCCCGCGTGCCGCGCAGTCTCGTCCTGAGGCTCATCGCGACGGTGAGCGTGATCTGCGGCTGCGCGTCTGCGGCGTTCGGCGGCCAGTCAGACCGCACTCCCGGGTCGAGCCAGGCCCTCGTTCAGAACCTCCCGGGCGCCGGCGCGGAGCGCGCGCAGGCCGCCACCAGCTCGAGTGCGCCAGCGTCCGGCGAAACTCCCGATCCTCGACATCCGTCGGCCGCTCCGACCGGGGCCCCCAACGAGACGCCGTCTTCGCGACTCCGTCTCAACCTCGGGCTCGGAGCGGCCGGCGGGCTCTGGTCGGCCGTTGACCGCGCCGGCCTGGCGCCGCTGGAGGGACGCCCGTTGGCGCCGGCGCTCCTGGACGGCGCGGCCCCCCCGCAGGAGCCTGTGCCGAGCGCGGAGGGCCAAGGGCCCATTCCGAATCCGCGCGCGGCCGATCCCGCCAATAGTGGCGACACGAACCTTCTGGGCGCGTGGACGCGCACCGCCAAGGAAGTCGGCGCGGCCGCTGGCTGGGCACTGGCGAGGTTCGCTCGGAGCGGTCACTGGGGGGGACGGACGACCGCGCTGTTCGACTTCGATTCAAATCGCAACGACACGGGGCACGAGTCGTTCGACGTCGTTCGGCGGGCCCTTCGAGGACAGGCCACTGTGCGCAACGCCGGACTGACGCTGGGACCTCAGCTTCTCACCGGGAATGTCGGTCTGGATTTCATGGTGGGTCTCGACGCGTATCGCCTGGGCGAATCGACCAGCCCCGGCGCGGGTCGCGTGACGGGTTACGATGCGGGCGTGACCGCGCTACCAGGACGCGTTGTTTCGGTGGCGCTCTTCGCCGCCCGCACCCAGAGCGTGGCTCCGAGGGTGTTCGGCACGGTACACGACTACCGGACACAGCGACGCGGCACCGTCATCAGAGTCCGTGCGCCTCTCCTCGAGTCAACAATCAACTGGACCGGCGAATCCAGTCAGTCACAGGCTCGAGTTGATCAGGGTGTCGTTCGGGAAGGGGAAGCGACGCGCACCTTCGAGTTTTCCGGCGCCGGAAGGTCATCGCGCCAACCCTTCTCGTTCGACTATCGTCGGGAGCGCCGGACGGACCTCGTCTTCCCTGGCCTGAGCTTCCCGCTCGACACCGCGACGCTTCAGTACCGGCGTCGTGCTCGACAAGGACGTCAGGGACCGGAGTGTCGCGACTACGCTGTCGGTGAATCGGCGTGGAGGGAATCTGCGAAGAGACGTCGTAATGGCCGATGCGCGGTTGAACTACCGCTTGAATCCGACGCTTGGGACTCGGGCTTCCTATCGCCTGGAGCGCGTTGACGCGTCCTCCCTCGAGCGGGAGAGCCAGCGCGCCGACTTCCAGCTGCAGCATCGCCTGTACGAGAGCCTCATCACGACCGTGGCCGTCAGAGGCTCGATCGACCACCTCCCCACGGGCCGCCGCGGCGCGTACGGCGGCAGTTTGCTGGGTGACTATCGCAAGCGGCTCCCGGCCGACGGCCGGCTGACGATCAGGGGCGGAGGGACATACGACCGCGCTGACAACAGGTTCAGCGGGCGCGAGGACGCGGTGCTCGACGAGGCCCACACCGCCCGATTTGGCGCGCCCATCAGACTGCGCGGGTCGAGGATCATTCCCGCCAGCATCGAGATCGCGGACGCCAGTCGTTCGACCATCTTTCTCGAGAGCGTGGACTACACGGTTGAATTCATCGGTGAGTTCGCCGAAATCAACATTCTTCCGTCCGGGCGGATTCAGGACGGCCATGCCATCAGGGTCGACTACCGCATCGCCGCCTCCCCGTTCACGTCGATTCTCACGACGCAGCCCGTGTTCGATCTCTCCGTTGACTATGGCTGGATCAGCCCGCACTTCCGCTTCCAGCGGGTGGATCGCAGACTGCTCAATGGGTTCGACGATGGATCGGTCTTCGGCCGGACGACTCGGGCCGCCGGCGTTCGGCTGCGCGGGGCCTTGCGGGATCTCAGAGTCACCCTCAACGGGGAGCGTCGCAGCGAGGATGCGAGAAACCTCTCACTCGACGTCATCCAATTCGGTCAGACGCTCTCGTACGCGTTTGGCGCGGCGCGTGCCCTCAACGTGAACCTGAGCCAGGTGGTGACGCGATTCCACCTCCCGAGTCGTCGCGAGTCGCTCGGTTCCGGAAGCGTCGATTTTGGCTGGCAGGCGACGCCGATCCTGTCGATTCAGGCGACGGCGCTCACGCGGCGCCGGCGCGACAGCTTCGGGGCCGACGAGGACTTCCACCAGGCGAGCATCGAGGCTCGCTGGCAGCGAGCGAAGTTCGACATGTCGGCGTCGATTGGCAGAAGCTGGGGCCGGCGAGTCGGTCGCCCTTTCGACGGGCTGCGATCCGCGATCGGCCTCACGCGTTCCTTCGGGTGATCGACCCGCTTGGCAGGGTATCCGCGGCGCTGTGCGTCGCGAACGTCTCAGGACTCGATACAGGAGCACCAGATGAATCGACCGAACCGTTCCGTCGTCTTCGCTCTCGCCATGCTGGGATGCGTGGCCGCATGCAGCAGCCGTCCAGCGACCGTCGCCGCCCAGCCGACCCAGGCGCCAGCCGGGAAGGCACCCGAGTCCTCGGGCGCGGGCACGGCAACGGGCACGGTCGCCGAAACCATGAACGCGGGCGGATACACCTATTTTCGGCTGCAAGCGTCCGGTCGCGACCTGTGGGTGGCGGCGACCCAGATTCCGGTCAAGGTCGGCGAACGGCTGACTGTCCCGCTGGAAATGCCCATGGAGGGCTTTCGCAGCAACGCGTTGAATCGCGACTTTCCGTTGATCTACTTCGTGTCCCAGATCGCCCGGGAGGGGGAGCCGCTGCTGCCGTTCGTCGAGCCGCCCAACGCAGCCGCAGGAAGTCGTGGGGCCAACGCAACCTCCCCGCAAGCGCTCGAGCGGATCTCCGCGCCTGAAGGTGGGATGGCCATCGCTGACATCTGGAAGCAACGCGCGTCGCTGGCCGATAAGGTCGTCGTGGCTCGCGGCAGGGTCGTCAAGGTCAACCTCGGCATCATGGGCCGGAACTGGATCCATCTTCAGGACGGGTCTGGCTCAGCCGCCGACGGCACACACGACCTCATTGTCACGACGGCGGCGGTAGTGGCGGTAGGGGACACCGTGACGATGTCCGGAGTTCTCGCCATCGGGCGGGATCTCGGTTCCGGCTACAGGTACGAGGTGATTCTCGAACAGGCGACGGTCAGGGGTCGTTGACTGACGGTAGGGGGCGTACGTGAAGTGGGAACCGAAGCGCACGGCAATCGTTGGGCTGCTCCTCGTGGGCGCGGGCGCCTGCGCTCCCGCGACGAAACGAGCGATCCTCAGCGTCTTCTTCGATGGCGTCGCGGCGCAGGCGGCGCCGCCTAACGGAGAGCCGGTCAACTCGGCTGTTCCGGCCGGCCCGGTCGCCTCGCACGTGACCGCGGTGGCGCCGCAGGTCGATGTGCTGCTCCCCGTCCCCCCGAAGCCCAGGCCCGCCCTGGAATCGGTACACGCCTGGCCCGACGTCGTCGCGGCCATGCCCCGAGACACCGTGGGTGGGGTGGACTGGGTGAGGGCGATCGTCGATGGGCTCATCGATCCCCGCGCCGAGATCAATCCGTCGTCGGCGCCGAGGGCGCCGTTCACGCTATCCACGCTCGGGCCTTCGCTCTCGGGCGGCGCGACGCCGCCGTTCGACCTGACGGTGAACATCGAACCGGCGGGCGCCCCTTTCTACAATGTGTCCTTTCCGCATGCGAGTCATACGCTGTGGCTCAACTGTGCGAGCTGCCATCCTGGCGTGGCCGGCAAACGGCCTGGGATGCAGGCCATCCTGCGCGGCGAGTCCTGCGGCACCTGTCACGGCAAGGTGTCCTTTGCACTAGAGACCGGCTGCGGCCGCTGCCACGAACGGTTGAAGCCTGCCGATGAGGCAGCCGTGGTCGCCGATCTGGCCCGCACGCGGACGTCGGTGATCGCGGTCACGCCCGACGTCGTAGCCCAGGGCGGGCGCGTCTACCAGGCGGCTTGTGCGATCTGCCACGGAGAGAAGGGCGACGGCAAAGGGCCGTTCGCGCAGGCGCTGCCGCTCAGACCGCGCGACCTGACGCGCGGGGCCTACCGATTCCGATCCACCCCCACGGGGGCGTTGGCCACCGACTGGGATCTGTTCCGGACCATCACCATCGGCGTGCCCGGGAGCCTGATGCCCGCCTTCTCGGGCCTCAGCCTCGACGATCGGTTGGCACTGGTCGCCTTCGTCAAGTCTCTCTCTCCGCGTTTCGTCTCCGATCCCGCTGTCGAGCCCGTGGCGATCCCGTCTCGCCCCACGTTCACACCGGCCATGAACGCGCGGGGGAAGGAGATGTACGGCCTGGTGTGCCCCGGATGCCACGGCGCGGCCGGGGACGGCAACGGTGCGGCCGCGCTCGCGCTCCGCGATGAAGCTGGCGACCCGGTTCGGCCGTTTGACTTCACGAGCGGACGCCCGGCCAAGTCCGGCGGCACGCCGGAAGATCTGTACCGCGCGCTCGTCACGGGCATCGACGGCACGCCCATGGGCGCGTTCGGCGCCGCGTTTCCGCCCGAAGACCTCTGGGCGCTCGTCGGCTATCTCTGGTCACTGGGTGAGGCGAATCGCGGGAAACCCCACGCGCTCAGAGGCGACATCCAGTTTCTTCGGCCCGGCCGCACGGGCGCGACGCCCGGTGGTCAAGCGGCCGGTCCGGACGCCGTCCCCACCGACGACCTCCCGCCGGCCACGTTCCCGCATTGGTTCCACCGCGTCCGTTTTCGCTGCTCGGCCTGCCACCCCAGTGTCTTCGCCATGAAGGCTGGCGCCAACCCGGTCACGATGGACGCGATGCGCGGCGGGCTCTTCTGCGCCAAGTGCCATTCGGGGCAGACCGCCTGGGCGATCGGCTTCGAAGTCTGCGTGCGATGTCACGTCTCGCGGTGAGCCGCGCCCGGCCGCGTGCCCGCGCGATCAGATGATCTTCAACCCCAGCGCCGACTGCGCCAGCTCA